>LNEP01000005.1 GCA_001464125.1 Betaproteobacteria bacterium Ga0077540 | reverse complement strand
GTATGCTCTTCGCATGCGAAAGTAGGTCACCGCCAAGCTATTTATTTATACACTTAACCTCCCTCGTGGAGGTTATTTGTTTTAAAAAGCCTCAGATAAGTCTGAGGCTTTTTTATTGGAATAACTTTATTGTTGAACTGTTCAATAGCCTTATTTCAATTCCTTGAATAAGTTGGTATAATTCAATATGTTAGATGGGCTTTGTGCCCATTTTTTGTTTCTGCTCGTTGTGTAGCAGTACAAATCATGGCGGGAGTATTAGTTGATGCAAGACTTGCAAACTTTGATTGAGAAAACGGTAAATCAACTTGGATTCGAGTTGGTGGATCTGGAGATGTCAAACAGAGGCAAATTATTGCGCGTGTTTATAGATAAGCTGCATCCAAAAGACACTAAAGACAGTGTCAATATTGATGATTGCGTGTTGGTGAGCAATCAATTGGGTAATGTACTTACCGTTGAGCATGATATTGATTATGATCGCTTGGAAATTTCTTCTGCAGGTTTAGATCGAGTATTGAAGAAGTTGAGCGATTTTGCACGATTTTCAGGAGAGCGCGCGCAGATTAAGCTGCGCGTAGGTGTGAAAGATATGGGCCCTAAAGCCACTGATACCACCTTACCTCGCAAAACATTTTTGGGGGTTTTGCAAGGTACTGAAGATGAATCGGTGTTGCTGGAATTTGAAGGGCATGTTTACAAGCTCGCTTTGAGTAATATTGATAAAGCCAGATTAAGTCCGGTATTTGATTAAGCAAGCCTTTGCTTTAAAGCATTTAAGTATAATTTGAGTTGGAGATTAAAATGAGTCGTGAAATTTTATTATTAGTAGACGCCTTAGCTCACGAGAAAAATGTGAGTAAAGAGGTGATTTTTACTGCGCTGGAACTCGCTTTGGCTTCTGCAACTAAAAAAAATCACGAAGAGAACGCGGACATTGTCGTGACGATTGACCGCGAAACCGGAGATTACGAAACATTTAGACGTTGGCAATATGTTGAATACGACTTATTGGAGAGTTCGGCGTACCAATTCGATGAGGAAGATGAACGTGCCAAAGGCCTCAATATTGGTGACTATGTACAAGTGCCTCTAGAATCCATCTCATTTGGTCGCATAGGAGCGCAAGCAGCAAAGCAAGTTATCTTGCAAAAGGTGCGTGAAGCAGAACGTGAACAGATTCTGCAAGACTTTTTAGCGCGCGGTGAAAGCTTGGTCACTGGTGTGATTAAGCGTATGGAAAAGGGCAATGCCATCATTGAGGTGGGTCGTATTGAGTGCTTGCTGCCCCGTGAGTCTATGATTCCTAAAGAGAACTTACGTGTAGGTGATCGTGTACGTGCATATTTGTCGCGTGTTGATCGTGGTGGCCGCGGCCCACAACTGGTATTGTCTCGTGTAGCACCAGAGTTCCTAAAGCGCTTGTTTGAATTGGAAGTGCCTGAAATTGAAGAGGGTCTTTTAGAGATTCGTTCAGCAGCTCGCGATCCTGGCTTACGCTCAAAAATTGCAGTGAAAACCAATGATCAACGTTTGGACCCGGTAGGTACTTGCGTGGGTATGCGTGGTTCACGTGTACAGGCCGTAACTTCTGAGTTGGCTGGCGAGCGTGTGGATATTGTGCTGTGGAGTATGGATCCAGCGCAATTCGTCATTAACTCATTAGCACCTGCTGAAGTATCCTCTATTGTTGTGGACGAAGATGCGCACAGCATGGATGTGGTGGTAGACGAAGAGCAATTAGCTGTAGCGATTGGCCGTAACGGACAAAATGTGCGCTTGGCTTCTGAGTTGACCGGTTGGACACTCAATATTCTGACTGAAGAAGCCGCTGCTAAGAAGAATCAAGACGAATATGCAAGTGTCAGCAAGTTATTCATTGAGAAGCTGGATGTGGATGAAGAGGTTGCTGATATCTTGGTACAAGAAGGCTTTAGTACGTTAGAAGAAATTGCTTATGTGCCATTGGCAGAGATGGCAGAAATTGATGCGTTTGATGAAGACACTATCAATGAATTGCGTTCACGAGCACGTGCAGCATTGTTAACAGAGGCGATCGCCAAAGAAGAAAAAGTAGAAGAAGCCGCAGAAGATTTACTGGCAATGGAAGGAATGGACGACAAAACCGCACACTTGCTTGCTTCTAAAGGGGTTTCTACCATGGATGACTTGGCTGAACTTGCAGTGGATGAGTTAATGGAGTTGACTGGCATGGAAGAAGCGCGTGCTAAAGAACTTATCATGACCGCACGTGCGCCTTGGTTTAAGTAATAAGTTTAAATAATCGGCATAAGTAATAAAAGTATAGTTAAGAGACTGGAGCAGTACATGGCACAATCAACCGTTGCACAATTCGCCGCAGAGTTAGGGCTGCCAACGACGTTGCTACTAGAGCAGCTAAAAAGTGCGGGCGTTAATAAATCAACAGTAGAAGATCGCTTAGATGAAGCGGACAAAACTGCTTTGTTGGAATATTTGCGTAAAGAACATGGTGCTGCTCAAGCCCCTAAAAATAAAATCACACTAACGCGTAAGCAAAACACTGAGATAAAGAAAACGGACAGTTCAGGCCGTGCACGTACTATTCAAGTAGAGGTGCGTAAAAAACGTGTGCTAGAGCGTCGTACAGAAGACGATGAGTTGCCAGTTGCTGAGCCGGAAGTATTGGTAGAAGCGGCTGATGTACCGGAAATAGCACCAGTGGTAGAGGTGATCGCTGAGCCGGAAGTTGTAGTTGTGCCAGTGGTACAAGAAGTGCCGGTAGTCGAGCCTGTAGTTGCACCAGAACCAGTTAAAGCTGAACCGGTATCGACCACCATCAAAAAACAAGTACTGTCTCCGGAGCAGATTGCTATTCGTGAGCAGGAAGCCAAACGTCACGCCACTTTATTGGCAATGCAGGCGGAAGACACTCGCAAGAAACAAGAGTTAATACAGCGCAGAGCGGATGAGGAAGCTAAGCGTCTTGCAGAAGCGGAAGCAGCCAAGGCGAAAGCGGCAAAACTGACAGAAGGTACATTGCACAAGCCTGCTGCCAAAGAGGGTGCAAAACCGGAAAATAAAGATGCCAAAAAAGGCAAAGGCAATAACAATAAAGATTGGAATGATGCTGAGAGCAAAAAACGCGGGTTGAAGACACGCGGTGACGTCAGCGCTAACCAAGGCTGGCGCACACCAAAAGGCAAACATAAGTCACATAAAGACGACGAGCAACACGCCTTTAATGCGCCTACTGAGCCGATTATCCATGAGGTGTTAGTGCCTGAAACCATTTCAGTGGCCGATTTAGCGCACAAAATGGCGGTAAAAGCAGCTGAAGTGATTAAGGCGTTGATGAAAATGGGCATGATGGTGACGATTAACCAAGTGCTGGATCAAGAAACTGCGATTATTGTTGTCGAGGAAATGGGCCATAAAGCGCAAGCTGCGGCGGCCAACGATCCAGAAACGTTTTTGGAAGAAACGGATTCTGTAGAAGCGATATTGGAAGAGCGTCCACCAGTGGTGACTGTCATGGGTCACGTTGACCATGGTAAAACTTCATTGTTGGATTACATTCGCCGTAGTCGTGTAGCCTCTGGCGAGGCCGGTGGTATCACGCAGCATATTGGTGCCTACCATGTGGAAACACCGCGCGGCATGGTGACTTTCCTAGATACCCCAGGTCATGAGGCGTTTACTGCGATGCGTGCACGTGGTGCAAAAGCGACAGATATTGTGATTTTGGTAGTCTCTGCTGATGACGGTGTAATGCCGCAAACCATTGAAGCGATTCACCATGCAAAAGCGGGCAATGTGCCGATTGTAGTGGCGATTAATAAAGTGGATAAACCGGAAGCACAGCCGGAGCGCGTTAAAATGGAACTGGTTAATCACGAAGTGGTGCCAGAAGAGTTTGGTGGTGACGTGATGTTCCGCGAAGTGTCGGCCAAAACCGGTAAAGGCATTGATGAGTTGCTAGAAGCCGTGTTGCTGCAAGCTGAAGTGCTGGAGTTGAAAGCAGCTAAAAATACGCCGGCTAAAGGCTTGGTGATTGAAGGCCGTTTGGATAAAGGCCGTGGTTCCGTAACGACAGTGTTGGTGCAGTCAGGCATTTTACGTCGTGGTGATATGTTGTTAGCTGGTAGCTCATATGGCCGCGTACGTGCCATGCTGGATGAAACCGGCCGTGACATCAAAGAAGCAGGTCCGTCAATTCCGGTAGAAATTCTAGGCTTGTCCGATGTGCCGAGCGCGGGTGAAGAAGTAATTGTATTGAATGATGAGCGTAAAGCGCGTGAGATTGCGCTGTTCCGTCAGGGTAAATTCCGCGATGTGAAATTGGCTAAACAACAAGCCGCCAAGCTTGAAAATATGTTTGAACAAATGGCTGAAGGCGAAGTGCAAACGCTCAATATCATTATTAAATCTGATGTACAAGGTTCGTTTGAAGCTTTATCTACTAGCTTACAAAAACTGTCTACGGCAGAAGTGCGCGTTAATATTATCCACTCTGGTGTGGGTGCTATCAGCGAGTCAGATGTGAACTTGGCTGCAGCATCAAGCGCGGTATTGATTGGCTTTAACGTACGTGCCGATGCCGGTGCGCGTAAATTGGTTGAAAACTTAGGTGTGGATGTCCGTTACTACAACATCATTTACGAGGCTGTGGATGAAGTGAAAGCGGCACTGGGCGGTATGTTAGCACCAGAGCAAAAAGAGCAAATGATTGGTACCGTAGAAGTGCGCGAAGTGTTCCGCATTTCTAAAGTGGGCTCAATCGCTGGTTGTTACGTGCAAGACGGTATGGTAAAACGCAATTCTAAAGTACGCTTGCTACGCAACAATGTGATTATTCATACCGGCGAGCTAGACTCACTCAAGCGCTTTAAAGATGACGTAAAAGAAGTGAAAAATAACTTTGAGTGCGGCCTGTCGCTGAAAAACTTCAATGATATTGAAGTGGGTGATATTCTGGAAGTTTACGAAGTGGTTGAAGTGGCACGTACACTTTAAGTTGCAAATCAATCATGGCTAAAGAGTTTTCAAGAAGTCACCGTGTAGCTGAGCAAATGCGCCGAGAGTTGGCGGATTTGCTACAGTTTGAGGTGAAAGATCCAAGAATTGGCATGGTCACTGTAACTGAAGTAGAAGTGACGGGTGACATGGCGCACGCCAAAATCTTTTACAGCGCAGCAAAACCGAGTGATGCTATACAAAAAGGTTTGGAAAAATCTTCTGGCTTTTTGCGCACCCAATTAGCCAAACGCATGCTGTTGCGCACAGTACCGCAACTGCATTTTGTATACGACGCTTCGATTGATAATGGCATGAAAATGGCGCAACTCATTAACGAAGCCATCGCGTCAGACGCAAAATCAAACTCTTAAGCGTGCACGATTCGCTCCCTAAAGTAAAAGCCACGCAAGTTAAGCGTATCAAGCGACCTATTGATGGTGTGTTGTTGCTTGATAAACCGCTTGGCTATTCTTCCAATCAAGCTTTACAAAAGGTCAAATGGTTATTCCAGGCTGCTAAGGCCGGGCATACAGGCACACTAGATCCATTGGCGACGGGCGTGTTACCTATTTGTTTGGGCGAGGCAACCAAGTTTGCACAGTACCTAACCGATGCAGACAAAACCTATATCGCGCGCGTGCAATTTGGCGTGACGACGACGACTGGTGATGCCGAGGGAGAGGTGCTCACACTTAGTCCGGTAGCCTTTAATCAAACACAGTTGATAGCAGTTTTGAAACAGTTTGAAGGCCTCATTGAACAAGTGCCCCCTATGTATTCTGCGCTCAAGCATGAGGGTAAGGCCTTGTACACTTATGCCCGTGCAGGCGTTGAAATCGAGCGTCGGGCTCGCAGTGTGTATATCCTAAAAATCGCTCTGAATGCATATGCAGAGGGTGTTGCGGAAATCAGTGTGACATGTAGCAAAGGGACATATATTCGTACCTTGGCCGAAGATATCGGGCACGCTTTGGGTTGTGGCGCACACTTATTGGCATTGCGTCGCACCGCTACAGCCGCTTATGACATTACGCAAACGATTTGTTTGGACGCTTTGGAGCGGATGACGCTTACGCAACGTGAGGAGCAGTTATTGCCAGTAGATACTGCCATCGAAGCCATTCCCAAGGTCGTACTGGATGCGGATGCAGCTTATTATCTATTACAAGGTCAGCCAGTTTGGCAGTCAGGCAAAATCCCCGAAGGAGACTTGCGTATATATAACGCGCAACAGCAGTTTTTGGGGTTGGGTTTTTTGCAACCGGACGGCAAAATAGCACCTAAGCGCTTGTTACAAGCAGAAGCTATTGCAAGAAACAAATAGGCTAATAAAAACAGATATTTAATTTAATATTAGCTTGTGAATTCAGGTAAATGCCTATACAATGCGCGGTTCATCGTAAATGAATGCTTTCGCGGGGCGATGATTTAAACACCTGCTTCTGCATTGACGCTAACTAAAGGAAAAAAGATGGCAATTACAGCACAAGATACAGCAAAAATCGTTAAAGAATATCAACGCGCACCAAACGATACAGCAAGCCCAGAAGTACAAGTGGCTTTATTAACTAGCCGTATCGCTTATTTAACAGAACACTTTAAATCTAACAAAAAAGACAATCACTCACGTCGTGGTTTGTTGGCATTAGTAAGTCAACGTCGTCGCTTGTTGGACTACTTAAAAAGCAGAGATGTAAGCCGTTATCAATCTTTGATTGAGCGCTTAAGCCTCCGTAAGTAATTGTTATAGAAGTGTCTAAGATTATTAATTTCAGCGCACTTCTGTAATGAATAAAAGCCGATTGCATTGTGATGTGCATCGGCTTTTTTATTGGCAAACGTTCCTATCGTGGATGCCATAAGTAAAAAATATCACAAAAAGTAATAACACAAAACGTAGTGAAAAGTAGTACTTGCTATTGGGTAGTGAATAGCGAGTAATTGAGATGAAAAGGAAAAATAATGTTTAATATTGTGAAAAAAAGTATTCAATACGGTGCGCATACGCTCACCCTTGAAACAGGTGAAATCTCACGTCAAGCCGATGCGGCCGTGATGGTGAGCTATGGTGATACCGTGGTATTGGTCGCAGTGACCAGCAAACGCGAAGTCAAAGAAGGTCAGGATTTCTTTCCATTAACTGTAGATTACATGGAAAAAACCTATGCTGCAGGTAAGATTCCAGGTGGTTTCTTCAAACGTGAGGGCCGTCCTTCAGAAAAAGAAACACTGACCAGCCGTTTAATCGACCGCCCATTGCGTCCATTATTCCCAGAAGCGTTTTATAACGAAGTGCAAGTAGTGGCGACTGTGTTGTCTTCTGATCCAGAAATCGATGCAGATATTCCGGCGATTATCGGCGCCTCTGCCGCTATGTCATTGTCAGGTATTCCATTTTTTGGACCACTAGGCGCAGCGCGCGTGGGCTACATCAATGGACAATATATATTAAATCCATCCAAAACTGAATTAGAAACAACAGCGTTAGATTTGGTAGTGGCTGCAACTGAAACCGCCGTGATGATGGTGGAGTCTGAAGCGCAAGAGTTATCCGAAGAAGTGATGCTAGGCGCTGTGGTGTATGGCCATGAGCAAATGCAAGCTGTGATTAAAATGATTAACGAATTATCAGCAGAAGCTGGTAAAGATGCGTGGGATTGGGTTGCGCCAGAGCCAGACACAGCGTTGATTGAAAAGGTAGCAAAGTTGGCTGCAGACGATGTTAATGCAGCATTTAAAATCAAAGCCAAAGGCGAGCGTTCAAGCAAGCTGGATGAAATCAAAAACCGCGTGATGGCAGAATTGATTACAGAAGAAACTTCAACCTTAGAAGCCAACAAAATTAAAGACGAGTTCTTTAAGTTGGAAGCGAAAACAGTGCGTAGCCAAATTTTAAATGGTGAGCCACGTATTGATGGCCGAGATACGCGCACTGTGCGTCCTATCAGCATTCGTACTGGCGTGTTGCCACGTACACACGGTTCAGCGCTATTTACACGCGGTGAAACACAAGCTTTGGTAGTTGCAACCTTAGGTACTGGTCGCGATGAGCAAACCATTGATGCCTTGCAAGGTGAGTACAACGATCGCTTTATGTTGCATTACAACATGCCTCCGTATGCGACAGGTGAAACAGGTCGCGTGGGTACGCCAAAACGCCGAGAAATCGGCCATGGCCGTTTAGCTAAGCGTGCATTGATTGCTGCCTTGCCAGCCAAGGAAGATTTCGATTACACCATGCGTGTTGTGTCAGAGATTACTGAATCCAATGGTTCGAGCTCTATGGCCTCTGTGTGTGGTGGCTGTTTGGCATTGATGGATGCAGGTGTGCCGATGAAAGCGCACGTGGCTGGTATTGCCATGGGCTTGATTAAAGAAGGCAATCGCGTTGCTGTATTGACTGACATTTTGGGTGATGAAGATCACTTGGGCGATATGGACTTTAAAGTGGCGGGTACCGAAAATGGTGTCACGGCATTACAAATGGACATCAAAATCACCGGGATTACTGCACAAATTATGCAGGTGGCTTTAGCGCAAGCGAAAGAAGGTCGTGCACACATCCTCGGCTTAATGAAGCAAGCTGTTTCAGGCGCCAATACAGAAATGTCTGCGTTTGCACCACGTATTATTACCATGAAGATTAATCCGGACAAAATCCGTGATGTGATTGGTAAAGGCGGCTCAGTCATTCAAGCGTTGACTAAAGAAACCGGCACCAGCATCGATATTGAAGAAGATGGCACGATTAAAATTGCTTGTACCAGTGCAGAACAAGGCGAAGAAGCACAACGCCGCATTGCCCAAATTACTGCTGAGGTTGAAGTGGGTCAAATCTACGAAGGCCCAGTGGTCAAAATCTTAGATTTCGGTGCAGTGGTTTCGCTATTGCCAGGCAAAGATGGCTTAGTGCATATTTCTCAAATCGCACATGAGCGCGTAAAAGCGGTAGGTGATTTTGTGAAAGAGGGCGATGTAGTTAAAGTTAAAGTGGTGGAAATTGATGATAAAGGCAAAGTGCGTTTAAGCATGAAAGCCTTGATTGACGCACCAGCTAAAGAAGAAGCGCCAGCGGCTGAGTAATATACAGTCGGTGTAATAAAAAAGCCCGCTTTCGCGGGCTTTTTTATTGGCTAGTCACACCTTGGTGACCATGCTTGCTTTTAGTTACAACATAACATGCTGCGCATGTTAGCTTGCACTGAAAGCCCGTGGCCAATAATTCACTTTTAGTTCCGGCATAACCTAAATCTTTGCCTTCACTGAAAACAGGTGGCTATTTAGCGACCTGTTTTTCACGCATTTCGTCTAATGTTTTGCAATCAATACAAAGTGTTGCAGTCGGGCGTGCTTCTAGTCGCTTTAAGCCAATTTCTACACCGCATCCTTCGCAGTAACCATATTCATCGGCATCGATGTTGCGCAGCGTTTCATCAATTTTCTTGATTAATTTACGCTCGCGATCACGGTTGCGTAACTCTAAAGCCATGTCTGATTCTTGACTGGCGCGGTCATTGGGGTCTGCAAACATTGTCACTTCATCTTGCATGGTATGCACGGTTTTGTCGATATCGTGACTAAGTTCGGATTTCCAATCGTTAAGAATTTTACGGAAATGATCTTGTTGTTTTTTGTTCATGTATTCCTCATCAGGCTTGGCTTGATAAGGGGTGAATGTTTTGTTGAGGGTTTCTGCCATGTTGTTTCCAGCGACTATATTGTCGTTAAATCACAGTTAATAAGAAAAGAGAATTGCCAACCAAATCTATACAAAAACAAAAAATTTAATCGCGCGAGTTTACACCGAATACTACATATATGCAAAAATCATTTGCTTGCACGCTTAAGCGTGATTATCCAACTCGCTCTGCTCGCGCAACTCCAAACCTAGCAATGTGTTTTCCATCAGCGTGGCAACGGTCATAGGCCCCACACCACCGGGTACCGGTGTGATATAGCCAGCACGTGTTTTGGCTGCTTCAAAGTCCACATCGCCGCAAATAGAGCCATCTTCACGTCTGTTAATGCCAATATCAATCACAATCGCGCCCGGCTTAATCCAGTCGCCTTGAATCAATCCCGCTTTGCCAGCAGCAGCCACTACAATATCGGCATTTTTTACATGTGCCGCCAAATCCTTGGTATGGCGATGGCAACTAGTGATAGTACAGCCCGCTAGTAGCAGTTCTAATGCCATAGGGCGCCCCACATGGTTGGATACGCCGACAATCACAGCATCTAAACCCATCAGTGTAATATTGCTGGCCTGTAGCATTTTAATCACGCCAAAAGGTGTGCAAGAGCGCAGTGTGGGCTGACGCACAGCTAAGCGGCCAATGTTATAGGGATGAAAGCCATCTACATCTTTAAACGTGCTGATGCGCTCAATCAATAAGTCTTCATTAATATGTTCTGGTAACGGCGACTGAACCAGAATACCATCCACATTAGGGTCAGTATTCAGTGTGTCTACTAATGCTAATAGATCGGCCTGGCTGGTGGTGGCAGGCAATTGATGTGCAATCGATTGAATACCAACTTTTTCACAAGCAAGGCGCTTATTGCGCACGTAAATGGCAGAGGCCGGATCGGCACCCACCAAAATTACAGCTAGGCAAGGCGCTCGCTTGCCAGCGGCGATGCGTTGTTGAACCCTGTTTTTCAGATTATCGAGAAGTGATTCGGCAATTGCTTTGCCGTTAATAATTTGCGCGGTCATGCTAATTTTTGAATATTTATTAAAAATAAAACGCAATTTTAACATATTAGAATTGACCAACAGGCAGTATTGCGCTATATTTCTGCCTCTTCGGCGTGTAGCGTAGTCTGGTAGCGCGCCTGCTTTGGGAGCAGGATGTCGGGAGTTCGAATCTCTCCACGCCGACCAAATACCCTTTGGTTTACCCGTCAACGTCACGTAGTTCAGTGGCATGATATGACAGTGTCAACATGTAACTAAATCTGCCCGTAGCTCAACCGGATAGAGCACCAGCCTTCTAAGCTGGGGGTTACAGGTTCGATTCCTGTCGGGCAGGCCAATTTGCGCTCAATGGTGGCTGTAGCTCAGCTGGTAGAGCCCTGGATTGTGATTCCAGTTGTCGTGGGTTCGAGCCCCATCAGCCACCCCAACCTCCTCAAAAGTAAAATAAGTTAAGTTTGCGCTTGTTCTATTTTGGCGCTATCCACCTATAGCTTTGAATGTCTGTAAACTTGTGCCTGGTATGTTGGCTATCTGCATTCTTCTTGAATTAAGCCATTTTTATACAGTTGTTCAGTCAATTAAATATTGCGCATCTATTCTATATTCACACCTAATGGGTTTTAAGACTGTCAATTTTAGGTCTTAAATGTTGATGAACCGTGTAACTGAACTTGCGAATACTTTGCCAAATACTTTGATAAATCAATTTCTTGAAAGCTTGACTGTCTTAACGAAAGAGCGAGACGGCCTTGCGCTGGAAGCTGCATTGAAGCAGAACATTGCCTATTTGTTGCAACTGTTCACCAATACGCAAGCGCATTCGGTGCAAATTTATCGATTAAAAGAAATCTCCACTTTGTTTTTTTCAGCGATTGCCGACGAAACATTGGGAGACGCTGAGAAGATTCCTGATGAGCTTTGTCAGGCGTTGTTAGACTGTTATAACACGGGCGAGTATGTAGTGTTAAACGGCAGTGATGGTAAGAAGCATCACTTGTTTCCTATGAAACATGAGGTTGTCTATAACAATGCAGTTGTGGTGGTGGAATCTGATTTTGAGCATGCAGGCCTGACGCAAGCAATTAGTCATTTGCTGGATATTTACCGAAACTACAACGGTTTGCTTAACGATAATGAGCGTGACACCCTGACTGGGTTGCTGAATCGTAAAACGTTTGATCAGAAAATCAATAAAATCATGACGACATTGCATAACAATGCGATGCGACAGGACGATCGCGCAGGCATGTCTTACTTCATTGCCATTTTTGATATTGATCACTTCAAGCGTGTGAACGACGAGTTTGGTCATTTGATTGGGGATGAGGTGTTGTTGTTGTTTTCACAAATGATGACAAAATCGTTCCGCGAAACAGATCCGCTGTTTAGATTTGGTGGTGAGGAGTTTGTCGGAATATTTGGCTGTGCGCAGGATTCAGACATCAATATGGTACTGAAGCGGTTCACCGATAAACTGCAATCGTTTAGCTTTCCCCAAGTTGGAAAGGTTACAGCTAGCGTAGGTTACACAAGGCTTACCGGTGATAGCGCGCCAAGTCAGCTGGTAGACCGTGCCGATTTGGCTTTGTATTATGCAAAAAATAACGGCCGTAACCGCACATGCAGTTACGATGAGCTGAAAGCGGAAGGTCTGCTGCAAGAAGACATCAAAGAAGGTGAAATCGAGTTGTTCTAGACGTTTGATGCGCGTAAACGTACCGTCATTTTTTTCAGGGGGTTAAGCCCTGATTTCTAAGCTATTTTCCTAAGTAATTTTCGCTTAAACATTGATGGTTAAGCCATCTCAAGCTATAGTAGCTTTAATCAATCAACATTAAGAATAAAATAGATTAAGGATGCAAAATGGCTGAAACACGTCCTATTTTGATAATCATCGATGACGACCCGCTGATTACTGACACATTGCATTTTGTGTTGAGTAAGCACTTTGAGGTATGCGTGGCAGATTCGAGAGCGCAGGCAAAAAGTTTGTTGCGACAACTAGACGAGCCGCCAGCGTTGGCATTGGTCGACTTGGGTTTGCCGCCATCCCAGCACAAGCCTGATGAAGGTTTTAAAATGATAGGCGAATTACTTGCCCATTCCCCCACCATGAAAATCCATGTCCTATCCGGACAAAGCGATGACGTAAATGTGAAGCACGCGCTAGCCTTAGGCGCGTTAGATTTTATTCCCAAACCATGTGATGTAGAGCGCCTCAAAGATTTGCTAATCAACTCTTTGAAGGTACAAAGTGTTGAGCTGACTGAGCAGCCAGAAGACAAAAATGGAGGCATGTTGGGGCAAAGTCTGCCTATGCAAACGCTCATCACCCAAATTCGCCAGTTTGCAGATTCGCCATTTCCGGTATTGATTGAGGGTGAATCAGGTGCGGGTAAAGAGCGGGTGGCCAGTAACTTTCACCGTTTTAGCAAACGCAGCAAGCAAGCTTATTTATCCGTGAATTGCGCGGCAATTTCACCCCAATTGGCCGAATCTATTTTGTTTGGGCATGCCAAGGGTGCTTTTACGGGCGCGGCTGGTGCACACTCAGGGTATTTTGAGGAGGTGGGCGAAGGTACGTTATTTTTGGATGAAATTGGCGAGTTGCCTCTGGAAATGCAGGCTAAGTTATTGCGCGTATTAGAGAACGGTGAGTTTGCGCGGGTGGGCGAGACGCAAATACGTAAAAGTAAAGCCAGAATTGTGGCAGCCACCAACCGTGATTTGCGTGCTGAAGCCAAGGCAGGTAAGTTTAGAACCGATTTATATCACCGCTTGAGCGTATTTGCTGTAAAAGTGCCACCTCTGCGTGAGTTGGGTGAAGATAGTGTGATATTGCTGGATCACTTTAACCAGTTTTATGCACGTGAGACTGAGCAACAGCCATTTAAATTGGATGAGCGGGCGAAATCCCGTTGGTTAAGTTATCACTTTCCAGGCAATGTGCGCGAGTTGCGCAATATCATTATCCGCCTGATTGCCAAATATGCGGGGCAAACCGTGAATGAGCAACAGCTTTCTGCTGAGCTGGATTTATCTCGCCAAAGTGAAGTGGGTGAAGGCCCTGTGATTTCCAATAATGGAGATTTGTCTGGTTATGC
This sequence comes from Betaproteobacteria bacterium Ga0077540, assembly GCA_001464125.1. GTDB lineage: Bacteria > Pseudomonadota > Gammaproteobacteria > Burkholderiales > Methylophilaceae > Methylophilus. Next base: position 39,822 of record LNEP01000005.1, on the reverse strand, counting down.
TATGCAACATTTGCAAACCGAGGCTAACGTGAGTTTGGATCAGGTGCTGAAATCATGGGAAAAAGCCTACATTGAGGCAGCTATGAAAATTACACATGGGAATTTAAGTCAGGCCGCCAAGTTGTTAGGGGTCAATCGAACAACGTTGTATAGCCGCATCCAGTTGCAAGAGCAAGGCAATGCATGATGATACAGGCTGGTTGATATGTATTACGCGCACTTTGGTTTAAAAGAACCGCCCTTCAAAATCACCCCCAATACCGAGCACTTTTACAATGGCAGCAATCGCGGCGCGGTACTGGATGCGCTGATGTACGCCATCACCAGTGGCGAGGGGATAGTGAAAGTGGTGGGTGAGGTGGGCAGTGGTAAAACCATGCTCTGCCGTATGTTGCAAAACATGTTGCCTGAGCAGGTGGAGTGCGTCTATTTGGCTAACCCCAGTGTGGCACCAGAAGATATTCTGCACGCCATCGCGTTTGAGTTGGGGGTCAAACTACCCAAAAATGCAGACAAACTTAAAGTCATGCAGGTATTGCAATCCTACTTGTTGACTCGACATGAGGCCGGCAAACAGGTGGTGATATTTGTGGAAGAAGCGCAAGGCATGCCACTGGCCACACTGGAAGAGATTCGATTGTTGTCCAATTTGGAGACTAAGCACCACAAATTGCTACAAATGGTATTGTTTGGTCAGCCTGAGTTGGATAGCAATTTAAATCAAACGCAAATTCGACAACTGCGAGAGCGCATCACACATAGCTTTAACCTCACACCATTGCGACCCAAAGAAGTGGGGGAGTATTTGATTTTTCGCCTGAGAGCTGCCGGCTATTTTGGCCCGCACTTATTTAGCGACAAATCCATTACACATATTGCCAATGCGGCAGAGGGATTAATACGCCGAGTGAATATTCTGGCAGACAAAGCCTTGTTAGCTGCATTTGCAGACAATGTGTATTTGGTGACACCCAAGCATGTGAAGGCGGCGATTGCGGATAGTGAGTTTGGTGCAGAAAAAGCTAAGAAAGCGGGGCGCAGGCTCTGGTTGCTTGGTCTGTTGGGTGTGTTGGTGCTAGGGTTGGCACTTGGTTATTTGGGACAGCGCTTGTATCAATTGCAGTTTTTAACACCAGCGGCTACCGTTCCGGTAAAAACAACGCCTGCAACAACTACAAAAAATACCAGCGCAGGTTCTGCAACACCCAGTAATGCTCAGGCATCTTCTGCTCTACCGGCCAATCCAGTCCAAAATCAAACGACGACCCCTTCAGGATTGGAAGCAGCAGGCCAAGCAACTTCTGCGAGTGCTAGTTCCAATCAACCAGTCACCACGATTAAGCCGATGGATACCTTGCAAACCCGCATGCAAGTCACTCAACAATGGTTGCAGGCAATGCCAAAAGAGACAGTCACCATTCAAATTTTAGGGTCATCCGATGAGCAGCAATTGAGGTTGCAATTGGCGTTGCTGGCACAAATCATAGAGTTGGATAAATTGTATGTTTACCAAACTAAAGTGAATCAACAGATATTTTATACTGTAGTATACGGTTCGTATGCAGATCGTTTTTCTGCGAATGAGGCATTGAAGCAGCTGCCCGAAAGTTTGCAAAAAAATCGCCCACAGTTAAGAACGATTGGCGGGATATTGGAAGAAACAATCAAAAGTACTTAGAGTGGCTGAAAAAGCAAAACTTTCAATAAGTTAGTATTGCAATTCAAACCTCTTTATGCGATAAACTTCTTGATAAATAATAAGTGATGGGGTTAGTCAAACGTGTTCAATCATCTTTACCCGTTTAAGCGTTTTGCTTATTTGCTGGTGGCTTTACTTGCCGCTTGCACGCACCAGACCAAAATTACGCCTTCTGCCGGACATATTGAATCTAAAGCAGCTAACCCTTCATCTGAATCAACCGTAGCACAAGCCCCTATTCCCAAACCTGTTAAGGCGCAAACCCAATTACCCCCGCCCAAGGCGATACCAAAATCACAGACCTACAGCGTGGTAGTGAACGAGGTGCCGGTCAAGGAGATTCTGTTTGCCTTGGCGCGTGAAAGCAAACTGAATATTGATATTCATCCCGCCATTCAAGGCCGTGCTACCCTCAATGCAGTGGATCAGACCTTGCCTTCGATTTTAGAACGTCTAGCCAAGCAGGTGGATTTAACCTATCGCATGGATGGCAATGTGTTGTACATCACCCCAGACCAGCCTGTGTTGCGTACTTACAAAGTGGATTACGTCAACATGAACCGCGATACCAAAGGCTTTATTGGCGCGGCCGCAGAAATCTCGAGTACAGGACAAAGTGCTAGCACTGGCGTGGGCGGTCAAAGCACGACAACTAGCACTTCGGGTAACGGTGCCAAAAACAGTTCAAGTACCGCAGTGGATAGTATTTCTAAAAACCATCTGTGGGAATCTCTGGTACAAAACATCAAAGAGCTATTGGCTGAGACGGACAAAGAAGTGATCGTAACCCGCTACGGCAGTGTGGGGGCGAAAAACCTAGACGAAAAGTTATCGGCAGAGGATGCAAAAGCGCAAGCGGATAGTAACAAAGCCGAAGCTGACCAACGTAAGGAGCAACGTTCGGAATATAAAACGTTACTGGCTGCCAATGTGATTGCCAACCCTGAAACGGGCGTAATTAGCGTGCGTGCGACCAACAAACAACACGAAAAAGTGCAGGAGTTTATCGAACGCGTGATGGGTAGCGCCAGAAAACAGGTCTTGATTGAAGCCACGATTGTTGAGGTGATTTTGAATGACAGTTTTCAAGCGGGCATCGATTGGAGTCGTTTAAATAATAGTGCCAATAACAGCGGGTTTGTATTTGGTCAGACCTTGGGCAATAAAGGCGTTGTGTTTAACCCGAACGTTAATTTTAACCCTAACACTGGTGCGGGTGTAAATACACAATTTGGTGCAGGTGAGGCCAATGCATTTGGCACAACACCAACCGCTGGCTTTGTTGCTGGTTATATCAATCCTGCCAGCGCAATCGGTAATATTGCAGCCTCCATCACGTTGTTGAAGCAGTTTGGTGACACCAAAGTGTTATCAAGCCCTAAGTTAATGGTGCTTAATAATCAAACCGCTGTGCTTAAAGTGGTGGATAATCTGGTGTACTTTACAGTACAAGCACAACAATCTACGGTAGGTGGCACGGTAGGTGGCACGCTTGCAACATTTACGACAACACCAAATACGGTGCCTGTAGGGGTGGTAATGAGCGTCACGCCACAGATTAACGATAGCAGCGATGTCAACATTAACGTGCGCCCTACCATTTCTAGAGTGGTCGGTTTTGTGCGTGACCCCAATCCACAGTTAGTGCAAATTCAGAGTTTGATTCCGCAAATCCAAGTGCGGGAGATGGAGTCCATATTACAAATCGGCAGTGGCAATACCGCGGTATTGGGTGGTTTAATGCAAGATGAGATCTACAGAAATACCGATAAAGTGCCTGGTTTATCTGATGTGCCTGGTGTGGGAAATGTATTTAGAGGTAAAAATGATGCGACACGCAAGACAGAATTGGTGATTTTCTTGCGCCCAACGGTGATTCCAAATGCTAGCCTGGAGTCCGACGAGTTACGTAATTTCAAACAGTTTTTGCCCGCCCAGCAGTTAGAAAAAGTGCTTGAAGAGGCTAACGAGTAATTGCACCATCAACCGGTATGAGCTTATTAATCAAAGCATTGGATAAAGCAGAAAAAGCGCAACTTGACCAACAAAAACTTGAGCAAGCGCAGCAGGATATGCAGCAGGCGCGCAGAAGAAGTGCCACCAATATTGCCAATGACCAGCCGGATGATTTAGATCCGATTACCTTATCTTTGGCGGATGAGGATGCAGAAAAGCCAGAAGCTGCGCCAAGTTTTGTCGGCACACAATACTCAGGCGAGCACAATTCTGAGCGCGCCAATAATATGTTTGCTGCCAAAGTGGAGCCCCGTTCAGAAATGAAGCCCATTGTTTGGATTGTGCTGTTTGGTGTATTGGGGTTTCTGGCGATACTAGGCTATTTTTACTATCAATTGAATGTTGTAAATGCGCCACCAGCAGTGAATGCTAACCCGCCAGTGTTGCCAGCAAACGTTACACCACTGCAACCATCACCGCAAAATCAGCTAGCGCAGGCACCAAACCAAGATGTTGAGCGTATGGTGCCGCCCGCACCAACAAATACTTTAGCCTCAGAAGGTTTGACCAATTCGCCAGATCCACAGGCTATGCAACCTGCAACCGTTGCGAGAGAGTCAGCAGAGCGAACATCCAGTGTTGCGCGTAGCAAACCCAACAGAGCAGCACCGGATATCGATACGCCAGTCATGGAAGTACGCAGATCATCAGCGATTGTTGTGCCAACAATCGCTTCGCCCAGTGCATCGATTCAAGTATCAAAAACGCAATCTGCCGCTGTCATCAGCCCTGTCTTAACAAATGCCTACAATGCTTATTTGGCAGGCAATAATCAAGAAGCACAAAGTTTATATAAACGTGTATTACAGCGTGATACACGCAATGTGGATGCCTTGTTGGGAATGGGGGCAATTGCAGAGCGTGAGGGTCGTATCAATGACGCGCTGGGCTGGTACCAAAAAGTGCTGGAAGTGGAGCCCAAAAATGCGACAGCGTTATCGGCCTATGCTGCCAATGTGACGCAAGATGACCAAGTTGGTGTCGCTAAATTTAGAAAGATACTGCAAGAAAACCCAAACGATGCCAATGCGCATGCCAATTTAGGTGCCTTTTATGCTGGCCAATCACAATGGGCAGATGCACAACAATCCTATTTTGAAGCCTACAGATTAAACGCGACCGCAGAAAACGCATTTAACTTGGCCGTGAGTTTGGACCAAATGGGTAAGCCAGCACTTGCATTGCCGTATTATCAGCAGGCACTCGCGCAGGTGGCTGCTTCGCCTTCTTCAACCATTGATATATCAGCGTTACAGGCGCGTATCGCTGCTATTCAATCACAACAATAATAATCATGGCAGAACAACGACGTAAATTAAGATTAGGCGATTTGATGGTGCAGCAAGGCCTGATTACTCAGGATCAGCTGCGCATTGCGCTCATTGAGCAGGACCAAAACAATTTGCCGTTAGGCAAGCAACTGGTTAGATTAGGCTTTGTGTCCGAGTCCATGGTGCGCGATTTGGTCGCGCACACCATTGGTCAGGAAAGTATCGATTTGAGCGCGGTGGTAGCCGACATTGATGCACTGAGTATGGTGCCGGAAGACTTTTCTAGGCGTTATCATGTGTTGCCGGTTTCTTATGACGACGCCAGCAAAATCATGATTGTGGCCATGGCCGACATGTTCAACGTTGTGGCCTTGGACCAATTGCGTGCGATGTTGGGCGGGCAGATTCAGCTCAAACCAGTGTTAGCTGCTGAAGCGCAACTGGAAGAGTTTATTGACCAGTTTTATGGTTATGAATTGTCGGTAGATGGCATTCTGCGCGAAATTGAAACTGGCGAAATTGACTACCAAAGCTTGGCCGAAAACGGCAATGAATACACTCAGCCAGTGGTACGCTTGGTGGGCGCGTTGTTGATGGATGCTGTGAAACGGGGCGCATCGGATATTCACTTTGAGCCAGAGTATGCGTTCTTGCGTATTCGCTACCGCGTGGATGGTGTATTGCAACAGGTGAGAAGTTTACACAAAACCTATTGGCCGGGGGTGGCAGTGCGTTTAAAAGTGGTGTCTGGAATGGACATTGCCGAAACACGCTCACCACAAGATGGACGTCTCAACATGAATTTATGTGGTCGTCCCATTGATTTTAGGGTGTCCACGCACCCCACCATCAATGGTGAAAATATCGTATTGCGTGTGCTCGACCGTGAGAAATCGATTATTCCTTTAGAGCGCATGGGCTTAAGAAGCACCACGCTGGATGAATTGAAGTTTATGATGACTCGGCCAGAAGGCATTGTGATTGTCACCGGGCCCACTGGTAGCGGTAAAACCACTACCTTGTATTCATTGCTCTCACATCTCAATACAGAGGCCGTGAATATCATGACCTTGGAAGATCCTGTGGAATATCCAGTGACCATGATGCGCCAGACCTCTGTAGCAGAAGTGAATAAGGTGGATTTTGCCAATGGTATCCGCTCGATTATGCGCCAAGACCCAGACATTATTTTGGTGGGTGAGATTCGTGATGAGGACACCGCCACTATGGCTTTCCGTGCCGCCATGACTGGTCACCAAGTGTTTAGTACCCTGCATACCAACTCTGCTTTAGGCACCTTCCCACGTTTGCTGGATATTGGTATCTCGCCGGAAATCATGGCGGGCAATATTATTGGGGTGGTGGCGCAACGTTTGGTGCGCGTGCTATGCCCGCATTGTAAAGAGGCAGTCAAACCATCGGATGATGAGCGCAAAATTCTTGGCGTAAGCCAATCAGAAGCCGTACAGATATTCAGACATAAAGGCTGTAAGCGCTGTGCGTTTACCGGCTTTAGGGGGCGTATGGCCATTATTGAGTTGCTGAGAGTAGACAGCGATATGGATGCGTTAATTGCGCGTCGCGCACACTTGGATGAATTGCGCAAACTGGCCTTGCAGAAAGGGTTTGTGACCCTTGCTGACGATGGCGTTCGTCGCATCTTAGAGGGGTATACCAGCATTGATGAAGTGATGCGTGTGATTGACCTAACTTCCAGAATTAAACATTAGCAGTTAAGCAGACGTGGCGACCTTTAACTACAAAGCGATTAACAAATCTGGCCGTTATGCGCGTGGCCAGATGGATGCGTTGAACGAGGTCGACTTAGAAATCCGTTTGGAGCGGATGGGTCTGGACCTCATTACCTTTAAGTCTGCTGGAAAATCCAGTCAAACATTTTCAGGCAACCGTGTCAGCAACCGTGATTTGGTGATGTTTTGCTTTCAATTGGAGCAGTTGACCAGTTCGGGCGTGCCCTTACTAGAGGGGTTGAATGATTTGCGCGATAGCACCAATAACCCCTATTTTCAAAAGGTGATAGGCGGCTTGGTGGCGGATGTTGAGGGTGGGAAAATGCTCTCACAAGCACTGGCGGAATACCCGAACGTGTTTAGCGAAGTGTTTGTTAATTTGGTGGCCGCAGGTGAGCAAACCGGGCAATTACCCTTGGTGTTTAATAACCTCAGCGATACCCTCAAATGGCAAGATGAATTGTTTGCACAAACCAAACGCTTGTTGATGTACCCGTTAATTCTGCTGGTGGTGGTATCAGCGGCTGTCGTGATATTAATGGTGTATCTGGTACCGGAAATGGTGAAGTTTTTGAACAGTCTAGGCCAAGAGTTGCCTTGGAACACCAAATTACTGATTGCGATTTCGGATGCGTTTGTGAATTACTGGTGGCTTATATTGCTGGTGATTGCTGGGATTGTGGTGGGCGTGTTTTCATTGCTGAAATCCAGTGATGCTGCGCGTTATCAATTTGATTACTTGAAATTAAAATTACCACTCACAGGTGAGATTTTGCACAAAATTATCATGGCCCGTTTTTCCAGGTATTTTGCCTTGATGTATCAAACCGGTATCCCAGTGTTGGATGCGATTAAAACCTGTGAAAAAATTGTGGGGAATCGCGTGATTGCCGATTCGCTCAATCGGGTACATGGCCAAATTAATGCGGGTGATAGCATGAGCGAGAGCTTTCAAAATGCAGGTTTGTTCTCCCCATTGGTAGTCCGCATGATTAAAATTGGCGAAAATACTGGTGCGTTGGATAAATCTCTGATGAACGTAAGTTATTTTTATGACCGTGATGTAAACGACATGATGCAAAAAATGCTCAAGCTACTTGAGCCAGCGTTGACCATCATATTAGGCTTGGTGCTATTGTTTATCATGGCGTCCGTATTGTTACCGGTGTACGACTCATTTAGTGTAATGAAACTGTAAATGGCTATCTCAAAACTCATTCTTTGTGCTTCAAACCAGCGCCTCACCGCAGGGGTGTGGTTTGGCACGCGTTTGCACTACTACGAGACATTTGCCAATTCAGAAGCCGGTTATCAGGCGTTTGATGCATTCATCAAAAAAAATCCCAATATGAATGCTTACTTGATTGCGGATGCGATTGAGGAAGAGTATCGGCTAGAGAGTTTGCCGCATACCACCGGTAGCGCGCGGGCCGAGCTCTTAGAGCGCAAGTTAAATCAATTCAACCGTAACAATTTATTTAGAACCGCGCACTTTATTAACCAAGATAAAGATAAACGACGTGACGACAACTTTTTATTTGTTGCGCTGAGCAATGCCGATTTTCTGCAAGGCTGGATGAGCGTGGTTCAGGTGAACCAAGTGCCTTTGGTTGGGCTGTATATGTTGCCCATGATTAGCCAATACACGGTACAGCAGATGAAGCTGATGGCGCCCAACATTTTGCTGTGTGAGCGCTTATCCTCTGGTTTACGGCAAACCTATCTGAGTAATGGTCGTTTGCGCATGAGTCGCTTAGCGCCGATTACCGATGTAAAACCCAACCAGATGGCGTATTTTTATTTGGTAGAGATTGAAAAAACACGCTTGTATCTACTGAGCCAGCGCTTTATCACCGACCAGACCGAGCTGCAATTGGTGATGCCATCATCAGACCCGCAAAGCGAAGTCATTGGCAAAAGTATCAGCCAAGAGCAAGGCATGGAATGCAAGATTGTGGATTCGCTGGCCTATGCAAAAAATATCAATATTGCGCCAGATTTGGTCACCAAACATCCTGAATTGCTGCATATGCAGTTACTGGCTAACGGCAATATTCCGGATAATTTAGCGCCAGACCAGCTCACCAAGGCTTACCATTTAAACAAGATACGCCAAGGTATATACGTTGCCGCGGCAGCAGCGGCCCTGCTGGGTGTTGGTGTGGCCGGCTATAATTTTTTTCAAGCCAACTCAGAGGTGAGAGAGACTGCACTGCTCGCAGAGCAGACTCAACAACAACTTAAGCGCTATGAGGAGGTAGCTAGAAATTTCCCTAGTACGCCTATCCCCAGTGCAGATCTCAAAACAGCGATTGATATTGCTAACCAGGTTAAGCAGTACAACACCACCCCTGCAACCATGATGGGTGTACTCAGTAAAGCTTTAGAAGTGATGCCAGAGGTAGCCATTCAACGCTTGCGTTGGGTGCAGACCAATCGAGTAGATGCGCAGGATACAGATAAGACAATCGAAATATTGGGGTTGGTCAACGGGCAGGGCAGTGCGAGCACCGCGCAAACAGGTGAGCTAAGGCAAGTGGCCTTTGTGAATGCAGAGTTGGTGAATTTTAATGGGGATTACCGTGGGGCGTTGACCAACGTTAATCGTTTTGCTGAGGAATTAAAACGTAACCCGATGGTGGAGCAAGTGGTCGTGCTGCAAGAGCCGGTGAACGTGAGTTCGCTAGCTAATCTCAAAGGTAGCACCTTGGATGAAAACACTTCCGAGCGCACACCAGCGGAGTTTAAGTTGAAAATTGTGCTGAAGCACATGCCTACGTCAGGTGGGGTTTAGCAATGGTACTCAATCAACAAGACTGGAAAAGACTGCAAATACCCCTGCTAGTATTAGGCGCCGCCCTTGTGGTGGTCGGGTTGTTGGCTTTTTATGCCAAAAATTATCACAACGAAAAGCAGCAAGCCTTGGAAGCGCAACGTAACTTACTCAACCAAGCGCGACAAAAATACCTATCCTCGGGGCAAGAGCGAGAGATGATTGTGCAGTATCTGCCACAGTATCAAGATTTGCTGGCATCTGGTTTTGTGGGAGAGGAGAGACGCATCGAGTGGATAGAGACATTGCGACAAACGCATCTGCAACACAAACTATTTAGCATTGACTACAACATAAGCCAGCAAGCGGTAGCGCATCCTGGTTACTTGCCTAATTTGGGTGGCTTTACCTTGCATGCTTCTACTATGCACTTGGATTTTGGCATGTTGCATGAGGGCGATTTGCTCACTTTGCTGAATAATCTGCGCGCGCAATTTAATACGTTTGTGGTGCGCGAATGCACCATCACACGACCAGCGCGCCAAACAATCAATCCCAGCATGATTACTGACTACTTAAATGCAAGCTGCGAGTTAGATTGGATTACCTTGCGTGATCCACAGTTGAGGATACCGTCATGAAACGCTTAGTAATCAGCATGCTCATGTTAGCCAACTGCCAATTGACGTGCGCAGATGAAACACTGGGACGATTGTTTAGTACTCCCAAAGAGCGCGCCAATTTGGATTATTTACGCCAAACTAGAAAAATTATTGTGCCGCAGAAAGTTGAATCAACACCTCAATCTGTTGAAGTGTTGGCCTTGCCTAAAGCGGTGGAGCTACAAGGCTATGTGAAGCGCAGTGATGGTAAGCAAGGCACGGTTTGGATTAACCAACAGGCGATTCAAGAAGGTACAAAAAATGGAGAGATTGCTGTTGGGCAACTACCTCACCAACAAAACCGGGTACCGATTCAAATCAATGCTTCGGGTAAAGTACTCACCTTAAAAGCAGGCCAAACGTATGACCCCGAGACCAACCGCGTAAGAGAAATGCGTACATCCGTGCAGGGCGAGCAAGGAAGAATTGGTGATGAAGGCCAGCCATAATCAACAGCAAGGCTTGGCCATGTTGATTTTGGTGTTCATGATTGCTTTAGCGTTCACAGCCTTCCTGTTGAGTTTCTTAAATCCAACGACAATTAGGATTGAGCGCGATAAGCAAACTACAAGAGCCTTAGCAGAAGCAAAAGATGCCCTGATAGGATTCACTATGCTGGCGAACGTAGCAGATCCTGCATATTTACCTAACCCGGATTTAAAGTTAACTGTAGCGATCCCCGAAGGTAGCCAGAGTGGGATGGCTGGCGGTGTGGATATCTCACTATTGGGCAAATTGCCATGGCGAAGCTTGGGTGTAGCTGCACTGAAAGATGGGTGGGGAGAGTGCCTTTGGTATGCAGTCTCCGGGCGCTTTAAAACTAGTCCACCTACCGGAGCTCTAAATTGGGATACGCTTGGTCAAATAGACGTTATTCGGCAAGATGGTAGCTTGCTAGCCACAAACGTAGCGGCGTTAATTATTGCCCCCAGCTATATATTGTCAGCTCAAGATAGAGTATTAGCGAATCTTGATACGCCTCAGTGTGGTGGAAATTATGATGCCAGAAACTATCTAGATGCATATAACGTTGGTAACGCCATATTGGGCGAGTTAAATTATTTTCTTGGAAGTCCAAATAACAGAGCTGCCTCAAACACAAACAATAAGCGGTTTGTGGTGGCTAAAAACAATTTTTATAATGATAGTTTTGTTCTGGTTAGCACTGAAGATATTTTTCGCCCTTTAATTTTGCGTGCAGATTTTACTAATCAGATAAGTGCTCTGCTGGATGATGCAACTTTCCAAACTCATCTCCAAGCCATCGCAATATCTGGCAACAAAGGGACTGCGAATATTGATTGTGATTTAATTGGTAATGCTAGTAATCGAACATTTTGTCAAAATTGGAGTGAAATGTTACTGCTAACAGCTTTGCCTGCGCCTTCTACAATTACCATAGATGGGCTTGCAACGCCTGTTTGTAATCGAGTACTAATTTTTGGGGGACAAAGAACAGCGATGCAAACTAGGGTAACTGCAGCAGATAAAAATACTGCAGCTAACTATCTTGAAGGGGTAAACTTAGCCGCCTTTGCAACCCCGGTAGCCAATAACAATAATTTTGTAGGGAACGCAACTTTTAATCCCAATGTTAGCAGTGTAGATTTATTGAGATGTTTATGAAGACAAGTCAAAAAAGTATTTCATTTGCCTCAAAGGGTTTTACGCTAGTCGAGTTGGCCATTGTACTGGTCATCGTTGGCTTTTTGGTATCTGCATTTCTTACGCCACTATCAGCGCAATTAGACCAAAGTAGAAATGCAGAAGCGCGGAGAGACTTAGACGAAATTAAGGGTGTTTTATTAGGATTTGCGGTCATCAATGGCCGATTACCATGTCCTGATACTAGTGGTGATGGACTTGAGGACGCATGCGCCAATGCCAATACAACCTCATCCACAGGAGGGAATTTGCCATGGGTTACGCTAGGGCTAAAATCAACAGACCCTTGGGATAGAGCTTATCAATATAGGGTGAATAATGCATTTACTGCTAACTTTACATTAAATACCGTGGGCGCTGGTGCCGGAATTATTCGAGTGTGTGCTGATAATGCTTGCGTGGTAACCGAGTCAGCCAATGTGCCCATGCTTGTCTTCTCTCGCGGGAAGAATGGAGCAGTCTTTCCCCCAATAAGTTTGGATGAGCAAGAAAATGCAGATGGCGATGGTACATTTGTCAATCATGGTTTTATAGATGGGCCCAACGCTTATGATGACATAGTGAGCTGGTTGTCCACTGGCTCCATTATGAATCGGATGGTCACTGCAGGAAGATTGCCTTAAATGAACGACAATCAACTGTTACGCTACAGCCGCCATATTTTATTGCCACAAATTGAATACGATGGCCAAGAAAAACTCATTCAAAGTCATGCGCTGATTGTCGGCGCTGGTGGTTTGGGTTCGCCAGTGGCTATGTATTTAGCGGCGAGCGGTGTGGGCACGCTCACCATTTGTGATTTTGATGCGGTGGATTTAACCAACTTACAACGCCAAGTCATTCATACCACACAGTCTGTGGGCATCAATAAAGCAGTATCCGCGCAACAAGCCATATTTGAACTCAATCCAGAAGTGACTGTGCAAGCGGTACAAACAAAATCCACCGAAGCTGAAATGGCTACGCTGGTGGCGCAAGCCGATGTGGTGGTGGATTGCAGTGATAACTTTGCTACGCGCTATGCGCTTAATCGCTTGTGTTTTCAGCACAAAACACCCTTGGTTTCAGGCGCTGCAATTCGGTTTGAAGGGCAAATTAGTGTATTTGATTTTCGAAATGAAACCACGCCTTGTTACCACTGTTTGTACCCAGATGTAGGCAGTGACCAAGAAATGCGCTGTGCTGACAACGGCGTGTTTGCGCCGCTGGTGGGGATGATAGGGACCGCGCAAGCGGCGGAAGTGCTTAAGTTGATACTCAATGTTGGAGAAACGCTACAGGGCCGTTTGCTATTACTAGATGCACTTACCGCAGAATGGCGCACCATTAAACTGGCGCGCGACCCTAAATGCACAGTGTGTAGTTAGTTAGAAACCCCTCCCAAAACAAGGGGAGGGAATAAGAGCGCTTACTTGCTACCGCCTACTAGGCTTTTTACAGCGCTAATAATGTCGCCGGGCACGACCACTAATTTGCTGTTGCTAGATTCCGCCATTTTTTGCATGGTTTGAATATAGCGGTCACCCAATAAGAAAGTCGCTGAGGTGTTGTTTTCTTTAACAGCATCCGTAATCATTTTGATGGCTTCTGATGAGGCCTTGGCCGCTACCAGCTGTGCTTCGGCGTCTTTGCGAGCAGCCTCTAAGCGTGCCTCCGCATTCAAAATCAGTGATTGCTTGGCGCCTTCTGCTTCCGTCACCACCGCCACACGCTCACGCTCTGCTGCGGCTTGTCTTTCCATTGCCTCTTGCATGTTGGGTGACGGTTTAATGTCTTGAATCTCTACCGATTTTACGGTTAACCCCCAGTCTAATGCCTCATCGGCAATCGCCGTTTTTAGCTCAGCCTTGATGCGGTCGCGCGAAGTCAGTGCTTGGTTCAAATCCATCCCGCCGATGATAGAGCGTAGCGAGGTTTGCACCATATTGCGCATGGCTTCACGGAAATTCTCAATGCCGTATACAGCGCGCTCAATGCTAGAGACTTTAATAAATGCAACCGCATTGGCTAAAATTACGGCGTTGTCACGCGTAATCACTTCTTGCTGCGGTACATCTAAAATAATGTCTTTGGTGGTGACTTTATAGCTTACCTTGCTGAAAATTGGGTTAATGACGTGCAGACCAGGGCCTAAAATGCCGGCGAATTTTCCTAAGCGTTCTACCACCCATTCTTCGCCCTGAGGCACGATGCGCACCCCTTTGATGATGGCGATAATCACTAATATGATGAGGACTATACTAAACTCTGGCATGATAAATTTCCTTGGTTAAAAGACGGGATTATTGATTATAAGTGAGCGGTCACTCTCAGCATATTGCCTTCCACTGCTGTGACTTGTGCTTGTTGCCCAATTACTAATGTTTCTGTGCTTACAGCAATCCACTCACGGCTGCCCATCAGCCCTTGCGTAAATTGAATTGTGCCGTTTTGAGATGGGCCACAGGCAATGGTAATAGTGCCGACACGTCCAATTTCTTCGCCTTGTGCTTGACCAATGCGAGAGTGGGTCTCTGTTTTTTTGTAATTGAATTTCCAAACAGCCAACGTAGTAACTGATAGCCCGGCGAATAGCGCGAATTGAATCCCGTAATGAATATTTGGATAAATCCAGACCAATATGGCCATGCATAATGCGGATATCCCAAACCATAATAAATAAATGGTGCCAGTGGCCATCTCTGCAGCCAACAGCGCTAGACCAAGCGCACCCCACAACCAAAACACGTCCATGATTGCCTTTCTTTTTACATATAAAGCGCAATTATCTTAGCATTTTTTTATATCTGGCTAACAATTGCAGAGTTTATATTGGGAATTAAATTGAAATAGTTGCAAATTGCATACGATATGTGGACAATTGATAAGGTATATGTTTTAACTCACTCATTTATAACGAATAAAAACATTAATGGCGACCTCATTTAAGCTCATATTACCCAGCGATAGAGTCGAACGTCTTCAGTACATTCGACGCATGTTCCCACAGGCAAAAGGCAGAAATCTGATTGATGCTTGGCAAGGTGGCAGAAAACAGGCATTGGCACGTTTGAGCGCAGTTGATGCAAATGCATATGGTAGAAACCGCAACTTTATAAATGGTGCTGTAACGCGCTTGTCTCCTTATCTAAGACATGGTTGTATCACACTCAAAGAATCAGTAGAACATGTTCAGCAACGTTTTGGAAAACAGGGTGCTAAACTAGTAGAAGAGTTGGCGTACCGAGATTTTTGGCGTCAAAATTGGTATCGTCATGGCAATGCCATCATGAGTGATATGGAAGAGCCAAAAGTCGCATTGGGTAGTAATCTGCTACCGCCTTTTATCCCGCAAGGCATTACAGGCTTACCTTGCATGGATGAGGTAGTGCGTGAGCTTATCAATGAAGGGTATGTGCACAACCATGCGCGTATGTGGTTTGCTGCGTATGTCATACATTGGCTAAAGGTTGATTGGCGCAGAGCAGCCGATTGGTTTGAATCGCAGCTACTGGATGGTGATAAAGCATCTAATCACTTATCTTGGCAGTGGGTGGCAAGTACTTTTAGCTCTAAGCCTTACTATTTCAACAAAGAAAACTTGGCACGTTTTACCGGTGAGAAATACTGTGCAACATGCCAAATTGATTGCCCTTTTGACGATAGTTATGAAAACATTCACAAGAAGATTTTTAGTGAAACTGGCCCCATCGTTACCAAGGTTTATCCAGTCAGCATGCCAGAAAAAGCACCCATTTCTAAGCACTCTTCAGTGAGTGTATATGTGCACGATGAAATGCTTTCCCCCAACAATCCACTGACAAAGCTTGCAATGCCTAAGGTCTTCATATTTGATGAAGCGCTATATGATAGTTGGCCGCTTAAGCGTATCCAGTTTCTAGCGGATTGCCTAAGCGAGATGTCAAATGTCGATGTGTGGCTGGGGGATACGCGCACCATTTTAGAAGAATTAAGTGTTGGGCAAGTCATCTCACAAAACACCCCCAATTTGCAGATTAAAGCGTTGCTGGCTCCGTTCAACCCAATCTGGCAAGAAGATGAAAAGCTCACAAACGTGGATTTAAGCTTAAAGCGCTTGGCAAGGTTTACACGTTATTGGGAAAAGGTACAGCCAGACGTCACTGGTGTCAGTGCTAGTTAAAATATATAACACATAGAAAAGTGAGCAAGTGATGGGGATTGTGATTTGGGTGGTAATCGGTATTGTTTTGGTGTATTTAGTGATGACGTACAACAGCTTGATTGCCATACGCCACAATGTTGAAAAAGCTTGGGCCAATATCGATGTATTGCTAAAGCAGCGTAACGAAGAGTTACCCAAGCTGGTGGATACTTGCAAAGCCTATATGGCGCATGAGTCGCAAACGTTAGAAAAAGTGATGCAAGCGCGTATGGGGGTTGATCGTGCATTGAATGCGCATGAAGTAGCTGGATTGGGTAAAGCAGAATCCTCTTTGGCGGCGAGTTTGGGTGGCCTGTATGCCGTTGCAGAGAACTATCCCGACCTAAAAGCCAATCAGACTTTTCTTAATTTGCAGCAGCGGATTACGGGTCTGGAAAATCAAATTGCAGATAGACGCGAGTTTTATAACGATTCAGTTAACGTTAATAATGTGCGTATTGCACAATTTCCAGATTTGATTGTGGCAAAGCTATTTAATTTTGCCTCTGCCGATATGCTTCGCTTTGCACCAGAAGAATTAAAAGATGTAGATATAAATGCGCGCTTTAACGCGTAACCACAAAGCTTAAATTGTGGCGTTTCGATTTTTCAAAAGCCAAACGGTTAATGCGGTCTCGTTGGTGTTGTTGGCAACAGTGCCGTTTGCTGCTTACGTTCTCCGTGTTCCTTCGTCTGATTGGTCAGCGCTATTGGGGGCAGGTGTAGCGCTTAGTCTGCTTGCTGCAACCTTTCATTTTTGGCGCCTGCTTAGAATGCACGAGGCGCCAATTTCTTCTATCGCATCTGCTGCACAGGGTTACGTAGAGCTGTATGGTAAAGCCACGACAGATAAACCTCTGCAAACCCCTTATCATGGTATTCCCTGTGTTTGGTATCGAGCTTGGGTGTATGCCAATCAACAAAACCCGCGCGGCATGGATCACCTTACGCATAATCGGCTGCTGGAATACACAGAAAGCCAATCTGCATTCATATTAGAGGATGACTCTGCTCAATGTACGATTGAGCCAGCAGGCGCAGAGGTGATTTACTTTCAAGCACGCACCTGGCGCAAAAATAATCATCGCTATGTAGAGGAATACTTGCCTGCCAATCAATCTGTATATGTGATTGGTCAGCTTGATACGCGCAAGGATGCGCTGAATCCAGTGGCGCTTAACCAAAAAGTGAGCGCCCAGCTTAAAGAGATGAAAAGTAAGCCACAACAATTGCTCAATCAATATGATCACAACTTGAATGGTCAAATTGAGATGGATGAATGGGAAAAAGCCAGGCAAGATGTGATTCACCAAGTAAAATCAGAGCATGAGATGCGTGCGCACACTGGTAGTTTTGTGTTATCAAAGCCAGCCGATGGGCATATGTTTTTAATCTCAGCCAAATCGCCAACTCAACTGCGTGCACAACACAAAAAATGGCTGGCAATTTTCCTTATTATCGCCATCACCTTGCTGGTGCTTTACATTGTTCAATTGAAAAGACTTTAGCCTGCCTATGTTAAAATGGTGGGTATGAATATTACCGCCCCCACACCAGAATTAGCCAAATCATTTGACCCCAAAACCATTGAACACAAATGGTATGCATTTTGGGAAGGTAAAGGCTACTACGCTGCCGGCATGAACCCGGAAGTCGCAGATAACTTCTGCATCTTATTACCCCCACCTAATGTTACCGGTACCCTGCATATGGGGCACGGCCTTAACCAGACGCTGATGGATACCCTCACCCGCTATCACCGTATGCGCGGGGATAATACACTTTGGCAACCGGGTACTGACCATGCGGGTATTGCTACGCAAATTGTGGTGGAGCGTCAGCTAGATGCTCAAGGCGTGAGCCGTCATGATTTGGGCCGCGACAAGTTTCTGGAAAAGGTGTGGGAATGGAAAGAGTACTCCGGTGGCACCATTACCAAACAAATGCGTCGTTTAGGGACATCGCCAGATTGGTCGCGCGAGCGTTTCACCATGGATGCAGGCTTGAACAAAGTGGTCACAGAGACTTTTGTGCGCTTGTATAACGAAGGTTTAATTTACCGTGGTAAACGCTTGGTCAATTGGGACGTAAAGCTAGGAACTGCCGTATCTGATTTAGAGGTGGTGCAGGAAGAAGAAGATGGCTTTATGTGGCACATCAACTATCCACTTGCTGATGGTTCAGGTCATTTAACGGTGGCGACGACACGCCCGGAAACCATGCTGGGCGACGTGGCGGTAATGGTGCACCCAGAAGATGAACGCTATGCACACCTGATTGGTAAACACGTAACATTGCCATTGTGTAATCGCGAAATTCCGATTATTGCCGATGAGTATGTGGATAAAGAATTCGGCACAGGCGTGGTGAAGGTTACGCCGGCACATGACTTTAACGACAATATGGTGGGTCAGCGTCAAGGCTTGGATAAGATTGTGATTCTCAATCTCCAAGGATTTGTACCATCTACAGCAGAGGTTTGGGGCGCAGAAGGCGCAGGCAAGCAGTCTATCGATTTGCCAAGTAATCTTACTGGCTTAGAGCGCTTTGCTGCACGCAAACAAGTGGTAGCAGACCTGGAAGCCCAAGGCTACTTAGTTAAAGCCGAAAAACATAAACTCAAAGTACCACGTGGTGACCGTACCAATGTGGTGATTGAACCGATGCTGACCGACCAATGGTTTGTGGCGATGAGTAAGCCTGCCGCAGATGGCAAGAGCATCACCGAAAAAGCGTTGGAAGTAGTGGCGAATGGTGAAATTAAGTTTTACCCAGAAAACTGGGTGAATACCTACAACCAGTGGCTGAACAATATTCAAGATTGGTGTATCTCACGTCAGTTATGGTGGGGGCATCAAATTCCAGCTTGGTATAGCGATAGCGGCAAAGTCTATGTGGCGCATGATGAAGCGGAAGCCAAGGCGCTTGCAGCAAAAGATGGTTACACAGGCAGTTTAGTGCGTGATAACGATGTATTGGATACTTGGTACTCTTCTGCGCTTTGGCCATTCTCTACATTAGACTGGACTGGTGACGCCGCAGCAGACGCACAAAACCAAGCGCTCAAACAATATTTGCCTTCTAGTGTGCTGGTGACTGGCTTTGACATTATTTTCTTCTGGGTGGCGCGTATGGTGATGATGACCAAACATATCACTGGCCAGATTCCATTCAAACATGTGTATGTACATGGTTTGATACGCGATGCCGAAGGTCAAAAAATGTCTAAATCTAAGGGCAATGTGCTTGACCCGATTGATTTGATTGACGGCATTGGCTTGGATGATTTGATTAAAAAACGCACTACTGGCTTGATGAACCCGAAAGATGCGGAAAAAATCGAGAAACGTACCCGCAAAGAATTTCCAGACGGTATTTCTGCTTACGGCACCGATGCTTTGCGCTTTACATTTGCTAGCTTAGCCTCACCGGGCCGTGATATTAAGTTTGATTTACAACGTGCGGAAGGCTACCGCAATTTCTGCAATAAATTGTGGAACGCGACCCGTTTTGTATTGATGAATACAGAAGGCCAGGACAACGGTTTTGGCGCAGAAAGTTGTGAGGCTGGTGGGCGTAAGTTTAGCCAAGCCGACCGTTGGATTGTCAGCCTATTACAACGCACTGAAGCTGAAGTGGAACGTGCGTTTACCGATTACCGTTTTGATTTGGCGGCTAAAGCCATTTACGAATTTGTATGGGATCAATATTGCGATTGGTATTTGGAAATTGCCAAAGTACAAATTCAAACAGGCGATGCAGCTGAGCAACGTGCAACAAGACGTACTTTATTGCGTGTGTTAGAAACCATATTGCGCTTGGCACATCCGATTATTCCGTTTATTACCGAAGAAATTTGGCAAGCGATTGCACCAATGACGGAGTTGAAAGATAAATCGCGTGGCACCGAAAGTATTATGCTTCAAGCTTACCCCAAGGCGGATTTGGAAAAAATAGACGAAGCTGCAGAAGCTTGGGTAGCTACCCTGAAAACAGCAGTGGAAGCTTGCCGTAGTCTGCGTGGCGAAATGAATATTTCACCTGCAGCCAAAGTGCCGTTGATCGCAGCTGGAGATGCAGCACAATTGGAGGCTTATGCGCCATACCTGAAATCGCTGGCTAAATTGGAGAGCGTTGCCATTGTGGCTGATTTGCCCGATGCGGATGCGCCAGTGATGCTGGCGGGTGACTTTAAATTGATGCTCAAAGTGGAGATTGATGTTGCCGCAGAAAAAGAGCGTTTGGGCAAAGAAATCGCGCGGTTACAGGGTGAGATTGCTAAAGCCAATGGTAAATTGAATAACGAAAGCTTTGTGGCGCGCGCCCCAGCAGCAGTCGTTGAGCAGGAAAAAGCGCGCGTGGCGGAGTTTAGCGCGAGTCTGGAAAAGTTAGAGGCGCAACTCACTAAATTGAAGTAGCGTAATTTAAAGTGTGTGCCTCGTATAGGAGTGCAGCATGAATGCTGATATTGTGGCTCAAATGGCGCGCGCAACATTGGACGGGAGTGTTGCTTTCCCTGAGGTGGTGCGTCAGCTGATGGAAACAGGTGTTGAGTATTATCATGTGGATTACGTGGCGCTCAATAAGCGGTTTTACAGCGTGACTGGCAGCATGGTGACCACGCCGATTACGTTTGAACATTTGCCTGCGGTAGCCGCAGACTTTGATGTGGCTGGCTTAAAGGCCGCGATTTTTGATAGCCAAAAAAATCAACAGTCTTATCGCGACTTTACCCGACGTGCGATGGAAGCAGGTGTGCAAGGCTATATGGCATTTTTGCGCGGGCAACGTGTAACCTATTGGGGTCGCGACGGTGAGCAGCATACCGAGTGGTTCCCCGGTGCGGCACCCACGCAAGTGGACTAGATGTTTGAGGCTAAGCCATGACTACTACAGACACGAACGATGTGACCGATGAGGTGATGTGCAGCTGCAGCGGCACTACGCGCGGCATGATTTACGATTTGGTGATGCAGGGCAAAGATATAGATGCTATTTCACGCTACTCCGGTGCGCTGAGTGGCTGCGGCGGCTGCGAGTGGGAAATTGGGGAGTTTGTGCGAGCATTGACTGAACAAATGGCTGCCGAGCAATCGAAAACTCACCAAGCGCAAATAGATTAAGTAAAAGCAGACCAAGTTAGAACAACGTAAGTCAAAACTAGCCTGCTTGTGGATTGTCTTTTAGGAAGTTATGCCTTAGCGCTGGCTCCGCAACCTTTGCAGAATTTGCTAAATGCGCTATTACGCGTGCCGCAACTGCCACATTTAGTGTGCAAGCCAATGCCACAATGTGGGCAAAAATCATTTCTTGCATCTTTTAAATCCACACCACGTTCACAGCCTGGGCATACGCCTTTGTTGAGTAAAGTCAGCGCGGTATCGTAGTTCAATTCTTCGCGGCGTAGCAATTGCGGTTGTGCTTCCGCCAGTTTTTGTTTTTCCAGATATTTCTGCAAAGCGCCAATGGCATATTTGCCGCCTAGCACGGTCATTACAATCCCCACCAAGTAGCGCACATAGCCACCATAATCGGGCAGATAGGGCACCAGTTCGACAAAGAATGTGATGAGCGCAAAAATAATAAAGCCCCATGCAAATGGCCAGTAAGGCGTTTTACGTTTTTTGGCAAACAACCATGCAGCAATTGCAAGTAACGGCAATGCTAGCAGTAAGCGGTAGAGAAATACCCGCGTAGCCTGCTTTTGATTAGCGTTATACAACTGCTTATAGGCCGTGTCTTCTAACTGCTTGACTTGCTCACGCACCTTGGCTTCGGTTTGGTTTTGATCTAATTGTGTTTTGGAAAGCGTTTCTACTGCTTTTTCGGCATCACGTTCTAGCGCTTTTAATTGGTCTAACCCGGCTGTGCGCTTAACTAGTTCGTCATCCTGTTGTGCTTGCTGTGTCACATCACGTGTGGCCAGCCAATTTTCAAAAGTGCGGCGCATCGATTGGTAATCATTGCGGCGCGTGTTGAGAGTGAGCTGCGCTTGGTCTAGTTTGTCGCTGGTTTCCCGGTGCTGTTGCTGCAAGGTGTCAAGCTGCGTACGTAATGGATCTATGATGGCATGGTCAACAAAATCATCCATGGTGTACGACTGTTCAACATGCGGTAAATCATGAATGAGTGCGGAGCCTAAGCCTAATAAAAACCAAGCAAATACAAACGCCACTAACCACAGGGCGCGGTTAAACCATTTCTCAGAAAGTCTTACGCCTTTGCTCATGGAGCGCTCCTCTATAACTAAATAAACAAACTGACGTCAGAGTTGCCTGCAAATTCAAAAAACGTTGCGGCGCCGCCAAATTCAATGCCTTCAATAAAGTCACTGCGTTTAAAGTCGAATAAATCAACCGTCATTTGACAGGCAATTAGTTTGACGCCGCTTTCTAAACAAGCGCTGCGCAGATCTTCGATGGAGGCCACACCTTTGTCTGCAATCTTTTGTTTCATCATCATCGTCGCCATGCTCTCCATGCCAGGCAGCATTTGCGCAAGGTTAGGCATAGGCAAGGGCATCGGCATGGCTGGGTTGCCAAGTGGGGAAACTTTTAAATCGGAAACGTCATTTTTGAGTAAAGTCAGGCCGTAAAAAGTAAAAAAGATGCAGACTTCATAGTCTAACGCGGCGGCAGTAGAGGCTAGAATGAAAGGAGGGTAGGCCCAGTCCAGAGTGCCTTTAGAGGCAATTAGGGCAAGTTTTTTTGCCATGATTTAAAGTGTGTCGTTACGCTTTTTGATGTAAAACGTAAATACTTTATCGGTTTGGTCTAGCTGTAGCAATGTATGGCCTGTTTGCTTACAGAAGGCCTCAAAGTCTTTGACAGAACCAGGGTCGGTCGCCATGATTTTGAGCACTTGATTACCCAACAACTCGTTAAGTCCTTTTTTGCAACGCAAAATAGGCAGTGGGCAGTTTAAATTTCTTGCATCTACTTCTTTATCATAGTCCATGATATCCGCCTGTTATTCTATTTATTTACGAAATCGTAGCCAGCTCTTGCCCATGCAATCACTCCACCAGTGAGATTGTATACATGTTCAATCCCCTTACTTACTGCAAAATCCGCAGCCAATGCGGAGCGCACGCCACTGTGGCAATAAAACACCACTTTATCCGCGTTTTCAAGCTTTTCATAAGAGACGGGCAGCATGGATAACGGAATATGAATTGCGTTTGGAATGATGCCACGCATCACTTCGTCATCATTGCGAACATCCACCAACAATACTTTAGGCTGCGTAATTAAATTAAACAGCGCAGTGGCTTCGATGTTTTGGAAATTGCTCATGATATATCCCTGATTATGTGCATGATTGTACACAGGATTTTCATTTGATGCGATGTCAGTTATGGACTTCACCCGCTTAATTATTTGCTTAAGCGGCAGTGATAGGTCGACCATGTAACAAACTATTCGACTACATAAACCCCAACTGATTCGTTTTTAATTTCTATGGGGGTGTTGCTCTTATAGCTTTGCTTAGCCCCTATTTCTGTCATTTTTCGTTCAATCTCATCAGCCATTAAATTGTCGTGACCAAAAAGAATAGCAGCAGGTTTGTCCAAAACAGTTTTGTCTAGAACATAAGGTGCTGCTTCTATTGAACCATCACTAAACTTTTTTAAATAAAAATTAAAAATAAGGTGAAGCCAAGCGTCATTTTCACTAGCCGATGTATGGTATATGGATTTATCTTGGTGATTCTTTATGAGATAAAGAGAAGCACCACGCCAGTCCTCCTTTGCGGTTGATTTCTTATGCACTACATGGAAAGACTTAATAAGACTTAGCGCACAGAATACAAAAAACACCGCTAATATTTTTTTTGAATGTGATGGGTGCTGATTTGATAGGATGGTGATGACACCTGCAATAGAAATTCCAAGGAGTGGAAGTAATACAATGTAATTTCTACTTGTCGACATTGGCGACCATATGTCTATGATTGCTATTAACCCTATGAAAATAAATAATATAAGACTTGAATTGAGCGTCATAGAAACTACACTGTTCAAATTATTATCTGCTTTTGGTTTGCTGTTGAGGGCTAGGGCGATTCCTGATAACAATCCAAGAATGAGAATAACACCACCCAATTGGCCTGTTTTTGGAAGGTAGCCAGAAGCCGCCAGTTCAAGCGTGGAAAAAATGCCATTCACTTGAATCCAAAAATTCCCATTTGTTTTGTTAAGTATCTCTCCATAAACCATATGATAGATGGGCCATAGCAGGCATATAAGACCTGTAATGAATATAAACAAAAGCGATTTTGGATGTTTTATGTTTTGTAAGAAACAGATGGCTAGGGCAACGCCAGCCAGTATCAGCCCAAAATAATGGGTTAATGAAAGTAAGATACATGCAACAAAAAAGGTTAAAGAGGGGTTTGATTTATTTGAGGGATAATTGACAGCTAAGATCGTAGTGAAGAACAAAGTCATCGCGTAGGAGCGAGTTTCATTTGAATAATATGCAAAAAGAGTATTCGTAAGGAAGAAAAGGATTGCCACCATTCCGAAAAGTTTTCCGTACCTCAACGTGGACTTATAAAAGTAAAGTGCGGCGGCATTGGCAAAAATCCAACTTAAAAAGCGTGTAGTCGGTTCATTGTCTCCAAATGCTAATATCCACACTTTGAGTAATAATTGATAGAGCGGGGGATGAACATCCCAGAGTATCATAGAGTAGAGCGAAGAAAATGTCTCATTACCAGCAGTAACGCTGTACAGCTCGTCAATCCAGTATGAGTATGTTGAGAAAATCCATAGAGAGCTAGCTAGTATTCCACCAACAGCAAGAAATATTGCAATATAGGTCGATATATTCCAAGTGCTAGGATGAGTAAATTTATGAGTGGAATTATTCATAGTCGCATTTTATTAAAAAGGTTCGTAGGAATTGCTTTAATCACATACATAATGAGTCGCCAAAATCCTGGCACATAGACTTCATTTTTATGTTGATCAATTGCTTTTACAATTTTAGATGCTACTGTTGCAGGCTTTGCCCAAAGCAGACCTTTTTTAAATTCGGCTGTCATAGGGGTTTCAACAAAGCCTGGCTTAATAGTGATTACTGCCACATTTGATTTATGTAAGCGTTGACGCAGGCCTGATGTAAACGCAGTCACCATGGCTTTTGAACTACCATAAATATAATTACTGGCTCTGCCTCTGTCACCTGCAACAGAAGAAATCACCGCAATGGTTCCCTTTTGTTTTGCTTCAAAACGATTTGCTATGATTGTTAGCAAGCTAATCGTGGATATAGCATTCGTCTTTATTTCCATGAGCGTATCTTCAACGCTTTGTTCACAGGTTTTTTGATTGGGTAGTGTTCCGTGCGCGATCAGTACGATGTCTACGTCACCTAATGCCATCTCTACAGCATCGATTATGTTGGCATGGACTTGCAAATCATTAAGATCTGCGCAGTAAGTGCCCACTTGCGCTGCACCACGAATTGCTAGGTCTCTGGCCATGGTTTGAAGGCGCTCTTCACTTCGTGCTACTAAATATAGCGCATCTGCTCTTGCAGCCCAAAGTCTTGCACAATGCTCGGCAATAGCAGAGGTTGCACCAATTATAAGGATATTCTTCATGCTAACCCCATACGTCTAGATTGATCAGAAGCAAATTTACCGATGGCGCCATACTTTTGGCGCACAGCATCAAACTGTTCCCAATTAGGGTACATTGCCTTGAATGATGTTTCTCGCATCACTGCATCTTTTGCTAAGTAGATTCGACCGCCCATGCCCGCCACCTCATCGTCAAGCTTGTTTAATAATTCAATAGTCGTTGTGGACATTTTGAAATCAAGAGCTAACGTATATCCTTCAATAGGGAACGATAGAAGATTTCTGTTTGCTGGCCCAAATTGCTTAAGCACTGCTAAAAACGAACCCTGACCACTTTGGCTAATTTTACTAAGAATGCTGCGCATGTTAGCCACGCCATCAGTTTTAGGTAAAGCAAACTGATACTGCACAAATCCAGCTTTTCCGTAGAGCTTGTTCCACCCACCTATTACATCCAATGGATAAAAATAAGGCATCAAAGGTACGGTTTGTATTTTGTTGTGTGGAGCTTTTGCGTAGTAAGTATTGTTAAATGCTCGCATGGTCATACTGTTAAGTAACGCTGCGGGGGTGTGCAAAGGCACGGTAATTGGATCTTTGATGGTTAGATTCAGTCCACCATTATCTGCATGTTCGCCAACCATCAGCACACTTCGTCCTAAGCTTTTGCCAGTTGCAAGGCAATCAATCCATGCCACGCTGTACGTTGATTTAGTGTGTGCTTCGAATGCATCGCAAGCCGCTTCCAAACACCCTGTATTGATGGTCTTTTGTGTAATAAAAGCAGACTCAATAGGTATGAGTTTTATGGTGGCTGTCAGGATTACGCCCGTTAAACCCATGCCACCTGCGGTGGCATGAAACAAATCAGGCTTTTGCAAGGGTGAGGTAGTGACGATTTCACCAGTGCCAAGCAGCATGGTAATCGAGGTGACATGCTGGCAGAAGGTGCCTGCAGCATGGTGGTTTTTGCCATGCACATCACTTGCAATTGCTCCACCTACGGTCACAAAGCTAGTCCCAGGGGTGACAGGTAAGAACCAGCCTTTGGGTACAATCAGATTCAGTATTTCTCTAAGTTTGACACCTGACTCACAAGTTAGCGTGCCTTGGACTGCATCAAAAGTAATATAGTGATCCAGATACGTGGTCTGTAAAACAACCTGTGAATTGGCACTATCTCCGTAACTTCTGCCCATGCCCCGAGCAATGATGGGAGTTTTTTGAATGGCATGCTTGGAACTAGCTACAGACAAAGGATTCATTACCTCAGCCTCTATTTTTGGATAGTTGCCCCAGCCATGTATCAGCATTAAACCATCACCTGTTTATTGCTGTTGACAAACACATACTTTTTATCGAGGCGATATTTGACATAAAAGCCGATGGCCAATCCAATCACACCACCCAGATAACGCATCGACTCACTAGAAAATAGCAAGTGAAATGCGTACTCTGTGCCCCAAAATATTACGGTGGTAAATACCCCCATAAAACTGTATAGAATAAACAAACGACCATCATGTCCGATATTGTCAGATTTGAAAGCAAATATATATCTTTTCTCTAAAAGGTAACGCAGCGGCAGACCGGCGGCTGTACCTACGAGTATGGAAACTTCTACCGCATACGGCCCTTTGTATGCCAACATTGACAGCATCTGGCTACCAATATTGATGAAGGTTGAGAGGCAGGCAAATAGTATATAGAGCACAGCAATGGACATTGCCGTTTTATGCGGTTTTGTCATTAACTGCCCCAGGGTTTAGCAATAATGAATATTGCAATAAACATCGCACCTACTATTAAACTGCTTTTATCGCGTAGCGCAAAAACAATCGGGTCATCATGCATTTGTCCCCTGTGTGCTTTCAGCCAGACCCAGCTTATCCAAAACAAAATTAGGGGTATAGAGCCCCAGATAACTTGCGGATTATTATATAAAATCGTCACCGCTTCGCTCTGCAAGTAAAGTGCTAACACTAGTGCAGAAGCGTAGCCAGATGTAACGCCCAATGTCTGTATTAACGGCGCATCTTCAATGAGGTAGCCGCGTCCATGAGCTTGTGTATTATTGTGGGCAATTTGTATTTGTAACTCAGCATACCTTTTAACAAACGCTAGCGAGAGAAATAGAAAGATAGAAAACCCTAATAACCAGAATGACAACGGAATTGAAACTGCTGCTGCACCTGCGATTATTCTTAAAGTATAAAGGCCTGCCAAGGTCAAGCAATCAACCATCGCATAGCGTTTTAATCTTAGAGAGTAAGCAACAGTAACAATGTAATAGGCAATCAGCCATAAAAGAAAAGTACTTCCCACAAACAACGCAAGTATAAAACTGGTGATAAGGCTGAGGGGGGCGAGTATGGCTCCATAACTGATGGGTACTGAACCAGCAGCAAACGGACGAAACCTTTTATTTAGATGTTGGCGGTCACTTTCAAGATCCATCAAATCATTTGTAATGTAAACACTAGAAGCGCACAGGCTGAAAGAAATAAAAGCCAACAGCAATGAGGACAGTGCTTCAACATTACCAAATTGGTGTGCTGTAGCTAAAGGTACAAACAAAAGCAGATTCTTGAGGTACTGATGCACACGGAATACACGCCGCCAATTTTTCAATGTAATAGGTTGCGCAGGCAAGACTTTATCAACTTCGACTAATTCTGAGCTCTTTTTAACTAAATTTTTATCGGCATTTACTACAATCGCACTAGCTGCACTTTTCCATACTTTTAAATCTGCATTAGAGTTGCCCGCATAAATGAATCCTTGCTCCCCAAATCGCTGAACAAGTGCCTCCCTTTTATATTCACCTGCAAGATTCGTCTTTTCATCGCTTGACATGACTTCATCAAATATATTGAGGTGAGTAGCTATGCTGTTGGCATTTTTGCTGTCAGCTGCTGTACACAATATTATCCGATGACCTAATGCTTTTTTTTCTTTTATCCATTCAACCAGCTGAAGGTTGTAAGGCAGTGTGGCGGGGTTTAACGTGACGTAAGTAGATAGCTTTTGTTTAAGATAGGCTTTGCCTTTGATTAGCCAGATAGGTAACAGCAGCACTTGCATGGGATGGTGATGCAACAAATGTACGGCGGACTCATGTAGTGTATCTGTGTATAACAAAGTACCGTCTAAATCTACTGCGATAGGCAATAATTGACTTTTCATGAGTTATAGTTATAAATGTAGTCAGTTAATTATCGCATTTAATTTTAGTTAGGGTGGATAAAAAATTTCAATTCTGCCTTCCATGAATCCTAACTTTGTTGATTAAAACAACAAACATTGTCCAGACTAAAGCAAGGCTGTAAGAAAACTGAGATTGTGCGCTTTAACTTGATTAATTTAGTTTTATGTTGAACTGGTGGTTATTCAGCGTTAGTCTTCAGGACAATTAAGTATCGCACGCTAAACATTGTTAGCACAGTCGGAATGTTTTCAAAAATTTTAGGCATAAAAAAGCCCACATTTCTGTGGGCTTTCTAAATACTGGTGACTAGGGCAGAATAGAGCTGCCGAGACGTGTGTTTTTTACAAGAAAAAACGTTTATTAAACAATAAATTGATTTTCTTTCCCCCGCCAAAATTCTCTTTAGGATGACATATTTGCCACGCCAAAGAATATTCATAATTCAATATTAATGTCGTCTTATTGGCTTGCTTGCAAATGCCTGGCGTTTCTCAAGATGCCTGAACATAATGCGTCCTTTAGAAAAGTCATAAGGAGAAAACTCTAATGAGATTTTGTCTCCAGCCAAGATACGGATATGGTTCTTGCGCATTTTGCCACCAGTGTAAGCAACCAGCTTATGTCCGTTATCAAGTGTTACCCTAAAACGGGAATCAGGAAGTACTTCATCAACAACACCATCCATCTCTATTAATTCTTCTTTTGCCATTGCGTACCCTTTGCTATGAAAATAAAAAAACCCAGCTTGACTGGGTTTTTAACTAGGCGATTTAATAGACACCTAAAGTATTAAACTATTGAGGTCTAATATTGGATGCTTGGTCGCCTTTTGCACCTGTAGTGATATCGAACGTTACACGTTGACCTTCGGTCAGGCTTCTAAATCCGCCGTCTGAAGCAATTGCTGAAAAGTGAGCGAACAAATCTGCGCCGCCGTTATCTTGTGTGATGAAACCAAAACCTTTAGCGTCGTTAAACCATTTTACATTGCCTGTAGCCATGTTAATTCCTTTTATAAATAATGAGGCATTTGCCTAAAGTTAGGCGAGAAACAAGACAGGAATGAAAGAGAGAAGAGACTTAAAAAAGAAACTAAAGCTGACAAAAACTTGAGGACTTGTTAGTCACCGGACCTCACTATGGACTACTAACTTGTATATAGCAAGCTTTATATTCGGAAATATTTTTTAGCTCAATTGCGAGGCTGACAATTATCTACGTTAATTTTGTAGTTTAGTAAGCTCAATAACATCAATGAGAACTCCTGAGATTAGCTTCATATTAAAGTCTGAGCGTAAACTTTAATAGGATGAATAGGCTATGGTTGTGTGGCTATTTATCGCCCGATGGAGATATCGTTCAGACTTGCTTGTAAGCATTTAAGAATGCTTTTTGTATGGTTTTAATGCGAGCTGGTTTTAAAACTATTTCGGTGACATTGAGCTGCTTCAAATTATCAATTTGAGTCGCAGTTATATTGGATAAAACTGCGATGATAGGTATATCCTTCTTTGACAGAGTCATATCTTCTCTAATCAATTGAATCAAACCTATCTCTTCTAACCAGCCATCAAACCCCAAAATGATCAAATCAAAAGGTTGGGTGATTAAACTCTCCCTTGCTTGGTTGATTTCAGAGCTTTCAGTTACGCTAGCTAAATTGGTTTCTAAGGCAAATAAACCAAATGTTTTTCTAATCATGTATTCATAGTCATGCATCAAAACAAGTGGCATACATCCCGAGTTATTATTGTTTACCTGTGCCATATTTATATCTGAACTATTGATACGTGCGCGCTTTTATTTTGATAACAGTTCAGCTGTTACCATCTGCCTGAGTGAAGATAATATCGACATGTCAAGATTATCAAGAGTTCTTGTCTTCTGATCTATCAAGCATAAAGTACCTATCGATTCACCGGTGGGTAATATGATGGGTGCACCTGCGTAAAATCTAATATATGGCTCACCCATCACTAGCGGGTTATCAAAAAAGCGTTCATCTTTGGTCGCATCTTCAACAACCATAATATTGTCTTGTAATATTGCATGACTGCAAAAAGCAATATCTCTTGATGTGCTACATACATCTAAACCAACAGATGATTTAAACCACTGCCTATCTTTATCGATCAAAGAGATAAGAACAATCGGCACATCAAATTCAAAACTCGCGAATTTAGTAATGCGGTCAAATCTCTCTTCAGTGGTCGTATCTAGTACAAGCAAGTCTCTCAGTACTTGTAGCCTTCTATCTTCATTTTCAGGTAATGGAGCTGAAATCATATTGATTTTCTCAATTGAAGTTGAATGTTCATTTAAAATTTAGCATAAACGCTAACTAATATTTACAAAAGAAGCAGTTATGTTGTTTGCTTAAAGATGGAAATCAGTGAAAGCTATATTTTGCAGTTTTGAGCAAATAATATTACAGGTTTAAAACATAAATCTAGCTTGAAATGATCTAAGGTGGATGTTTGTAGATGACTTTTTAAATGCTGGTGCCCCGGTTGAGAATCGATCAGTCGCGATGCAAACTCAAATGATATGAGAGTTAATTTGTAAAATAAACGAGTTGTCACTAATTTGCCACTTTGGAATCTGTACCCATCCAAAAGTGGTAAAAATCTCGTGAAACAGTGAGAAACAAGCCTTTTAAATCGTCTCGTTCAAATAGAATTTGGATGTTATCAATCACATTACGATAAGCATTTTCATCGCTATTTTGTTCACTTCTAAGCTCAATAATAACCACTTTAGCTACTCTCCGGCAGATATTGATTTCCTCTTCCATCAGCCCCCTCTGACGGATAGACTCCACATAAAGGTTTAGTGGCCAACTCTCTAAGTTGGTTAAAAACTCATGATCAATACTTGCCCATAACTTTATAAAATCTTCTTTCTGAGCCATCATTTTCTCATTGAGAGGATTGAATTTCTTACTAAAACCATCATTTCTTATTTTCCAAAAACCATAGAATTTCCGCGCTAGCGTTATGTACCTAGGCTTCTCTTTATCGTCAACATTTATAAGTACATTATCTACAGCCTGACGGTAGGTTTCTCCATTGATAGAAATGCCATACAAATGGGTAGTAAGCTTAATTAAAAAATATTTAACTTCATGAAGATAATCTTCGTCATTATTAATTGCTTTTATACTTTCAATATACATGTCGATAGCATCAACAACATCCATTCCAACATGCAATTCATGACAAATTCTTTTCGTTAAATCGACAAGATCTTTGTCATCGGACAATGCTGCTTGCGTTAAGGTTTTATATGCATATTGCTCGCTATTAATCATCTGCATAACCTTAATCAGGCCTAAATGCTTCTTGGCTTTTAGTGCGAACTTAGAAAGTAACATTAAACTTTGATTGTTGAGCATTATCATTCACCTCTTCAGGCTTAACGTTTGATTTAACCGATTTTTATAAAGTTAAATCTACACGTGCTGACTTGTGCAACTAAGGAATATTAGTGTTATGTATGCTAAAGCAGATAATGCGCCAGAACTTATCGCGCAAAGTAAATGTGTAACTAAATGATTTAAAAGACAAATATTTTAAAATAAAATTTACGGATGTAATTTATATGTTAATAAATAACCATAGTTGATATTTTATCGACAATTAAGCGATTAGAATTTAAGCAAGATAGAAGAGGGGTTGCAGTTCATTTTCTCGGCTTTGAAAACTTAAAGTAGATACAAAAAAGCCTGACAGTTACATAGTCACGCTAAACATTCCATTTCCTACAGCAACCTTAATCATTAACTAGCGAGATATTTGATTACAGGGCTACCCACGCTTTTAAATCTTTCTAAACTTTTAAACATCAATGCAGTCATGTAAATAGGAAGGTCAGTTTTCTTTCCTATTCTCGGTCAAATCGCCGCCCATTAAAAACTAAGTCCCCATCAAAACTGCACATCAAGATTTATCTATGTGCATTGTTTAACATCATTCATTTTAGGGAGATCAATGAGACTTATTCAAACCATTGCCACCATATCCATACTATTCAATACCCCAGCAGTCGCTGATACCGTCAAACTTAAAAATGGCGATATCCTCTCTGGGACCGTCGTCAAAAAAGAGACCGACAAATTGGTCTTTCAAACGCAATACGCAGGAGAAATTAATATTAATTGGCCAGATATTTCCAGCCTAAGCACCGACAAACCCGTAAAAGTGATGTTGGCGAATGACACAAGTTTTAACGGTGAAATTCAAGCCGCTGAAGATGGCCGAGCAATAGTGAATCTCACTGGCTTAAATACCAACACAGACATCGATTTAAAGGATTTAGCCTACATTAATCCAAGTGCAGCAGTATCTGGTCATGGCGTTGATTGGTCAGGTTATGCCAATGTAGGTGGTGCTGCTACCTCTGGGAATACCGATAACAGCCAAATAAGATTTGATGTGGAAGGCGTTGCACGCACCAAGCAAAATCGATACACCATCGGAGCCTTTGCAAACAGAGCCAGTGCAAACAACGAAAGTACTGCATTTAACAGCAAAGGCTATACGCAATACGACCACTTTCTAAACAAACAGTTATATCTATACGCAACTGGCGCACTTGAGAACGATAAATTTCGCGATATTAATCTCAGGTCAAGTGCTGGTATTGGTTCAGGGTATCAGGTGTATGAGACAGAAAGTCTAAATTTATCTGTTGAAGCGGGCGTTAACTATATCAGTACAGACTTTAAACAAGCCGAGGATGATAGATATTCAAGTGGCCGTTGGGCGCTCAAATACGATCAACTGGTTTTTAATAAGGTTAAGTTTTTTCACCAACATGAGATTCTAGTTAGCATGGAAGATGTTGAAAACACTCTGGTATTTAGCAAAACGGGCTTGCGTGTGCCGATTGCAAACAATTTAAATGCATCTACCCAGCTAAATGTTGACTATGCTAATTTGCCTGCCGAAGGAAGAAAACGCACCGATAAAACCTTGTTATTCAGTATTGGGTATCTGTGGTAGAAGACTTGCCGGTTATTGTGGTGAGTTGACTAGAGGTCAATAAAAAAGCCCACATTGCTGTGAGCTTTCTAAATGCTGGTGGCCGGGGGCAGAATCGAACTGCCGACACGCGGATTTTAATTGGTCAATTGGTTTGACACCTACTAATTCAATCACGCTACCAACTGTTTTGGTTTGTGATGTTCTCTGTATTTCTAAATAGTTTCTTTCTGATTTATCCACTCATTAATTACACTAAGCCTCCAACCTGCAGTGCGGACTGATAAGTGAATTTGCTTAGGAAATTTATCCTCTTGAATTAGTCTGTAAATAGTAGATCTTGAAAGACCTACGATACTTGTTAGTTCTTTCATTCTAATGATTCTATCGATATCCATAATAATTACCTCACATAATTTGAAGTGGTTAAAGAGCTGGATTTAAATATAAAATTAATGAGAAAGTAACACAAAGAAAAACGCCCCAATCTCTCGAAAGGGGCGTCTTTATTGGTGGTGAAAGAGGGACTTGAACCCTCGACCCCAGGATTATGAATCCTGATGTAATTGTATTTATTAGTGTTGATTTTTGTTTGTAAAATAAATAAATTATATATAAAACATATAGTTATTTAAATATTATAATTTTCTAATGTTGATTAATATATCTTCATGTTGCTATAATTCCCCTACATAGCCCCTACATGAAGTGACTCAAAATGACTAATCATGCTTCAAACGAAATAAAACCCAAGAAAAAAAACTTCACCTGGGAAGCTGTAGCATCATTTGAATGTGTTGAAGGTAAAGCTCAGTCTATATATTGGGATGCTAAAACTGTTGGGTTTGGTTTGCGTGTTACATCCAAAGGAGCAAAGTCATATATATTTGAAACTTCACTTAATAACAAAACTATCCGAATCACTATTGGTAATATTAGTAATTACAGCATTTCTGAAGCACGTGCTGAAGCGGTTAGTTTAAAGGCAATGACTAACAGAGGTATAGATCCTCGCCAAGTCAAAGCAGATCAAATCGCTAAAGATGAGGCTAAAGTGCAATCAAGAAAAGCTGAATTAGAGGCTAAAATAATTCAAGAAAAACAAGACTCGCTAACGCTTGGCAAGGTATGGCCAATCTATATAGAGGCTCGTCGTAAACGTTGGAGTGAGTGGAGTATAAGAGACCATCAAAATATTGCTCATCCGGGTGGGGTTAAAAAGTTACGTGGTAAGGGCTTAACAGAGGCCGGACCTTTAGCATCACTACTCAATGTTCGACTGTCAGATTTAAATGCAACACGGATTGCTGTGTGGCTTGCAAAGGAAGCTGAAACTAGACCTACACGTGCAGCATTAGCCTTTCGTTTGCTATCTGGTTTTGTTAGCTGGTGTAACTCGCAAGATGAGTACACTGGATTGATACCCAACGGAGCTTGTTCAGCTCGGCAAGTGCGTGATGAACTGCCCAGCAGTAATGCGAAAAAAGGTGATTGTCTGCAGCGCGAGCAGTTAGCTTTATGGTTTTCTGCAGTTGCACGCATCCAAAACCCCATTCAATCTGCATATCTTCAATCATTATTACTCACAGGTGCAAGACGACGAGAACTTGCAGAATTACGATGGGTTGACGTCGATTTTAAATGGTTAAGTATGACAATACGAGATAAGGTGGAAGGTGAAAGAACAATTCCATTAACTCAATATGTTGCAAATTTATTGAGATCTCTTCCAAAGCGTAATGAGTGGGTTTTTTCTAGTCTTTCAGCTGCAACTGGACACATTGAGGAGCCTAAACAAGCACATAAGAGGGCATTAAATGCTGCAGGATTGCCAGACTTATCAGTTCATGGACTTAGACGGTCTTTCGGCTCACTTGCTGAATGGATTGAAGTTCCAGAGGGAATAGTGGCCCAGATTATGGGGCAGAAGCCAAGTGCAATTGCTGAAAAGCATTATCGTCGTCGTCCATTGGATTTATTGCGGATGTGGCATGAAAAAATAGAAACTTGGATACTAGAACAAGCTCAGATTAAGTTTTCACCCGAAATGACAAATCTTCGTATCGTTAAGAAAGTATCAAGTTAAATAAATTTCCATTGCTAAACACATGATTTAAATTAAGTTGGTTTGAGATATGGTTCAAATGAAAACAGCCTTTATTAAATTAATAAAACCAAATAAATGAACATGGACAAACTTGAAAATATTAAATTTGGGATTGCACTTATGTCAGATGGCGTTTCAGCATTCTCCAGTGCTCAAGCTATCTTATTAAGGTTTACGATTCAATTAGAGCTAAGGCAGGGGTTAAATTGGAATATGCAAAGAGCTTAGTGGATGGAAAGCTTTATTTGGCATCTAAAGTTTCTTATGGTCAAACTAACAAACTAAAACTAGTCTGCCCAGAATGCCTCCAAAAAGTATTTAAATCCAAAAGATTAGTACCTAATGAATCACATTTTTTTTGTCATCACTCAGGAGTCGGAATTGGTTGTGAACTTTATCGACAAGGGACGGGGTCTCTAAATGGCCCTCTTAATCCTTTCGGTTTTGATTCCAAGGGGCAACTCTACAAAGTTTTTATACAGAATGTTGAACGAGATATTCAATCTTGCATGTATAAATCAAGAACTCTTGAGGGAAAATTCAATATTATTAAGTTTAATAAGTGTCGTATTGCAGCAAAAGTTGCAATTCTCGACCATCCTAAATTCAATTCGATTAGCAATATATCAATAATGTTAAAGAGTATCCTTCACAATAAACCGCAAGATTTAGTTTCGCATTCTAATATGATTGCGGACTTCTATAAAAAAGAGCAATCCAGATTTATTGATAATATAGTTTTATCTTGGATAAGTTATTATTTTTACAATGACTTACCTAATTCAGATATTAAGTTACTTACAAAAATAATTGTTAAACATAAAGATTTATTCGATAATTTTTGTTGCATATTTATAGTCGGGTTATCAAATTATTATCTAAACAAACCCTTGCAATCATTTAAAGTTGAATTTTTAAATAACATTACTTCAATTGGAAGAATCTTTCAGCATGAAGTATCTAAGAAAGACGAAGTAAAGTCATATTTTGATCAACATGGTGTTTTGCCTGATTGGGAAACGCGAGTTTCAGACCATTTAAAAAAACCTGAAGATATTGTTTCAAAAATTACCAACAAGGCTTGGATTCTTTCAAATGATTATTTAATCAATGAAAGTGCAGAATTGAAAATATCTAAAGAAAATTATAAGTATATTGATGGTAGCGTCAGTGGATTTGAAATTGCAGGTCATGGAAATCTTTCATGGATTCATGCAAGAGATGTTATTAAAAGAGATTAATGTGTTTTCTTATCCATGAACTGCCAACAAATACTCACACTTTGAGAGACAATGTTATAGCTTAATTAAACTAAACTGAGGTATTGATGCCGAGGGAACGAATTTATTAGTTATTCAAACATGAGGAAGTAAGACAAATGGTAGGAAGTTATTATTCAGTGTAGGTACAAAAAAAGCTCCTGCATATTATCGGGAGTCTGGACTCAATTACTCCACTCATGCCGATTCTAACAGAAGCTGTAAAGACAGATGAAGGTTAAGTCAAATGCAGAAAAGCACTAAGTTTTAAGTTAGAGCAGTGCAATCACCAAAACAGCCAAAAAACTAAATAATATAAACAAATGGAATCAAATAGCTTTGATCATTTAGAACTAAAGTTCGCACTTTTGCCGAAAGGAACTGCATCAGTTCCCGGCGCACACTTGCTCAAGTTTTCTGTGCTGATTAACGGTATAAACATTTCACCCGAAAACGTAATAGACCTTTCAGAACTGATAGCCAGTCTCAAAAGTTCGGGTAGTTTTAATATCGTGACTTGTGTTTGTGGTGAAGCAGGCTGTATCGGTGAGTCACAAGGAGTCAGTGTTAATCATGGGTTATCAACAATCGTTTGGAACATGCCAGATAAGATTGTCTATAATTCATCTTTGCCAACAAACGCTAATCTAAGCTTATCTAAAATTAAGCAGTTTGAGTTTGATAGTGCTCAAGTAATTTTGTCAGTTAAAAACGCGCTATTTGATGCAAAGATTATGCTGGATAAAAATGAACAGGCAATCCAACTCGAACCATTTGGATTTGTTCGCAAACAATTGCATTATTTATCAGATAGTATCTAAAAAGTAATTAAATATAATAAAAGTACGAGCGAAAGTGCGAGCCAAAACAGGGGGGTTAAAAATCACGTAATTTTGAAGTTCCCACTTTGGTACGCACCCAAACAGCCTATTTTAAAAATATTGTTTATTAAGCTTTGATAATGACTGCCGAACAAATTTCAATTCATATTGGCCTGCTAGAATATTTAAGGTCAATGAATCAAATTTGCAATCAAGAAAATACAAACCCAGAGAAGCTTGCTTATACGATATTTGCTGACATTGGTGTGGCACCATGGGCATGGGTTAAGTCAGCTGAAGATAAAACGCGCTATGTAGGCCCAAATTGCGCTGATGGTAGTGGTTGGTTTGCAGACATTAAAATGAGTGAACAGCTTGAGCGTGACTTTGTAGAGTGGGCAATCTTTTATGACAGTCAACCTTGGTTCAAAGATGAGTCCATTTATCAAACTTTTGATTGGGTTAGCTTTAACAAAAAAGGTATTGAGTTAGCTACAAGACTGAAAAGCGAAATTGGTGACTCGGCTTTGGTTTACTATGCTTATCCTAGTGAAGAGCCAGACAGAGTTAAGGTACGAATTGAGGTCTTAAACGATGGGACTAGAAGGCCATTCAATCCAATTGACTAGATGCTATTGCAGTTAGCAAGAGAATCCATTTGCTTATTATCTGAAAGTAGCGGTGCAGTGGAATTAATTTAAAAACATCTATTGTGGTGGATGACCAAACTTTAACTTCGCATTAACTTTATTTTCCCTTATTATTCAGGACAACAAAACTAAATAATAATGGGAAGCAATTGGTAACAATCAGTCAAAAAACGACTAATTTTGCTTTTCTTGAAGAGCATGAACCGCTTTTCTATGAGTTGGCTTCGTCTGCAGAAAAGTATTTTAGTAGTGATCCCAACACCACATTAATCAAACTTCGCCAACTTGGTGAAGCTTTAGCGCAACAAATTGCTGTTTTAAGTGGTATTGAGTTTGATGACCAAACCACCCAATTAGATTTGTTATATCGTATTAATCGTGATTTGAAGCTTGAGCCAACTGTTCGTGAAATGTTTCATATTTTGCGCGTGGAAGGAAACAAGGCGACCCACCTATTCAAAACCAAACACAAAGATGCCCTTGATGCTCTTAAAGTCGCAAGAACGCTTGCTGTATGGTTTCACCGTGCATTTGGAAAAAACACAGAATACTTCAAACCTGGTCCGTTTATTCAACCAACAGATCCAAGTGCAGAACTAGCTGCACTCCAGGTACAAATTGCACAACTAAAAAATGAATTAACTCAAGCTAATATCAAGTTAGAAGACAGCCAGCAATTAAATGAACTCGTCGCAAAAGAAAAAGCAGAATATGAGCAACTAGCGAATGTAATGGATGAAGAGTCCAGAGTATTTAAAGCCCAAGCTGAAAATAATGACGAAACCCTCAAGCAACAACAAAAGGAATACGAGCAGCGGATTCAAGCTCTTCAGGCCCAAATAAAAGAACAAGATGAAAAGACTCTCCAAGCTCAAAAATCATCTCTGATTGCCAAATCAAAAACAGCCACTCAATTACTGGTCTTAAATGAAGAACTTACGAGAATTCTGATTGATCAGCATCTAATCGAAGCTGGTTGGGAGTGCGATAGCCAAGAGATGACCTATGAAAAAGGAGCAAGGCCAGAAAAAGGTAAGAATCTAGCCATTGCTGAATGGCCAACAGAGCACAAAGGAGAAAAAGGTCGTGCTGATTATGTTTTGTTTGCGGTGACCTGCTCCCCACTTGCGCTACCAATCTAAATTGAAATAAAGTCCACTTTTAGGAGTGGCGAAATGAAGAAGAGCAGATATACAGAGCAACAAATT
>LNEP01000004.1 GCA_001464125.1 Betaproteobacteria bacterium Ga0077540 | reverse complement strand
TGTCAATGCTTGTTTAAAAGTGCACCACAGTTTGCGCGCAGAAGTGCACCAGTTTAAGACCTGTTTTTAAAGCGATAAGAATCGTTCCCTGTTTCAACAATATCGCAATGATGAACAAGCCTATCAAGTAAAGCGGAAGTCATTTTTTCATCTGCAAATAACTTGCCCCATTCAGAGAATGCTAAATTAGTTGTGATGATGATACTGGTCTGCTCATGCAATTGACTGATGAGATGAAACAGCAAGGCGCCGCCCTTTTGGCTAAAGGGTAAATAACCCAGCTCATCTAAAATGACCAAGTCGTATTTAGTCAGTTGCTGCGCCAGCTTGTGTTTTTGTTGATCTTTGTCCAACTCTAGCTGATTGACTAAATCCAGTACATTGTAGAAACGCACTCTAGCGCCCTTAGTTGCGGCGTCAACGCCTATTGCACTGGCTAAGTGTGTTTTACCTGTCCCAGGACCACCCACAAAGATGACGTTACGCTTTTGTTTGATATAGTCGCCATCAAGCAGTAACTCAATGCTGGGTTGATGCACAGGGGATTGCTCAAACTTAAATGTCGTGAGCGATTTATGTTGTGGGAACTTGGCTTGCGTAATGCGATATTGCACACTGCGACGCTGACGATCCGTTAACTCTGTTTGTAATAATCGACCAATAATGTCTGAAGTAGAGCGTTTACGTGCAATGCCATCAGTCACGATTTCATCCCAAGCTTCTGCCATGGCGCCTAGCTTCAATTCTGCCAGCAATGCAATACATTCATGCCGCTGCATACTGCGCTCCTAAACTAAGTAAGCTGTCATAGCGTGATAGCTGGGCTTGTGGTGGTATGCGTAGTGGTACATCGTAGCTCACAATGACAGGAATCACAGGCTCTGTCAGACGGTGAATAATATTGAGTACCGCTTCTACCGTTGGCATTTCATTGTCTAATGCAATAGCAGCCGCCTTGACACCAATTTCCTCACCATAATCAGCAATCAAACTGAGTAGCTTAACCATGGCACGATCGCCTTTGGGTTGTTTGAGCAAGTGACTTTGCAGTGTTTTAACCGGTTGCGGCAAAGGCCAGTGTAAGAATGGCTCGCCATTCCTTAACGCCCCTGGTTTACGCTCCAGTGCTGAGAGATAATGCCAAGGGTTATAAGTCGTTTGTTGTTTATCAAAGCTGCGAGGATGTTTAGCCACTTCACGCCCTTCAGCAATCACTTTTATTTCAGTAGCGCTAATGTGTAACTCCACATTACGCAGGGTGTAATTGCATGGCACACTGTATCTGTGTGCATCAAAGCTAACCAGTGACAGCGAGTTAACCCGCACCCACTCAACGCGATAACCCTGATAAGGCTTGCATGGTGTGAGCACACGTTGCTCTTGTGCAAAGCGTATTGCAACCGTCACCGTCTTATCTTCTGGATGCGATGCTGTGAGAATCCGATCTTGGCACTGTTGTAATAAAAACGTATTAAACTCTTGCCATGTGCCAAAGGCTAACATCGGCTCAAATACTTGTTTGCGCAAGGTGCGCACTTGCCGCTCAATTTGACCTTTCTCCCAGCCAGAGGCTGGTGTACAGGCCACGGGTTCAATCATATAGTGATTCATGAGCGCTAAAAACTGTGCATTAAATTCACGCTCTTTGCCAACACCGATGCTTTTAACAGCAGTCTTCATGTTGTCGTAAATGCCTCGCTTCGTGACACCACCAAAGTAAGTAAATGCGTGATTATGGGCGTCGATGAGCATCTCCATTCTTTGATTGGGGTAAGCGCGCACAAAGAAGGCGCGGCTGTGACACAAGCGGAAGTGCGCGACCTGTGCTTTTTGCACGATACCGGCAATCTTGACGGCTTCAGTACTCCAGTCAAACTGATAGGCATCGCCTATCGGGAAATACTGAGGGATGAACGCGACTGATGATGGTGCACTTTGATCAGCAAATTGCCGAATATAAGCCGATACAGCGCTATAGCTACCTAGATAACCACAAGACTTAAGCCATTCATAATGACGGCACGCAGTCATGCGTTTATTCTTAGGCTGTGTTTGTGCGTCTGACAGGCGTTGGTCGAGTTGGGGTAAAAAGTCTCCGAGCATCGGGTAGCGCTTAGCAGGTTTCTGGTAAACGGGAATCTGCGTTTGCTCTATGTGCTTTTTAACCGTTCTGCGATTGATGTTGAGTTTTAATGCGATGGCACGAATTGATAGCGACTCTTTGTGATAAAGCCGCCTTATCTTGGCTATGGTTTCCATACAGATCATCCTAGGTGAGCCTCGCAAAATTGCGAGAGTTTAACAACTCCTAGGGTGGTGCACTTCTACACGCAAATCCCTAAGAGATCTGGTGCATTTTTGCACTGAAATTTACATATTTGCCACTTAGAGATTCATTAGCTTCATATTTGCGAATTTCTAGAGGAGTTAAATGCGATTCAGATCAAATTATAATTACAAATGGGTATCAAGCAGGGCTTGAATTGATCTGCAAAATTTTAAAGCTTAGTGGTAAAAAGGTTTGGATGGAAGATCCAGGTTATATTTATGCAACAAAATTATTAGAGGATATCGGCGCAGAAATAATAAGAGTACCAGTAGACGATGACGGTATGATAGTATCCTTGGGAATTAAAAATGCTGAAAACGCAAAACTAGCTATTGTGACTCCATCTCATCATAGTCCATTAGGAATGACTTTATCCTCGTCTAGGAGAGTAGAGTTGTTAAACTGGGCTGGGGTTAATGATTCATGGATTGTAGAAGATGACTATGACGGAGAATATAGATATTCTGGTTACCCTTTACCCTCTCTAAAAAGTCTGGATCAGTATGACCGCGTAATTTACGCAGGTTCATTTAGTAAAACACTTTTCCCATCATTAAGATTGGGTTATGTTGTTGTCCCGCAGAAATTAGTGGATGACTTTACTGAAAAACTATCTTTACTAAGAGCTAACTATTCATTTAAAGCACAATTGATTGTAAATGATTTTATTGCTGAAGGTCATTTCTCTAAACATCTCAATAAAATGAGAGCGCTATATGCTGAGAGACGTGAGCTAACGAGTCAATGTTTGGCAGATGTGTTAGAAGATCGAATAGAAATCACAACAACAAAAAATGGTACCCATTTCGTTGCAAAATTGAGAAACAATGAATCGGATATAGAAATCGTCAACTCATTCAACAAATTAGGCTATGGAATTCATGCACTATCAAACTGGACAACCGACACAGTTCGAAATGGATTAATCATAGGTTTCACAAATGTTAGTAATAAAAAAATTGCTGAGTCGGCTACAATTGATCTGCGCAATGCTTTTTTAAGATTTAACGCTTAATTTTTAAAGTATGGCCGATTCAGATAATATTTCTTTTTTTGTTCGTGTGCCTAAACAGAAGGTGATGGTTGTAAACGCGGCAAAGATGTATTAACTCAACATTAAGCTATGATCGATGCAGCATCTAAGTGAATACCTAGTTTTTTCAGATACTTCTATGAATTCCTGCGCGTATTAAAACTCAGCTGCTCCAATCAATTACTACTGTGTTGTTACTTGTATTTGAACGAACTTAATTCATAGCTGGCTAATCCACTCGTTAGATACAATTTGAAGTTCATTAGTAGCTCGCATCAGCGCTTCCTCTCGTGCGACCTGATCTGAAAATTGAAGTGGTTGCGCATCAACAAAGTAAGGGGATTCAACACCTAAAAAAGCAAACGGGGAACGAAGTGCTGGAGTTAGTGCATCCATATGAGACCATGGGCTCAATCCAGGCCTTAAATCAGCTCCTCTTGAAGTAATAAAAATTACCTTTTGACGCGTAAGATTTCCAGTCGTGGTTCCATCAGCAAGAAAATTATAAGTCAGGTTAGTCCTTACCAAATTATCAATAAATGCTTTGAAACTTGATGGCATTGAAAAGTTATACATAGGCATGGCAAAAACCAACATATCTGACATTAAAACCCTCGCACATAACTTATCGGAATACTCCAAAACCTTTTTCATTTCTTCCGTTCTTTCCGCTGCAGGCGTATAGGTCGCTTTAGCAAAATCACCACTCACATGTGGTGGAGTATCAACTGATAGATCTAGATAATCAATTTCTAATTCAGGGATTTGCTGTTCTAGTAAGTCAACAAAATAAGCGGATAACATCTTTGAGTTTGAACGCAAACTTTTAGGACTTGCGTCTACATGCATGAGTCTCATCTTAATCATTCCTTTTTAAATAGAGTAGTAGTTATACTATTTGAATGAGTAATTAATATGTAGAGCCAAATTGATTCAAAATGAATAGGCCATAAATTTATGCAGCTGGATTTCAACTAATCATCATATTCTAATTTACTTCAAAATCCATACGCCACTTCCCCCCACCTTTAATCATGGCTCAGTTAATAAGCTAACTCTAGGCTCTATAGAAGTAATCTAATTAATGTTTATTTAATCACTATC
This sequence comes from Betaproteobacteria bacterium Ga0077540, assembly GCA_001464125.1. Lineage (GTDB taxonomy): Bacteria > Pseudomonadota > Gammaproteobacteria > Burkholderiales > Methylophilaceae > Methylophilus. The sequence goes on along the minus strand of LNEP01000004.1, from coordinate 234,073 downwards.
TTAATCAAAAAAGCCTGCAAATTAGGTTGCCAGGTTTTGTTTTTATCATTTTTAGAAAGGTTATTTATGTCTACAATTAGTACTATTGGGGCCTCTAAATATCAATTATCAAGCAACAATAAACGAGCAAGTAAAACCTCTAAGGTGTCTGCATTGATTACTTCTTCAGACTCTTCAAAGGTAACATTGAGTCAAGGTGCGAGAGCGTTAGCTAATTTTGCAAGTAAAGGCATTTCTGTTTCATTGAGAGAGATGAGTAATGGACTTCCCCCGATTTAGTAGACAGTTGATAATGTCTGAAATCACTAAAAGGAAGTTAAATGAGAGGCATCAGATATACGGACGAGTTTAGGGCAGAAGCGCTTAAACAAATTACAGAACGAGGTCACAGCGCAGTTGAAGTTGCTAGTCGCCTGGGCATCACCGATAAAAGCTTATATCGCTGGAAAGCAAAAGCTGAGAAGCAATTAAAGCAGCCTGATAGCGAAGATGTTGCCAGCTTAAAGCTTGAAATAGTCAAACTGAACAAAGCATTGAAACGAGCCACTGAAGAGCGAGAAATCCTAAAAAAGGCCGCGGTGTACTTTGCAAATCACCCCGAGTGAAGTACAAATTTATCCAAGCGCACAACAAGCATTTTAAGGTCGTTACGATGTGCCAGGTGCTGAATGTGAATCGGAGTGGTTATTATGCATGGAGTTGCAATCCAGATTCTGCCCGCGCATTAGATAACGCAGTACTGTTAGGTGAAATCAAACAATTCTTTGCTGCAAGCGGCAACATATACGGCAGTCCAAGGATCTACCGTGACTGCAAAGCTGCCGGCTTAGCGTGTAGTGAGAACCGTGTCGCTAAGTTGATGCACCAAGCCAAGGTTCATGCTGTGCGTGGCTATCGCCGTGCACGCTACAAAGCTGGTAAGCCTGCGACTGCAGCACCCAATCGCTTGCGTCAAGTATTTGTAGTATCTGCACCTGATGAGGCCTGGGTCACGGACATCACCCAGATCTACACTCATGAAGGCTGGCTTTATTTAGCAGCGGTGATTGATTTGTACTCACGCGCGGTAGTGGGTTGGAGCATGCAGGGGCATATTCGTACCGAATTGGTTTTGGATGCGATGCTAATGGCTAAATGGCGTAGACAGCCTAAACAGCCTGTAGTGATTCACTCAGATCAAGGTAGCCAATTTGGCAGTGATGATTTTAATCGCTGGTGCAAGGAAAACAACTTTGTGACCAGCATGAGTCGTCGTGGCAATTGCTACGATAATGCAGCCATGGAGTCTTTCTTCAGTAGTCTAAAGAAAGAGAAAACTCGGGGTAAAATTTACAACACAAGAGAGGAGCTAAAAGCAGAGATATTTGATTACATCGAAGTGTTTTATAATCGTGTACGCAGGCATAGTTATTTGAATTATTTAAGCCCCGTTCAGTTTGAACAACAACAATTCGGACATTGAAAAATGTCTACATTATTGGGGGAAGTCCACCGCCAAGTCAAATGCGCGATGTGGGTATCGTCAGTCACTAGTCTCAATTTTTTACCTCACATTACATATACTGGACTGAGGGCTCTTTGGTCAACTCGGCAACCTCGGTAACAGCTTGCCAAAATAGACGAACGGCGACTATGGGTCGAATGCATAATTTAGTGTAGTCTGCTTTCAGGCTTCCAAAAAGCAGACTTTTGACAAGAGAGCTTCGGGCTGCAACTCAATATTCCTATTTATTTAGGTGGCTCCGTTAACGCGCTAACGGCGCAAGCAGAGGCCAATTATAAAAAATCCCAAGATGAATTAGAAACCAAAACCAACGAAGTGCTATTGGATTTACGTAAACAGTACAATCTGGTGCTGAGTAGCAGCCTCAAGATACACGCGCTGCAACAAGCAGTGGTTTCCGCAGAGTTATTAGTGACCGCCACCAAAAAAGTTTGATGGGAGGCGTGCGTACCAATCTAGATGTACTCGAAGCGCGCCAGCAATTATTTGAAGCTAAACGGGAACTATCGTTGGCCAGTTACAATTATCTAGTCGCTTTGATTAACTTAAAAAAAGCCGCAGGCACCTTAACTATCGCTGACCTAGAAAAGATCGCGCCTAGCTTTATACCACAGCAACGTGCGGCGGCTGATAATTATGCGCTCGTATATTACATCGCCCGCTAAGTTGGTTGTCCGCTGTAGGTTGGATCGAAGGACTGCAATGGGTCGATTTGACCCTGTCAATAGAGTCAATTCTATTTTTTACCAATGGCTGCTTTTCAATAATCCTTCTAACAAGTTGATTAAATATAAATAATTTCCCACTTCACAAAACTAGACTTAATTGAATTTTGGAATTTTTTTGTTCCGCAAAAATAGAAAGAGACGCGTGTTTACTGGGGGTAATTTGCTTTAAGAGCGAGATTTTGAGGAACTGAAATGGCCTTGTAAGCCAATTAAATGCTGGGTTTCAGATATGGACTTTTAATCCGTTTGTCGTGGGTTCGATCCCCGCACACCCTACCAAATACATAAAAGGGTTACGTGAAAACGTAGCCCTTTATCTTTTGCAATAAATATCCTGAGTTGTGATTAAATCACCCCTGATTCTGTAGCGGGTAGCAAGATATAGCGCGTACCTGAATTTTCGAAAGTGGTTTTAAGCAACCCAATCAGCATTTGTAATGCGCTTTGGGTGCCATACACCATAAATTGCACTTTTTGCTGTCTGCCCGAAACTTGTTCTAACATGCTTAATTGATGTGTGCCTGTACCATGCGCGTTGACAAGATGGCTGGTAAAGCCAGATATATCCTGTTGTTCTAGTAGCAAATCAATCACCAGTTCCTCTATGTTTGGCGAGGTAATCATCATTAATACGCCTTGGTTCATGCTGTGCTCCTATTAAAAAATCTGCGATAAAAGATGGGTAGTAGCACCAACGTCAACAGGGTGGAGGTGACCAAGCCACCAATGACCACAATGGCAAGGGGCCGCTGGATTTCAGAGCCCGGGCCGGTGGCAAACAATAGGGGCACCAAGCCAAACGCTGCGATACTAGCGGTCATGAGCACAGGTCTAAGCCGACGCTTAGCCCCTTCTAATACAATTTGCAGTGTCTCCATTCCTTGTGCTTCAAGTTGATTAAAGTAACTGACCATCACGACCCCATTAAGCACCGCAATCCCTAGCAACGCAATAAAGCCTACAGAGGCGGGGACGGAGAGGTACTCACCAGAAATCCAGAGCGCAAATACGCCGCCTATCATGGCAAACGGGATGTTGGATAAAATCAGCGCAGCTTGTTTAACGGAGCCAAATGTAGCGAATAAGATAAGGAAAATCAGACCGATGGCGACAGGTACCACAATCGCCAATCTTGAAGCCGCGCGTTGCTGGTTCTCGAATTGTCCGCCCCATTTAATCGAATAGCCTTCGTCCAACTTCACCTCGGCCAGCACGCGCGACTTGGCTTCTTCTACAAAGCTGACTAAATCACGACCTTTGACGTTGGCGGTCACCACCACCATGCGTGCGCCACGCTCGCGGTCAATTTTTACCGGGCCTTCTTCACGCTCAATCCGCGCCACGGCGGATAATGGTACATTAGTGCCATTAGGCAGCGTAAGCATAAGATTGCCAAAATCTACCGGAGATACGCGCAACGCCTCACTGCCCCGTATCACCACTGGTGTGCGTTTTTGCGCTTCTTGCACTATGCCCAGCGGGTTGCCTTCAAGCTGTGCGCGTAAGATGGTTTCTATCTCCATGATGCTAAAGCCAAGTCTGCCGGCCGCAATTCGGTCGACCTTGATTTGCAAATATTGCACGCCACTGTTTTGGGGGGTATACACATCTTGGCTGCCATTTATGGATTCCAACACCTGCACAATCTGCTGTGCTTTGTTGTTGAGCACGTTTAAATCTGTACCAAAAATTTTAATGGCTAAATCGCCTCGCACTCCCAAAATCATTTCATTCACGCGCATATCAATCGGTTGCGTAAAGCTGTATTCCAAACCGGGTAATTCCGCCATCACCTTGCGCAATTCTTCAATCAGCGCTTCTTTGCTTTGCATACGCCATTCTTCTTTGGGCTTGAGTACCAGAAAATTATCCGTTTGGTTCAGCCCCATGGGGTCTAAGCCCAGTTCGTCAGAACCCACTCGTGAAAAGATGCCTTTGACTTCAGGCACTTGGCTCAACAACGCGCGTTGCACGTTCAAATCGGTCAGCACGCTTTGCTGCAAATTGATTGAGGGCAGTTTTTCAACCCCGATAATAATGTCACCTTCATCCATCACGGGCATAAAGGTTTTGCCCAGTTGTGTGTACACCACGCCAGTAAGCGCGAGCAATACAAAAGCGCCAATCACTATCCACTTGGCATGTGCCAGTGACCATTTAAGGATGGGCTCGTATAACGCTAAGGCTTTTCTCACTACGTAAGGTTCGTCATGGCTCACTTTTTTGAGCAAAAATGAGGCCAGCACCGGAATCACGGTTAGCGACAAGATGAGTGAGCCAGCCAACGCAAACATTATAGTCAAGGCCACCGGTGTGAAGAGTTTGCCTTCCAAACCTTGCAGGGTGAGTAGGGGTAAAAATACAGTAATAATGATGAGCACACCTGCGGTAACCGGCACGCTGACTTCGCGTACCGCACGATAAATCAAATGCATACGTGGCAATTTTCCAGCATGTTTGGTTTCTGCCAAATGAGATACAATATTTTCCACCACCACCACTGCGGCATCGACCAGCATGCCAATGGCGATGGAAAGGCCACCCAAGCTCATCAAATTGGCCGACATGCCAAACTCGCGCATCATTAAAAAGGTAAACAATGCGGCCAAGGGTAGAGCAAAGGCAATGGTCAGCGCTGCTCTAAAATTACCTAAAAACAGCACCAGCAAAATAAGCACCAGTACCACCGCCTCTAACAGTGCTTTGGTAACAGTGTGCACTGCGCGTTCCACTAAACTGCCCCTGTCATAGAACACATGGGTGGTCACCCCTTTGGGGAGTGTGGGAGCAATCTCCGCCAGTTTGGCTTTGACGCCATCCACCACTTGTTGTGCATTGGCGCCCCGCAAGCCAAGTACCAAGCCTTCGACCACCTCGCCTTTGCCATTGCTGGTAACGGCGCCATAACGGGTGAGGCTACCAATACGCACGGTTGCCACGTCGGCAATTTTCACAGGCATGCCTTGCTCGCTACGCACCACCGTGTTGCTCACATCCTCAATGGATTTAAAGGCGCCTTCAGCACGCACCAACAAAGATTCTTCACCATCGTTGAGTCTACCCGCACCGCCATTGCGATTATTGTTTTCAATGGCCTGCATCAATGCATCCATGGCCACGCCTCTGGCATACATGCGCGAGTTATCGGGAATGATTTCAAACGTGCGCACCAAACCACCCAACGCATTTACGTCCGCCACGCCGGGCACGGTTCTTAATTGTGGACGAATCACCCAATCCAGTAGGCTCCGTCTCTCCGCCAAGCTTAGAGTATCGCTCTCCACTGTAAACATAAACATCTCACCCAGCGGTGTGGTCATGGGTGCCATACCACCGGAAATATCAGGGGGTAAGTTCGACCATACCCCCGCCAATCGCTCCGCCACTTGTTGGCGTGCCCAGTAGATGTCCATGCCGTCTTTAAAGTCTACAGTTATATCGGTGAGCGCATATTTGGCCACCGAACGTAAGCCAGTTTGGTTGGGAATGCCTAGCATTTCAACTTCAATGGGTGCGGTGATACGTAACTCCACCTCCTCGGGCGTCATGCCTGGCGCTTTTACAATGACCTTCACTTGGGTGGAGGAAACATCCGGGAAAGCGTCTATCGGTAAGCCCTGATAAGCTAGCCCACCCGCAACAGCGAGACCGATGGTGAGGATGAGCATGAGCAATCGCTGCGTAAGCGCAAATTGAATGAGTTTGGTCATTATTCTGCCCCTATACCCAACCAAGCGCCTTTGATAGCTGAAACGCCTGTAATTGCGACTTTCTCATCACCTTTGAACTTGCCATCCACCATCGCCTCATCGCCTTGTTCGGCAAGGATGTTAATCTTGATCGCTTTAAACCCTTTGGCGCTTTTGACAAATACAAAGGTTTCTGCCCCTTGACGCACTAACGCCGATTTAGGCACGCTCAATTTAGCAGCCGTTGCATCCGCATTGATTTGCGCTTCTACAAATTGGCCTGGAGAGAGTTTTTCTGCACCTTCTGTGATTTCTGCTCGCAAATGCAGGGTTTGGTCTGCTTTATTTACGCTCCGTACAATTGCAATGAGCTTACCCGTGGCTTCAAGTTTGGGGATGCTCACTGGCATGCCTAACTTGACTAGAGGTAGGCCTTCTAACGGGGCATGAATTTCCAACCAAAGCGGCTTTAACTTGGCAATCCTATACAGGGGCATCCCCACATCTACGCGCTGGCCAGTGGTCACCATCTGCTCCAATATTTGCCCACTGATGGGCGCCACCAATGATATGCCACTGTGCATATTGCTGGCAGTGTTGAGTCGGTTGATGGCAGCATCGCCCATCCCCGCCAAACGTAAAGCTTGACGACGTTGTGTTACAGATGCGGCAATCTCTTCATAAGCACTTTCTGTTTCCAGTAGGCGTCTTTCGGCAATAATGCCCTCTTTAAATAGTGCTTGGTCACGTGCCACACTTTTAGCCAGTAACTTTTTCTGGGTCATGGCTTGCAGATAATCCTTTTGCAAGTTGACTAAATCTGGGCTAATCAAATGCGCCACGGCTTGCCCTTGTTTAACTTCCTGACCGGCTGCGACAAACAATTGATCAATCAACCCCGATTGCGCTGCGCTGACCACGCGTTCTTGCCCCACCGGGACGGCAATTTCAGCAGGAAAAAGGCGGCTGTGGATGACATTATTTTTACCAATATTAGAGACGGTAATGCCCAGACTTTTTTGCTGGCTGGCAGACATCAGCACCTCTGCCGCAAAGCTTGGAATTGGGAATAAGAAGAGCGCACAAAATGCGATGATTGTTGTTTTCATGGTAATACTCCAACGGCTTGGTTGTAACGGGCAATGTCCCATTTCATTTGGATTTGACGGCTTGAATACGCTCGCTCGCTCTCAAAGGCTTGCGCTTGCACGCGCAGAAGATGCACTACATCGGCCTCGCCCAGCGTAAACGCTTTTTGCGTCAGCGCTAGACTTTGTTTGGCTAAGGTATGTTGCTGTTGAGCTAGGGTTAACTCAGCTCGGCTCACTTCAAGATTATGTTCGGCTTCGTGCATGGCTTGTTCGAGTCGCATGCGAATAGTTTCTTGATTGGTCATGGCGTTGCCCACTTCAGAGGCTGCGGCGGCTTTAATGGGTGCGGTGCGAACATCGCTACCAAAGGGAATGCGAATCTTGATGCCCATGCTGTCATTGTGCGTAAAGTCGAATCCACCCTGAATCCTGCGCATATTGAGCAATACTTGCGGGTTTTCGCGGCTTTCAACCTCGGCCAAACGTAGCTCGGTTTCTGCCAGATTCACTTTAGAAACAGCCTCTAACCAAATCGGCGATTGTGCATAGTCAGTTATAGGTGCTTGTTGTTCCTCAAATACCGCAGGGATTTCTTGCAAACCCGTCAGCAATTGGTAGCGATAGCGCGCATGCATCAATTCGGCATTGGCACGTAGTTTTTCTTTTTTAACTTTTAACACTTCTTGCTGCGCCAAATACACATCAGACTTTGCCAACTCGCCAGCTTCAAATCGTTTCTGAATATCTTGCTGCACGTGTTGCGCTAAGGTGACTTGGTTGGCCGCTAATAACACACTATTTTCATTGTAGGCCACTTCCCATAATGCCTCGCGCAGCATCCCAGCCACCGATAACTTCAAGCTTTGTCGACTGGCATCGGCGTTGGCTAATGTCGCATCGGCCACTTTGTAGCGATTGTTGCGCTGGTTGGGTAGCCATATCGGTAGTTCTAAATCGGCTTGCCATTCGCGCTCACCGCGATTGCTAGCAAAGCTATCGTTTTGATGGCCGACCACCATAGCAGGCGCCTGCGGTAAGGCTGCGCTGGCCATGATATTTTTTGAGTTGACGATAGCTGCTCTAGCATTAAGCGCCGCTTGGTTGGGGTTGCGGGCAAATGTTTTTTCTAACACATCTTGCAATTTAAGCGCTGAATTGACTGTTAACTCATCCACATGCGCCTCTGCGCTGAGCGTCTCTGCAACAGCAGAAGTGCAAAAGAGCATGGATGCGATGATGAGGTAACAGGATTGAATATAACTATTCATGTAACACTCCTAATACGTTGTTCTACTTGCGGCGAATACCGCAAGTTCATTGCGTATTAGGCGTGAGGTGGTGCGCGTGGATGCGTATTGTGTCGGTAGGGTTGTGGAACGGCACGCTCAACGTTATCAATGCGTGCATAAGTGCGCGTTAAAGTGAATGAGAAAACCACTGCAACCAACATAGCCAATATGGGCGGGACAAACTTGAAATCTTCTTTCAATGTCCCTTGGTCTACGGTGATGACATGTGCTTCACTATGCGAAATGGTTTGATGCTGAAAATGGTCTTGATGGGCATCGGTATTGAACCCATGCATGTGAATGCCCTGCGGTGTCTGGCTATTATCAGATTCAATATGCGCGTGCAGCAAAGGGCTAAAGGCTTGCAACACTGCAAACCAGCCTATCACCAACCACATGCCTATTGATTTAATATTTATCATACTAAATGGATTGTACTGCTTATTTCTTGGTTTGACAATTTGTGTTTATAAATCAAACAGTTAATAAATGAATATCAGTCTCATTTAGATTGAGTTAAATACGATGAGGTGATGCTTGATGCGCTAGTTTGTTTGGCACTTTTGGACAAAGCTGAAAATTGCTGAATATATCTTTCAAACCAATCAACCGCATGCTTTTTTTGCAGTTCAGTGGTGCTTGCGTGCAACATGGATATAGTCTCGCAAGAGTCTAGCGTTGCCTGCGTGACATACTTTTGGAAAGCCTCATTGGGGCTATGTTGCAGTCGCGCAAAGCCATTCTCAATCAATGTTTGTTGTTGTGCTTTGTTGAATGATGGATCACGTAACGCCCTTAAAATAGTCTCCACATCTTGATTGCGCCTTAAAATTTCCGCATACATTAGTTCCGGATGCGTGGGATGTTGAGTAAGCTGTTGTTCAATCAAGATAATCTGCTGGCGGCTTAGTTTGCCATAGACCTTTTCTGCATAATCTACAAATCTTTCAAGTCTGGCTTCTATCTGCGCTTCCTTGCTTTCCTGCCACCACTCCGATTTCCATTTCTGTGCGCGCTTGTCTAGTTTGCTATGCAAATAATCCAACTGCGTATCACTCAAGCTAGGGGCAATCTCAATAATCGTGGGGATAAACGCAGATTGCAACTGATATAACTGCGCTTTAATTGCATCAACCGTTTGGCATGCCTGTGCAGGTGTCATGCTGTCTTGCGTCACCGCTTGCTGCATTGTTTTTAATTGGGTAACGAGTAGCGGCAATTGTTGCTGACGGTGCCATGCATGCACTTGGTGTAGTGCAGGCGTTAATACGGTTTTTTGTTCTTTGGTGAAATCAAAATAACCATCCAGCCACCAACGCATCATTTCTGGTGCATTTTGATAAACGGTGCTCACTAGGCTACAACTACCCAACAGGCAACAGAACGCGACGATCCCTATTCTTGTCCATAACATGCCAATACGACTCACCCACGCCAAAATAGTTTGGATGTCGTAGCAACAATCCCAATTAGCAATCAATGATTAAGCAATCAATTTGAACGATAAGGTGTCTACAACATGTTGTTGAAGTGGCGCAACAACGTTACACTTTGCGCATTACGAATGGACTTTGAAACATGGCAAACAATCAACAACCCACACACTCAGGCACTACGCTAGAAATCCTTGAGCAAATTCTTGCCGAAAGTTGCGACTGTAAATTGCGCGAGAAGTGCTTGGACAAAACCAGCCCAGACTGCCTCAAACATCGCAATATTTACCAAGAGGCTATTATGAATCAAACACTCACTCGCCTTGAGGATTAACAGTTAACACGTTGGTTAACTATTAAAATAGCGTTGTCTGTTGGTTGCTGTGCGCGAGTTGTCTGCTATCGACTGGCTGACAAATCACTGCATCGCCACAACGGATTTGACCCCCACGAATAATGCGGGCGGTCATGCCACCATGACCACGCATGACGTTGTATCCACCGTGTCCCAATATGCGTTCCATTTTGCTGCAGGGTTCGCAAGTGCCTGTGATTTCCAAGACGACATCACCGATGCAAACTTGCAGTGCTTGCGCTTTAAATAAAGATTTAGTGGCGATTAAATTGAGGCCAGATACCACCAGGTTTCGGCGTAACAAAGCAGGTTGCAGTTCTCGCCCCAATAAAGCGCTAATGACTGGGAGATGCTCTGCTTGAATGAGCGTGACTTGACGGTTGCTACCCATTGGGTTGCGTGAGTTGGTGTTTGTAGCGCGATCACCCTCAAGCCCCTTGCCGGCAATGGCTGTCGCAGATGCAACGGCTACGCAGGGGAGCTCACGAGCAGAGCGTAAAAAAATGGCCTCAATGCGTCCAGCTTGAGAAAAATGCTGAGTCAGTGCTTGAATGGTGGAATTAGTTGCGCTGGCGTTAGTCATGGTGAAGTATTTATTGAAAGGAGCTCCATATGCAACATGATACAGAAACCCAACAGCAATTACAGGCGATTGAAACACAACTGAAAACGATTAATCGCAATCTTTTAAATGTGTTTTGGATTGTCGGGTTCTTTGCGTTCTTATATTTTGGCTTAATGATTTACATGCTGTTTTTTAGAGTGGCATAGTTTTTCAATCACATCACACCTTATGGATACTTTAGAAGCCATCACCTATCTGGATTTGGAAACCACCGGCGCCACGCCACTGCGAGACCGTATCACTGAAATTGCGCTAGTAAGGTTTGAGCATGGGGTTGAAGTGGCGCGCTGGCAGACATTGGTGAACCCCGAGCAATCCATACCATCGTTTATTCAAGGTCTGACAGGCATCAATAATGAAATGGTAGCCAGTGCACCCACCTTTGCCGAAGTGGCGGATAAGCTGTTGAGTTTTTTGGAGGGTGCGGTGATGGCGGCACATAACGTGCGTTTTGATCATGGGTTTATTAAGGCCGAGTTTAAGCGTTTGGGCATCACCCTACGACAAAAGGTATTGTGTACCGTTAAATTGTCACGCCTGCTCTATCCGGAATACAAAAGCCACGGACTGGATGCCATCGTTCAGCGTCATCACATTGCCAATATTGTGCGCCATCGCGCCATGGGGGATGTAGAAGCAATGTTGGCCTTCGTAGAAGTGGCGCGTAATGAGCTAGGGCCGCAAGCGCTTAATCAAGCGGTGCAAACATTGATGAGCGCGCCCAGTTTGCCCCCGCATATTGATGCACGCTTGCTGGAAGACCTTCCGGAAACGCCGGGCGTGTATTTGTTCTATGGCGACAATGATTTGCCTTTATACATCGGTAAAAGTGTGAATTTACGCGCACGGGTGCTCTCGCATTTTCATAGTGATCATGCATCCACCAAAGAAATGCGGATTTCGCAAGAAATTAAGCATGTGGAATGGATCACCACAGCAGGCGAATTTAGTGCTTTGTTGTTAGAGTCCAAACTCATTAAAGCGCGCCAGCCCATCTATAATCGCCAACTCAGGAGTGAGCGTCAGCTTTGCACATGGCGACTTGGTAATGACCCGCAACAAACTCCTCTTGTTAACTTAGTGCGCGAGGAAGATATAGAGCCAAGCCAGCTTGGTAGCTTGTATGGCACATTTAAAACCAAGCGGCAAGCGACCGAGGTGCTACGTACCTTGGCAGAAGCACACCAGCTATGTCCTAAGTATTTGGGTTTAGAGGCTTGGGCTAAAGGGGCATGTTTTTCCCACCAGATAAAGCGTTGTAGAGGGGTGTGTTGCGGAAAAGAAAGCCACGAAATCCATTACCTGAGGTTGCAGCAAGCACTCATGGCACATCGCATAAAAATTTGGCCTTTTGCAGGTAAGATAGCCATCAAAGAACACAGCAATGAGAATGATCTGACGCAACTCCATGTATTTGATCAGTGGACATATCTAGGGGTGGCAGATAGCGAGGGTACGCTGGCCAATATATTGGAAAATAGCGTACAGTTTAAATTTGATCACGATACTTACAAGTTGCTTTTAAAGGCGCTTAATAGTCGAAAAACGCAAGTAATTGCGTTATCAGAGGAGCTGCAAACAGCAGAATTTTATTAAGTACATTCAGTAGCAAAAAAATACACAATAAAACGCATACTTGATTTGCTTTCTAAGATAAATTGCGTATAATGCCGAGTTCTCTAAAAGATGATGTTTAAGGCTTTATTATGTACGCAGTAATTAAAACAGGCGGCAAGCAATACAAAGTGGCTGCTGGTGACAAGCTAAAAGTTGAAAAACTAGTGGGTGACGTGGGCAGTAAAGTGGTCATCGACAAAGTGTTGTTGATTGCAGATGGCGAAAACACGACCATCGGTGCTCCGTTGGTGGCTGGCGCTAAAGTAAACGCCACAGTGGTTTCACACGGCCGTGCTGATAAGGTGATGATTTTCAAATTCCGCCGTCGTAAACATTATCGTAAAACACAAGGCCATCGCCAAAGTTTTACAGAAATTCAAATTGATACCATTGCTGCTAAATAAGCAGTAAAGAAATAAGGACTCGACATGGCACACAAAAAAGCAGGCGGTAGTTCACGTAACGGTCGCGACTCACAGGCTAAACGTCTTGGCGTAAAAGCATTCGGTGAAACAGTAGTTTCTGCTGGTAGCATCATTGTTCGTCAACGTGGTACAAAAATGCACGCTGGTGAAAACGTAGGTATGGGTAAAGATCACACATTGTTTGCATTAGTGGACGGTAAAGTGACTTTTGCAGTGAAAGGTGCTTTAAAGCGCCATACTGTAAGCATTGTTGCAGTTTAAGTTAAAGTAGTATGATTAAAGCCTCATCTTACGATGGGGCTTTTTTATTTAGAGTTTAAATAATGACGCTTTTAAAATGTTCGAGCGATGTAAAATCAAACGCGCATGGAGCGGAGTGACTAGACAGCACAATCAGTGCGGCGAGGATATGAGCACCGCGTAAGTTTGAGTTTGCGAGCGCAGCCATTTTAAATATGAAATTTATTGATGAAGCCACGATAAAAGTATACGCCGGTGACGGTGGCAATGGGGTTGCAACCTTCCGCCGCGAGAAATACGAACCTATGGGTGGGCCTAATGGCGGCGACGGCGGCAAAGGCGGTTCAGTCTATGCAAAAGCTGACCGTAATATCAATACCTTGGTCGATTATCGCTATACCCGTACTTTCCGCGCACAACGTGGTGAGAACGGACGCGGTGCCGAATGTTATGGCGCTAAGGGAGAGGACACCATTTTGCGAGTGCCGGTGGGTACTGTCATTTCAGACAAAGCGACTGGTCAAATGATTGTGGATTTAAGTGAGCATGGCCAACAGGTGCTATTAGCCAAAGGCGGTGCCAATGGGCTTGGCAATGTGCACTTTAAATCCAGTATAAACCGCTCACCACGTCAATGCACCAAAGGCGAGCCCGGTGAATCCTTCGAACTGTATTTAGAGCTTAAAGTATTGGCAGATGTGGGCTTGCTTGGCATGCCCAATGCCGGTAAATCCACCTTTATTCGCTCTGTTTCCGCCGCCAAACCAAAAGTGGCTGATTATCCCTTTACCACTTTACATCCCAACTTAGGTGTCGTGCGTGTGGATGCCAACCGTAGCTTTGTGATTGCCGATGTTCCTGGACTGATTGAAGGCGCGGCAGAGGGTGCAGGCTTGGGACACCAATTTTTACGTCACTTGGCCCGCACTTCCTTATTGTTACATTTAGTGGATATTGCTCCTTTTGATGATGCCGTTAGCCCGGTAGATGAAGCTAAAGCGATTGTGAATGAGCTTAAAAAGTATGACGAAGAGTTGTACAACAAACCGCGTTGGCTGGTATTGAACAAAATTGATATGGTGCCAGACGCCAAGCAAGTGATGGCCGACTTTGTAAAAGCCTATGGATGGGAAGGCCGCGTATTTGCTATTTCAGCCATTAGTGGCGTGGGTTGTAAAGAGCTTACCTATGCCATTATGGAACACTTGGAACAAGTGCGTGCCGCCCAAGAAGAACAAGACGAAACTACAAACAATCATGCAAGTAGCCAAACCATCGTTATTACAGAATAGCAAAACACTGATTGTCAAAGTGGGGTCTAGCCTAGTCACCAATAATGGCGAGGGCTTAGATAAAACTGCCATTGCTGCATGGGCTGCACAAATCAGTACACTGATTGCACAAGGTAAGCAGGTGGTATTGGTTTCCAGCGGTGCAGTGGCAGAGGGGATGCAACGTTTAGGTTGGAAAAAGCGCCCAGTCGAAGTTAACGAACTACAAGCGGCGGCGGCTGTCGGCCAAATGGGCTTGGTGCAGATGTACGAAAGTTGCTTTGCACAACATGGTTTGCATACTGCACAAATCTTACTGACGCATGACGATTTAAGAGATCGTAAACGTTACTTAAACGCCCGTAGCACGCTTAAAACTTTGCTTGCGCTCAAGGTAATTCCAATCATCAATGAGAACGATACCGTAGTGACGGAAGAGATTCGTTTTGGTGATAATGATACTTTGGGTGCTTTGGTGGCAAATTTGATTGAGGCCGATGCTTTAGTGATTTTGACCGATCAGCAAGGTTTGTATTCCGCTGACCCGCGTAAAGACAGCAATGCGCAATTTGTTCAGTTTGAAATGGCTGGTAATCCTGCCCTAGAGCAAATGGCGGGTGGTGCAGGCAGTAACGTAGGCACGGGTGGCATGCTCACCAAAATTCTGGCTGCCAAGCGTGCTGCTAACAGCGGTGCCCACACCATTATTGCATCCGGCAGAGAACCTAGCGTATTGGTGCGTTTAAGCGCAGGTGAGGCGATAGGTACGCATCTGGAAGCTGTGCAAATGAAGATTGTTGCCAAAAAACAATGGCTGGCAGATCATTTGCGCATTGGAGGCAAACTGGTGCTAGATGCAGGTGCGGTTAATGTGCTGACCAAAGAGGGTAAGAGTTTGCTGGCGATTGGTGTGGTCGATGTGCAAGGCGCATTTGAACGGGGTGATGTTGTTGCTTGTGTCAATGCTGATGGTGTGGAGTTGGCGCGTGGTATAGTCAATTACAACTCACAAGAGGTCTCCCGTATTAAGCGCAAACCCAGTCATGAGATAGAGCAGATTCTAGGCTATGTCGAAGAATCTGAGTTGATTCATCGAGACAATATGGTGTTGCTATAGGCAATCCGTTGCGACTGAATCCATAATTGATTAAACGTATCGAATTTTGAAAAAGGTAAAAATCAATGAGTAAACCTTTAGTGGCCATCATCATGGGGTCCGACAGTGATTGGCCAGTGATGAAACATGCGGCGCAGATGCTGGCCGATTTTGGTGTGGCTTATGAAGCGAAAGTGGTCTCCGCGCACCGAACACCCGATTTAATGTTCAGCTTTGCTGAGAGTGCAGCTAAGCAAGGGTATCAAGTGATCATTGCTGGTGCAGGTGGCGCAGCGCATCTGCCAGGCATGGTGGCCGCTAAAACGACCTTGCCGGTACTCGGTGTGCCTGTGCCATCTAAACATTTGCAAGGGCAAGATTCTTTACTCTCTATCGTACAAATGCCTAAAGGGATTCCCGTAGCGACATTTGCCATTGGCGATGCCGGTGCAGCCAATGCTGGGTTATTTGCAGTGTCGATTTTAGCCAATCATAATGCCGACTTAGCCAAACAGTTGGTGGAGTTTAGATTGAAGCAATCAGAAAAAGTACATGCAATGGAGTTAAGTGATAAACCATGAAGCCAGCAGAAGTTAAACAATCAAGCGTGATTAACCCGCCCGCCATGCTGGGTATGTTAGGTGGCGGCCAGTTAGGCCGTTTTTTTGTGATCGCCGCACACGAAATGGGTTATCAGGTCACGGTGCTAGATCCTGACCAAAATAGTCCAGCAGGTAAAATTGCCGATGTGCATTTGTGTGCCAACTATGACGATGCCGCAGCTTTGAAGCAAATGGCTGAGACCTGCTTGGCCGTGACCACTGAATTTGAAAATGTGCCTGCAGCAACGCTTGAACAGTTAGCGCAAACCACCACGGTGCGCCCAAGTGCACAATCGGTGGCCATTGCACAAAATCGTGTTTTGGAAAAAAACTTTATTCGCGATGCAGGCCTACCAGTAGCGCCATTTGTGGTGATTCAACAAGCCAGTGATTTGCCAGCCGATGGTGACGCGATTTATCCTGCCATATTAAAAGTGGCACGCTTTGGCTACGATGGTAAAGGCCAAGCGCGCGTTAAAAATCACGCAGAAGCTTTAGCTGCCTTTGATAGCTTCAAGCAAGAAGTTTGCGTGCTTGAGCATATGTTGCCATTGGATTTGGAAGTGTCTGTCGTATTAGCGCGTGATGCGCAAGGTAATATTGCTGCGTTTCCCACTGCAGAAAACAGTCATTTAAATGGTATTTTGGATGTGAGTATCGCCCCGGCACGTTGTTCCGGGGTAATTAAGGCGAACGCGCAAGAGTTGGCTAAAAAACTTGCTAAGGCGCTAGACTACGTTGGCGTTCTGGGCGTTGAGTTTTTTGTGGTTGGCGGCAGGTTGTTGGTCAATGAAATTGCTCCACGCCCGCATAACTCTGGACACTACACTATTGATGCTTGCGTAAATAACCAGTTTGATCAACAAGTGCGGGTGACGGCAGGGTTGCCACTGGGTGACGCAACCTTACATAGTGATGCTGTGATGGTGAATATTTTGGGCGATAGTTGGGTGGATGGTAAAAACCCGCCTTGGCACAAAGCGTTTGCGCATCCAAACTTAAAACTGCATTTGTACGGCAAGCATGAGCCGCGTAAAGGCAGAAAAATGGGGCATTTTACGGTAATAGGCAAAGATAATGAGGCTGTGCTCAACGTGGCTAGAATTGCCCGTGGAGAATTACATATAGGCTTTTAATCCATCATAAAAAAAGGGGCTACCATGGCAATCATCAATCCGAATCTTGAAGTCAAAGCTTTGCCACGCGTGATTAAATATGTAGGGCTGATAATCGTGGGGCTGGTGTTATTGTCTTGGTTAAACCCCTTTGTGGTGATTAATGCCGGGCATCGAGGCGTCATCACCACTTTTGGTAAAGTGAACCAAACAGTGTTGGAAGAAGGTCTGCATTTCCGCATTCCCATCGTGCAGCAAGTGCGTGAAATTAACGTGCAAATCCAAAAGGCGGAAGGCGATGGAGATGCTGCCTCACGCGATTTACAACAAGTCCACACCAAAATTGCCTTGAATTTCCATTTGATTCCTTCACGTGTGGCAGAGACCTTTCAATTGGTGGGTGATTTAAACTCGGTAGGTGACCGTATTATTGTGCCTGCGGTGCAAGAAGCGTTTAAAGCGACCACGGCTAAGTATACGGCCGAAGAACTCATCAGTAAGCGTCCAGAAGTACGTGACCAAATTAGCCAATTTATGAAAGACAGACTGTTGCGACACGGCATCGCTATTGACGA
Organism: Betaproteobacteria bacterium Ga0077540; assembly: GCA_001464125.1. Classification (GTDB taxonomy): domain Bacteria; phylum Pseudomonadota; class Gammaproteobacteria; order Burkholderiales; family Methylophilaceae; genus Methylophilus. Next base: position 216,418 of record LNEP01000004.1, on the reverse strand, counting down.
GTTCAGCATAGTCAACTTTCGCTTTTCAGAGAGCTTTAATCAAGCGATTGAAGGTAAAACCACAGCTGACCAACTTAAGTTAAAAGCTGAGCGAGACTTGGAGCGTATTAAAGTGGAAGCTGAACAGAAAATTGCTTCAGCTAAAGCTGAAGCCGAATCCTTGCGTTTGCAAAAACAAGAAATTACACCAGACTTACTGAAATTACGTGAAATCGAAAACCAACGTTTGGCATTAGAAAAGTGGAATGGGCAATTGCCACAAGTGACGGGTGGGTCTGTGCCGATGATTAATATCAAATAGCGCTGGCGCAATTGAAAGCCAATAAAAAAGCCGAACAATTGTTCGGCTTTTTTTGTAGTAAAAACTAATTACTCAGCTTTTGCTTTTTTCGGCTTAGCTGCAGCTTTTGGTTTTGCTTCGGCTTTAGGCTTAGCAGCTGCTTTTGCTGGTTTAGCAGCAGCTTTAGGTGCAACAGCTTTTTTCACTGAAGCTAAAGTAGCTGGTGCGTCACCATTTAACGCCTTGATAGCGGCAGTCAAACGGCTCTTATGACGCGCTGCTTTATTTTTGTGGATGATTTTTTTGTCAGCAATACGGTCGATGATGCCAACATTTTCTTGGTATGAAGCCACTGCAGCAGCTTTATCACCTGTTTCAATCGCTTTAATCACTTTTTTAATTGCAGTACGCAAAGTAGAACGCAACGCTGCGTTGTGCGCATTCACTTTTACGGACTGGCGCGCGCGTTTGCGTGCTTGAGCGGTATTTGCCATGTTTGATTATCCTAATGCTGTAAGGGTATAAATACGAAACCGTGCATAATAATGTTTTTGTACTTGTTTTGCAAGGCTTAATTATGCCTCTCCGTGCGGTGTTGTGCCTCGCCCATGATAAAATCACGCGATTATTTAAATAATATATTTTTTACGCATTCATGAATCTACTCAAAGTCCTCGCCAAAGTTGGGAGTATGACGTTTATTTCGCGCATTTTAGGCTTTGTGCGCGATACGTTAATTGCACGTGCTTTTGGTGCCAGCATGTTGAGTGATGCGTTTATTGTGGCCTTTAAAATCCCCAATCTGTTACGCCGAATTTCAGCCGAAGGCGCATTTAGCCAAGCCTTTGTACCCATTTTGGGTGAATATAAAACGCAGCGTGGGTTTGATGAAACACATACGCTCATCAATCGTGTGGCGACATGGTTGGGCTTAATTTTGGTGGTGGTTACCCTATTAGGGATGTTGGCTGCGCCTTTTATCGTCACCTTGATTGCGCCAGGCTTTCAAGCGAATCCGGTCAAAATGCAATTGACGGTTGAATTGCTGAGAATCACTTTCCCATATATTTTCTTTATCTCGTTGGTGTCTATGGCGGGTGGGGTGCTCAATACTTATAACAAATTTGGTATTCCAGCGTTTACGCCAGTTTGGTTGAATGTTTCTATGATTGCGGCGGTGCTATTTTTTGCCGATTACTTTGCTGAGCCTATCAAAGTATTGGCTTGGGCCGTCTTTATTGGTGGTTTTTTACAGTTGGTGTTTCAAATTCCATTTTTAAAGCAAATTGGCTTATTGCCTAAGTTTGATTTTAAACGCGATGATGAAGGTGTTTGGCGCATTTTAAAATTGATGGGTCCGGCGCTGTTAGGCGTTTCGGTGGCGCAAATCTCTTTGATTTTAAATACAATTTTTGCATCGTTTTTGGCCACTGGTAGTGTGAGCTGGTTGTACTATGCGGATCGCTTGATGGAGTTCCCCACAGGGGTGCTGGGCGTTGCGCTGGGCACTATTTTGTTGCCTAGTTTATCAAAAGCCTATGCTAGCAAAGATGAGCGCGAGTATGGTCAGTTGTTAGACTGGGGCTTGCGCTTGACCTTTCTATTGGCGGCACCAGCGGCAGTGGCACTTGCTGTGTTGGCAACACCCTTGGTTTCAACCTTATTTTATTACGGTAAGTTTACCCCCGTGGATGTGGCAATGACGCAACAAGCCCTCATTGCCTACAGTGTAGGTTTGTTGGGCATGATATTAGTGAAGATATTAGCCCCCGGTTTTTATGCGCGTCAAAACATTAAAACCCCAGTCAAGGTGGCGATTTTTACGCTTGTGCTTACGCAAGTGATGAATATTGTATTCATTTATGGACTACATTTGAATCATGCCGGCTTGGCATTAGCTCTAGGCTTGGGTGCTTGTGCCAACGCCAGTTTGCTCTACTACCATTTGCGCAAAGCCCAGTTATTTCATCCCTTGGCAGGCTGGTGGGTGTTTTTAATAAAGTTGGTGCTTGCACTAACAACAATGGGGTTAACCTTATATTTCGCCATGGGAAATGCGCAAGTTTGGTTAGGGTGGGGTGTGCTTGAGCGCATCATGCATCTGACTGGTTTGGTGGTGCTGGGGATGGCAGTCTATTTTGCCGTTTTGTTTTTGCTCGGTTTCAGACCGCAGCATTTTTCTCGTAGAACAGTGAGATAACGGTGCAGGTATTTAGACACCTTCCAATTCAGCAACCGTCCGCTATGGCGCTAGCTATTGGTAATTTTGATGGCTTGCACTTAGGTCACCAAGCATTATTGGCTAAATTGGTGGAGACTTCAAACAGCAAAGGGGTGATGCCGGCGGTAATGACGTTTGAGCCACATCCACGTGAGTTTTTTGCACCTGATGCGGCACCGGCGCGACTTTCCTCGATGCGTGAAAAGCTGGAATACTTTGAAGAAGCTGGGGTGCAAAAAGTATTTGTTTGCCGTTTTAACCAGCTGTTTGCCAGCATCAGCGCGCAATTGTTTATGCAGGATATATTGCGCAACCACCTGAATGCTAACGTGATTTTGGTGGGTGGCGATTTTTGTTTTGGCGCAAAACGCCAAGGTACCACCCAGAGTTTTGTTGAAAATGGCTTTGATTTGGTCGATTTCCCGCCGATCGAAGTGGCAGGCGAGCGCGTTTCGAGTACCTTGGTGCGCAACGCGCTGGCAGAGGGCAATTTAACACGTGCTGCATCTCTGCTGGGTAGACCCTACAGTATCAGCGGCAAAGTGGTGCATGGTGCCAAGCGCGGTCGCCAACTAGGGTACCCTACGGCCAATGTACACATGCGGCATGAGCGACCTGCCTTAACCGGGGTTTATGCGGTAAAATTAGATGGTCTGAACGGCGTTGCCAATTTGGGCGTAAGGCCTACCATCGCAGGCGTACCAAAACTTATGCTGGAAGTATATGTATTTGATTTTGATGGTAATTTATATGACCGCCATGTGCACGTACAGTTTTTCCACAAAGTGCGCGATGAAATGAAGTTTGAGAGTTTAGACGCGCTAAAAGCACAGATTGCCCGAGATGTTGCCGTGGCAAAAGATTATTTTAAGAACCAGAGCTGAAGATAGAGTTAAAGATTAAGTCATGACTGACAATAAAGAAAATAAATACCCATTAAATTTGCCTGAAACCAGTTTTCCCATGCGCGGCGATCTAGCTAAACGTGAACCTGCATGGTTGGCACAATGGCAATCCAAAAAGCTTTACCAAAAAATTAGGGAAGCACGTAAGGGGGCTAAGAAATTTATTCTGCATGATGGCCCACCCTATGCCAATGGTGATATTCACATCGGTCATGCGGTCAATAAAATTCTGAAAGACATCATCATCAAATCCAAAACCATGAGCGGTTTTGACGCGCCTTATGTGCCGGGCTGGGATTGTCACGGCTTGCCGATTGAGTTAGTGGTGGAAAAAGCACATGGTAAGCATATTGAGCCAGCTAAATTTCGTGAGTTATGTCGCGCTTACGCCGCTGAGCAAGTTGAAAAGCAAAAGAAAGACTTTATCCGTTTAGGCGTGTTAGGGGATTGGGATAAGCCATACCTCACCATGGATTTTAAGACCGAAGCAGACATTATGCGTGCTTTGGGTGATATCTATCAAAACGGTTACTTGTATCAAGGCAGCAAGCCCGTGCACTGGTGCGTGGATTGCGGCTCTGCGTTGGCTGAGGCCGAGGTGGAATATGAAGATGTGAATTCCCCCGCGATTGATGTGGGCTTTAAAGTGGCAGATAACGCTGCATTAAGCAAAGCGTTTGGTGTGGAAGTGGCGGGTGATGCCTATGCCGTGATTTGGACGACGACCCCATGGACCTTGCCAGCGAACCAAGCGGTGAGCGTGCACCCTGAGTTAACTTATGATTTAGTGCAGACTGATAAAGGCCTGTTAGTGCTGGTGCATGACTTAGTGGAAGCCACCCTCAAACGTTACGGTGAAGAGCATCCGCGAGTGTTGGCAAGCGCTACAGGTGCAACCTTAAAAGGTTTGCACCTGCAACACCCGTTCGACAACCGCCAAGTGCCTATCATTACAGGTGAGCATGTGACTACTGATGCTGGTACTGGCTTGGTGCATACCGCTGCAGCCCACGGTAACGACGACTGGCTGGTAATGCGTGCTAATTTCCCGAATGAAAAACCACGCGTGCTGATTGGTGGCGATGGTAAATTTTTTAGTAGTGACTTGGTCGAGTTTGCAGAAATTCGTGGCCTGAGCCGCCAAGATGCAAACAAAGTGATTTTGGCTAAGATGCAAGAAAACGGCACTTTGTTAGCCAGTGCGCGCTTGAATCATAGCTTCCCGCATTGCTGGCGCCATAAAACGCCACTGATGCAATTGGCGACGCACCAATGGTTTATTGGGATGAATAGCCAAGATGCGAGCGGCAAAGCTTTGCGTGAGCATGCCAATAAAGCGGTGGATAACACCGAGTTTTTCCCAAGCTGGGGTCGTGCCCGTCTAGAAGCCATGATTAAAAACCGCCCAGATTGGTGTGTATCACGCCAACGCAACTGGGGCGTGCCAATGCCGCTATTTGTGCATAAAGAAACCGGCGAGCCGCACCCGAACACAGTGGAATTGCTAGAACAAGCAGCTTTATTGACTGAAAAAACTGGGGTAGAAGCTTGGTTTAGCTTAGATGGCGCGGCCTTTTTGGTACAACATGCGCCAGACAATGCAGACCAATACAAAAAAGTCACCGATACCTTGGATGTGTGGTTTGATTCAGGCGCAACCCACGCGGCTGTGCTTAAGCGTCGCCCAGAATTGCAACATCCTGCAGATTTGTATCTGGAGGGTTCTGACCAACACCGTGGCTGGTTCCAGTCTAGCTTGCTGACGGGTTGTGCCATTGATGGTCGTGCGCCCTATGATGCTTTGCTCACCCACGGGTTTGTAGTGGATGGCGCTGGCCACAAAATGAGCAAATCCAAAGGCAATGTAGTCGCACCGCAAAAAGTGATGGACACTTATGGTGCGGATATTTTGCGTTTGTGGGTGGCCAGCACGGACTACTCTGGCGAGTTGACAATTTCTGATGAAATCTTAAAACGCGTGGCCGATAGCTACCGTAAAATTCGCAATACATTGCGCTTTTTATTGGCCAACGTGGCTGATTTTGATGCCAAGACACAATCGGTGCCTTATGGCCAATTGTTGGAAATTGACCGTTACGCCTTGGGTATGTTGAGTGATTTATCCAAAACATGCCATCAAGCCTATGAGGTGTACGAGTTGCACCGCGTGGCGCAAGCCTTGCAACATTTCTGTTCAGAGGACTTAGGTGCGTTCTATTTGGATATTCTCAAAGACCGCATGTACACCAATGCGGAAAACTCACACGACCGTCGTGCCGCGCAAACCGTGCTATTGAAAATCACGCAAGTATTGGCTGGTTTAATGGCGCCGATTTTAAGTTACACCGCAGAAGAAATTTGGCAAACGCTGACCCCGAATACTGAGGATTTTGTGGTGCTGCATAACTGGGCGGATGCTGGTGATGTGGTGAGCGTGGCTGAGCATGCTGAATATGCCAATTTGAAAGCTAAGTGGGAAGCGGTGCGTGCTTTGCGTGCACAGGCTGCTAAAGAAATTGAAGTGCTGCGCGGGGCAGGGCAAGTGGGTTCATCCCTGCAAGCAGAGTTGGAATTTTATGTAACCGCTAATCACTTTGATGCATTGACCAGTTTAAATGACGATTTACGCTTTGTGACCATTACCTCTGCAGCCAAAGTGTATAAAGTGGCGACTGAAACCGAACAGAAAATTCTAGTGAAGCCAAGTCAACACACCAAATGCGAACGTTGCTGGCATTATGTGGCGGATGTTGGTAGCCATGCAGAACACCCCACTATTTGTGGGCGTTGTGTCAGTAATATCACTGGCAAAACATTAGCCCGCAAATATGCATAAGTGGCTGAGTATTAGTGCTGTGGTGATTGCACTGGATTTGTACACCAAGCATTTGGTGCAACAAACGTTTGCTTATGGCGAGCACTTGCGTGTCACTAGCTATTTTGATTTAGTGCGATATCACAACACTGGCGCGGCCTTTAGCTTTTTGGCGGATGCAGGTGGCTGGCAAAAGTGGTTTTTTACTACCGTTTCAGTGGTGGCGTCTGCGGTCATTATTTATCTACTAAAAACACACCCGCATAACAAACTTTTTTGCTGGGGGCTTGCCTTAGTATTAGGTGGCGCGCTAGGTAATTTGTACGATCGCATTACTTTAGGGTATGTGGTGGATTTTCTTTATTTCTATTACCAGCAATTTGCTTGGCCAGCATTTAATGTGGCTGATAGCGCAATCTGTGTGGGGGTTGGGCTATTGCTTTTGGATAGCTTCAAACAACCTAAACAAGCAACACAATAATCAAAATGGACGCCGACAGATGCGTCGTGGGGTGATATGCCGGATTGGAAAAAACTGATTGAGGGTAAGATTGCGCTTGCCCAAAAAGCAAAATTGCTGGGCGCAAAAGCTGGCAAGGCGAATGTCAACGAACGTATTCCCAATGGTCAAAAACAAGTCACCAACTTTCCAGTGTTGGATTTAGGCATACGCCCCAACGTCAATACTACTAATTGGTCATTACGCGTATATGGTTTGGTTGAGCATGAGCTGAATTTAAAGTGGATGGATTTCCGTAGTCTGCCACAATTTAAAGATACTTCAGACTTTCATTGCGTGACGCGCTGGAGCCAACTGGACATGGATTGGGAAGGCGTATCCGCACGTGAATTGTTAATGCAAGCTAATCCGCTACCCAATGCAAAATTTGTTACCTTGCACAGCTATGATGGCTACACCACCAACCTGCCATTAGACGCATTGTTGGATGATGATGTGGTGATTGCGCATAGTGTGTTTAGTAAGCCTCTCACGGCTGAACATGGTGGCCCAGTGCGAATGGTGGTGCCAAAACGTTACGCATGGAAGAGCGCGAAATGGCTGAAAAGCATAGAGTTGCATGAGTTTGACCGACCTGGGTTTTGGGAAGTGCGTGGCTATCATAATGATGCGTTTCCATTTTTGGAACAACGCTTTAGCGATGACGACTATTAGTTGACCCTTTTGTGACAGATTAGGTGTAAAGCCTAGTCTGCTTGGCGCATGGCTGATGATACGTGAACCATGTATCGTCGCAGAATATTAATAAAAAATATTCAAAAAATGCAAATTTCTCCAAAAATTATCATCGTATTTCTTTTTCTTCTGCCTAATCTCGCACTAGCTGATCCAATTTTATCTGCGTCACCTTCTGATATTGTAGTCTTTAATCCTGTTACGCCTCCTGATCTACCTAGAGGTTCAAAAGTTGTACTGCCTCTAGCGTCATCTCAGCTTCTAAAGGATGTCATGTTAGGAAGTGGAATTAGACCCATTTCAGAGGTTTATTCAGATACAAATGGTTTTGTGGATGGTGGGCCAGTTCTTTTAAGTGCGGGTGGTAATCTAAACATTACTTTTGCTGCAGAGCCTTTATTTCTCTCATTGCATTCATCGGTTTTGCCATCTTCACCTGCCAATATTGTTAGCTTTGCTCAATTCAATTCTTTGGTCATTAGCGAGGGTTCGAACTTATCCCTGAGCTCTGGAAATACGCCCTTTCTTGCACGGGTAACAAATCAATCACAACCAGTGCTCATTGGAGATGTAAGGACATCAATCGGCGGGACACTAGTGCTGTCGAATACTGCTGGTATCATTGTACCGATGGACGCGAGTGGTATTTCTTTGAATCCAATCATCATTGCATCAGTCCCCGAACCTTCCAACTTTAGCATGCTGGCGATGGGGTTGTTCGCTGTGGCTGTGGTAGTGCGCCGTAAAACCAAAAATCGCTAAGCTTTTTTGGGGGTTAGTTTTTTAGCTAACTCAAACACCACCACACAAATAGCACCTACTAATAAACCAATGATGCCATCTGCAATCATGGTGCCAATCACACTGAGTACGTTACCTACGGCAGGCAAAGTAGATAGGGTGTTAGATAACCGTTCACTGAAATGATGTAACGCCGGTATGCCATGACTAATAATACTGCCCCCGACCAAAAACATGGCAGCTGTTCCTAATACACTCAGTAATCGCATTAAAACGGGCGCAAATGCCAACAGTTTTTGACCGACTTTTCGTTGGAGTTGACGCCAAATGCTGGTGCCTTGTTTCAACATGAGGTGCAAGCCAGCATCATCCATTTTGACGATGCCTGCCACCAAGCCATACACCCCCACCGTCATGATCATTGCGATTGCAGAAACCACCGCGATTTGTTTGCCAAAGCTGGCAGCCGCCACAGTCCCCAATGCAATCACGATAATTTCTGCCGATAAGATAAAGTCTGTGGTGATCGCCCCTTTGATTTTTTCTTTTTCTAACGCGACTAAATCTACGCTAGAGTCCTCTACTGCATGCGCTAGTTCGCTTTTGTGTGCTTCATCTTCGTCTTTATGTAAGAACTTGTGCACAATCTTTTCAAAGCCCTCAAAGCATAAAAACGCACCGCCTATCATGAGTAGCGTGGGGATAATCCAATGAATGCCAAATTGCGCTGAAAGGTAGCTCAGCAACAAGGCAGATGGCACCAAGATTAGTTTGTTAACGAAGGAGCCTTTGGCTACTGCCCACACTACTGGCAACTCTCGCTCAGAGGCAACGCCCGAGACCTGTTGTGCGTTAAGTGCAAGGTCATCCCCCAGTACCCCAGCCGTTTTTTTGGCGGCCATCTGTGTCATCACTGACACGTCATCTAAGATGGTTGCAATATCGTCTAAAAGCGCTAGTAAGCTACCTGCTGCCATGATGTTCCTCAGGGGTATGGTTGAAGTTTTGAATTTTACGCGACTCGGGCTAGAATGCGCGTATGTTGTCGCAAAAATTATTCCGCTGGATGCACCGCATCGCGCTAGTCGCGATGGTGTTTGCATCCCTCGCGCCTAGCGTATCGCACGCGCTGGCCGGGCAAGGCAGCGCGGCAGGCTTTATGCAAGAAATTTGTGGCACCGGCGGCAAAAAACTTTATATACAAGTGGTGACCACGCAGGGCAATCAAATTCAAGCCAGTTTCGATATCAAACCAGATAATCAATCTAAATCCATCAGTCAGCACATGACGCATTGTCCATTTTGCCATGCGGGTGTGGCGGATGTCGATTTGCCAGTGCGTAATCCGGCCTTTGCGCTTTATTTAGAAGCGATTGCCGATGCACAAGCCTCTTATTACTTAGCCCCCTTTACTTCACACACTGTTCAAACGGCGCATCTCACACGTGCTCCGCCTGCGTTACTCTAAATCAAATAACAAGTCTGTACCCGGCCACGGTGTACATTTTGATTTTTTTGGAGTAACTCTATGTTAAATAAACACATTTTATCGGCAGTGTTAGCTGCCTTACCACTCATGGCGCACGCAGAGCACGAAGGCACCGTGCATTTGGACGAAATCAGCGTGGTTTCGACTCGCCCTGCTGCATCGCTCACCCAGCCAGATATTGAAACCGCTAAAGAAACCTTAAATAAAACGGCCGGCGGAACTACGCTGGTAGATATGGATACGGTACGTGAAGGCCGCACCAGTACCATACAAGATGCGCTGGGCATGGCGACTGGCGTGTTGGCGCAATCGCGTTTTGGTGCTGAGGAAACGCGATTGTCGATTCGCGGTTCAGGCTTGCAACGTACGTTTCATGGACGTGGGATTAAATTGATGCAAGATGGTGTGCCTGTCAATTTAGCCGACGGCAGTTTTGATTTTCAGGCGATTGAGCCATTGGCTGCACGTTATGTTGAGGTGTATCGCGGTGCCAATGCGTTACGTTATGGCGCAAGTAACTTAGGCGGTGCCATTAACTATATTTCCAATACAGGGTATACAGCCTCGCCACTCACAGTGCGCTTTGAGGCAGGCACTTACGATTATGGTCGTGCCTCAGTCAGTAGCGGCAACGTGATTGGCGATTTGGATTATTTTGTAAACGCTAGTTATTTTGACCAAACCGGTTTTCGTGAAAATGCAGAGCAATTGGCAAAACGTATCAATGGTAATGTGGGCTACAAGCTCAGTAGCGATATAGAAACACGCTTTTACTTGGGTTATGCACGCAGTGATTCTAACTTGCCCAGTAGCCTAACCAAAGCGCAACTGAATAATGACCCCAGTGATTCATTTTTAGGCGCGGTTGGTCAGCAAAAACGTGATATTGATTTATTCCGCATTGCAAATAAAACCAATATTTTGCTCAGTGACCATGCTGCGTTGCAGTTGAGTGCTTACTACTCTCACAAAGATTTGTTTCACCCCATTTTTCAGGTCATAGACCAAGACACCAATGATTATGGTGTTGAAGCACGCTTGAGTTTGGATGGCGAACTGTTTGGTCACAAAAACGAATTGCTGTTGGGATTTAACCCAAGCGCAGGCATTGGCTACGATGAGCGCTTTGTGAATATTGGCGCTAGACGTGGTGCCAGAGTGAACAAGCTGGAAAATCGCGCGACCAATCTTGAGGCATATGTAGAAAATAGATGGTATGTGTTGCCAGAGCTTTCGTTGATTACAGGCTTGCAATACACCCACGCTAAACGTGAGCTGGATGACAAGCAATTTACTACAGCCGCGCAAGACGAGAGTTTTGAAAAAACCTATGTACAGACCAACCCAAAAGTTGGCTTGCTATATAACCTGACGCCAGAGATTCAACTATTCACAAATGTTTCACGCAGTTATGAGCCACCTAGCTTTGGTGAATTAACAGGCGGGTTGCGTCCTAATATTTTGGACGCGCAGGAAGGCACGACCTTTGAAGTGGGCTCACGTGGCAACAGCGAGTTTGTGGATTGGGATGTGGCTGTGTATTACGGCAAGCTAAAAAATGAAATGTTGCAAACAGCTTTTTTTACTGCGGGTAATTCGAGCACCCCAGGCTCTCAAACCACCAATGCAGATAAAACCATACACGCTGGTTTAGAGTTTGGCATGACCGCGCGTTTGCCTATGCAACTAGAGTGGCGCCACAGCCTGTTGATTAATCATTTTAAATTTGATGATGATGCGGTGTTTGGTAACCGTCGTTTGCCTGGCATACAAAAAAGCTTGCTGCGTGCCGAATTAATGCACCGTAGTAATCACATGCTGAATGGCTTCTATATTGGGCCTACCTTTGAGTGGTCACCACAAAATTACTATGTGGATTTTGCACAAACGGTAGATGCTGACCGCTACTTTTTATGGGGCTTAAAAGCCGGGCAGCAGGTGAATAAACACTGGGCGTGGTTTTTAGAAGGCCGTAATCTGGGCGATAGAAAGTACGCGGCTACAACCAGTGTGGTGCGTAACCAAGGCGGTGTGGACGGTGCATTGTATTCACCCGGCGATGGCAGAACTGCCTACATGGGCGTTACTTGGACATATTAAGTTGAACCGGCAAGCGCTTAACCGTGCTTGCCGGTGACTTTAAATAAGGAGACTTGATATGACATTGCGTAAACAATGGTTACCGGTGTTGATGCTGCTGTTGTTTGCAGGGTTAACGCTATTTATGGGCAAAAGCATTGCCGATGTGGCACAACATGCTGCGATTGAAAGTAGCATCAAAGCCCAATGGGAAAAGCCTGAGCATCCAGTATTTGTGCCAGTGATTGTAGTGAGCGGAAGTTACGCAATTGCCGATTGGATACAGCAACCTAAGGGAGGACGTGCATTGCTGAAACAGCAACATGGCCATTGGCAAACGTTGATGTGCGGTGATGCAAATTTAAAGCAACCACAACATTTAGTAGCAGCAGGGGTGCCATCATTGGATGCAGAAAAATTGACGTTGGCGCTGACTCAGGCAGAAGCATCGCTAAGTTTAGATGAACAGACCACTATCAATAGTTTTGTCGGCATGGTCGATTTGCTAAAGGCGCCACACCATCATGAGTAAATCGCAGATAAAACCGAGTTGGAACTGGCTGTTTTGGCACCGTTGGTTGGGTATATTTGCCTGCGTTGGCGTATTGATGTGGGGGCTCTCTGGTATTTCTCACCCCATTATGTCGCGCTTGCAGCCCAAACCGGCTGTGTTTGTGGCACCTCAGCCCACATTTAATCTTGCTGATGCACTGACACCTAAAGCCATTTTGTCACAGCATAAAATACGCGCTTTCTCACATTTGAGCTTATCGCGCGTTGCTGAGCAGACCTATTTGCGCGTAGGCACTATGCAAAATATGCCTGCTAGGTATTTTGATATCAAGACTGGTAAAGAACTTGAACACGGCGATGAAATCAATGCGAAAGCGCTAGCGTCGCATTTCACCGGTATAGCTGCTGACCAAATTGCCAGTGCGCATTTGGTGAGCCAATTTGATGCAGATTACCATGCTGTGAATCGGCTCTTGCCAGTATGGCGCATTGCCTTTAAGCAGAATGGTAACCTCAGAGCATTCATAGATACGGAGCAAACGCGTTTAGCGACATTGGTGGACGATACCCGCTACAGGCTGACGCAATTGTTTCAGTTTGGCCATAACTGGTCTTTCTTGTCTAAAGTGCCTGCGTTGCAATTAACCATTGCAGCATCTATCCTCAGCATCATCTTGTTGTCAGCGCTTTCCGGCTTGTACCTATTTGTGAAGCAATCCGCCACCGCAAAGGCAAGGTTGGCTAAGCTACCGACAAGAAAGTGGCATCGCCGTCTGGGGTTGGTGGTTTCTCTAACCACTTTAGTCTTTGCTTCTAGTGGCTTGTTTCATTTGGTGATGAGCTATCAGCAAGAAAAAAGAGTGGTGCATGCGCAACCTGCTATGGTTTCTGCAGAGTTGCTAAGCGATGCAGTTTGGAAAGACATCATTAAACAACCCATTGCTAAGTTAGATGGGTTAGCACAAGGGCTGGAGCCTTACTGGTATGTGTTGCCTGCTGCGGATAGTGGTGAAAACCAGATGCCGGTGGCACAAGTGGCGGCTATGGCAACAGAGGCAGAACATGCAGAACATGCAGAACATGCAGAACATGCAGAACACCATGATCATCATGCGCATGGTGAAACTGTTAGGGAAAAGAAAAAACCTTATATGCTGCGTGCGGATAAATACCGTGGTGAAGTAGCTGCGGATAGTGTTGAGCAATTTGCACGAAGCCAAGCACTACAGTTTTATTCGGCCACTGCTCCAGTCGTTACAGCGGTCACTTGGACAAGCAAGTTTGCCGGTGAGTATGGGTTTATCTTTAAACGTTTGCCCGTGCTTAGAGTGCAATTTCAAGATAATGACAACACGCGTATTTATATTGAGCCAACCACTGGTGCGCTAGCGGCCGAGGTGCGAGATATCGATGGCGTAGAAGGTTTTGTATTTGCCTATTTACATAAGTGGAGCTTTGAAGGTTTGAATAAAGACCTGCGAGATTTGCTTGTTTCACTGTTTGCGCTGTGGAATATTGTTGTGGCTATGCTCGGATTGGTTTTATTTTCAAGAAAATACACGACTAAACGCTAAGTCTTGCTCATGAACTTACCAAGCTTAAAAGAGGGTATCGCGATACCCTCTTTTTTACGCCACGGCGTGTTCCTGATCTATAAAGTAGCTGACTTTTTTGCGTGCATTCAAATGTTTTAACACCTCTGATGGTATTTGCGCAGGTTTCAAACAAGCCGTGATGTTGATATTTTTCTCGTCACGCAAGTCCACAATTTGAGCATCGGCATCTTCCACTTTTTGTAGCAGTTTGACATAAGGTTTAAGCGGGTGATTCGGGTTGACCGAAATCACGGTGGCGTATTGCTCATTCGATAATTTGACGATACTCCCTGGCGGGTACACCCCTAGCGATTTAATGAGGCGTTTAAGCAGATGCTCATCAAATTTAGAACGTTGATGCGCAAACATATAAGCCAATGATTCGTATGGGGTTTTTGCTTCAGCAACATTCACTGGGTTGCACAACTTATCGTAGTTATTGGCTAATACGATAATGCGTGCCAGCGGGTCAGTTTGCTCGGTTTTTAATCCGGCTGGATAGCCCGTACCATCTGCAAACTCATGATGCTGCATCACAACTCTTGCCATTCTGCTTGGCAGACCAAGGTCTTTAACCATTTGCGCACCCAGTTCTGAATGCTGTTGGTAGTGCAACATCTCAGCATGGGTGAGCTTTTCTTTCTTCAGCAAAATCTTATCACTGATTTTGGCTTTACCAATGTCATGCAAAATGGTGGATACGCCTAATAATTGCGCATCCTCTTTGGACATCTGGATGGATTTTGCCAATATCATCGCAATCACAGTCACATTAAGCGCATGCTGATAGTGCGCATCACTGGAACGGTTGCCGTTCAGTGCGTGTATGGCTATATCGCCCTCAGACAATGCGCTGTTTACAATGCTGTTCACCAGCACTGTGGCTTGTTCTAGACAAGCTTTGGGTGCGGTTTGAATATTGCGTTGGATGTTTTTAACAGTATCGCTGGCGATGACAAACTTTTTTTCACTCTCATCAATCGCATGATGCAATTGTTTACAGCGCAACTGTTTCATATCGACAACGGGCGAAGCTTCTTCGGTGATGCTGGCAACCGCTACTTCAGCTTCCACCAATTCTTCCGGCTTATTTTGCACAACTCTGAGTTTGGCTTCTACCTCTGGCAAGGGCGCGCAATCGCTACGTTTAGGGTCATAACGTAATGTTTTTAAACCGATTTTCTTAATCTTCTGAATTTGGTCTTCATCGTTTAGTTTAAAGTTGCTCAGCGTAAACGGATGATCCATCCAACCTAAATCTAGGTGGATATACAATCCAACTCGCAACTGATTTACATCAATCGTGCAAGTATTAGTGGACATGATGATTTCCTTCTTCTTCTGTATTGTGTTGTATCAGTGTTAAAAATTCTTCAGCAGTGACGGGTTTGCTATAGAGATAGCCTTGTGCCTCCACACAACCCATCTGTTTTAAAAATTGTTCTTGTTCTAAGGTCTCTACCCCTTCTGCAATGACGGAAAATCCAAGGCTATTGGCCATGGCGTAGATAGCACTGGCAATCGCGGCATCGTCCAAATCGTCTGGCAAATCACGCACAAAAGAGCGGTCGATTTTTAGTTTATCCAAAGGTAAACGTTTTAAATTGGAGAGAGAGGAATAGCCAGTACCAAAGTCGTCAATGGCCAAGCGCACGCCCAAGCTCTTAATTCGGTCAAAGGTACTAATCACGTGTTCGGTATTCTGCATCACTGTACTTTCAGTGATTTCCAGCTCTAACATCGAAGGTGTGCAGTCGGTTTCAATCAGTACGCCATACACGGTGTCTGCAAAGTTACTTTGCATAATTTGAATGCCTGAGACATTGACTGCGATACGCTTAAGAGAATTGTTGGGTTGCACCCATTCTTTGGCACGCATGGCCGCTTGTGTCAGCACCCATTCACCAATTTGCAGAATAATGCCGGTCTCTTCTGCCAATGGAATAAATTTGGCCGGTGACACCACCCCATACTCTGGATGGTTCCAGCGCACCAATGCTTCTGCGCCAATAATCTTGCCAGTTTGCAGGGATATTTGCGGTTGGTAGTACACCTCAAACTGCTGCCTATCCAGTGCACGACGCAACTGGTTTTCCAGATTAAAGCGTTCCAGCACATCCGCACTGTGTTTTTTGGTGTAGTGGCAGTAATTGTTTTTACCCATGTTTTTCACTTGATACATGGCAATATCTGCCGCTTTAATGATGCTATCGACATCTTTGCCATCGCTTGGGTACATGGAGATGCCAATACTGGCGCTGATGAATAACTCTTTGTTATCAATCAAAAATTCAGACTGCAAGGCATGCAGGATATTTCTGGCTTTGCTGGCGGCATCTTCTACATCGCGCAAGTTGTCCATCATTACAATAAATTCATCCCCACCCAAGCGCCCAACCACATCACTTTCGCGGATAGATTGCTTAATGCGGCGAGAGACTTCAAACAATAATTTGTCACCTACCGGATGGCCCAAGCTGTCGTTAATGGCTTTAAAGCGGTCTAGGTCGATAAATAAAATCGCAATTTGACGTTCTTCGCGTTCAGCACGCTTGATCGCATGCTCTAGCAATTCATTGATGAGTCTACGATTGGGTAGGCCTGTCAGTGGGTCATGATTGACCAATTCATAGAGTTTGTTTTGCGATTGTTTCACCTCGGTGACATCGGCAAACACCCCCACATAATTGGTGATTTGATGCTCATGATTTTTCACCACCGTAATGGTGAGCCATTCATGGTATTGCTCACCATTTTTACGATGATTAATGACCTCACCACACCATTTGCCTTCGCTGGAAAGGCTCTTCCACAGCGCATGAGAGCCTTGTTGGAAAACGATGGGTGTGGCCCCTAAAATCTCTTCTTCGCTATAACCGGTAATATCGCTATAGCCTTTATTGATACCAATGATACAACCGTTGGTATCAATAATCATGATGCCTTCACTGGCGCTATCAAATGCAATTTTGGCCAGATTTAAATTACGTCTGGCATGCTCACGCTGGATGGCGACACTTAATGAACGGCCAATCGCCATTAATGAGCCAAGCTCTTGTGAGTTGGTTTTGTCAGTGTCGTAGCAACGCTCAATCACAATATTGCCCCACCACGCGTTCTCTACAAACAGTGGCACAATGGCAATACAGGTGGTGTCATGTTGCTTAAGTAAATGACGTTCCCCGGCAGGCAAATCGGCAATCTCGCTAAACACTGGGTTGCCTTTTTGTAAAATCTCTTTCCAGCGATTGAGTTGCGGGTCATCAAAGTTAATCGCTTCCAAATTATTCACGGGAACAGTAAACCCAGGAGTGGACCATTGGTATAGCAATTTGGAGTGCGTCGCTTTTTCCTCGCTGTTTTTCAGGTTCTTTAAAATGGCTGCGCGCGTAAAGCGTAAGGCCAGACAAGATTGCTGTAATACAGTTTTGGCGACTGCGTGCCATGTATCGGAAGAATGCAACAACCAATCGCAAGAAATGAGTGCATCTAGAATAGCGCTGCGATTTTGTAATTGTTTCTCAATAAACTTCTGTTCACTGATGTCTTGCGCGTACATCACCAAATGTTGCCGAGAGGCATCACTATTAAAGGTAGCAATTTTGCTCACATCCAAGGTTTTTTCGGTGCCTTGAGGCAGATAAATAATCTCTTCGTTACGGTAGGCTTTTTGTGTGCGCCAAGTCGTTTCGTCAGATTTTTCAGAATACTGAAATGCGTTGTTAAATACTGGATGTATCGTCGTAGCTAAGTCCAGATTGCTTTGATGCGAATAATTTTCCGCATCAATTTGAAATAAGCTGAGTAGCTTTTGATTCGCCTTGAGCCAGCGATTATTCCCATCTTTGATACATATATAATCAGGACTGGTATCAATCAGCGCTTGTAGTAAAGCTTCAGTTTCTCTCAGTTTAATTTCAGACAATATCTGGCTGGTAGTATCAAACATGTATAGCAACTGTTGATGCGTTTTTTGATTGATTAGATCGACTGCATACACCTTCAGCGTGCGTACTTTACTATCCACCGCATATTGCAATGTAAATTCAGAAAGTTGCTCCTGCAGTTTTTCTAGCAAATGCTGCAGGATGGTTTTGCTAGGCTTGTGTTTTCGGGATTTCGATTTTGGCGCATCCAGATTAAAAATCGTGCGTGCAAACGGGTTGGCATAACGCACCTCGCCGTCGTCATTCAAGGTCATCACAGCCACTTCCTGCAATGCATCTAATAATTGCAAAGCATCTGGTAATTGCAAAGCACCTGGTAATTGCAAAGCATCTGGCAGCTGCAAAGCAGGCAGTGGTTGGTCTTGTAAAAGCAACTCGGCTTGAGCCGCTTTTGCTTTATCAACCTCTAGACTCTGAATTTTTTTTGAATGCTGCACCGGTTTAAGTTGCCTCGTAAAATTACACACAACAAGGCACCCATCGCTCGATGCCCTGATCCCTTTGTTCATGCTGGATATAGATGTGTATCGGCTTGAAATGGGTAAAACTTTAGCGATTATTGACATAAAATACAGAGAAATATCCGGCTGCTGAGTCATCGGAAAAATTAGAAATCAGGTACCATATCGCGTATGAAAAAACAGTTGATTACCCGCATGTTTGCTATGTTCTTGCTGATATCCAGTCAGTTTGTGCATACCCATGAAGCGCATACCCAATACCAAGCTAATCACCTTGCTATTAGTGTGACGATAGACGAGCAGGGCCAGCTATGGCGGGCCAGTGTTAAACATGGGCATGTCTTGGTCGACAAAAGCGCTGATTTAGGCAAAACGTTCAGCAAGCCGGTGCAGGTAAACCCCGTCGCCATGAAAGTTTCTGCAGATGGTGAGGCGCGACCAAAAATAGCAGTGACCAACGATGGTATGGTATATGTGACTTGGACGGAATCCCTAAAAACTGCCTATGCAGGTTATATATGGTTCGCGCGATCAAGCGATCAAGGCAAGCATTTTGATAAGCCCATGATTGTGCATCAAGACCGTGCCGAGATAACGCATCGTTTTGATGCATTGCATGTGGCACCCAATGGCAATATTACCGTTACGTGGGTGGACAAGCGCGATTTGCTAGCAGCTAGAGCAGCAGGTAAACCCTATGATGGTGCAGCTATTTATTATGCAGTGTCTACCGACAAAGGCGCTTCATTTCAGACCGAGCAAAAGCTAGCAGACAATAGTTGCGAGTGTTGTCGGATTGCCACCACACATAAACCAGATGGAACCGTTGTAGCGATGTGGCGTCATGTGTTTGAAGGCAGCGAGCGCGACCATATGCTGGCAGAGATTCCTGCTAACAAACAAGACGTTAAGTTACACCGCGCTACCTTTGGGCGCTGGCAGATTGATGGGTGCCCACACCATGGTGCGGCGCTTGCCAGTGGTGGTGAAGGCGCAGATTGGTGGGGCTATCATATGGCCTATTTTGATGGCAACGATAAGAAGCCAGGCTTGTACTACAGCCGTATGGATGGCGAGGCTTGGGTATCTTCTCCACCCAAAAAATTTGGTGATAATGCTAAGCAAGCAGGACATCCTGCTATTGCCGCGGTGGGTAAGCAAGTGTGGGTGGTATGGCGTGAGA
The DNA here is from genome assembly GCA_001464125.1 of Betaproteobacteria bacterium Ga0077540. Taxonomy (GTDB): domain Bacteria; phylum Pseudomonadota; class Gammaproteobacteria; order Burkholderiales; family Methylophilaceae; genus Methylophilus. The sequence continues at coordinate 196,994 of LNEP01000004.1, read as the reverse complement.
TGAAGGATAATCAATATGCTATCTGGGGCATGCAATCGGATGACGAGGGCAAGAATTGGCAACCAGCAAAACAGTTGTTAACTAGCGCGCAAAAACTGGATTACCCAACGTTGTTAATGTCTAAAAACCAGCTGTATTTAGCCTGCAATGGGCAACAATTTGGATTAACCCTACTTTCATTGTTGACATCATATTGAAAATTGAAAACATTGCCCCACCTTAACAGTAGACAACGATTAAGGAGGCGGTAAATGCGTTTCGATAAATTAACCACTAAGTTTCAACAAGCGCTAGCAGATGCACAAAGCATTGCATTGGGCGCAGACAATTCAACCATAGAAGCACAACATCTGCTATTGGCCATGCTCAATCAAGATGACGCCAGCACAAGTGCTTTACTGGCGCGTGCGGGTGTGCAAGTCAATCCACTCAAAACAGCACTCAATCAAGCCATTAACAACTTGCCTAAAGCTACCGAGAGTAATGGTGAAATCGCGATTTCGCGTGATTTAAACAATCTGTTGAATGTGACGGATAAATTCGCACAAAAACGCAACGATGCCTATATTGCTAGCGAGATGTTCTTGTTGGCGTTGGCAGAAGATAAAGGCGAAACTGGTAAGTTGCTCAAGTCTAATGGGCTCACTAAAAGTGCCTTAGAGGCTGCGATTCAAACAGTGCGTGGCGACCAGCATGTGGATAGCCAAGAAGCTGAAGGGCAACGTGAGGCACTCAAAAAATATACGCTAGATTTAACCGAGCGTGCACGCATGGGCAAGTTGGACCCCGTGATTGGACGTGACGATGAGATTCGCCGTGCCATTCAGGTCTTGCAACGTCGTACCAAAAACAACCCTGTGTTGATTGGTGAACCAGGCGTGGGTAAAACCGCGATTGTGGAAGGGCTGGCACAGCGTATCGTCAATGGTGAAGTGCCCGACTCACTCAAAAACAAGAAGGTATTGTCTTTGGATATGGCTGCGTTATTGGCAGGTGCCAAATACCGTGGCGAGTTTGAAGAGCGCTTGAAATCTGTGCTGAAAGAATTGGCACAGGATGAAGGCCAAACCATTGTCTTTATTGATGAAATTCATACCATGGTGGGCGCTGGTAAAGCCGAAGGTGCGATGGATGCAGGCAATATGCTTAAACCAGCCTTGGCGCGTGGTGAGTTGCACTGCGTGGGTGCGACTACACTAGATGAATACCGCAAATACATTGAAAAAGATGCCGCATTGGAACGCCGCTTCCAAAAAGTGTTGGTGGACGAGCCGAGTGTGGAAGCGACGATTGCGATTTTGCGTGGCTTGCAGGAGAAATACGAGTTGCATCATGGCGTAGAAATTACTGACCCGGCGATTGTGGCAGCAGCAGAGTTATCGCACCGTTATATTACCGACCGCTTTTTGCCGGACAAAGCAATTGACCTGATTGATGAAGCGGCTAGTCGCATCAAAATGGAAATAGACAGTAAGCCAGAAGTGATGGATAAGCTGGATAGACGTTTGATTCAATTGAAAATTGAGCGCGAAGCCGTGCGCCGTGAAAAAGACGAGGGCAGTAAAAAACGCTTTGAATTGATCGAAGAAGAAATTGGCAAGTTGGAAAAAGAATACGCCGATTTAGAAGAGATTTGGAAAGCGGAAAAAGCGCAGGTTCAAGGCTCAGCACACATTAAAGAAGCCATTGAAAAAATTAAATTTGAGATGGAAGAAGCCACCCGCAAAGGCGAATGGCAAAAAGTGTCTGAACTGCAATATGGCAAATTGCCGCAACTAGAAGCGCAACTCAAACAAGCCTCCACGGCAGAAGCGAATGCTGGCGAAGTGAAACACAAAATGTTACGCACCGAAGTGGGTGCCGATGAAATTGCCGAGGTAGTAAGCCGTGCTACAGGTATACCTGTGAGCAAAATGATGACGGGTGAGCGTGACAAATTGCTGACCATGGAAACCAAATTGCATGAGCGTGTGGTGGGGCAAGATGAAGCGGTGCGCTTGGTGTCCGATGCCATCCGCCGTTCACGTTCAGGTTTGGGTGACCCGAACCGTCCATACGGTAGCTTCTTATTCTTAGGCCCGACCGGTGTGGGTAAAACTGAGCTGTGTAAAGCATTGGCAGGCTTCCTGTTCGATTCCGAAGACCACTTGATTCGTATCGACATGAGCGAGTTCATGGAGAAGCATTCTGTGGCACGTATGATTGGTGCGCCTCCGGGCTATGTGGGCTATGAAGAGGGCGGTACCCTGACTGAAGCGGTGCGTCGCAAACCTTACTCGGTGATTTTGCTAGATGAGGTGGAAAAAGCGCACCCGGATGTGTTTAATGTGCTGTTGCAAGTGTTGGACGATGGTCGCTTGACCGATGGCCAAGGTCGCACGGTAGATTTTAAAAATACCGTCATTATCATGACTAGCAACTTGGGTAGCCAGATGATCCAAAGCATGAGTGGCGATGATTATCAATTGGTTAAACTGGCGGTGATGGGCGAAGTGAAAAGCCATTTCCGTCCAGAGTTTGTCAACCGGATTGATGAGGTCGTGGTGTTCCATGCATTGGGTGAGGCGCATGTGAAATCCATCGCAGGGATTCAACTGCAATACTTGGCTAAACGACTGAATGCAATGGATATGCAACTGACTGTGACCGACGCAGCGATGGCGGAGATTGCCAGCGCTGGATTTGATCCGGTGTATGGTGCAAGGCCGCTGAAACGTGCAATTCAGAGTGAAATTGAGAACCCATTGGCGCGTGAAATCTTAGGTGGGAATTTTGTAGCCAAAGATACTGTCATAGTGGATTGCAAAGCTGGAAAAATGACGTTTAGCAAAGGGTAATCTTAATTTACAGGCTAGTTTCACCGAGGTAAAACGCGCAAGCTAACCCTATGAAAACAAAACGGTTAAAAACATTAATGCTGTTGCTGTTTGGGTTAGCTTGCCAGCCTGGCTGGGCGTTTACTGTCAGCCAATTAGAGACATTTGAAAATGAGCCACCACTGGTGCGTAACCTGTTAGAGCGCGCCACAGTGATGCTGGAAGATGAAACTGACCATGAGTCAGCATGGAAAGCGGCCGGTTTGTATTGCGAGGCTTCACGCTATGGCAGTGCTGAAGGCGCTTACCGCTTAGGCATGTTATATGCATTTGGGCGAGGTGTGCCGGCGAATCGCGATTATGCGGCTAATCTATTCGGAATTGCATCAGGCCACGGTCATGTCCAAGCACAAAAAATGCTAGAGACAATAGCGCTCACCACACGCGCTACGCCAGCTTGCGTTTTGAATGATGTGGCACCAGAAAAAGGGCCTAATACTGAGGCGCAGTTGAACAAACAATCACCTGCGATTGACGCTTACATTGCATCTTTGCCCAAAAAGCAGCGCTGGGTGGTTGATTTAGCCGACAAGATTGCGGCATGGCATGAGGTGGACAGCAAATTAGTGCTGTCTATTATTACAGCAGAATCAAACTTTAAAACTGCTGCACAATCCAACAAAAATGCACAAGGTCTAATGCAATTGATACCCGCTACGGCTGAGCGGTTTAATGTGAAAAACGCTTACAACGCCAGTCAAAATATTAAAGGTGGCGTGAAATATTTGCGTTGGCTGCTGTCATATTTCAGAGGTGATGTTGCTTTAGCGGTGGCCGCCTACAATGCAGGAGAAGGTGCAGTAGATAAACATCATGGTATTCCACCATATAAAGAGACCAAAGCTTATGTTAAAAAAGTGATGGGCTTGTATCAATCACCCTATCATACGTTTGATGCCAGTATCACGGCGCCATCGCCAGTCATACAATATATGCAAACACAAACCAAAAGAAAGAAAGCGAGAATGTAATGAATACCCTGTTTAAACTGTGTTTGGTTTGTATCGCAGTGATTGGATTATCTGCTTGTGCCACTACTGGTAATAGCCCGACACAAGGCGAGGTAGAGCGTATCTCGCCTGAAGAGCTAGAGAAGTTAATTCCTCCACCCGTCGCAACAGTGACCTTGGAAGAGCTGCTGGCCGATGCCAAACAAGGCAAAACGCCGGATGAGTTGATTGAAAAAATCAAAACCAGCAATTCGCGTTATGACCTAACGCCGGAACAAAGTCTGGCGCTAAACAAGCAAGGGTTGGATATTAAAGTACTCAACTATATCCACGAATCCAATGAGCTAGCGCGTCAGAATGCACTTGCCGATGAAATCAATAAGCGTGAAATTGCCAATAAAGAGAAAGAGAAAAAACTTAAACGCGAGCGTGATTTAGCACGTATGCGAGCGTTTGATCCTTATTGGGGTTGGGGCGGTTTTTATGGTCGACCTTGGGGTGGATTTGGCCCATATGGCTATCGTGGATTTTACGGACCACGGTTCGGTTGGGGGCTCGGCTACGGTTGGTAATTGGATTGCTTCCGGTCATTGGTTCTGAAAAGCGGTATTCACCGTTTCATAAGCAATAGCGGCTTGTGCGCGAAACGTTTCGCTCATCACGCTAGAGACTTTTTTATCTATTACGCCTGGAATAAATGGTTTGGTAATAAAGCCATTCACATTAAGCGTCATGGCAATGCCTACAGCTTTGGCCTGAATTAGGCTACTCATGATAATAATCCGTGTACTTGGTTTGGCCAATGTTTTGGCTGTTCTGATACGCTTAGTGAACTCCAAGCCATTGATGTTGGGTGTGTAGAGCTCAGTAATAATCAAATCAAACTGATCGGTTTTCAGCATGCTCAATGCCGATTCCACGTCGTTAGCCGTGCTAATTTGCTGGTAACCGGAATCACGTAAGATATTGACCAGCGTATTTCGTGCAGTAATATCGTTATCAATCACCATTAATTTGAATGGGCTGTATTGTTTGGTTTTGGCTTTGATAAAGTGTTTGACCGATGCAGGCGAGGTATTGAATCCTTGATTGCGGTACTTCTCGACAAACCCAAAGAAATCCTCAACTGACATCGGTTTAGCAATATAGTAACCCTGCCCAATATCGCATTGCATTTCTCTCAGTTTTTCCCAATCCTCCAGGGTTTCCACCCCCTCTGCCACACTCTTGATATTGAGCTTGTGCGCCATATCAATATTAGAGGCCACTACAATCATGGTGGCTTCGTTGTTGGTCACGCCCTTCACAAAAGATTGGTCAATTTTGAGCTCACCAAACGCAATGCGGGTGAGTTGCTGTAAGTTAGAGTAACCAGTGCCGTAATCATCAATCGATAAGGTAAAGCCGTTCATATATAGACGCGCCAGATTTTCTAGCGCAATCGGGGCATCGGTCATGGCTGCTGATTCTGTGATTTCTAACGTAATGTAGTTGGTATCAATGCCTGTCGATTGGACAATCTCAGTAATTTTGTCTGCAATATCTGGATGGCCCAGCGATACAAGGGAGAGGTTGACTGCAATGTGGATGACATGGTTTTGCTTGAGCAAAGCACGGCATGCAATCGCAGACTCTTCTAAAATCAAAAATGTCAGCGTATCAATTTGTTCTGCTTGTTCCAGTACTGGAATAAATGCATATGGCGCAATCACACCATGCGTGGGATGCAACCACCTTGCAAGTGCTTCCGCACCGACAATGTTGCCAGTTTTTAAATCTACCTTGGGTTGTAAATAGGGTTTAAATTGTTTTTGTTGGATGCCTTCTAAAATCTCATCGACAGAAAAATTAAAGGCCTTAGGGCTATGTGTTGGTGCAGTGACGGCTTGTGCTTTACCACTTTTGGCCAGAATGTCTTTAAGTTTTTGCAGCGTAATGGGTTTTTCTAGCGCACCTAATAACTGTATTTGATACAAACTAGACAGCTTATTGACGACGGATAATAGTTTCTTGTCCATTGCGCTTAAAATCACAATTTCAATGTTGTGCGCTTCCTCGCTCAGGTGACGTAGAAACTCCATGCCATCCATACCCGGCATTCTCAGGTCAGAAAAAATGAGGTCTATCTTCGGTGGGGTGGGGTTGCGTAAAATGTCTAAGGCTTCTTGACCATTGGCGACTTCAGTGATGTTCTGTAAGCCTAGCGCGCGTAACATTTCTACTACAATCGTGCGTTGAAAACGGTCGTCCTCAACCACTAATATATTTAGTGCTTGCACATGCATGAATCACTGCTCCTCAAGGTGCTACTTATTTTTATTGATGTTATGTAGAGTGCGAGTATTGTATGCACACCAATATCTAAGTGGATATCCCTTTGATAGCATGCATCGTGAAGCATTCTCTATTTTTATTCTACCTCATGCAGTAATCGTTTTTATTTGCAATCGAAAAATCCTCTAAAATACTCTCATTAATAATGGTTTGGATAAGTTTATATGCAACAAATGACACAAGTATTGCAAGTCAAAGCGCTGGGTCGAAAGTTATACGATATCACCCCGCAAGTATTGCAATGGGCAAATACACAAGGGGTATCTACCGGCCTGCTGACGCTATATATTCAGCATACTTCAGCCAGCTTGTTGATTAATGAGAATTACGATAGCGATGTGCTCGTCGATATGGAAGCTTTTTTTAATCGCCTAGTGCCAGATGGCGATGATTTGTTTATCCATACAGTGGAGGGGCCAGATGATATGCCTGCGCATGTGCGCGCTGCGCTCACGCAAACCAGTCTGTCGATTCCACTGATTGAAGGCAAGTTAGCATTGGGCCAGTGGCAAGGTATTTTTTTGTTTGAGCACCGCCACTTATCAGCCACACGCCGAATTCTAATGCATATGATTGGTGAATGATCTTAGCGCCTACATTTAAGCAAGGGCGGCCTTTAAGTGCATCTGAACGCGCACAATTTAAGCCTTATTTTGCAACACAAGTGATTGACCAAGCCAGAATTGTGGATGGATATGTGCCTTTCTGGTTAAGGCGCAACATGTGCGCGGTCGTATTAGGACATCGCGTTTATATACGCGCTGGCGCGTATCAAGCCAACACGCAGCAAGGTGTTGCTTTGTTAGGGCACGAGCTTGTACATGTGTCACAATTTTTGCATGGTATGACCGTGTTTAGTTATCTATGGTCATGTCGCTTCGGGTATCATCGCAGTCAATATGAACTTCAAGCTTATGCAACAGGTGCTATGATTGCACGTAATTTTCAGCAAAGCTTAAATGCAACTGCTTGATTGCCAAGATGTCTTTTCATTTGTGCTGGTTTTTGTTAAGGTTATATTGTGTGATTGCGCTAACTAGTTTAGTTATGTATTTGTAATACAAATAAACATTAGTAATTATTATTATTTTGGAGGGTTTATGAAATTCACATCATCACTATTAATGTCTGCACTTTTGGCTACGCTTTTACTCACTGCTTGTGGCGAGAAGGCAGAAGAAGCGCCTGCAGTTGAGGCTCCGGCCGCAGAGACAGCACCAGCAGCTGAAGCAGCGCCAGCGGCAGAGCCAGCACCAGCGCCGACAGCGGGCGGTTATGAGCCAACAGCAGAAGAGCGCGTGCCAGGTATTACCTTGAGCCCAGAAGAGTTAGCTGCGCCGGTTGAGCCAGCACCTGCAGAGGCAGCCCCAGCTGATGCACCAGCTGAAGGTAGCTAAGTTTTATATTGCCATCAGGCAAATAAAAAGCGCACCTTATTCAGGTGCGCTTTTTTTTGGGGTATTTTGCAAGGCTAACACTACATGTGTCATGCCTAGTCAGCAGTGTTAACGCAAACTGCTCCAGCTGAGTGGGTCGAATGGTACGCTATTTTTGCGTAGTTCATAGTACAGGCCGTTACTCTCGTTGCCTCCGCTATTGCCCACAGCGGCAATGGTGTCGCCACCGCTGACGTTGTCCCCCACATTTTTTAGCAGTGCTTGGTTGTTGCCATATAAACTCATGTAGCCGCTGCCGTGGTCCACAATAATCAGGTTGCCAAAGCCGCGCATCCAGTCTGCAAACACTACCTGACCACTCGCAATTGATTTTACGGCATTGCCTTCACCAGCTTTAATAAATAAGCCTTTCCAACTCACACCCGTATCGGCGCGCAAAGCCCCAAACCGATTGCTCACCTCACCACGTACCGGCAAACGTAATTTGCCACGTAAGCTGGCAAAACGTATGCCGTCGACATCGTTGTCCGGCAACGTGTCATTTCTGGCAATCACTTGGTTATCCGGCTGTTTAGTTGCTCGAGGCTGCGATGTTTGTTTTTTTGGTTTGGGTTTAGCTTTTTGCTGCGCTAAACGTTTCTTCTTTTTGTCTGCAGCAGCTTTGGCTAATCGAGTGACAAGACTAGACAGATTTTTTTCGTCACGTTTAAGCTTGTTAATTTCATGACGTTGCGCTGCAATTTTTTGTGAAAGTGATTTCACCACTTTCGCTTTTTCTTGCTTTTGTTTAAGCAGTGCTTTTCTTTCTTCTTCTTGTTTGGCTTTAAGCTTAGCCACTTCAGCTAATTTAGAAGCAGTCTCTTCATTGAGTGTTTCTATTTTATTCAAGTTGCCTTGCATGTCTGCAATCAATTCACTGCGTGCTTTGGCTATATACGCAAAATACTTTAAATCTCGGGCTATATTGCTTGGGTCTTTATTTTCCAACATGAGTTGCGTATAACTTTGGTTACCATGCACATATTGCTGATAGAGTAGTTTGCTGAGTTGCTGCTGCTGTTGGTTTAAAGAGTCACCAATCTTGAGTGATTGTTGTTTTAGTCGCGTAAGCGCTACATTATTTTGCTGCTGCTTAAGGTTGATTTCGTGCAACTTTTTTTGGGCCTTGCTAATGGCTGTTTCAGATGCTTTCAGTGCATCGGCAGCATCTTTATGCGCATCGGTCGAGGCATCTAACTCTTTTTTTAGATGCTCAATTTTTTTGTGAACGTCTTTTAAATCGGCTTTGGCTGCATCCTCTTGCTTGGCTGCAATTGCAACATTAGTTGCAAGCAATCCCAGCAACAGCCAAGCATATCTAAATAAGCGTTTGAGGCGCATGCGTGATGGATGCCTTACGCATTAAAATGCACTAGACTTTTGCCTGTCATTTCTTTTGGTTGCGGAATGCCCATCAGCTGTAATAACGTCGGGGCAATATCAGAGAGCGCGCCAGAACTGGAGAGTGATGCTGGGCGACCCACGTAAATCAAAGGCACCAGATTGGTGGTGTGCTGGGTATGTGCTTGATGTGCAGTGGGGTCATACATCATCTCTGCATTGCCGTGGTCAGCTGTGATAATCACTTCCGCGCCTGTGGCTTGTGCCGCAGCCACCACACGACCTAAGCAGGCATCGAGCGTTTCTACTGCCTTGATGGCGGCTTGCAGGTTGCCGGTATGGCCCACCATATCACCATTGGCATAATTACAAATCACGGCCTGATAGCGCTTAGATAAAATGGCTTCCACCAGTTTGTCTGTCACTTCTGGCGCACTCATTTCTGGTTGTAAATCATAGGTAGCCACTTTGGGAGATGCAACCATGATGCGGTCCTCCCCTTTGTATACCGTCTCTTCCCCACCATTAAAGAAAAAAGTCACATGTGGGTATTTTTCTGTTTCGGCAATGCGTAGTTGATTCAAGCCTAGCTGCGACACGTATTCGCCAAACGTGTTGGGCACACTAAAGGGGGCAAAAATAGGTTCTGCTTTGGTTTGGTTCTGATCATATTGTGTCAGAGTAAAGTAGTGTGAAAGTGACGGTACACGCTTACGCGCAAACCCACTGAAGTTAGGGTTGAGTAATGCATCTGTCATTTGACGCGCGCGGTCACTTCTAAAATTCATGTACACCACACAATCACCATCTTGCATGGTAATGGCGGGTTGATTGGCGTCATGAATCACTGTGCATTTAACAAACTCATCGGTCTCGCCGCGCGCATACGCTTGTTCTAATGCCTCCAACGCACTCGCGGCTGTAAATTCGGCCTCACCCTCTACCAGCATATGGTAAGCGGGGGAGACACGTTCCCAGCGTTTGTCTCTGTCCATGCTGTAAAAACGACCACTAATGGAGGCAATCCTACCCATCCCAATCGATTGGATATGCGCTTCTAAAGCGGCTAGGTAGGGTTTTGCGCTCACGGGCGGCGTATCACGACCATCTAAAAATGCATGCACATAGACCTTGTTAAGCCCGTGTTGGGCTGCCATGTCCAGCATGGCGTGAATATGGCTTTGATGGCTGTGTACACCACCATCGGACAGTAGCCCAAAAATATGTAAGGCCTTGTCTTGCGCTTTAAGTGTGTTGATTGCGTTGACCAGTGCAGGCAACTGAAAGAATTCGCCGCTACTGATGCTATTGTTAATGCGTTCAAAATCTTGAAATACAATGCGGCCCGCACCGATATTAAGATGGCCCACTTCTGAATTGCCCATTTGACCATCGGGTAACCCAACATAATGCTCCGACGCATTGATGAAAGTATTGGGAAATGTTTGTTTCAATGCGTCTAAGTTTGGCGTATTGGCCTGTGCAACTGCGTTGTTTTCCCATTGCTCACTATGACCAAAGCCATCCAAAATCAGTAATATCACGGGCGTGGTTTGCATGCGGTAATCTCATCTGTAACGGTTCGTTTCTATTATAATGGCTAGCTGTGTCATCCGCATAATATATGCTGGTAGATTGGCGAATTTTCCTTGAAAAGGTGCTGATTGCCACCATATGTCGTTTAAACTCTCGTAAAGGAAGCAGATTGGATTTTATTAAAGAAAACGCATTGCTCATTGGTCTGGCAATTGGTTCCGGCATCACTTTATTGTGGCCCATGCTCAATCGCGGCGCTGCGGGCGTGGCAAATATTTCTCCCACAGAAGCCGTGATGTTGATGAGCCGTAACAAACCGCTGGTTTTAGATGTGCGAGATGCTGCCGAGTTTGAGGCTGGGCATATTCAAGGTGCTAAACATATTCCGTTGGCTGAGCTACCCAATCGACTCAAGGAAATTGAAAAATTTAAAGAGAAGCCAGTGCTGGTGCATTGTCAAAAAGGCATGCGAGCAAAAACGGCTTGTACTATCTTGCGTGCCCAGCAGTTTACCAAGCTGCATCAATTGCAAGGTGGGCTGGTTGCTTGGCAAGAAGCTAAATTGCCTGTCGTCAAAACCGTTTAATTCCCCGATTGAGATAGTTAAGTATGCCGAAGATTTTAATGTACACCAGTGCAGTTTGCCCCTATTGCATCAATGCAGAGCGTTTGCTACGTAGTAAAGGCGTAGAAGAGATTGAGAAAATCCGCATTGATTTGCAGCCAGAGCGTAAGCAGGAAATGATGGAGAAGACCGGTCGCCGCACCGTGCCGCAGATTTATATCGATGAGCGTCATATTGGCGGCTTTGATGATTTGCGCGCATTGGATTTGGCCGGGGGCTTGGATCCCTTATTAACTGCTTAAATTTTAATAGTTTTGTCATAGATTAAACGTTAAAATACGGCACACTTTTATTTAGTTACGCATCAATTTTTGTAATCCAATGAAGAACTCAGCTTGAGATGTGCATCTCAAGCATTTAACCTCAGGAATAGACATGGCAAAAGAAGACAACGCAAACCAAGCGGCAATCAATGATCAACCAGCGTTTGGGATTGAAAAGCTGTATATCAAAGACGCATCCATCGAGGTGCCCAATGCACCACAGATTTTTACAGACCGCACAGCGCCACAAGTGAGCGTTGAACTGGCTAATGCCGCGCAAAAATTAGAAGAAGGTATTTTTGATGTATCTATCAAAGTCACCGTGACTGCTAAAGTAGGTGATAAAACGGCCTTTTTAGTAGAAGTAGCCCAAGCGGGTATTTTTGTTATCCGCAACATGCCAGAAGAAAATCTGGAGCCAGTGTTAGCGGTCGCATGCCCTAATATTCTGTTCCCTTACGCACGTGAGGCTGTTTCCGATATGGTGACACGCGCTGGCTTTGCACCGGTATTGCTGAATCCGATTAATTTTGAAGCATTGTATATGCAACAAAAACAAGCGCCAGATGCGCAAGCAAACTAAATTAATTTACGCCATCCAAGTGGGCCTAGTTTCTCTGGGCTTGCTGATGGCTTGCGCTGGGCATGCGTTGGAGTTTCGTTCGGTTGCTGCCAGCAAAGCCATCTTATATGATGCGCCATCAGTCGAAGCCAAAAAGCTACATCTCATTGGCAGTGGTTATCCAGTAGAGGTGATTGTGAATTTGGGTGAGTGGATTAAAATCCGCGACCATTTTGGCACCTTGAGCTGGGTGCAAAGTAAACAATTAAGCAACAAACGGATGGCGCTTATTGTGAGTGACAAAGCAGAACTCAAGCAAGCGGAAGAAGAGAGTGCGGCACTGGTCGCCACCTTTGAAAAAGATGTCGTAGTAGAAGTACTTTCCACCACCGCTAAAAGCGGCTGGATCAAGGTCAAACATCGAGATGGTTTGTCAGGGTTTGTGCGCAGCAGTGCGCTATGGGGCATTTGATTCAAGGCTGAGTATGCACACAACAGCTCCGTTTTTCAGTAACAATTCAGTGAGTGTTATCCATGACTAAGGTTGCGGTACTAGGGGCTGGTGCATGGGGTACTGCACTCGCGATGCACATCAGTCAACAACATGAGGTCACTTTGTGGGCTCGCAATTCTGGCCATGTCTCCGGCATGCGCAAAGCGCGGGCAAACCCACTTTATTTGGGTGATTTTAGATTTAATGACCGTTTACAAGTAGAAGACAGTCTGGCCGCAGCCATTGATGGCGCGGATATGATCTTATCGGTGGTGCCCACTGCCGGCTTTCGCCAAATTCTCAAAGATTTATTACAACTCAATTCAACCCAACCCATCATTTGGGCGCATAAAGGGCTAGAACCACAAACTGCAAAGTTGCCATTTGAAGTGGCACAAGAAGAATTAGGCCATGACCGCCAATGGGGTGTGTTATCTGGGCCAAGTTTTGCTGCAGAGTTGGTGCGTGGTTTGCCTACCGCGGTGACGCTGGCTGCAAATGATGCAGAGTTTGCTCAATACGCAGCCAATGTGATACATGGTGGTTGTTTGCGCGTTTATAACAGTACCGATGTGGTCGGTGTTTCTGTAGGCGGGGCAGTTAAAAACGTGATGGCGATTGCCGCTGGGATTTCCGACGGCATGGGTTTTGGTAACAATGCTCGTGCAGCCATGATTACACGTGGCTTGGCTGAAATCACCCGTTTTGGTGTGGCGTTAGGGGCGAAGACAGAGACCTTTATGGGTTTGGCGGGAGCAGGGGATTTGATTTTAACCTGTACCGGACAGTACTCTAGAAACCGTGAAGTTGGCTTGCAACTAGCCACTGGCAAAGCGCTGGAAGAAATATTAAAAGGGTTAGGTCATGTGGCCGAAGGCGTAAATACTGCGCGCGAAGTGATGCGCAGAGCTGAGCAGATTGGGGTGGATATGCCTATCACCTATGAAGTGAATCAAGCGCTTACGCATGGAAAATCAGCCCGGGATGCAGTGATGGACTTGCTGGGGCGTGAGCAAAAGCCGGAAAGTATTTAAACGCTAATACGGTGTTGGTTGGCAGCACCGTATGAATGCAACCTTAGGCAATACGGCTATAGTCGCTTGTAGAACCTTTTAGGAAGTGCTGTATGGAGGCTCTGCGACGGTCTCTGCGAATTCGTTTGTTGGCGTAAATTTTTGCATTGGCGGCCGCTTCGGCGGTGCCCATGCGACGGTCTTGCCCAGAGCGTCTATCATCATACCTTGTAAATTTACAATCACATTGTGCAACATTGCAACCCAACACAGGTAATCTCGGTGCGTCGTCTACCAAAATAGGCTTGGCGACCAGAGCTTGTACGTGTTGACATGCAGATGCCCCAGTCTCAATCTTGACACAGCGATAGCTAGGCTTGGCCAAGGCAACTTCTGAGCTCTCTAGTAGCTTTTTTAGACGGCGTTCGGATTCACGCATGGCATACCAATAGTACGCTACACAAAAAAAGAGTCCACCAAGTAAGAAAAGTTGCATCATGAATTAATAAAATGTAAACGGCTAGTAACAATATCGAATTTCTTCAAAAAAATCAATGGCTTTACTTAGTCCTTATAGGCCATTCAGAAAATCAATCTGTCGCCAAGCCTCATATAACAAAATGGCAGCGGAGTTGGATAAATTGAGGCTACGGCTATCCGGCAACATCGGTAAGCGTACGCGATGCTCAGGTAAAAACTCATCTCTGATTTCTTGCGGTAAGCCCCGCGTTTCTGGGCCAAACACAAATACATCTCCAGCTTGAAAGCTTAAATCGGTATGTCGGGTACTGCCTTTGGTGGTGAGTGCAAACATGCGTTTTCCAGCTAATGCCTGTTTGCAAGCTTGCCAATTTTCATGCACTTGCAGGTTGGCGTACTCGTGATAATCCAAACCCGCGCGTTTCAACTGCTTGTCTTCTAGACTAAACCCTAGCGGTTTGACCAAATGCAACTGCGCGCCGGTGTTAGCACATAGCCGAATGATATTGCCCGTGTTGGGCGGGATTTCGGGTTCAAACAACACAATATGAAACACATTCAGCCCTTTGTTCTTGAAATTAACATGGTGGTCAGGGCGTTATGATAATTCAGAGTGAACAACTATTGGGTGGATTATGGCGCGTCCTGAAAAAATTAGGCTGGGTGAGATTCTGATACAACAGAATTTGCTTTCGCCTGAGCAATTGGAACAAGCGCTCGTGGAGCAAAAGCGGACAGGGCGCAAATTAGGTCGTGTGTTTATCGACAGTGGCTTTGTGACCGAGAAGCAAATTTCAGAGGCATTGGCACGACAGCTCAATATTCCGTTTATCGATTTAAGTCAGTTTGATGTGAAATCGCACGAGGTGCAAAAACTGCCAGAGGCGCAAGCACGTCGGTTCCGCGCGGTAGTGTTGGAAGACCGCGGTAGCACTTATTTTGTAGGGATGGCTGACCCATCTGACTTGTTTGCCTACGATGAGCTGGTGCGCTTACTCAAGCGCGATATCGAGCTGGCTGTGGTGCAAGAAAGTATGTTGCTGCAGGTGGTGGATAGAACGTACCGCCTGACCGATGAGATTTCTAATCTGGCGATGGAGTTGCAACAAGATTTAGGTGATAACAGCTTAGATTTTGTGAGTTTGGCAACGAACGATAGTGCGGAAGAAGCGCCAGTCGTTAAATTATTGCAGACCATTTTTGACGATGCCGTGCAGGTGCGTGCATCGGATATTCATATTGAGCCACAAGAACATAAGTTGCATATTCGCTTTCGCATTGATGGCGTAATGCATCTGCAAACCCAAGCAGATATGAAAATTGCCACCGCCTTGGTGTTGCGTTTGAAATTGATGTCTGGTTTGGATATTTCTGAAAAACGGTTACCGCAAGATGGCCGTTTTGGTATTAAGGTGAAATCAGTACCGGTGGATATTCGTATTTCCACCATGCCGACGCAGTATGGTGAATCAGTGGTGATGCGTTTGCTGATTCAAAACGCGGGTAATTTCTCGCTAGACAAATTGGGCATGCCAGCCGATATGCTGGAACGCTTTAGAAAATTGATTCATCGACCCAGTGGCATGGTGTTGGTGACTGGGCCCACCGGTAGCGGTAAAACCACCACGTTGTATGCCGCGCTCAATGAATTGAATTCACACGCCAACAAAATTATTACGGTAGAAGACCCCGTGGAGTATCGCCTGCCTGGCATTAACCAAGTGCAGGTGAATGAGAAAATTGATCTGGATTTTGCACGGGTGTTACGTACCACCTTGCGCCAAGACCCTGACATTATTCTGGTGGGCGAGATGCGTGATGAGCCTACGGCGCAAACTGGTTTACGCGCCGCGATGACTGGTCACTTGGTGTTATCCACCTTGCATACCAATGATGCCACCACCGCCCCCATAAGATTGATAGACATGGGCGCGCCACGCTTTATGGTGGCGATGTCATTGCTGGGCGTGATTGCGCAACGTTTGGTGCGAACCGTGTGTGAACATTGCAAGCAACCCTATACACCTACGCCTAACGAACAATTATGGTTAAAACAGGAGCTGGGTAACAGCGCACCAACACAAAGTTTTGTGCATGGCAAGGGGTGTAGCCACTGCAACCAAACTGGCTATCAAGGACGCGTGGGGGTGTATGAGTTATTGGAGATGAACGATGAATTGGTAGAAGCCGCCAATCATCAAGATACCAATACCTTTATTCAAAAAGCCAGAACACGCATGCAGGGTAGATCCCTTCGTAGCCAATCGATTCAACTAGCGTTAGAACAGCGTACCACCGTAGCTGAAATCATGCGCATCAATAATCAGTTTGATAGCTAACGCAGATGCCAGCCTATACCTACAGAGGGCGTGATGCCAACGGCGCACAAGTGACAGGGGTGCTAGAAGCCGCTGACACCAATGCTATTGCTAACTTGCTACTGACCAGCAATATCACACCGATAGCGATAGAGCAGTCTCAAAAGACTTCTGAAGTCAAAGGGACCTTGCCTAGCTTGTTTGAGGAAAAAATCACCTCGCTGGACATTATGTTGTTCAGCCGACAAATGTATACCTTGCTGAAAGCCGGTATCCCGATTATGCATGCGCTGGGCGGCTTGCAAGCCTCCACTAAAAATCCGCGTATGGCGCAAGTCGTGGGTGAGTTGCGCCAAAGTTTGGATGGCGGACGCGAGCTCTCTACAGCGATGGCAGAGCACCCGAAAGTGTTTGATAGCTTTTATGTCAGCATGGTGCGCGTGGGTGAAACCACCGGCATGATGGACAATATCTTCTTAAGGTTATTCAACCACTTAGAATTTGAACGCTTTATGCATGGCCAGATTAAGGCGGCCTTGCGATACCCCACTTTTGTGTTGATTGCCATGGCCGTAGCCATTGTGGTCATCAACATTTTTGTCATTCCATCGTTTGCCAAAGTGTTTGACAGCATGCATGCAGAACTGCCGTTGCTCACCCGTATTTTGTTGGGTTTTTCTAATTTTATGTTGGCATATTGGCCTTTGATGATAGCGGCTGTGGTGGGCATTGGCTTTATGTTTAAGCGTTATATCTCCACTGTAGAAGGTCGCTATAAGTGGGATACCTTTAAATTATCTATCCCCATTGCTGGAAAAATTGTGCAAAAAGGCACCATGGCGCGCTTTGCTAGAAGCTTTGCCTTGGCGAGCAAAAGCGGGGTGCCCATTACCAACGCATTAAAGTTAGTGGCACAAACCGTCGATAACGAATTTATCGCCAAGAAAGTGGATGGCATGCGCGCGGGCATTGAGCGTGGTGAGAGCATTTTGCGCACCGCCAATAACGCTGGGGTGTTTAATCCGCTGGTGTTGCAGATGATTGCGGTAGGCGAAGAATCGGGTGCATTGGACGATTTGATGCAAGAGATTGCTGATATGTATCAGCGCGATATGGAATATGAAATCAAAACCTTAGGCGCACAAATTGAGCCAATTTTGATTGTGTTTTTAGGGGTAATGGTCTTGATTCTGGCCCTGGGTATTTTCTTGCCGGTGTGGGATTTAGGCAAAGTGGCCTTGCATAAATGATGCGTGATTTAAGTGTTGTCTGGAGTCATCCTGTCAATCGCACTGCCCGCATGGTGGGTGTGATAGGTGTGTTGGGTTTCTGCATTGGGATGGTGCTGTTGTGGGTTTACGCTTCGGCGTTGAATGCTGAGATTCAGCAGGCAAACCAACGTGCCGATTTAGAGCGCCAATGCGCAAAAGCATTGGAGGCTTGGGTGCATCAACAAGTTGCCCCTAACGATGACGCTACAAAGGCACGGTTGGGCAAAGTGAAAGATAAAGCGTGTAGAACGCACGTGACGATGTGAAAGACAAGTGAACGGTTTATTAAATTAAGGAGTATGAAAAATGAAACCTATTAAAGGCTTTACGCTGATTGAGCTGATTGTGGTGATTGTGATTTTGGCCACGTTATCAGCATTGGCGCTACCCAGATTTACCAGCTTGCAGCGTGATGCTCGCATTGCCAAGCTGAACGCAGCGCGTGGGGCAGTGGCAACCGCATCTGCGCTGACGCATGCAACCGTATTGGCTAAGAATAATGTGGCAGATCCAGTGGCTTGCGCTGGGGGTGGTGGCACTGCTAACAACCTAAACGGTGCGGCAGGTACCTTATGTACCGAAGGCGGGATTGTGCGCATGGTATTTGGTTACCCAGATGTAACGGCCATTGGTACACCTGGCTTGCTATCCGCAGCCGGATTATCCACCAGTTTTAACCCAAGCCTAGCGGAGTTGAATGCGGATGGTTACAACTATAGCGCCACTGGCACCCAAGCGACCTTCCAAATTCAAGGGGCGACCACCCCAGGCAACTGCCAGTTTACCTACACCGAGCCAGCGGCTGCCAATGCTGCGCCAGTGATTACGGCGGTGGTAACCACAGGGTGTTAATACAGTTTTGCGTTGAGTAGGGTAGTGAATATTTACATTTGAAATCAATAAGGAGCAATAACATGAAACAGTTTTCAAGCAATACACAGTCAGGTTTTACATTAGTTGAGTTAATTGTAGTGATCGTGGTGCTGGGGATTTTGGCAGCGACTGCTTTACCTAAATTTATCAATGTAAGTACTGAGGCCAGAGTGGCTTCGGTGAATGGTGTCACGGGTGCATTACGCTCAGCCGTTTCACTTGTACAAGCCAAATATTATGCGGCTGGCAACACTGCTGCTACCACTGTCACCATGCAAGATAACTCCACTGTGACCGTGGCAGCCGGTACTGGTATTCCTGCTGGCACAGCCGCTGGGATTGGTGCTGCATTGCAATCCACTGAAGGTTTTGCAGTGGATTACACTACAGCAACAGCAGTGACATTTAGACCAACGAATGGTGGCGGCGCAAATTGCCAAGTGGCTTATGACGGCAGCACAGGCTTAGTCGCGCAGCCAGTCACATCTGGTTGCTAAATTCAACAAATGGAAAGATGCGTATGCGTGTGCTGCAACCTTGCTCAACACAACAAACAGGGTTTGCGCTAAAGCGCATACAGCGCGGCTTTACGATTGTTGAGCTGATTGCAGTTATCACAATTATTGGCTTATTGGCAGCGGTAGCAGGGCCAAAGTTTATTGGTAATGCAACCTTTGAAACGCGAGGTGCGCAAGGCACATTGTTGGCCGCCTTGCGTTATGCGCAAAAGACAGCAGTGGCGCAGCGACGTGTGGTATATTTGAATTTAAATACCGCGACGCGTGCTATTTGCTTAGGGTATAACAGTAGTTGCAGCAGTGCAGTGATAGACCCAGCCACACAAGCGGCTTACAGTAAAACACTCCCTGCCAGTGTAACGTTAGGCACTACGCAAGCCACCTTAGGGTTTGATGGTTTAGGCAGGCCAGTGCCAAATGCTAACGCAACGTATAGTGTACAAAATGCAATGGATTTGAGTGAAAGCCCACGAACGATTGTGGTTGAGGCGGAAACTGGCTATGTCCGCTAATCTATTCAAGCATATACGACGTCAATCAGGGGTCACCCTGATTGAGCTGATTGTCTTTATTGTGATTGTAGGCGCGGCACTGGCTGGTGTGCTTAAAGTGCTTGAAGTCACCAACCGCAATAGTGCAGACCCACTGGTGCGCAAGCAGGCGCTATCCATTTCTGAATCGCTATTGCTTGAAATCACCCAACAACCTTTTACCCTATGCGATCCAGATGACGCAAATGCATCCACAGCCGTGACCGTAGCTGATTGTACTAACTCGCAAGACAAAGGCGGTGGTACGCTCAATGTGCCAACGCCAAGTAGTGAGAGCCGTTACAGCAGTGCGGACCCATTTGATAATGTGGCCGATTATGGTGGCTTTGCCATGCCCGGTGCAGGGTGTGCAGGCATCTGTATGCCCGGCGACACCACACCCTTGGCCAATTTAAATGGTTATGCAGCCAATGTCAGTGTGGCGCGAGCGGGCGGTGTGGCGCCTTTTGCTGGGTTGCCCGCTGATGCAGTATTAAAAATAACGGTGAGTGTCACTGGGCCAGCCAATACCCAAGTGGCGTTGGTGGGATATAGGGTACGTTATGCACCCACTATCTAGCCTCAAGCGACATGCAATTAGCGGCTTTACCATTGTAGAGCTGGTTGTTGTCATCACAGTGGTCGGTATTTTGGCGGCCGGTGCTGCCACCTTTATCCGCAATCCGACACAGGCGTATTTTGATGTGGAGAACTACGCCAACTTAACAGACCGTGCTGATACCGCATTGCGCCGTATCACGCGTGAGATGCGTAACGCGCTGCCCAATAGTGTGCGCGCTACCACCAACGGAGCCGATAGCTTTGTCGAGTTTATTCCAGTGACCGCGGCTGGACGTTACCGCGCGGAGGTAGGCAATAATGCAGCCGATAATCCATTAGATTTTTCACTCAGTGCCGATAGTTTTGATGTATTGGGTGCGCCAGTAAGTATCAATGGCGGAAGCCAGTTGGTGATTTATAACTTGGGGGTGACTGGCGCAGATGCTTACGAGGGCAGTAATCGTCGTGTGCTCAGCACGAGTGGCTCACTCAGCAGTTTGGCCTTTAGTGGTGGGCAGTTTCCGCAACCTTCACCCTCTAGCCGTTTTTATGTGGTCGCCACTGCCACCACATTTGCTTGTGACCTTACGAACCGTCGATTGATGATGTACAGCGGCTATGCCATTCAAAGCGCACAACCTGCCAGCATAGGCGCTTTAAATGCTTTAGCTACCGGGCGTCAAATTGCTGCTAATGTGTCCAGCTGCCAAATGCAATATATCCCTGGTGCGTTACAGCGTAGTGGCATCGTGCTGATTTATCTGGGGCTCACGCAGGATGCGGCGAGGGTGAATTTGATGCAGCAAATCAATATAGTGAACTCGCCATGAAATTCGTCCATCCTGATTTAAGCGCAGCCTTTGTTGTCGCACCTCGCCGTACTAAGTGTACTGTCTTCGGTGCTCCGCTGCGCCTGCGTGTCAATCAGGCCAGATGTTCTGCAACATATCAAAAAGGCTTTTTACTCCCTGCCGCTATTTTCTTGGTGGTGATTTTGGCTGGGCTGGGTGCTTATGCCGTGAATATCAACACCTTGCAGCAAGCGACTTCGACGCAAGATGTGCAAGGTGCGCGTGCTTATCAAATGGCCAGAGCAGGGGTGGAGTGGGCGGCCTATCAAGTGCTGGCACCCGGTACTGCTAATTTGGCAAATTGCCCTGCCAGCCCAACAGTATTAGCCATCGAGGGTTTTTCCGTATCCGTCAGTTGCACCCGCCATCCTGATTTTTATGAGCAGGATACTGACCATACCATTGCCATGTACGATATTGTCGCCACTGCCACTTTTGGGGCTGCGGGCACAGCAGGGTATATTGAACGCCAAGTGCAGGTGACGCTCAGCAAATGTCGTGGTACCGATGCCGCAACGCCGTATCAGTGCGCCTGAGGCAAGATTTACGGCAAATTCCCCCCTTTGTTTTAAGCTTTAATTCGCAGCACTTCGTCGCATAATCGCCCAATCTACCAAGATTGGGTGTACTACTTTGCAAACAAGGCAACTGCAACATTGGCTGAATAGACGCATCGGTGATCCTACACCAGTGCGTCGCTTTGCCTGCTGGCTGATGCTGGCAGTGTTGTTTTGCGCATACCAACCGGCTTTGGCTGCAACAGTAGAGTTTAATAGCACGGGTGGCACCAATGCTACCAACGGTCTGCATTTCTATATTAACGATAACACGCAGTTACAAGTACGCCGATTAAACAATACGGGGCAGGTGTATGCACCGAATGCCCTGCCGCCCAGCACCAATTTGGACAACGGCATTTTTTTAAGAGCCAATGGGCGTGTTTATGGGCCAGACCACAATGTGACCACCTTTGCTACTACTGGTGGCATGTACAATAACGCGACCATTTCTGCAGTATCGCCACCCAATCCATCTTCAGTGGGCGATCAACAAACAGCCACAAGTAATTTTGGAATTACTTTAGGTCCTCAAGTGACGGTGGTGTGGAAATACACCAATCCATTTGATTTTATTACAGCTGAAGTGACGCTGGTGATTCCACCGTTGTATGCGGTGAGTGCGGCTAACCCAGTTAGGTATTACCATGTGGTGGATACTTATTTGGGTGGTAGCGATAATGGGTGTGGCCTGCGCTATGTGGATAACAATGGCAAGCAAGTGGTGGGGACTTATCCGCCTGCATCTGGTACCTCTTGTCCATCTAGTACTGCTATCCCCAACGGTGTCAGCATTGTGGAGTCATTCCGTGAGCGCAGTGGCATGACTTTTTCCAATTATTGCGCAAACGGTTGGAGCAGTTTCTGGATTAATGGTGGGGTGAATTGCTCCATACTGCAATCTGCCAATATGAGTAATGCCATTAGTACGGCATTCCAAGATACAGGGGTGGGTATTCAGTACAATTTTACTGCGCCTGGCACCTATACGTTTAGCTATGATTTTGTGGTGGGTTCACCTGCGGTGCCGCCGTATGATCATTTGGAAATACGTCATCCAGGCACGGCTAATTTGTGTCCTACCCCTGTGCAAGTGCTCGCATGCACAGTCTCTACTGTGCCTTGTCCGGCCGCCAATATCGTTAGCACAGGCAGTTTGTCTGGCAGTATACGTACCACGCCAGGGGCGCCTGCCATTAGCGAAAATCCAGATCCTTTTACCGTGGGTTCTGGCTCACCCATTACTAATGTGACGCTAACTGGTTCTGGCGCAGGCACTTTTACGCTTTCAAGTAACGGGCTCACCACGACACCGCTGAATGGAACGCGCTGCTGGAATACCAGCAACAACACGACTAGTTGTACCTATACCATCACCAATCAGGCTTGTGTGAGCAGTTTTGAATGTTTAGAAAGTGGTTTGGCCTATCAGAATTTAACCAGTAATCCATCTGCTCGAAACCCACTCTATACCAAAGTCACAGGTGCTGGTTTTGCGTTTGATGTGGTGGCGTTGCAAAGTGATGGGTCACAAGCCAGCAGTTATACCGCAAGTTCTGGCGTCACTGTAGAGTTGTTTGATGACAGCGCAACCCCGCAACCAGCATGCAGTGCATATAGTGGGCCAGTGACCAGTCAGAATATAACGTTTACCTCTGGCAACGCTGGGCGTGTCACCTTGCCAACCAGTATTACTCTCAATCGCGCATATCGCAAATTACGCTGTCGGGTACGTGATAGCAATGTGGCAGTATCCGGATGCTCCTCTGATCAATTTGCAGTGCGCCCATCTAGCTTTACCGTCACTTCAGCAGGCAGTGCCGATGCAGATGCGGCTGGAGCGAATACAACTGCCACACCACGCATACGTGCAGGGGCGAATTTTAGCCTCGCTGCCAATACCAATATTCTGGGTTATAACGGCACACCGGAAATTGATAACGCCAGAGTGGCTGCTCATGCAGGTGCTGTGCAGAACGGAGTTGTCAGTGGCAGCTTTTCTACGGCAAACGCTGCTAATGGTAACGCAACGGGCAATGCTTTTAGCTACAGCGAGGTTGGCTATTTTAGATTGCTCACCAATGGTGTATTCGATGATACGTTTACATCAGTAGATTCAGCAAACGGCGATTGTGCAACGGGCTTTAATATCAGCGGTGGGAGGGTTGGTTGCAGCTTTGGTAATAACGCCAATACCCAATATTTTGGGCGCTTTATTCCAGACCATTTTGCCATTACCACGGGTGCCAATACCCCTGCGTGCAGCACAGCGTTTACCTATTTTGGGCAAGATGGGTTAAGCACTGCCTTTACTCTAGCCGCGCAAAATTCCAGCAATGCAACTACGCAAAACTATACCGGCAGCTATGCCAAGCTGGGTGTGAATACTTGGGCTAATTTCAATTTTACCGCAGCTACTTTGCCAGCAGGTAGTGTGTTGAGCGCTAGTGCAACTGCGCCCACTGGCAGTTGGGCAAGTGGCATTGCTAATGTGGTGGCTAGACATATTGTGAGCAGACCTAGCGCTGCCACTGCACCGACCAACCTCACTATCAGTGCTGCGCCAGTGGATGCAGATAGCGTGACCATGCCGCTAAGCGCAGTGGCACCCGCTAGCCCTTTCCGCTTTGGTCGTTTATTCGCCGCCAATAGCTATGGCTCTGAATTGTTGCCATTAAGCGTACCGATAGAGGCCCAGTATTGGAATGGCATCGCCTACCAACGCAACCAGCTAGACAGTTGCACCGTTATTCCTGCCAACACTATTCAAATGCGCAATTACCGCGCAAACCTTAATGCCTGTGAGACTCAGCTGACTGGCACAGGCAGCATGAGCAATGGCAGAGCTAATTTGAATTTAAGTAGACCAGGTGCTGGTAACAGCGGCAGTGTAGAACTTAGTTTGAATTTGAATGCAGCCGCAGGTAGCACCTGTAATAGTGCCTCTGCCAGCGCTGCGGAGTCGGCAGCCACGCCTTGGTTTGGCAGCAGTAATCCTAGTGCGCGCGCCACCTTTGGTATTTACAAAAGTCCTGTGATTTATTTACGTGAAAATTTTTAGAGCTTGAAAAGGCAACGATATGCAATGGTTTAAACAACAAAAGCAGCAAGCATGGACGGCGATACGCACCTCTGGTGATATCACTACCATGGCGCAAGTGATGCGCCGCCAAGGTGAGAAACCGCTAGTGAATCTTGCGCTGGTGGAAGAAGGCAATATACGTGAAGCCAAGCATGCACAAGCCTTAGCAAAAAAACACAAGCTTAAATATGCGCGCTGCACGTTTGTGTTGGATTCCAAAGACTACCAATTATTGCAGGTGGAATCACCCAACGTCCCCGAGCAAGAACGTAAAGAAGCCTTGCGATGGAAATTGAAAGACATGGTGGATTTTCCGGTCGAGCAAGCCACAGTGGATTACATGAAGATTCCACAAGACCCAGCCTACCCAAACAGGCAAGATTATCTCTATGCAGTAGCAGCCAAAAATGAATTGATAGGGCAATTATGCAACACCTTTTCTGATGCTGACATTAATTTGAAAGCGATTGATGTGCGTGTGGCGACTCAACGCAATATCGCCGCTCTGTTGGAAGAAAAAGACCGCGGATTGGCAGTATTGAGCTTTGGCCGTAACGGCGGCTTGCTCACGTTTACGTCAGGCGGTGAGTTGTACCACACCCGATTTATTGAGATTGAGGAAGACAGAAGTGCTGGTGCAGCGCATGAGCGTATTGCCCTAGAGTTGCAACGCTCACTGGATAACTTTGATAGGCAATTTCCGTTTATCACCGTCAATAAGCTATTGGTGGCGCCTTGTGAAGAGCGCGAGGCTTTGTTGCAACACCTCAAAAGTGCACTGTATACGCAAGTGGGCAGCTTTGAATTAAGCGATATTTTTGAGTTTGCGCCTGGGGTAGAGGTGGATGGACCCACAGCACAAGCCGCGTTACTACACACTTTAGGCGCGGCCTTGCGCGAGGAGGTTGCAGCATGAGTCAGCAGATTAACCTCATAAATCCAGCTCTTATCAAGCAAAAGGATTTTTTAACAACGCTTAATATAACAGTGGTATACGGGGCATTGGCCTTGTTGCTATTGGGTTGGTATGTATTCGCAGCGCAGCAGACATCAGCACTCAAAGTATCGAGAGATCAGCTGGCGAACGAGTTGCAGCAAGTACAAACCACTTTGGCAGAGATGACAGCAGCACGTACGCCCAAAGCGCCTAATCAGACGCTGATTGCAGAGTTACAAACATTAGAGGAAAAGCACCAAGTGCAAACGCAAATATTGCAAGCGATGCAACAAGGCAAGCCTAGCCAAGAAAAAGGCTTGGCGAGCTATATGTTAGGTTTGGCACGACAAAGCACCGATGGGCTGTGGCTCACCGGCTTTAGTATTGACCAAAAGCACCATGCGGTGTCGTTACGCGGTCGCAGCATGGATGCAGCCAACTTACCTGACTACATGCATAAACTTGGACGTGAGGCGGTGTTTGCAGGTCAAACCTTTAGTGGTTTGCGCATTCAGCAACCGGCGGAAGTGGTGACCAATATAACGTCTGCCAACACAACGCCAACGAATACTTCGCAAGCGCCACAAGTGCAACCAATTGCAACTGTGCCATTTGTAGAGTTTGAATTACAAGCCAGTGAAACGTTGCCAGATACAGCGAGAGAAACGACCGCTTCTGGTGCCAATACAGACAATACGAAGGCAATGAAATCGTCATGAATGCTTTAAAACAGACCATCACCAACAAATGGGCAGCGCTCAACACACGGGAGCGTTGGATGGTGTTTTTTGCAGGATTGGCCGTTATTTATGCGCTATTGAATGCTGTGTTGCTAGCCCCAGTACAAAGCCAACAGCAGGCGATTAAAACCGAGATGACACAATCTGGCACGCAATTGGCTGAGATGAAGCAACAAATCACAGAGTTAGCGCAGCATCCAGTACTCAATGTAGATGATACAAATGCACAGAAAATTGCGGAATTTAAAACAAAAATTCTTGCACAGCAAACGGAAATGTCTGCCTTACAAGATACGTTAGTGAACCCAGCGCAAATGCCAGCGCTATTAAAAGAATTGATTGCACACCATCAGAGTTTGCGCTTGGTGGATATGAAAACCATGCCGCCAGAGAACTTTTTAAGCCGTGACAACCATGATCAAGTGTCTGGTAATCAAGCGGAGGTTGGGAAAGTAAGCACATATAAAACACCATTGATTTATCGCCACGACATCACATTTACCTTGGCAGGTAACTATATGGAGCTCATGCGCTATGCGCAGGCGCTGCAAGATATGTCATCACAAGTGTTGTGGGATAAAGCGGTATTGATTGCAAAAAATTACCCTGAAAACGAGCTCACGATCACCGTGTATACCTTAAGTTTGGATGCAACATGGCTAAGTATCTAATTGCATATTTATTGTTTTTTTATGCTGCCCATACCCCGTTGGCGATGGCTGAGGTGTTGCGCGATCCGACCATGCCAGCATCGCAATCTGGTTTAGTGCCGGCAAGTCAGTTACCTGAGGTGGTGCCGCCGCCTATGTTGCAATCAATTACCTTGGGCACGACTGCTAAATACGCCATGATTAACGGTAATACCGTCATGCTGGGTCAGTCGTATGAGCAATGGGTATTAGTAAAGTTATCAGCCAATGAGGCGGTGTTGCGCGCAAAAGATGGCACCACCAAAGTATTGGTAATGGGTTATCCAGTCAAAAAATCCAGTCAAGCCAAAGTAAAAACTGTAGCCGCTACAACATCAACCACTACAAGCACGACTAATAATCGATCAACTGAAAGCCAACCTACGCAAATGCGTGCACAGGCAGAAAGTCTATGGGTGAAGCAATGAATACACATTTTAAATTAAGCGCCGTGATGGCCATGTTATTACTGGCGGGGTGCGCAAGCAACGCGCCGCAAAACAACGGACAACTTAATAGCAAAATGCAGGTTGCTTTAAAAGAAGCTGCTGCTACAAAAAACACAGCCGCACTCCCCGAGGCCGTGAATGAAGCTTTATTGCCACCGCTAAAAGTAGAGCTGCCAAAAAGCAATGCCAAGAAATTAGAGCCACGTTTTGATTTGGTGGTGAACAACGCACCGGCTGCGCAAGTGCTAATGGGCATTGTCAGTGGTACGCGTTACAGCATGTTGTTGCACCCAGATATGGCAGGTAGTGTTTCGGTGAATTTAAAAGATGTAACCGTGTTTGAAGCTTTGGACGCGTTGCGTGACTTGTACGGCTACGAATACAAAGTGGATGGCACACGCATTATGATTGAGCCACAAACACTGCAAACACGCGTGTTCCAAGTCAACTATATCGTGGGTCAACGTAAAGGTTCGTCCGATACGCAAGTGACTTCTGGTTCGTTAGGCGCATCCAACAGCAACACAGCTGCACAAAATCCATCCACTGCAACCACTTCTACGCCAGGTCAAACCAACCAAGTGGCGTTGATTTCTAGCAGCATTTCTACCAATACCAGCAATGATTTCTGGACGGATTTGGGCTTGTCTTTAAATGGGATAGTCGGTTCTGAAGCAGGACGCAAAGTGGTGGTGAATCTGCAATCCGGCGTCATCATGGTGCGTGCAATGCCTAAAGAGATTCGTAATGTGGAATCTTTCTTACGCTTGATGCAGGTAAATATTGAGCGCCAAGTGATTTTGGAAGCTAAGATTTTGCGTGTCGAATTGAATACTGACTCGCAAAGCGGGGTGAACTGGTCTGTGTTTGGCAGCCGTGGTAGTAGCCGCGGGTTGGTGGGTAATATCAATAACAATACCTCCATTGGTACTAGCGGTGCACAAACCTCTGGAACATTAAGTGCAGATGTGGGAGGGGTGTTATCCAATGCCGCGACTACAGCGATTGGCGGCCCATTGTTTGCCGTGGCATTGCAAGGCGCAAATTTTGCTGCGCTGATGCAGTTTTTAGAAACACAAGGCGATGTGGAAGTGCTTTCCAGCCCCAGAATCGCCACCATTAATAACCAAAAAGCTGTACTAAAAGTCGGCACCGATGAGTTTTATATTACTGGCGTAAGACAAAGCACCACAGCCTCTGTGGGCGCGACGACGACGATTCCAGAAGTGACATTGCAACCGTTCTTCTCTGGGATTTCTTTGGACGTAACACCGCAAATTGATAAAGATGACAACATCATCTTGCATATGCACCCATCGATTAGCCAAGTGACTACCGTAACCAAGCAATTCACCTTGGGCGGCAGCACAAACCAATTCAACTTGCCATTACCTTCTAGTAGTGTGAACGAGACAGATAGCATTGTGCGCACCCGCGATGGCAGCGTGATTGCGATTGGCGGCTTGATGACTGAGAGCAGCACCAAAACAGGATCCAAAGTACCGGGCTTGGGTGATATCAAAGGCGTGGGCAAAGCCTTCCGTCAGCATAGCGAACAATCTAGCAAATCTGAATTAGTGATTTTATTGAAATCTACTGTGGTGCAGGGCGACCAAAGCTGGTCTGAGGATATGCTGAGCGCGCAACAACGTTTAGAAGGTATGCGCCAACAACAATACGGACAAGCCAAAGCCGGAGGTAGCTAACTATGTATCTACAGCATTTTGGGTTAAAAGAATTTCCGTTCAAGTTGACGCCGGACACCAGTTTTTACTATGCCACACATAGCTATCAGGCTGCATTGAATACACTGCTGGTGGCAATTGGGTCAGGGGAAGGTTTCATCAAAATTACTGGTGAGGTAGGTACAGGCAAAACATTGCTGTGCCGCAAGCTATTAAAAAGTTTAGGGGATGGCTTTAAAACAGCGTTTATCCCGAATCCATATTTAGACCCCAATGCACTGCTGATGTCTTTGGCCACTGAGCTGGGTTTAACTTTGCCGCAACGCTTAACGCATCATGAGTTATTGGAAGCACTCACACATCGTTTGATGCAGTTTGCACGTGAGGAAAAGCAGGTGGTGGTATGTTTGGACGAAGTACAAGCCATGCCAATCGAGACATTAGAAGCATTGCGCTTGCTCACTAATTTAGAAACCGAGAAGAGCAAGTTGCTACAGGTGGTGATTTTCGGCCAACCAGAGTTGGAAGAAAAACTGAATCAGCCGTCTATCCGTCAGTTGCGCCAGCGGATTAGTTTTGAGTATCGATTAGACGCGTTGCAATGGAATGAGCTGAGTTTTTATTTGAACCATCGCATGCATGTCGCCGGCTATAACGGCTGGCGTGTATTCACGCCAGCAAGCTTGCGCTTGTTGTATCAACACTCTGCAGGTATCCCTAGGTTGGTCAATATCTTGGCACATAAAGCATTACTGGCTGCCTATGGCAGAGGGCTGCGCGAAGTGACGGTAAAAGAAATGCGCGATGCATTATTGGATACGCATGCCAGCGTTAGTGCACAGCACGGCTGGTCAAATTTTATATTTAAATGGTGGTTGGCGTTGGGTATTGCGCGCGCCACCTTGACTTTTTCTCATTGACGGCATGATGCAGTCAGGCGGACAACATGAGCTTAATTAATCAGATGTTACAAGAGTTGGAGCAGCGCAAAGCGAGTGCAGATGCCCCATCGCATCCAGAACTAAAGCCGACTGCGCACCCGCTGCAACCAGTGGCTGCGCCACGCAAATTTAAAGTATTGCGCTATGCAGTGCTAGTAGCCTTATGTGCAGTGGGCGCTTATGGCATGCAATGGCTATCGCACCCTGCAATGCCACATACAAACCAATCGGCTAACACGCCGAGCGCGAGTGGGGTGATTACAGAGGCTTACGCTAATGTGAAATCCGCTACCGTGGCTGAGTTAAATCCTGCCTCTGCCGCAGTCAATGCAGAGGTGCCGGCTGCTGCAGATATGGCAGCAGCTATCTTACCAACACAACATGCAAGGCCACTGCCGCAATCTGTGGATGCTGCTGATTTATTTGCGCCCAGTTTAGAGAAAACACTCCATGTATCGAAAAGTGCAGGCATGCTTACCCATGCTGCGCAGTCTTCAGCAAAAGAACATCAAGCGCCTGTGCTGAGTGAACCTAAAGCAGCTGCAAAAGCACAGCCTGTAATGTTGGCTGCTTTGGTGCCGCCAACCCAGGTAGTAGCGGATACCTCAGCCGCACCAGTAGTGGCTTTGGCTAACACCAACGCCAAATCCAGAACGACTTCCACACATGCCGGTGACGCTAAAGTGAGTGTGAATAAAACAATGAGCGTTGAGCAACAAGCAAGTCATATGTATCAACAGGCGATCAGCTATTTGCAGCAAGGACGCGTGGCAGAAGCACAAGATCAACTCAAATCAGCAATCGTTACTTACCCGCAACATGATGATGCACGGCAGACGTTGGTAGGATTGCTAGTGGATAACAAGCGTAATGATGAAGCCATGCACGTGCTTAAAGCGGGCTTGCAAGTCTCACCAAATCACCTTGCTTACGCGCAGACATTGGCGCGATTGCAACTGGATGCAGGTTTAGTAGCGGATGCGCTACATACATTGGAGAGTCATAGCACAGGTGTGCAACAGCCACAGGAATATCATGCATTGATGGCAGTGGTGCTCCAGAAAATTGGCCAGCACAACGAGGCTATTAATCACTATCAGCAAGCCTTAAGCCAGGGTACTACTACACCCGTTTGGTATATTGGTTTAGGCGTTTCTTTGCAGGCAGAAGGGCGCACGCAAGAAGCTAAGCTGGCCTACCAGCAAGCACAGTCTGGTCAACTGAGTCCAGAGCTTGCAATGTTTGTATCGCAACGATTAAAACAAGTGCAATAGCGCCAGATTGGCACTATATTTTTGCCAGCTAATGCGTTCTGGCAATCACCCAACAACTTACCTGATTTGCACCTGCTTGCTTAAGTGTTTTTGCTAACTCATTCAGGCTAGCGCCAGACGTCATCACATCGTCCACAATCGCGACATGCTTACCTCTAAAGCCATCGTCGCAACTAAAGGCCCCTTTAATATTACGTACTCTGTCTTTGAGTGGCAGGCTCGCTTGCGGTGGCGTGTTTTTAACGCGCTGGCAATGTGAGAGGGCAAGCGGTAATTGCCAATAGTTGGCAATCCCTTTTGCTAATTCTAATGATTGGTTGAAGCCTCTTTCTTGTAGCCTTAGTGGGTGCATAGGCATTGGTAAAATAAAGTCTATGCCGTTAGGGTGAAATTGCTGCAGGCTAAGTTGTGCAAACGTTTGACCAAGGTGCAATTGATGCTGATATTTATAAGCTTGTAATAACGCATCGACAGGGTAAGCGTAACTAAATAAAGCGCGGGTGTAATCGAAAAAAGGCGGGTCGCTCAAGCATTTACCACACACTTCACCTAATGAGCTTAGGCCGCACTGTGGACAGCAATTGTTGTGTTGCCAAGGCAAGTCTTGCCAGCAATCTTTGCATATGGCTACTTTACGGTGCGTATTTGCATCGCAAAGTATGCAACTGGTGTGTTGTAATACCGCTGAA
The DNA here is from genome assembly GCA_001464125.1 of Betaproteobacteria bacterium Ga0077540. Lineage (GTDB taxonomy): Bacteria > Pseudomonadota > Gammaproteobacteria > Burkholderiales > Methylophilaceae > Methylophilus. The sequence goes on along the minus strand of LNEP01000004.1, from coordinate 165,120 downwards.
AGCTGACCAATTTTGAACATGTGATTACTTTATAGTCAATTGTTTAACATTTGCTTGCTTAAGCCTTAACAGCATATAATTCGGCATTCGATAACATCAATTCATTCTTTCAGTGTAAAGGGATGCCATGCAAGACACCTCAACCGCAACGCCAACTAACCCCGTCATTATAAACACAGATGCGCTTACGCAAGGTAAAGGGCAAAGTTGCCATACCGCCTATGATGTTAATCGCTGGTCGGTTGATGAGATTGTGGCTTTGTTTGAGCTACCATTCAGCGATTTAATCCATCGTGCGCAAACTGTGCATCGTGAACATTTTGACCCAAATGCTGTGCAAGTCAGCACCTTGCTTTCCATTAAAACGGGTGGCTGCTCCGAGGATTGTGGCTATTGCCCTCAAGCCGCGCGCTACCATACCGATGTGGAAAATGAGCCACTGATGAAGTTAGACGATGTATTGGCGGCAGCACAGGCCGCTAAAGACAATGGCGCTAGTCGTTTCTGTATGGGCGCAGCGTGGCGTGGTCCGAAACAACGTGACTTAGAGCCTGTATTGAAAATGATTTCTGAAGTGAAAGCCATGGGCTTAGAAACTTGCGCTACCTTAGGTATGCTGAAAGAGGGGCAGGCAGAACAACTAAAAGATGCGGGCTTAGACTATTACAACCATAACTTAGATACTGCACCTGAATTTTACGGCGATGTGATTACCACCCGCACTTATCAAGACCGCTTAGACACATTAGACCGCGTGCGCAGTGTCGATATTAACGTCTGCTGTGGCGGCATTATCGGCATGGGGGAATCGCGCAATCAACGTGCTGGTTTATTAGCGCAATTAGCCAATATGGAGCGCCCGCCGGAGAGTGTGCCTATTAACCTACTCACCCAAGTAGAAGGTACGCCTTTACATGGCACAGACGAGCTAGATCCTCTAGAGTTTGTCCGCACCATTGCCGCCGCACGTATTACCATGTCACAGAGTTTTGTACGCTTATCAGCAGGCCGTCAAAGCATGCACGAAGGCATACAGGCGCTTTGTTTTATTGCCGGCGCTAATAGTATTTTCTACGGCGAAAAATTACTGACTACGGGTAATCCGGAAGCAGAGGCAGATAGAAAGTTATTTGCCAAATTAGGCATTCACTCTATTTAGTATGTTAGCCGCACTTCAAGCTGAGCTCGACAAACGCAAAACCGATGGCCTAATGCGCCAGCGTCGTTTGCTGGATTCTCCACAGGCGGAACATATTGTGGCGAATAACCAGTCATTTTTGTCTTTCTGTAGCAATGATTATCTAGGTTTAGCCAATCATCCAACGCTGATTGCAGCGATGCAAGAGGCTGCTGGGTTGTCAGGCGTAGGTAGTGGGGCATCCAATTTAATTACCGGTCATCACCGCTATCACGATAGCTTGGAAAAGAAGTTGGCCAATTTTGTAGGCATGCCAGCAGCACTATTATTTTCTACAGGATATATGGCCAACATTGGCGTATTGGGTGCACTGGCAGGACGCGATGACGCGATTTTTGCCGATAAGCTCAATCATGCCTGCTTGAATGATGGTGGCTATTACTCCTTAGCTGAGTTCAAACGCTTTTCACATAACGATGTGCAAGCCTTGGAAGGATTGCTGAAAGCATCTACCGCCCAGCATAAGTTAATTGCAGTAGATGCTGTGTTTAGCATGGATGGTGATATTGCACCTTTGGCAGAATATTTAGCCTTGTGCGAGCGTTATGATGCTTATCTATATGTGGATGACGCGCATGGCTTTGGTGTATTAGGCACCCATGGGCAGGGAGCGCTTAACCATTTGAATTTAAAGTCACCACGCTTGATTATGATGGCAACGCTTGGCAAAGCTGCAGGTGTGGCTGGTGCATTTGTGGCGGGCGAGCAAGTGGTGGTAGATTATCTGATTCAAAAAGCCAAAAGTTATGTGTATTCAACACCAGCGCCGCCAGCTTTGTCAGCCACGCTCATTGCCTCAGTGGATTTGATTGAACAAGGCGACCATTTGCGTAGTCACTTGCAGGTATTGATTGCGACGCTCAAGCAGCAGTTAAAAGTAAAACGTTGGTCATTGATGCCATCCATGACCGCCGTGCAACCTTTGCTGGTGGGGAATAATTATGAGGCGCTGGCTTTAAGCGAGCATTTGCAATCACAAGGGATTTTAGTGCCGGCGATTCGCCAGCCAACAGTGCCAGTGAATACTTCGCGATTACGGATTTCATTGTCAGCAGCGCATAGTGTGGAAGATGTGATGCGTTTGGCAGAGGCCATCAATCAAGCAGAATCTGTAGTTCAAGTTGCATGAATGTTCTGAGGATAACGGCCTGTGGATAACGATCTATGGATAATCGCAAGGGGTAAAGCATGAGTTGCCATGTAGAAATTATTGGTCAGGGTCAGCCGTTGGTGTTACTCCACGGTTGGGGCATGCACAGTGGTGTATGGCAGCACATGGTCAAGCGTTTGTCTGCGCAGTACATGCTTTACTTGGTGGACTTACCCGGCATGGGCAGTAGCCGCCCGGTAGAACCATATCATCTGCATGCGCTAGCTGACGAGGTGGCACAAGTGATTCCTGGCGTGTCCGATATCATGGGCTGGTCACTCGGTGGCTTGGTAGCACAACGTATTGCATTGAATCAGCCGGATCGCGTACGTCGTTTGATCTTGGTCGGCTCCACACCGTGTTTCGTGTCCTCAAATGATTGGCCGCATGGCATCTCGCCGGTGCATTTCCATAATTTTGCCGAGAGCGTGAACCGCGATTACAACGCCACCATGCTGCAGTTTTTAACGCTGCAATGTATGAAAGCTAGTGACGCACGTGCAACACTACGTCAGTTACGCGCTAGCTTTGATCTCAAGCCTACACCCACGCAAACCACTTTAAATCGCTCGCTATCGATCCTACTAGACGCTGATCTGCGCGAAGAAGTGTTGACCTTACGCAAACCTACGTTATTGATTCATGGCGACCGTGATACCTTGGCGCCAGTGGCTGCAGCCCATTGGATGTCACAGCATCTACCGCTGGCATTTTTACGCGTCATGGCGGGTGCTGCACACGCACCATTCTTGTCGCATACTGATCAGTTTGTCGATACGCTCAATCAATTTTTAGAGCCATAAATGCAAGACAGCTATTGGATAGATAAAGCGCGAGTGCGCGCATCGTTTGAGCGGGCTGCACAGACCTATGATGCTGCCGCAGTATTGCAAAAAAATGTGCGGGAAGAAATGCTAGACAGGCTGGGGCTGGTGAATATTGCCCCGGAAACCATTCTTGATGCGGGTTGTGGTACAGGTCACGGTAGCTTTGCATTGCAGCGGCGCTTTCCACAGGCACATACTATCTCCTTAGATTTGGCCATGGGTATGTTGCAGCAAACCTATGCGCAACAGCCAGCTTTGCAGCGCTGGATGGCAAAGCTGACTGGCAAAAAGAGTTTGCTATGTGCTGATATTGAAGCCCTACCCTTGGTTGATCACAGTGTGGACATGGTTTGGTCCAATCTAGCCATTCAGTGGTGTAATAATCTGGATCAAGCGTTTGCTGAAATCAAACGTGTACTTAAACCTAATGGTTTGGTGATGTTTAGCACCTTTGGGCCAGATACCCTAAAAGAGTTGCGCATCGCCAGTGCACAAGATGACGCTACCACACACGTTAGCCGTTTTATTGATATGCATGATATTGGCGATGCCATGACACGTGCTGGATTCAGCGCGCCAGTACTAGATGTTGAGCATTTCACACTGACCTATGATGATGTGAAAAGCGTCATGCGCGATTTAAAATCCATCGGTGCACACAATGCCACCGCAGGCCGTGCCCGTGGTTTGGTAGGCAAAGGTTTTCTGCAACAGTTGGCTGCGCGTTACGAGCAATTTAGACAGCAGGATGGGAAATTGCCCGCCACCTTTGAAGTGGTATATGGTCATGCTTGGGCACCGGAGCAACGTCAAGCCTTGCCCGAAGGATTTGCGCCGATAGCTTTTAGGGCGCGATAGGTATTCAGATGAAACAAGCATTTTTTATTACGGGCACCGATACCGGCATTGGTAAAACCTATGTGGCTTGCCAACTGATACGCCAATATGTTGCACAAGGCTACCGCGTGGTTGGCATGAAACCGGTTGCGGCAGGCTGTGAACTGGTAGATGGTAAGTGGGTGAATGAAGATGTGCGCCTACTCACAGAAGCGAGTAATGTGGATGCACCGTTGCAACTCGTTAACCCTTATTGTTTTAATCCTCCGATTGCCCCACATATTGCAGCAGAGCAAGAAGGCGTTGATATACAGCTTGATGTGATTGCACAAGCTTATCAGGCGCTTGCTGAGTTGGCTGATATCGTAGTGGTTGAAGGTGCTGGTGGCTTGTTGGTGCCGCTTAACGCGCAACACACCATCGCGGATCTTATCGCTTATTTGAACATTCCAGTATTGTTTGTGGTTGGCATGCGCTTAGGATGTATCAATCATGCACTACTCACCATGGAGGTGATGCAAGCGCGTGGTCTCAACGTCTCCGCTTGGGTGGCAAACCCCATTGATAGAGAAATGCAATGCTACCAAGAGAATTTGCTTACTTTACAATCGAAATTAGTTGCTTTTCCAGAACGCATTATTCAAGTTTAAGACAGCTGGCGTCATAGCAAAGCGGATTTTAGCTCACTAAGTGTTTAACTTTTTGAGGTAGCAAAACGCATTTTTCAGATGCGTTTGATTCACGCATGCTTTATCGAACAGGCCCATCCTGTCCAGTTTTCCGTTAACTACCCTTAAGGGCTATTGAGCAAGTTTCATCAAGACCCTATACTCAATCCAACCTTAAAGAACACTAATTTTAATTGTTTGAATACCGGAGTATATAAAATGAAAAAATTGTTATTGGCTTTATCATTGGCATTTTCAGTCACAGCAGTACAAGCTGAAGCTGTGAATCATTTAGCATTGGACGTGGTGGGTGAACCAGTTACATTTACAGGTGACACTCATGATGTCATTACTGGTGCAACTAGTGGTGTATTTGGCCAATTGTCTGCTACACAGGACACTAACTTTACAGTTACTTTTTTAGGCAAAGAAGCATGGAATGTAAACTTTTACATTTCTAATGGTTCGGAAGTAGCTGGCACATCTACTAGCGTAGTGAATGTAGGCGACTCGTTTACGTTTAGTGTGGCAGCAGGTTTGATTGACTTTGGATTCGGTGGTTCAGGTTCTTCAGAGTCAGCATCTAACTTAACAAACTACGACGGTAAAATCGCTTACATCCAAAACGATGGTTCTTACAAAGATGCAGAAGGCAACCCATTCGCATTCTTAATCGGCTTTAACGATGGCGGTTCATCAGATGCCGATTATGATGACTACGTAGTAGGTGTAAGCGCAGTGCCAGTTCCTGCAGCATTGCCATTATTAGCATCAGCGTTAGGCATGTTTGGCATCGCACGCCGTCGTAAAACATTAGCTTAATTCGCTTTTGTACTGAAAAAAACCTGCTACGGCAGGTTTTTTTTCGCCTCAAATTACCGCAGAGTTTGAAATAAACTGGTTACAGATTATCTGTGTATAGCTGATGTGCTTGGATATAGCTAATCACTACATCCGGACATAGGTAGGCTGGGTTTTGATGCGCGTGTACTAAACTGCGAATCTGGCTAGACGAAATATCCAATGCCGTAACTGCATGCATGGCGATGAGTCCGTGCGTGTGTTGCGAGAGTTGTGTTGCATCGTGTGTTTGATGCATTTGCAGTAGTTTTCGCAGCGTCTCACTTAAGTCTAGATCTGCAACTGGCGGGCGAGACACCACAATCAGATGACAATAATCCAAGATGTGTTGCCAACGATACCATTGATCAAAATGTGTAAAGGCATCTGTGCCGATGATCAAACACAATGCATCCCGAGGATGTTCTGCACGCAAAGACTCTAAAGTGTCTATCGTATAAGACGGACCATTGCGCTCAAGCTCTCGGGTGTCTAGGCTAAACAGTGGGTTGGTGGTAATCGCCAATTGCACCATCTCAGCGCGTTGTTTAGCCGTAACCTTCGGCTCAGTTTTGAGTGGCGGTTTGGCGGCTGGTAAGAATTTGACTTGGCTGAGTGCAAAAGCCTCAGCCGTTTCCTGTGCAATCCTGAGATGCCCGTAATGGATCGGGTTAAAAGTACCACCCAAAATACCTATGCGTTGCATGATTGCGAGTGTCTCAAAATCAACTTAATCACATGAAAATCACGCAATCAACATCAACTGCTTAGGCACGCACTTCGCCATTGCCCAATACAATGTACTTGAGCGAGGTGAGACCTTCTAAACCAACCGGGCCACGTGCATGCAGCTTGTCAGTGGAAATGCCAATTTCAGCCCCTAATCCATATTCAAATCCATCGGCAAACCGTGTGGAAGCATTGACCATTACGCTGCTAGAGTCTACCTCGCGCAAAAATTGGCGTGCTTTGGTGTAGTTTTCCGTGACAATTGCCTCAGTATGTTGCGAGGAGTGCTGGTTGATATGTGCAATGGCTTCATCCACGCCTGAGACGACTTTGCAGGAAATAATGGCATCCAAATATTCCGTATAGAAATCCTCTTCCGTCGCAGGAATGGCTTCTTTTACAATAGTGCAAGTTTCAGCACAGCCGCGAATCTCGATTCCCTTGCTGACGAGCATTTTGGCTAACAATGGTAATGCGCTAGATGCAATGCTACGCGCAACTAATAACGATTCTGCGGTATTGCAAGTACCTAAACGCTGCGTTTTTGAGTTTTCTAAGATACGTACAGCCTTTTCTAAGTCAGCCTCATCATCCACATAAACATGGCAATTGCCATCCAAATGCTTAATGACTGGGATGCGCGCTTCATTGGATATGCGCTCAATCAAACCTTTGCCACCACGCGGCACAATGACATCCACATACGCTTTCATGGTAATCAGTTCGCCCACCGCAGCGCGGTCAGTGGTTTCTACCACCAATACTGCACTTTCAGGCAAGCCTGCTTTGGTGAGGCCTTCGTGTACTAATTTTGCCAAAGCCTGGTTGCAATGAATGGCTTCAGAGCCGCCTCGTAAAATACAAGCATTGCCGGATTTGATGCATAAACCTGCTGCATCAATCGTCACGTTAGGTCTAGCTTCATAAATAATGCCAATGACTCCTAAAGGCACGCGCATTTTGCCAATTTGAATTCCAGATGGGCGATATTTAAAATCACTCATTTCACCAATCGGGTCTGGCAAACTAGCAATCTGCGTTAAGCCTTCCGCCATATTGGCGATGGATTTTTCTGATAAAGTAAGACGATCTAGCATCGCGTCTTCCATGCCATTGGCTTTTGCAGCAGCAATATCTAGCTGATTTGCAGCCAGTAAAGCTTTCGCCTCGCGTTGAATCGCCGCAGCAATCAATAACAGAGCCTGATTTTTAGTCTGCGTATCGGCTTTGGCCATGGCGCGGGATGCAAGACGCGCGGCTTGCCCGAGTTTTTGCATGTATTCTTGAATATTCATGTTGCCATTTTACCTTGTTCTGGCTTTTATGCGAGCAAGGCCAAAACAAAGGCGGGAAATTTCTAACCAAGCATCGCCTTGCATCACGCCTTTGGCCATGCGGTCAATCTCGCTAAGCTTTTGTAATGCGGCCTCTACCTGGCGTATGCTGAGCCGCTGCGCGGCGGATTTGACCAGCAGTTGTCTATCCCCAAACAATCTCGCACTCGCCATGGCTGATTGTAAATTTTCGCCTTGCGCTTCCGCTTGCTTAATGCGCAGCAACGGGCGTATCAACCAAATCAAGGGGTTCATCACGGCGACAGGTTGCTCACCTTCGTCTTGTAAACCTTGCAAAATACGGATGGTGCGTTCGCTATCGCCTTGTAGCATCGCTTCGCCCAGTTGAAAAGCATCAAATCGTGCCACGTTAAGCACTGCATCTTTAATTTCTGCAGCAGTGATTTCGCCGGTCGGGTATAGCAGTGCCAGTTTCTGTATCTCCTGATGCGCGGCCAACATATTGCCCTCTACCTGTTGCGCCATAAATACAAGTGAGTCGTCATCCGTAAGCTGATTCTGTTGAGCCAACCGTTGCTTAATCCATGCAGGGAGTTGTGTGACTACCACTTCTTTCAGTTCCACGACCAAAGCGTGTGCCTGCAAATGTTGATACCACACACTATTCTTGCTTTCGCGCTCTAGCGTTGGCAGCGTGATGATGGTTGTGGTATCTGGCATTGGCTGTTGTGCTAATTCTGACAGCACTTTTGCGCCATCTACCCCGGGTTTGCCACCGGGGATATGAATTTCCAGAATTCTGTGTGAGGAAAATAAAGAAAAATGCTGACTAAATTGTGTGACATCTTGCCAGTTGAATTGGCGTTCTACCAATAAGCTGGTGCGCTCTTCCGCACCAAGTTTACGAGCGTATTGTCTTACAGAGTCCAAGCTTTCTGCTTTGGCTAACGGTTCATCACCCACAATCACGACAACGGGCGATGGGGTGCCGCTTAGATGTTTAACCAAAGCATTGGCCGAAATTTGCATGTTGCTGTTTATTGCTTGATAGCAGATAGTCGGCGCAAGATTGCTTGAGTTACATCTTTCTGCATATTGAGGTTGAGTTGTTTTTCTTCATTTTGCTTAGCTAACAGGTTAGCGTCACTGTATGAAAAGTCTCTACGTGCTTCCATGGTCTGTGGTTGTGACCAAAGTGGTTCTTTTGATGATTTGAAACGATAGAACACACGATAATAGAGCTCGTACTCATTCACCACACCACCGCCACTTAATGAAAGAATACGCTTTTCACTCTCTTCTTTCATTAAGTCAATTTCCATCTCAGCCGTGCTAGCATCATTAGTCACTTCTACACCATTTGCTACCAGTGATTTTTTAATCGCCTTGGTGATTTGTGTGTTACCACTCACAAAAATACTTTTAAAAGCAAACTCATTGGCACCGCGCAAATGAAAGCCACATGCCACTAAGCTTACACAACATAGGCTGATTGCCAGATTCCGCATCCAATGCATCATAGTGTTATCCCACGACAATATTGATTAACTTATTTGGTACTACAATAATTTTACGTACGCTGGCATTTTCCAAGTGCTTTTGCACAAATGGCTGATTGACGGCAATCGCCTCAATTTGAGATTTTTCCATGCTCTTGGCAAGTGTAATGCTACCACGCAATTTGCCATTGACCTGCACCACGTACTCCACCTCGTCTTGCACCATGGCGGATTGTAATGCTTCCGGCCAACTGGCTTTGAGAATGTCCTCACCAAAGCCTAGTTCTTTCCACAAGGTTTGTGTGATGTGTGGTGCAATCGGTGATAACAGGCGCAGCAAGATAGAGAAGCCTTCAAACGCCACCGCTTGCCAACCTTGTTCAGCGTCTTTCTGTACTTTTTCTAGCGTGTTGAGCATTTTCATGCTGCCGGAGGCCACTGTATTAAACTGCTGACGGCCTAGATCGTAACTGGCTTGTTTCAGAGTCATATGCACTTCACGTCTGGCTGCTGCTAAGCCACCACTCAATTTGCCAGAAACGTTTAGTTTTTCTTCAGTGGCCAATGTGTAGGCAAATGCCCAAACACGTTTTAAAAAGCGGTGAGAGCCCTCCACACCACTATCTGACCACTCCAATGTTTGCTCCGGCGGGGCAGCAAACATCATAAAGAAGCGTGCAGTGTCTGCACCATATTGCTCAATTAATGACTGTGGATCCACCCCATTGCGTTTGGATTTAGACATGGTGCCCATGCCTTGAAAGTCCACTGGTAGGCCATCTTTAAGTGCTTTGGCGCCAGTGACTTTGCCATGTGCATCATGCAACAATTCGACCTCTTCCGGTGCAAAATATTCAATGCCGCCTTTATCGGTACGGCGAGAGAAAATATGGTTAAGCACCATACCTTGGGTCAGCAGATTTGCAAATGGCTCGTCATAATTCACTAAGCCTAAGTCACGCATCACCTTGCTCCAAAAGCGGGAGTACAACAGATGTAAAATAGCATGCTCTATGCCGCCAATATACTGATCTACTGGCATCCATTGGCTAGTTTGCGCATCGACCATACTGTCATTGCTAAAGCCGCTGGCGTAGCGCGCGTAATACCAGCTGGAATCCACAAAGGTATCCATGGTATCAGTTTCACGCTGTGCAGGTTTGCCGCAGCTTGGGCAATTGCAGTTGATAAAACTTTCTAATTTATTCAATGGGTTACCTGAACCATCCGGCACACAATCTTCTGGTAGTTTTACAGGTAATTGGTCATCGGGTACTGGTACATCACCGCAGCTATCGCAATGGATAATTGGGATAGGGCAGCCCCAATAACGTTGCCGTGATACACCCCAATCGCGCAAGCGCCAATTGGTTTGTTTGTCACCCAAGCCTTTGGCGTTGAGGTCAGCAGCAATCATGTTGACTGCTTCTATGTAATTTAAACCGTCATAAGCGCCGGAGTGCACACATACACTCTTAGATTTGTCGCCATACCACTCTGACCAAGCGTAGTCGGTGAATGTCTCATCACCTACTTGAACCACTTGTTTAATGGGCAATTGGTATTTTTTGGCAAAGCCAAAGTCACGTTCGTCATGCGCGGGTACCGCCATCACGGCACCTTCGCCATAGGTCATTAATACATAGTTGCCTACCCATACCGGGATATTTTCCCTAGTAAGTGGGTGTGTCACAGTGAGGCCGGTATCCATACCCTCTTTTTCCATGGTGGCCATGTCGGCTTCCATCACTGAGCCTTGTTTGCATGTATCAATAAAGGTTTGCAGTTTAGGGTTGCTTTGTGCGGCATGTGTTGCCAATGGATGCTCAGCAGCCACCGCGCAGAAAGTCACGCCCATGATGGTATCGGCACGGGTGGTGAACACCCATAACTTGCCGTCATCAATCAATTGGCGATTGTTGTCTTGAATGGTATGTGTAAACGCAAAACGCACGCCTACGCTCTTGCCGATCCAATTGGCTTGCATGGTTTTTACACGCTCTGGCCAACCCGGCAGCTTGTCTAAGTCGTCTAATAATTGTTGCGCATAGCCAGTAATATTGAGGTAGTAGCCAGGGATTTCGCGCTTCTCAACCAAAGCTCCCGTACGCCAGCCGCGGCCATCAATAACTTGCTCATTGGCCAATACAGTTTGGTCGACTGGGTCCCAATTGACCACTTGGGTTTTTTTGTAGGCAATGCCTTTTTCCAGCATGCGTAAAAATAGCCATTGGTTCCATTTGTAGTATTCGGGTTGGCAGGTGGCTAACTCACGTGACCAATCAATCGCAAAGCCCAATGATTTGAGCTGTTTGCGCATATAGGCAATATTGTCGTAAGTCCATTTTGCTGGTGGTACATTGTTCTGGATCGCTGCATTTTCTGCAGGCAACCCAAATGCATCCCAACCCATAGGCTGTAATACGTTATAGCCTTTCATGTGATGAAAGCGGCTTAGCACGTCACCAATGGTGTAGTTACGCACATGACCCATATGCAGTTTGCCACTGGGGTAGGGGAACATGGATAAACAGTAATATTTGGGTTTATCGCTGGTATAGGTAGCGGCAAAGCTTTGCTGAGCGTCCCATTGTTGTTGGGTTTGTTGCTCGATTTCTTTGAATGGATACTGCTGATGCATGGTGATGAACGCGTGTTGAAATAAAATGAAATTATACCTTGAAGGTAGCCGGTTTTGTGCTGACCTAAGCCGTCGCCAAAAAAAGAAAAGGCCTTATACAGGCCTTTTTACGCTAGCGGATAGTGTTAAACAAGCGCTTTGAAAATCTCATCACGAATAGCATTCATCTCACCAATCCCATTGACTCTGACGTAATTAGGCGCACCACCGATACCGGAATTGGCCCAATTTGAATAGTAACCAACCAACTGTTTGGTTTGTGCGTGATACACATTCAAGCGGTTTTTGACCACTTCTTCTTTGTCATCTTCGCGCTGAACCAAGTCTTCGCCTGTCAAGTCATCTTTGCCTTCAACTTTAGGCGGATTAAATTTCACATGGTATGTTCGGCCAGAGGCAGGATGTGAGCGACGGCCACTCATTCGTTCTATAATCGCTTCATCTGGCACATCAATTTCCACTACATAATCAATCATTACACCCGCTTGTTTCATCGCTTCTGCTTGTGGAATGGTGCGAGGAAAACCATCAAATAAGAATCCGGCCTGACAGTCTGCATCTTTAATGCGCTCTTTGACCAAGCCGATAATCACTTCATCCGGTACCAAACCGCCCGCATCCATAAACTTCTTGGCTTCTAAGCCTAGTGCGGTGCCTGCTTTAACTGCTGCACGCAACATATCGCCAGTAGAAATTTGTGGGATATTGAACTTTTCTTTGATGAAGGTTGCTTGAGTGCCTTTGCCTGCGCCCGGCGCACCTAGCAGAATTAAACGCATGATGAGTTCCTTAAATAACGATAGTTAACAAAGTGATGATTATATCAGGCGAGAAAATTAGCAATAGCCACAAATTGGGCTACGCTCAAATTTTCTGCACGTAATTGGGAGTCTATTTCAAGCGCTGCAAATCCGGCGTCATCCAACAAGCCTTTGAGCGTATTTCGTAATGTTTTTCTGCGTTGTCCAAATGCGGCTAAGACCACTTTTGCAAACAATTGTGTATTCTTTGCAGGATAAGGCACAGTTTGATAGGGGACACACCGCACAAAAGCGGATTCAACTTTGGGAGCAGGGTCGAATGCTTCCGGTGGCACGGTAATCAAATACTCCATATGCAAATGGTATTGAAGCATGACCGATAGCCTTCCATAAGCAGCTGTGGATGGCTGGGCCACCATGCGCTCTACCACCTCTTTTTGCAACATAAAGTGCATATCAATCACACCTGAGACGTTATCTAGCAAGTGAAATAAAATAGGGCTGGAAATGTTGTAAGGCAAGTTGCCTACTACGCGAATGCGATCGCCAATCGTCTTGAAATCAAACTTCAGTACGTCGGAATGGTGGATATTCACTTTGCTAGCAGGATAGGTCTGTTGCATCCATTGAATAATATCGCGGTCAATTTCTACCACATGTAGTTGCTGTAAATGTTTGAGTAATGGCTGTGTCAGTGCACCTAATCCGGGGCCAATTTCTACCATCAAATCATCATGTTGCGGATGAATTGCTTCTACCAAGCTATGAATGATGACTTGGTCTGTCAGAAAGTTTTGACCAAATCTTTTTTTAGCGAGATGTTTCATGATTTAGAGTGAGCCAATTCTATAGCCAATTGAATCGCCGCAAGCAGGCTGCCAACATCTGCTTTGCCGCTTCCTGCAATGTCCAGAGCAGTGCCATGGTCGACCGATGTGCGGATAATCGGCAAGCCCAGTGTAACATTGACGCCTTCGCCAAAGCTGGCGTATTTCAATACAGCTAGACCTTGGTCGTGGTACATCGCCAAAAAAGCATCTGCTTCTTTCAGGTTGTTGGGGGAGTACATGGTGTCTGCAGGGAGTGGACCAATGAGTTGCATGCCTTGCGCGCGTAAGGTGTTGAGCACCGGAATAATGGTGTTGATTTCTTCGTTGCCCAAATAGCCGCCTTCACCTGCGTGTGGGTTGAGTCCGGCTACATAAATTTTGGGTGATGTGATGCCAAAACGCTGCTGTAAATCATGATGCAGTATCTGAATCGTGCGTGTGAGTGATTCAGCCGTGATCGCAGCGCTGACTTGCGTGAGCGGCAGATGAATAGTGGCCAGCGCAACGCGCATGCCACCACCCACTAGCATCATCACCACGCGTTTAGTATTTGTATAGTCTGCCAGAAATTCGGTATGGCCAGTAAACGCAATGCCTGCGTCGTTGATAATACTTTTTTGTACAGGTGCTGTGACCATGGCATCGAAGCTATTTGCTAAACAGCCATCCATTGCCACTCTGAGCGTGTTTAAGACGTATTGGCTATTTTCTACATTTAGGATGCCTGCCTCGACGGGTGCAGAAGTTGGTATATGGAGTACAGTTAATGAGGCGTTGCCCATATGTGCGCGGGGTATAGATGCATCATAAGGCAAAATGGATAGTGGGTGATTGAGTTGCGCTGCGCGTGCACGAAGCGCCTCTGCATCTGCAATCACCGTTAATTCTGCATTCAGTGGTTGTTGCGCAAGCATGGTACACAAGTCGAGCCCAATGCCAGCAGGCTCTCCAGCAGTAATGGCAATGCGTGGTAGTGCGTTCACCGTGTGCTAAACCGTAGCCAGCACGTTAAAACTTGTCTTCAAGACGTAATTCAACATAGGCTTTATCACGCAACTCACGAATCCAATCGTTATAAGCCTCTTCACCTTTACGGGCGCGAATTTCTTGACGGGCCTTAAGTCTTGCCGCTTCTTTTGACATGTCTTGTTTGCGTCGCTCTATCACTTGAATAATATGCCAACCAAAAGGGGTGAGTACAGGTGCACTGATTTCACCTAGTCCTAACTCATTCATGGCCTTTTCAAATACAGGGACTGTATCACCAGGATTAACCCAGCCCAAATCACCGCCGTTGCTAGCGCTACCATCTTCTGAATATTGGCGCGCCATTTCTTCAAATTTGGTGCCGTTTTCAATACGTTCTTTGATATTCTCAATTTTACGTTTGGCTTCGCTTTCAGAAACGACCTCACTCTGTTTGAGCAAAATGTGGCGAACATGCGTTTGATCTACAACCAAGCTAGAACTGCTTGCACGCCTATCGTTCAGTTTAAGGATATGCACACCGCTTGGGCTTCTAAACGGCAGAGAAATACCACCTACTTGCAATGATTTAACCGCTTCAAAAAAGGCTGGTGGCATCTGACTTGCGTTGCGCCAACCTAAGTTGCCGCCATCCAATGCATTTTGTGCGTCTGAGAAAGTGGCGGACGCTTCGGAAAAACTCATTCCGCCTTCAATTGCCCTTAACATTTCCTCAGTTTTTGCGCGTGCTTTTTGCAGGTCTTCTGGCGTGGCATCTTCAGGCAGGCGAATTAAAATATGTGAAATATCAAAATCATCTTGCTCGCCCACTCGACTGGATTGGGTCGTTAAGTAGTTATCTACTTCGCCTTCTGAAATTGTGACACGGTTTTCAACTTCGCGCTCTCTGAGTCTAGCGATGATGATTTCGTTGCGAATATCTTCACGAAATTTACTAAAGGTCACCCCGTCGGCTTGCAACACCTTTTTAAATTCTGCCAGCGATAATTTGTTCTGCTCTGCAATACGCTCTAAGGTTTTATCCAATTGTGCATCATCAACCTTGATGCCTGTTTGTGATGCCAGTTGCAGTTGTAGACTATCTACGATTAAACGCTCCAACACCTGCTTTTGTAGTACATCTTTTGCAGGCAGCTCACCACCTTTTTTCTCTATTTGCATCATGATACTTTTGGTGCGGTCAATTAGCTCTTGCTCGGTAATGACAGATTGATCGACGATGGCGATAATCCGATCCAATTTTTCAATTTCGGCTGGCTTTGCTAACGCTTGTGCACTCAATAGCAAGCTGAGTGTGAAATAAATAATAGGAGATATGTGTGTTAATTTCATTGATTGTAATTCTGCTGTCTGTAAAGATTAGGGATTTCACTACTGGACAAATAGCCAGGGATATCGCGTCTTAGTAAGTTGAGAGGGTTAGACCCGATAGAGGCCAATCCACCTAACTCCAGTTGAAAGAAAAAGCCATAGTTGGCGTCAGCGGTAGCAGTTTCAACACGCTGCACAACAGCACGTGCTTGCCAACAACCAGCGTCGTATTCTACCCCAGCCAAGCTCTCAATCGCATTTTTATCGCGGATTGAGTAGTTGTAGCGACCAACGCCATACCAACCATTGCTGAGTGGCCATTGGCCAGAGATATTGATTTGCTCTAAAAAGTCTTGCGTATAGCGATAGCCCATATTCAGTAATTTACCAGGCTCAGGATTATAGCGCGCCAGCAAATTAGACCTCGCCATTTTGGAAGCATCTGGGTCATACTGCCAGAATGCATCTAGTTTCCATTGGCTAGAAAGTCTTGCAGTAAAGCCGGCAATAATGTCCGAGGTTTTGCGATTGGTTGCAGTGACACCTGGCAGAAACACTTTTTGATCTTCAAAGTAATAACGCTGACCTAACGTAGCAGAAATACGTTCAATCCCAGAATCGCTATCAATGTAACGTGTGGTGAGCGCCAAACTGACTTGGTTGGCATTATTCACACGGTCGTTACCGGTAAATTGGTTTTCGGTAAACAATGTGGTTAGGTTTAAGTCGGCCAGGGACGAATCAAATACAGGGATTTTACTCTGGTCATCGTACGGGATATACACATAGAACAAACGTGGCTCAATGGTCTGCGTATATTTGGTGTCCAAGAAAGTGGACTCTCTATCGAAGAACAAACCAGTATCCAAGCTAAAAATAGGCAGCGTACGTGTTAACGAATTTTCACTTTCTAGCTGACCGTTGACAGTAAAATCGTTATCGTTAAGATGGTAGCTGGAAGTGTGCAATCCTAATTTAGGCGTAATAAAGCCATAGCTGCTAGTGAACGGCACATTGATAGAAGGGTAAGCTACAACACGGTTGCCCGTTGCTAGTTTTGGCGCTTGATTATTCCGGTCAAAATAAGTCCATTGTGTAAATAGTTCACCATTGGCGTATTGCCACTCTTTATTGCCAGTAAGTGTAAGTTGTGGCAATCGTTCGTACGGGTAAGAGAGCTCATCTAATGTCTGGTACTTCTGAGCAAGCGCATTGAAGTTCCAAACTTCATCCTGATAGTTGACGAAGCCTTCTTGGGGTAGATTCACACGGCTGGTGCTGATGATGCGTGTAGACATCTCAGAAAAATATTGGTCATCCGATACTTTTTCGATGTTATAGCCTGCTGACCAGCCTGGCCCAAATTGATGACGATGTGAGAAATTTGCATAAAAGCGATTTTGGTTGCTTAGGCTATCTTTGTTGAGATATTCCAAACTGCTGATTCCAGAATAAGATTCATCTAAATAACGAAATTCACCAGACACTTGTAATCCACGCTTACTCAAATAGCGTGTGGCTAAGGTCGCATCCATGTCGGGACGGATGTTCCAATAGTAGGGCGTGAATACCTCAAAACCACTGCGAGAAGTTGTGCCGATGGTGGGTGCGAGCAAGCCAGATTTACGCTGATTATTGAAGGAGAAGCTCAACCACGGCGTGTAAAGCAGAGGTACACCCTTAAACTCTACGTAGGCATTTTTTGCAACGCCAGACTGTGTATAGTCATCTAACTCTAAATCGTTGGCTTTGATGTACCAATCGTCCACACCAGCCTCGCAAGTGGTGTAACGAGCACCTTTTAGACGCTTTTTGTCTTGCCCTTCGAACAGCACCATTTTTGCATCGCCACGCGAGCCTTCTAGGTTGCGAGTCAGGGTTTGCGTATTGCTGTAATTGCTATTGTTATCTAAATAACGTTTGGGGTCGCTAAAGATAACTGACTGGTCATTGAGGACGGTAGATTGCTGAGTATCCACAATGGTATCGGCGGGAGGACTTTTGTTGAATTGGATGGAAGCATCGCGCATTTCACCAATGCTTTCACTTAAACGCATGCGCAACGCAGGCCCTGTGATTTGGCCATTATCAATGCTAATTTTTACATTGCCATTAACTTGCAACTCGTCATTCTGTACGTCGTATTCAATTTGATCGCCATAAACTTTTTGATCGCCTCTAGTAATCACTGCGTTGCCACTGGCGCGCATTGTGCGATCTAAGTATAAGTCTAATTTATCGCCTTCAATTTCAATAGCGCCCGGTAATGCAACTGTACTTTGCTCGTTATCCTGCGTTGATGGGGTAACCTCAACGCTAGTTTCTGCCATGGCCATACCCGTCATGCTGCTGGCTAGCATGGCAAGAATAAACAATATGCCTCGGTTGTGGAGTTGAGATGAGTGAGTTAACAAAGCAGGGTATTTACAGTGATAATGTGCGTTAATTTTTAAGAATAATACTGTGTATTTCGCATGAGTGATAAAATCGCACAAAACCTCGTTTTAATCAATAAAAAATTCGTGTTTGCATGATAAATCCACCCATTGATAAGGGTGTGATATTAGCGTGTAATGCTTATTTAATAAGGCAATCTGTGGATAGAAAACTGCAACTGGAAGCTTGGCTTCAACAAGTATTAGCTAATACTCCATTTACCCTCACAACCGCATCGGCAGACGCTAGTTTTAGGCGGTATTTTAGAGTGCATACCGCCAATGCAACCATGATTGCAATGGATGCGCCACCGCCGCAGGAAGATTGTCGGCCATTTGTACGTATCGCTGAAATGCTGCTGGCGGCAGGCCTGAACGTGCCCAAAATATTGGCACAGGAGATCAATCATGGATTCTTATTGCTGAGTGATTTGGGAGATGCTACTTATCTTTCAGTATTGAATGCGGACAATGCCAAACAATTATACGGCGATGCTACACAAGCGCTCATCAAAATGCAGTTGGCAAGCCAGCCCGATGCATTACCGCCTTACGATGAGGCCTTGCTGACAAGGGAGATGCAGTTATTTCCGGATTGGTATATCGCTAAGCATTTGAATATCACGCTGGATGATGCACAAACAAAAGTGTTGCAACAGACATTTGCCATACTCAATCAAAATATCTTGGCGCAAGCCAAAGTGACCGTGCATCGGGATTATCACTCCCGCAACCTCATGGTGTGTGAAAATAACCCAGGCATTTTGGATTTTCAGGATGCTGTTTACGGTCCGATTACCTACGATTTAGTGTCGTTATTCAAAGATGCCTACATTGTTTGGGATGAAGAGCAGATTATTGATTGGACTGCGCGCTATTGGCAATCTGCCAAAAAAGCTGGGTTGCCAGTTCCAACCGATTTTGGCGACTTTTATCGAGACTTTGAATGGATGGGTGCACAACGTCATATCAAGGTGCTAGGTATATTCGCGCGTCTCTATCATCGCGATGGCAAAGCTGGCTACCTGAAAGATATGCCTTTGGTGATGGAGTACTTGCGTAAAGTGTGTGGTCGTTATGTAGAGCTTAAGCCCATGCTGAGATTACTAAATTCACTGGAAGGCTTAGAAGAAAAAGCCGGGTTTACCTTTTAATGAAGGCGATGATACTCGCAGCCGGGCGCGGCGAGCGCATGCGTCCACTGACAGATCACACCCCTAAACCGCTACTCAAGGTGGGCGGCAAACCTTTGATTGTTTGGCATATAGAACGTCTAGCCAAAGCAGGCATTCGTGAGATTGTGATTAATCACGCCCATTTAGGGTCGCAAATTGAACACTCTTTGGGGAACGGTGCGCAATGGGATGTGTCCATTCAATATAGCCCTGAAGTAATAGCACTTGAAACGGCGGGCGGAATTGCCAATGCGTTACCATTGTTAGGTAATGCCCCATTTTGTGTGGTTAATGGAGATGTATTTACCGACTACGATTTTGGTCAATTGGCTGAAAATGCGGATGTTGTGATTAATGGAGAAGCAACGGCACATTTGGTGTTGGTGAATAATCCTCCACAGCACCCGAACGGAGATTTTTCCATTCTGAACGGTCGGCTAGTGAATGCAGGTGAGCCCATGTACACTTTCTCTGGGATTGGTGTCTATCAACCATCGCTATTTTCAGGCATTGTGCGTGGTGAGGCGGCAAAGCTAGCCCCGCTGATTAGAGATGCGATAGATGAAAGCAAGGCAAGTGCCGAGCATTATGGCGGCGTGTGGCATGATATTGGTACCCCGCAACGATTAACAGAATTAGACGCTTGGTTAAACAGAGATGACAAGTAATAGCATGGAAATCCATCATAAAGAATTTAAGCAACGCCGCGACACTTTAATGGCGCGCATGAAAGACGGTATTGCTGTAATACCTACCGCGCCTGAAGTCTTTCGTAATCGAGATAGCCATTATCCCTATCGCTTTGATAGTTATTTTTATTATCTGACAGGCTTTACTGAGCCCGAATCAGTATTAGTGTTGATTGCAGGGCAGGAAAGTAAATCCATTTTATTCTGCCGAGACAAAGACGTTGAGCGAGAAATATGGGATGGTTTTCGCTATGGAGCGGAAGCGGCCAAAACTGAGTTTGGGTTTGACCAGACCTATTCCATTTCGCAAATCGATACGGTTTTGCCGCAGTTGATGGCAAATCAATCTACTATATTTTATAGCTTGGGAGCGGATGTTGCGTGGGATACACGCGTCACGCAGTGGCTCAATACAGTCAAAATGCAAACCCGCGCCGGGGTGAGTGCGCCTGATACAGTGGTTGATGTGCGTCAATACCTAGACGCTATGCGTTTGATTAAATCACCGCTTGAAATTGATTTGATGCGGCAGAGTGCCGAAATTGCAGCACAGGCGCACAATCGCGCTATGCAAAAGGTGGTTGCAGGCAAGATGGAATACGAAATAGAAGCAGAATTTTTACATGAGTTTTATCGCAAAGGTGCACAGGCACCAGCCTACACCAGTATTGTGGCGGGGGGTGCCAATGCTTGTACTTTGCATTACAACGCCAACAATGGTGTGTTGAATGCGGGTGACTTATTATTGATAGATGCTGGTTGCGAGTTGCATGGGTATGCCAGTGATATCACCAGAACTTTCCCTGTCAGTGGTCGATTCTCTGGCCCACAAAAGACTTTATATGAGATTGTGTTATCTGCCCAATTGGCGGCCATTGAAGCTGCCCAACCTGGTCACCATTGGAATGCCCCGCATGAAGCGGCGTTGGATGTGTTGGTGCAAGGGTTTGTAGATGAAAAGTTGTGCAAGGGAAGCAAAGAAGAAGTGTTAGAAACGGCCAGTTATCGCCAGTTTTATATGCACCGTACCGGACATTGGCTGGGGTTGGATGTGCACGATGCCGGCGAATACAAATCAAAAGCAGGTGATTGGGCGATATTAGAAGCAGGCAATACATTAACGGTAGAGCCTGGCTGTTACGTGCGACCAGCCGAGGGGGTGCCCGAGCATTTCTGGAATATTGGCATCCGTATTGAAGATGACGTGTTGATTACACCCACCGGCAATGATGTCTTAACACGGTCCGCCATTAAATCAGTGGCGGATATCGAAGCGCAGATGCAACGCTCATGACCAATTCTGAACCCATCGTCATCATAGGTGGAGGGCCAGTCGGTTTGGCGCTTGCACTTTCTTTGCAGCAAAAATCCATTCCATTCAAACTGATAGAGGCGCGTGCGCAGGGTGCATCCCATCAAGATAAACGCGCGCTGGCATTATCGTATGGCACCAAACAGATTTTGGAAACTCTGGGTGTGTGGGCGCCAGTTGAGGCACAAGCAACGGCCATTGATACCATCCATATTTCTCAACGTGGTGGTTGGGGGCGTGCAAAATTGCAGGCGCATGAGCATCGCTTACCCGCTTTAGGCTATGTGGTATCTTATGGCGCTTTAATGCATGCCTTAGATAGTGCGATTGATCATGCAAATATCATGTATGAAGCGATAGCGCGTCAGATTGATCCGGGCACACAAACTGCGACGGTGATGTTTGATTATGCTGGCAGTTCCCATACCTATCTCAGCCCGCTATTGGTTATTGCTGATGGTGGACGCAGTCTGGAAGATGTTCCAGGCTTGATGCGCGAAACCAAAGCTTACGGCCATGATGCCTTGGTGAGCAAGGTCAAGGCCGAAGTGCCACATCAGCATATTGCTTATGAGCGTTTTACACCCAGCGGCCCAATGGCATTGTTGCCTAACGGGGCGCGAGATTTTTCATTGGTGTGGACTGGTGAAAAAGCAATGGTAGATCAATTGCTAGCGCTGGATGATGCAGCGTTTTTACAAGCCTTACACGAGGCATTTGGTGATCGCGTTGGTAAGTTCCTTAGTATAGAAAAGCGCATCAGTTTCCCACTCAAGCTTAGTAGTTTGAGCGTGATAGATACGCCACATGTGGTTGTAATTGGTAACGCCGCTCAGACCATGCATCCTGTGGCTGGCCAAGGATTTAATGTGGGAATGCGTGATGCTTGGACCTTGTCGTCATTATTATCGCAATCTCCAACCAGTGAGTGGGGTAGCGCGAGCATGCTGGATACTTATCGCAAACAACGACATTCCGATACCCGCGGTGGTCTTTTATTTACAGACTTTTTGGTCAATATCTTTACCAATCCTATGCCCGGTATAGCTAGCTTGCGTGGCTTGGGTTTGGCAATGATGGAGTGCCTGCCACCGATTAAACGGTTACTAGTCAATAAAATGAGCTTTGGTAAGTGATGGCAACGACTTCGGACATCATTAAAACGGAAATAGTCATCGTAGGTGCAGGCTTAGTGGGCTTGACTGCTGCAATAGCCATGGCAACACAAGGCCGACAAGTGGTGATTGTCGATAGTCAAGCAACCCAGCCAAAAGACTGGGCGCCCACTGAAACGCAATGGGATGCTCGAATTTATGCGCTCACAGAAGAAACGATTACGTGGTTGCAATCATTGGGGATATGGCAGCATGTAGACAGTAGCAGGGTACAAGCAATCACCGCCATGGCACTATGGGAGCCTCAGCAACGTGCACCATTGATGCTACGTGCCGAGGATGCTTATTTGACGCAGATGGGTTGTATCTTAGAGAGTGCAAACCTGATGCAGGCTTGTTTTAAGCGCCTAAATAATCTTGATTTGCCAGTGACGATTGCAACCCCCGTTGATATTATCCGCCAGCCGAGGGATGTGGCATTATTGCTGGATAATCAACAGCGTATTGAAGCGAAATTAATCATAGCTGCGGATGGTGTGCACTCTTGGGTACGCCAACGAATGCAGATTGGCACGGTATTCAAATCCTTTGATCAAACTGCACTTGTGGCAAACTTTAAAGCCGCGCATGATCACCAAGGCGTTGCAACGCAATGGTTCTTACCGCATGAGACCATGGCACTCTTGCCTTTGCCGCATCCAATGGTGTCGATGGTTTGGGCGGTGTCAACCGAACGTGCCCAACAATTGTTAACGTTGAATAAGGATGCATTGGTGGCAGAAGTTAATGCTTTTTCAATGCCTACTCTGGGACAACTCACCTTATGTGGAGACGTATATCCGTTTCCATTAAACCAGCAGACTGCAGAGACTTATATTGCTGAGCGTTTAGTGTTGGTGGGGGACGCAGCACATCAAGTCCATCCGATGGCAGGTCAGGGCGTCAACTTGGGGTTCCGTGATGTAATGCAACTAGCAAACATGGCGACTAAGCTGAGTGCCCTGCAAGATATTGGCGATTATCATTTTCTGCGTCATTATGAGCGGGCACGTAAATTGGATGTAATCAGCATGAACGCACTGACTTCTGGACTTGATATGCTCTTTGCTACTGAGTCACCCTGGATTCAACGTTTGACTGGCTGGGGCATGCAAAGGGTAAATCAATGGGCATGGCTCAAAAAAAGACTGGTACACACTGCCACGCTATAGCACTATTATTAACACAGATACTTTAAGAAGGTGAAGCATGAAACTTAAACAATATATATCAGCCGCGCTACTAGCGATAACCATGACTGGGGTGAGTGTGGCAGACGAAGCTTCACTCAAAAAAGCAATTGAGGCGGCTTACCCTAAATTTAAAGTCGATAGCGTAACCAAAACCCCTTATCCTGGTTTGTATGAAGTGTTTATGGGTGGGCAAATTGTCTACACCGATGAAAAGTTAAATTTCTTGATTGCAGAAGGCAGATTAGTCGACCCAAAAACTAAAAAGGACATCACAGGTGAGCGTCTTGAAGAGTTGACGAAGATTGATTTTAATAGCTTGCCATTGAATCAGGCGATTAAAGTGGTCAAGGGAAATGGCAGTCGTAAGTTGGTGGTGTTTTCTGATGTTGATTGCCCATTTTGCAAGCGTCTTGAGCAAAACGAGCTGGCTAACATAGATGATGTCACTGTCTATACGTTTTTGTACCCAATTGAAAGCTTACATCCAGACGCGGCAAACAAATCAAAAAGTATCTGGTGTGCGCCAAACCGAGTGAAAGCATGGAATGACTGGATCTTTAATAATAAGCTACCATCCTCTGCCGCTAAATGCGATGTCCCACTAGAGAATGTGGGTGAAATGGCTAGAAAATATGGTGTGACCAGTACCCCAACATTGTTTTTTGCGGATGGTAAGCGGATGTTAGGAGCACAGCCACATAAAGAAATAGAGCGCTACTTACAGGCTGCTGCTAAATCAAGTAAATAGGTTTGGTAAGTGAAGTTGTAAAACTAAAAAGGCTAACTTTGTTAGCCTTTTTAGTTTTGAATATTTCAATTTACTTCTATCCGACCACTTGACCCAATTTAAAGATTGGCATGTACATCGCAATGACTAAACCGCCAATCAGCCCGCCCAAAACTACCATAATCACGGGTTCCATTAAGCTTGAAATAGCCGCTACAGCGTCATCCACCTCCGCCTCAAAAAAGTCTGCTACTTTACTAAGCATAGAGTCCAATGCACCAGATTCTTCCCCAATTGCGGTCATTTGCAGCACCATGTTCGGAAAGACATCTGCATTTTGCATCGCGACAGTGAGGCTGGTGCCGGTGCTGATTTCACTTTGAATACGTTTGGTTGCATCATAGTAAACGCGATTGCCAGAAGCCCCAGCAACAGAGTCAAGTGCTTCAACTAGAGGTACGCCAGCGGCAAACATCGTGGATAAGGTACGTGCAAAACGGGCAATCGTTGCTTTTCTAATGAGGTCGCCAAAAATTGGCATTTTGAGCATCAGCCTATCCATTGTGTGTTGCATCTTCTCAGAGCGCTTCCAAGTATAAAGGAAGAACCAGATACCAAACCCAATTGATCCAAAGATAGCCCACCACCAATCTACAAAAATATCCGATATATTCATCACAATGAGCGTGGGCGCTGGCAAGTCTGAGCCAAAGCTGCTGAAGAGCTGTTTAAAAGCTGGGATTACAAATATCATAATTACAGCGGTAATGATAAATGCCACCACAAGAATTGATATTGGATATACAAGCGCTGATTTAATTTTGCTTTTAATCGCCAAAATCTTTTCTTTATACGTTGCAAGGCGATCTAATAATGTGTCTAAAATGCCGGCCTGCTCCCCTGCGCCTACTAAGTTGCAGAATAAGTTGTCAAAATAAAGCGGGTATTTTCTGAAGGATGCACTTAAGCTGCTGCCTGTTTCGACATCAGCCTTGATATCTGCCAAAAGCTTTGAAACTTGGGGGTTGCTATGACCCTTGCCTACGATGTCAAACGCTTGCAACAAGGGTACACCGGCTTTCATCATGGTAGCCAATTGGCGTGTAAACAAAGTAATGTCTTTTTCGGTGACTTTCCCGCTGCCTGCGAAACTACTTTGCTTTTTGACTTTGGTAACTGTAATGCCTTGACGTCGTAATGTGGCATTGACGACTGCTTCTCCAGAAGCTCGAATCTCACCTTTGATAATCTTGCCTTTTTTGTCTTTACCTTCCCACAAAAAAGTCATTTGCTTTACGGTTTTAGCAGCCATCTATTTATCCTTCAATCTATATTTATGCGTGCTATTCATTATTCGTTGGTCACGGCTTCTACTTCTTCAATGCTTGTAAGCCCTTGTTTTACCTTGAGTAACCCAGATTCACGCAAATCTTTCACGCCTTCAAGTTTGGCTTGGTCAGCAATATCATGTGCATTACCATTCGACATGATGATACGACTGATAGCATCTGAGATGGGCATCACCTGATAGATGCCTACGCGGCCTTTGTAGCCTCCATTGCACATTTCGCAACCACCATCTTTATGACCATATAGCTGCCATGAGCCATCTAAATCAGATTCCTTAAAACCCACGCTAAGCAGTGCTTCATTGGGTACGTTAATTGGCACCCTGCAATTTTTACACAGCCTTCTTGCCAGACGCTGAGCGGTAATGAGTGAGACAGCCGATGCAATATTAAAAGGCGCCACCCCCATATTCATCAAGCGGGTTAGGGTGGAGGGCGCATCGTTGGTATGTAGTGTAGATAACACCATATGGCCGGTTGACGCTGCTTTGATGGCCATGTCAGCCGTTTCAAGATCGCGAATCTCACCAATCATGATGATGTCGGGATCTTGACGCAGGAAAGACTTCAATGCGGCTGCAAATGTCAGGCCTTGTTTATCATTGACGTTTACTTGGTTAATCCCAGCGAGCGGGATTTCGGCTGGATCTTCTGCAGTAGAAATATTTACCCCTGGGTTGTTTAAAATGTTTAGGCATGTATAAAGCGAAACGGTTTTGCCAGAACCAGTCGGCCCAGTAACCAACACCAAACCGTAAGGGCGGCTCACTGCCTTTAATAATGCCTCTTTTTGTTCTGGCTCATAGCCTAACGCTTCAATACCTAACGTAGCGCTGGTCGGATCCAAAATACGCATCACAATCTTTTCGCCATGAATCAGCGGTAAAGTGCTGACGCGGAAATCAATAGTGCGGGTTTTGGATAGTGTAAGTTTCATCCGCCCATCTTGCGGAATGCGTTTTTCAGAGATATCTAAATTTGAGATTACCTTGATGCGCGAGGCTAGCTTATCTTTAATCGCTAGGGGTGGCTGCGCAATATCCCGGAGTACCCCATCTACGCGGTAGCGAATGCGATAGAATTTTTCATAAGGCTCAAAGTGCAAGTCGGATGCGCCCATATTGATGGCATCTAATAGCATTTTTTGTAAGAATTTGACGACTGGGGCATCATCAACTTCGAGCGTGATTTCAACTTCATCCTCTTGTTCATTGCCTCCCATGTCTAAATCGAAGTCATCTCCCACGTCTAGCGATGACATGGAAGTGTCTTTAGATTCAATGATGCGGTCTATCCATTTGCCGAGTTTGTCATCCTCAACTACCACTGGTGAGAGCGTCATCCCCATTTGAAACTGTACGCTATCTAGAGCATGTAAATTGGTCGGGTCAGAAATGGCTACATACAAAACGTTGTTTCGGTTCTGCAAGGCGATAACACGATTCGCTTGCATCAATTTTGAATCAATGGACTTGGCCGGAAGGTAATCAACATTGAAGGCATCTAAATTTAAATATGGGAAGCCAAAAGCGCGTGCCGAAGTTTCTGCTATTTTCTCTGCGGAGATTTTTTTGGTGGTGATGATTTGAGAGATGAAAGGAATTTTTTGAATATTAGCTTGATTTTGAATGGTATTGGCTTCCTCTTCGGAAATCAATTTTTCCTGTATTAGCATGCGTGCTATACCGCTTAATTTGCTTGGTGGGGTGGTAGTCGCCATTCGTAATAATTCGCTTTTAATCTCTATTTTAATTCTTTGTTGTTAAACAATATTTTACGTATCACACAATAATGCACTTTTACTTTTTTTTTGTAAAGTTTAAGCACTTGTTTTTACAAACTTTTGTAATTTTTCTACGTTTTTTCCTAACGTATGCACAATTCCACAAAAAAGTCTTGACTTTTTACAATTTGTAACATATAAAGTTCGCAGGTGTTTGCGTTCGAGTTTTTTGTAGCCGTCTTTAATTTAAGTTTTTAGAATTTGCATTATCGCGACTTGAGTTCTTGAGACAAACTTTTTGGGGCGCCCCCCTATGTTTTATGTAAGGAAGTAGAAATGGCAACAGGTACCGTAAAATGGTTTAATGATTCAAAAGGTTTTGGTTTTATTACTCCAGATGATGGCGGCGATGATTTATTCGCACACTTTTCAGCAATTGTTGAATCTGGCTACAAGAGCCTAAAAGAAGGCCAGCGCGTTAGCTTTGAAGTGACCGAAGGTCCTAAGGGCAAACAAGCATCTAATATTCAAAAGGCTTAAGTCTTTTAATATCGCAGTACCCAATATCAAAACGGCTCGCAATGCGAGCCGTTTTTTTGCCTATGTTTCTAATGAGAGTGAGTTACATATTGGCAATAATCTCATCGCCAAATTGCGCAGTGCCCACTTGGGTCGCGCCTTCCATTTGGGATGAAAAGTCGATGGTGACGCGTTTGCTCGCAATCGCCTTGGCTACTCCGTTCAAAATTAAATCTGCAGCTTCTGTCCAACCCATATGACGCAACATCATTTCAGCTGACAAAATCAAAGAGCTGGGATTAGCTAAATCTTTACCGGCAATTTTAGGCGCCGTACCATGTGTGGCTTCAAACATAGCAACGGTGTCGGATAGATTAGCGCCCGGAGCAATACCAATGCCGCCGACCTGCGCTGCCAACGCATCGCTCATGTAATCGCCGTTTAAGTTAAGGGCTGCCACCACATCATAATCGCTCGGGTGCAACAGAATTTCTTGCAAGAAGGCATCGGCGATACAATCTTTAATCACAATGCCATTCGGTAATTTGCACCATGGCCCGCCATCAATGGGTACTGCGCCAAATTCTTCTTTGGCTAACTCATAACCCCAGTCTCTAAAGCCACCTTCAGTAAACTTCATGATGTTACCTTTATGGGTAATGGTGACGGATTTGCGATTGTTATCGATCGCATATTGAATCGCCTTGCGAATCAAGCGTTTACTGCCATCGATTGATACCGGTTTTATGCCTATTGCGGAAGATTCCGGAAAGCGGATTTTCTTTAAGGTGCCCATGTCACTAAGGAAATTAATGACTTTTTTGACTTGCTCGCTACCAGCTGCCCATTCGATACCGGCATAGATATCTTCGGTATTCTCACGGAAAATCACCATGTCGGTTTTTTCTGGGTGTTTGACTGGGCTGGGCACACCAGTAAAGTATTGAATTGGACGTAAACATACATATAAATCGAGTTCTTGGCGTAAGGTCACGTTGAGTGAGCGAATGCCGCCACCTACGGGTGTCGTCAGTGGCCCTTTGATCGAAATCACATAGTCTTTTAGCACCTTCATGGTTTCGTCGGATAACCAAGTATCTTTGTCATAAATGGTGGTAGATTTTTCACCGGCATACACTTCCATCCAGCTGATTTTTCGCGTATCGCCGTAGGCCTTATTCACGGCGGCATCCACCACTTTAATCATCGGTGGCGTAATATCAATGCCAATGCCATCGCCCTCAATAAATGGGATAATAGGGTCGTTTGGTACATTCAGCGTATTATCGGCATTAACGGTGATTTTAGTGCCAACCGCAGGAACCTGATATTTTGTAGATTGATTATTTGATGCCATGCTAATTTCCTAATATGTTAATTTTGTTTAATAAGCCATTTAACGTTGTGTGCCAGTTTAGTCCCCATCTATTGCCGGATGGTAGTCTCGGGCATCCAACGTTAAAAGACTTTATTGCTATTCCAAATGTCTACGCAGCGGGCAGGCTAGATACCGATTCCGAAGGTCTGCTTATTTTAACCGATGATGGTGCAATACAACATCGTTTAAGCCACCCAAAACATAAAGAAATCAAGACTTACTGGGCGCAAGTCGAGGGTGCTCCAACCCAAGCAGATTTAATGCCACTTTTAACGGGAGTGGATTTGGGGGATTTTGTCACGCAACCGGCACAAGTGCGGATCATTGAACCGCCCACTCAACTTTGGCCAAGAGTTCCGCCCATCCGCGAGCGTAAAGCGATTCCCACTTCATGGCTTGAAATTAAGATTAGTGAAGGTAAGAACCGCCAAGTGAGGCGTATGACCGCAAAAATAGGCTTTCCAACGCTACGCTTGATTCGTTATGCGATTGGAAAATACAACTTGGACGGAATCTTGCTTGGTGAATACAAAGTGATTGAGAGTTAAAAGGGTAATCATGAAACCGGTTTGTATTTTTAGGCACGCACGTACCGAGGGCGCTGGTTATTTAGGCACTTTTTTGGAGCAAAATGCGATTCCTTGGTGCGAAGTGCGTATTGATTTGGGTGAGGTGATGCCCCCATCTGCTGAGGCCTTCAGTGGCTTGGTATTTATGGGCGGTCCCATGAGTGTCAACGATGACCTGCCTTGGATTAAACATGCCGAGGCTTTGATTCAAGAGGCTGTAAAATTGGATATTCCTGTATTAGGGCATTGTTTGGGTGGTCAGCTCATGAGCAAAGCCTTGGGTGGTGTGGTGACTGCAAACCCCTATAAGGAAATTGGCTGGGGCAATGTGAGGGTGGGCGATCATGCTGAAGCGAAAAAATGGTTTGGTGATACTAAGCAGTTTTTAAGCTTTCATTGGCATGGTGAGACTTTTACGTTGCCCGAGGGCGCCACACACTTGTTGGCCAGCGAGCATTGCGCTAATCAGGCTTATGCCCTAGGTAAGCATTTAGCATTTCAGTGTCATGTGGAAATGACTGCAGATATGGTGAAAGTATGGTGCGAAACCGGGCGTAACGAAGTTGAAGAGGCCATTGCAAGTGCTGGCGTGCAGCCAATAGAGGAAATTCAGCGTATTTTGTCGGAGAGAGTGCCTGCGTTAAATGCGGTGGCACATTCAGTTTACTCGGTATGGATCCAAGGGCTTAAAAGCTGAGATATGCTAAAATAATCGCTAAACCTTATCGGAAGTGATTTATGTCTGGCAATACCTTTGGTACTCTATTTACGCTCACATCATTTGGTGAATCGCACGGGCCTGCAATTGGCGGTGTAGTGGATGGGTGTCCGCCAGGATTAGAGTTATCAGCCGAAGATTTGCAAGTGGATTTGGATCGTCGTAAGCCAGGTACTTCTCGCCACGTGACCCAGCGCAATGAAGCGGATACAGTGGAAATCCTATCCGGTGTGTTTGAAGGTAAAACCACAGGCGCACCGATTGGCTTGTTAATACGCAACACAGACCAACGCAGCCAAGACTACAGCAAAATCATGGACACCTTCCGTCCTGGTCATGCTGATTACACTTATTTGCAAAAATACGGCATTCGCGACTATCGTGGTGGTGGTCGTTCCAGCGCGCGCGAAACAGCCGTTCGTGTTGCAGCTGGTGCGATTGCTAAGAAATGGCTCAAGCAAAAATATGGGATACAAATCCGTGCTTATCTCAGTCAGTTAGGTGAAATTGAAATCCCCTTTGTCAGTTGGGATTGTCTAAATGATCCGGACAATAAAATATTTTCTCCCAATATGGAGATCATGCCTAAGCTAGAAGCCTATCTTGATGATGTTCGCAGTGAGCGCGATTCTGTAGGGGCCAAAATTACCTTGGTGGCTGAACATGTACCAGTAGGGTTGGGTGAGCCGATATTTGATCGCCTGGATGCGGAAATTGCCTATGCCATGATGGGGATTAATGCCGTCAAAGGTGTTGAAATTGGCGCAGGATTTGCCTCTGTCGCTCAGCGTGGCAGTGTTCATTCAGATGAGTTAACACCTACTGGCTTTGCTACTAATCATGCTGGAGGGGTGTTGGGCGGTATTTCCAGTGGCCAAGATATCGTTGTGAATATTGCGTTTAAGCCGACTTCCAGTATTCCGCAACCAAGAAATTCGATTGATAAAACCGGAGAGCCTGTGATGATGCAAACCACAGGCCGCCATGACCCTTGTGTGGGTATTCGCGCAACGCCGATTGTCGAGGCTATGTTGGCATTGGTGCTGATTGACCATGCATTGCGCCATCGTGGGCAAAATGCGGATGTGGTTAGCGCCACACCGAAGATTTAAGCTAGCTAAGATTTATTAGCTGTGAGTCACGCTCTCCACGCGAATCTCTCTCGCTTTTACTTCATCTATTATTTCTTTGTCGGAGCGTTTGTCCCGTATTGGGGGCTTTATTTGCAGGCCGAGCAGTTTTCGGCAGCAGATATTGGCATCCTGATGTCTTTATTTCAAATCAGCCGCATCTTTGCCCCTAACTTTTGGGGATGGCTGGCTGATCACACCAAAAAGCGTGTCACTTGGATCAAACTCACCGCTTCCCTTGGGCTGATAGGATTTATTGCTGTATTTTGGGCGCATGGCTTTTGGGCGCTCTTTTTTGTAATGGCTGCGTTGAGCTTGTTTACCAGTTCTACCTTGCCCCTGTCAGAGTCGCTAGTTTTGGCGCACTTAGCAACCACCAATGGCCACTATAGTCGCATACGCATGTGGGGCTCTTTGGGCTTTATTGTGGCCGCGGTCATATTGGGATTTTTAATTGATGCATTCGGCATCAAAAGTTTGTTGTGGTTTTTATTGGCAGTGCAGATCACCTTATACGGCCTCACATTTAAGCTGCCAGAGGCGGTGGTTGCACCGCATGCCCATGATCAATTTTCAGTGTGGCAGATTGTAAAGCAGCCTGCGGTAATAGCGCTACTGGTGGGCTGCTCGCTCATGGTGACAGCACACGGTGTGCTATATAACTTTTATTCCATTTATCTAGCCGAGCATGGCTACAGCAAAACCATGATAGGGTTTTTGTGGGCCGTTGGCGTAATCTGCGAGATTGGCGTGTTTATGCTGATGCCAAAACTAATGACACGTTTTACGCTTAAAGCCATTTTAATGGTGAGCTTAGCGCTAGCGGTTGTGCGATTTGGCATGATTGGGCTCACACCAGATCATTTATATTTGTTATTAATTGCTCAATGCTTACATGCGTTTACCTTTGGTAGTTTTCATGCAGCATCGGTAGAAGTCATCACGCAGTTTTTTAATGGTCGCCATCAAGCAAAAGGTCAGGCTATTTATAATAGTGTGGCCTATGGCGTGGGCGGTGCGGTGGGCGGTTTGGCCGGAGGTTTTGCCTTGCAATATTTAGGCGGGCAGTATACCTTTATGCTTGCTGCCGCGTTCCCATTAATAGGGTTGGTGGTGATTGCCCTTGGACTCACCTTGGCCCAGCCATTTGCATCGAAAGGGATGTTTAGTGATTAATTTGAAACAGTTTTGCCTAAGCACAGTGTTGATTTCGGGCTTAGCAGGTTTGGCCATCGCAGATACACAAGTTAATGTGGTCGGTTTGTTTAATGGTAAAGCGTTAGTTACCATTAATGGCAGCACACCACAAACATTATCAGTTGGCCAAACTAAAAATGGTGTCAAGTTGATTGCGGCTGATAGCCAACAAGCTACACTACTCATTGAAGGTAAGACCAAAGTATTGGGCATGGGGCAAGGGGTTTCTACAGGCGGTGCTGGAGATTCCACGCAAAGCCAACCAGTGAATTTGTATGCTGATTCTGCAGGCCACTTTTTTGGAAATGCGACAATAAACGGTACTAGCCTGCGGTATGTGGTGGATACTGGAGCGACGACAGTGGCTCTAAATAGCGCTGATGCTAAGCGGGCCAATATTGATTATTTAAGAGGTGAGAAAGCTTTGGCCTCTACCGCTAGCGGTAAAGTGGTTGCGTATCGGGTTTCATTAAACACACTTAAGATTGGTTCAATTACACTGAACAACGTCGATGCCGCGGTGATAGAAGGTGGCTTTCCGGAAGTGGTATTGCTGGGGATGAGTGCACTGAATCGCTTAGAAATGAAACGTGATAGCACAACCATGACCCTTACTAAAAAATATTAGTTACGCAAATTTAGTAATAAAAAAACGGGCATTAGCCCGTTTTTTTATTGGTAAAAGCGTTAGTCTATAAGCTAATCAGTGTTTGCGCTTGTCTCGCTCAATGAGCGCATAGGCACTATGATTATGAATACTCTCAAAGTTTTCTGATTCAACAATGTAACTGTCAATGCGCTTTTCTGCATTCAACTGTGCGGCCACATCACGTACCATATCTTCTACAAACTTTGGATTATCGTATGCACGTTCAGTCACAAACTTTTCATCCGGGCGTTTTAGCAAGCCGTATAGCTCGCATGAAGCTTGTTTTTCTACTACTTCAATTAAATCTTCCAACCACATAAAGTCATTCAACAGAGCAGTGATAGTGACATGAGAGCGTTGATTATGCGCACCATAGTCGGAGATTTTTTTGCTGCATGGGCATAAGCTGGTGACTGGCACTAACACTTTCACAGTGATGTTGAACACACCATTCTTAATTTCACCGATAAATGTGACATCGTAATCCAGCAAACTTTTAACCCCGGAAATAGGCGCAGACTTGTTGATAAAGTAAGGGAAGCGCATTTCCACATAACCGGATTCTGCTTCAAGCCGTTTTACCATCTCACGCAAAATAGTCTCAAATGACTCAATAGAAATGGCATGCTCGTTCATGTTGAGAATCTCAACAAAGCGCGACATGTGTGTGCCTTTGAAGTTGTGTGGTAGATGGACATACATGTCGAACACAGCCACTGTTGCTTGCTCGCCGCCAGACTTGTCTTTGACGATCACCGGGTGGCGGATGGATTTAATACCAACTTTATTGATATCAAGGTGACGCACATCCGGCGTGTTTTGAACGTCTTCTATGCCTTGTAGTGTAGGTAGATTCATGATGTAAGTCATCTCCAAATGCGGTAACCGCAATGTATTTATCAATCTAAGTTAACGCGTTAATGCGTATGCGTCAACCGATTGCGTGCGTTGTAATGTAAATTGAAAACTATTAGTTTTTGTTATATTGAGGCGTACTACACAAACTCAATACTTTCCCGAAATTATATTTAGTGCAATAACCATTTGTGCGATGTAATCGCATAAAACTGGTAATTGAGCGTCGCTACGTATTCAGCACACCTAACTTTTTACGTATGGTCTCAATCATCTCTGTAGCATTCAGACCGCATTCTGATAGCATAGTTTCATGCACTCCATGCTCTATAAATTTGTCTGGTAAGCCTAGGCATAGTATAGGACATTGTATCGATAGTGTTTGCAGTGCTTCCATTACTGCCGCGCCTGCCCCGCCCATGACGGCATTTTCTTCAACGGTAACGATGAGTTGATGCTGTTTCGCCATGGATTCAATCATCGCAATATCCAGTGGTTTCACGAAACGCATATTTGCCACAGTAGCATTGAGTGTCTCTGCAGCTAGTAGGCTCTCTGACAGCATGCTGCCAAAAGCCAATATTGCCACTTGCTTACCTTGACGTCTGATCTCGGCTTTGCCTATCGGTAAAGTGGTGAGTGCAGAGTCAATCCTTGCTCCAGGGCCGGTACCCCTAGGGTAGCGCACCGCAGCAGGTCCTACATATTGATAACCGGTGGTCAGCATTTGTCTGCACTCGTTTTCATCGCTAGGTGCCATGATGACCATGTTAGGGATGCAGCGTAAAAAGCTTAAGTCAAAGCTACCGGCATGGGTGGGGCCATCCGCCCCAACTAATCCGGCGCGGTCTATTGCTAATAATACGTCCAACTTTTGAATAGCGATGTCATGCACTAGCTGATCATAAGCGCGTTGCAAAAAGGTGGAGTAGATGGCCACCACAGGTTTCAATCCATCGCAAGCCATGCCTGCGGCAAAGGTGAGAGCGTGCTGCTCAGCAATGCCTACATCAAAATAGCGTTGCGGATATTTTTCAGCAAACGCGTTCAGCCCAGAGCCATCACACATGGCTGGGGTGATACCCACTAAGGCTGCATCTTGATCGGCCATATCCACCAACCAATCACCAAACACTTGTGTATAGGTCTTTTGGGCGCTACCGGTATGTGTGACGCCATTACACGGGTCAAATTTGCTGACACCATGGTATTTGTTGGGATCATCTTCCGCAGGGGTAAAGCCTTTGCCTTTTTGCGTCACAATGTGCAAAAACTGCATGCCTTTCAGCTCGCGGATATTACTGAGCGTGTCTAGTAACGCGGGTAAATCATGGCCATCAATCGGGCCAATATAATTAAAGCCAAACTCCTCGAACAATGTGCCCGGAGTTACCATCCCTTTGGCATGCTCTTCAGCACGTTTGGCGAACTCTTTGACCGGGGGTACGATGTCCAACATCTTTTTACCGCTACGACGTACGCTGTCATAAAAGCGGCCAGAGAGTAAACGTGCCAAATAGTTATTGAGCGCCCCTACGTTGTTAGAGATGCTCATGTCATTGTCATTGAGAATGACTAATAAATTGGCATCCATATCGCCCGCATTATTGAGTGCTTCAAATGCCATACCTGCTGTCATTGCACCATCACCAATAATGGCCACACTGCGTCTTTCTGAGCCGGCTTGGCGCGCCGCAATCGCCATGCCAAGTGCTGCAGAAATAGAGGTGCTGGAATGCCCTGTGCCAAAGGTGTCGTAAATACTTTCGCTACGTCTGGGGAAGCCGGCAATGCCATTCGGTTTGCGCAAATTGCCCATATCTTCGCGGCGACCGGTCAAAATTTTATGAGGGTAAGTTTGGTGGCCAACATCCCATACTAGGCGATCATCTGGCGTGTTGAACACATAATGCAAAGCAATAGTCAGTTCCACCACCCCCAAATTAGAGGCAAGATGCCCACCAGTTTTCGCTACACTTTCTACTAGAAAAGTGCGTAGCTCAGCAGCAAGTTCTGGCAGTTGATGGCGCTCAAGTTTTTTTAAGTCTTGCGGAGATGAAATGTTGTCGAGCAGGTTAGACATAACAATCGGTGACTTAAAATTGACGTTGAGTAATAAAACTAGCCAGACTTCTGAGCATGTCTGCTTCTTGTGAGTATGCTTCTAATGGCGCGAGCGCTTGTTGGTATAACGATTGTGCTAGTTCTTTAGCGGTATCTAAGCCCAACAAGGTGACATAAGTAGATTTGTCTTGTTCGGCATCTTTACCTGCTGTTTTGCCCAGCGTGGAGGTGTCTGCTTCTGCATCCAGAATGTCGTCGACTACTTGAAATGCCAGCCCGATCGCTTTTGCAAAAATATCGACAGCATGCTGTTTTTGTATGTCTTTATTCGGTGCAGAGTAAGCGCCCATCATCGCTGCAGCATGCATCAATGCGCCAGTCTTTAGTGCGTGCATTTGCGCAAGTTGTGGCTGAGTCAGCTTAATGCCTGTGCTTTCCAAATCAATAGATTGTCCACCGGCCATGCCGCGCGAGCCTGTGGCAAAGGCTAAGCAATGCAGTATGGTGACTTTTTGCGCGGCAGGAATCAGCAACTGCTCGCTGGCAATTAGCTCAAACGCTAAACTTTGCAAGGCATCTCCAGCCAACAAGGCGGTGGCATCGCCAAACTGTTTATGTGTGGAGGGTTTGCCGCGGCGTAAATCGTCGTTATCCATACATGGCATATCGTCATGCACCAACGAGAAGGCATGGATCAATTCAACTGCCGCTGCAGATTGGTCAATATGTTCTAGTGTTGCGCCACAAAATTCGCCTGCGGCATAGGCCAATAAAGCGCGTACACGTTTTCCGCCACCTAATACCGCATAGCGCATTGCTTGATGCAAGCTTTTTGGAGCCTCGGATTCTGCGGGCATAGCCGTTGTCAGTACATCCTCAATACGTGTTTGCATGGCTAATGACCATTGCGCAAATTGCAAAGGAGGTGTCATAGAGAGGCTATTCACTGGCGGTGTTGTAAGGGGCTAGCGTATTGGCTTCGGTCAATATGCTGACTTGTTGCTCTGCATCTGCAAGTGATTGTTGACACAATTTAAGCAGTTCCGCGCCGCGTTGATAGACCGTAAGTGATTGCTCTAGCTGCAATTGGCCGGATTCTAATTGCGTGACAATAGATTCCAGTTCTGCAATTGCAGATTCGTAATGAAGGGGTTCGCTCGTTGTGGCGCTCATGAGATGCTAGGCAAATAGATAGTCTTGAAATTTGCCTAGATTTTAACAAAACTCTTGCAACTTGCGGCGTTTATCACGCCATTAAATCAGATTAAGGCAGAATCTTTAACAAAAACTGGCGAATATCCGCAATCTCATCAGCATTGACAGAATGTGCCATCGGATATTCATGCCACTCTATAGCGTATCCATTATCCAGCAATTGTTGACGTGAATTCAGCGCGGTTTCAATACGAATCACCTCATCTGCAACGCCATGCGCCATGAAAATCGGAATAGATTCATTTTCAACAGATTTTTGTGTTGGCAAGGAATGTTTTAAAGGTAAATAAGTTGACAATGCTAATACCCCGGCGAGGGTGCTCTTGTGTCTGAGCGCTGTATGCAAGGCAATGGCACCGCCTTGAGAAAAGCCTGCTAATGCAATGCGGTGGGTGGGAATGCCGAGCGTATTGGTATGCGCAATCAGCGCTTCAATTTCGACTCTAGAGGCCTCAATGCCTGCTGCATCTTGCGGACTGTCTTTACTCAGGCCAAATAAATCGTACCATGCACGCATCTCGTAACCGTTGTTCATGGTGATTTTTTGATACGGCGCGTGAGGCAGTATAAAGTGAATATGCGGAAGGTCCAGCATTTCGACCACTGGCTCAAAATCAAAGCCATCAGCCCCTAGGCCATGAAGCCAGATGACGCATGCTCTGCAATCGTTACTAGTATTTACTTGAATATGTTTAAGCAAGTTTGCTCTACAAGGTGTCGGATTGGCTTGCTTGAGGCGCTACCAAACATAAAGCCGCGCCACTCGTTAAATTTAAATTGATGCAATACCACGCTTTGCAATAACTACGCAAGCCAAGAGTGCCAGTTTTACAAATGTAGTAGTTAAATTGTACGTTCTCTAATTAACTAGAGTGGGCTATGTGCAATTTTTGGGTTTGTATTTTGAATCTATAGTCGGTGCTTGACACGCCCACGTTCCGGCTGCTGATGGTCTGTTTAGCCGAATAACTTTGGTATTAACTTGTGCTGGTGCGTTGATAATAGTACATGTAATCTCAGTATTACTAACATTAATATCACAATTCGCAGTGTTTGCATCAGGTAAACCAATATCGGATGGCAAGGTGACTGGTTCGCCATCATTTTGCAAGAGTTCAAATTGTACTTTGCCGCCAGAAATCTCGGCTAAACCAGCGGTGACTTTTGCTTTTGCTTGGTAATCGGAGTACGCGGGGATTGCGATCGCAGCCAATATGCCGATGATTGCAACTACAATCATTAGCTCAATTAGGGTAAATCCTTTGTTTAGATTGTTCATATAGTTGGGTTGTTTATTTGTAAGCAATCGCTTTTTTTAACACACTCAATGTAATGTGTTAAAAAAAGCGGGCAAGCCCGCTTTGTATTAAATACAAGACTTAGGTAAGTATTTGTCATCAATCGCAGATGTGCATCTCCAAACGCCAGCGTTACGTTCCATTTTTATTGCGGCGCCTGCGCCTAACACAGTAGGTGCATTTGCAAGTGTACAAGTGATACCAGTTGCATCTGAATTATAGGCACAGTTAGAACTTGGTGTACCTAAACCAATATCTGCAGGAGCGATTGTATCTCCATCATTAGAGCGTAGTTCGTAAGCCGTTCTTGCAGCAGAAATTTCTGCTAGACCAGCAGTCACTTTAGCTTTTGCTTGATAATCAGAATACGCTGGAATTGCAATTGCTGCCAGAATACCGATAATCGCAACCACGATCATTAACTCGATTAACGTAAAGCCTTTTTGTACTTGTTTCTTCATGTTGATTTCCTTTGTTAAGTTAAGTGTTAGTGCATACACACTGTAAGTTGTTTAAATCAGTGCTTGTATGACTATGAGCAATGGCTGTGCCAACTTTCCATTATTTTTATTAACATGATGATTTGTATAGGTAAAATTATTTTACTTTTGAAAGGGCTCAAGCCAAATTAAAAAATAAAACGCTTGAATAGCGACGTTTTTTGCCCTCTTTTCTTCTATTTGATGACAAAAAATGTCACTTTATTACATTCCTGTCACTGATATCTGCTGCAAACTTAAGCGTGTTTCTAGCCGCAAGTTGGGTATATAGCAGGTGACACATAATAAAAAAGACCGCAGTTGCGGTCTTTTTTGTACGTAATACTTAACTTGAAACTGTATTACCAGAATTTCCACCAAGGTTTTGCTTTGGCGGTGGTTGCATTATTGGTTGAAGTTGTGCCAGTTGCCTGGCCAGTTACTTTGAGTTTTCGATGACCTTTTTCATGTTGGCTAAACCGCTGTCATATACGCCAGTTACAAATTTAACCGCTGTTTCGTCATCTTGGCCAGCTGGGATAGGTGGGTTAAGTTTGTATGTACGGTAGAAACGACCAACCCAAGTTACAGTTGATTCGCCAGCACCAGGACCTGCAGTGACTTGCATAAATGAGTTGTAATCTGCAACTGGTGCTACACCGTCTACAATTTCATACTTCAATTTCATATCTGCATCATCAGCGGTACGAAGTTTTTCGTAGATTGTGCCGCCATCTTTGAGTGTTAGGGTTCTAAATGTTTCTTCACCTTTTTTCTCAAGTTTTGTACTTGCGATTGCTGGGTGCCATGCGTGCATATTGCCAAAATCTTTAACAACAGCCCAAACCTTAGCTGGTGCTGCTTTGATGACGATGGTTTTTTCAACCTTTTGAGGGCTTGGTCCGTGCGCTGCGGCGTTAAAAGAAAGTGCAGCCAGTGCGATTAATGTGAACAACTTTTTCATTCATGATCTCCGCTAAAGTACTAAAAAATGAGGGTACGACGACAATCTAGGATTCAACATTATAAATCAGATGTGCTTTAATGCCCACGTTTCATTAACGATGCTAAACATCTACCGGTTGACTAATCGTTTGCCTGCAGCATGAATTGACCAAATGCTCGGCTTTTATCTCCGGTTTTAATAGTGGCAGTCACTTTGTCTGTGGCTGCATTGATGATGGATACATTGTTTGTGCCCCAGTTGGCGACAATGACTTCATTTAGAGCTTTGTTGAAACTTAATCCTTCAGGTGTCATGCCAACATTAATGTTTGTAATCAGTTTGTTAGAAGCCAAATCAATCACGCTGACGGTGTCATCTTGCGTGTTGGTCACATACAGCTTTGTATCATCGGTGTTGGTCACCACACAGTAAGGATGTTCGCCAACTTTTACCAGGTCTGGCTGTTTATCGGGCTTGGTTAAATCAAGGATGCTGATTGTATTATCATACACATTGACGCTGTAAAGTTGCTTGCCATTGCGACTAAGCGCTACACCAAATGGATGTGTTCCAACGTCAATACGCTTTTGAATGCTTAATGTTTGCGTGTCTATGACGACAATTTGATTGCT
The DNA here is from genome assembly GCA_001464125.1 of Betaproteobacteria bacterium Ga0077540. Taxonomy (GTDB): domain Bacteria; phylum Pseudomonadota; class Gammaproteobacteria; order Burkholderiales; family Methylophilaceae; genus Methylophilus. Next base: position 124,141 of record LNEP01000004.1, on the reverse strand, counting down.
ATCTCTAGCAGCCACATAAAGCACTTTGCTATCAAGGCTGACGACTAGGCCTGCCGGAGCTTTACCGACCATCAGTTCCCGTGTCTGCTCAGTGTGTGCGGTGTTGATGGCAAGAATACGGTCGCTATACCAATCCGCCACGTAAAGGGTTTGATCATCTGGGGAAAGTGCAATACCCACGGGTGAGCCTGTTACTTTAATCGTTTGAATCACTTGTTGGGTGGCGCTATTAATCACAGAAATCGAGCCGTCTTCTACGTTAGTGACATAAACACGTTGTAACTTTTTTGAAACAGCTACACCTACAGGCGCCTTGCCTACCGTAATGGTTTGGGTGACTTTTTGTTGTTGTGTATCAATCACCGAGACCGTGTTGTCGCCTTGATTAGTGATATAAGCTAGGGGGGGGTGCTGGCACGCGCAAAGACACAGTGCCAAAAACCAAACAAAATTCTTCATAACATATCCGTACTAATTGATTTAATTGCATTTTATTCAAATAAAGAATGCTTTCAATAATGCCCAAAATATGAAAAAATTGCACTAAATTATTCAGGTAGTTGCAATATGTTAGATCGAGATGGATATCGCCCCAATGTGGGCATTATTCTTTGCAACTCGCATAATCAAGTGTTTTGGGGAAAGCGTATTCGTGAGCATGCTTGGCAGTTTCCGCAAGGAGGCATCAAGTATGGAGAGAGCCCAGAGCAGGCGATGTATCGTGAGTTGATGGAGGAAGTTGGGCTCAAGCCAGATCACGTCCAAATTTTAGGACGCACCAGAGACTGGCTGCGCTACGAAGTGCCTACGAGTTGGATTCGCCGTGAGTGGCGTGGTAGCTATAAAGGCCAAAAACAAATCTGGTTTTTACTACGCTTAACTGGACGAGATAGCGACGTATCGTTACGTGCTACGAATCAGCCAGAATTCGATGCATGGCGTTGGAGTGATTACTGGGTGCCACTTGAAGATGTGATTGAGTTTAAGCGCGATGTCTATAAATCTGCATTGAACGAGCTGGCCGTGCATTTGCACGTTAAAGGTCAGAGATACGCACATAGAAAAACGAGCCCATAATAGAAATCAGCACCATGCTTAGAATAAAAGCCTCACTCATTCATCTGTTGATAAGTGCCTGTGTTGTCGGCCTAGTGTTGTTTCTTATGCTGTATGTTTGGTACCCGGACGGTTTCTTTAAGTTGCTGGGCGGTGGTGATCTTATTTATATCATTGCTGGTGTGGATGTGTGTCTAGGCCCGCTACTAACGTTAGCTGTATTTAACCCGGCAAAAAAATCGCTTAAGTTTGATTTGGCTGTAATTGCGCTATTGCAGATTTCCGCATTGTTGTATGGCGCACATGTAATGTTCCAATCTCGCCCAGTATTTAATGTGCTGGAAGAAAATTTGTTCAAAGTCACTCTAGCCTCTGATTTTAAAGACGATGTGGAGTTGCGCAAAGCCAGTCAGCATAAGTGGAAATCTTTGTCATGGAAAGGTCCTGAGTTGGTGGCAGCCGTTGCACCTACAGACCCGAAAATTAAAGAAGAAATGGTATTTGCTGCTGGGAGTGGGGCGGACTGGAATGTCTTCCCAAAATTGTTTGTTGAATATGATAGCCAACGACAGATTGCACTAAAAAATGCAAAAGCGTTGGATGTGTTGAAAGCGATAAGCCCAGACAATCGTGCGACTGTTGAACGGTTTGAGCAGAAGCATCCCGGTAAAGCCTATGTTTACTTGCCTATTGTCAGTGGGTATGTTGTGATGGCTGCTGTGTTAAATGCCGAGAATGCTGATTTTATTGAGATTTTGGATGTTGAAACACCCTAAGTTACTAGGGTGTTTGACTCTTTTTGACTAACTTCCCATCGCCTCTCCAAGGCGAATGTTTTTGCTTGGATGCCACGCATCACTAAATCTAATTGATTTAGATTGGAATAGCATCACTACCGTAGAACCAAGTAAGAATCTTCCCATTTCCTCCCCTTGTTTTAATACGATGGACTCTTGTGCGTAATCCCAGCGTTTAATCTGTTGGCTACGTGGCGGGTTGATGATGCCATTGTTCTCTTTATGCCAAACGGTCGCCATGCTGCCTACAATGGTGGCACCCACGAGCACCATGATAAATGTGCCATGCTCAGATGACTCAAACTCACACACCACACGCTCATTACGTGCAAATAAATTGGGGACGTTTTCTGCTGTCGTTGGATTCACCGAGAATAAGTCCCCCGGCACATAAGTCATGCTTTTGAGTAAGCCGTCGCAAGGCATATGAATCCGATGATAGTCTTTCGGGCTGAGATACAGGCAAGCAAAGTGGCCATTTTCAAATGCTGGTGCTAATGCCGTGTTGCCCGCCAATAATGTATAGGTTGAATATTGGTGTCCTTTGGCTTGGAAGATTTGATCTTTTTCAATACGACCAAATTGGCTGATAGCACCATCTACCGGGCAAATAAAGGCAGCGTCTGCTAAAGGACGTGCGTCGTCTTTCAGTGGACGTGTGAAAAAGTCATTAAAGCTCGCATAACTGGCTGGGTCTGGATTGCGTGCCTCTGCCATATTGACTTGATAGCGTTGAACAAACCAGCGTATCACGTGTGTGGTCAGTGTGCCGCATTGTAGGTGCGCTAATTTGCCAGCAAAAGCGGTGATGGTTTGTTTTGGTAGTAGGTATTGAAGCAAGATTGCGGGTTTCAATGCAAATATTCCTCAGGGCTAGATATTGAATAGGGTGTAATAGCTGAATGGCTACCAATATAACAAAAAAGCACAGAACAGAGTGTCTCTGTTTCTGTGCTTTTGTGAGAGTTTAGTTTCGAGGCTGTACTCTCAAGTAGGTCATTAATTTTTTGATTGATCTACTAATTTGTTTTTCGCAATCCATGGCATCATGGCACGCAATTGACCACCTACTTGCTCGATTGGGTGCGCAGCATTCAAGCGGCGGCGTGCAACCATCTCTGGGTAGTTAGTACGGCCTTCTAAAATGAATTGTTTAGCATAGTTGCCATTTTGAATGTTTTTCAAACACTCTTTCATCGCTGCACGGGCTTGGTCTGCAATCACGCGTGGGCCAGTGACGTACTCGCCGTATTCTGCGTTATTTGAGATGGAGTAGTTCATGTTAGCAATGCCGCCTTCGTACATTAGGTCAACAATCAATTTCAGCTCATGTAGGCACTCAAAGTAAGCCATTTCTGGCGCGTAACCAGCTTCAGTCAATGTTTCGAAACCTGCTTTTACTAACTCAACTGCGCCACCACACAATACTGCTTGTTCGCCGAATAAGTCAGTTTCTGTTTCTTCACGGAAATCAGTCTCAATCACGCCACCTTTAGTACCGCCATTGGCTGCTGCGTATGACAATGCAATTTCTTTCGCTTTGCCAGAGGTGTTTTGATAGACAGCGATCAGTGAAGGTACGCCGCCACCTTTCAGGTATTCTGAGCGCACAGTGTGGCCTGGGCCTTTTGGTGCAATCATAATCACGTCTAAATCTGAACGAGGTACGATTTGATTGTAGTGAATGTTAAAGCCGTGTGCAAAAGCTACTGCCGCGCCTTTTTTCAGGTTTGGTGCAACTTCGGCAGCATAAATGCCAGCCATCGTTTCGTCTGGTAACAATACCATTACAACGTCAGCTTCTTTGACAGCATCTGCAATTTCTAATGTTCTGTGACCAGCGCCTTCGGCTTTAGCCCATGAACCGCCACCTTTGCGTAAGCCAATGGTCACATTCACACCGCTGTCTTTTAAGTTGGCTGCGTGTGCATGGCCTTGAGAACCGTAACCCACGATGGTTACTTTTTTGCCTTTAATGATGCTTAAATCAGCGTCTTTGTCGTAATAAACTTTCATGTCTGCTTTTGCCTTTCAATACAAAATGCGTAATTATTAAATTTTTGAATAGGGTGCGTTGATTACACTTTTAGAATGCGATCGCCGCGGCCAATCCCGGATGCGCCTGTACGCACAGTTTCCAGAATGGCGGTTTTATCAATGGCCTCTATAAAGGCATCCAATTTGCTGCATGAACCGGTGAGTTCGATGGTATAGCTGTTATCCGCCACATCAATAATGCGGCCGCGGAATATGTCACACATACGTTTCATTTCATCTTTGTAAACGCCAGAGGCTTTTACTTTGACCAACATCAACTCGCGTTCAATGTGCTTACCGTCATTCAGATCCAGCACTTTGACCACATCTATCAGCTTGTTCAACTGTTTGATGATTTGTTCAATCACGTCATCAGAACCAGTAGTCACAATGGTCATGCGTGATAGGGTAGGGTCTTCTGTTGCCGCCACAGTTAAAGATTCAATGTTGTAGCCACGAGCGGAGAACAGACCGGCCACGCGTGAAAGCGCGCCTGCCTCGTTTTCCATCAGGAGTGAAATGATGTGTTTCATGCTTTCCCTCCTTTGGTTTTTGGCAACTCCATTTCAGACAAGCCCTTGCCGTTTTCCACCATAGGGAATACGTTTTCTTTTTGCTCGGTAATAAAATCCATGAATACGAATTTATCTTTCTTTGCAAAGGCTTCTTTTAGCGCACCTTCAACATCACCGGGCTGTGTAATTTGCATGCCCACGTGACCATAAGATTCAGCTAGTTTCACAAAGTCAGGCAAGCTGTCCATATAGGATTCTGAATAGCGATCCTCATAAAAAAACTCTTGCCACTGACGTACCATGCCCAAGTAGCGGTTATTTAAGAGAATCACTTTAATCGGCAAGCCATATTGCGCACAGGTGGAGAGCTCCTGAATATTCATCTGGATACTGCCTTCACCAGTGACACAGGCTACTTGCGCGTTCTTATCAGCAAACTGACAGCCCATAGCGTAGGGCAAGCCTACACCCATGGTGCCTAAGCCGCCTGAGTTAATCCAACGACGTGGTTTGTCGAATTTGTAATATTGCGCTGCCCACATTTGGTGTTGACCCACGTCAGACGTAATATAAGCGTCCCCTTTTGTGACTTCCCACAGTTTTTCGATGACGTATTGTGGTTTGATCACTACGCTGGACTGCTCATAACGACCGCCATGAACTTTGCGCCACTCGTTAATTTGTGTCCACCAATCGCTAATATCGTTTTTGGTTTTTTCCTGCGCAAGAATCTCGTTCATTTCAGCCAGTACAGACTGCACATGGCCTACGATAGGTACGTCAACCTTCACGCGTTTGGAAATGCTGGAAGGATCTACGTCAATATGAATGATGGTGCGTTTTACACTGCCAAAATGTTTGGGGTTGCCAATTACGCGGTCATCAAAACGCGCGCCTACCGCCAACAAAACATCGCAGTTCTGCATGGACATATTGGCTTCATAAGTACCATGCATGCCTAGCATGCCAACATATTGTTTGTCGGTGGCGGGGTAGCCGCCCAAGCCCATTAAGGTATTGGTTACCGGATAATTCAAAGCACGTGCCAGTTTAATCAGTTCAGCTGCCCCGTCGCCCAATACCAAGCCGCCACCCGTATAAATCATCGGACGTTTGGCTTCGAGCAATAACTTGACTGCTTTTTTGATTTGACCGCTATGGCCTTTTAACACTGGGCTGTATGAGCGCATCTCTACCGTTTTTGGGTAGATAAAATCAGCTACGTGGGCGGTAATATCTTTGGGGATATCCACCACTACGGGGCCGGGGCGGCCAGTTTTGGCGATGTAAAATGCTTTTTTAATGGTCGATGCAATGTCTTTTACATCTTTCACTAGGAAGTTATGTTTAACACAGGGGCGTGTCACGCCTACCATGTCCACCTCTTGGAAAGCATCCATGCCGATGGCTGGAACCGGTACCTGACCGCTAATCACTACTAAAGGAATAGAGTCCATGTAGGCAGTGGCAATGCCGGTTACCGCATTGGTGGCACCGGGGCCGCTGGTCACTAAGGCCACACCTACTTCGCCCGTTGCACGTGAAAAGGCATCTGCAGCATGTACGGCTGCTTGCTCGTGACGTACTAGAATGTGTTTGAAACCCTTTTGTTTATAGATTGCATCGTAAATGTGCAAGACAGCACCACCCGGATAGCCAAAGACGAATTTGACTTTCTCTTCATTCAGGCAACGAATAACGATGTCTGCACCAGTAATTGACTTGGTGTTTGTGTCGGCCGGGGGATGGGCTTTTGAATCCATAAAACCTTGAATTTCACAGTAAAATTGATGAACCCTAAACATTAACTGTTTAAGTTAATTAGGTCAAGTTTGCGGCAAAAATTACAAATTGTTTGCAATGTGCGGTTGACATTTTAAATGAGAATCATTATTATTTAGATTCCTTAGGTAGCGAGCGCATGATGACACATATAAAACATAGGGTATCTAGAAGTAGTTTATACGACCCTGACTTGCCCACGGCAGGGGATGTGATGGCGTCGCTGTGTTGTGTTGCAACGCAATACGCCAGTGATCCTTCTTTAGATTTGGCTTTGTTGGGCTATGGTTTGGCACAAACACTGACAGCGCCTGAATATGCAGAGAGTAAGTTGATTGTAACGGTATCTAGACAGCTGTTGGATCAATGGCAATCCTTGTTACATGCACATCAGGAGTTTGAAATACAACAGCATGTGTCTGAATATGTACCCCAAAGCTTAACGCTGCAATAAGTAAGTATTGATAGAAAGTATTGTAAATGTCGAGATTAACAGGCCCTAGGGTCAAGATTATGCGTGCACTGGGTGTGGATTTGCCAGGACTTTCCCGCAAAACGATTGAAGCAAGGCCAACCCCACCAGGGCAACATGGTAATAAAGCTTCACGCAAGCGTCGTTCAGATTTTGGTGTGAAATTGGTGGAGAAACAAAAGATTCGTTTTAATTATGGCCTGACTGAGCGGCAAATGCGCATTTTGATTTTGGATGCACGTAAAGGTAAAGAGCCTACTGGTGAGCGTTTATTGCAACTACTCGAGTTACGTATGGATAACGTGGTGTTTAGAGCAGGCTTTGCGCCGACAGGGATTGCTGCACGTCAGTTGGTAAGCCACGGCCATATGTTGCTAAATGGCAAGCGCGTGGATATTCCTTCTATTCGTTTAAAAGTGGGCGATCAAATTTCATTGAAGCCTTCCAGCCAGCAAATTCCAATGGTGGTTGAAACGCTGAGAGCGCTGCCCATGGCACGTCCGGAATGGTTAAGTTGGGATGAGCAAAACAAAGTGGTGACGGTGGCACATTTGCCAGCAATAGAAGATGTGCCGTTCCCAGTGGATGTGCAACAAGTGGTGGAATATTACGCAAATCGCGTGTAGAGAATTTAAAGCGTCCCTAACAGCGCTTTAAGTGTAGTACGCATGGAAACATGCATCTCCTTTTTATGGCTGCGTTCATTCTATGTTTGCGCGTAGATTGATGTAAGTCGGTCAATTTTTTAAGGTGCTAAGGCAAAAGTCAACATGAAGATTATTACAAGTATAGCTTCGAAAGCCGCGCTAGATATGGATATTGCGATGGTGACAAATGCTGACGGAGAGCAAAGCCCGATGAAAATTACTTCTATTAAAAAGTTAAATAGTGAGAAATTGTTTGGGGATAGTAACGAGGTGATGATTGAACACCAAAATGAAACCTACGTGTTGCGGCTCACCAAGCAAAACAAATTGATTTTAACCAAGTAATGGTGTCTGTTAACACATTTAAATGGGATTAAGCTGCGTATGACTTCAAATATGGCTTCCTCAATAACGTTAGTGTATTCGGCCGAGCATGCACCTAGCGCACAGAAAAAACCCATCAAAAGTTTAATTTCTGTACAGTCAGAAGTGTTGATGCCTGCAACGCCTGCGTCAGCCCCCCCTTTATTATCTAAATTCACACTGTTGTTGGTGGTGTTGATACATGTAATAGGCATTTATTATTTGGCCACACAAAATCTGGAAAAAATTACACCGATTAAACCTGCTCAACCTATGCAAGTAAGTTTGATTGCGCCGCCTGCGCCAGAACCAGCGCTGGTGCCAATTATTGAGCCACCCAAACCAGTTGTGCAGCCGAAACCTAAGCTGAAAAAAGTCGTTGAGAAAATTCGACCACTGGAAGTACCTGCAGAACGCATGGTAGAAGCAACCACTGTTGAAGTGAAGGATACCACCCCTGAACTATTGCCTACACCAGTGCAAGAAGCGGTTGAGGTAAAGGCACCGCCTAAAGCAGAACCTGTGGTCGTCGAGGAGAAAGTGGAGCCACCGAAGTTTGGTGTGGCGTACTTGCAAAATCCACAGCCTGAGTATCCACGCATGTCAAAACGTTTAGGCGAGGAAGGACGTGTGTTGTTACATGTGCTTGTAGATCCCCAAGGTAGCCCAGCTGAGGTGGCGCTGAAGAAAACCAGTGGTCATGAGCGCCTTGATGAAGCCGCCATTGCAGCAGTGAAAGCATGGCGTTTTGTGCCAGCCAAAAAGAATAATGTAGCCATGAGTGCTTATGTGGATGTACCCGTGAAGTTTTCACTGCAATAACACTGCAAGAACTAAGTGATGCAGGTTTATTAATGATTTTTTTAGCTAGAAAGAAATTGAAATGAATCAACCACAAGAATTTAACAGCTTGATGTTTATTTTAGAGGCTGGCCCGGTAGCTATTGCTGTGGCGTTGCTGATGTTGGTTATGTCGGTGGCAAGCTGGTATTTAATGGTGACTAAGTATGCACAAAATGTACGCATGAAGTCAGCCATCAAACGCTATATCGCTCATTTCTGGGCGGCGCCTAATTTGCAAGCGGCACTCAATGTTGAACAAACGCATTCGCCTGCATACGCATTGGCGCACCATGCAGCTAGCGCCTCACAACATTATCATGCGCATGCCCAACAAAGTGCCGCAAACGCATGTAGCTATGAGGAGTTTGTGGCACGTAGTATGCGTCGTGATATTGCGCAAACTTCAAGTCAGCTGGAGTCTGGTTTGTCTGTGTTAGCGTCTGTAGGCAGTGTGGCACCGTTTGTTGGTTTGTTTGGTACGGTATGGGGTATTTACCACGCGTTAGCAGCAATTAGCGCTAGCGGCCAAGCAACTTTGGATAAAGTCGCTGGCCCTGTAGGTGAAGCGCTGATTATGACGGCGATTGGTTTAGCGGTGGCGATTCCAGCTGTGTTGGCATACAACGCATTTGTTAAATCAAACCGCACAATACTGGGTCAGCTGGATACTTTTGCGCAAGATCTGCATGTGTTAATGACAACAGGGGCTACGCTGACAAAAAAGCATACTAATCCAAGACAAGTTGTTGCAGATACTAAAGCGGCAACTGCCAAAATGAATGGAGTGCCAGCATGATTGGCAACAGCTCGCAATCCAGTATGTTATCGAATGCGCATACACAGCCGATGAGTGAAATAAATACTACGCCATTGGTTGATGTGATGTTGGTGCTGTTGGTGATTTTTATCATTACCGCGCCGTTGCTTACCCATGCAGTTAAGATTGACTTACCGCAAGCCACAAGCCAGCCATTACCAGAGAAACCACAAGTGATTTCGCTAGCGATTGATGCCACTGGTAAAACTTACTGGAACGATGCGCCTATCGAGCAAGCAATGCTTAAATCGCGTTTGGAAGAGGCGGCGAAACAAACCCCGCAACCAGAATTACAAATTCGAGCAGACAAAGAGACACGCTATCAACTATTGTCTGAAGTGATGGCAGATGCACAAAACGCAGGGATTACCAAGTTAGGATTTATAAGCGAGCCGAAATAAGCTCTTTCATCCACTCATTAGGAGCATGATGACTGCAATGTTAATTGAATGGGCCAGTACGACAATTGGCTTTTCGGTACTTGCGTTTGCGGTCATTGTGGCATTTTGTTCAATAAGTCTGATAGCCATAAAACTTATTGAGTTCTTCGCGTTTAGGGCCGATTCGTCTTCTTTACCTTAAACATTCCGGAGTTAAACGTAACTATTAAATAGTTAGCAGATAAAAAAAATCCCAACACTCGTTGGGATTTTTATTTTTAATACTCTACTGGTAACGCAACGCCTCTATCGGGTTAAGCATGGCGGCTTTTCTGGCTGGATAAAAACCAAAGAAAACCCCAATACTGGCAGCTACACTAAAAGCAATAATGACAGAATTGCTGGAGACGATGACTTCGGCTTGCGTAAAAGTGCTGACCAGAATGGCGCCAGCCACACCAATGCCAATGCCTATCAAGCAGCCGACAATCGAAATCATAATAGCTTCTAGCAAGAACTGCATCAGGATGTCGCGCTGGCGCGCACCGATGGCCATACGAATGCCAATCTCACGAGTGCGTTCCGTCACTGACACCAACATGATGTTCATGATACCGATGCCACCGACCAACAGTGAAACTGAAGCAATTGCACCCAATAATAAAGACATGGTGCGTGTAGTCTCGGCTGCAGAGTTGGCAATTGCAGTAAGGTTGCGCACGGAGAAATCACTATCAGCCCCTTCGCGAATGTTGTGGCGCTGATTTAGTAAGCTGTTTAGGCCATCTTCCACCATGGTCATGGTTTTATCCGACTCTGCTTGTACGATGATTTGGCGTACGCTTCCTGGCAATTGATTGCCAAATAATTTGCGTTGGGCCGTGGTCAGCGGCACGATAATCGTGTCGTCTTGGTCGCGGCCATCCAATGTTTGACCTTTGCTATCCAACACGCCCAGCACCACAAACGGACTTTGTTTAATGCGGATGGTTTTACCTACCGGATCAATATCATCGCCAAAAATATTTTGGGCAACTGTTTTGCCGATGAGAGCCACACGGGTGGCAGAACGAATATCAGAATCAGAAAACGCATAGCCGTCGGTGAGATACCAAGCGCGTACATCTAAATAGCTGGGGGTGGTGCCGATAATGTCGGTGTTCCAGTTATTGCTGCCAAACACAATTTGCGCCTTACCCATCGTCACTGGCGCTACGCCAATCACGCCATCCAAATCGTTAATCGCATTAGCATCTTTTACATTGAGCGAAGGCGCATTGCCTGTAGCGGAGCGTGCGCCGCCCACATTCGGCGGTCCAGAGAGCACCACAAATAAATTGCTGCCCATCGCATTAATCGAGCGCTTGACTGCTGCTTCGGCTCCTTGGCCAATCGCCATCATCAGTACCACTGCACCCACCCCAATTACCATGCCCAGCATGGTTAAGAAAGTGCGCAAGCGGTTGGCGCTCATGGCGTGCCAGGCTTCACCTAACATTGCGCTAAACATGATGAAGCTCCTGTAAAACGACTACGCTTGATAATGATGTGTTAAAAAATGTCTTATCAGCGCTCGCTATATTTTTCAAAAGCCTCATGGCATTATCTCCGAATCTAATACTTGGCTAGCGTGTGTGCGTGTGTCCTGCACAATTTTTCCATCTAAAAAACGTACTTGGCGTTTGGCGTGTTCGGCAATATCGGTTTCATGTGTGACTAATACAATGGTGATACCTTCTTGATTCAGTTGACCAAACAATGCCATGATTTCCTCACTGGTCACGCTGTCCAAATTTCCGGTAGGTTCATCCGCCAAAATCAAACTAGGCTTGTTTACCAATGCACGTGCAATCGCAACCCGCTGCTGTTGCCCGCCTGAAATCTGGTTTGGACGTGAGTGGATATGCTTAGCCAAGCCCACTTTCTCTAGCAACACTTTGGCGCGAGCATGTCGTTCACTTTTTTCGATGCCGGAGTAGACCAGTGGCAGAGCAACATTATCTAGCAGACTGGAGCGTGCCAATAGGTTAAAGCCTTGAAATACAAAGCCGATGGTTTTATTGCGCACCCCAGCTACATCGTTTTCTTCCATCGTTGCCACGGCATGGCCGTCCAATACATATTGGCCTTTGGTGGGTTTGTCCAAGCAGCCCAAAATATTCATAAAGGTGGATTTGCCAGAACCGGACGGGCCCATAATCGCAACGTAATCACCACTCTCTATCCGTAGATTGACATCTTTAAGCACGGGAAAAGGCCCCGCTGCAGTTTGGTAGTCTTTGTATAAGTGACTGACTTCAATAACAGTTTTTTGCATCATGATTTAGGCCTAGAACATTCTCGGTCCGCGCATGTTGCCGCCACCTTGCGCTTGACCATTGGCTTGTAGTTCACCCACGATGATTTGTGTGCCTGCTTCCAAATCACGTCCCATCACTTCAGTAAAGCGACCGTCGGTGATGCCAACTCGCACCCTCACTTGCTCGGGTTGACCATCTTTCAGTACATAAATCTTACCGGCGGATAAGTCTTCGTTCTTGCCTCTGCCGCTACGACCGCCTTGACGCCCATCACCATTTTTACCAAAAGCGCTGTTGCCTTTTCTTTCGCCATTCGCGCTTTCACCGCCAGATCTTTGGCTATTGGCTTTATCTTCAGTCGTTTTATTTACTTCATTTTTACGGCCGTTATCATTATTTTTTGGCTTATAGCGTAAAGCAGCATTAGGCACTAGTAGCACTTGCTGTTTGCTGGCAACAGCAATGTTCACATAGGCCGTCATGCCCGGAAGTAACTTTTGATCGCTATTGTCTACGGACACCACCACGTTATAGGTCACGACGTTGGAGGTGTTGGTTGAGTTAAGGCGCACTTGTTTAACAACACCTTCAAAATTTCGATTAGGGTAGGCATCCACGTTGAATTTAACAGGTTGGCCTTCCTTGATATTACCAATGTCGGCTTCTGCGAAACTGGTATCAATCTGCATTTTGGATAAATCTTGCGCAATTTGAATGAGCGTAGGCGTTTGAAAGCTAGCCGCAACCGTTTGCCCCACATCTACTACACGGTTGACGACAATGCCCGAGACTGGAGAGCGAATAATAGTAAAATTCAGGTTGGTTTGGTCACGTGCCAGTAGCCCACGTGCGCTATCTAGCTGTGCTTTGGCCGATTTTAATACTTGCACTGCGGTATCGAGCTCTTGTTTAGACACAAACTCTTGCGCATATAGCTCTCGCATACGCTTTTCATTCGCTGTGGCCAGTTCTACAGATGCCTGATTATTGCGTACGCTACTTTGTGACTGCGCGATTTGCGCATTCGATAGCGCGTTATCAAGCTCAAGTAGCACCTGGTCTTTTTCTACTCGATCGTTGAAGTCAACGTAAAGCTTTCTGACGATGCCTGAAATTTGCGTACCTACACTCACTAAACTCACTGGGTTAAGCGTGCCATTAGCGGAAACGGTTTGTTCTACGTCGCCACGCGTCACTTCATCTAGCCGATACAGGTCCTCTGGTTTGAGCTCGTGCGTTTTCTGATAGTAAAAGTAAGCGCCAGCGGCAATGGTAGCCAAGATGACAAGAGGGATGATTTTTTTAAGCATTTTCATAGTGCGTTTAATGATTCAAATAAATATAGCTAGTTTAATTGGGTGGCTGGTAACGATTGAACCATGGCATTGTCGAGTGAACCCATTGATTGCGCCAAGGTAGCACGTGCGATATTAGCGTTGAGTGTGGCTTGGATTTTTTGCTGGCGAGCTGTGGCCAGCGCACTCTGCGCATTAAGCGTATCAATAATATTGCCTACACCAGCTTTATAACGCCCCAGTGCAACGCGATAAGATTGCTCAGCACTGCTCACCAATACTTCAGTAGCGGTCACAGATTCTAATGCTGTGCGCAGGTTTTGATAGGCCGTCCATACATCCAGTGAGATTTGTAGCTTTAAGCGGTCGCGCTGGGCAGTGCGCAAATCGGCGGTGGCTTCTGCCGCGCGGATGCGGTATGACGGCGCATAGCCGTTAAACAGCGGAATTGAGACGGTAAGCCCCAAAGTTGAATTTTTAGTGAAGTCTAATTGTGAACCATCTTGCAGACTGTTTGACACAGACACTGATATGGTCGGCTTAGCCGCTGCCTTGCTGGCATCAATGCTGGCTTGTGCAGCTTTCAGTTGTGCTTCGCTGGCAATCAAGTCCGGACGGCGCGCAACTGCTTGTTCAATCAGCGTATTCACATTTTCCAGAATATTTTCCGGGGCATTGGCCAGGCTGCTTGCTAAGGTAATTTTTTGATTAGCAGGTAGACCCATGACATTCGCTAAACTACCGTAGGCTGTCTGCAGATTGCCTTCATTGGTGATGCGTGCAAGTGTCAGCTGTGCATAGGCTGTTTGCGCTTGCAGTTTATCTGCCGGAGTAGAGACGCCTGCTTTATAGCGTGCCTCAGCAGCTTTAAAACTTTCCTCACTGGCACGTTCAACTTCTCGGGCTGCGTCCAATGCGGCAATATTGGCCTGTACTTGATAGAACGCTACGGTTGAAGCTAATAATACCGTTTGTACCGTGCTGTTTTGACTGGCGCTGGCTGAGAGTAATAACTGGCGTGCGTTCTCTAAATTGGCATTTCGGTTGCCAAAATCGTAAAGCAAATAACTGGCAACCAGACTATTACCCAAGTTAAACGTGGGATTGCTTCGTGCGGCCGATTCAGGTGATGCGTAGCCTAAACCACTGGATATGTTGTCTGTCACTGATGGCAGATATGCAGATTTTGCAATGCCCAATTGCGCGGCTTGGGCGCGGGCACTGGCCCATACTTCATTCGTTTGCGGGTTGTTGCACAAACTAGATTCAGCGACTTCTATCAAGGAGAGTGGTTTACTTAAATCAATCGGTGCGCATGTGCTGATTCCAGCTTGATACCCAGTGGGTATTTTAGGCAGGGTATCAATATTTGTATTTAATGGGTCGCCGTTCTTATACCAAATGGAGGTGTCAGCATCTGCGTGACTCGCAAAACAGCAGAGCATGGTCATCACTGTGAGCGTGTTAAGTGTGTTTATCTTTTGAACTAGGTGATTAATTTTGATCAGCATGCTTCATTAATACTAAAAATTTACTTGGTTATCATACATAGTAGTTGCAATTGTAAATGAGAACGGTTATCATTTATCCTGTTTTTTACAAAAACCACACAAAATTTACAAGGTTTAACAATTAAGTTGTGTGGGCATGCAATGCTAAGACAAGAGCTGCGTTAGCGCCGAGTTTGATGTACGTAAACATCCATAGCATGTAGCAAGTATTAAATAAGTATTTTATTAACGACTATAGTCAAGCCAGCCAACGGTTCTTCCTTTTAGCCAGCCAGATGCAATTTAAAAAAGGGAAGAACCATGAGTCATATCCGTAGCCGTAAACACAACCCAGCGCATATTGCCGCGTTGGTTGCCGCCACATTTTCTATTGCTGCCACCGCTGCTGAAGAAGCAGTGGAGTTGCCAGAGGTGAGCGTAAAAGCCACTAAAGAAGTGCCGTTTAAAGCTGATGAATCGGCCAGCAATAAATTTACCAAGCCCTTACTGGATACACCGCAAACGGTACAAGTGATTAAGAAAGAATTGCTACGTGAGCAAGGTGTTTTCTCTTTGACCGATGCGCTGCGCAATACCCCCGGGATTACTATTCAGCTGGGTGAAAACGGCAATACCTCTGCCGGTGATACGTTCTCTATGCGTGGTTTTAACGCTTCTAATCAATTGTTCTTGGATGGTATTCGTGATTTGGGCGCAGTGACACGCGATGTATTTAACTTAGAGCAGATTGAAGTTGTCAAAGGGCCAGCAGGCGCGGATATTGGGCGTGGTGCGGCATCTGGCTATATTAACTTAATCAGCAAACAACCAAGCTTAACCGACAGCAATTTTGCCACCATTGGTTATGGTACGGCTGATAAAAAACGTGGCACTCTCGATGTCAATAAAGAGATAGGCGAAACGACCGCGGTGCGTATTAATGTGTTGGGTTTTGACGGCAATGTGGATAAACGTGATGAAGTTGATAATCAGAACTTCTCGATTGCGCCATCGATTGCGTTTGGGTTGGGCACCGATACACGCTTCAATGTGTACTCACAACATGTACGCCAAGATAATACGCCAGATGGCGGTATTCCTACGGTTGGCATGACTGGTTTTTACAATGCTGATGCTAATTTGAATGCTGGTAGGAAAGTGGATCGCGAGAATTTCTATGGCAGCGATAATGATTATGAGCACGTAGATGCGGATATGGTGACTGCTAAGTTTGAATACGATATTAACGGCAATACTACGATTCGTAATATCTCACGATACGGGAAGACCGATATCGACCGTGTCACAACTGGCGTGAATACTGGTGCAGCCGGCCTGACGGCTGTCACGGCGGACCCCGCGACTTGGACTGTGAACCGCTCACGTCAACGTGTGGATCGCCAAGACGAGATTATGGTAAACCAAACCAGCTTAAACAGTAATTTTGAGATTGGTGGTTTTAAAAACTCGTTTACAAGCGGCATTGAGTTGATGTACGAAAGGCAAAAAAATAAAACGTTTATTACCACAGGGTTGACGATTCCTGCTGCAAATCTTTACAACCCAAATGAAAACGACTTATTGCCAGAGCCCTACGCAAGTGGTGCCTCTACCGATGGTAATACCAAAACCGCTGCGATTTATGCATTCGACACATTGGATTTATCGGATCAATGGCAAGTCAATGCTGGCTTGCGTTACGAGCGTTATAAAACGGCTACCGATATTCGCGCAGCGGCAAGTGCTGGTGGCGCGGTTACACATGCTGGCGATGCAGATAACTTGTTGAGCTGGAAAACGGGTGTATTGTTTAAGCCTGCCGCTAACGGTAGTGTTTATGCATCGTATGCGACTTCTTATACGCCACCAGGTAGCGCTAACTTTGCCTTGTCTGCAACAGCCAATAACCAGAACAACAGTGCGCTGGACCCACAAAAAACCGATAACGTTGAGATTGGTACTAAATGGGATTTGCTGAACAATCAATTGAATCTAACGGCGGCGATTTTCCGCACGGAAAATGATAAGCAGACTTCATTTGACGATATGTTGCAACCAGCACAAATTGGTAAAACACGTGTGACTGGGCTTGAAGTGATGGCTGTTGGTCAATTGACAGAATACTGGCAATTGTCAGCTGGGTTTACCAAATTAAATGCCAAAGCATTAGATCAGCAAAGTAACGCTGGCCTAGATACAACAGCAGTTCGCTGGACGCCAGACTATAGCGCGACATTGTGGACGCAATATGACTTTGGTGGTTTTAGTATTGGTGGTGGCGCACGTTATATGGGCGAGCAAAAACGCTTGGTGACTACAGACAGCGCAGCCACTACCAATATGCCTTATATCCCATCTTTTGTGGTGGCGGATGCCATGGTGGCTTATGCCGTCAATCGAAATTTAGACTTACGACTCAATGTCTACAATATATTTGATAAAGAATATATCGAGACTTTAAATAACGGTGGCGGTCGTGTGCGATTAGGTTTACCACGTTCAGCAATGCTGACCGCCGAGCTTAAGTTTTAATGTAATGTCAGTGTTTAACCCGTCAGTATTTGCTGACGGGTTTTTTTGCGTAAATGTGATTGGATAATATGTTGTTACACATTCCGGAAGTGTTAACCAAAGTACAGGTGCAAGAACTGCGTCGTATCCTAGATGCAGGCGCTTGGGTGGATGGCGCAGGAACCGCAGGCCCACTTGCTGCAGAATCAAAACGGAATGCTCAGTTCTCGACCGAATCTTCGGATTACCCCCCACTTTCGCAAGCAATTGTGACGGCGTTAGAGCGGCAACCGCTCTTTGTTTCTGCTGCTTTGCCGCAGCACATTTTGCCACCTATGTTTAACCGTTATGCTGTGGGCAACACCTATGGCAACCACGTCGATAATGCGATTCAAATGGATAGGCGTTCCGGTACGCGCGTGCGTACTGATGTATCGGTGACGGTATTTTTATCTGAGCCAGAAGATTATGAAGGTGGCGAGTTAGTGGTCGATGACACCTATGGCAGCCATGAAGTTAAATTACCGGCAGGGGATGCGATTGTGTATCCATCATCCAGTTTGCATCGTGTAGAGCCTGTCACTGCTGGTGCGCGTGTCGCATCATTTCTATGGGTGCAGAGTTTAGTAAGCGACGCCTGGCAACGTAGCATGCTATTTGATCTAGATATGACGCTACTCAAATTACGCAGCCAACTGGGCAATACGGAAGAGATTGTGGCGCTGACTGGGCATTACCATAACTTAATCAGGCAATGGGCTAAGTAATGGAAAAGGCTCCTTTACAAGTCATTCCCGCCGATGTTGTATCGGCTGTCGATTATGAACAGCGCGCGATTGGCCACATGGATGCCGCTGCTTGGGCTTATTTGCAAGGAGGGGCTGCCGATGAACGCACCATTCAGGCCAACCTTAATGCTTGGGCCACTTGCAATTTGCAGCCGCGTGTTTTGGCCGATATGCGTGGTGGACATACGCGCTGCACCTTGTTTGGAGAGACACTTGCACACCCGATTATTCTGGCACCTGTCGCAAGTCAGCGCTTATTTCATTCAGAGGGTGAGTTAGCTACTACGCTTGCAGCAAGCGTGATGCAAGGCGTCGCAGTGGTTTCAACGCAAGCTTCTCATCGTCTTGAGGATATTGCCCATCACAACCAAAGCTTGGGCCAAGGCTTATTGTGGTTTCAGCTGTACTGGCAGGGTAGCCGCGATGCGACTTTAGCCTTGCTGAAGCGCGCTGAGACTGCAGACTATCGTGCGTTGGTGTTGACCGTGGATGCCCCAGTTTCTGGTGCGCGCAATCGGGAGCAGCGAGCAGGCTTTAATTTGCCGGCAAATATGGCTAATCTCAATGTGCCTCCCACACCGCTTCCTTTGGTGCCGGAAGGCGGCAGTGTTGTATTTGATAGTTTGATGACTGTTGCACCGACTTGGGATGATGTGGCGTGGTTGGTCAAGCAAACATCTTTACCAATAGTGTTAAAGGGGATTCTGCATCCTGCCGACGCTATCAGAGCAATTGATGTGGGTGCCAGTGGAATCGTGGTGTCAAATCACGGCGGCCGCGTGCTCGATAGTGTGACAGCCACTTTTCATGCGCTCCCAGAAGTGGCTAAAGCCGTGAACGGGGCAGTGCCAGTGTTGGTGGATGGTGGTATTCGTCGTGGCACGGATATTATTAAAGCGCGCGCCTTAGGTGCTACAGCGGTGATGATAGGTCGGCCTTATATTCACGCACTGAGCGTGGCAGGAGCTTTGGGCGTTGCACATCTGATTCGTCTTTTGCGCGAAGAGCTGGAAATTGCCATGGCTCTAACCGGATGCAAAACACTTGAAGATATTCAAATGGATGTTTTGCACACCCAACTAACAGCAAATGCTTCATCTACTTAAAAATCTTTAATTAACTTTACATATGGCTTGCATATACAGATACAGCTTTCTGTTAAAATGAGATTAATTCTCATTTACAATTAAAAGGTCAGTGTTTTTGACCGACAAACACTAGTATTGATATCGTCAACTAATCATGCAAAATCAAACGCAGCAAAAAAATAGGGCATTTTGGCTCAAGCACTTGTACCGCTGGCACTGGATCAGTTCTGCGGCCTGTTTGGTCGGCATGCTGTTGTTTGCAATCACTGGCATTACTTTGAATAATGCGACGCACATCGAGTCGCAACCTGTTGTTTCTACAAAAACCGCCACTGTGCCTGATGCACTGCTAAGTCAAATTAAAACCGAACCTGCCGATGACAAAGCGCCACTGCCTCAAGCCACTGCCGATTGGATAGGCAACACACTGGGCATTACGTTAGAGAATGCGCCGAGTGAATGGTCAGAGGACGAAGTCTATGTGTCCTTACCACGCCCAGGTGGGGATGCATGGCTGACCATAGACCGTCACAGTGGTGAAGTGAACTATGAACGTACCGAGCGTGGTTGGGTATCGTATTTGAACGATTTGCATAAAGGGCGCAATACCGGTACTGCTTGGAGTTGGTTCCTAGATGTGTTTTCAGTGGCGGTGCTGGTGTTCAGCATTACTGGTTTATGCATGCTCTATATGCATGCCAATAACCGCCCATCCACTTGGCCATTAGTGGGGCTAGGGTTTGTCTTGCCATTGGTATTGGTGATTTTATTTATTCACTAAAAGTTTTGATTCAGGTTGTTAATTTAATTTGTTATTAGGAGTATCTGTCAATGCGTAAATGGGTTCCTGCACTCTCACCTGGCTGGGTGCCAGCGCTAGTCGCTGGTGTGTTCACTTATCAGGCAAATGCGGGGGAAATCAGCGTTAAAGTCACGCTCCCTCAAATCAACACGTCTGAATATCACCGCCCATACGTGGCAATTTGGGTAGAAAAGCCAGATCAAAGCGTGCAACAGAATTTGTCCGTGTGGTATAGCCAAAAAAAAACCGATAAAGGTGAGCAAAGTGATAAATGGCTGAAAGACTTACGTCAGTGGTGGCGCAAAAGCGGTCGTGATCAGTCGTTGCCGATGGATGGCGTAACGGGTGCTACACGTGCAGTGGGTGAGCATGCATTAACCTTTGTTGAAGGTAAAGAACCATTAGCCAGTTTGCCTGCTGGACAGTACAACATTGCCGTGGAATCTGCCCGCGAAAAAGGTGGGCGCGAAATTGTGCGCGTGCCATTTACCTGGCCGGTAAAAAAAGCGGAAACAGCGAAAGCGACAGGGCAGTCGGAGCTGGGTGACATCGTTGTCAATTTGAAACCCTAATTTCTGAGTACATATTTTTAAGGAATATTATTATGAAACATATAGTTACCCTATTGTCTTTGGTGCTAGGCGCCTCAGTTTCTGCAGCTCACGCCCACGGCGTTTGGATTGCACCATCTAGCACAGTGCTGTCTGCACCACAGTTTGTGACATTTGACGCCGCATCTTCCAGTGTTCCTTTTATGATTGACCACCGCCCGCTGGTGATTGATGCGCTCAGCATTATTGCACCGGATGGCAGCAAAGTGACGCCAGTCAATGTGATGAAAGGCGAGTTACGCACTGTGTTTGATGCCAAGCTGGAACAGCAAGGTACCTATCGTTTAGAGTTGTTGCGCTCGGGTTTCCGTGCCAGCTGGAAAGATGCTGAGAATAAACCTAAACGTTTTATGGGCACGGCTGAAGCACTAGCAAAAGAAGTCCCGACCGATGCAAAAGACTTACAAGTGACCGAGACAGATAGCCGCATGGAAAACTATGTGACAGTGGGTAAGCCGAGCGCATTGAAGACGACTGGCAAAGGCTTGGAGTTAGTAGCGGCTACGCATCCGAATGATTTGGTAACAGGTGAACCGGTTGAGCTGACATTCTTGGTAGATGGCAAACCAACAGAAGGTGTGGAAGTGGCGATTATTCGCTCACAATCACGCTACAGAAACAGCACTGATGAAAAGACCTACAAAACAGACAGGAACGGCAAACTCAAAGTGACATTGCCTGATGCTGGCATGTACTGGCTAGATGCAGATTTTAAAGACAACAAAGTGACGAACAAAGTCGCGAAAGAGCGTAGCTTGGCTTATGTGATTACGCTGGAAGTATTGCCGCAATAAGTGCTTTAAATGCGTCGTGTATTCATCCCGCAAAATCTGCAATCACTTCCCGCGCAATTGCCCACCGAGGCGTTGCAAACACTCAGCGGTCAGTCTATGGGTACAACCTGGGCTGTCCGTTATATCAACTCTAATCATCACTCTAACGATCACGTGCGTGTGTTTGTACAGAATGAATTAGATTTGGTAGTTGCACAAATGAGTACTTGGCAAGCAGATTCAAATCTCAGCCAGTTTAATCGCGCTGAAGCCAATACCTGGCATGCCATTCCTGCTGCTTTTTTTCAGGTGTTAGATTGTGCATTAAAGGTAGCGGCTGATACCGATGGCGCATTTGATCCGACGGTTGGGCCATTAGTGAATCTATGGGGATTTGGCCCAGAAGGTCAGCGTAGCACTCCGCCAGATAATGAGGAAGCAAAAGCAGTTCTTGCTAACTGTGGCTGGCAAAAACTTAAGCTCGATAGTCAGTGCAGACGCGTGTTGCAACCGGGCAATGTATCTGTGGATTTTTCAGGGATTGCAAAAGGCTACAGCGTTGATCGTATTGCTAACGCCCTTGAATTGGCTGGCTTAGAGCACTACTTAATAGAGGTTGGTGGTGAGTTGTATGGCAAAGGCATCAAGCCCGATGGGCAGCCTTGGTGGGTGGCGCTTGAGACATCACCAGAGGCTTCCACACCAAATCAGTCTGTAGTTGCGTTGCATGGTTTAGCTATTGCCACTTCTGGCGATTACCGGCGTTGCTTTGATTATGAAGGCAAGCGCTATGCTCACACCATAGATCCTAGAACTGGTTTCCCGATTGACCGTGCATTGAATGCCTTGGTCTCGGTTACAGTGTTGCATACCGAATGCATGATGGCTGATGCATTGGCCACCGCTTTCACAGTCATGGGCGTTAACGCTGCAATGGAGTTTGCAGATACACAGAGCGTTGCAGTGTTATTGGTGGAACAAACTTCTGAAGGGTTTAAAGAGCACTTTTCAAATGAATTGACGGCGATGCTGTCATGAAAACAATACTAACCATCATCTTGCTGCATAGCGCTCATGTGGCACATGCAGCCAATGGCTATACATCACCCATCCTAAATGCTGGTGCTGTCATCGCACTGTACTTAGCTTTTTGTGGGTGGATTTTCTGGCAGCATAAGAGAAAGTCTGCTTACGCGCATCCACTGAATGTGGCCGAAAATGTGCTGGATGAAAGCTACATATTAATTGCGTATGCGAGCCAAACCGGCAACGCGGAACAACTTGCGAAAAAAACGGCAGAATCGCTCACGCTTGCCAATGTGCGCGTAGAAATACGCGCACTGTCTGCGGTGGATGCGGGTATGCTTAATCAGTTTACGCGTGCACTATTTGTGGTGAGTACCACAGGCGAAGGAGATGCGCCTGACAATGCAGTGGATTTTCTGCAACATGTAATGCTGACTGACGCTACATTCGCGCATCTGTCTTATGGTATTTTGGCATTGGGCGATACCAGCTATACCCATTTTTGTGGCTTTGGCCATACCTTAGATACATGGCTACAGCATGTTCAATCCACGCCTTTATTCGATATGGTGGAGGTGGATAGAAACGACGAGGGCGCGTTAAGGCATTGGCAATATCAGCTGAGTGTGATGGCGAAAGATACGGAGATGGCGGATTGGAAAACGCCTGAATACCAATCTTGGCAGCTAACAGCTCGCACTTTGCTGAACGCTGGTAGTGCAGGTGCGCCTGTGTACCATTTAACCTTGACCACACAACAACAAAATATGCACTGGCAGGCAGGTGATATTTTAGAAATCGGCCCACAAAACTCACCAGCATCAATCCATGATTTCCTCCAGCAACTTGGCTTAGATGGCACGCTAACTGTGAATGACGGTAGCACGGTTTTGGCTGAAGCTTTGCAAAACAAGCTGCTACCGCATACGTCTGGCGATGTTGAGAAGTTAGTCGGATTAGGGGCTCAGGAAGTAGTGTCCACATTAAATACATTACCGCACCGAGAATACTCAATCGCCTCTATTCCACAAGATGGCGGCATTGAATTGGTTGTGCGCCAAACCCATTATGCAGATGGGCGCTTGGGTATTGGTTCCGGCTGGCTCACTGAGTATGCAACGCTTAATCAATCTATTGCAGTACGTATTCGTGAGAACGCAGCATTTCATCCACCTAGCAGTGATATACCCATCATTTTGATAGGTAATGGCACCGGTATTGCTGGGCTAAGGGCGCACTTGAAACTGCGCGCCAGTTTAGGGCAACAGCGTAATTGGCTAATCTTTGGTGAGCGTAATGCAGCACATGATTTTTACTTTAAACAAGAGCTGGATTGCTGGCGGGAACAAAATATATTGACTAGGCTGGATACTGTATTTTCTCGCGATCAGCGTGAGCGTATTTATGTACAGGATGTACTGAGCTCATCGGCGTCAGCGCTGGTACAATGGGTTGAGGCTGGTGCTGCAATTTATGTCTGTGGTAGCGCTAGTGGTATGGCGCCTGCAGTGCACCAATCGCTCTTAGAAATTTTGGGTGAAGATACGCTCATGATGTTTCAAACAAGTGGTCGATACCGCCGAGATGTATATTAAACGAGCGCGCAATTGAAATGCGCATGGGCTGACTTAAGGCTATTGCTCAATCGGTGGGGCTACTTTTAGCACTTCTTCAACGGTGGTTAATCCGGCCGCGATTTTCTCTGCGCCGTTCAACAGCAGCGGTTGCATGCCTTCTTGATAGGCTAAGTTTCTCAGCACAGCCAAATCCGTATCTGCGGTAATGAGTTTTCGCATTTTGTTGGTGAGGGTTAGCATTTCATAAATCCCACTACGCCCGCGATAGCCAGTGTTGCGACATTCTAAGCAACCTACTGCTTTCATCGCCTTGGTGGGTTTGTTGGCTTTAAACGGATAGGTAACAGATTTCCACTCTTCATCGGTTAAGTCGGTAGGTGCCTTGCAGGCCGGGCAAAGCGTACGCACCAAGCGCTGAGCCATAATCCCCAAAATACTGGAATGGATTAGATACGCAGGTACGCCCAAATCCAACAGGCGAGTAATAGCAGAAGGCGCATCATTAGTGTGTAGCGTCGATAGCACTAAGTGACCTGTTAATGCTGCTTGAATCGCCATATCAGCAGTTTCTTGATCGCGAATCTCACCCACCATGATAATGTCCGGGTCTTGCCGCATCAGCGTGCGTATACCCTCGGCAAAACCTAAACCAATATTTTGTGTCACCTGCATTTGGTTAAATGCAGGCTCAATCATCTCTATCGGGTCTTCGACTGTACTGACATTCACTTCAGGCGTTGCTAGCTGCTTGAGCGTGGAATACAGCGTGGTGGTTTTGCCAGAGCCAGTTGGCCCGGTGACCAAAATAATGCCGTTTGGGGCTTTGGTCCATTGCGCCCATAAATCGGCTTGTTTTTTAGAGAACCCCAACTGTAAAAAGTCTTGCACGATGACGTCGGGCGTAAATACGCGCATCACCAGTTTTTCACCAAAGGCTGTTGGCATCGTGGAAAGGCGTAACTCAATTTCAGTGCCATCGCCACTCACTGTCTTAATTCGGCCATCTTGTGGGCGGCGCTTTTCAACCATGTCCATACGCCCCAGCAGCTTAATGCGGCTGGTAATCGCATTCATGATATTGCTGGGCAATTGATACACTTGGTGTAACACACCGTCAATGCGGAAACGCATGGTGCCCATGCCGCGGCGTGGCTCTAAGTGAATATCACTGGCGCGTTGTTCAAACGCATATTTAAGCAACCAATCCACAATATTCACCACATGCTGCTCGTTGGCATCCAGATTTTTATCTTTGCCAAGTTCAATCAACTGCTCAAAGTTTTGCACCCCCACAATTTGGCCAGCTTTGGCGATGTTGGCTTGATTAATGGAGGTGGCAAGGTTGTATATCTCTGGCAGATAACGGTTGATTTCCAACGGATTTGCCATCACCAATTTGATTTTCAGATTCAATACACGCTCTAAATCGGTAATCCAGTCAGTGTGAAATGGGTCAGCCGTAGCAATCGTGGCCACATCACCTTTAATCGCAATCGGCATGATTTTCAGCCGCTCTGCATAGGCTTTGGACATCACCTGTGCGGCAGAAGAAAAGTCAAGTTTGAGTGGGTCAATATGGTAAAAATCAACCTTGGCTTGTTGTGCGATGAAATGACTCAGTTGCTCAACCGAAAACACTTTATGCGGTGGTTTAAGGTCTTTCCATTTTTGGTCAGCAATAATGACAATCGGATGTAAATTAGAGCTATCTTTTTTACGGTCTTTGTATAATTTCTCTGCTTGTTCTTTGTCTATGCGCCCATCGCTGACTAGCATCCGCAACACATCGCCTAGTGCGAGTTTGCTAGTCACTTTGCTTGATGCAGATCGGGTAACAGTATTCATACGATGTGTTAGAAAAAGATACCTTTATTATGAATGAAAATAAGACATTCAGTGCATTTTAATACGCATACTTAAATCCACGGCGTGGATATGTTTAGTCAGACTGCCTACCGAGATTCTATCGACGCCAGTCGCTGCAATATCACGGACCGTCGATAAACTCACATTGCCAGAAGCTTCCAGCACGGCACGTTTTTGATTGATATTGACCGCTTCGCGTAATTGCTCCAAGCTAAAATTATCCAATAAAATACTCTTTGCTCCAGCCTGCAACGCTTCTTGCAATTGCACAATATTTTCCACCTCAATTTGTGTGCTTACATGGGGGTGTAGCTCAAAAGCGCTATGTAATGCTGCAGTAATGCTACCAGCCGTGGCGATATGATTTTCTTTAATCAATATGCCATCATAGAGCGCTAAACGTTGATTAAGCCCTCCGCCCACAGTCACGGCATACTTTTGCGCCAGACGTAGGCCAGGGATGGTTTTTCGCGTGTCTAAAATAGCCGCAGACAAGCCTTTAATGGCGTCTACATAGCGTCTAGTTTCTGTGGCTGTAGCACTTAAGGTTTGTAAAAAGTTGAGAGCAGTACGTTCCGCGCTGAGCAATGCACGCGCGTGGCCTGAGATTTCACATAACTTTTGATTTGGGACTACGCTTTCACCTTCTTTGACGTGCCATGTAATCACGGCCTTGGGATCAAGCTGTAGAAAACAATCATTAAACCAGTGTTGACCACATATCACAGCCGCCTCTCTGGATATGACCGTAGCCTCAGCGGGTTGCTGAGCTGGGATGAGTTGCGCAGTTAAGTCGCCGCTCCCCATGTCTTCTGTGAGTGCCGCGCTTACTTGCGCGCTTACCAGTTGTGCAAAAGCATTCGAGTGTGGCGGATAGTGTTGGCTAAAAAGCGGTGTCGTCATAATTCCATTATAATGTGCATTCATTACATTTATTCATGTCATTTTATGCAACTTCTATATACCATCAATAGCCCTTACGCCAGAAAAGTACGCATTGTTGCGCTTGAGAAACATGTGGATGTTGAATTGAATGAAGTGGTGCTGTCTGACCCGGATTGCCCCGTGAGTCAGCACAACCCACTAGGTAAAGTGCCAGTATTAGTGCTGGATGATGGCGAGCCATTGTATGACTCGCGTGTGATTGTGGAGTATTTGGACCACAGAACACCTTTATCACACCTGATTCCGCAAGATCATATCGCCAAAATTAAAGTACGTCGCTGGGAGGCGCTTGCGGATGGTGTATGTGATGCTGCTGTTGCCGTGATGCTGGAGCAACGCAAGCCAGAGGCGCAACAATCACAGGCGCACATTGATAAACAAATGGGTAAGGTACTACAGGGCTTAACCGTGTTAGATGCCGATTTGTTGAAGAAAAAATGGTGTGTGAACGAAACCTTTAGTTTGGCCGATATTGCACTGGGCTGTTGTCTGGGCTATCTCGATCTTCGTTTCAAACATTTGCGCTGGGATGGCAAAACTTGGCAAGACAAATTTGTGAATTTGGCAAAACACTATAGCGTGCTGGTAAAACGCCCGAGTTTTAAACAGACCATGCCACAACCATAGCCTGCGCATGCAGGCTGTTTTTCCAGTTAAAAAAGCCTTTTGTCGTCTTCCACAATCATAGTGAGACGATTTTTCGAGCGCATAGACTGTCGGTCATTCAAGCGTTTTTGTGCTGCAGATGGGAAGTCCGTAAATTGAATTAAATTGCGTTCAATCAGCACTTCAATCAAATCCTCTAGCACACGGGCAAGCTGAATATCACTCTCTCGGAAAGCGTCATGCTGTTTGATATCTGCCTCCAGAAAAGCAATATATTCGGGGTGATTATTCTCGATAAATTGCCAATCTTTATCCACTTGAGTGTTGGTGCTGGCCGCAATAATTGCGCCTTGTTCATTTCTCAATATGTAAGCCATAGGATATCCATCGTCAATATTGCAAGATGAGTTATTTTAAGGACTGTACACCTACTGCAATACTTTAAATAGACCCGCTATCACAGTCTTGTTTAAGTTTATGCGATCAATCAGATTAAATCAGATGAATCGCTTCAAGTTGGGTTAGGCAAGTGTTTCTGATAATTTCTTTTAAATCAATTACATATTGTTTTTCAATGGTGTCCTGCGCGGCAATCAAATACAGATTTGACCACAAACCTTGCTTGCCAATTGACTTGGCAATCACGTAATCATGATCGACATAACTACGTATGCCCCAGTTGGGTAGCGCAGCTACACCACGCCGGCTGGCTACTAACTGCATTATGGCAATGGTTAGCTCGGCTGTGCGGCGCTGAAATGGTATTTGCGCCGGTGATAGTAATTGTTGAATTACATCAATCCTGCTTTCATCTACCGGATAGGTAATCAGCGTTTCATTAGCAAAATCATTGGCCACTAGCCGAGATTTTTTCGCAAGCGGATGGTCATTTGGCAGAACTGCCATGATTTCAAATTTAAATAATGGTAAGTAAGGTAGCTGCAAGTTTTTCTGTGGCAAGCCGCCAATCACGATATCGGCCTTGCCTTCATGTATTAATTGCCAAGGGTCACTATGAAAACCCGCTACTAAATCAATGTCTACCTCAGGCCATGCACGTCTAAAGTGATCCATTACTGGGGTGAGCCAGTCAAAACAGGTGTGACACTCCAGCACAATGCGTAGCTCACCGGATTGATTGCTTTTTAATCGCACCAAATCGCGCTCGGCTTTTTCAATCGCTGGTAGTAATTCGTTAGCTAGCGCCAATAATCGTTCACCTGCTTTAGTAAACGTGAGGCCCTGCGGCAGACGCTTGAATAACACAATATCGTAATGCTGCTCTAACGCTTTGATTTGATGCGATAGCGCAGATTGCGTTAAAAAAACGCGTTGGGCGGCCAAGCCAAGCTTATTGGTTTCTGCAATGGCTTTCAGCGATTTTAAGTGACGAATTTCCAGCATTGTCTATTTCAGGTATGAATGAAATTCAAATTTAACACAAAAACTTTCGCTTTATTAATAAATATGCGTCGTCAACAATGTCACCTTTTATCATAATCAAAGGCAGCACATGGCACAGACACATATTTTGGGGTACCCGCGCGTAGGTGAGCGCCGCGAGCTTAAATTTGCATTGGAATCATTTTGGCGCGGCGAGACCAGTGCACAAGATTTGCAACAGACCGCAGCGCAATTGCGGGCGGAGCATTGGCAAAAACAGCAGTCCGCAGAGTTGAGCTATATCACCAGCCATGATTTTTCACTGTATGACCATGTGCTGGACCATGCGGTATTGTTTGGCGCCACGCCCAAACGTTTTGCCAAACCACCTTTCGGCCAAAAAAATGCCCCACCAGAAGTTGCGTACTTTGCGTTAGCGCGTGGCAATATCGAGCAGCCAGCTATGGAAATGACTAAATGGTTTGATACTAACTATCACTATATTGTTCCTGAACTTAACGCAGAGACTATCTTTTCAGTGAACGCACATGACTTTTTAACGCAACTGGACGAGGCGCAAACCTTAAATGCTAAGGTTAAACCAGTGCTGTTAGGGCCTGTCAGCTTTTTATATTTAAGCAAGGCTAAAGGCATAGAGGCTTTAGATTTATTGGATAGCTTGGCACAGCAATATGCATATTTGCTGCAGGAACTGCACATAAGAAAAATTGAATGGGTGCAAATCGATGAGCCTATTTTTGCCTTGGATTTAGACGACCAATGGTTGAAAGCTTTTCAACGTGCCTATGCTTGGTTTAGAACGCAACGGCCAAAGCTGCTGCTGACCACTTACTTCGCCAATGTCACCCGTTATCAAAGTGTGATTACTGCGCTGCCGGTGGATGGCCTGCATATCGATGTGGTGCGTGCGCCAGAGCAGCTGTTGCCTTGGGTAAATGCGCTGCCTGCTTATTGGGTGTTATCTGCGGGCGTGATTGATGGCCGCAATATTTGGCGTAATGATTTAGATAAAACATTAGCAATCTTGGCCGTGCCTGCCGAACGTCTAAAAGAGCGTTTGTGGTTAGCACCTAGTTGCTCTTTATTGCATACCCCGGTGACATTGCGGCATGAGCAGCAGTTAGATGGCGAACTGAAATCTTGGTTAGCGTTTGCCGATGAAAAACTAAAAGAGCTCCATTTGTTGGCGCAAGCGATTAATTTGGGAGTTGAGTCAGTCGAAGCTTTACTGAGAGAATCACGCCAAGCAATCGCTAGTCGTAAAGCATCTACGCGCGTCAATGATAAAAGCTTGCAAGCCAGAATCGCAGCGATAGACAATATCAATGAAAATCGCGCCAGTCCGTTTGCAACGCGACTGGCCAA
The DNA here is from genome assembly GCA_001464125.1 of Betaproteobacteria bacterium Ga0077540. Taxonomy (GTDB): domain Bacteria; phylum Pseudomonadota; class Gammaproteobacteria; order Burkholderiales; family Methylophilaceae; genus Methylophilus. The sequence goes on along the minus strand of LNEP01000004.1, from coordinate 93,985 downwards.
GCAAAAAGTACGTTTACAATTACCACTCCTGCCAACCACCACCATTGGCTCTTTCCCGCAAACTGCAGATATCCGCGCCACGCGTGCAGCTTTTAAAAAGGGAGGGTTACCGCAGACACATTATCACGCCAAAATGCTAGCGCATATTGAGCATGCGGTACGTCAACAAGAAGCGTTAGACTTAGATGTGCTGGTGCATGGCGAAGCTGAACGTAACGATATGGTGGAATACTTTGGTGAGCAGTTGGCAGGCTATGCCTTTACACAATATGGCTGGGTGCAAAGTTATGGCTCCCGCTGCGTCAAGCCACCAGTGATTTATGGCGATGTCTATCGCCCAACACCCATGACTGTGGAATATGCGCGTTATGCACAATCGCTTTCAACTAAGCCGGTTAAAGGCATGCTGACAGGCCCCATTACCATGCTGCAATGGTCATTTGTGCGCGATGACCAACCACGCCATTTAACAGCACTGCAACTGGCACTAGCCATTCGCGATGAGGTGGATGATTTGCAAAAAGCGGGTATCGCCATTATTCAAATTGATGAGGCAGCCTTGCGCGAGGGCTTACCGTTGCAAAAAGCAGCATGGCAACATTATTTAGATTGGGCGGTGCGTGCATTCAAGATCTCAGCCAGTGTAGCGGATGACAACACGCAGATTCATACCCATATGTGCTATTCAGAGTTTAACGATATCTTGCCGGCAATTGCGGCGATGGATGCTGACGTGATTACCATTGAGACTTCGCGTTCACATATGGAGCTTTTGGATGGCTTTGGCAAATTTGCTTACCCAAACGAGATTGGTCCTGGCGTGTATGATATCCACTCACCAAGAGTGCCGAGTGTGGAAGATATCGAAGCGCTGTTGCAACGGGCAATGGATGTGATTCCAGCTGAGCGTTTATGGATAAATCCAGATTGCGGTTTGAAAACGCGCGGTTGGGACGAAACCAAGCTTGCGCTTCACAATATGGTGACGGCAGCAAAGCGCTTGCGTGCACAACTGATGGCCAACTACTCAACAACATAAGTCTGTTTTATCGTGTCCCTGCGTTTTTTTGTATTGCAGAGGCACGATATCAATAGCCAATATTTATCCCCAATGAAAACAATCGTTTGTGATAAAAAATCAATATATTGTGTTTTCGTGTATTGAAAATCCATATATATTGATTTATAGTCCGTTGCATACGGTATGCACGTTTAATTCAAAACGTGCATTTAAAAGGGAATGTGGTGAAGATTTTCATCTAAAATCTGATTCCATAGCTGCCCCCGCAACTGTAATTAGCAAGTTGTTTTAACTCGCTGCCACTGCATAACTTTATGTGGGAAGGCCTAAAACGACGTTGAGCTAAGAGCCAGGAGACCTGCCGTAAGCAATTAATTTTTAAAGTTTGAGGCGGGGTGTCCTCGGCAGATGGGGTGTATAAGTGCATCCTACCAGCTGGTCTTTTTTTAAGCTTAATTTCAATGAAGTAAGCATATAAAAATAGCATACCTGCCCCTTTTTCAAGGGAGCACAAAAAAATGGATGATGTACGAACATCAGAAGTGGAAACATCACAAACTGGCCAGCAACCGACTTTACAAGTCATTCGCCGTAATGGCGCCGTGGTGGCCTATCAACTCGACAAAATTTCTATAGCGATTACCAAGGCTTTTTTAGCAGTAGAGGGCAACCAGAGCGTGGCGTCGCAGCGTGTGCGCGACCAAGTGGCAAGCTTGAGCCAATTGGTGAATGTCGCATTATTGCGCCGCTTACCAGCTGGCGGTGCAGTACATATCGAGGACATCCAAGACCAAGTGGAATTGGCGCTAATGCGCAATGGGAATCATGATGTAGCGCGTGCCTATGTGCTGTATCGCGAAAAGCGAAATGCGGAGCGCGCGGCAGAAAAAGCCAGCGCACCGGAGCAGCAAAAACATCATATCAACATCAATATCGATGGCAAACTTAGACCGCTCAATATGACCATGTTGAATAATATGGCGGAAGAGGCTTGTGTAGGTTTAGGTAAAGAAGTCAAACCAAGTGTGGTGGTAGACCAAGCAGTGCGTGATTTATACGATGGCATTAGCTTTAACGAAGTGCGTAAGGCGTTGATTCTTTCAGCGCGCAGCTTGATTGAAACAGAGCCTGCCTATAACTATGTAACCGCTCGTTTGCAGCTGGATCTGGTACGTGCTGAGGTATTAGGTGATGCAGTGTCACACGCAGAAATGGCGACTACTTACGCTAGCTATTTCCCACGCTATATCAAAATGGGTATTGAAGCAGATTTGCTAGACCCCCGCTTAGGCCAGTTTGATTTGGAAAAGTTAGGCGCAGTGTTAGCGCACGACCGCGATTTTCAGTTTGGGTACCTAGGGCTACAAACCTTGTACGACCGCTACTTTTTGCATACTGAAGAGCGCCGTATTGAACTGCCTCAGATTTTCTTTATGCGTGTAGCGATGGGATTGGCGATTAATGAGATTGACCGCGAGACACGCACGATTGAGTTTTATAATTTGCTTTCCAGCTTTGACTTTATGAGCTCTACACCAACGTTATTTAACAGCGGCACGTTGCATTCACAGTTGTCTTCCTGCTATTTGACGACAGTGAGTGACGATTTAGAGGGCATTTACCAAGGCATTAAAGAAAATGCTTTGTTGCAAAAATATGCCGGTGGTTTAGGCAATGACTGGACGCCGGTGCGCGCACTCGGTGCACGTATCAAAGGCACTAATGGTAAGAGCCAAGGCGTGATTCCTTTCTTAAAAGTGGTGAACGATACCGCAGTCGCTGTCAATCAAGGGGGTAAGCGCAAGGGTGCAGTCTGCGGTTACTTGGAAACTTGGCATCTGGACATTGAAGAGTTTCTGGATTTACGCAAAAACACGGGGGATGACCGTCGCCGCACCCATGATATGAATACCGCTCATTGGATTCCAGATTTATTCATGCAGCGTGTGACAGAGAATGGTGAGTGGACATTGTTCTCGCCATCTGATGTGCCTGACTTACATGATTTATATGGCAAAAAATTTGCTGCAGCTTATATCGAATATGAGCGTAAAGCCGATAATGGTGAAATCAAATTATTCAAGCGCGTGCCCGCCTTGCAAATGTGGCGCAAGATGTTGTCGATGCTATTTGAAACAGGTCACCCTTGGATCACATTTAAGGACCCTTGCAATATACGCTCACCACAGCAGCATGTGGGTGTAGTGCATAGCTCTAACCTTTGTACTGAGATTACACTGAATACATCCGATACCGAGATTGCCGTGTGCAACTTGGGTTCAGTGAATTTGCTACAACATCTGAAGCAAGAGGGCGATGCCTTGGTGATTGACCAAGCCAAACTAGCCGCAACCACCAAAGTAGCGATGCGCATGTTGGACAATGTGGTGGATATCAATTTCTACGCGGTGGGCAAAGCGCGTAACTCCAACTACCGCCATCGCCCTGTGGGCATGGGCATTATGGGATTCCAAAATGCATTACACGCTATGCGCATTCCTTACGCTTCTCAAGAGGCGGTGGAATTTGCCGACCGTACCATGGAAGCGGTGTGCTACAACGCCTATTGGGCATCCACAGTGTTGGCGGAAGAACGCGGTGCCTACTCTAGCTTTAAAGGCAGCTTGTGGGATCAAGGTATTCTACCGTTCGATACTCTGGATTTTCTCACTACTGAACGCGGCGGCCATGTAGAGGTCGACCGTTCCAGCACATTAGATTGGGCAGCATTGCGCAGCCGAATTGCCGCAGTAGGTATGCGTAACTCCAATTGCGTCGCTATTGCACCAACTGCAACCATTTCTAATATTGTTGGTGTTTCAGCTAGCATTGAGCCGGAATACCAAAATCTGTATGTGAAATCCAACTTGTCCGGTGAGTTTACTATCGTCAACGAGCAATTGGTCAATGACTTAAAAGTGCGTGGATTGTGGGATGAGGTCATGGTGTCTGACTTGAAATACTACGATGGATCGCTACAAAAAATTGAACGTGTGCCAGCTGATTTAAAGGCCTTATATGCAACCGCATTTGATGTGGATCCTAGCTGGTTGGTAGAGGCGGCAGCGCGTCGCCAAAAATGGATAGATCAAGCGCAATCCCTCAACCTTTACTTTGCAGTGCCATCCGGTAAAAAACTGAACGATATCTACATGCTGGCATGGTTACGTGGATTAAAAACAACCTATTACTTGCGCTCTATGGGGGCGACAGCAGCAGAGAAATCAACCGGTTCAGGCGGCGAGTTGAATGCAGTGTCAGCACATGCGCAAAATGAGGCTGAAGCAGCGCCGAAGATGTGCGCGATAGACAACCCTGATTGCGAAGCCTGCCAGTAGAAAAATAAAACTTCGTCGCGATACGGCGTTGTGATCAAAATTTTTTCGCTTACATACTTCATGTATGCCGCGCTCAAAAATTTTCTCTCACGCCTAGTCTCGCTTAGAACTTTTAATTTTCTTAATGAATTAATAAAGAATAGGAAATAATATGCTTTCATTTGAAGATGATGTAGTCATAGAGCAGGCGGAAGCCAAACCGCAACTGCATGTGGTATCAGCGCCGCCAGCACCTAGTGTGGCAGCCAATCAGCCTGCATTCACCGGCCGCGTCAATGCATCCGACAAACGCATGATTAATGGCCAAACCGATGTCAATCAATTAGTGCCGTTTAAGTACCACTGGGCTTGGGATAAATACTTGGCAGGTTGTGCAAACCATTGGATGCCGCAAGAAGTGAGTATGAGCCGTGACATTGCACAATGGAAAGACAGCACTGCGTTAACGGAAGACGAGCGCTTAATTGTTAAGCGTAATTTAGGTTTTTTTACGACAGCTGACTCGCTGGCGGCCAACAATATTGTGTTGGGTACTTACCGTCATATTACCGCGCCGGAATGCCGTCAATACTTACTGCGTCAAGGTTTTGAAGAAGCCATTCATACCCACGCGTATCAATATATTGTAGAGAGCTTGGGGCTAGATGAGTCTGAAGTATTTAATGCATACCAGGAAGTGGCCAGTATTAAAGCCAAAGATGATTTCCTGATACCGTTCATCAATACGCTGACAGACCCTGCTTTTAAAACGGGTACGCCAGAAGCTGACCAACAATTGTTACGCTCATTGATTGTATTTGCCTGCATTATGGAAGGTTTGTTCTTCTATGTAGGTTTTGTGCAGATTCTGGCACTTGGCCGCCAGAACAAAATGCAAGGCGCAGCTGAGCAATATCAATATATTCTGCGTGATGAGTCTATGCACTGCAATTTTGGTATTGATGTCATTAACACCATTAAACTGGAAAACCCACATTTGTGGACTGCAGAATTCCGTGATGAAATTCGCGGATTAATTCAGCATGGTGTAGAGCTTGAGTATCAATATGCTGAAGCGACGATGCCGCGCGGCGTGTTGGGTTTGAATGCCACCATGTTCAAAGAGTATCTGCGCTTTATTGCTAACCGTCGTTGCCAGCAAATTGGCTTGGATGCCATTTATCTTGGTGCGACCAATCCTTTCCCTTGGATGAGTGAAATGATGGACCTCAAAAAAGAGAAAAACTTCTTTGAGACCCGTGTCACTGAGTACCAAACCGGTGGTGCATTAAGCTGGGATTAGCTAATAAAAAGGGTGGCAGCGCCACCCTTTTTATATATCGATCATTATGTTAATTCACTTAGATTGCACCAGTAATAATACCGCCGCCTAAGCACACGTTACTCTCATATACTACGGCGGATTGCCCGGGCGTGACCGCCCATTGTTGTTGACCAAAGCGAATATCCACCTCATTGGCATCCACAGCATCGATCTCGCAAGGCGCATCCGGCTGGCGGTAGCGCGTTTTTGCGGCATATACCCAGTTGGTTTTAGGCTCTTCACCACTAATCCAATGCAGTTGGCCAGCTTTGAGGCCATCGCTTTGTAGTAATGGGTGGTCGTGGCCTTGCACCACAATCAGCTCATTCTTCGCCATGTCTTTGGCCGCCACAAACCAAGGTTCTCCATTGCTTTCTCGACTGCCGCCGATTTTTAGCCCTTGGCGTTGCCCCAGCGTGTAGTACATCAAGCCTTCATGTTGGCCGACCAGCTTGCCTTCTGGTGTTTTCATATCGCCAGGTTGGCGTGGTAAATAACGTTGCAAAAACTCCTGGAAAGGGCGCTCACCAATAAAGCAAATACCAGTGGAGTCCTTTTTCTCTGCATTCGCCAAGCCTGCTTCACGCGCCATTTCGCGTACTTCGCGTTTGAGATAGCTACCCAAAGGAAATAGTGTTTTTGAAAGTTGTGCTTGATTGAGACGATGCAAAAAGTAACTTTGGTCTTTGCTGCCATCGTCCGCTTTCAGCAGTTGATATTGCCCAGCCTGAAGTGGGTTTTCGCGTACTTTTGCATAATGACCAGTCGCAATTAAATCTGCACCCATGCCCATGGCATGATCTAAAAACGCCTTAAATTTGATTTCTGCATTACACAAAATATCCGGATTAGGCGTTCTGCCGGCTTGGTATTCCTCCAAAAAATTGGCAAATACACGGTCTTTGTATTCCTTGCTGAAATTCACCGCTTCAATCTCAATGCCCAATCTATCGGCCACAGAAACGGCATCAATCAAATCCTGCTTAGATGAGCAGTATTCATCGTTATCGTCGTCTTCCCAATTCTTCATGAACAAGCCGGTGACTTGGTAACCTTGTTGTTTGAGTAACATGGCAGTGACGGAAGAATCTACACCGCCTGATAAGCCAACAATCACGTGTGGAGTTTTCATAATGCTTGACCTAAATGGGTAAGTGCGGCTAACGGGTAACGCTTACCTGCTAAATAATCTTGAACGCACAACAACACTTGCGGGCTACGCATCAATGCTGCGTCTTTTGCGATCTCGTCTTGGCTTTTCCAAACCGTACCAATGATACCGTCATCCAAAGCGCGCTCTGGGTAATGAGCCCCCAACTTGCCAGCAAAAGCAAAGCGCAGATAAGTAATACCGTTGAGTGGATGTTGCCAATGATAAATACCCACCAAATATTCGGGCGTAAAATCATAAGCGGTTTCTTCTAACGTCTCACGAATCGCTGCCTCAATAATCGTTTCATGCTCTTCCAAGTGTCCAGCAGGTTGGTTGAAGCGGTTGCCTCTGTCGGTGGTTTCTTCGACCAGTAAGAATTTTCCGTCTTGCTCAATAATGGCTGCTACCGTGACATTGGGTTTCCATTGGGCTGATTTGGTAGGTTTGTTCACGCAATACTTCTTTAAAAATAATAGTGCTATTTTACCGTTAACTCGCCAATTGCGGAAATAAGCCAATCAATCCGTGTGCGATAAACTCAACCGACATGGCCGCTAAAATTAGCCCCATTAGACGAGTGATGATGTTAATGCCGATGGTGCCAAGCTTTTGCGTAATGCCATCGGCTAGTTGCAATACTAGCCAGATGATGCCTGCAATCATGGCAACTGGAATCAACAGCATTAAATGTCCAATAAAGCTCGGGTGTTGTTGTGCACTCAAGATCATGTGGGAGATTGCCCCAGGTCCAGCCAGCAATGGAATGCTTAACGGCACAATTGCAATCACGTCGCGCTCCGCCAAGTTTTGTGCTTCCTCAGGTGTTTGGCGGGTACCACCTTGCTTGCCGTGCATCATGGAAATCGAAATCAGCAAAATAAGAATGCCGCCACCAACTTGGAACGATGGGATGCTAATACCAAAAAAATCCAAGATGCCATCACCAATAAACGCGGACAAACCCAACACAGTAAATACTGATAAAGCAACGGTGCGTGCAGTGCGGGCACGGTCTTTTTTCTGCCAACCATCGGTGGCACTGATAAAGATAGGCAGGCTGCCAATCGGGTTCACAATCGCAAATAATGCGATGGTGATTTTCACTAAATAGCTATAATCATCCATAGATTTATCTTCACTGGTTTACAATAAGCATCATTCAGACATGGCGCCCGACGTGCCCATGATAGTCAATCTATAACGCAGACACTAGCTATTTTATGCATATTATCCTTGCTTCACGCAGCCCCAGACGAGTTGAATTATTAAAACAGATCAATGTCAGTTGTACCGTCATGCCAGCAGATATTGATGAGTCGGTGTGGGCGGACGAACTTGCTGCCGATTATGTTTTAAGGTTGGCGGTAGAGAAGGCCGAGGCTATCAGCGCCAGCGTTACGAAGACAAGCGATCAGCTGATTTTGGCCGCAGACACCACAGTGGCATTGGATAAGCATATTTTGGGCAAACCTGAAGATGATGAGGATGCTATCCGTATGTTAAAAAAACTATCAGGAACCACCCATCAGGTGCACACAGCGGTTGCGGTTTGTAGGTACAATCGCATACAGGCGCTGCTCAACACCACCCATGTCACCATGATGCCGCTAACCGATGCCATGATAGACGTTTATATTCAGGCGGGTGAGCATCGCGATAAGGCGGGTAGCTATGGCATTCAAGGGTTGGCAGGGGCTTGGATACAGCGCATTGATGGGAGCTATTCAGGTGTGATGGGCTTACCTCTGTATGAAACTGCACAATTGCTTAGCGAACTTAAAAATACTTAACGAATTGAAAATCCATATATTGGAAGATTATTGTGCCACAAGAAATATTAATTAATGTGACCCCTCAAGAAACGCGTGTGGCGATTCTTGAGCAAGGCATTGTGCAAGAACTCCATATTGAACGTAGCTCTTCACTGGGCATTGTTGGGAATATTTACCGTGGCACGGTGTGCCGAGTGTTGCCAGGGATGCAGTCGGCGTTTGTAGAAATTGGCTTGCAGCGCGCAGCATTTTTGCATGTGGCCGATATTATGGAATGCCATATTGATGACGGCGACATTAAGATTGAAAAGCCGATTCAGGAGGTATTACACGAAGGGCAGTCCGTCATCGTGCAGGTCATCAAAGAGCCTATCGGTACCAAAGGCGCTAGATTGACAACAGAGATTAGCATTGCTGGACGCTTCTTAGTATTTTTGCCATACCAAAGTCATATTGGCGTATCGCAACGCATTGAGATAGAAGAAGAGCGCGAGTTTTTGCGTAATCGTCTGCTTGGCTTATTGCCTGAACAACGAGAGGGCGGTTATATTATCCGTACCATGTCTGAGACCGCCACAGATGATGAGTTGCTGGCCGATATCGAATACTTGCACAAGGTCTGGAAAAAAATTCAAGTGGAAAGCAAGCAGGCCAGCGAACGCTCTTTGATCTTCTACGATTTAAGCCTGCCTAAACGTATTTTGCGGGATGTGGTTTGTGTGGATACGTCCACAATTCGCGTAGATTCAAGAGAGATGTACACGCACCTGAAAGAGTTTGCTGAGCTATATGTCGCTAGAGCATTGAAGCCTTTATTTCACTACAAAGGCGAGCGTGCCTTATTTGATTTTTATGATATCGAAAAGGAAATCGAAAAAGCATTGGCGCGCAAAGTAGAGCTGAAGTCTGGAGGCTACCTTATTTTTGATCAAACTGAGGCACTGACTACAGTAGATGTGAATACCGGTAGTTTCGTCAGCGGCAAAAATCTTTCAGATACCATTTTCAAAACCAATTTGGAAGCCGCGCAATGTATAGCACGTCAGCTGCGGCTGCGTAATTTGGGTGGCATCATCATCGTTGATTTTATCGATATGGATGAAGATGAGCAGCGCGAAACTGTGCTGGAAGAGCTTAAAAAAGCGATTGCGACGGACCGTGCTCGGATCAATGTGAATGGCTTTACGCCACTGGGTTTGGTGGAGCTCACACGCAAGCGCACGCGAGAGAGTTTGGCGCATCTATTATGCGAGACGTGCGATGTGTGTCAGGGGCGCGGAGAGCTGAAAACAGCACAGACGATTTGCTATGAAATCATGCGTGAGTTGTTGCGCGAATCCAAACAGTTTGATGCTAAAGAGTTCAAGATATTGGCGTCGACCGAAGTGATTAATATGCTGATGGATGAGGAGTCGCAAAGCTTGGCTAACTTGTCTGACTTTATCCAGAAGCCAGTGTCTTTGCAGATTGAAACGCAGTATGCGCGCGAAGAGTTCGATATTATCTGGATTTAGAATCTAGGGGTTAGCGCATTCCATAGCAGGTTACTGGGCAGTCGCCTACAAAGCTTACCCAGTTATACTAACGGCAGGCCCTCAAAATTCAAGGCTTTCAACTGGTTTTCTTTTTCCAGCTTCTCTTGCTTGATTTTCGACGACTGTAAAATAGCTTTCATAAATTGCAACAACGCATCATCGAGTAGTTTGCACTGATTGGCAATCAGCTTATGCTCTTGGCTCACTTGCAGAATCTGTTTGTTGAGCGCTTCGGAGCTGGATTTCGCCTCCATCAAACCTTTAATGCGTTGGTCTAGCGCTTCTTTGTGCGTTTCAATTTGTATCTTGAGCGTCACAATCACGTTGTTAATCCAGCGTTCAGTGTCATCATGGGCAGTCTGAAATGCACCTTGTGCTTCAGCACCTAAGCTCAGGAAAAAGCGGCGGATAAGAAATCGTTTTTCAGTTAGCACGTTGATTGGATCCGCACAAAAATCATTGGTGATTTTTTCCAGCGCCTGCATTTTTTCTAAGAAGCTGGTCATATTTAGTTCTGGTGGCGCTGAAATATCAAAACCATGCTGGGTGCGAAATAGATCGTAAATATGCTGGGCTACTCGGCGGATATTAGCACTCTCCGTTGTAACGTGAATCGCCAAGTCATTCGCCTGTTTCATCATTTTACGTATGCTTTGGTTTAATCTCACAGTGGTCCAGCTGTCGTGCATTTCCTTGCGGGTTTCCGCAATAGAATTATCCAAATAAGTGAGGCTAAGATGGCGCAGAAGTTTTTTGCCAGTGCGGTTAATTTTGTCTTCAGCTTCTTTAAATACGGGTAAAGAAGACTGATAACGCTCTTGATCAAATTGCGCTTTGGCTACCAAATCATTAAACACGGTTTGGTGTTGTCCTAATAAGCCTTTTAACTCGTTGAAACGTACACGAGAGTGGTTGAGTTTTGCTTGCATCAACTTGCGTGAGTCTTTGACCATTTCGCTGCACTCTTTGGCCACTGTGTCACCAATAATCTCTTGTTTCGAGAATGTCAGTTGGTTGGAAAGCTCGTTTTCTAGTACTTGGATATTGCTACGTTTAAGTAACGCAGCATCTTTCTTGATTTTTGCCAGCAAACCTTTTTGCGCTGAAATCGTAAAAATCTGCTGTTTGGGTATCATTAAATCACGGGCAGTATGCTCTACCTGACGGTTAATTTCTTTAGCAATTTCAAACTCTGATTTTAAATCATCCCACAGCGTATCAATTTTATTGAGGACTACTAGCTTGTACTTTGCCTGATCGCGGATGTACTCATTCCAGATTTGCATATCGGAATGGGTAACGCCAGTATCGGTCGCTGTAAGAAACAGCACAGCATGTGCACCGGGTATTACTTTATGCGTCAGTTCAGGTTCGGTACCCAATGCATTTAATCCGGGTGTATCAATCACCACTAAGCCGTTTTTGAGCAATTCATGCGGGTAATTAATAATGGCATGGCGCCATACTGGCACCTCAATAGTGGTTCGGTTTTGCAGTGCGTTATTGGGATCTTTGGGGCTCCACAATCCAAGCTTGATGGCTTCTTCTATGCTGACTTCTTTTTTCTCAATCAATTGACGCAAAGTTTTACGCATTTGCTCGGGAAAATCTGTTTCCAGCCTAAATTTCTTCCACAGTTTGGGCAGTGTTTTTAGGTAAGTTAAAGAGTCATCGGTGAGCCGTGTTTCAATAGGCAGTAGCTTAATACAAGGCTCTTCATCTTCTTCCCACAATAGTTCAGTCGGACACATGGTGGTGCGCCCAGCTTCGCTAGGAAGCAAGCGTTGGTCATGGTCAGCAAAAAACAATGCGTTGATAGTTTCAGTTTTGCCGCGCGAGAACTCTGCTACCAACGCCAACGTTAATCTGTCTTTACGTAGCATGTCTGCAAAATCGGTGAGTCTTAGCTCTTGAAGGGAGTTGCTGCTATCGCTTCTAACCAGCCAGTCGCGATAGGTGATAATGGTGTCTGCCAAATTGTTACGCCATTGGTGATAGGCGGCAATTTTTTCTTGTAATGATGCTTGTAATAGTTCTTGTGTCATTTGCAGTGTTTGTCTCTACTTATCGTTATCAAGTACTACCTGTCCACGGACACCATTAAATCACGAAGATTACTGGATTTCACTAAAAAACTGCACTTAGCGATTGTTGCGCGTAGCTAATAAAAGCAATGTTCACCATTTGCAACAGTATCATCGCCACCAATGCAGAGAAATCAATGCCGTTCACTGGGGGAATCCATCTTTGTATGGGCGCGAGTATCGGCCTAGTCAGCGCATTTAAAACGCCAGTAATAGGCGTGTGGGGGTTCACCCAACTTAAGACGGCTTGAATCAAAATGGCGTAGAAAAATAAATCTAAACTCATCCTCACCAGCGCTAACAGCGCAATCAACACTAAATTAAACCAGACCGCACCACCTGCGACTGCAAATGGAAATCCGCGCAAACTTAGCAAGATGAGCTGCAGCAATAACTGTACTAAAAAAGCCAACACCAAGGTCGAGAGGTCTATTTTTTTATAACTAGGAATCCAGCGTCTAGCAGGTTTCACCATAAAGTCAGTGAGTGCCATGGCCATTTGCGCCAGTGGGTTTTGAAACGGCGCTTTGAGTAACTGCATGAAAAAACGTAGCAGCAGCACAAAGGTGATGATGTCAAAAATAGTGTGGATTAAAAAGTTTAACGCAGTGTGCAGCATGTTTAAGATTTTCCTAACTCGTCGCCCATGATTTTAGCGCGTTTTTCAGCCTGTTGTGCTGCTAGCAAAATTGCCTCTTTGATCTTAGATTGCTCTAGGCTGAGCAAACCTTGCTCGGTGGTGCCGCCTTTGGAAGTCACCTGCGCCCGTAAAGTATGCACAGGCATGCTACTGGTGGCTGCAAGTTGACTAGCACCTTTGAAAGTAGCGATGCTCAACAGTTTTGCTTGCGCTTCGCTTAAGCCCAATTTAACAGCAGCCTCTTGCAAAGCCTCAATCAAATAAAACACATAGGCTGGCCCACTGCCAGAGATAGCGGTAACAGCATCTAGCTCGTCCTCTTGATTTAGCCATACCGTTGCGCCGACTGCATCCAAAATACGGGTGGCCTGCTTTTGTTGTAATGCAGTTACTTGCGGGGTTGCATACACACCAGTAACACCCGCCTGAATTTGTGCTGGCGTATTGGGCATTGCACGTACAATCATAGGGTAGTCACCCAGCCAACGGCTTAAATCAGCAATACGGATGCCTGCTGCAATAGAAATCACCAATTGTTGTTTGAGCAGCGGTGCCAGCGATTGCGCCAATGCTTTTAACTGTTGTGGTTTTACTGCCAAAATAATTACGTCACTCTGCGCGATATCGCTCAACTGGTCAGTGGTGTTCACTTGGTAGGCGGTTGTTAATTGCGCGCGTTTGTCGACATCCAGCTCTACTACCTGAATATGCCGACTATCAAACTGATGATGTTTCAGGCCAATAATCATGGCCGTGGCCATATTGCCGCCGCCTATAAACCCTAATTTAAATTGTGTTGTCTCTTGCATGTTAGTGCACTTTCTTAAATGACGCTATTTTAGCTAAACTGTCTTATATGCTTGTGCATACACTCTTGCCCCAAACAGCGCCGATCCTATGCGCACTATGGTAGCACCTTCCGCAATTGCCGCTTCAAAGTCATCCGACATGCCAATTGATAGTGTATCCAATGCAAAGCCTTGTTGCTGCAATGCTAGGTATGCTTTATGCACATGCTTAAATTGCGCCCGCTGTTGCAATATGTCTTTACTGGGTGCGGGAATCGCCATAATGCCACGTAGATTTAATGTGGGTAACGCCTTAATTGCGGTGGCCAGCGACGTAAGTTCATCCATGCCAGCACCGCTTTTACTAGCTTCTTCGCTGCTGTTAAACTGAATGCAAACGTTTAACGGCGCCATTGTTGATGATCGAGCATTAGCTAAACGTTCAGCAATTTTGATACGATCCACCGAGTGCACCCAAGCAAAGTGTTGCGCGATTAATTGTGTTTTATTGCTTTGAATCGGCCCGATAAAATGCCACTCTATATTGCAGTCTTGCAATTGCGCTTGTTTGGTAATGGCCTCTTGCACATAGTTCTCGCCAAAAATGGTTTGACCAGCCTCGTACGCAGAGCGAATTTTTTCAGCGGATTGGGCTTTGCTCACTGCGCATAATTGCACTGTGTCATTACGTCCAACTTGCGCTTTGGCTTGGTCTATTCTTGCATGAATTGCTTGCAAACTATCGTAAAAAGTGTTCATAATTCAATCATCTTAAAGATTAAACTTTGTGTAAAGTCTTAAGATAAAATTCAATTATAAAATAATGCTGGAGCCGATAGTGGATATTTCTGATTTACTCGCGTTTGCCGTCAAAAATAAAGCGTCCGATTTGCATTTATCCGCTGGTTTGCCACCGATGATTCGTGTGCATGGCGATGTGCGCAAAATTAATGTACCCGCCATGGACCACACCCAAGTGCATGACATGGTGTATGACATCATGAACGATGGCCAGCGTAAGGTGTATGAAGAGACGCTGGAATGCGATTTCTCTTTTGAAATTCCTAATTTGGCGCGTTTCCGCGTCAATGCCTTTAATCAAAACCGTGGTTCCGGTGCAGTGTTTCGTACCATTCCCTCCAAAATTCTGACTTTAGAGCAACTCAATGCTCCAGCCATTTTTAAAGAAATTGCCAATACGCCACGCGGCATCGTGTTGGTGACGGGGCCAACTGGTTCTGGTAAATCGACCACACTGGCAGCGATGGTGGACTATATCAATGAAAATGAGATGGGGCATATCCTCACGGTGGAAGACCCGATTGAGTTTGTGCATACCTCCAAGAAATGTTTGATAAACCAGCGTGAAGTAGGGCCGCATACTTTGTCTTTCCAAAACGCGTTACGTTCTGCATTGCGTGAAGACCCGGATGTGATTCTGGTGGGTGAGATGCGTGACTTGGAGACCATTCGTTTGGCATTGAGTGCAGCAGAAACTGGTCACTTGGTATTTGGTACTTTACACACTAGTTCGGCCGCTAAAACAGTAGACCGTATTGTGGACGTGTTTCCAGCGGCAGAAAAAGAAATGGTGCGTTCGATGTTGTCTGAATCTCTGCGTGCAGTGATTTCACAAACCTTATGTAAAACCAAGGATGAACAAGGCCGTGTGGCTGCGCACGAAATCATGATTGGTACACCGGCGATTCGTAACTTGATTCGCGAAAACAAAGTGGCGCAAATGTATTCAGCCATTCAAACCGGTCAAAATATTGGCATGCAAACGTTGGATCAAAACTTACAAGATTTAGTCCGCAGAAATATCATTAGCGCGGCTGAAGCGCGTAGCAAAGCGGCCAATAAAGATGCAATCGTCGGCTAATTCACCGACCACTTAATCATTAGGAAAAGCAATGGAACAAGGTCAGGCAGAGAAGTTTGTATTTGATTTACTTAGGCTCATGTTGACGAAAAAAGCCTCGGATATGTTCATTACCAGTGGCTTTCCGCCAGCGATGAAAGTGGATGGCAAGATGACGCCGGTGAGCACGCAGGTATTGTCCCCACAGCAAACGCGCGAAATTTCACGTTCTATTATGAACGATAAACAAACGGCCGAGTTTGATGCTACCAACGAATGTAACTTTGCGATTGGTTTACCAGGTGTGGCGCGTTTCCGCGTCAATGCATTTATTCAACGTGGTACTGTGGGTTTGGTGTTTAGAACCATCACCACCAAAATTCCAAAATTTGAAGAGTTGGGACTTCCCGATGTATTAAAAGATATTGCCATGACCAAACGCGGCTTGGTGATTTTTGTCGGTGGTACCGGTTCTGGTAAATCTACCTCCTTAGCGGCTATGGTGGGTTACCGCAATGAAAATAGCTACGGGCACATTATTACTATCGAAGATCCGGTGGAGTTTGTGCATGAACACAAGAACTGCATTATTACCCAACGCGAAATAGGCGTAGATACCGACAACTGGCATATTGCATTGAAGAACACCTTGCGTCAGGCGCCCGATGTGATTCTGATTGGTGAGATTCGCGATCGCGAAACCATGGATTATGCGATTGCTTTTGCGGAGACTGGCCACTTGTGCATGGCGACTCTGCACGCCAACAGTACCAACCAAGCTCTAGACCGTATTATCAACTTCTTCCCAGAAGAGCGCAGACAACAATTGTTGATGGACTTGTCACTTAACTTGAAATCCGTGATTTCACAACGGTTGATTCCAAAACGCGATGGAGTAGGCCGTACTGCCGCCATTGAAATCTTGCTGAATTCGCCGTTGATCTCCGATTTGATTTTCAAGGGCGATGTACATGGCATCAAAGATATTGTCGGCCGCTCACGCGAATTAGGTATGCAAACGTTTGACCAAGCCTTGTTTGATTTGCATGAAGCTGGCTTAATCACCTATGACGATGCCTTACGCAATGCAGACTCTGTGAACGATTTACGTTTGAAATTCAAACTGCAAAGTAAAGATGCGCATGCGCGGGATAACTCATCTGGGCTGGATCATTTGGGGATTATGTAGTTGATCGAGACACAAAAAAGCCAGCTTGCGCTGGCTTTTTTGTGGGTATGATTATTTACGCTAACACATCAATGGTGGGGTTTATAGTTTGTTGCACTCATTCAATAGCAATCTCCACCCGTCTTGCCTCCCCCTCGTTTCCTGTGCCTTCTGTTTCAATTGGTTTGCGCATTTCAATCCGCGAGGCATCCACGCCCGCATCCAAGAGTATGTCCATGCTAGATTGCGCTCTGGCTTTCGCTAATTTTTGGTTGCTTTCTCTGTTGCCACGCGCATCGTGATAACCTGAAATCACAGCCTTAGATTCCGGATGTGAAATAAGCCATTCTATGGTGGGTTCCAGTATGCTAGTGGCTTCCGCAGGCAACTCAGATTTCCCTGTTTCAAAATAGAGCTTAGCCACTTCCGGGAGTACTGGAGTCACAATCGCAGAAGGCGGTACAGTTAAATGATTGGTGATGGTGACACCTGCCCCCAGCAGTTGCTGTAACTCAGTAGCTTTGGCATCTTTTTCTGTAGCGCTATCCACTGTGCCTGTTAGCGTGACTTGTGTGGCATCCCCGGTAAGTTGCAAATTGTTACCGTTAGCCAGCCATGCCGTCAGTGCCTCTGCCTGCCCAAACCAAGAAACAGTCGAACTATCGCCTTGGCTAACAAAAGCATCGGCTTTTGCATTAAAACTAAATGGTGTGGGTGTTACTTCCGCACCTGCTGGGCCAATTTGGCTGGCATCACAACAACTTGCACTGGGGCCACGCCCGGTCAACAACATCCATAACAGCAACAGGGCAAGAATAAGCGCGACAATCCAAGTCCACAGCGTATAACGAGATTGATGGGTATGCATTTGATTCATCCTCTCTAGATGTTATTTTTTTATACCGCCAGAGAGTTCGTCCTGCAGTTTTTTCAACTCAGTCCATTGATTGTTAGCGGCTAAGCCTGCTTGTTGCGCCCATGTGGCTGGGTTGGCGATACGATAGCGCGCTCCCCCTTTATCCAACACAGCACGCATTTGCGGCACTGTTTGCTTAGCTAGGTCTGCAAATGTTTTGATGCCGTTATCTTTAAATAGCTCGTTGATTTTTGGACCGATGCCCTCGATGACTGTTAAGTCATCTGCTTGTTTAATGGTGAATCCAGCTGCTTTGGCGGCTGCTAAATCAAAACTCACTTTGGGGGAAGCTGTTTTGGCTTTTGCAGGTGCTTTGGGTTTGGCTACTTTAGGTTTTGTAGCTGGTTTACTGGTTTTAGGTTTGTCTGGCGCGGCTGGTTTAGTTGCTGCTGGCGCGCTTTCTACAGGTGCCGAGCTGGTAGGAGGTGGTTGTACTAATGCACTGGTTTGCGTGTTCGTTTGCGTGTTGGTTTCCGGTGCTGATGCATCTGGCGCATTCTTATTTGGTTTGCAACAGCAGCGACATAGGTAGCGATTGAGCAGCCAGCCAATCAATACACCTGCTAACAACCAAAACCAGCAACACGATAAAGAACTGAAAAAATCGCTCATTTCTACTCCTCACTCAGATGATGATAGACGACAGGTGCTCAATGTTTACGGTAATGCAGTTAATAACCTCGTGACTTCTGATAGCTTTTATTGGTCACACGGCTGATGCTAAGTGCGATGCTTCATTTATTTTAGATGGAAACTATCACCCCAAATAGTAGATACGTCAAGCGCTGAGGTTGGTCAGCGCTCATGACACTGTTCATTTAAGGTGCTAGTGTCGTTAATTTGATGAATGCTGTTGATAAGTGATGATGCCTTCTACTAGGGTGTAATGCACTTTGCCAGCCAGCTCTAAATTTAAAAACGGTGTGTTTTTACCTTGGCTTTTTAGGTGGCTCGCTTCTACTTTCCAGTATTCATCTGCATCAAAGATGACGATATCGGCGCATGCATTCACGCTGAGTGTACCTGCTGGCACGCCCATAATACTGGCGGGTTTTAAGGTGATGCTTGCAATCGCATCGGTCAAAGATAATTTCTGTTGGCTTGCCCACTTGAGTGCAAGCGGTAACAATAACTCGACTGCCGATGCACCAGCCTCAGCCTCGGCAAAAGGGACTAGTTTTGCATCATCGTCTACTGGGCTATGGTCTGAGCAAATTGCATCTATCGTGCCGTCTTTTAATCCTTCGCACAGCGCAAACTGGTCACGTTGCGTGCGTAATGGTGGGCGCAAGTGCATCATGGTGTTGAAGTAGCCAATATCCATCTCAGTCAAATGCAAATGCTGTGCGCTGACATCTGCGGTAACAGCGAGTCCTTGTTGTTTCGCTTGACGTACCAGTTCTACACCTTCAGCAGTCGATAAACGTGCAATATGCAAACGAGTGCCAGTTTCTTTTGCAATACGAAGCCTTGTGGCAAGCGCAAGGCTCTCTGCCGCAGCAGGAATACCTTTGAGTCCCAAGCGGCTGGCCACTTCACCATCATGGGCAACGCCACCATGCGCCAAATAAGGGTCTTCAGCACGTAAAAATAAGGTATAACCAAACGTGGCGGCATATTCAAACGCGCGCCAAAGCACTTGCGTATCTACAATTGGGTAATCCGCTTGTGTAAACCCTACGCAACCTGCCTCTGTTAATTCGCACATTTCGGTCAGGCTTTTTCCTTCTAATTGTCGGGTAAGCGCGCCTAATGGATATACATGGGCCAAGTTGAGTTTTTTTGCGCGATATTTCAGCATCTCTACCAAACCCGGCTCATCCAGTGTCGGTTCTGTATCGGGCGGACAGGCTAGGCTAGTGACACCACCAGCTGCGGCAGCTTGCAATTCGCTGTTCAATGTAGCTTTATATTCAAAGCCTGGTTCACGTAAGCGTACAGACAAATCTACCAAGCCCGGCGCTACCACTAGCCCTGTTGCGTTGATGGTGCTATCCGCTTTAAATCCAGCAGGGGCATTGCCGATACCAGCGATTTTTCCATCGGCAATATACACATCTAGGATTGCATCCATTTGGTTGGCTGGGTCGATCACACGGCCATGTTGAATCAAGAGTTTCATGCTTGCCCCCCGCCTGCCAGAATGGCCATCACTGCCATACGCACCGCAATGCCATAAGTGACTTGAGGCAAAATCACCGATTGCATGCCATCCGCGACGGAGGAATCAATCTCAACGCCACGATTCATGGGGCCTGGATGCATCACAATGGCATCAGGCTTGGCTAAATGTAATTTTTCTTGGGTTAATCCGTACGTTTTAAAATACTCTTGCGGGCTGGGCAGCATGGCGCCAGACATACGCTCGTTTTGTAACCTTAACATCATCACCACATCCACATCTTTTAAGCCTGCGCGCATATCATGAAACACATGCACCCCCAGTTTCTCCACATCGGTTGGCAGTAAGGTTTTGGGTGCGATAACCCGTACTTCTGGTACACCCAAGGTCGTCAGTGCATGGATTTCGCTACGCGCCACGCGTGAATGCAATACATCTCCCACAATGGCAATTCTTAGGTTATGCATATCCGGCTTGTATTTGCGGATAGTGAACACATCTAGTAAGCCTTGTGTTGGGTGGGCATGGCGACCATCACCGGCATTGATGACGCTGATATGATCAGGCACATGCTGGGCGATTAAGTGCGCAGCGCCACTTTGGTTGTGGCGCACCACAAACATATCGGCATGCATGGCAATCAGGTTATTCACAGTATCAAGAATCGTCTCACCTTTGGATTGGGAGGAAGTGCTTACATTGAGGTTAAGCACATCGGCCGATAAGCGCTTGGCTGCAATTTCAAAGGTGGTGCGCGTGCGCGTACTGTTTTCAAAGAAGATATTGCATACCGTTTTGCCACGTAGTAGCGGGACTTTTTTGACCTCGCGTTCTGCAACGCCCACAAACGTTTCGGCAGTATCCAATATGTCATTGAGGATACGTTTGGGTAATCCTTCAATACTCAGTAAATGTTTTAATCGGCCATCGGAATGGAGTTGAGGATTATGCATCTGCTTGATCCATATTGTTATTTTGCAAAGGTGTTTCAGATTCTAAACTTAAGTGCAATTTGCCAGACGTATCCAATGATAGCTGGAATGCTTGGTGTGGATTGAGTGGCACATGGGCGCCTGTGATTTGCGGAGTGATGGGCAATTGCGCACCGCCACGATTAATTAATACCGCCAATGTGATACTGGCTGGACGGCCATAATCAAACAGCTCATTCATGGCTGCACGTGTGGTGCGACCCGTATAAAAAATGTCATCAATCAAGATGATGTGTTTGTCATTGACGTCAAACGGAATCCAAGACGGTTGGTTTTTAGATTTCAAGCCACGTTTGGCGTAATCATCGCGGTACATGGCGGCATCTAATTTGCCAAAAGCAATATCACCACCTAACGAGGCCAAAATACGTTCCAGCATCCATACGCCACCACTGTGAATACCCACAAGCGCAGTGTTCGCTGTTATAAGCGGTTGAATACTTGCGGTGATGTCCGCTAAAAGTTGTTCTGGATCAGGTAGGGTCATACAGTTTTGGTGGATAGATAATCAAAATAAGATTGTAATATAGTTTGTGCCGCCACTTGGTCTATCATGGCTTTTTGCTGGGTGCCATGTATCCCAGATTCTCTGAGCGATTGCGCTGCTTCTGCTGAGCTTAATCTTTCATCTACCATCACCACAGGTAAATTAAAACGCCCCTCAAGGCGTTGTGCAAATTTCTTGGCTAACTGTGTCATCTGATGCGCTTCGCCATCTAAATAAGTTGGCAGGCCTACTACTAAAAGTGCGGGGCGCCATTCCTTAATCAGTGATTCAATCTGCGCAAATTTAATGGCATTTTCTTCGGCTTGAATCGTGGTGAGTGGATGCGCCAGTTTTAACAGGGTCTCGCCCACTGCAACGCCAATTCTTTTCTCGCCGAAATCAAAGCCCATTATCGTACCTTCAATCTCAGGATAAGCGCGTTCAATAATTGGTAAGTGACTTTGGCTGAGGGGTGCGTGCGGATTATGCATGACCAGCGACATCCGATAGTGTTGCAAAATCCACCCCCATTAAGCGCATGGCCGTGGGTAGTTTTTCATCGTAAGGCAAATTAAAAATCAAATCATACAGCGCTTTGGTTTGGGTGACATGGACTGATAACCATGCATTTTTGCTCATTTCATCTTCTAACTGTCCCGCAGACCAACCGGCATAACCTAAGGAGATAAAGATTTTTTCTGGCCCAGCGTCTTGTGCTGTGGATTCCAAAATGTCTTTGGATGTAGTTAGTGCGACAGCGGCGTTGATTTGTAATGTGGAGTTGTATTCGATATTCGGGGTGTGCAATACAAACCCACGCTCGGTCTGCACCGGACCGCCAAAAAACACCGGGATTTCACCAATTGCAGGGTGTTCGCAGTCGATATTGATTTGATCAAACAGATGGTCTAGTGTGATTTGCATGGGGCGGTTTAGGACGACTCCCATGGCGCCATCTTCATTATGCGTGCAAATAAAGGTGACTGTTTTGGAAAAGAAAGGGTCTTGCATGGCGGGCATGGCAATCAAAAACTGGCCTGTAAGATTCATGTTTTCCAATGGTTTCATTTTAACACAGTATTTATTTGTTCCACATAATCAATGTATTAACGTAAATTTGCTAAGTGGCGTGCGACGGGTCTTCCAAGTAGCCCGTGATTTCCAAACCAAAGCCCATCATGCTGGGCATTTTGCGTGGGGTCGCCATTAGTTTCATTTTACGTACCCCTAAATCCACCAGAATTTGAGAGCCTATGCCGTAGGTGCGTAGCTCTTGGTTATAACGTACTTTTTGGTCCGCATGCTGAATACGCTCAATCAGTTGCTCACCGGTTTCGTCATGATGAATCAGCACCATCACGCCGCATTTGCTCAGCGCAATTGTCTGCATCGCATTCAGAATGTTCCAGCTATGCGATTGGTTGCTGCTGTCAAACAAATCAACCAGAGAGAGTGGCTCATGCACACGTACTAGTACTTCATCGGCATGGGCGGGGTCGCCTTTCACTAAAGTAAGGTGCGTCTCTTGCGCAATCCTATCGCGGTATGCAATCAGTTTTAGAGCGCCATAAGGCGTTTGCACCATTCTTTCTGCAGCGCGTTCAATCAGTTTTTCATTCTCTGAGCGGTAATGAATTAAATCGGCAATCGTACCAATCTTAATTTGATGTTGTTTGGCTACCTCGACTAAATCGGCCAGTCGTGCCATCTCGCCATCGTCCTTTAAAATTTCACAAATCACACTGGCGGGTTCACAGCCTGCTAACATGGCTAGATCACACCCAGCTTCGGTATGACCGGCGCGCACCAGCACACCGCCATTCATCGCTGCTAGTGGAAAAATGTGACCAGGGCTGACCACACTTTTGGCATTGGCATCTTTTGCCACAGCAGCCTGGATGGTAGTAGCGCGGTCTGCCGCAGAGATGCCAGTAGTGACACCTTCTGCCGCTTCAATGGAGACTGTGAAATTGGTGCCTAAGCGTGCGTCATTTTTCTGCACCATCGGTGGTAAGTTGAGTTGCTTACATCTGGCTTCAGTGAGTGTTAGACAAATCAACCCACGACCATGCTTGGCCATAAAGTTGATATGTTCTGCTGTGACAAATTCTGCTGCGATGACAAAGTCACCTTCGTTTTCACGATTTTCGTCATCGACTAAGATGACCATTTTGCCCTGTTGAATGTCTTGAATAATCTCTTGAATGGGACTGATGTGACTTTGGGGCATTATGTGCTCTCTGTTTGTTGTGTGGACCACTCTGTCATGCGTTCCACATAGCGTGCAATTTGATCCACTTCTAAATTCACTGCGTCATTTAACTGTAGATGTTGCAAGGTGGTATTTTCTATCGTGTGAGGAATTAGATTCACGCTAAAAGTATCCTGCACTACTTTATTTACAGTGAGGCTTACACCATTCACACAGATGGAGCCCTTATGTGCAATGTATTTTGAAATAGCATGTGGTGCTTGAACTGCAAGCAACCAGCAATCCCCCACAGGTGCAAATTGTGTAACTTTGCCAATACCATCGACATGGCCACTTACCAAATGACCGCCTAGTCGATCTGATAGACGCAATGCCTTTTCCAGATTCACCGGCTGTGGTTTGGATAAGCCGCAAGTGACGTCTAGAGTGGCTTTAGAGACGTGTGCGAAAAAGTGTGGTGATTCAATTGTTGTGGCTGTTAAGCATACGCCATTGACGGCAATGCTATCGCCTATTGCAACATCATCTAAACCTAGAGTGTGCGCGTTAATCTTAAGCTTTATATCGTCGCCAGCCAAGGTGACATCGTCTATCTGACCAACGCTTTGAATGATTCCAGTAAACATGGTTGAATTTTAACAGCAGTGCGCGTGATTAAGTAGGCATAAACATAAAATCAGTGAGATTAAGCATGGGTTTGTAGGGTTGGTACAGAGTTTGCATAAATATACCTAGAAATCACAATGGATATTAGAGCTATGCTACCGATTGCAAAAAAAATTCAAGCAATACTGATGCATGAAAAAGTAACACCGGATGAAACAATCTTGCTTCAGTTTGAAGGCATGTCTTCTTCAGACGCGCTAAAACATGCTGTGCAAGTGATGGCAGATTTAACTGCAAACTCAAAAATGAGCGCTGAAGTGTGCCTGAAATGTCTACTGAAATTAGATGAAGGTATGCAACAGCATTTAGAGCAGCTCACAGCTAAGCGATTGAAAGTAAAGATTTATAATCGTGATGTAGGGATGGTAATTGAGGGTTTGGTATATCCGTATTATCGCCGATTGTTTTCGGAGTATTTTCGCCTGCTTGGAGTGCTACAAAGTGATAATCATAAATTTAGCCTAGAAAAGCCATTGGCAATTTTGCTTTGCTGCAGAACTTTAAATGCCGCTTTTAGTATGATGATGTGGCGTTATTTTGATGACCAACCTGCACCTGCCGAAGCCTGGACTGCGACTTATGATTTGTTCAAATATGCCGAAAAATCGTCAATATTATATGAGCGCGTGTTGCTGTACCCAAATGTGAGTAAGCCTGTAGATATTGCAGTGTTGATGGCGGGTGGGCTGATGTTGAGCACGCTTCAGAGGGAAAATTACAACCCGACTGAAATCCATATTGTGTCGCGATTATTATTTGACTGGGTGCGTCAAGTGCATTTTGAAAAAGCCTATGCACAAAATAAATATCAATATTTTATCAATCTTAACCAAGATAAAGGTGCGGAACGCATTCGCGCTTTTGATCGCACTGCAGATTACCGTTACTGGCGTACAGATTTTATCGCACAAAAAGTTGCTGACCATTTGGCAGCCATTAGTGCAAACGCGGTAGATAAAGATAGCGATATCCGTGGGTATGCCTCTATGCGGACCATGACTAAATTGTTTAAGAAGCTGAGTCAACATTGGTCGCCCACTGGTTACAAGCGACAACGCCGCAGTAACTCACGAGATAAAGATACTCACCGCTTATTGGTCACCAGTGGTTTAGCGCAAATTTGCAAGCAACTGGCACGCTTTCAGCAACAAGGAGGGCAGGTAGACAACAAACCTATTTATGACATCAAGGCCAACACATTGGAACAGATGCATTTGACGCAGACTAAAAATCTGCTCATGGGTTTGGATGAGTGGGTGCTTTTAGACAAAAGCGATGCAGGGTTTGGTGTGGATTTAGGCAAAGAGCCTAGCCCTTGGGTAGAGGCTGGTAAGTTGGTTGGTTTTCAGCATCCAAGTCAGCAAGATGCCTATGTGGTTGCTGAGATTAAACATGTGAAGCGCCAAAAGAATGGTGCTTATCGAGCTGGCTTGCAACTCATCAGTTTGCACTCATTGTCTATGCAACTTATCAAGCTGGATCAGACTCAGGTGGAGTTATCTAAAGGCTTTTACTTGGATTACGATGATACGGATGTGGATTTAATGCGTGTCTCTTGTGTTTGGATTCCACCTAGTGTTGGCAAGACGCAAGTCAAATCCTCAGTGATTATCCCTGTGAGTGAATATCAACGTAACCGTCAATTTAAAATTGATATTAATGGCGAGGAAAAAACACTGGTTCTTGGTGTGGCGCTAGAAATGCAAACGGACTGGGTGCGCGCATCAGTGGCGGCTATTCACTAACAGCTAATACATAATGGGTGGAAACTTACAGCACAAAGCTGTTAAGATTCCACCCATGTTAAATTTCAAAAACTCGTTACCGTTTGAGCTGTTAGTTGGCCTGCGTTACACCCGCGCAAAACGCAAAAATCACTTTATCTCGTTTATTTCATTTACCAGTATGATCGGCATTGCCTTGGGTGTTTGGGCATTGATAGTGGTGTTATCGGTCATGAATGGTTTCCAAGATGAGCTGCGAAATCGAATTTTGGGTGTCGCTTCACATATCGAAATCTCCGGCTTTAATAATCACTTGTCTGATTGGCAAGCAGTCACAACCCAAGTGTTGGCAACCAATCAGAAAAACAGCAGTGTGCTGGCAGCAGCCCCCTATGTGATGGCACAAGGTATGTTCAGTTATGGCCAAGCAGTACAAGGCAGTATTATTCGCGGTATCCTGCCAGCAGAAGAAGCTAAAGTGTCTGCATTAGCCAATCATATGAAATCCGGCAAGTTGGATGACTTAAGAGCAGGGGAGTACAACGTTATTCTTGGCTCGGATTTAGCTATGCTGTTAGGTGTAAGCGTAGGGGAGAAGGTGGTGTTGATGGCACCGCAAGGTCAATTTACACCCACTGGCGTTGTGCCGCGCATTAAACAATTTAAAGTGGTTGGCATTTTTCAAATTGGCATGTATGAGTACGATGCAGGACTTGCGCTCATCCACATGGCGGACGCTGCCAAGCTTTATCGCATGGGTGACCAAGTCTCCGGGGTACGCTTAAAGCTCAATGATTTATTTGATGCCACGACAGAAACTGCACGTTTGAACACGCAATTAAAAGGACAGTACTACATTACCGATTGGACGCAGCAACACGCTAACTTCTTCAAAGCGATTCAGCTTGAAAAGCGCGTGATGTTTATTATTTTGGCGCTGATTGTGGCAGTGGCAGCCTTTAATATTGTGTCTACACTGGTGATGGCGGTGACTGATAAACGCGCAGATATTGCGATTATGCGCACCTTTGGCGCCAGTCCATTGTCTATCCTCAAGATTTTTATGATTCAAGGTGCACTGATTGGCATGATAGGCACTATTGCGGGTGCGGTCATGGGGGTCATCACTGCGCTGAATATTGATACCATCGTGCCGTTTATCGAACGTACTTTCAATGTGCAATTTTTAGCCAAAGATGTGTACTACATCAGTGATTTACCTTCAAAACTTTTATGGACTGATGTGTGGACAATCGTGTTGTTGTCCTTTGTCTTGAGTTTGTTTGCAACGCTTTATCCGAGCTACAAAGCCTCAAAAATCAATCCAGCCGAGGCCTTGCGTTATGAGTAATCCCAATTTAAACAACATCATCCAATGTGAAGCGCTGACCAAGACCTATACCGGTTTAGATGTGGCGGTGCTTAATGGCATTGATTTACAAGTGTCAGCAGGTCAGCAGATTGCGATTGTCGGCGCTTCTGGTTCTGGCAAAAGTACTTTGCTGCATTTGCTGGGAGGTTTGGACCAACCAAGCAGTGGGCAGGTGAAGCTTATGGAACAAGCACTGCAAACACTCTCTGAAACCGAAAAAGGCGAGTTGCGTAATCGGTCGCTCGGTTTTGTCTATCAGTTCCATCATTTATTACCTGAGTTTACAGCGCTGGAGAACGTAGCACTGCCTTTGTTGATTCGACGCAGTCATCGTGCGCAGGCATTAGAGCAAGCGGCAGAGATGCTGACCAAAGTGGGTTTGCAGCATCGATTAGAGCACATGCCGGGAGAGCTCTCGGGTGGTGAGCGCCAACGGGCAGCACTGGCCAGAGCATTGGTCACACGACCACAATGTATATTGGCAGATGAGCCAACGGGTAACTTAGACCGTATCACTGCCCATCAGGTGTTTGATTTGCTGCTGGAAATCAATCGCGAGCAAAACACCAGTTTAATCGTGGTGACGCATGATCTGCAATTGGCCGCTAAACTACAGCGGCAATATCAATTGGTGGATGGTCAACTGCAGGTATTGCCCGCCTAAACCATGGTGTTGATTGCGCTTGGGTTTGTCGCTGGCGCATGGCTATTGCAACAACAAACCGCTCTCCCAAGCGTCTCGCACCTGCTGTTGATAGGGTTTGTTGTGGTCGTAACCATCACCCTTATTCAACTTTCTTATCAACGTTTGATAGAGCGTAATACCCATGCGCATCGCACATCGGTGCTGGTACACCAACGGCTAATGGTTATGGTATTGGCCTGTGCGATTGGTTTTACATGGGCGACAATACTGGCAAGCTATCGTTTAAGTGAA
This sequence comes from Betaproteobacteria bacterium Ga0077540, assembly GCA_001464125.1. Classification (GTDB taxonomy): domain Bacteria; phylum Pseudomonadota; class Gammaproteobacteria; order Burkholderiales; family Methylophilaceae; genus Methylophilus. The sequence goes on along the minus strand of LNEP01000004.1, from coordinate 65,894 downwards.
GCATTGCCTGATGAATGGCAACAGAAAAATATCACGGTAGTGGGTGTGGTTGCCTCATTGCCAGAGCAAACCGAGCATGGTCAACGCTTTTTATTTGATGTAGAGAAAGTACTGACCCCAGAGGCACACGTGCCACAGCATATCTCTCTCAACATCAATCAACCTTACCGTTCCACACCAGTCGCCAGCACCATCCAAACGCCTCAAGTCCAAGTGGGTGAGCGTTGGCAGTGGACAGTGCGCTTAAAGCGTCCACATGGCGTCGTCAATCCACATGGTTTTGATTTTGAAGGATGGGCTCTGGCGGAAAATATACGTGCCATGGGCAGCGTCAGGTTAAAAAGTGATGCAACCAGGTTGGATAAACAAGTACTCAAACCAAAATATTGGGTGGAATATGTAAGAGCCAATACCGCCGCCCGCATCTCTACTGTCTTAGAGGCGAAACCTTATGCTGGAGTGATTCGGGCGTTGGTGATAGGCGAGGATAGTCAAATTAGTCAGAAAGACTGGGATGTCTATCTGCGCACAGGTGTTAATCATTTGATTAGTATTTCTGGGCTTCATATCACTATGCTGTCCGGTTTGGTATTTGCCATGGTCTATTGGTGTTGGAGACGTGTTCCATTATTGCTGATGCGTTTGCCAGCCAAAAAAGCAGCGGCGATTGCAGGTATGCTCATGGCAATTGCATATGCTGCGCTGGCGGGATTTTCAATACCAACACAGCGCACACTCTACATGTTGCTGACGGTAACATTGTTGTTGTTGCTTAATTGGCGCATTGCATTCTCACGCATATTAGCCATTGCCTTGTGTTTCGTCGTTGTTCTTGACCCTTGGGCAGTCAATGCTGCTGGTTTTTGGTTGTCCTTTGGGGCAGTTGCTGTGATTGCTTTTGCCACGGGCGCACGTATTGGACAGTCGCATTGGTTTTTAGCTGCAGTCAAAGCGCAGTGGGCGGTGACGCTCGGCTTGTTGCCATTTTTGGTGATGATGTTTGGGCAGTTTTCTGTTATCTCACCACTGGCCAATGCATTTGCGATTCCGGTGATTAGTTTTTTTGTGGTGCCGTTGGCCATTCTTGGCGGTTTATTACCCATAGACCTCGCATTGAACGCCGCCCATGCCATCCTCAGTGTCACCATGACGGCATTAGAGACATTGTCTAATTTCCCTTTGGCCACTTGGCAACAAGCAGCGCCCTCAGCATGGGCAATGATATCGGGCGTGTTGGGTGTATTTTGGCTGCTATTGCCTAGAGGTGTGCCATTGCGTTGGTTGGGTGCAATCTGCCTATTGCCGTTGTTGCTTGGGCGCCTAGAGGGCGTCGCGCATGGGGAGGCAAAGGTTACCGTATTAGATGTTGGTCAAGGTTTAAGTGTAGTCATACAAACAGCAGGGCACACACTGCTATATGATGCAGGTTCGCGCTTTAATGCCCAGTCCGATGCTGGTGGCCGCATCGTGGTGCCGTTTCTGCGTGCTGAAGGGGTACGTCATCTGTCGGGCGTTGTGCTGTCGCATGATGATATGGACCATTCAGGAGGTATGGCTTCAGTAGCTAGCCATTTGCCAATGGGATGGTTACTAAGCTCATTATCGGCAGACGCATTGTTATTTCAGCAACCACCGTTGGATGCAATACCCACAGAGCGTAACTTGCAATGTGTAGCCGGTCAGCATTGGCAGTGGGATGGTGTGCAGTTTGATGTGTTATACCCAACATTGGAGCGTTTACAAGAGGACTCAATAAAAGACAATGATAAGAGTTGCGTCATTAAAATGACTACGCAATTTGGCACATTGTTACTGAGTGGGGATATCGAGCGTAGCAGCGAGGGGTACCTGTTAGAGCACCAGCCGAATCTACTGGCGAGTGATGTCCTTATTGCACCACATCATGGTAGTAAAACATCATCCAGCCATGGATTCATTGAGGCCGTGAGCCCACAATATGTGGTCATGACCAATGGATATCTTAACCGATTTGGCCATCCTAAGCCTATTATTCAGCAGCGCTACCAGCAGACGGGTGCGATTGTATATCGCTCCGATTACGATGGTGCTGTGCAGATACACTTTCAAGCCAATCAACCGATTACACCTACCGCTTGGCGCAAGCGCTATCCTAAATATTGGCATGATCGCTATCCATGATTAATTCTGTGTAAATAGTGACTTAAACTTGCTGAAAATGGCACTTAACGCTAAAGTAGCGGTAGTTTTTATATGAAGGAGTTTTTACTGTGTGGGAAATTATTGTTGCTGCCGGTTGGCCAATTTGGCCGCTTATTATCGCCTCGGTGATTGCATTAGCCATTATTGGTGAGCGCGCTTGGGCATTACGCAGCGAGGTAGTTGCGCCAAGTAATCTGCTGCCAGAAGTGCAAAAATGGTTGGGGCAAGGTGGCATTACTCGAGAGACGCTAGCTAAACTTGAGGGGCATTCTCTTTTGGGTGAAGTGTTTGCCAGTGCGCTAGCTAACTCAAAAAACTCTCGTGAAATCACCAAAGAGGCCATCGAAGAAACAGGCCGTGCAGTTGCGCACAAATTAGAGCGCTATTTACCAACTCTAGGAACCATTGCAACCGTTGCGCCATTGTTAGGCTTGCTGGGTACGGTCATTGGTATGGTAGAGTTATTCGGCTCGTTTACTAATAGCGGTCATGATGTTGCCCAATTCGCACGCGGTATTTCAGTTGCGCTCTATAACACTGCTGCAGGTATTGTAGTGGCAGTGCCAGCGATGATTGCCTACCGTTATTTCCGTGGCAAAGTGGACGGTTTACTAGTTGATATGGAACAGCAAGCGATTAAGCTAGTTGAAATCATTCACGGTGACCGTAAGTAAATAGTTTTAAATCATGTGATTTCGTCGTCATTTTTTGTTGCTGTACTCCGTGTGCTGTCTGCGAAAAATGTCTTGTGTTCACATGATTTGTTAGCGAATTAATTGCGACGGAATTTTTTGAAGTAGTTGAGAAAAGGTTTAGAACATGAATTTTCAACGAGGTAAGCGTCACGAAGATTTAGAAATGAATCTGGTGCCACTCATTGATGTGTTATTGGTCATTATTATTTTCTTGGTGGTGAGTGCCACGTTTGCGCGCACTAGTGAATTACAAATTAACCTGCCTACAGCAGAAGCTAATGCGCCACAAGAAAAGCCTCTGACCATTACCGTAGAAGTCGATGCAAGTGGGCGTTATATGGTGAATGGTAGTGCGGTAAATGGTGATGGCGTCAATGCTATTTCTACTGCATTGGTAAAGGCAGTGGGTGATGGTAAAGAGCCCACTATTATCATTAATGCGGATGCAAAAGCGACACATCAATCTGTAATCAATGTAATGGAAGCATCACGCATGGCCAACTTTACTCATATTACCTTTGCTACACAGGTGAATTCTGGTTCTTAATTTCCAGTTTCTTGATGGTTAGCTTCATCGAAAATCAGTGGAAGCATCACTAGGCACCGAAACTAGGCATCATGGCACGTCAAAAAAATAAGCAAGCAATCCCACCAGTCGCAAATGCAAAAGCATTGTATTTGCGACTGTTTCGTTATGCTTGGCAACACAAGATTTACTTTCTAATTACCATTCTCACCACAATCGTTTTATCGGGTAGCAATACCGCGTTCCTAGCGCTCATCAAAAAAGTGACCGATGAAGGCTTTGTGAAACAAGCGCCGGGTGAATTATGGGCGCTGCCCATCATGCTGTTTGTACTGATGACAGTACGTGCATTTTCTGGGTTTGCCTCTGTTTATAGCCTTAAAATTGTGGCGAGAAGAGTGGTGGCACAGCTTAGAGTACAAGCGTTTGAGAAGCTGATGCAGTTACCCGTTAATTTCTTTGATGCGAGCTCAACTGGTTTGCTGGTCTCAAAGCTCACCTATGATGTCGAGCGTCTATCTTCGGTCACCACACGTTCAGCACTCAATGTTGTGCGTGACGTACTCACCGTGATTGGATTGGTCGCCTACATGTTGTATTTGGATTGGCGATTGACTCTGGTGTTCGCAACTGTCACGCCCTTCATGGCATTTTACCTACGTAAAATGACGCCTAAACTCCGTGCTAATGCTAAAAAAGTCCAACAGGGCGTTGGTGAAATTACCAAAAGTGCAGAAGAAGCGATTGCTGGTCAGCGCATTGTCAAAATATTTGGCGCAGAGCCGTATGAGATTGACCGTTTTAGTAGCGTGGTCAATAAAAATGCGCAATTTGAACTGCGCTCAACCCGAATTGCTGGTTTAAGCAGTTTTGTCATCGAGATATCATCTGCGCTGGCGCTCGCTCTGGTGGTGTATTACGCCATGGACCAGTTTACAGTAGGTGAGTTTGCGGCGTTTGTGGGCGCATTGTTGATGATGATTGCACCCATCAAACATATTGCCGCTGCCAATGAGGATTTGCAGATAGGGTTGGCTGCCGCACAAAGCGTGTTTGATTTGATTGATAGTCCACACGAGGTGAACGAAGGCGATAAACAGATTGCCCGTGCACGTGGTGAAATCGAATTTAAAAATGTATCTATTCGCTATGAGAACGCCAAGCGCCTCGCTATTGATAATCTGAGCTTTACTATTCAACCTGGTGAGAAAGTGGCGCTGGTAGGGCGTTCTGGAAGTGGAAAAACCACGTTGGTAAATCTGTTGCCTAGATTTTATGAGTTGCAACAAGGGCTGATTTTGCTAGATGGCATTGATATTCGTGCACTGGAATTACGTAATTTGCGTGCGCAATATTCGCTAGTGAGCCAAGATATTGTGCTGTTTAACGACACCATCTTTAATAATATTGCGTATGGTGTACTGCGCGATGCGAGCGAGTCAGATGTGATAGCAGCAGCCAAAGCGGCCCACGCGTGGGATTTCATTCAGCAACTCCCAGATGGATTGCAGAATGAAGTGGGTGACCGTGGCGTGCGTCTATCGGGTGGTCAAAAGCAACGTATTGCGATTGCGCGTGCCATCCTTAAAAATGCCCCTATTCTGCTGTTAGACGAAGCGACTTCTGCGTTGGATGGTGAGTCTGAGCAACATGTGCAAGCCGCATTAGATACTTTGATGCAAGGTCGAACAACGCTAGTCATTGCACACCGCTTAAGCACCATTGAAAACGCCGATAGAATTTTGGTGATGGATCATGGGAAAATTGTAGAGTCTGGATCGCATCAATCGCTACTCGCGCAAAATGGTTACTACAATAAGTTGTATCACAAAGAATTCGATGTTTAGCTGAACGTGATGGCAGATTGGTTTCAGCAACTTTGGCAATCCAAACGTTGGGCACATCTATTGTTGCTGCCAATTTCTTGGCTGTATGGATTACTCACGGCATTAAGACGTTTACTCTACCGTTGCAATATTCTCACCACGCATAAGCTAGCTGTGCCTGTCATTGTAGTAGGCAATATCACGGTGGGGGGCACTGGTAAAACACCCCTCGTTATTCACTTAGTACAAGCACTTAAATCGGCCGGCTATACGCCAGGGATTATTAGTCGTGGTTATGGCGGTGAAGCAACTGGGTTGGTCACCGCAGATAGTTCACCGGCCTTAATGGGGGATGAACCGGTGCTGATGGCCAAGCGTGCAGGGGTGCCAGTCTCAGTCAATCCTGACAGAGTGACGGCCGGGCGAACGCTTCTGAATGCACATCCGAATTGTGATGTGGTGGTTAGCGATGATGGCTTGCAACATTACCGTTTGCACCGGGATGTAGAAATCGCTTTGGTAAACACGCATGCGCTAGGTAATCAATACTTATTACCAGCAGGGCCATTACGGGAGCCTCTTGCGCGCTTACAAACTGTCGATATCATTGTAAACAGTGGCGATGAGCCATTACCTTCAGTGCCTGAGCATAGTCACTATCAAATGCGCCTTAAGGGTGATATTTTTTATACACTGGACCACAAGCAATCACATTCGGCCATGTTTTTCAAAGATAAAATGGTCTATGCCATTGCTGCTATTGGCCATCCCCAGCGTTTTTTTGCCTCGCTTACTGCATTGGGTTTACGTTTTAACACACGTACCTTTCCAGATCATCATCCATTCAAACTTGAAGATTTTATGGATGTCCAACACGAAACAATATTAATGACTGAAAAAGATGCGGTGAAATGCCAATCGTTACCATTGCACGACGCTTGGTATTTACCAGTGCAAGCTGAGCTGTTTGCAGAAAAGTTACCACCACTTCACATCACCGTCATACAATTGCTGAAACAATCTGTAGCAAAGGAAACATAATGGATTCGAAATTACTGCAAATTTTGGTTTGCCCAGTGACCAAAGGCCCACTCATTTACAACAAAGCCAATAACGAACTGATTTCTAAGGCAGCGCGACTGGCCTATCCGGTGCGCGATGGTATTCCTGTCATGTTGGAAGATGAGGCGCGCAAACTAGAAGAAAAAGAATATCTAGAAGATTAAGTTTTTAAAGATAGGCGCTATGTTTAAAGTTGTGATTCCCGCCCGTTACGCCAGTACACGTCTGCCTGGTAAGCCCTTACTGGACATTGCCGGCAAACCCATGGTCGTTCGTGTAGCTGAACAAGCGGCGCAAAGCCATGCAGATGAAGTGGTGATAGCCACGGATTTTGAAAAAATCATCCAAGTTGCACAGCATCATCAACAGCAGGCCGTGATGACACGTATTGACCATGTTTCTGGGACAGACAGAATTGCCGAAACTGCACAAATCATGGGTTGGAACGACGATGTGATTGTGGTGAACGTGCAGGGGGATGAACCACTAATAGACCCTATGCTTATCAATGAAGTTGCGCTAACGCTAGCGCACAATCAACAAGCAGTGATGGCCACGGCCTGTCACCCTATTCATGATGAAGCTGCTTTTTTAAACCCAAACGTAGTGAAAGTGGTGATGGATACGCATGGCAATGCGCTATATTTTAGTCGCGCGCCTATCCCGTATCCGCGTGATGAAGTGTACAAGCAGGCCATACAGGCACATCGGCATATCGGTATTTATGCCTACCGGGTTGGGTTTCTTAAACAATACGCCCAGTTAAGTGCGACGGAACTAGAAAAAATCGAAAGCCTGGAACAGTTAAGGGTGCTGCATCATGGCTTTAAAATCGCTGTGAGCGTGACCAGCAACGCACCGGCCAGTGGCGTAGACACGCAAGAAGATTTGGATTATGTGCGTAGTGTAATTGGCTGATTTTAACTTCTAAATATAAAATACACCGCACCCATCAAACACAATGCCGCCCACAAGAAATCCAGTTTAATCGGTTGCTGCATATAATAAACGGCAAACGGTACAAATACAGTCAACGTGATTACTTCCTGCAATATCTTCAGCTGTGCCAAATTTAACTGTGTAAAGCCAATTCGGTTAGCGGGCACTTGAAATAGGTATTCCACTAACGCTATGCCCCAACTGATCAGGGCAGCGATAATCCAAGGTTTGCTATTGAGGTTTTTTAAGTGACCGTACCATGCAAACAGCATGAATAGGTTTGAAATGCTGAGCAGAACAATAGTTTTAATTAAGGTTGCGCTCATTTAGTATAGCTTGTTGGTAGGGTGCGTCAGAGAAGTCAAACAGCTACTAGGCGCATGTGCTAAGACAATACATTAAATTACGACAAGCACATGCATAACGACCATGTTTGACAGTGACGATTAAACCGCGGCCTCGCCAGTTTCGCCTGTGCGAATACGGATTACCTGTTCAACAGTGGTCACAAATATCTTGCCATCACCAATTTTGCCAGTATGTGCAGATTTAATAATGGACTCCACTGCGGCATCAACCATGTTGTCAGCTACTACCAGTTCAAGTTTAATTTTTGGCAGAAAATCTACCACGTATTCAGCACCGCGGTATAACTCGGTATGCCCCTTTTGGCGACCAAACCCTTTCACCTCTGTGACAGTCAGCCCGTTCGCACCAATCGTGGACAAAGCTTCACGTACTTCGTCGAGTTTAAATGGCTTGATAATGGCTTCGATTTTCTTCATTTGGGTTCCCCAGAGTTGTACTTTTGATTACAAATAATTGACTTTAATTCTACTCATTTAGCGCTGACTATTCAAACGTTAACTTACAGGTAATGGGGTAGCGTCTGTCTTTACCAAACCCTTTTTGTGTAATTCTGACACCCACGGGTGCTTGTCTGCGCTTGTATTCGTTACGGTCTATCAATTGCGTCACGCGCATCACATCTTTAGGGTGATAGCCCATTTGCATAATCGCCTGCCGGCTCATGTCTTCTTCTACATACGCTTGCATAATGGCATCAAGCACTTCATAAGAGGGCAGACTATCTTGGTCAGTTTGATTGGGTCTTAGTTCAGCACTGGGCGCGCGCGTGATGATACGCTCCGGAATAATCTCCGCGATGGAGTTCCTGTACGCCGCTAATTTGTATACCAAGGTTTTGGGGACGTCTTTTAGCAATGAGAATCCACCCGCCATATCTCCATATAAGGTACTGTAGCCCACTGCCATTTCGGATTTGTTGCCCGTGGTGAGCACAATGCTGCCAAATTTATTCGAGAGTGCCATCAGCAACATGCCGCGAATACGTGCCTGCAAGTTTTCTTCGGTGGTATCAAAAGGACGGTCGCCAAACTCGGGCGCAAGCGCTGTTCGGAACGTCTCAAACAGGGTTTTGATAGGAATCATGCTGTAGTGCACATTGACACGCTTCGCCATGTCGATGGCGTCATCCACGCTGATATTGGAAGTGAATTCGGATGACATCAGGACCACTTTGACGCGCTCTGGGCCTAAAGCATCTACAGCAATCGCTAAGGTCAGTGCGGAATCTATCCCACCAGATAAGCCCAACACCACGCTAGGGAAACCATTTTTGTTGACGTAATCTGCTAAACCTAATTTGAGTGCATGATAAACCGTGGCCTCTAGGCTCAAAACTGGAGGCATTGAGGTGTTGATAGGTTGATGTTGATCCAACTCCACATAACTCAGTTGCTCTGTAAAGGCAGGCAGCTGTTGCGTAACTTGGCCTTGCTGATTGAGCACAAAAGAGGCGCCATCAAACACTAATTCATCTTGCCCACCGACCATGTTGGTATAAATCAAGGCTAAGCCTGTTTCTTGAACCCGCTGCGCTAAAATTTCGTAGCGGGTGTTCAACTTCTCCATGTGGTAGGGCGAGGCATTGAGTGAGATGAGCAATTCTGCACCGGCTTGTTTAGCTAGCATAGCTGGTGCTTTTTCCCAGCCATCCGCGCAAATCAGCACACCAATCTTAAGCCCATGCAAATCAAATACGTAGGGGCTATTGCCCGGCTCAAAGTAACGTTCTTCATCAAATACACTGTAGTTGGGCAGCACTTGCTTGTGGTAGGTGGCCTGCACTTTGCCATGTTGTATAAGTGAAGCAGCATTGAAAAGCTGACCTTTGTTTTTATGCGGATGGCCAATTAGCAGGCTTAGGTCACTTGGAATATTTTCACAAATATGCTGGAGCGCACGATCATTGGCTGCCATGAAGTCATCACGGTACAATAAATCTTCAGGCGGATAACCACATAAGGCCAACTCTGGCGTCACTAATAACTGCGCGCCATTGCTGTGGGCTTCTTGCGCATATTGGATAATTTTTGCTGCATTGCCATGCATATCACCCACCATGGCATTCAGTTGCGCAATCGCGATTTTCATAAGGCTAACTTAATATTTGCCACCGGCGTTTTTAATCATGTCCACGATGGTTGGGTTTTTGCGTTTAAGAGCATACACATAAGCAGTTAAACCATACTGGTCGCGTGCTTTGACATCCGCTTTATTATCTAGCAGCAGGCGCACCATCTCTGGGGAATTGGTATCCACAGCTAGCTGCAATAAGGGTGTGCCCTCTGAATCTTGGTGATTCACATTGGCCCCTTTGGCAATCAAGGCTTTTGCCGCTTCTACTTGGGATTTTTTTACCGCCCAAGTAAGCGCAGTCCATTTGTAATTGTCTTGTTCATCAACATCCGCGCCTTTTTCCAATAAATAGCTCACTGCGGGGGCATGGCCTTCTCTTGTGGCAATCATTAAGGCTGTGGTGCCCAGTTTGTCTTGCGTATCTAGCTTGGCGCCATTATTGATCAAGCTGGTAATGGTCGGAATATCGCCACTTTTGGCAGCGTACATGAGCACCGGTTTTCCATCATCACTTTTGGTGTTGGCATCAATCCCACTTTTGATAATCAAATCGACTACTTGGCTATAGCCAGAGGTCGCGGCTAAACCAAGTGCGCTCCAACCAGCAGGGTCGCGTACTTTCGCATCTGCCCCTTTATTCAGTAGCACTTGCACGGTTTCAATATTGTTCTTTTTTGCTGCAAACATCAGTGCGGTCCAACCACCTTTGTCTTTAGCGTTGATGTCTGCACCTTTTGCAATCAAGGCGCTGGCGACATCTGCACGATTTTTACGTGCGGCATACATGAGTGCGGTGATATGGTCTTGGTCTTGTGTGTTGGGGTTAACGCCACTGTTGAGCATGGCGTTCACTGTTTCGATATCCCCTTTGGAGGCGGCGGTGAGTAAGTATGTGACATCCGCAGCTGCCATGCTCACACTCGCTAAGATACTTAAGCTCAGAAAAAGTAACCACCGCATGCCTGTTTGCAAGACCATTAATTATTCACCTTAAGAACGAACTGCTTGTTTAAGTTGCATGGCTTTAAGCACCGCTTCACCCAACTGTGCAGGCGAGTTTGCAACCACACAACCAGCAGATTCCAACGCTAAAATTTTGTCTTCTGCACGACCACTACCGCCAGAAATAATCGCACCAGCATGGCCCATGCGCTTGCCTTTTGGCGCGGTTAAGCCTGCAATATAAGCCGCAACCGGCTTGGTCACATGGTGCTTGATAAAATCAGCCGCAGCTTCTTCATCACTACCACCAATTTCACCCACCATGATAATGGCTTCTGTTTCAGGGTCTGCCTCAAACATGGCTAGGCACTCAATGTAATTAAGCCCTTTAATGGGATCTCCGCCAATACCCACGCAGGTGGTTTGACCCAAACCTAATGCTGTGGTTTGATGCACGGCCTCGTAGGTGAGGGTGCCAGAGCGCGAGACCACGCCCACTTTGCCGCGTAAATGAATGCTACCTGGCATAATGCCAATTTTGCATTCATCTGGTGTAATCACCCCTGGGCAGTTAGGCCCAATCAGTTTGGTGCCATTGGCTTTGAGTGCGGCTTTCACATTGAGCATGTCCAATACTGGAATGCCTTCCGTGATGCAGACCACCAATTCAATACCCGCATCTGACGCTTCTAAAATAGAATCAGCCGCATAAGGTGGAGGCACATAAATCACACTGGCGTTGGCTTGTGTTTCACGCACGGCTTCGCGCATGGTATTAAATACTGGCAAATTGAGGTGTTGCTGGCCGCCTTTACCCGGTGTGACACCACCTACCATTTTTGTGCCGTAAGCTAGGGCTTGCTCAGAGTGAAAGGTGCCTTGCTTGCCGGTAAACCCTTGGCACAGTACACGGGTGTTTTTATTGACTAAAATCGCCATTATTGCACCGCCTGACTGTTGACTGATTTCACAGCTTGCTGTGCTGCGTCGGTTAAGTTTTCTGCAGAGATAATATTTAAACCACTTTCACGTAACATTTGTTTACCTAATTCAACGTTTGTACCTTCCAAACGGACGACAACCGGTATCGTCATCCCCACATCTTTGACAGCAGTGATAATGCCAGTGGCAATGATGTCGCAACGCATGATGCCACCAAAGATATTTACCAATATGGCTTTGACATTGTTATCCGCCAAGATGATTTTAAAAGCTTTAGCGACTGTTTCAGCCGTTGCACCACCGCCCACATCTAAGAAGTTAGCAGGCATGCCGCCATGCAGTTTGATTAAATCCATGGTGGCCATCGCTAAACCTGCGCCGTTGACCATGCAACCGATATTGCCATTTAAAGCAATATAATTGAGGCCAGCATGGTGCGCTTCAGCCTCTTTGGCATCGTCTTGAGACCAGTCACGCATTTCTGCCAGCACTTTTTGGCGGTACAAGGCGTTGTCATCCACCGTCATTTTGCAATCCAACGCCACCAGTTTGCCATCGGTCGTGACAATCAGCGGGTTGATTTCAAGCAAGGCTAAATCGTTTTCTTTAAATAGTTTGTACAGACCTTTGGTCAGTTTGGTAAAAGCAGTAATTTGATCGCCGACTAAATCTAGCGCAAAGGCTAAGTTACGTGCTTGATAATCCACCAAACCATTCAAAGGGTCACAGACTTCTTGCAAGATTTTTTCTGGTTGGGTGGCAGCAATTTCTTCAATATCCATGCCACCTGCACTGGAGGCTACCATGACCACACGCTCTAGGGTTCGGTCTACTAACATGGATAAGTAAAGTTCACGCGCAATGGGTAGCGTTTGTTCAACCAGTACTTGGTGTACAGGTTGGCCATCCGGTGCGTTTTGATAGGTGACTAAATGCTTACCAAGCAACGCGTTGGCAACGGATTGCGCTTCTTGTGCAGACTTCACCACTTTCACACCGCCCGCTTTACCACGTCCGCCCGCATGCACTTGGGCTTTCACTACCCATGCATTGCCAGAAATTTCTTTAGTCGCTGCGGCAGCGGCTTCTTCCGATTGCACGACGAGTCCGACAGGGGTAGTGAGGCCATAACGTTGCAGGAGTTGTTTTGCTTGATATTCGTGTAAATTCATTTTAGAGTGGTTTTAGAATAATTTATTTTCAAACGTTATTTTCGCGCAAATGGCCGATAGAAGCTACTAAAAAAGCCGTATCTAATGTGGGCTTGTTTTTTAATGGAAAGGAAAAGTAATGACTGTGGCATCACAAACACTCCGAGAAGTGACCGGAATGGGATTTAAGCATGCGAATCTGAGCGAATCCGCGTTGGTGATGGTGGATTGTCAGAATACTTATCGGCAGGGCATCATGCAGTTAACGCATGTAGAGCCAGCGTTATTAGAAGCGCAAAAGTTGCTCAACAAAGCTAGGGCCTTAGGCATGCCGATTATTCATATTCAGCATGATGCAGGGCCTGGCACCCCTTACGATATACGCACGAATATCGGTGCCATTGCGGACGAAGTAGCCCCCCAAAATGGTGAGGCAGTCGTGGTCAAGCAATATCCAAATGCGTTTTGGCATACTCCACTGGAGGCGCAACTAAAATCCTTGAATATCGAACATATTGTGTTGGCAGGGTTTATGACCCATATGTGCATTAACTCGACTGCACGCGGTGCGTTTAATTTGGGTTTTAAACCCACGGTAGTCGCTAGTGCATGTGCTACGCGCAGTCTAGTAGGGCCACAGAGTAAAGTGATTGATGCGCAAAACATGCATGACAGTGCGCTGGCTGCGATTCGTGATTTATTTGCGGTGGTAGTGGATGATGTGAATCAACTCTAGCCTAAATAATAGTCCCATAAAAAAAGCCATGCAGATGCATGGCTTTTTTGTTTTGGCTTGCACTTGTTTGGCTACAAATCTTGCTCCCAAGCATTGCCATAAATCTTGCCATCGCGAGACAAGATAAACATCTGATACATGCTTACGCACCACATGTAGGTTGAAGCTAAGCTGTAACCAATACCACCAATGATGGTCAGCCATGCAAAGTTAGGCGAAAGTTTGGTCAACCACCAAGATAATACGTCAATAATCAAAAACGCAAATGGGAAAGCAATCGCGATGATTTTAAGTTTTTTGGGCACATTTACCGCAAAGCTAAAAATAAGCCCAATAAAGAAGAAAATAAAGCTAATACCAAACAAATGGATATGGGAAACACGTGTTAAGCCACTGATGGTTGCGCCCTGATTGCTGGCGGCGACTTTTTTAACTTCCTCATATTTGGTGAAGTTGGGAATGCCCGGTATTTGACTGTGGCACATCACACAGTGCTGCGCAAATACGCCTTTGTAATGTGATTCCCATTTGTCTTCAGGCGCGCCTTCAACTGCCCACTGAATAATGTCCTGACGCACTGCCAGGGGGGCTTTGTCAATCATCGATCCATTGAGTTTGCTGGCGAGTTTGCTGTTGTCTTTATCGCCATAGTAGCTATAAACAATATCGTTTTTGGATAACCCGATTTTGCCATCCGCCATGCCGTGCGTCAGCATGATTTGTAGACCTGCCATACACAAGCCGATGCCAATCACCAAGAGATAGCCCGCAAAAAGCGTTTTGAGTGGCCAAGGTAGATTGGGTAGATTAAGCCATGCAAGATTGGCGGGGGGTGTTGACTTCATACGGTTTCCATTCAAAGGTTAAGCAGCGAAACAATTCAAGCATAACACTCAAAGCTCAAAAAATAAATTCAAGAACAGCAGCACAAACCTTCATGAGTTTGACGAATGCAGCGTATGGCAAGGGTGAACTGTTATAATTTTGTTTTTTGTGTTTTGTGAGCAGATTCATGCGTCTCGTCGTACAAGGTCGTCAACTCAGTGTAGCCCATCTTACCCACATTCATCGTTTAATTGGTGGACACACCCAATTTATGCAAGTTGGTGAGTTCGCCTATTATCTGCCCACCAATACTAACGATATTGAGACCGTGACACAGTTTTGCCGTGAGCAACAGATTGATTGTGCGTTGGTGCCAGATCACCACCGTTTAAAACAGTTTGGTTTATGTGTCATGGACATGGATTCCACATTGATTAGCATTGAGTGTATAGACGAAATTGCAGACATGATGGGGATTAAACCGCAAATTTCAGCCATTACTGAAGCCGCAATGCGGGGTGAGTTAGATTTTGCCGCTAGCCTACGTAAGCGTGTGGCCTTGCTAAAAGGCCTGCCGGAATCTGCTTTACAGCGTGTGGTCGATGAGCGTTTGCAGTTTAACCCAGGTGCACAGAGCTGGATTGATACTTGTAAGGCCAATAACATTAAAACCATGGTGGTGTCCGGCGGGTTTACGTTTTTTGCGCAATACGTTAAAGACAGTTTGGGTTTGGATTACGCGGTGTCCAATACCTTGGAAATTGTGGATGGTCAGCTGACTGGCAATATTGTAGGTGACATTGTGGATGCGCAGCGCAAAGCCGATGAGCTGGTGAAAATGCGTGAAGCTCTTGGTTTGCAAGCACATCAAACCATTGCCATTGGTGATGGCGCCAATGATTTGGTCATGATGTCGGTCGCAGGGATTGGGGTAGCGTACCACGCAAAACCTGTGGTACAAGAAAAAGCCACTTATGCATTGAATTTCAATGGCTTAGATGGCGTGGCTTATTTGTTATCTGCTTAGTATTACAGCAAAGCCAACTCGTCTTCAGTAAAGCCAGCTTGGCGTCTGGCATCCATATTAAACGGTGGTTTTAATTTGGGTGCATTGTATTGTTGGCATAACGCCTGAAAAGTTTCTATTGGTGCTAATCCACGCTGTGCGCATAACCAGTTAAACCAGTGATTGCCAATGGCCACATGGCCGATTTCATCTCGCAAAATAATATCCAATATTTCAGCTCCAGCGGCGTCACCTGCTTGTGCCAGTTTATTGCGCAGTGGCAAACTAGCGTCTAAGCCACGTGCCTCCATGGTTCTGGGCACCAGTGCCATGCGTGCTAGGACTTCGTCTTGTGTGCGCTCCACCATTTCCCATAGGCTGTTGTGGCCCGAGAAATCGCCATAGGTAAACCCTAAGTTCGCTAAGTGTTTGTTCAGTAAGCTGAAATGGTAAGCCTCTTCTGCCGCTACTTTTAACCAATCCGCATAATACTCTGCAGGCATGTTGGCAAAGCGCCAAATGGCATCCAATGCAAGATTAATGGCATTAAATTCAATATGGGCTAGGGCGTGTACAAGCGCGGCTCTGCCCTCAACGGTGCGCATAGAGCGCTTTTTGACCTCAAGTGGGGAGACCAACTCCGGCTTGGTAGGCCGACCAGGAATATTGGCTTGAGTGCCCAGCAAGGCGTGTGTGTCTAAATGAACTTCATTTACCAAATATGCTTTTTGTAATTGGCCAACTCCAAACGCTTTACGTTCAGGATTATCCACAGTCAGCCAATTCAATGCTGCTTGACGCAGTTCTACGCTATCTAAAGTGCAACGATTTTTCATACTTAGTCAAACCTTACGTTAGAGCAAACATCCATACCATTCATATTTCACACAATGCCAAGAGAATGAAAAAAGCCATGCACACGCACGGCTTTTTTGATCAATATCTGACAAAACCACAGTGAATTAAGGTTTTGCTTCCTCCAAAGGAATAAATACAAGTTCGCCCAGTTTCATTAAGGGCACCAATAGATATTCTCCATCCGCACTTAATGCCATGTCTGCTGAACTAGTGAGCCCGGATTTGAATAATCTTGCTTTGCCGCCACTGAGTTGATTAATGACCCCGTTTTTCCAGTCGCTGATAAACACCTTGCCAGACTTAGTTTTGATGATGCCATCACCACCGCCAAAGCCCTCGGCTATTTTGGTAGTAGCACCGTTAGCAAGGTTCACTCGATACAGAATGCCAGAGGCAAAGTCTACCGATACCATTTGGTTACGGCCTTCGAACAAGAGTCCGTTTGGGGCAAGAATGTCTGGGTTTTTGTTATCCGCAATAATCGAAATTACGCCACCTTTGGTAATTTTGTAGATTTGTCCGCCGTCTTTCAGTGAGCCGCTGTCGCTCACATATAAATTGCCCACTTTGTCTGCTTCTATATCATTCAGGAATACAGGCGTGCTGGGGAAAGCCATTTGTGCACCATAAACCTGCCATGTGCCATCAGGGTAAACTTCAAGCACACGCGTTTTGTCAGTGACATATAAGTTTTTGCCAACCATGGTGATGCCTTTGGGATCATCCATGCCTTTAGCAAATACCGTGATATTCCCTTTTTTATCTACTTTGGTAATTTGCCCATCACCATCCTTATCAAACTCACCAATTTCGGTGATGTAGATAGTGCCGTCTTTGTCCTGCACCACGGACTCCGGTGTTTTTAACCCGGTGATTTTTGTGGGAAGAGGTTCTTTAGCAAATGCAGAAATTGTGCTGACCAAAGCTAGTAATGCGAGGAGTATTTTCATGGCAGTTAAGTCAATCTGTTAGATAGTTGAAAGAGAGAATTACTAATAGTATAGCTTGCTGACAGGGAGTTCATCGAGTGCAGGGCAGATAGTCTCCACATTTTTAGCCATTTTTACGTTGAGTGCACTGCTAAATGCTGGGCTTTTTTTCAACTCGGCAATCACTTTTTCCATGGCTTTGATGTAGGCTTTTTCCATGTAGAAATCTGGTTTAACAGTTAATGGGCCAAGCTGTTGCGCTTGTTTTTTGATGCGAAGCACGGCAGGCTCAATGTTGCCAATACCACCTGTCTGAGTAAATACCTTGGCAATAAACTCAGCGTGATACACATTAAGTTGTGCGTTGTAAAACATGTGGGGTTCCAGAAATATTAAGACGGCTGCATTTTTAGCCTGATCACACCATTGCGCATTGGCAAAGTGTTTATTCAATGTTGATATGGCGGCTTTTTGTGCTAATGGCCCTTTCATATGCCACACATCTAGATAAGGATGTAGCAAGCGGACTGGGTGTTCGTAGTGCATTTGTGCAATATGCACAGCGATGTTCCCCGGAATAAGGGTGCTTTCTGCCATTGCCCAAGTGGACGCAAACAATGAAAACACTAGGCCGAAAATCAATTTCCAGGTCAATCTCATGGTGAAATACTTTCTGTTTATCAAGTCAAAATATGAATGGGTTACTGTTGTTGATGACTTACTCGGTAAATATATCCTGTTCTATCATCTGACACATATAGCGCGCCGTCTGTTCCAACTGCAACATCTACTGGTCGCCCCCAAGCATCTTTATCATCCAGCCAGCCGGTGATAAAAGGTTCTACAGCCACAGGCTGATTTCCCTTGAACTTGACCCGTACGAGAGAATAACCGCTAGGTTGTTTACGGTTCCAAGAGCCATGCAACGCTACAATCGCATCCGATTGATACTCAACAGGAAATTTGCTCTTGTGTAAAAACGTGATGCCAATAGGGGTGGAGTGTGAGGTAAACATCATAGCAGGCGGTTTGGCCTGCGCACATGAGAGATTCGTCGATACAAAGTTAGGGTCTTCAAACATGGTGTTTGGTTTATTTGGATCACCCCAGCAATGTGGCCAGCCATAGTATTGGCCACCCTCAATCACATTTAAATGTTCTGGAGGCAATTCATCATTCACGCGCGCACCTTTTTTGTCGGAACGGTTGTCTGCACCTTCGTTAGTCGCATAAAAAGCACCAGTAACCGGGTGCCATGCAAATCCTTGGCTGTTACGGAGGCCGGTCGCCCAAATGGCGTTGGGCGCGTGTCTGCCCAGTGTAGGTAAATGGCCGGTTGGTTTGCCGTCAGTACTGTAACGCAGAATAGTGGCGCGTGTAGGTTCGCTTTCTACACAAACATTACAAGATGAGCCGACATTAATATATAAAAAACCATCCGGGCCTAATCGTACTGTTTTGAATGTGTGACCACCTTCAGCCAGGTTTGAAATAAATGGTTTGGGCTCTGACCAGCCAGTGCTGGTTTTGGTGAGCTTAACGATACCATCTTGATTTGAAACCAACATCGCATCGCCAACAAAGGTTACGCTGTGAGGTGCATTGAGGTTGCGTGCAACAACAGTAGGCGTTTCTGCAACACCGTCACTGTTTTTGTCTTGCAACATCACAACTTGCCCAGTGGTGGCAAGTGCTACGTATAGGTTGCCTTCTGCATCAAATGTCATCATCCTTGGCTGACCATATTGGCTACGAAGTTGGCTGAATATCTGAATGGAGAAGCCAGCAGGTAATTTGAGTTTGCTTAGATCTGGTTTGGGGTCAAAAATACGGCCGTAACTAGCGACACACGCACCAATTAGCAGGCCAAACAGCACTGCACTTGACCATTTCACAATTTTCATTCGATTTCCTTACTGTCGTACAGAGATAATAGAAGGCTAGGTTAAAACGTCAGACCAGATATTGTTCGCCCATGCGAATGCGTACTGTCCTTCTTGTGCAGAAGCAGCAGTAGACACGCCACCGCCTTCTGCTGAGATCATCACTTTTTTGGCAGGGTCGTAGCGATAGACATTGGCAACATGAATTGCTTGTTGATCGTCGATGAAACTGTAGCAAGTATTGGCAAACACCGGCAACGGATCTGGCTGCTCACCGCTCATCAATGCAACCATCGCGGCGGCACAAACACGGGCTTGCGATGTTGCCATGTGTGCAGATTTTGGTAAGCCGGCAGAAACGCTGTCACCAATCACGTGAATATTCGGGTCGATAGCAGAGGCATAGGTTAAGAAATCCACTTCACACCAGCGCTTGTCAATGTTGTTGAGGCCCATCTGCTGAGCCACTTTTCCTGCCAGTTGCGGCGGTATCACGTTTAGTACATCCGCTTTGATTTGCTCAAACTCAGTCGTCACGGTTTTGGTCGGAATATCGACGGACACCAGTTCGTTGTTCGGGCGATAATCGACAATACCGGCATAGGTTTGCGTAAACGCCAGATTGAATAACCCTTTTTTAGAAGTAATCTCCGGGTTTGCATCCAGCACTACCACCTTGCTGCGTGGTTTGTGTTGTTTAAAGTAACTCGCTACCTGACACACACGTTCATAAGGACCGGGAGGGCAGCGGTAGGGGGCTTTAGGTACGGTGAGTACAAACACGCCACCATCTGGCATAGCTTCAAGCTGCTTACGTAAATTAACGGTTTGCCAACCCGCTTTCCAAGCATGCGGAATAAGCGTCTGTGCTTCAGCGTTAGCTAAGTTAGGGGTGCGGTCATAATTGACGTCAATCCCCGGCGCGACTATCAACCTGTCATATGAGATCTCGCCGCGAGACATACGCACACGTTTAGCGTTGGTATCCACACTCACTACACTGTCTTTGACCCATTGAATACCGTGATGTTTGCTGACCATGCTATAGCCAAAGGTGAGGTCATGGATAGTTTTGCTTCCGCCCAGCACCAAATTACTGAGTGGGCAGGACACAAACTGACTGGATGGTTCAATCACCACCGTTTCAATATTGCCCAAGCTCCACATGCGGATATATTTAGCAGCGGTGGTGCCAGCGTAGCCGCCACCGATAATCACCACGCGACCCATGGGTGGTTTACTGGCGCGAGCCATGCCAACATTGGCTGTGAGCAAAGCCGCACCAAAGGCGGTGGCTTGCAAAATGCGCCTACGTTGAATATCAATTTCGCTATCAGAAAGCAGGTTAGTGGCCATGACTTTCCTTCAGTTGTTCTGTTTTTGGTGCAATGTGAGTAACACGGGGCTGTTGTGCGAAATACACTGCTAGCGACTGTATCTCATCTTCGGTCAGACCTTTCGCGTGATGATGCATGACAGTGGGGCTGCGCTCACCTCGTTTAAACGCTAGCATCTGAGTAACAAAATAACCCTTGTCTAGTCCCGCAAGGGTAGGGGTGATGCCAACGCTATTGCCTTGGGTGCCGTGACAGGCAGCACATGATGCAGCCAGTATTCGTGTATGAGATTGTTGATTTTGTATGTTGATGGTCGAAGACTCTTCTGCAGGCACTAAAGATGCCGATAGGAGTAAGCTTGTAGCAAGAAAAAAGGCCTTAATCATGGTAAGCATTCTATGCTAAAAGTTACCATGTTAAAGCCTTTTCTAATCTTTGATTGGTGACGTAGGTCACGCATGCAAAGTGATCTATAGCGCTGAAGTTTAGTTACACTTACCTTCGCAACCCTCTTCGCTTACGCCAAGTGACGTTAGCAATTGCACCATTTTTTCAGCACGTGGTCCTTCATCTTTCATGACGCGAATGAGAGATACATCACCTTTCATTTTAATATTCACATCAGCACCTTTGGCAGCAAGATATTTAACGATATCTTCGTAACCATCGAATGCCGCCAAGTGAAATGCGGTCATTTTGCTGGCAGGGTGTGCATAATTAAGATCAGCACCTTTTTCTACTAAGTATTTTACTGTCTCAAATCTGCCTTTAGTAGCCGCCATTTGTAGAGGCTGCCAAGCAAAGAACTTCTCATTCACCAGTTTTGGGTCTGCATCTACATATTTTTTCACTACTTTAGTGTTGCCGTTGCCTAGTGCTTCAGTAAACTCCAAATACTCTTCATCTGTAAGTGCAAAGCTGTTGAGTGAAAAACATAATGCAACCAGTGCTAATAACCCTTTAATCATATTCATACTTATTATCTCCAACTTTTTATAATGGTGCTTATCCAAATGAATTAAGCAATAAATTTTCTAGCATTCCGGAACATACGCATCCAAGGGCCATCTTCTTGCCAATCATCTGGCCGCCATGAATGTTGTACCGCTCTAAACACCCGTTCAGGATGAGGCATCATAATACTAAAACGCCCATCCGTGGTGGTAAACCCAGTTAAACCCTGAGGTGAACCGTTTGGGTTAAACGGATACACTTCAGTTGGCGTTGACGCATGGTCGATAAACCGCATCGTCGCTAATTGTTGATTGAGCACTGTTGTGACAGCGCTTTTGTCAGAAAATTCCGTAAAGCCTTCACCATGCGCCACTGCAATTGGCATGCGGCTACCGGCCATGCCGTTAAAGAAGATGGAAGGTGAGTCTAGTACTTCAACCATCGCAAAGCGTGCTTCAAATTGTTCGGATTTGTTGCGCACAAAGTGTGGCCAGTGTGTGCTTCCAGGAATGATGCTGTGTAAATTGCTCATCATTTGGCAACCGTTACATACGCCCAGCGCGAATGAATCTTGGCGGTTAAAGAACGCACTAAATTCATCTCGTGCGCGGCTGTTAAATAAAATGGATTTTGCCCAACCTTCACCCGCCCCTAAGACGTCGCCATAAGAGAAGCCGCCGCAGGCGACCAGACCGGCAAAATCTTTGAGTGAAACACGGCCGGCAATCACGTCACTCATATGCACATCAACGCTGTTAAATCCGGCACGGTCAAACGCTGCCGCCATTTCTGTTTGGCCATTCACACCTTGCTCACGCAAAACGGCCATATTAGGGCGGACGCCTGTGTTGATATATGGCGCAGCAACATCATCTTCTAGGTTAAAGGTTAAGTGTGCATGCATGCCAGCATCCGATTCATTCAGAATGCGGTCATATTCTTGTTGAGCGCATTGCGGGTTATCACGTAGACTTTGCATGCTGTAAGTGGTTTCAGACCACATGCGATGCAAGTTTACGCGGCTATCCTTAAAGTGCGTTTTATCTTTGCAGATTTGAATTTGATGACCATTGTTGACAGTACCAATCTGGTAGGCACAAGCGCCCAGCGCTTCATTCAGTTGTGACAAAATAGCTTGGGCGTCATCTACACGCACTTGCAATACCGCACCCAACTCTTCGTTAAACAGTGCGCTAATCGCATCGCCTTGCAGACTATTTAAATCTACATCAATGCCGCAATGGCCGGCGAATGCCATTTCACATAAACTAGCGAAAAGGCCACCATCACTTCGGTCATGGTAAGCCAACAATTTGCCATCGGTATTCAATGCTTGAATCTGTGCAAAGAATTGCTTGAGTTGCGCCGGATTGTCTACATCAGGCGCGCTATTGCCAAGTTGGCTATATACCTGTGCCAGCGATGAGCCGCCCATACGGTTTTTGCCGTTACCTAAGTCAATCAGGATTAATGCGGTTTCGCCTAAGTTTGTGCGCAGCTGTGGAGTGAGTGTTTTACGAACGTCTTGTGTGTTGGCAAAAGCAGAAATCACCAAAGAAATCGGCGAGGTCACCGCTTTTTTAGTGCCATTGTCATCCCAAACGGTTTTCATACTCATGGAGTCTTTACCCACTGGGATGCTAATACCTAGAGCAGGGCACAATTCCATCCCCACGGCTTTGACGGTATTGAACAGGGCTGCATCTTCTCCAGTGTGACCGGCAGGCGCCATCCAGTTGGCGGATAGCTTCAAATTACCAATCTCGCTAATCCAACTAGCAGCAATATTGGTGATGGCTTCACCAATCGCCATGCGGCCAGACGCTGGGGCGTCAATCAGAGCAATCGGCGCTTTTTCACCAATGGCAAAGGCTTCACCCACATTGGTTTGATAGCCTGCCAAAGTCACGGCAACATCAGCCACTGGTACTTGCCATGGCCCCACCATTTGATCGCGCGCAATCAAGCCGGTCACCGAACGGTCACCAATGGTAATCAGGAAAGTTTTGTCTGCCACACCGGGTAAGCGCAATACACGTGATGCTGCTTCGGTGATATCAATTTTGCTGGTATCAAACGCTTGCAGTTGTTTGGGCGTGCTTTTCACATCGCGTGTCATTTTAGGGGGCTTGCCCAGTAACACAGAAAGCTCCATGTCGACGGGCTTATTGGCAAAGTGGCTGTCTTCCACCGTTAAATGGCGCTCTTCAGTGGCAATGCCGACAATCGCGAATGGGCAGCGCTCACGGGCGCATATATCTTCAAACAGTGCTAAGTTTTCTTTGGCTACGGCCATCACATAGCGCTCTTGTGCCTCGTTACTCCAAAGTTCGCGTGGACTCATGCCAGGCTCTTCGTTGTTCACGTTACGGAGCTGGAATATCGCGCCAATTTTAGCGTCGTTGACTAATTCCGGGAAAGCATTAGAGATGCCACCGGCACCTACATCGTGGATGCTGAGAATGGGGTTGTTATCGCCCAGTTGCCAGCAACGGTCAATCACTTCTTGCGCGCGGCGTTGTAGCTCAGGGTTGCCACGTTGCACAGAGTCAAAGTCGAGATTTTCGGTATTAGCACCAGTATCCATACTGGACGCCGCGCCACCGCCTAAACCAATCAACATGGCTGGGCCACCCAATTGAATTAACGCTGCACCTGCGGGAATCGCATTTTTATGAGAGTGCTTATCAGAAATATTGCCGACACCACCCGCCAGCATAATCGGCTTGTGGTAACCACGAACTTCTGGCTGGCCTTCTGCATCTTTGCTTTCTAGCTCAAACGTGCGGAAATAACCAGCAATGTTTGGGCGTCCAAACTCATTGTTATACGCTGCACCGCCCAAGGGGCCATCAATCATAATCTGTAATGGGCTGGCAATGCGGCCGGGTTTGCCATAAGACGTTTCCCAAGGTTGGTTGAAGCCTGGAATGTTCAGATTGGAAACGGAGAATCCAGTTAAACCAGCTTTGGGTTTAGAACCAATACCTGTTGCACCTTCGTCACGGATTTCACCACCGGCACCGGTAGCAGCGCCAGCAAATGGAGAGATAGCAGTGGGGTGGTTATGCGTTTCTACTTTCATCAAGTAATGCATATCATCTTCTACAAAACGATATTCACCAGATTGGCTTGGGTAAAAACGCTGTGTTTTTTGACCAGCCACAATTGAAGAGTTGTCTGAATAGGCGACTACCGTGCTGCCGGGATTGAGTTTGTGGGTGTTACGTATCATGCCAAACAGAGAGATGTCTTGTTGCACGCCATCAATCACCCAATCCGCATTGAAGATTTTGTGGCGACAATGCTCAGAGTTAGCTTGCGCAAACATCATCAGTTCAACATCGGTTGGGTTGCGTCCCATTTTGCGGTAATTTTCTAGCAGGTAGTCCACCTCATCAGGTGATAATGCCAGTCCCATCTCGTTGTTAGCTGATTCTAAAGCAGCTTTGCCGCCTTGCAACAAATCAATGGTGCTCAAGGGTTTAGGGTCGGCATGGTGATATAAATGTTCAGCCGCTTGCAGTTCACCCACCACAGACTCCGTCATGCGGTCATGAATGGCAGCTTTAAATGCCGCTTTCTCCACATCATTTAGCGGACCGCCATCTCGTGTCGTCACGTAATAAGCGATGCCGCGCTCAAGACGCAATACTGTATCAAGCCCGCAATTGTTAGCAATATCTGTTGCACGTGATGCCCAAGGTGAGATTGTGCCGATACGTGGAATCACCAAAAACAATTCACCATTCGGTGCTTCAGTATTGGTTTTGGGACCGTAGGTCAAGATTTGTTTGAGTGTGCTTTGCTCATGTTCAGACAACGCTGTTTCGCTAAAGGCAAAATGCATTAATTCTGCATAAACGTGCTGAATGCTAGGGGCTGTGTGCTTGAGTGATGCATATAGCTTATCAAGGCGAAATTGCGATAAAGCAGAACTGCCTCGGAGGCTTAAACAATAGGCGCTAGATTTAGAACTGGACATGAGTGAGAGGGCTTTATGGTAAAAATTTTCAAGCATTATTTTAACAGAAAGCAGTCATTCCAGACGAATAATTACAACCCTAGTGCGCGTGCGCCTTGATAGAAAATAAAGCTGATTATCCAGGCCAAACCAAGTGACCATACAATGGATAGCCACATAAATAAGCTGCTTTTCGATTCACTCTTCATGGTAGCAATAGTAGATAGGCAGGGTGTGTAAATTAGCGTGAATAGCATGAAGCTCATGCCCTGTACCCAGTCGATGTTCATGGCAATTTGATGGCTAAGCGCATCGCCTTGCAAGCCATAAATCACTGCTAATGAACCCACCACAATTTCTTTGGCCACAAAACCAAAAATCAGTGCGATAGCCAGTTGAGTGTCAATACCAATAGGGTTGAGCACAGGTGCAAAAAATTGCCCAATTTGGCCGGCGATTGTTCCCACGCTGGCGGGCGCAACGTCGGTTGGATAGTGAGTCATCACCCACACCAGCACCACCCCAATCACGATAAATTTACTAGCGCGATTTAAAAAGTGTTTTACCTCTTGCCAGCCACGCAGCCAGATTTGACGAGGTGTTGGGAATCGATAAGGGGGGAGTTCTAAGATAAATGGCTCTGTGCTTTTGTATTGGTTTTTAAACAGAATGGCTGTCAGGAAAATAGTAAGAAAACTAACCATGTATAAGCCAAACATGATAAACGCCGCTTGATGAGCTACAAACAGAGTGGCAATCATAAATAAGAATACTTGCAAGCGTGCTGAGCAAAGGGATAGTGGGATAACGAGCATGGTCAGCAGCCGCATTGGGCGGCTGCGCATCACGCGTGTACCCATCAGTGCTGGAACATTGCAGCCGAAACCCATCAATATCATGACAAATCCGCGCCCATCTAAGCCCATTTTTG
This sequence comes from Betaproteobacteria bacterium Ga0077540, assembly GCA_001464125.1. Lineage (GTDB taxonomy): Bacteria > Pseudomonadota > Gammaproteobacteria > Burkholderiales > Methylophilaceae > Methylophilus. The sequence goes on along the minus strand of LNEP01000004.1, from coordinate 39,765 downwards.
CCATCAAGCTATCCATTAAAAAGGCAGCGCGTGATAAATACCCACTGTCTTCCACCATACTCATGACCAAGAAAAACAGGACAATAATCGGTACAAATGCGGCTACAGTTCCAATCCCGTTGTAGATGCCATCTAACAATAGACCATTTAGCCAAACTGGCAGGCCGCTTAATAGCGGTTCAAACGCCTCGGTTCTAAATAAATCCAGTGCCCAAGCCATACCGTCTTGCAGGGGTTTGCCCGCGGTAAAAATAAACTGAAACAACAAAAACATGGCCAGAAAAAAGATGGGCAAACCCAGCCAGGGGTGCAGTAATATGCGGTCAATCTGGTCTGTGGTTTCATCATTAAGTTTCACCGGCATCTGTACGGCATGCTTGACGATATCATGCATGGTTTGCTCAATCTGGTTGTCTACTTCTAACAGTTTGGCAACGTCTTGAGGGGATGAAATGGTGGCAGGTTGGTTTAAGATTTGACCAATCAATTGTAATGCCTGTGGGCAACCATCGCCATATTTTGCACTGATGGTCTGCACCGGAAATCCGAGTTGTTCCGACATGGCTTGCGTGTCTATGCTAATACCAGAGCGCTTGGCTTCATCTTGCATGTTGAGTAGCAATGTAGTCGGTAAACCCAGTTGTTTAATCTGCAGTGCCAACGATAATTGGCGATCAATTTGTGAGCTATTCAAGACAATAATCACTAAATCTACTGCATGGTTGCTCAAAAAGTGTCTAACAACTTGCTCGTCATCCGAAAATCCATGCAGATCATATAAGCCTGGCAAATCAATCAGTTCGGCAATGTGGCCACCGGCCAAAATTTTCGCACTCATCAAATCCACGGTAATGCCGGGCCAGTTACCTACTCTGGCAGAAGCCCCGCTTAAACGATTGAATAAGGTGGATTTGCCAGTATTGGGCATGCCGAGTAATGCAATGCGTTTCATCGAGTAAGGTGTGCTTAAGCTAAATCAAGTTGGATGCGCTGTGCTTCAATCTCGCGCAAAATAATATCGGTGGCGCCAATCCTTACATGCAGAGGTCCATTAAAGCTGGCGCGGCGTATTAACGCAATTTGCTTTCCAATACGGAAACCCAATGCGTTGAGCCTTTGGTATAAGCCTTGATCAGCATGAATGGCATGTATCGTGCCGTGTTGGCCTGGTGTTAAATTGCTGAGCGTTGTCATGCGTATTCAGATTAATCTAAATGATAATAGTTCTTAATTATGCCATAACTCAGTAGGGACATGAAAACTAAAAGTGACCTGTGAAAATTAAAAAGCCTGCATATGCAGGCTTTTTAATAAGTACGTAGAATTTTACCGATTATTTTTTTGCACCGGCCACTTCAATCTTCGCTTTATCCTTCAAGCCAAGCATCATTTTTTCCAATTTACGTTGCTGTAAAGTACGCTCAAGGCCTTCTTTGACTTTGTCGTAAGCCGGAACTTGCGTTGCGCGCGAGTCAATCATTTTAATTACATGCCAGCCAAACTGAGTCTGCACAGGTGCTGTAGACAGCTCGCCTTTTTTCAGGCCAACCACTGCATCACTGAATGGTTTTACCATGCCTGCTGGTGAGAACCAGCCTAAATCACCACCTTTTTCTTTAGAGCCTGGATCGAGTGATTTTTCCTTTGCTAGTTTTGCAAAGTCTGTACCTTTTTTCAATTGCGCTAAAATATCGTTGGCTTCTGCTTCTGTTTTAACCAAGATGTGGCGTGCGTTGTATTCTTTTTCGCCCAGCTCTTTTTTGTATTGTTCGTAAGCTTCTTTTTTCTCAGCCTCAGACACTGGGTTTTTCTTCATGAAGTCTGCCAAGAAAGCATTCACTAGTAGTTTACGACGGGCTAATTCTTCATTGGCAATAAAGTCAGGTTGCTTATCGATGCCCATTTTTTGCGCTTCTTGATAAGCGAGTTCAGAACCCACTAACTCATTAATGATGGCACTTTTCATGTTTTCATTCGGTTTTTGACCACGGGCTTCAGCGTCTCTAGTGATGTAATCCACCCAAGATTGCTTGATGGGTTTGCCGTTAACGGTAGCTACTGAAGCCTCAGCAGCGAAAAGTGGTTGAGCCAGTGCTAGTGTGCTAAATGCTGCTGTAGTGGCTAAAATGTGTTTTATATTCATCAGTAATCCTCAGGTTAAATGAAAAGTCCAATTAGTTAGACGTTATAGTTATGGGGTCGTTCGGTGAAATTGCAACTATGCTAATAGCATGAATTTTATGCGGTATTAAGTCATGGATTGCTTGATACACCATTCTGTGTCTGGCGATTTGAGATTGATTTGAAAAACGAGAGCTTACGATTTTTAATTGGAAGTGTCCACCCCCAGAGCTTCCAGCATGACCGGCGTGCATTGCGGACTGGTCGGATAGCTCAAACAAAGTTGGTTCAAGGCTGCTTAGGCGCAGTTTGATTTCTTCGGACAGGCTCATGGTCAAGGTAGAGTTTTCCTGAACGGTGATACCTTTACCCCGGCATATACATCTTCTGTAACAAATGGATCAGCTTCCGCCCAAGCTTGTGCGGCGGATAAATCAGGAAAGTCTGCAATGATTAAGCTGCCTGTATAGCCTGCGGGGCCTGGATCAACGCTATCAATGGCAGGAAAGGGGCCGGCTAATAACAATCGACCTTCATTTTGAAGCGCTGTGAGTCTGGCTAAATGTGCAGGTCTAGCTTTTAATCGTTTTTCTAAGCTATTTGGGGTGTCTTCAGCAACAATTGCGTACCACATCACTATTCTCCATCCTTAGGTATGGTTTGATCATCACTAGGATTGACCAAGTATTGTTTTAACACCAATGTTTGACCAATCATAAAGGCAAACATCAGTGTGGTGACGCCAAATAATTTAAAGTTTACCCATGCATTTTCTGTAAAGTTAAATGCAACATATAAGTTAATAACCCCTAAAGCTACAAGAAACAATATCCACAACCAATTGAGTTTATGCCAGATGGTTGCGGGTGGGTTCAATACCTTATGCATCATTTGCTGAATCAGGTTTTTGTTGAAAAATTGATTGGAAATAAACAACACTAATGCCCCTATCCAATACAGTGCGGTGGGCTTCCACATAATATAAGTTTTGTCATGCAGTAATAAAGTGATGCCGCCCAGCACCGAAATAATGGCGCCGTTGATGAGTAGTGCTTTGTCTACAGTTTTAAATACTAGTTTGCTCCAGATAATCAGCGCGATGGTTGTGCCGATGGCGACAGCCGTAGCTACATAAATATCGAACAGCTTATAAGCTACAAAAAACAGAATGACGGGGAGCAAATCAAAAAAAATTTTCATGAATACACTTCAAATACGTTGATGGTGGAATGCGCCGTAACATTGGATGCGCTATCGGTAATGCCTGTATTTTGCTATGATTTCTGATTGATTGCAAAATACTTATGAGATTATGGCTGCGTTAATTGATTTGCATTGTCACTCTACGATTTCGGATGGCTTGTTAGCACCCGAAGCGCTAGTGGCGCACGCCGCATCGCGTGGGGTTAAAGTGCTAGGCTTGACCGATCACGATGATTTGGGTGGTTTAGTGATTGCCAAAGAAGCGGCCAAACGCCATGGTATTGCGTTTGTCAACGGTGTGGAAATCTCTGTCACTTGGAAGCGCCGCACTTTGCACATTGTCGGTTTAAAGGTGGATGCTGAAAACGCCGCTTTGAAAAGCGCATTGGCAGGCGTACGCAGTGCACGCGATGCGCGTGCCAGAGAGATTGCGGCAGGTTTGGAAAAAGTAGGCATTATGGGCGCTTATGAAGGTGCTCAAAGCTTTTCTAAGCAAAGCATCATGACGCGCAGTCATTTCGCGCAGTTTTTGGTGCAAGCGGGCCACGCAAAAAATGTAAAAACGGTGTTTAAAAAATACTTGGTCAAAGGCAAGCCAGGGTTTGTTGATCACCAGTGGATGAGTTTGGAAGAAGCTGTGACGCTGATTAAAGGCAGTGGTGGTGTTGCGGTGATTGCACATCCAGGACGTTACGATTTAGGTTTTGTGAATATGCACCTACTCATGCATGAGTTCAGAGGCTATGGTGGTGAGGCAATTGAGGTCGTCACTGGTAGTCACACGCCGCCGCAATATGATCAGTTTGCAACAATCGCCCACCGCTTTAGCCTAAAAGCTTCACAAGGCTCGGATTATCATGGTCCGGGCTTGTCTTATATGGAAATGGGTTATTTGCCAGACTTGCCCAAAGGCTGTGTTCCGGTTTGGCAAGATTGGGAAGAGGCGCAACTGCTACACGCTTAGCAGCCAGTGCTTAGTTGCTAACCTGACACGTATTTCTTATGGCCCAGTATTTTGTAATTCATGCAGACAATCCACAAGCGCGCTTGATCAAGCAGGCGGTGGATATTTTGCAAAATGGCGGCGTGATCGCATATCCAACCGATTCTAGTTATGCCTTGGGCTGTGCGCTAGGTTTTAAAGATGCGCAAGCCAAAATCCGCAGTATTCGTGGGGTTGATGATAGCCACCTGTTTACGTTGATGTGCCGTAATTTAAGCGAATTGAGCACCTATGCCAAAGTGGATAATGCGCAGTTCCGGTTGCTTAAAGCCAATACGCCAGGCCCTTACACTTTTATCTTAGAAGCCAGCCGTGAAGTGCCGCGTCGCTTGCTGCATGCAAAGCGCAGTACTGTGGGTTTGCGGGTGCCCGCGCATACGGTTACACAGGCATTGCTTGAAATGCTAGACGCGCCTTTACTTAGCATGACTTTGCAATTGCCTGATGATGAAGCACCATTAAATATCGCTTGGGAAATTCGCGAGCAATTAGAACACCGGCTGGATTTGGTGATCGACTCAACGTTAGCTCAGGCGGGTGAGACCACTGTAGTCGATTTAACAGGTGCGTCACCGGAAGTGATACGGCAGGGTATTGGTACTTTAGATGCGCTGGGCTTATAGATTGATAAGGGGTAAACATAGTTGGAACTAACCGTTGTTCAGAAAATAGCCGTTTACGCGCTACCCATTTTGTTTGCAATCACTGTGCACGAAGCAGCGCATGGATATGCAGCTAAATACTTTGGCGATTTAACGGCTGAGCGTATGGGTAGGATTACCTTAAATCCGCTGAAGCATATCGATCCGTTTGGCACAATTCTCCTGCCTGCATTAACGGTTATGCTCGGCGGTATATTGTTTGGCTGGGCCAAGCCGGTACCTGTCAATTTTGCCAATTTACGTAACCCTAAAAAAGACATGTTTTGGGTGGCTGCCGCAGGTCCAGCTTCTAATTTTATCATGGCCATTTTTTGGGCGTTGCTATTAAGCTACGCTAATTACGCACCTAATACTGCGGTTAATTTTTTAGCAGAAATGAGCTTGGCTGGCATTTCCATTAACTTGGTGCTGATGGTGCTGAATTTACTGCCTATGCCGCCTTTGGATGGCGGTCGTATTGCCGTGAGTTTGTTACCTACGCCAATGGCGATTCAATTGGCGCGGTTGGAGCAATACGGGTTTATCATACTGATTGTGCTGATGTTTACCGGTATCTTGGGCAAAATCATCTCGCCCATTATCCAGTTGTTTGAAAGGCTCATTTACGTAGTCTTCATGTAAATGCAGTTCTGCATACCATGCCGCATAAAAGCATGGATAATTTAGACAGGCATCATCTATAATTAGGTGCAGGTTTTAGAGTTTAATTTTCTTTGGATTTGAATCACTATGGCGGTTGAACGCGTTTTATCGGGCATGCGCCCCACAGGGCAGTTACACTTGGGGCATTATCATGGCGTACTCAAAAATTGGTTACGTCTGCAACATGAGCATGAGTGTCTATTCTTTGTAGCAGATTGGCATGCACTTACCACGCATTACGATACGCCGGAAGTAATTGAAGAAAGCGTATGGGATATGGTGATTGACTGGTTAGCAGCTGGTGTTGATCCCGCCAACGCCACCATCTTTATTCAATCCCGCGTGCCTGAGCATGCTGAGTTGTATACCTTGCTTAGCATGATGACACCGCTAAGCTGGCTGGAGCGTGTACCTACGTATAAAGATCAGCAAGAAAAGCTTAGCAATAAAGATTTATCGACCTTTGGCTTTTTAGGTTACCCCTTACTGCAAAGTGCAGATATTTTGATTTATAAAGCCACACAAGTGCCAGTGGGCGAAGACCAAGTGCCACACATTGAACTAACACGTGAAATCGCTAGACGCTTTAATCATATTTACGGTCGCGAAAAAGGCTTTGAAGAAAAAGCAGAAGCCGCCATTAAAAAGCTAGGTTCCAAACGCGCCGCACTATACGAAGAAATGCGTGCAGCTTATCAAGAAGGCGGCGATGAAGAAGCGTTAGAGGCGGCGCGCGCCATGATTGAAGAACAGCAAGGCATGAGCATGGGCGACAAAGAGCGCTTGCTCGGTTATTTGGAGGGCGGTGGCAAAATCATTTTGGTAGAGCCGGAATACAAACTGACGCCAGCTTCCAAGATGTTTGGTTTAGATGGACAGAAAATGTCCAAGTCTTATAACAATACTATTTCCTTGCGCGAGCCGATCGATGTCGTGGCCAAGAAAATTAAAACGATGCCAACAGATCCAGCGCGTATTCGCCGAACAGATCCGGGTGATCCAGCTAAATGTCCAGTGTGGCAGCTGCATGAAGTCTATTCGGATGATACTGTGAAAGCATGGGTACAGAATGGCTGTAAATCGGCTTCTATCGGCTGTATTGAGTGTAAACAGCCGGTGATTGATGGTGTGGTGAATGAGTTGAAACCGATTCAGGAACGTGCTGCCGAATATGCGGAAGACCCTACCTTGGTGAAAAATATTGTGGCCGAAGGCTGTGAAAAAGCACGCAAATTGGCTCGCGAGACCATGCGTGATGTGCGCGATGTCATGGGTTTGAACTACAGTTAAGTTCACATGATTGAAGCGCCGATTCACGCCAAAATCAATGGAGAGACGCTGAATGCGTTGCCGCAGGATTTGTATATCCCGCCCGATGCACTGGAAGTTTATTTAGAGACATTTGAAGGTCCGCTGGACTTGCTACTTTACTTAATCCGTAAGCATAACCTAGATATCCTAGATATCCCCATGGCGCAATTGACCAAGCAATATATGGGTTACGTGGATAAGATGAAAGCCATTAAGCTCGAGTTGGCGGCAGATTATTTGCTTATGTCGGCAATGCTAATAGAAATCAAATCGCGCATGTTGTTACCCAAGCCAGTCGACGTGGCTGAAGAAGATGACCCACGTGCCGAGTTGGTGCGACGTCTAATGGAATATGAAGCGATTAAGTTGGCGGCACAACGATTGGACGCAATGCCAATGGTTGGGGCAGAAATACAGGTGGCTTCAGCTTATTATCAACACATTAGCCAAGTAAAACCACCGGAAGTCAGTTTGGATGATTTGCTGGACGCTTGGAAGAATGTACTGAAGCGTGCCAAGTTAAATCAACACCATAAACTAGGGCGTGCGGAGCTCTCAGTACGTGAGCACATGAGCCAAATTCTACGACGCCTTAACACAGAGAAGATGGTGGCATTTTCCGCTTTATTTGAGATGGATGATGCCGCTTTGCCAAAGTTGGTAGTGCATTTTTTAGCAGTATTGGAATTGGCAAAAGAAGGCTTGATCCGCATTACACAACAAGCTGCTTTTAGCCCTATTTACTTGCAATTACGCATAGATACGGTCGAATAGGGGTCTTTAAATGAAAGACTTGAACAATATTCAGGAAATGAAACAAGTGCTGGAAGCTGCTTTGCTGACAGCTGGCACGCCATTAAGCTTGGATGATTTGTTGAAACTGTTTGCAGGCAAGATGGAACGCACTACTTTGCGCATGTTGTTAGATGAGCTCAAGCAGGATTGGGCAGATAAAACCTTGGATTTAGTCCAGGTAGCCAGTGGCTACCGGTTTCAAGCCAAAGCACAATATGCTGAATATATTGCTCGCTTAAATCCGGATCGCCAGCCAAAATATTCACGCGCAGTGATGGAAACGCTAGCGATTATCGCTTACCGCCAGCCAGTGACACGTGGGGATATTGAACAGATTCGAGGCGTGGCGGTCAACCCAAATGTCATTCGTCAGCTACAAGAACGTGAGTGGATAGATGTGGTTGGACAACGCGAAGTGCCTGGACGTCCATCACTGTATGCGACCACTAAGTTCTTTTTAGATGATTTGAATTTGCGCTCTTTAGCTGAGTTACCCCCGTTTGAAGAGTTTGCGCAGACTGAGATACCACTGTCAGAGTAGCATTCTATATTTACTGATTAAATAGACGATCAGTAAACCAGACACAAAAATGAGCATTAACCCAAGCAGTAGCCTGTTCTCGAATTCAAACGCCTGCTCAACTTCTGTTTTTTTGGCTTGATAACGCAGGCTTGTATGATTTTTCTGATTCGCCAAGCTAGCTATCGTATTGGACGGTTTGGCACTTTCTTGCGTTTGCTGAGTAAAGTGGGTTGTCGCTGAAGTCGTTAGATTTTCTGGGCTATTCGTTGGAAGTTTGCTGGCTAGTTTAAGGCTAGATATTTTTGTGGAAAGTGTGAGTTTCGGATTAACAACAGCTTGCGCGCCAGTGGTTTGACCATCAAGCTTGGGCACTTTTTTGGTTTCTGATATCGCTTCTGTTTTGTTTCCGTTATTTAAGCGCTGTATCGCAGTGGCATGCGCATGCTGCAATAATGCTATGATGAAAATAAATACAAATAAAACCTGACACAGGCATTTAGCTGGATAGCTGAACATGCCTATGTGTCTCGTTTTATTTGAATATTCTACATACAAAGATGCCAATCATCCTGATGTAAGCTGTTTTAGCGATTACATCACCATATTAATGGTGGTGGCCACCAGCACCATGCACGTGTTGATGTGATACTTCTTCTTGATTTGCTGCCCGTACGGCAGTAATTTTTGCAGTAAACAATAAACGTTCGCCTGCCCACGGATGGTTGCCATCGACCACTACTTTACCATCTGCAATTTCAGTAATCGTGTAAAGCACTACATCACCAGTTTCATCTTCACCTTCAAACTGCATGCCAACTTTTAAGTCTTTACTAGGAAAAGCGCTGGCTGGTTCAATTTGCACCAAAGCTTCATCGTACTCACCAAATGCATCTTCTGGGTCTAAGCTTACTTCTACGGTATCCCCAATATTTTTGCCGTGCATTGCTTCTTCCACTTTCGGGAAGATATTGTCGTAGCCACCATGCAGATAAGCCACTGGCTCTGTGCTGGATTCAAGCACTTGGCCGTCGCTATTTTTAAGTTCGTAAGTCATTGTAACTACTGTGTTCATGGCAACTTGCATGGACGTTTCCTAACTGAAATAATTGATATTGAAATTTAAGGTGATTTTAATCTATTTGATGCGATTATGGTTTAGTTGTGTGCATGTTTTTGTCGCCAAACCCAAGGAGGCATAGGTTTTTTTTGCTTCCACAGGCCACGCTTGGCTAGTCGCGCATCATTCTCAAGAGCTTGCAACGCCCAATTGCCTGAGTAGCGTACGTTGAACCATGCATAACCCTGCGCAACTAATGCTTCACTCACTGAAGTGTTGTTACATGTTAAGTAGCCAAGGTCACGCTGATATTTGTCTATTCCAGTGAGCGTGACTTGAACATCCGCTTGTTTACACAGTTTCATCAGTGCACGACGTGCTTGTTTACCATAACGTTGGTTACGCTCAGGCGCGTCGATATCATTGATTCTAAGTTTGTATTGGCGCAGACCATCTTCAATTTTCACTGTGTCACCATCGTAAAAGTGGGTGATAATTGGCTCGGCAAGTGCGCTTAGGTTGCATGTGCACAAGCAACAAAGCAGCAATAACAGCGGGTATGGCATGAATGCTAGTGCTGATTAATCGCGATGGGATGTCCGTGCGCGCCATCCAATAAGCTGTAGTCTGTCACCGGTTCTAATACAGTAGGGACAGCTTCATCCAACAGTTGCGGGTAGTCCTTGCTGTAATGTAGACCGCGGCTCTCATGTCGCTCAATAGCGCTCAAGACAATCAGCTCGGCCACTTGTAACAAATTTCGTAACTCAATGAGGTCGTTGCTAATTCTAAAATTACTATAAAACTCGTGTACTTCATCCCGTAGCATGTAGATGCGGTGTAGCGCCCGACTTAAACGTTTATTGGTACGCACAATACCCACATAATTCCACATAAAACGGCGTAGCTCATTCCATGTATGCGTAATCAGTACCTCTTCATCTGCATCGGTCACGCGACTCTCATCCCATTCTGGGAGCGTTTTCCATGCATGATTTGGGGCTTTTAATATCTGGCTGGCTGCCGCTTGACTAAATACCAAGCATTCAAGCAATGAATTGCTGGCAAGACGGTTAGCACCATGCAGTCCAGTACACGCGGTTTCGCCAATTGCATATAGGGAATCAATGTCCGTTCTTCCGTATGCATCTGTCATCACACCACCGCAGCTGTAATGGGCTGCAGGCACCACTGGAATAGGTTGCTTGGTGATATCAATCCCCAATTCCAAACAGCGTTTGTAGATGGTTGGAAAATGGCTTTGAATGAATTCGGCAGGCTGATGTGAAATGTCTAAATATACGCAATCCAAGCCACGCTTTTTCATTTCAAAGTCAATCGCACGTGCCACTACATCGCGCGGCGCTAACTCACCACGCGCATCGTGAGCTGGCATAAAGCGCGTGCCATCCGGCAGTTTCAATAAGCCGCCTTCACCACGGACCACTTCGGAGATCAAAAAAGATTTGGCATGCGGATGATATAAGCAGGTAGGGTGAAATTGAATAAATTCCATGTTGGCGACACGACAACCGGCACGCCATGCCATGGCAATGCCATCGCCAGTGCTTACATCTGGGTTAGTGGTGTATAAATAAACTTTACCTGCACCACCGGTAGCTAAAGCCGTGTGTTGTGCGGCAATGGTGATTACTTTTCCCGTGGTATTGTCGAGCACATACGCCCCTAAACAACGGTTATGATCAGCTAGGTTTGCAGATCCCTCCAGTTTTTTGGTGGTGATTAAATCTACTGCAATATGATTTTCCATCAGCGTGATATTCGCATGTTCACGAATACGCTCGGTCAATGTTTTTTGTACGGCGTTACCAGTGGCATCGGCCACGTGAAAGATGCGACGGTGACTGTGGCCACCCTCACGGGTCAGGTGGTAGCCGCTGTCATCCGATTCACGTGTAAAGTGTACGCCTTGCTGTATCAACCATTCAATGGTTTCGCGGCCTTTTTCCGCCACCATGCGAGTAACTTCCTTGTCACACAAACCAGCGCCAGCAATCAAGGTGTCTTCAATGTGCGCTTCAATCGAATCATCGTTGTTGAGTACAGCAGCAATCCCGCCTTGCGCCCAGCTGCTAGCACTGTCTGTGATTTCTCGTTTGCTGACCAAGCACACTTTTTTGGTGTCGGCGACTTTAAGAGCCAGTGTTAATCCTGCTAAGCCGCTCCCAATAATGAGCACATCAAATTGATTAATCATACTTGCTAACTTTTATGAACTATTAGAAGTTTAACTGTGTCTGTATAGAAGAGCTAGCAATGCGTGATACATCATGCATAAATTAGATAGGGGAAGAGAAAATGTTACAAACAGGTAAAATTGAAGAGTTAACCCGATCAGGCTTCGTAGAAAGCACTACGAAGGCGTATACTACTGGCTATAAAAAAACTGCAAACGGGAGCGACGCCGCTATGGCGGAAAAGCCAGTGCAAAATTTGAGCGCTGAAAATCGAGAACTTGACCAAGTATTGGTGACACGAGCACAGCAAGGCGACAAAAAAGCCTTTGGGTTGTTAGTGGATAAGTATCATCGTAAATTAGGTCGTTTGCTGTCACGTATGATTCGTGATCAAGCTGAGGTGGAAGACGTTGTGCAAGAGTCTTTTATCAAAGCATACAGAGCGCTGCACAACTTTAGGGGTGACAGTGCCTTTTACACATGGTTGTATCGTATTGGCATTAATACTGCTAAAAATTACTTGGTGTCGATGGGGCGTAAGCCACAGGTAATGCAAGAGGTTGAAATTGAAGATGTAGAGAATTTTGACCAAGGCATTGAAATGCGCACCATGGATACGCCCGAAACGGCGATGATGACCAAAGAGATTGCGCAAACAGTGAATGACACCATTGCCAATCTACCTGACGAGTTGCGTACAGCAATTACTTTGCGTGAACTCGAAGGATTAAGCTACGAAGATATTGCTGTGATTATGCAGTGTCCTATTGGCACAGTGCGTTCACGCATCTTTAGAGCGCGTGAGACCATTGCGGCTAAACTGCGTCCATTGTTAGACACACCGGAACATAAGCGCTGGTAATGCTCAGTTATTCATTTTGTTGAACATAAAACATAAAGATAGAACTACGGGGTTAGTATGAAAGAACAATTATCCGCCTTGATGGATGGTGAATTTAACACCAGTAACGCAGACCATCTATTGATTGTGGCTAAATCTGACGGTGAACTAAGACGTGCTTGGAATGCTTATCATATGATTGGTGATGTGATGCGTGGCGAGCATGCATTTCATTGTGATATGACCAGTCGTATCATGGATGCAATTGATAACGAGCCTACAGTGCTAGCGCCAGCTGCAGCTCAGGCCACAGAAGCCAAGTTGAAACAGTCATTATTCAAAAAAACCGCTTTCTGGTCGGTTGCAGCATCGGTTACAGCGGTTATGTTTGTAGGCTTAATGCTCTTACAGCAGCAGAAATCTGAGCAAAATTTGTTGAGCCCTGTAGAGATTGCAGAAAACCTACCTAGCGAATATTTAACAGCCCATCAGACTTATGCTCCTAATGGTGCTGCGTACTATATTCAAAACGTTTCATACACGGAGCAACGCTAATAATGTTTAGGTGGATGTTGGCTTGTGCCTTTATTGGTGCAAGTCTTAATGTTCAAGCGCTAGATGACCCATGGCTCGCTTTGCAGAAAACTGCTTTTGCGGCTAGAGAGTTGAATTACCAAGGTGTGTTTGTCTACCAGAATGGCAACCAAGCCCGCTCCGTACAAATTACCCACATGAATAATGCTGGCCGAGAACTGACACGTAATGTGGTGTTGGATGGTCAACCACGTGAAGTGTTTAGTGAAGGCAGTGACATTGTTATCTTTAATGCCAAAAATAACAAAGTGGTGATTGAAAAGCGTCGCGGTCAAAACTTGTTTCCTGCCATGTTGCCAACTAATTTAGACGTACTTAAAAATAGTTACACAGCGAAATTAGGCATGGTGGAGCGAATCGCGGGCAGAGATGCGCAAATCATAGATTTGGTACCAAACGATGGTTATCGTTATTTTATTAAAGTTTGGTCAGATGTGGAGTTTGGTCTGCTAGTGAAGATGTCTTTGATGGACCGTCAGGGGCAAGTGCTAGAACAAATTGGGTTCACGCAGCTAAGTATGTTGAATACACATGATCTCAATTGGTTTCAACCAAAAATTGATTTGACTAAGCAATATGTGATGGAAGAAGAAACAACGGTCAATCATGTAACTACTAATTGGGTGGTTGCTAACCTACCACCTGGCTACCGTAAAATTGATCACATTGAACACATTGTGCCCGGTAAGTCCACAGTGGTAAATCAAGTGATTTTTTCGGATGGCATTGCTTCAGTCTCTATGTTTATTGAGCCTATAAAAAAAGGTGACCGTCCAAAAATGGGGCACAAAGTACTGGGTTCTACCAATATTTGTGCAAACGTAGTTGAGGGCTATCAAGTCATCGTAGTGGGTGAAGTGCCTGCACAAACTGTCCAACAAATCGCCAAAGCAGTCAGCTTTAGTAAGCAAACGCAAACCACAGCAAACAAATAATTCCCTCCTAGCACATCATGATTGAAGAGCGCGCAGTAATCCTATCTCTGGAAGCTAACGAGAGTAACCCAGATGCATCTAATATTGCTGTATTAGAAATTGAGCGTAAAACAGCTTGTGGTTTGTGTGGACAAACACGTGGCTGCGGCAATTCTATTTGGGGCAAATTATTTGCCCATCGTTCTACTGCTTTTAAAGCAAATAACAATATCAACGCCTCTGTTGGGCAAAGCGTCATCGTCGGTATCAATGAGCAAGCGCTGTTATGGAGTGCGTTGCTGTTATACATATTGCCGCTTGTAACCATGCTTATTGCCTCCATATTAACTATGCAAGTCAATGATTCAAACGGAGTGGTGATGCTGGCAGCACTGGCCGGTTTGATTGTTGGGCTGCTGTGGGTCAAGGGCTTTACTGCCTCTAATCAATACTTTGTAATGCAACAACCTATCATTTTAAGATTGGCAAGTGATGATAGGACAATAACATTTGCCAATTAACGTTAACCTTTGAGGATAAGTAGAAGGAAATTTAGATGTTGAAAAAATGGATTTCTAGTACGTTTTTGTTGATTGCAATGTCAATCAATACTATGCATGCCTATGCAAAAGATTTACCAGATTTTACAGAGTTGGCTGAAAAACAAGGGCCTGCAGTCGTTAATATTAGTATTACTTCTGTTGCGCAGAACAATGGCATGTCACCTTTTCCGGGTATGCCAGATGACGAAAATTTACAAGAATTTTTCAAGCGCTTTGGCATCCCGGGCATGCCTCCAGGACAAGTGCCTGGGCAAGGTGGGCAAGAGTACAAAACGCAATCTTTGGGTTCTGGTTTTATCATTAGTCAGGACGGTTATATTTTAACCAATGCGCATGTGATAAACGAAGCTGATGAAGTGTTGGTCAAGCTATCTGATAAGCGTGAGTTCAAAGCTAAAATTATTGGTGCAGACAAGCGTACCGATGTGGCTTTGATTAAAATCGAAGCAACTAATCTGCCAAAAGTGACTGTCGGTGATCCGAACACTTTAAAAGTAGGGGAGTGGGTGGCGGCGATTGGTTCTCCGTTTGGTTTGGAAAACACAATGACAGCAGGCATAGTGAGTGCTAAGGGCCGTGCTTTACCACAAGAGAACTTTGTACCATTTATTCAAACTGACGTGGCCATCAACCCAGGTAACTCAGGTGGTCCTTTGTTTAATTTACGTGGTGAAGTGGTGGGGATTAACTCGCAAATCTACAGTCGTAGCGGTGGTTCAATGGGCTTGTCGTTTAGCATTCCAATTGATGTGGCGATAGATATTTCCAATCAATTAAAATCCACTGGAAAAATAACTCGCGGCTGGTTAGGCATTGCTATTCAAGAGCTTACCAAAGAGCTAGCTGAGTCGTTTGGTATGAAAAATACCAACGGGGCGCTTGTCGCAGGTGTGGAGAAAAATGGGCCAGCGGACAAAGGTGGTTTAGAGGCTGGTGATGTGATTACCAAATTCGATGGTAAGCAGATTGTGGTGTCTAGTGATTTGCCACGTGTGGTTGGAAGTGCCAAGCCAGGTAAATTAGTGCCAGTCGAAATTATGCGTAAGGGTGCAGTTAAAACAGTGAATGTTGGCGTGGGTGAAATGCCAACTGACCCTTCTGAAGTAGCAGCACCAAGCAAAACGGCACCCAAAGCTGAAGCAAATAAAATAGGTCTCACCTTAAAGGAGCTGACCCCGCAACAAAAGAAAAAGCTGAATGGTAAAAATGGGCTGCTTGTCATTGAGAGCACAGGTGTAGCGGCGCAAGCGGGTATTCGTCGTGGAGATGTGGTGCTAGGTTTAAATAACAGCGAGAGTCAAAGTGTTGATCTGTTTAATAAGCAAATTAATGCGGTGCCTGCTGGAAAAACGGTAGCAATACTAGTATTGCGTGGAGAAAATACTTTGTATGTGCCAATTAAAGTTAATAAATAGCCCATGCATAATTAATTTGCTACACAACAACTAAAGTCAAATAGCATATCTATTATTTGGCCACAAACAAAAGCCGCTTGTATCGTACAAGCGGCTTTTTTTATGTAAACGGCTATTCATTACTTGGTCTGTGGATGTGTGGTGGAACCCGAAAGCTGTAATGTCGATTTGACCTTGCGTGAGGGGGTGTTGAGGTTAACACGTATGCTACCTTTGAGTTGTTGGTTCTCTAGAATAGAAAATGCGCCGGAAGCTCGCATATTGCCTGACTTAAGCGTCAGTTGTTCATAAGTGTATCGACCATTGTTGACAGATAATTGACCGATCAACTGATCAAAATTGGTACTGCCATTGATGGCCATATTCTTTTTAGCTACTTGAATCGCGCGAATAATATCAATCCAGCCAACCTCACCTTTATCAATGTTAAATCTCGCTTTAAGTGTAGGTTTGTCAAAAATGGACTCAATCTCCTGCGCATTCGATGAAAAATCAATCTCGGTGGTTAAGTCTCCTTTGGCTTGTATCGTACTGAAGCTAGGCACCAAACCCTCTAAGCTAGTATCTTTAATATTCAATTTGCCAGCAAATTGCCAATCATTAGTCCAAGCGAATGAAGCATTGCCTTCCATATTTCCACCATATAGATTGGCTTCTATATGCTGAATATGGAGTGTATCTGCATCTATCTCTCCTTCAGCTTTGAGCGCTTGTAGCATAACGGGCGCACCAATAGGGAGTGTAAACTTTTTCGCTTGTAGCGAGCATTTATAATGATCACCATATGGTGTAAGCGAGGCACTCACATCTTGATCTGCCAGCGAGATAGTTGCAGACGCAACCTTTCCAGCTGGGTTAAGCGAGATTGCCGCCTGAAATGGAGGCAGTTTGGTTTTACTCAGTTGGATTGTAATATCACGCAATACAAGATTTGATACTTGCACCTCTGATTGCGTCTGCATATGACTGAACCAACCTGCCATCCTTTTGATTTGCGATGGGGTGACAGACATGCTGGCTAATTCTATTTGATTAATTGGTGTAGGTTCGGTGAATAAGGTGCTCCATGTGAGCGCAACACTCACGGATTTAATTTGTATATCAGATGTATTGCCTACATCCACATGATCTAACACCAGTCGTGGCACAGGTAGCAGCGATGTATGCATTTTGTGGATTTTGATGCGTTCACCAATGTTGTTGCTAGCAAATGTCTCAGCACGTTCAACGAATGGACTCATCACAATTGTCAGGTGGCTAAGCAGCGCCATCACAATGATTAAACCTACAAGTGCGAGCACAAGTGGGCCTAGTAAGCGTGTAACGAATGTGACCAAATAATGCAAGATTAAACCAACTGCTTTTAGTATCGAAAAGCGACTTCTAGTGCTTGATGCCTTGCTTTTTTCTTGAATACTTGCAGCGATGTTTTTAAAAATATTGGTCGTGGATTCATCTTCTTCTGTCTGATGATCAGATGGATGCCAACGGTCATCATCTTCATCAATTGCCGAAAAAGTATCGCCAAATGCCCCTTCATCAATATCGATATAGGGTTTGGTTTGTGTTGCAGGTTTGTGTTGATGTTTGGCTAAAATGGCAGCGATTTCTGACTCAGCCTCTGCCTTGGCTTTCGCCTCCGCTTCTGCCTTGGCTTTCGCCTCTGCCTCTGCCTTGGCTTTCGCCTCTGCCTCTGCCTTGGCTTTCGCTTCCGCTTCTGCTCTAGCTTGTGCTTCCGCTTCTGCCTTGGCTTTCGCTTCCGCTTCTGCTCTAGCTTGTGCTTCTGCCTTGGCTTTCGCTTCCGCTTCTGCTCTGGCCTGTGCTTCCGCTTCTGCTCTGGCCTGTGCTTCCGCTTCTGCTTTGGCTTTCGCCTCCGCCTCTGCCTTGGCTTTCGCCTCTGCCTCTGCCTTGGCTTCCGCTTCCGCTTCTGCCTTGGCTTTCGCCTCAGCTTCTGCTCTAGCTTTTGCTTCTGCCTTGGCTTTTGCTTCCGCTTCCGCCTTGGCTTTCGCCTCAGCTTCCGCCTCCGCTTCTGCTTTGGCTTTCGCCTCAGCTTCTGCTCTAGCTTTTGCCTCTGCCTTGGCTTTTGCCTCAGCTTCCGCCTTGGCTTTTGCCTCCGCCTCTGCCTTGGCTTTTGCTTCCGCTTCTGCCTTGGCTTTCGCCTCTGCTTCTGCTCTGGCCTGTGCTTCCGCTTCTGCTCTAGCTTTTGCTTCCGCCTCTGCCTTGGCTTTTGCTTCCGCTTCTGCCTCAGCTCTGGCCTGTGCTTCTGCCTTGGCTTTCGCCTCTGCTTCTGCTCTGGCCTGTGCTTCCGCTTCTGCCTTGGCTTTCGCCTCCGCTTCTGCTCTGGCCTGTGCTTCCGCTTCTGCCTTGGCTTTCGCCTCCGCTTCTGCTCTGGCTTTTGCTTCTGCTTCTGCTCTGGCTTTTGCTTCTGCCTCAGCTCTGGCTTTTGCTTCCGCCTCAGCTCTGGCTTTTGCTTCCGCCTCAGCTCTGGCCTGTGCTTCTGCCTTGGCTTTCGCCTCTGCTTCTGCTTCCAGTTTTAGCTTGCGTTGAATAGCTGCTTGCACTTGGGCGATATTGTCAGCTTCTTCATCTAACTCCGCCTGTGCACGTGCTTTACCATCTTGTTTTGAGTCTGACTTAGGTAGTGTGGGAACAGGGTTAGAGCTAGCTGATCTGGTAATTGCGCTACCAAAACTGGTGTCGAAAAACTGTTTGGTCTGGAGTTCTTCCACCACCATAGGGTGGATGGTGTTGGATGCAAAAAATGCAGTTTCGTCAAAATCACTTTTGGCGATGATGAAGCCATCATTAATCAGTTGAATCAGGATTTGTGTGTATTGGTATTCTGTGAGTTTACCAATCGCTAGCATGACAGATTTAGCATCTTGCTTGCTATCTGTTTTGGTAAGTACTTGCATGTGGCTAGGCGGCAACACTTTGTTTTTTAATGACAAAGCCCTGGCGCCCTTGCTGGTTCTGCAGTAAACCGTTAATAAATTCATGCGAGTCCTTGCTCCGTTAAATCGTCATTTAACGTACCAATTGATATCACTTTAAATTGTGCCTGCTGGCTGCAAACAGGTGCAATGCACTTGATATTTTGCGCGAAGATTCAGCGTTTACTAAATCATCTATAACGCTTTTTCAGTTTACTACAGATGATTTGCTTGGGGTAGTGAATCACCTAAAACCTACCGAATATTGTTGATAGCAGCTGGTTCTGTTGTGTATTCGTCTCTTTTTACATAGATAGAAGTGGGCGTGTCACTGTTGAGTGTGTTTTGGCAGACATTAATCTGCCATTTTTACTGTCGTTTTTAACTAGATTATGTATGGTCAAGATGCAATTAATTACAACCTAATCAAGCGTTTGTAGTAAAATCACGCAACTTAAAAAAGGCGCGCTATGCGCCTTACCTGTTTTTAAACACTAAAGTAGACAATGAAAAATATCCGCAACTTCTCCATTATTGCTCACATCGACCACGGTAAATCCACATTGGCTGATCGTATTATCCAATTGTGCGGTGGCTTGGCTGACCGTGAAATGGAAGCGCAAGTGCTAGACAGCATGGATATTGAGCGTGAGCGCGGCATTACCATTAAAGCGCAAACTGCGGCCTTGCAATACAAAGCTAATGACGGACAAGTGTACCACTTGAATTTAATCGATACCCCTGGCCATGTGGATTTTAGCTACGAAGTTTCACGCTCGCTATCCGCATGTGAGGGCGCGCTACTGGTGGTAGATGCTAGCCAAGGTGTAGAGGCGCAAAGTGTCGCCAATTGTTATACCGCTATTGATTTGGGTGTTGAAGTAACGGCTGTATTGAACAAGATTGATCTGCCATCGGCTGACCCTGACCGTGTGATTCAAGAAATTGAAGATGTGATTGGGGTGGACGCAACCGATGCGGTACGTTGTTCTGCCAAAACGGGCGAGGGTGTGCGTGATGTGTTAGAGGCAGTGGTAGCCAAAGTGCCAGCACCTAAAGGCGATGAGAATGCGCCGCTAAAGGCACTGGTCATTGATGCGTGGTTTGATAATTACGTCGGTGTGGTAATGCTGGTACGAGTGGTGGATGGTGCTCTAAAACCTAAAGAAAAAATTCGCTTGATGGCGACTGGTGCTGAGTACTTGTGCGAGCAAGTTGGCGTGTTTACGCCAAAATCTGTGCAAAAGCAGCAATTGTCAGCTGGTGAAGTAGGGTTTGTGATTGCCGGCATTAAAGAGCTAGCTGCAGCCAAAGTTGGTGACACTGTAACCTTGGCCGGGAGGCCTGCCAGTGAGCCATTGGCAGGGTTTAAAGAGGTTAAACCACAGGTGTTTGCTGGCTTGTACCCAGTGGAGTCTAATCAGTTTGAAGCGCTACGAACTGCACTGGAAAAGCTAAGCTTGAATGACTCCAGTCTGATGTTTGAGCCAGAAAACTCTACGGCGCTAGGGTTTGGTTTCCGTTGCGGCTTCTTGGGTTTGCTGCACATGGAAATCGTGCAAGAGCGCTTAGAGCGCGAGTACGATATGGATTTGATTACCACAGCACCAACGGTAATCTACGAGTTATTGCTCAAGTCAGGCGAGGTGGTTCAGATTGAGAATCCATCGCGCTTGCCAGAGCCATCACGTGTTGAAGAGATTCGCGAACCGATGATTGTAGTGAATTTGTTGATGCCACAAGATTATGTGGGGCCGGTGATGACGCTATGTAACAACAAGCGCGGTATTCAGCGCAATATGCAATACATGGGTAGGCAAGTGATGTTGAGCTATGAAATGCCGCTGAATGAAGTGGTACTGGATTTCTTTGATAAACTGAAGTCGGTATCCCGCGGCTACGCATCGATGGACTATGAGTTTTTAGAGTTCCGTGCTGCGGATTTGGTGAAGCTTGATATTATGGTTAACGGTGAGCGCGTGGACGCGTTGAGCTTAATTGTGCATAGAAGTAACAGCGTTTACCGCGGACGTGAAGTCGCGGCGAAGATGCGTGAGTTGATTCCGCGTCAAATGTTTGATGTCGCGATTCAAGCTGTCATCGGTGCCAATATTATTGCGCGTGAAACCGTAAAGGCTATGCGCAAAAATGTGTTGGCCAAATGTTATGGCGGCGATATTACGCGTAAACGTAAACTGCTTGAGAAACAAAAAGAAGGTAAGAAACGCATGAAGCAGGTGGGTAATGTGGAGATACCACAAGAGGCCTTCCTAGCAATTTTACGCGTAGAAGATAAGTAAGCGTTCGTTAAAATAATAAAATCTATTAAGGGATAACCATGTATTTTGCTTTGTTTATGCTAGTCATACTGATCATTACCGGTGTCATCTGGCTGTTGGATATTCTGGTGCTGCGTAAATTAAGAAATAACGCAGAAGAACCTTGGTATGTGGAATACAGCAAAAGTTTTTTCCCAGTGATTCTGTTGGTGTTTGTCATCCGTTCATTTCTAGTAGAACCATTCAAAATCCCTTCAGGCTCTATGATGCCTACGTTGTTGGCAGGTGATTATATTTTAGTGAACAAATTTACCTATGGTTTGCGTGTGCCCGTCTTAAACAATACCTTTATAGAAGTCAACGAACCAGCGCGGGGTGACGTATTTGTATTCCATTACCCGCCAGATCCAACCATTGACTATATTAAACGTGTAGTGGGTTTGCCAGGCGATGTGATTCAGTATCACAACAAGCGCTTAAGTATTAATGGCAAAGTGCTCAATGTGAATGATGAGGATGATTTTATCTATACATTGCAAACTAAAGATGAGAATAACCAAGACCGCGATGTCACTATTCAAGCTTTGCGTTACCAAGAGACCTTGGGCGAGGTCAAGCACGATATATTGATTCATGACTTGGTGAATCAATATGAGTCTGGTTCACTTGGGGCCAAGCTGATGAGTGGGCAAGCGATTACGGTGCCTCAAGGTCATTACTTTGCCATGGGCGATAATCGTGATAATAGCTCCGATAGTCGCGTTTGGGGCTTTGTCCCTGAGCAAAACCTAGTAGGCAAGGCATTTTATATATGGTTTAATTTTGATAAGTTCGCAAGAATTGGCAACAGCATCCAATAACATGGCGTAACAGGAGAACGATTATGCAACTATCACAATACCGTCAAAGCAAATCTCAGCGCGGCATGTCTTTTTGGGGCACCATCGTTGTGTTGGCAGCACTGATATTCATTGGTACCTTTTTATTAAAATCTATCCCAGCCTACGTTGAATTTAACTCTGTTCGTACCGCGGTAAAGTCAATTGCAACTGCGAGTTCAGGTGAATTGAATAAAAAAGAAATTACAGATGCGTTTAATCGCCAGGCCGCTATTGATAGTATCGATAGTGTCTCTGGACGTGATTTACGTATTGAAGGCGGTGCAATTGTTGTTGAATATCAGAAGGTGATTCCGCTGTTTGGGAATATGAGTATTTTGCTAGATTTTAAAGCCAGCAGCACGCCCAAATAACTTCGCATGTCACTCGTCTCACTTCAGTCATCCATTGGCTATACATTTAATACAACAACACTTCTGCAGCTAGCCGTTACCCACCGCAGTTTTTCTGGCAATAATAACGAACGCCTAGAGTTTCTGGGCGATAGCGTGCTCAACTTTATAGTTGCGCATCAGCTATACCAGCGCTTTCCCAAGTTGCCTGAGGGTGATTTAAGTCGTCTGCGTGCGCAGTTAGTCAAGGAGTCTAGCTTATGCGAAATTGCACTGACACTGAATCTTAAAGATTATCTTAAGCTGGGTGAGGGCGAGCTTAAAAGCGCAGGTTGGCGTCGACCCTCCATTTTAGCCGATGCGCTGGAGGCCATTGTGGGCGCGGTGTATTTGGATGGTGGTTTTGTAGCGGCAGAAGTGGTCGTACTAAAACTGTTTGCACAAAAGCTGAGTACCATCGATCCCAAAGCGATTGATAAGGATGCAAAATCTCAGCTACAAGAATACTTGCAGAGCAAAAAAATAGAACTGCCAGATTATATGGTGGTCTCGATTGAAGGCGAAGCGCACGCGCAAAGCTTTAAGGTGGAGTGCGTGATTAACAAATTAAATATTACAACTTTAGGCGAGGGCACTAGCCGTCGTAATGCAGAGCAACAGGCTGCACAATTAGCCATGGAAAAAATAAATCAATGACTCAACCCTTTAAATGCGGCACTGTCGCGATTGTAGGCCGACCCAATGTGGGCAAATCGACATTGCTTAACCATATTTTGGGGATGAAGCTGGCGATTACCTCACGTAAAGCGCAAACTACGCGCCATCGTCTGTTAGGCATACATACCACGGAAGATACGCAATTTCTATTTGTAGATACTCCAGGCTTTCAGCAAAAGCATTTAAACGCGCTTAACAAAACACTCAATAAAACCGTCACACAAGTACTAACGGAAGTGGATGTAGTGCTGTTTGTGATTGAACCGATGAAACTGGGTGATGCTGATAAAAAGGTATTAAGCCTATTGCCAAAAAACAAGCCGGTACTGTTGGTGGTAAACAAAGCTGATTTAATGGGCGACAAAGGCAATTTATTGCCGTTAATTCAAGACTTTGACTTGTTGCACCCGTTTGCTGGCATTATCCCGGTGAGTGCCAAAAAGAACTTAAATCTAGATGAGTTGCTAGCGGCCACCCGAGAACATTTGCCTGAGCAAGAGGCTATCTATGGTGAAGATGAACTGACCGATAAGAACGAACGCTTTTTGGCGGCAGAATTGATCCGCGAGAAAATATTCCGCTTACTCGGCGACGAAGTGCCTTATTCGGTGGCGGTGGAAATTGAAAAGTTTGAAACAGTCAAAAATTTACGTCGTATTTTTGCTGCAATTATCGTCGATAAAGATAGTCAGAAACCCATGATCATTGGCAAAGGTGGTGAGAAGCTTAAGCAAATCTCCACAGAAGCGCGTCAAGACATGGAGAAGCTGTTTGGCTCAAAAGTATATTTGGAAACCTGGGTCAAAGTGAAAGGCGGTTGGGCCGATGATGAGAGGGCGCTTAAAAGTTTGGGCTATTAGTGCGCTAAGCAAGCTGTGCTGAGGGACGCGATGCAACCTTCGTCACTAGAATTTGGCCAGCCTATTACGCTAGACGATCAGGGTATTTATTACACGCTCAATCGTAAAACAGGCGGCATTAATAATGTGTTCCAATTGGTGTATGAGGACGATAACTGGTATTTGTATCAGCTCAAAAACACCAGTAAAGATGGCGATATGGGCTGGGTGATTTTGGCGGATCAGGGTGGTTATGCACTGAAGAGTGTGGGCACCAGTATGGTGCGCGAACTCTTTGATAAACCAGAGTTTGCCGAACCCAAAGGCGCATGGCAGTTGATGCGCAATCATCGTTATGGCTTTGGTAAATTTACCCCACGTGTACCTGCTACACAAATGCGTTTTGCCATGATTCTGTTTTCCGGTGATGAGATGTTAGTGCCTTTGTTAATTGAAAAAGCCGAAGATGAACTGCTACAAAGTTTGGCAGCCTTAGCGCGATAACCAGTACGGATTTCTATACACATGGCATCCCCACTTCATCTGCATCGCCAAGATAATCAGCCTGTGTATGTGCTGCATACCTACCCCTTCAAAGAAACCAGTTTGGTGGTTGAATTGTTTACACAACAATTTGGTCGGGTAGCCGTGTTGGCAAAAGGTGCGCGTCGTCCACGCTCTGCCATGCGGGGTATGTTGCAATCATTTCAGTTGCTAACCGGTACTTGGTCAGGCAAAAATGAGCTCAAAACCTTACATAGTCTGGACTGGTCAGCTGGGTTGACCTTGCTTAAAGGCGAAGCGCTGATGTGTGGCTTTTACCTAAATGAGTTGTTGTTACGGTTGCTACCTAGAGAAGACGCGCATGAAGATTTATTCGCCTATTACGCGAATACCTTACATGCACTATCTGGATTGTCGTCGGCGCATCATCCGCTTGAGTTGGCAGTCATCCTCAGGCGTTTTGAGCTGACCTTGTTACAAGAGTTGGGCTATGCCATTCCGTTGCTGCAAGATGAAAATGGTGAGCCAATTGTGGCAGAAACAACTTACCGCTACGAAGCAGAATATGGTGCATGTGAATTGGGTGCCACTAAAAATGGCGTACAATTACGCGGTGAAACATTGCTTGCCATGGCGCGCGAGGATTATCGCGATGCTATCACGCAAACACAAAGTAAGCAGTTAATGCGATATTTGCTAGCGCATTATTTAGGGGATAAACCGCTGCATACGCGGCAGTTACTCATTGACCTGCAAGGGTTGTAAGCATTTTTTGACAATAGAAAATTACAAAATGATTAAATTAGGCGTCAATATCGACCACGTCGCCACTATCCGTCAGGCGCGTGGCACCAAATATCCTAGCGTAGTGCAGGCCGCGCTACGCGCTGAACAGTCTGGCGCGGATAGCATTACCTTGCACTTGCGCGAAGATAGACGCCATATGCAAGACGCTGATATTTTTGCTTTGCGCCCGTTGTTGCAAACCAAAATGAATTTGGAATGTGCGGTGACGAATGAAATGCTCGGCCCCGCAAGACGTGTGCTTGGTGCCAGAGCGCCGCGAGGAACGTACCACCGAAGGTGGTTTGGATGTGATTGGCCATTACGCAAAAGTTGAGCATGCAGTAAAAAAATTGAGCGATGCTGGCATCCGTGTCTCACTATTTATTGCGCCGGATATTGCACAGATTGATGCCGCCGTGAAATTAGGTGCGCCCGTGATTGAACTGCATACTGGTACCTTTGCCGATGCTGAATCCGAGCGCGCACAAGAGGAAGAACTCAGCCGGATTGAGCGTGCTTTGCATCACGCGCGTGACGCTAAATTAGTCGTCAATGCTGGGCATGGCTTGCATTACCACAACGTGCATCATGTGGCGCGTATGTATGGTTTTGAAGAGTTGAACATTGGTCACGCCATCGTTGCACATGCTTTATTTGTGGGTTGGGACAATGCCGTGCGCGAGATGAAGGCCCTGATGAAAGAAGCTGCAACTTTAACACGATGATTTACGGGATTGGCACAGACATCGTCGAAGTTGCCCGACTAGAACACTCCATTCAGAATTTTGGCGACGAGTTTGCCTTACGCGTGCTTGCGGAAAGTGAGATGGAAAGCTACCAGCTAACTAAATTAAAAGCGCGTTTCTTAGCCAAACGATTTGCTGCCAAAGAGGCGTTCTCGAAAGCCTTAGGCACCGGTATCCGTGGTGTGGTCAGCTTTCAAAATATTGCTGTATCGCACGATGACTTGGGCAAGCCAGTATTGGTTTTGGCGCAAGAGCTTGCATTGTTTGTACAAGAAAAACACATCACGCATATGCATGTGAGTATTAGCGATGAGAAAAACTTAGCAGCTGCGTTTGTGGTGCTAGAGCAGTAGCGATGTTGAACGATACTCCAGATTATGCGCGCCGTTTTAGCGGTGTACACCGGCTATATGGTGAAGTCGGTTTGGTGAAGTTGCAAGCCGCGCATGTAACTGTGATTGGTATTGGTGGCGTAGGCTCTTGGGCGGTAGAAGCGCTAGCACGCAATGCTGTTGGATCGCTCACCATAATCGATTTGGATAATATTGCTGAATCGAATGTAAATCGACAATTGCATGCGCTAGACGGTGCATTTGGGTTGCCTAAAATTACTGCGATGCAACAGCGCATCCATGCCATCAATCCAGCTTGTGTGGTGCACACGATCGAAGATTTTATTTCGCCTGAGAATATCGCTACATTACTACCACATGCAGATGTCATTGTTGATTGTATTGATGACGCTAATGCTAAAGTAGCGCTGGCAGCGTTTTGTGAGCAACAGAAGTTGCCGCTGGTGATGGTGGGTAGTGCCGGTGGACGGTTGGATCCTACACGTATTCAAGTTACGGATTTAGCGTATGTGACAGGGGACCGTTTATTGGCCAAGGTGCGCAATCAATTGCGCCGTGATTTTAATTTTCCTAAAGCGAGCAATACTAAAAAGTCTGCAAAGTTTGGCATTGCTGCTGTATTTTCTGATGAGCCTGCGCTTAAGCCAGTACAAGCTGAAGGTGAGACGTGTGCGGCGGATGCAGGGATTACTGGTTTAAATTGTGCTGGTTACGGCTCCAGCGTATGCGTGACGGCACCTTTTGGTTTTGCGGCAGCACAATTGGCGTTGAACCACATTTTAAAATCATAGTCAGTGAGGCATGACCTCTGCACCGCGTAATAACCAATTTAAAGGCAACAAATCCAATCTTCCAAGTAAGCTCTGTATGACCTGTGGTCGTACTATGGTATGGCGCAAAGCGTGGGCAAAGAATTGGGAGGCTGTCAAATACTGCTCCCAACGTTGTAGTAGCGCAGCAAAAGCTCAAAGATGATACGCCATTTAATAATTGTCTTAGGTGATCAACTCACCTTGGACAATCCCGCCCTAGAAAATTTAGACCCAAGTTGCGACCATGTGTTGATGGCAGAGGTGACGGGAGAGGGTGCCCACGTTTGGAGTCACAAAGCGCGCATTGCGCTGTTCTTATCGGCAATGCGTCATTTCGCGCAAATACTTGAATCCAAAGGTGTTCCTTTTCACTATTTCAAAATAGGTGAACACACATTCACCCAATTGCATGAATTGTGGCTAGACCAAATCAAGCAACACCAACCACAAAAAATCATCGTATGCGAGCCGGGTGAGCATCGTGTTTTGCAAGCCCTTCAAGCCTGTGCCCAGCAGACCAACACGACACTGATTGTGCGCGACGACACCCACTTTATGTGCAGCCAAGCGAATTTCAGACATTGGGCGGGTCAAAGTAAAACCTTACGCATGGAATTTTTTTATCGCAATATGCGTAAGCAGCATCAGGTGTTAATGCAGCATGGTCAGCCAGAAGGCGGTGAATGGAATTACGATAACGCCAATCGCAAGGCATTTGGTAAGCAGGGGCCACAGGCGCTACCAGAGGTGCCACATTTTGCAATTGATCTCATTACGCACCAAGTATTTGCTGATGTTGAGCATTACTTTTCAGACCATCCTGGTAGCCTGCAACATTTTTGTTGGCCTGTGACACGCGCGCAAGCGCTTGAGCTGTTAGCGGCCTTTATTGAACACAAGTTAGTAGACTTTGGGACGCATCAAGACGCGATGTGGCAAGTAGAGCAGCCTGCACATGCATTTTTGTGGCATTCCCTATTAGCATCATCGCTAAATTTAAAATTATTAAACCCACGAGAAGTGATTCAAGCTGCTGAGCGAGCTTACCGTGAAAAGCAGTTGCCGTTGGCCAGCGTGGAAGGCTTTATTCGACAGATTTTAGGCTGGCGTGAGTTTATCCGTGGTGTTTATTGGTTGGATATGCCATCGATTGCACAAAGCAATCATTACCAACATCAACGTACGTTGCCTTTGTGGTATTGGACAGGCAATACCGATATGCACTGTATGCAGCAAACCATCGCGCAAACGCTCAAGCATGGTTACGCCCACCACATTCAGCGTTTAATGGTAACGGGTATGTTTGCGTTACTTGCAGAAATTGCGCCTGATCAAGTGCAAGCTTGGTATTTGGCTGTGTATGTAGATGCGGTGGAATGGGTGGAGTTGCCGAATGTAGTTGGGATGGCGCTCCACGCAAATGGTGGACGCTTTACTTCTAAACCCTATATTGCTAGCGGTGCCTATATCCAGCGTATGAGTAACTATTGTGATGGCTGTCGATATCGACCTGATGTAAAAACTGGTCCGCAAGCTTGCCCGATCACTAGCTTGTATTGGCACTTTATGATTAAGCATCAAGTTGCGCTAGCGCAAAACCCTCGCACTGCTCTAATGGTAAAACATGTGAATAATATGACAGACGAACAACGCGCTGCGATTACGGATTACGCGCAAGGGTTATTGGGGCGATTAGACACACTGTAAGTCCAATTAAACTTGCAGCAATGTCACAAATTTGTCATAAATGAGCTTAGGTTTCAGCATAGAATTGAACGCATGATGACCCCATTATTAGACCGTGATTTAAGTATCCTCAGTTTTAACCAACGCGTACTGACGCTAGCCGAGCGTGAAGACTATCCGTTATTAGAGCGCCTGCGTTTTTTATGCATCGTGGCGTCTAATTTAGATGAGTTTTTTGAGGTGCGTATGCCTCAACAATTACAAGCCGTGCATGACAATGTCACACAAGGCGTTGTGAGTACTGAAAGCTTTGCACAAATTGCCAATAAAGCACATGCCCTAGTGGCCAAGCAATATCAGCTATTTAATGATGTACTGATGCCGACGCTGGCTAAAGAAAATGTGCATTTAGTATCGGGCGGTGTGCGTTCGCCGGAACAGAAACAATGGGTGGCGCAATATTTCAAACGTGAGGTCAAGCCCTTACTGATGCCGGTGGCGTTGGATCCATCCCATCCATTTCCACAAGTGGCTAATAAGTCACTCAATTTTATTGTGGAGTTAGAATACGCCCACAATCAGGAACGCAATATTGCGATTGTACGTGTGCCGCGTGTGGTGCCGCGCTTGGTACGTTTGCCTGCCAATATCAGTCAAAAGGCTCAGTGTTTTGTTTCGCTCACCAGTATTATCCGTGCCAATTTGGATGACTTATTCAGCGGCGCACGTATTCTGCACTTTTCGCAGTTTCGCGTAACCCGCAACTCTGACTTAGCGCTGGATGAGGATGACGTAGATAACTTACGTACAGCCTTGCGTGAAGAGCTCGCACACCGTCAATATGGTGAGGCTGTGCGTTTAGAGGTTTCGCATGAATGCCACGAAGAGCTTGCTCATTTCTTGCTGGAGCAATTTAAGTTACCACCGCAGGCATTGTACCGCGTGAATGGTCCGGTTAATCTGGGGCGCTTGATTCAACTGCCGGACATGGCAGAGGGTGCGCACCTTAAATTCACGCCGTTCTTACCGCAATGGCCAAAAAGCTTGCAACGGAATCAATCTATTCTGGCGCAAATCAAAGAAAAAGATGTATTGATTCATCAGCCTTTTGAAAGCTTTGACGCGGTGATTCAAATGCTGGAAGAAGCCGTTGATGACCCAGATGTATTGGCGATTCGTCAAACTATTTACCGTACTGGTGCCGATTCCAGAATACTGCGCTTACTCCAATTGGCGGTGCGCAGAGGCAAAGAGGTGCTGGTAGTGGTTGAACTCAAGGCGCGCTTCGATGAAGAAGCCAATATTAACTGGGCTGAAGCGCTGGAGTCGATAGGTGCACAGGTGGTGTATGGCGTGGTAGGTTTGAAAACACATGCCAAAATGCTGTTGATTATGCGACGCGAAGGCAAAGTCATTAAGCGCTACGCGCATCTTTCAACAGGTAATTACAATCCCAAAACAGCTAAGCTATATACCGATGTCTGCATGTTGACTGCCGATGCTGCGATTACGCGAGAGATGGAGCATGTGTTTAGGCATTTAACCAGCGAGCTACCACTACCGCGCATGCAGCAATTGCTGGTTGCACCATTTACATTGCATACCGCGATGTTGGCGCAAATCAGAAAAGCGCAGTTAGCCGCAGGACGTGGCCAGCCTGCTAGTATCATTGCCAAAATGAACTCGCTCACAGATGAGGCGTTGGTACTTGCGTTGATTGCAGCCGCGAAAAAAGGTGTGGAAATCGATTTGATTGTTCGCGGAGCGTGTATTTTACCTGTCGATTTACCGGCATTAGGGGGTCGTGTGCGGGTGCGCTCCATCGTTGGGCGCTTGCTAGAGCATTCACGTGTGTTCTATTTTAATGTGGCGGGTGAGCGCCATCTTTGGTTGTCCAGTGCGGATTGGATGAGCCGCAATATGCTGCGCCGTGTTGAGGTGGCATGGCCAATTCACGATGAGATGATGCAGAAGCGCATCATCGAAGATTTGCTCACCCCATATTTACAAGACAACGTAGATGCTTGGACACTGGGTGCACAAGGCGAATATCAACCGGTCCGCAAACCAAGTGCTACAGCAGTACCTGCCCATGCGGTCTCTTGTCAGGCCATCTTGATTAAAAAGCACAGTTAAATCATTGCCTATGCCTGATACACACTTGGCCAAAAACTTGATTTTGTGGCGTCATGCCGATGCTGAGATGTGCGCGATAGGACAAAGCGATATGTCGAGAGCATTGACGGCAAAAGGCTTGAAACAATCTCGCGTTATGGCAGTCTGGCTTAAAAAGCATCTACCCAAAAATACAGTGTTGGTAGTGAGCCCGGCGTTACGTGCATTGCAAACGGCCGAAGCACTTAATCATCAAGTGATTATCGAAGACGTATTACAACCGGAAACCGATGTGGCAGAAGTGTTGCGCTATTTGCATCAACATACGGCGGAAAGTATTTTGTTGGTTGGTCATCAACCTTGGCTGGGTGAGCTGATAGCCGTTCTATTGGATGCGGGGGATGGGGCAATCAGTGTAAAAAAAGGCGCAGTGTGGTGGCTGCGCCTGAAACAACCGGAGGATGCTACTTATCAATTATTGACCGTGCAAGCACTCCAGCTATTGGATACTGATTGATCGTTATTTTTTAGGACGGCCAGTTTTAATCACTGGTATTTTTTCCATGGTTGTTTTGAGTGTGTTATCACTCATTGCTGCTAGTAATTTAATACCAGCACGCAATAATTCACTTTTTTTCACTGGGTGGCCTAGTGCAGTCATTCTGCTTTTGAGTGTACCAATCGCTGCGTACTCTTCCTTAGGCATAGTAAAGCTGTCACGCTCCATTTTAACTTTTTCCGGCTTACTCTTCTTGTCGTCCTTCTTGTGCTCTTTTTTACTATCAGCTGCTTTTGCTTTGGCAGCTGGCTGGACCTTAGCTTTCGATACTGCTTTTACAACAGGTTTGACGGCCGCCTTTGCTGGCGCTGCAGGCTTTGCTGCTACAGGTTTGGCGGATGTAGGTTTAGCTGCTGTCGGTTTAGTAGTAAGCGGCTGATTAGGAATCGGTTTGCTCACAACAGGTTTGGCTGCAGGCTTTGTTGCTGGTTTAGCGGTAGCTGGCTTAGCAGCGGCCTTGGGTTTGGAAGCAGGGGTGGTTGCCATGATGCGTCTCCTAAAAAATAGTATAAACAGTTTATACCGTTTATTTTGATTGTCAATGCATGTGCAAAATCGCTGGCCTCATGCACTATTTACGCATGATAGGCGCGAAACATGACAGTTTGATGGAGAGTGAGTAGCGCCCAGTTCTGATTGCTAGGTTATGAGTGCTAAAGGTGTAGTGCGTGATTAATCTGGCGTGCTTACTGCCAATGTCCAGTTGGTTTTTTGCCATGTCAATACTTCTTCTTCCAGCAAGTAGCAGGTTTGTGGAAACGCCTTTTGCCATGCACTAGGTAAGCTTAAAAAGAAGTTGTATTGCCCACGGCTAAGTTGCAGGTTTTTGAGCACGGGCATATTGCGTGAGTGACAGAATATCACCGCTAAACGGAGTGACAGCAATTGATAGATAAACACTTCGTCTTCAAAGTCAGCGTCGAGTTTCCTAAGTTTTCCATAGTGGCCCAATACCAGTAAGCTCAGCCGGTGCAATTCACTTTGCGCAAACCCCATCAGTTCGGTGTTGTCCAAAATGTAAGCACCATGCCGTTGAGACTCGCTATGAGAGATTGCGCAGCCTATTTCATGGCTGTACGCTGCCCACCCCAAAATTTGTCTATGCTTAATCAACTCATGCGCATCCTCTTCTCCCAATTGGAGGGTGGGCGAGAGCATGTCAAAAAAGCGCAGCGCAACTTTAGAAACATTATTGGCTTGTGCTTTGTTAGCGCCAAAGCGTGTCGTTAAGCGGTGAATGGAAGCATCACGCAAATCTTCGGTGACATCTTCCTCAGCGATCATGTCATACAGGAGGCCATGACGCAGTGCGCCTTTAGCAACCACCAAAGTATCAAGTTTTAAAATATCAAAGACGGCAATCAAAATACTCAAGCCGCCAGCAATTACAGCTTTACGCTCTTCCTTTAAGCCGCCCAATTCTAAGTTGTTAACATGTTTAGCTTTAATTAGCTGGTGGCGTAACCAAGTTAAGCCTTCTTGTGTCACCACATCTTCACCAAAGCCAGCGTAACTTAAAATATCTGCTACTGCACCGACTGTGCCGGAGGCGCCATATGCAATGTCCCAATGTTTGTGCTGGTAGGTTTCTGCCACCATATCCAAGAAAGATTCAGCGGCGATTTCTGCACGTTGAAAGTTACGTTCTGAGAACTGGCTATCGGCAAAATATTTAAGTGACCAAGCCACTGAGCCTACCCGTAAAGAGTCTGTGGTTTCAGTATCAAAGTGTTGACCAATAATGAATTCGGTAGAGCGTCCGCCAATATCAATCACCAGACGTTTTTCGCTAGACTGTGGCAATAAACGACTAACACCTTGGTAAATCAAACGTGCTTCCTCAACGCCAGAAATGACTTCTACATCGTAACCCAATGCTTTTTTTGCCTGCCGGATAAACACATCGCGGTTCTTGGCTTCACGCAAGGTTTGTGTTGCCACCGCTCGAACGCAGTGTGGAGGAAAGCCTTTTAGCGTTTCGCCAAAACGCGCTAGACACTTGAGCCCGCGATCGATAGCTTCTTGCGTCAGATTGCGATCTTCATCCAAATCACCACCCTGACGCACAGCTTCTTTTAGGTAATCCACACGCTGAATCTGCCCATGTTCCACTCGGCCGATTTCGAGCCTGAAACTGTTAGAACCTAAATCGACAGCAGCAAGCAGTGTTTCGGAGGCGTTGGGATTGGCGTTCATGAGAATGTTATAACCTATTTATTTGAAATCTTGATGACGGTATAAGTATTATTGTTGGGCAATCTTTTGCTCGTACTCTGGAAAGTAGTGCGCAATCACACTTAAATCGAATTGCCGCAGAATGCTAGTGTTGGGCTCACGCGCCAATAAAAATATAAACGATTGTTTCACCAAATCTGCTGTAGGAATTTTGCCTAGCGTCAATTGTTGCGCATAAGCAGGCTGCACAGTGACCAAGTGTGAGGTGGTGCTACGATCTGTGACAGTGACTTCATACTGAAAATCACTCACCGCAATCACTTGTACATCTGCCATATGGACTCCTACAAAATGTAAATGCGCTCTTGAAATGGCAGAGGGCGACCCAATTTATTAGCTAACCCATGCGTTTACAGCATGTTGATATTAGCAAAAACGAAACAATATTATTGTTATTGCCAGATTAAAGTTTAACTCAAAGAGGGACTCCATGACGACAGAAAAATTAGCTTTCCAGGCCGAAGTCAAACAACTTTTGCAACTGATGATTCATTCTTTGTATAGCAACAAAGAAATCGTCTTGCGTGAATTGATTTCTAATGCCTCAGACGCCGCCGATAAATTGCGCTTTGAAGGCTTATCCAATGGCGCGCTGTACGAGGATGATAGCGAACTGAAGATTCGCATCAGCTTTGATAAGGCAGCACGTACCGTCACTATTTCAGACAACGGCATTGGGATGAGTCGTGACGAAGTCGTCCGCAATATCGGTACCATTGCTAAGTCCGGCACCAAAGAGTTCTTTCAAAACTTAACGGGTGACCAAGCCAAAGATGCCAATCTGATTGGTCAATTTGGTGTGGGCTTTTATTCTGCATTTATCATTGCAGATAAAGTGACGTTAATCACACGCCGCGCTGGTGAACAGGATGCAGTGCAGTGGCAATCCACGGGTGAGGGTGACTTCACTATTGAAACAGTCGAAAAAGCAGGTCGTGGCACCGATGTGATTTTGCACTTACGCGAAGGTGAAGATGAGTTTCTGAATGATTGGAAGCTGAAAACCATCGTGCGTAAATATTCTGACCATATTACTTTGCCTATCATCATGAAAAAATCCGAATGGAAAGATGGTGAGCAAATCCCTACAGATGAAGATGAAACTGTTAATAAAGCTTCTGCATTGTGGGCGCGTAGCAAAAGTGACATTACCGAGGAAGAGTACCAAGAGTTTTACAAGCATGTGTCACATGACTTTGAAAACCCATTAGCGTACTCACATAGTCGGGTTGAGGGCAAACAAGAATATATTTCTTTGCTATATATCCCAACTAAGGCACCGTTTGATTTGTATGACCGTGAACGTCGCCAAGGCATCAAACTGTATGTAAAACGTGTCTTCATTATGGAGGATGCAGAAAAACTCATGCCACAATACCTGCGTTTTGTGCGTGGTGTGATTGATTCTGCCGATTTACCTTTGAATGTCTCACGTGAAATCTTGCAAGATAGCCGCGATGTGGAAGCCATTAAAAATGGTTCTGTGAAGAAAGTATTGAGCTTGCTAGAAGACTTGGCTGAGAATAAACCGGAGGAGTATGCCAAATTCTGGAGCGAGTTTGGCCGTGTGATGAAAGAAGGTCCAGGTGAAGATTGGTCGAATAAAGACAAGATAGCTGGCTTGTTACGTTTTGCATCCACACATGCTGACAACGATACGCAAAATGTTTCACTCAAAGATTACATTAGCCGCATGAAGCCTGATCAAGAGGCAATTTACTATATTACGGCAGATACATTTGCGGCTGCGCAGCATTCTCCACATTTGGAAATCTTCCGTAAAAAAGGCATTGAAGTACTGTTGATGTCTGACAAAGTGGATGAATGGTTGTTAGGTAGCCTCACAGAGTTTGAAGGTAAAAAACTGCAGTCAATCGCCAAGGGTGATTTGGATCTAGGCAAACTGCAGGACGAGTCTGAAAAAGAAGCGCAGAAAAAAGTGGAAGAAGAAGCCAAATCGCTGGTGGAACGCATCAAGTCCACATTAGGCGAAGCGGTAAAAGAGGTGCGCGTGACGCACCGTTTAACAGATTCCCCTGCCTGCTTGGTCGCTGGTGAGCATGATGTTTCTGGCAATTTAGCGCGTATCTTAAAGGCGGCCGGGCAAAAAGCACCAGAGAGTAAGCCAATTTTAGAAATCAATCCAACACATCGTTTGATTGAACGCTTGAAAAGCGAAAGTGATGAGGCTAAGTTTGCCGATTACACACATGTAGTATTCGACCAAGCACTTCTAGCAGAAGGTGGTCAGCTGGAGGATCCCGCTAGTTTTGTGCGCCGTATGAATAGCTTGATTGTATAATTTTATGAACTAACACCACCCTAAGCTCACTTAATATAAGTGGGCTTTTTCTTTTAGTTGGAGATTAAGCCATCAGGTTGGCTTGGTATTTGCTAAAATTTAACTAACTATAACCAATTGATTACTAGGGTTCCTATGTCTGCAACAAAAACATACAAAGCAACACACGTGGTTCTGCCGAAATTAACAACAATCAAGCAGGCTTTACAGAATCACTTGGTGTACTCCTGTTTTAAGACAGATCAAGCAGCGACGCCACGTAACTGGTATGACGCATCAGCATTTACAGTGCGTGATCATGTCGTAGAACATTGGGTTAAAACATCTTCTGCTTACGCAGAGCAAGATCCTAAGCGTGTGTATTATTTGTCGCTGGAGTTTTTAATCGGACGAATGTTGACTAACGCTGCACTAAACTTGGGCATTAAAGATGAGTTGAGTGATAGTTTAGGTGCACTGGGTCACAGTTTGGAGGAGGCTGTGGAGATGGAGAATGATGCAGCACTCGGCAATGGTGGCCTTGGGCGACTAGCTGCATGCTTTTTAGATTCCATGGCAACAATGGATATTCCTGCTACAGGTTATGGCATTCGTTACGAGTACGGTATGTTCAGGCAGTCCATAGAGAATGGGCAGCAAATCGAGAACCCCGATAATTGGTTGCGCTATGGCAACGTCTGGGAATTTCAACGCCCAGAGGTCACGTACCAAATCAAATTTTACGGTCGAGTTGTACAAGTGCCATCGGCGCATGGCACCAAGAGCCATTGGGTCGATGAAGACCATGTGGTTGCAATGGCCTACGATATGCCGGTCCCCGGATATGACACAGAGACTGTCAACAATTTGCGTTTATGGTCAGCAAAAGCGAACAGAGAGTTCGACCTAAGGCATTTTAACGAAGGTAATTACGAGCAAGCGGTAGAGCAGCGCAATGATAGTGAGACTATATCTAAGGTGCTTTACCCGAACGACGCCTCTGCATCAGGGCGCGAATTGCGACTCAAGCAACAATACTTTTTTGTATCCGCTTCAATCCAAGATATCTTAAGACGGTTCATGGCGTCTAAAACCAATTTAACAAAAGTGGATTGGAAAGATTTGCCTAACAAGGTGGCCATCCAGTTGAACGATACTCACCCGGCCATCGGTGTTGCAGAAATGATGTACCAATTAGTAGACGTGCATCAATTAGAATGGTCGTTTGCTTGGGATCTTGTCACGCAAGTGTTTGCTTACACCAATCACACATTGATGCCAGAAGCGCTGGAGACTTGGTCCGTCGACTTGTTTGGTAATTTGTTGCCGCGTCATTTAGAGATTATTTATGAAATTAACCACCATTTCTTACAGATGGTGAATCATCATTTTCCTGGCGACAAAGAACTGTTAAAGCGGGTTTCAATTATCGACGAAACACATGGGCGTCGTGTACGTATGGCGCACTTGGCTGTGGTCGGAAGCCATACCGTGAACGGAGTGGCAGCGTTACATAGTGAGTTATTAAAAACTACGTTATTCGCAGACTTTAATCGCATTTACCCAGGCAAGTTAACCAATATGACCAACGGCATTACACCACGGCGTTGGTTAAATCAAGCAAATCCCGGCTTGACCCAATTAATCAAGCAAGCGATTGGCGATGGCTTCCAGAAGGATTTAACGCAGCTAGAGAGGCTGACTCCTTTAGCGGATGATGCTGATTTCAGAAAAGCCTTCAGAGCCGTTAAATTGGCAAATAAACAGCGGCTTGCTACTAAAATTGCGAAGCTGACAGGCGTGCAGTTAGATCCCAATGCTTTATTCGATGTGCAAATCAAACGAATTCACGAATATAAACGCCAGTTGCTGAATGTGCTGCATGTCATCACTTTGTATAACCGTATCCGTCATGGACATGCCAAAGATGCAGCGCCTCGCGTCGTGATTTTTGGTGGGAAAGCGGCACCTGGTTATTGGTTGGCTAAACTGATTATTAGACTCATTAACGATGTGGCGGCGATTGTGAATGATGACCCTGCGGTTGGCGGCAAGCTAAAGGTGGTGTTTTATCCAAACTATGAGGTTTCCGCAGCAGAAATTCTATTCCCCGGCAGTGATTTGTCGGAGCAAATTTCTACTGCAGGTACAGAAGCCAGCGGAACTGGCAATATGAAGATGGCGCTAAATGGCGCGCTGACGATTGGTACACTTGATGGTGCTAACGTTGAAATTATGGAGGAGGTGGGCAGTGAAAACATCTTTATCTTTGGTCTCACCACGCCGGAGGTAACGGAAGTCAAGGCTAACAACTATAACCCTTGGGATATTTACCATAATAATCCGGAGCTCAAAGAGGTGTTAGATATGATTGTGTCAGGATTCTTTTCAGTGGATGAGCCTACACGTTATCAAGCCATTTTTGATACATTACTACACAAAGGTGACAATTATTTATTGCTTGCCGACTATGCTAGCTATATTGAAACACAAGAAGAAGTCTCGCGTGTCTATCAAAATCAAGAGGAGTGGTCGCGCCGTGCCATATTAAATGTGGCGCGTATGGCTAAGTTCTCAAGCGATCGAACTATCGGCGAATATGCAAGCCAAATTTGGAATGTGAATTCTTTCAAAAACAACGGTGCAAAAAAGACAAATAAAGCCTAGTTAAGCGTAAACTCTAATCTATGTTTTTTAATACATAGGCGGAGAATGCGATGAAAAAAGGTTTAATGGCTGCGTTATTTATGTTGTTTGTGACGCATGCAAATGCACTCAGCGTAGCTGATCTTAGTAATGCTGAGGCGAGTGGCGGTTTGAAAGAGGCGCTTACCCAAGGTGTTGGTAAAGCAGTAAGCCTGTTAGGTAGTACGGATGGATTTTTGGGTAATAAGGAAGTCAAAATCCCATTGCCTGACTCGCTCAAGAAAATTGAAAAAGGCATGAAGTTCATGGGCATGGGTAAGCAGTCGGATGAGCTAGTGCTTAAAATGAATCGTGCTGCAGAAGCCGCAGTACCAGAAGCCAAAGCGCTGTTGGTGGATTCGATTAAAAAAATGACAGTGGCAGATGCAAAGTCTATTTTGACTGGACCAAACGACGCTGCTACACAATACTTTAAAAAGACCACATCAACTCAAATGGCGGCCAAGTTTTTGCCGATTGTACAAAAGGCAACCGAGAAAGTGCAGCTGGCAGAAACCTATAACAAGTACGCTGAGATGGGCAGTAAGTTTGGCGTGGTCAAAAAAGAAGATGCCAAGATAGAACAGTATGTGACCAATAAGGCGCTCGACGGGCTTTATTTAATGATTGCGAAAGAAGAGGCAGCAATTCGGCAAGACCCAGTTGGGCAAGCAAGCGGTCTATTGAAAAAAGTGTTTGGTGCCGTAGCTAACTAGAAACTTTGATAAGTTGTTGAAAATAAAAGCGCATTTCAATGCGCTTTTATTTTCTGGTAAATATGTGGCAAAAATATTAAACAAAAACGCAAAGACTGTTTGACACATCCTCAAAATCTTTGCTATAGTCTCACCTCTCGACGCAACATGAAAAACGAAACGTCGATGCGGACGCGGGATGGAGCAGTCTGGCAGCTCGTCGGGCTCATAACCCGAAGGTCACAGGTTCAAATCCTGTTCCCGCAACCAGTTTAAACATAGCGATTTAAATGGTAGTAACAAAGGTTCTTTAACAATATGAATGACTGATAAGTGTGGGTGTTTGTGGTGATGGGTTAAGAGACTAAGGTTTCTAAAAGACTCAGAAAATAAACGCTTACACTTAAATTTAAGACAAGTATGTACAGGTTACTTTTAGTAGTAACACATACCTTGAAATGAATTTG
>LNEP01000003.1 GCA_001464125.1 Betaproteobacteria bacterium Ga0077540 | reverse complement strand
GAACTGCACTTGGGTGATGGTGCCATCGCTATCGGCCGCATTAGCCGATACCGTAATCGCAGTGCCTTGGGTAAAGCTTGCCCCAGCAGCTGGCGAAGTGACGGACACAGTAGGGGCTGTGTTGCTTGTTGAGCTGTTGTTGTACAACTGGGTGGCTGGCACAATGCTGAACGCGCTGGCACCAGGAACTCTCCAGAGCAACTGAATCACAGCGCCTCCACCAAATTCCTGATACTCAACAGTGATTGGTAATCGTTGACCTTCAGACATGTTAATAGTCGTGCTGGTATCTAATGTAGGTCCGTGAGGTGTCCAGTTATTAATCACCAATTGATTATTGACATAGACACGAACCCCATCATCCGAGTTGGTTTGTAACTGATAAGCACCTGCCACTGTTGCTTCAATAAACCCTGTCCAACGTACAGAGAAATTGTCAGCTGGGAGTGTTGCTGCTGGTGTGTCAGTACCCCAATTAAAGTTAACACTTTCAACACGCTGCAATATCACGTTTCCAGTTAAGTTGTTTGTACCATAGTAAGCACCATTCAACCCTGTGCCAGATGATGGCTTAGGTGCTTCGCCGTCTTCTTCAACTCCGATTTGCTCTATGTAGCTTACGACGTTTGAAATATCTGAGGCCGATAGCGCGATACCATTATGGGCAACAATTGCTGCGTTCAAAGTGGCTGCACTGCCATCATGTAGATAAGGAGCAGTCCCCCAAACATCTCGTAAAGTGGGAATATCAATGCCGTTTAATGTTGTATTTAGACGTTTTCCACTTGAAGGTTTTATAGTCCCGATATTCCTTAGACCATTGGCTCCTTTGCTTACTGTAAAATCAAATGATCCATGACAGCTAATACAATTATTTTGGAATACTGATTTGCCTAACGATGCAGCTGGAGTCAGGCCACCAGCATTATCTCGATATGGTGTTGTATCAAACTTGTTCAATGATTCAACATAAGCTGATAACTCATCTAATGCATTGCTAAAACCAGATTTTGCATCACCTAATGGTTGATTGCGAGTTCCGGCTGCATAGTCTTGGTCGGACAACAGGCCTTGACCACCGGAAAGCTCACGAATTTGCCGCTCAAAATCTTGTACTTCATCAAAGTTAGCGCTCCAGTGCAAGAATCCGTGCGACATACCTCCACGACCATTAAGAGCAATCGTATTGCGTAGCCCTTCACCAAAGCCCGTTAGGTCCCAAACCCGACCATCTTGACCACCGTCGTTATGGCAAGTGGCGCAGCTCATATAACTATCGCGTGCAAGACGTGTGTCACGTGCATCGTAGAACAATTGCTTACCTAGCACTACATTAGCCGCTAGTTTTTCTGAGTCAATTGTGTATGTAATGGCGCTACGACTGGCTTCAAGCCTGCCTTGGTTGAGTAATGGTGATAAGTTAAAAACAGAGACACTCCTATCCATAAACTCGTGCACATACAGAGTATTACCATCAGCAGAAAGGGCAAGGCCTTGAGGGGCTCGGCCAACTTCTAACCTAAATAACTCCCTACCTCCTATCGTATCTATCACCGCTACTTGACGGCTTGTCTCCAACGCGATAAAACCATATACCCCACTAGGGTGATAGGCGGCAGCTGATGCTAGGCTCGCATTGTCATGGTCAATACGACGTAAATAGTCTTCGCTGAGTGTGGTCATGTTAATACGTGAGCTAATTGCTCGAACAGTATTTTGGAAGTCCAATTGAAGACCGTTGCGTAGTAATCCACGCTTGATATTATCTTGTTTAGATGGGACCCATGCCATTGTTCCATCTGGTGAAATGACTGGCGCTGCAAGGTAGTTTGGTAAACCACTACCTTGAGTGGGCGTGTCGCCTTTATCACTGTGAGCCAATTTCACTGTGGTCGTCACTTGCAGGGTGTTGGCATTAACCGCTATCACCTCACCACCGGCATTAGACGTATCAATTACGGCTGTACCTTCCCCTGATGCTGTTGGGGAAATAAAGCGAGATACTAGTACCATCGAGGCATCAGCATTAATTGCGACGTGTCTCACATTAGGTGCAACATTGACTATGCCTTGTTGAACGCCTGTGCTTGCATTTAGTTTGATTAGTTGACCGGTAGCTTCAAGTGCGACAAATGCACTGACTCCATTTGGATCGAACGCCAAACCATGCGGTTGTGATGCGCGTGGCAATGCTAGTGTTTGGACAACAGATAATGTCGTCGGGCTAATAATAGAAATGGTCGTGCTTTTCTTGTTGGTAACCCAAATCCGTCCATCCGGAGCCACTGCAATGGTTCGAGGTGAAATGCCCACATCAATAGAGGCGATAAGTTCATTCGTTGATTCGTCAAGTACACTAACTGAGTCGTTGTCTGGATTCACAACCCAAACTCTCGACGGATTACCACTGCGATTCTCTACCGTGATTGGAGTGGAGTTACTAGGATTTTTTGCTGTTTTGTTAGTTGCTACAGCTTGTAAAAAAGTACGTCTTGAAATAAGACCTGCTGAATCGCGCGCGCTGAGTGTAACAACATAAGCACCAGGTTGCGGGAATGTGTGACTTACTGCTGGATTTGCATTGTAAGGCGTATCCGGACTACCGTCGCCAAAATTCCAGCTATATGTGGTGTTTGATAATGCTGTTACATTATAACTTGCTGTACCTCCAGAACTGATGATAGGCGCGTCTATTTGACCGTTAATTACTGGTGGGTCGTACGGCGTTGTTGGTACATTTGGTGGAGCTACATTTTGACCAATTGCCACGATAGTGCCTAGGGAAGGCACTCCGTTTGAATTGATTGCAACCACTTGGTAATAGCCAGGCGGTGTAAGATTGGCATTGGGTGTGGTTGCGGTGAGACGGTTACTTTCTTGTGAAAACGTGAGCGGAATACGGCGTTGACCAGTGTTAAAAGCATGTGTGGCCTTGCTTATCCCAATCAGCACTAGTTGAGAGATGCTATCAGTATTAGACATGTCCATCTGAATCGGCGCTTCGTGATCATATGCCAGTCCGCTAATTGCTTGAATAACTGGGCGAGCAACTAATTGTGGACCATTGGCAGTGTTGCTGAATAAATAAGGAGGATAATAGACTTCAGCATTCGTGTTAGTAACTGGCCCGGGTGCGCCACCAGCAAGCGATAAAACAGCACCATTTGTCAACAGAACCGTCGTTGAGTGATATCCTCTAAAAATAGCTGCGTTTGCACCCAGCGTCCATGCCCCTGTGGCAGGATCCCAAATTTCTGCTGAAAATACACTGTTTGCACCATTGCTATTGCCAAATCTCGAGCCGCCTGTGACAACCACTTGACCGTTTGGCAAAACAATTGAATTTGGGAAGCGGCGAGGAAATGTCATGCGTGGTTGCTCGGTAAGCACTGGGGTGACACCGTTAATATCAACTGACGTAGCCATGTTGCTTGCTGGTAGATCTTGACCCACCCACGCTCCGTTGCCACCAACCACAAGTATTTTGCCTGGGGCATACATTACTGCCGTATTGGTTGCACCTACGTTATTTGGAGATTGTGCACTGTAGGGGGTTTTAAAATTACCTACAACATTGATACTCCCATTTCCATTGGCGTCCAAATACCACATTTTCTCAGCTGAAATGCCGAATATTTGACCATTAGGTGCTACGAAAGCTCTTGGAAACGAAGTGCGTAAATAATCAGGGCCAAAAGCTTCACGACTATATGCACCAAACAGTGAGCGCCAACCTGTGGGCTCTAAAACTTCTGGAGTCATAGAGGCCAGACCTTGGGTGATTGCTAAATCTGGATTATCAACCATCCCCTCTGCATATGGCACCATACCGCCAAGCATAATTGGTCTGCCGTCTGGCAGGTTAATTAAGGTGGAATACCAACGATCAAGCGCAAGATTATATGAGGCTGTTTGAACGCTGTTAGTGGATGGGGTGTAGATGGTCGTTGTCTTGCCCCCATTCCCGCCAGATATTATCATTCTTCCATCTGTTAAGTAGGTGGAATTAGAACAAAAACTGTCTTGTTGCTGAGCACGGTATGTGGTTTGGTGGCTGTTACTTGCGAATCCCAATGTTGGATCCCATAGGTCAAAATAACGACCATTCTGCTCGTCACCGTTCAAGTTTGAACCATAACTGAGCACTTTTCCATCGGGTAAGATGGCTGCGTGTAAACCATTTAATGGCCATGATTTTACTGATGACCACATGCCTTTGGTGGGGGCATCTGCCGGAATAGTCAGCCCTTGCATCATGGGGTCAGCCTTGACAGGCACAGTGACCCAGCGCGCTGGATCCACATCGGCTGCCTCTATCTGATGCATCATCGGCACATCCAGTGTGAGCATGGAGAAAATCAACATGCTGGCGACCACTTTTCGATTACTTACAGCGCGAAGGGTGCTGTTGACCAATTTACGCGTATTGTCCTGATTCATCAGTATTTTTGAGGTGATGGCATACATGTTTTGACTCACATTCTTTCGGATAATCTATTTTCTTCCCAAGCTTAATCTTCAACCATCCCCAATTTGGGAGTAACTCTTAAAGATTACTCAGTTGTTCCATTTCCCTTGCAAGGCGCGACTTATCAATAGGGTTTCCCAGATAGCGCATAATCAAGCGTCCCTTGTTGTCCACTAACCATAAATGGGTAATGTGATCATTGGGGCGCACCGCAGTCTCGCTGGTTTTCTTATTAGCTCCAAACAGCTTTAAACGGTCTGACAAGGTTTTAACATCGCCTGGTGTGCTAGTAATGAAATGCCAATTGTTGAAATCCGCATGGTTTTGTTTTGCAAAGGCGGCAAGCTTTGTCGGGGTGTCATTTAGCGGGTCAAGCGAGACTGACACAAGCGCCACTTTGGACCTGATGTCGTTTGGTAG
The DNA here is from genome assembly GCA_001464125.1 of Betaproteobacteria bacterium Ga0077540. GTDB lineage: Bacteria > Pseudomonadota > Gammaproteobacteria > Burkholderiales > Methylophilaceae > Methylophilus. The sequence continues at coordinate 337,839 of LNEP01000003.1, read as the reverse complement.
TGCATTGACTACATCTACCAGTGCTTTGGTTTGAACCGAGCAAACTGTTGCGCACTGCGTGTAAATGAAGTTAAACAGCACCACTTTTTGCGTTAATTTGGCAGTGTTAAAGGCTTGGTTGTGCTGATTTTTAAAAGTTAGATTTGCAAAATTTGAGTAAAAACTGGTGGCGTCGGTAGCGGCCTGGGCACAATAGGAGCACGCGCCAATAATTAGACCCACCATCAAATGAGTGAGCACATTCAACTTCGCTGCGCTTAAGCAGCTTCTGGTGGTGTAATGGATAGACGCCGTGCTGCTATTTTTCATACAGTCCACTTAGTTAACTCGAAGATGAATGAATAAAGATCGAAACACTGAGGGCTTGTTTGTGCAGAGCAATAAGCACTCAGTTCATTGTGTGCATATTATGGGCGAGAGGCTATCTGCTCAATAGCCCAGTAGAGCTATCGGGCGGATCTGTATAACTTGGATTGGATTAGTTACTTGATTTGCAATGGATTAAACAATCGCAATTCAGAAGTATTTGGGGGTGTTGAAGAAAATCAATGGAGTTTATTAGCTCTTTAATTCTTGCAAGTCATCAATAATTTCTTGCGAGTGTTTTGAGGCCTCGACGTTAAAGTAAGTTTTGGCAATATTACTATTTGGGTCGATTAAGAACGTATAGCGTTTGGCCATTTTGACAGGGCCAATAGAAGTTAATGCACCATAGGCATCCGCAACCTTGCCGTCTACATCAGCCAACAGTGGAAAGGGTAGATTGTACTTTTTGCTAAAGGCAACATGTGACTGTTTGTCATCCACACTTACGCCCACCACCTTAGCACCCAGCTTTTCCAACTTGTGCATGTCATCGCGAAAGTTACATGCTTCCTTGGTGCAGCCTGGCGTATCGTTCTTGGGGTAAAAATACAGCACCAACCACTGTCCTTTAAATTGATGCAAATTAATGTGCTCACCCTTGGTGTCTTCCAAATCAAAATAGGGTGCAACTTGACCAACCGCTAATTGATGGCTAGGTGTGCTGAAATGACGGTAGCCCCAATAAGCTAACACAACGACTGCACTATAAAATACTATTTTTAACAACATGTTTTCACCTGCCTTAATAATTTGAACTGATATTGATTTTGATACGAACCGCGAAATTTGTCTAATCTGAAAAATCAGATTCTATGAGAAAATAACGTTTTCGCCCCCGTAGCTCAGTGGATAGAGCATCCCCCTCCTAAGGGGAGGGTCACACGTTCGATTCGTGCCGGGGGCGCCAAGTTTCAATTTCTTTTGGGGCGGCGATGTCGCAACATTGTTTATCTTGTGGTGCCTGTTGTGCAGCGTTCAGGGTTTCTTTCTATTGGGCAGAGACCGATGCGCATCCATCAGGCACTGTGCCGCAAGCGCTTACGCAAGCGATTAGTCCTCATCACGTCTGTATGCAAGGCACTGAGAAAAATCCTGTGCATTGTATTGCGCTAGAAGGCGAGGTCGGCAAGCAAGTCAGTTGCAACATTTATGCGCTGCGTTCAAGCACTTGCCGAGAGTTTAATGCAGGCAGCGAAGCATGTAATCGCGCACGCGCTATTCACCGTTTGCCTGCTATTGCAGCAGAGAACTAATTCGATTTGCTGTCCAGCGCTTCCCAACGCTCCATTTTGCTTTCAATCTCAGCTTCAATTTGCGCTAACCTAACTTGCAAAGGTTTAACGTCTGCTGCATGGTCGCGATAGAAGTTGGGGTCGGCCAAGCTATCATTAATTTTTGCTTGTTCCGCTTCCAACTGTTCAATTTCTGCAGGTAATGCATCCAATTCTTTTTGCTCTTTAAAGCTGAGTTTTTGCGCAGTATTGGGTTTGCTTGTGGTAGCCACAGCAACTGGTGCGACAGTGGTCTTAGCAGTATTGGTTTTTTCGATCAAACGTTGTGTGGTATAGCGTTGCCAGTCGTCATAGCCACCACCAAACTCAGTCAAGATGCCATTGCCTTCAAACGCAATCACCTGGGTGACAGTGTTTTCTAAAAAAGCGCGGTCATGGCTGACCAAAAAGAGGGTGCCGCTATAGTCTTGCAGCAGGCTCTCCAGCAGTTCTAGTGTATCAATGTCCAAGTCATTGGTTGGTTCATCTAATACCAATACGTTGGCGGGGCGCGCAAATAGACGCGCTAGCAATAGGCGGTTACGTTCACCGCCCGACAGCGATTTTACTGGAGAGCGTGAGCGTTGTGGTGGAAACAAAAAGTCTTCTAAATAACTAATCACGTGCTTGCGCTCGTTACCAATTTCTACAAAATCCGAGCCTGGGCTGATCGTATCTGCAAGGCTCGCCTCTTCATTGAGTTGTTCACGCATTTGATCAAAGTATGCAACGTTGATTTTGGTGCCACGTTCAATGGTGCCACTATCAGCTTCTATTTCTCCTAGAATGAGTTTTAGTAAAGTGGATTTGCCGATACCATTCGGCCCAAGCAAACCAATTTTATCGCCACGTAAAATGCGTGTACTAAAGTTTTTAATCAGTGTTTTATCACCATAAGACTTATTTACCTGATTGAGTTCTGCGACCAACTTGCCACTGCGTTCGCCAGCATCTAGATTTAACTTCACATTACCTTGGCGCTCGCGCCTAGCTGCACGGTCTAAACGCAAAGCTTCTAGACGTCTAACGCGACCTTCATTTCTGGTGCGACGTGCCTTAATGCCTTGGCGAATCCATACTTCTTCTTGTGCTAAAAACTTATCAAATTTGGCGGCATGTGTTTCTTCCACAGCTAGCAACTCTTCTTTTTTAATTTGGTATTGGGTGAAGTTGCCTACAAAGTCTGTGAGTTTGCCACGGTCTAGCTCTGTAATACGTGTGGCCAATTTATCTAAAAAGCGACGGTCATGGGTGATGAACAGCACACTGCCACCAAAGCCAAGTAATAAATCTTCTAGCCATTCAATCGCTTCTAAATCTAGGTGGTTAGTAGGTTCATCAAGCAGCAATACTTCGGGCTCTGCAACCAAAGCACGTCCAAGTGCTACGCGCTTACGCCAGCCGCCAGAGAGTGTAGAAACTAAGACATCTGCATCCAGTTTGAGCCTGCTAAGCACAGTCTCCACCCGCGATTGTGCAGCCCAACCATTTTGCGCATCCATTTCATGTTGCAGCGCTTGCATATGGTCCATTAACGCTTCGATATCTGCACCCGGCATGGCCATGTCATGCGTCGTTTGGTGGTAATCGATGATGGTTTGCTGCAGGCTGCCCAAGCCTTCGGCCACTGCTTCAAAGACAGTGTGCGTGTTGTCAAGCTCGGGCTCTTGCGGTACGTATACCACACGCACATTGGGCGCGCGCCACACTGTGCCATCATCTAATTTAATAGTGCCGGCAATAGCTTTGAGTAAGCTCGACTTACCCGCACCATTGCGGCCAATCAAGCCAACGCGCTCGCCGGGGTCTAACTGAAATGCAGCTTGGGCAAGTAGGGCATGGTGACCAAATGCAAGGCTGGCGTTATCAAGGGTGATATGAGGCATAAATGACTAACGATAGAATAGGTGCAATATTATAAACGACATGCGGTCATCCAATCAGGATGACCGCATAATTAGCAATAACCGCCTAATATTAAAGAGCAATTTTGCTCAATGGATAGTTTGTGATGGCTCAATCGCCAGCAGTGGCGGTTCACCTGTGGTTAGGGTGTTAGGCTGATACTCCTCCACCCAATCTTTCAGTTGCGCTTTAACTTGGTGCTCAGTCATTTGCTGCACTTTTTCCAGCCAATGCAACAAGTCCTCAAGCCAAGCTGCGCTGACGCTACGGGCTTGCGCAATCCGCAATTTTTCATGGTTAGTGGGTAGTGTGTTTTCGTCATCGGCCAATAACTCTTCGTAGAGTTTTTCGCCAGGCCTTAAGCCAGTAAACTCAATACGGATTTCTTCATGATGCAGGCCGGATAGCTTAATCATGTCGCGCGCTAAATCGATAATTTTGACTGGCTCACCCATGTCCAATACAAAAATCTCACCGCCTTTGCCCATGGTACCGGCTTGCAGCACCAACTGCGCCGCTTCTGGAATCGACATAAAGTAACGGGTAATTTCCGGGTGGGTAATGGTAATGGGCCCACCTCTGGCAATTTGCTCGCGGAATTTGGGAATCACACTGCCACTGCTACCCAGTACATTCCCAAAACGCACGGTAATAAACTGTGTTTTTGGCGTGTTTTTAGCCGATTTCTTTGGCTGCAGGCTTTGACAAACTAGCTCGGCCAAGCGCTTGCTGGCGCCCATCACATTGGTAGGATTGACTGCTTTGTCTGTGGAAATGAGTACGAATTTTTCTACTTGGGCAGTTTGGCAGGCGCATGCAAATTGATAAGTGCCAAACGCATTATTCATTAGCGCTTCAGAGACATTAAAGTCTTCCATCATCGGCACATGTTTATATGCGGCGGCATGTAGCACTAGTTTGGGTTGGTGTGTTAGTAGCACATGATTCATACGCGTTCTATTCTTAACATCTGCAACGATGTATAGAATTTGTGTATTGGTATTCCGTTGTGTGAACTCCTGCTGTAAGAGGTATAGTGCGTACTCGGAAATATCAACGCATACCAGTTTTTTGGGCTGATATAGCAACACTTGGCGGCATAGTTCAGAACCAATCGAGCCGGCTGCGCCACTCACTAACACTGTGTTGCCGGAAATCATGCTGCTTAAACCGGCATTGTCCAGATTAACTACGTCGCGACCTAGCAAGTCTTCTACATCCACTTTACGCACTTGCGAAATGCTGACCTTGCCACTCATCAAATCACTCATGGCAGGTAGCGTTAACACTTCCATCTGGATACTGTTAGCAATATTGACTGCATGTTTTCTAGCTAAGTGGTTAGCGGAGGGCATGGCGATAATGCAATGCTCGCAATCATACTTTTGCGCAATCTCCGGCAGCGCGTCAATGGCACCTTCTACACGAATATGCATAAATTCACGGTTGTGCATCAGTCTGTTGTCATCTAATAGGGCAACTACGCGCCATTCGTGACTTTTTGTGAGTTCTTTAATCAGGCTTATAGCCGCTTCTTCTACACCCAACACAATTATGGGTTTACCTTGCTGCACAATCGGGTTGAACAGGCGACGCTCTTTCCATGCGCGGTAAGTAAAACGGCTGCCGCCCATGATAAGCACTAATAGTAGAGGATTCAGAATCAGCACCGAGCGGGGAATGATGATTTGCGGCTGTGCAATTAGGCTAGCAAAGCTGATGATTAAAGCCGAAAGTGTAACTGCACGGATAATTCGCTTAAGGTCAGGGATGCTGGCAAAGCGCCACATACCACGATATAGACCAAACAATACAAAACAAGCGAACTCAATCACTAATACCGCAGGCAATGATTGCCAAATCGTATCAATAAAATTGGCAGGTATTGCAAAGTTAAACCGCAATAAAAAGGCAAAATACCAAACGACAGATGCCACGATGACATCGTGCATCATAGCAACGTACGAGAGCCATTTCACTATGTATTGACGATAGAAATTCATAAACAGGATTTACCTAATGCGATACGCCATCGCGCTTGAGTACTTTAAAAACGGTTAACAGAATAATATAGCAGTCTAGCCACAATGACTGATGTTTTAGGTAATACGCATCTAGCGCCACTTTTTCTGGAATGGGTAATTCATCACGGCCATTAACCTGTGCCCAACCGGTAATACCTGGTTTGAGAATATGCACACCATGTTTAGTACGTAGACTAATCAAATCGTCTTGATTAAATAATGCAGGGCGTGGACCGACGATAGACATATCGCCTTTGAGCACGCTCCAAAGCTGTGGTAATTCATCTAAACTGGTTTTGCGGATAAGGCTACCAACAGGTGTCAAATATTGGTTGGGGTCTGCCTGTTGATTCATGATATGCGTGGCAATAGCAGGGGTGTTGACTTTCATCGAGCGAAATTTTGGCATATCAAACAATTGGTTATGCATGCCTATGCGCTTGCTCCAGTAGAGTGCATTCCCTTTTGAAGTTAATTTCACCATAAAGTATGTGAGTGTGGAAATGGGGGTAGTTGCGATGAGTAAAACTGAAGCAATAGTTATATCGAGTATTCTTTTGTTCATATTCCTATTCTAACTTGGTATCGTATCTCGAAGCGACTCATTCCTAAAAGAATGGGAGTAGAGCCATTAATTATCTTTTCAAGTCGATGGTTGTAGGGTAGGTTTGTGTGGTTGCGGCAACTAATCGTATTATAATATACATCTTGAAAATAGGATTTTAATCTGTAGTTTTAACTTGATATTAACAATGCTTAATGTCAGTCATGAAATTTTCTCAATGTTCCAAAGCGTAAGCCTTCTGTATTGAATTTTTTTGCATATAAAATAAGCCATGCTAAATACGACTATTGATCAATGTTGGCCTTTGTCAGAAATGGAGGCAGTTTCATCTTGCCCATACTGTGGTTCAAAAGAAAAAATACTAGCCCACAAGTCGGTAGAGGATTACTTTTTTGGGGTAGTGTCAGGTAAATGGGATTACTGGAGTTGTGGTCAATGCGCTGCATTGTATTTGGACCCGAGGCCAATTAGGGAGAGTATTGGTAAAGCCTACTCTCGCTACTACACCCACTCGTCAGCACGGCAGAGCGTAATGCTAAGGCTTAAAGTAAGACTGAAAAATGAGTGTCTGTCTCACTGGCTTAATGTTGGCTTTTCTCCAAGAATTGGTTTGACAAGACTTCTTGGGTTTGTACTGTGGCCATTTAAAGCTTTTATTAGGATTCCTTTTGATATTCAATTTCTAGCAAAAGCTAAAAGAGGCAAACTGGTAGATGTTGGTTGCGGGGGGGGCACAACTCTAAATCTTGCACGTCAAATTGGTTGGGATGTAATGGGGGTGGAGATTGATTCACTTGCCTGCAAGGCGGCCAACCAAATTGGCTTGAATGTGATTCAAGGTGACTATAGTGAATTAAGGCAGTTTGTAAATGCTTTTGATTGTGTGCTTTGCTCTCACGCCTTAGAGCATGTATATGAACCATTGGAAATGCTCAGATTTTTAACAGATGCATTAAAAAAGAGTGGTTATTTGATTATATCTTTGCCAAATGCCAGAAGTGATTTGGGCGTTCGATTTGGTAAATATTGGCGTGGGCTAGAGGCTCCAAGGCATATATCAATTCCAACGCTTGATAAAGTTGAATCAATTCTTCAAGACTTGGGATATGTTGAAATTAGGCAATATGATTTATACGAAGAAACTTATTGGCAATCGCTATGCACTGAACGCAAGCAAATGTCTAGCAGACAGAGCAGTTATTTTTTCTTTAAAATGGGGCGTCTAATTAAAGGAAAAAGATTTACCAAACATTCTGACTATATTCAAATAATTGCAAAAAAGGCTTAATTTAAGAACCGTCAAAAATGAAAAAAAGTGCAGCCCTAACTATATGTGCGATCAATTACATACCTAAAGCATTAGTATTAATTGACTCATATTTACTTCATCATCCAGACCATACTCTTTACCTTGTCGTGGTTGACCGGAAGGTGGGAGCTGAGCAAATAAATGATGTCTTGAAAACCAGAAGGTTAAAAGTTATTTGGGTGGAAGATTTAGGCCTTAATAATTTTCCGAACTATGCCTTTATGTATGACATTATTGAGTTGAATACAAACGTTAAACCCTATGCTATAAGAAAAATTCTTAATGAACACGATGTTGTCGTTTATCTCGATCCTGACATTAAAGTATACGCACCTCTTACACCAGTGTTTGAAGCGCTTGAAACAGCGGCTATTGTCGTCACCCCACATAGCAATACTCCTGTCATGGATGGATGTAAGCCTGATGACATGGATCTTTTGAAGTTTGGCGTCTATAACTTAGGTTTTATTGGATTATCTAGCTGTGAAGAATCTAATTTATTTCTTGACTGGTGGTCTGATAGGTGCCTTCAAACAGGATTTTATGAACCTCAATTAGGGCTTGGTGTTGATCAAAAATGGGTTGGTCTGGCATCTGGTTTCTTCCCATCTTTTCGAGTCATTAATGATGTAGGCTTGAATGTTGCATTTTGGAACTTACATGAGAGGCGGTTGAGTCAGCATCAAGGTAAGTGGCTGGTTAATTATGAAAAAGAGTTAAGGTTTTTTCACTTCAGTTCATTTAATCCTAATATGCCAGATCAAATAGCCCATAAGCAGAATAGGTTTCCAAAGGGGGCTCGGCTAGACTTTAATGAGCTAGCAATTGCCTATGCTACAGAGCTTCTAAGCAACTCAAATCAGCAGATTGAACAGGTTCCTTACGGCTTTGATTATTTTGAGGGGGGAGTCTATATCACTCCTGCATTAAGACGGTTTTATGCCGCATTAAGATTATCAATTTTTGCGGAAGAGAAAAATCCTTTCTCTTCAAATAGTTCTGTAATGAAGTTTGCAAAAAGACACTCTTTGATTAACAAAAATAATAAGCCTTCTAGGCGACATACTTTTCAGGATGCTAATAATTATAGTTTTCAAATTAAAGTAATTAATAAAATGCTTCGACTGCTTTTATTTGTTTTAGGCCCAGAAAGATATTTTAATTTAATGCGTTACCTTGCCCACATTTCATCTTTATTGAATCAGGCTGGGTTGTTTAGTGATAAGCCTTAGATACATGGAAAAAATATGAAGTTAGTTTTGATTACAGGTGGTGCAGGCTTTATTGGACAGGCTTTGACTTTAAAGTTGCTTAGCGAAGGTGCGAAAGTCAGAATTCTTGACAATTTTAGTCGGCAAATTCACAACACTGACTCCTTGCCAGAGTCCCTACTAGACAAGGTTGAATTAATACGAGCAGATGTCCGTGATAGAGAGGCTGTTCGAAAAGCGCTGGAGGGTGTAAATACTGTTGTCCATTTAGCAGCTGAAACAGGGACTGGACAGTCAATGTATGAAATTGAAAGATATTTCAGTGTTAATGTTCAAGGAACAGCAGTTTTACTTGATGTGCTTCAGAATGAGTCGACAGCTCAAAACGTTAAGTCGATTATCGTTGCTTCTAGTCGAGCAGTCTATGGTGAAGGAGCTTATCGTTGCAAAACCCATGGCAAGGTATATCCTAACCAACGTGAAAAGTCGTTGCTCATCTCTGGTAATTTTGACTTAATATGTCCCGATTGTGAAAGCGTTTTGAGTGTTGAGCCGACTTCAGAGAGTGCCCCATTTAAACCCATGTCTATGTATGGCTTGACTAAACAGATTCAAGAGCAGGCAATACTATTGTATGCAAAAACAAAGGGAATTAATGCATTTGCATTGCGTTATCAAAATGTTTATGGCCCAGGGCAGTCTCTGAAAAATCCGTATACTGGTCTTTTAGCTGTTTTTTCGAATTTGGTACGTCAAGGTAAGCCGATTGAAATCTATGAAGATGGGTATGAGTCACGTGATTTTGTTTATATTTCTGATGTGGTGGATGCAACTAGTCAGTGCATCAATTTTGATGGCGATTTTTGCGGAGCGCTTAACGTGGGCTCTGGGATAGCGACGACCGTGATAGATGTTGCATCAAAAGTAAAGAGCCATTTCAATGCTAAAACCGATATAAAATGTACAGGGGTATTTCGAGTTGGTGATATTAGGCACAATATTGCTGACATATCCGCCGCAAATGTTATATTAGGATTCACACCGAAAGTGTTTTTTGATAAAGGGCTTAGCAACTTTCTTGATTGGGTTGAAACTCAGCCCCCAGAAGACGGAGGTGCTTACACCAGTTCGGTTCTTGAGCTTGATTCAAAAGGGTTGATGGGGCGTAGTAACTTAGCTAGTGGATTAAAATGACATTGTCTAATTTATTTGGTTATTTATGGGCTGATTTGTTGAGGATTTCCCCCTCTAATTCATCTTTATTCTTTCTGATACTTAGACTTTTTCATCCACGTTTTTTGCCCGTCTTATTGATAAGGCTTGCACGCTACCTAAATTGCCATAGAGTTCTCCGCTTTTTGAGCCCAATATTTACATGGCTTAACGTGTTTATATTTGGGATAGAAGTGACTGCGAAATGCGATATTGGTCCAGGGTTGATGCTGCCTCATACTTTTGGAACTGTTGTTGGAGCAAATAAAATCGGGGCAAATGCAACGCTATTTCAGGGCGTAACAATCGGAGCATCTTCATTGGATATGTATTTTGAACGAGATACAAGGCCAGTCTTAGGATGTAATGTAATTGTTGGCGCGGGTGCAAAAGTGCTGGGAAATATATATGTTGGTGATAACGTGACCATAGGCGCGAACAGTGTTGTAATAAAGTCAGTGTCCGATGGATTGTTGGTTGCTGGGGTACCTGCCAAAATCTTGAGAAAAGTAGATGAGTAGTTTAACTGGAAAAAGAGTGCTTCTGATTGCCCCAAGTTTTTTTGGCTATGCAAATGAAATAAAAAAAGAAATAGAGTCTCGTGGTGCTCAGGTTGATTTTTTAGAAGATAGGCCGCTGAGAGCTGCATGGAAGGTTGCTTTGTCTCTAATTTTCCCGTATCTAAAACAGCTGGCTTTTGCTAGGCAATACTATCAATTTTCCAAAAGATTAGATGCACAACCATATGATTTTGTATTGGTGATTAATGGTGAGTCGTTAACAAGTCAAATCCTCTTAGAAGTTAAAGACCAATCACCAAAAGCTAAGTATGTTTTATATATGTGGGATGGAATGGTCAACAAACCAGAGGTTTGCAATGTATTAAGTTCTTATGATGTTGCTTTTAGTTTTGATAGAGAAAGTGCTGAAAAATATGGGTTAAAATTCAGGCCATTATTTTTCGTCCCAGGTTTCGAAGGTTCTGCCCAAAAACATTATCGATATGACATCAGTTTTATAGGTACGATGCATTCGGATAGGTACAGTTTCATCACTAAGTTGCAAAGCAACCTTCCAAAAGACATTAATGCATTTTGGTATTTATATTTACAGGCCCCCTGGGTTTATTGGGTTAAAAGAGTAGCTAAGTTAACATTTTGGAGCTCAAGTTACTCACACTTTAAGTTTCATCCATTAAATAACAAAGCCGTGCAAGATGTTTTTCAGAGTTCACGGGTTATTCTTGATATTGAGCATCCCTCTCAGGAGGGGTTAACTATGAGAACGATTGAGGCACTCGGTGCAAATAAAAAACTGATTACAACTAATATAGGCATATCTTCCTACGATTTCTTTAATCAGCAGAATATTTGCATCGTGAATAGAGATAAACCTGAAGTGCCAGCAGACTTTTTAAAGTCTGAGTATGTGCCAGTACCTAAGTGTATCTACGACAGATATAAGCTATCTGGCTGGGTTGATGAGGTTTTAGAAGGTATTTGATTTTCTCATCATGATAAAACAAAATAAATTATTAAGCCTGATGTGGCGGCTTTGGAGGCACTTTAGTATACGCCGTCAGCGACAGTTAGCTTTTTTACTTCTACTAATGATTGTTGCATCATTTGCAGAGGTTCTGAGTATAGGCGCTGTGTTCCCTTTTCTTGCTGCGCTCACATCCCCCGAGCGTCTATACAGTTCCACTAGCTTGGCTCCAGTCATACAAGTGATGCAAATAGACTCACCGCAGAAGTTACTGCTTCCACTAACAGTTTTATTTGCAGGCACAGCACTGATAGCAGGAGTGATGCGAATACTCTTGCTAAAGATAAGCACATCATTATCTTTTGAGATTGGTGCAGATATAAGTATGGGTATTTACGAGCGTACATTGCATCAACCGTACACTGTCCACATTTCTCGAAGTAGTAGCGAGGTAATAAATGGAATCTCTGGGAAAACAAGTTCGGTTATCTACAATGTGATTACACCTTCATTAACGCTACTAAGTAGTGCTGTGATGCTGTTTGCAATACTGCTCGTATTGCTACTCATTAATCCACTAGTTGCTATTTTGTCATTTGCAACTTTTGGGCTTTTATACAGTGTTATTGTTGGATATTCGCGAAAAAAGCTGAGTGTCTATAGTGATTCTGTTGCAAAGGAATCTACTCGTGTAATTAAGTTGCTACAAGATGGCTTAGGCGGTATCAGAGATATCTTGCTAGATGGCAGCCAGAAAACTTATTGTGATGTATATCGTGACGCAGACAGATTTTTACGTAACTCCCAAGCTAAGATAACTTTTATTGCACAAAGTCCGCGCTATGCGATGGAAGCTATTGGCATGATGTTAATAGCACTTCTAGCATTTATGATGACAAGTCAATCTGAGGGCGGTGTAGCAACGGCTATTCCAATTATAGGGGCATTGGCCTTGGGCGCGCAAAGATTGTTACCAGTTTTGCAGCAAGCATTTAACTCATGGGCATGTATTTTGGGTAGCCAGTCCTCTTTGGAGGATACGCTAAATCTTTTAGATCAGCCTTTACCAGAGCTAGAAAATAGACTTATAGTGAACCCAATCACATTTAACGAAAAAATTCGATTAAATCAAATTTACTTTAAATACAGTGAAGACTTACCAACAGTACTCAAGAATTTGAGTTTGGAAATTCCTAAGGGGTCACGAGTGGGATTTATTGGTACAACAGGGAGTGGCAAGAGTACGCTGTTGGATATTTTAATGGGATTGTTAATTGCAGATACAGGAACTTTGGAGGTGGATGGAAAGATAATATCAAAGCGTAATCAACATTTTTGGCAAGCGCATATTGCACACGTCCCTCAAGCAATTTTCTTATCTGATAGCACGATAGAGGAGAATATTGCTTTCGGGATACCTTTAAATGAAATTGATCATAGCCGCGTGATATATGCTGCTAACCAAGCGCAGATAAGCGATTTAATAGACTCATTGCCCTTACAATACAAAACTTTAGTAGGTGAGAGAGGCGTAAGGCTATCCGGAGGACAGCGTCAGCGGATTGGGATAGCGCGCGCACTATATAAACAAGCAGATGTAATCGTCTTTGATGAAGCAACCAGTGCTCTTGATAATGAAACAGAGAATGAAGTAATGCAGGCTATTGAGAGTTTGAGTGATCGCTTAACTATTATTATGGTGGCGCACAGATTAAGTACATTAAGAAGTTGCAACAAGATTGTTGAGTTAGGTAACGGCGGAGTTGTAAAGGTCGGTACTTATCAGGAAATGATAAGTTAGTTTTTTAATATGAATCTAGGAAATTATTTAACATGTTAAGCAATTCATCCATCCTCATTACTGGAGGTACTGGGTCTTTTGGTCATACATTTGTGCCCATGACACTCCAAAAGTACAACCCTAAAAGGCTAGTAATCTACTCTCGTGACGAGATGAAACAATGGGAGATGGCTAAGCTCTATGGAAGCGATCCTAGAGTTCGCTTTTTTATTGGAGATGTCCGAGATAAGGATAGATTGTCAAGAGCGCTAGACGGTATTGATCACGTCGTTCATGCGGCAGCAACCAAGATTGTTCCAACGGCAGAATATAATCCCTTTGAGTGTGTTAAGACTAATGTTATTGGTGCAATGAACTTAATTGACGCTTGTATTGATAGGGGTATTAAGAAAGTAGTAGCGCTTTCTACTGATAAAGCAAGTAGCCCGGCGAACTTGTATGGCGCGACTAAGTTAGCTTCGGATAAGCTATTTGTCGCAGGGAACTCCTATTCAGGCTATCACGATACCCGGTTTGCAGTTGTTCGATATGGAAACGTGATGGGCTCTCGTGGTTCCGTTATACCGTTTTTCCTTTCAATAGTTGACAAAGGTGTATTGCCTATCACCGACCCAAGAATGACACGCTTTATGATTAGTTTAGAGCAAGGAGTCGAATTAGTCTGGCATGCATTTGAAGATATGATAGGAGGTGAAATATATGTCAAAAAGATTCCTTCGATGAAACTTACTGATATTGGGCTCGCCGTCGCCCCTGAAGCTAAGCAAGAAACAGTGGGTATTCGTCCAGGCGAAAAATTACACGAGCAAATGATCGGTATTGAAGACGCGCTTTATACATATGAATATGCAGAGCACTTTAAAGTGTTGCCTGCTATCAATACATGGAGTGATGATCCTAACCGTATAAAAGACGGTATTAAAGTGCCCGAAGATTTTATTTATTCGTCTGATAATAATAAGGAATGGATGAGTGCCGATGCACTCAAGTTTTGGATTGCTAACAATCTATCAAAGATTGGCAGAATTTGACTTCATCAGAAATGTATTAAGGAGCTATTAAAATGACTATAGCTGTTATTCCAGCTCGCGGCGGAAGTAAGCGAATTCCAAGAAAAAATATTAAAGACTTTAATGGTAAGCCTATGATTGGATGGGCTATTGAGGCTGCGAAAAAGTCTGGTCTTTTTAATCATGTTGTTGTGTCAACTGACGATGAAGAAATATCTTCTATAGCAAAAAAACTGGGTGCTGAAGTGCCTTTTATAAGACCACTTCAGCTTTCTGACGATCTGACGCCTACTGTTCCAGTAATTGCGCATGCAGTGCAGGCTTGCTCTGATTTGGGATGGCAGTCAGAATATATTTGCTGCATATATCCTTGCGTGCCATTTTTGGAGGTTCAGGATTTAATAAAATCTTTCGATTTGATTAAAATGCATGACTCTGATTTTATTTATCCAGTAGCTGAATATGCTCACCCTGTTCAAAGATCCATGAGAAAGCTCCAAAATGAGAAAATGGAGTTTCTTAGCCCGCAATACGAGTTGACTCGTACTCAAGACCTTGAAAAAACGTACCATGATGCAGGGCAGTTTTATTGGGGAAAATCTTCAGCTTGGGCCCAGCACAAAAAAATGCATACGGAAGGGATTGGGATGCCAATTCCAAACTGGAGGGTAGTTGATATTGATTCCAACGATGATTGGAAGCGTGCTGAGCTAATTTTTGATGCATTATTCCATGCTCGCAGATAATCATCGCAAACCGACAGTTTTAATTCTTGGGGCTGCTGGGCTATTAGGAAGCCGATTGAATGTTTTTCTTAAATCTAATGGATATGACTGTATAACACATAGTCTAAGCAAGCCTGCTCAGTATCACGCAGATATTAGTGATGCTGAGCAGGCTACTAATTTATTTAATATCGCTGACCCAGATGTAATTATTAATCTCGTGGCACTTACTGATGTGGACAAGTGTGAAAGAGAGCCTAATAAGTCTTATTTGATGAATGTTCGTACCGTAGAAAATATAGTCCACTGGATAAAAACATCAAATAAAACATGCCATTTAATACACATTTCCTCAGACCAGCTTTATGATGGTTTAGGTCCGCATAAAGAAAATGACGTGACATTAACTAACTACTACGCATTCTCCAAATATGCGGCTGAGATTGCTTGCGGTAGTGTTAAGAGTACGATACTTAGAACAAATTTTTTTGGGAAAAGTAGCGTAAAAGACAGAAGTAGTATAACTGATTGGATATATGACTCTGCTAGAACAGGCAAATCAATACAGGTGTTCGAAGATATCATGTTTGCCCCCATCTCTATAACGACACTAAACAAAATGATTGGCTTGTGTATTTGTAAACAGCCGATTGGAATTTATAATCTAGGATCTAGGCATGGAATGAGTAAGGCTGATTTTGCTTACTTTTTTGTGCGTAGTTTAGGACTGTCATCGAGAAATATGAGTCGCACAATTACATCAAGAGTGAATTTCCTTCAAACCTATAGGCCAAAGGATATGCGAACGGACTCTTCTCTTTTTGAACGTGAATTAGGTATCAAGTTGCCCGAATTGGCTGATGAAATTAAATTAGTAGCAGAGGAGTATCGTGAAGTCACCTAACCCACTATTAACTATACAAAATAAGCAAATTGGCAATCACCTGCCAACTTATTTTATTGCTGACATAGCTGCAAATCATGATGGAAATTTAATTAGAGCTAAAGATTTGATTTTTAAAGCTGCGGAAGCCGGTGCAGATGCAGCAAAATTTCAGCACTTTACTGCAGATACCATTGTGAGTGACATTGGTTTTCGTAAGTTAGGCTCACAACAGTCTCATCAAAAAAACTGGGGTAAATCTGTATTTGATGTTTACGCCGATGCAAGCGTCAATCTTGAGTGGACTGGAGAGTTAAAAGAAACATGTGATAAGGCAGGGATTTCATTTTTCACAAGTCCATACTCATTTGACCTTGTCGATCAGGTGGATCCTTACGTCCCGGCCTATAAGATTGGCTCTGGTGATATCACATGGATTGATATAGTTAAGTATATTGCAAATAGACAAAAGCCATACATATTGGCGACTGGCGCATCTTCTATGGAGGATGTTCAACGTGCCGTAAGTGCAGCGTTGGAAATAAACCCAAATCTATGCCTAATGCAGTGTAATACTAACTATACTGCTAGTCTGGAAAATTTTAAATATATCCAACTTAATGTATTAAAAGTGTATCGAGAAATGTACCCAAATTTGCTACTTGGTTTAAGTGATCATACCCCTGGGCATGCAACAGTTTTAGGTGCTGTATCGCTTGGTGCCAGAATGATTGAAAAACATTTTACTGACGATGTCTCAAGGGTCGGCCCAGACCATGCATTTTCCATGGATCCAAAGTCTTGGCGGGATATGGTTGATAGGACTAGAGAGTTGGAAAATGCGCTTGGTGTGGGAATTAAAAAAATAGAGGAAAATGAGCAAGAAACGGTGGTGTTGCAGAGACGAGCAATACGACTAACTAATAGATTAAAGGCTGGTTCAGTCATTAACTCTAGTGATTTGACAGTATTACGACCATGTCCTGTCGATGCCATACCACCATTCAAACTAAATGAAGTGGTAGGTAAAGTACTTAGATTTGATATGGATGCAGGAGAGTATCTTAAATGGCTAGATGTCGAGTAGCTATTGTTATTCCTGCACTTAATGAAGCTAAAACAGTTTACGATGTTGTCAAGGCGGTGTCACTATACGGAGATGTTGTAGTTGTTGACGATGGCTCTTCTGATGATACTGCAAGGTTGGCAACTCTTGCAGGGGCGTCTGTTGTTATGCACCCCCAAAACCTAGGGTATGATGCTGCGCTAAACTCAGGTTTTAGAGAAGCGCTTAGTATGGGTGCGGAGATTTTAATAACAATAGATGCTGACGGTCAACATAATCCAACCTTAATTGAATTGATGGTTGCGTCTATAGATTCGGGGGCGGATGTTGTTGTTGGTGTCCGTAACAAAAAACAACGTTTGGCTGAGCATGTGTTCTCCTTCTATACATATCTTTTGTATGGTATCAAAGACCCTTTATGCGGAATGAAAGCCTATCGGGGAAATGTTTACTCTGCACTAGGACATTTTGATTCTTTAACGTCTGTTGGTACAGAGCTAATGATATTTGCAGCCAAAAGCCATTTTAAAGTTAAGCAAATATATTTTAATGTGGCGGAACGAAATGGGCTCTCGCGTTTTGGTAGCTTAATGTCGGCTAATTTCAAGATTATTCGTGCCATGTTACTAGTTATTCTCTATGTGAAAAAATATGACAATAGATAGTCAGAAGAGGGTGCTAGTTATTGGCTGTGGGAATATAGCAAGTAGATTTGATCTTGGAAGGTCAATTGAAGAACTACCCTACTCACATGCCGGAGCATATGTTAAGCATGGTGGGTATAAAATTACTGCATGCCTAGATCCCGATGAAAAAAGACGGACAGAGTTTATGAGTGCTTGGCAAGTTGCATTGGGATTTACTTCTACAGAAGAGCTTTTAGCTTCAGATGAAACGTTTGATGTAATAAGTATTTGTTCTCCTACCAAATACCATTCAGAACACCTTAGAATGGCTGTGCTGCTTAATCCGCAGTTGATTTTTTGTGAGAAGCCAATCACTGATTCAATTAATGAGTCAGAGGAAATCATTTCCGAGTGTCAAAAGAGAAATATCCACTTGGCAGTAAATTATTCAAGGCGTTTTGACCCAGATGTTGTGAAGTTGAAGGCTCAAGTAGAACAAGGTGCACTGGGTGCGTTGCGATCAGTTATCGGGGTTTATAACAAGGGAATCTTGAACAATGGGTCACATATGCTAGATATGTTGAGCTTTATATTTGGGACGTTATATGTAAAATCTGTCGGTAAAGCTGTTTACGATTATTTTGATGACGATCCAACAGTCCCAGTTAGTTTAGAGGACTCTAATGCATTACCAATACAGCTGATTTGTGGAAATGCAAAAGATTATGCAGTTTTTGAGTTGAGCTTCATTTTTTCATCGGGAGTAGTAACGATGGAGGATGGTGGCATGTTTTGGCGTAAGCGTACCGTTATGGATAGCCCAGTATTTTATGGATATAAGGTGCTCAATGTGGGGAGTTACCGAAATGGAAGATATTCGGAAGCTATGCTATCTGCAGTTCACAACATCCATGATGTGATAAATGCAAAATCGACCACTTTATTAAGTACAGGGCATTCTGCATTAGTAACTCAAAAGCTTTGCCAAGCTATCAAAGAGATTGTCTGCGGAAAAAATCAATAATATTAAATTATAGATATGGAAAGTGAAAATGGTTGAAGAGTTAGCATTACTCGGTGGGGAAAAGGCAATTAATAAAGAGTTTTCTCTTTATAACTCGATTGGTAACGAAGAGGTATTAGCAGCAAAAAAAGTGATAGAAAGCGGTGTGCTTTCCAAGTTTCTTGGTGCTTGGCATGAAGACTTTTATGGCGGGCCGAATGTCTTGGAATTTGAAAAGCAGGCTGCACAATACTTTGGTGTTAAGCATGCAGTGACTGTTAACTCTTGGACTTCAGGCTTGATTTGTGCAGTTGGAGCTATAGGTATAGAGCCGGGCGATGAGGTGATCGTAACACCTTGGACAATGTGTGCAAGTGCAACGGCCATACTACATTGGAATGCAATTCCAGTTTTTGCTGATATAGATCCAGAAACCTTTTGTTTGTCGCCCAAGTCAATAGAAGAAAATATTACCGAATATACAAAAGCCATAATGGTGGTTGACATTTTCGGGCAATCAGCTGATATGGATGCTATTTTAGCTATCGCTGACAAATACAATTTGAAAGTAATATCGGACTGCGCTCAAGCGCCAGGAGCTTTGTATGATGGGAAGTATGCGGGCACACTGGCAGATGTCGGAGGGTATAGTCTAAATTATCATAAGCACATACATACAGGTGAAGGTGGCATTTTAGTTACAAACGATGATTATATTGCGGAGCGTTTGCGTTTAATTCGTAATCATGCTGAGGCTGTTGTTGGTGATAAAGGTGAAAATGATATAACCAATATGATTGGTTACAACTTTCGTTTGGGTGAAATTGAATGTGCTATCGGGATAGAGCAGCTTAAAAAGTTAAGCACATTTGTAGCAACCCGCCAACGAGCGGCTAATCGACTAACTGACGGGTTAAAGTCGCTTACTGGGTTACGTACTCCAGTGATTAATCAGAAAGGTACACATGTTTACTACTACTACCCATTGGTTTTAGATATTGAGAGTTTAGGTGTAAGTCGAGACAGAATACATGAAGCATTGAGGGCAGAGGGTGTTCCTATAGGTAATAGATATCAAAATATACATCTGTTACCCATTTTCCAGAAAAAAATAGCATATGGTTCAAACGGTTTTCCTTGGACATCTGATATATGTAAGCGGGAAGTGAGTTACAGTAAGGGAATCTGCCCTGTAGCCGAAGAGCTAAATGATTCAACCTATTTGGGTATTGGAATGTGTGTGTATGCTTTAACTGATACTGATATTGACTTAATAGTCGGTGCCTTCAGGAAGGTTTGGGCATCACTTGGAAAATTAGGTTAAAAATGAGTTTTCAGTTGTTTTGTGAAGGGAATTCTTGTTGCTCTGGAAAAAATGTTATTTTGAGAAGATTTGCAATTTCAAATATAACTAATAGCTATCTAGCTTGGCTCAATGATAAAGAGTTAATGAGATACAGTAATCAAAGATTCCATTCACACAGCCATACTTCTTGTGAAAAGTACTTCAACACTTTCACAAATACAAATAATTTATTTTTAGCTATTTTCTTCAATGAAAAATTAGCGGGCACAATGACTGCATATATATCAAAAGAGCATGGAACAGCCGATATTGGTATTTTGATTGGTAAAGAGTTTCAAGGACAAGGACTGGCAACCGATGCATGGGGTACGCTAATGAACTACCTTTTGAACTCTGGTATACGCAAAGTCACTGGTGGTACTCTAAATTGTAACCGAGGAATGGTTGCGGTCATGACCAAATGTGGAATGAAACCAGATGGGGTACGCATTAAACAAGAGGTTGTGAGTGGTATTCCAGAAGATATTTTATACTTCTGTAAATTTGCTGATGATTGATGCTATCAGAAATAGATAAACCAATAGTTGTTGTCGCACATGATGCTGGTGCTGTGAATCACATTATTGCATGGCTAAAAAAGTTTGGGCATGAGGAAGTCTATCCATATGTCAGAGGTCCGGCAATGAAGGCTTGGAGTGATGCGTTTCCAATAGCCTCTATTCGATCTGACTTAAATAGTGACATCTTACAGTCTTGCGTGATGATTACTGGAACAGGGTGGGCTTCAAGTTTTGAGCATGATGCTAGGGTAATGGCTTCTAAATTAGGTATTCGCAGCATTGCTGTCGTTGATCACTGGACAAATTATAGAGAGAGATTCATATTTAATAGTTGTGAGCAGTTACCAGATGAGATATGGGTCACAGATAAATATGCTTTTAATTTGGCTTTGGAGTTATTTGGTAGTTTAAAAATTGTATTGATGCCAAACAGCTATCTAGAGCAACAGTTAGTTGAAATTTCAGCATCAGAGTCAAAACAGGAAAAAGGCGTAACAAATCTGCTTTATGTATTGGAACCTATTAGAAATTCGTGGGGGCCAGATTTGCATAATGGGGAGTTTATGGGGCTAGATTTTTTTAAGGAAAATCTACACCACATTGAAAGCTTAGAAAAGTTAAAAATTAAGCTGCGCCCTCATCCTTCCGACGCATTGGGCAAATATGATATGTGGATTTCAAATCAGAAAAATATTGATATTACGCTCGATGATTCAACATCATTAGCTGCTGCAATCGCTTGGTCTCACATAGTAGTCGGTTGTCAAACTTATGCTATGGTAGTGGCTCTTGCTGCTGGCAAAAGAGTTTATTCATCGGTACCTAAATGGGCACCTGAGTGCGTCTTACCTCAATCAGAAATTACTCGAATTTCAGAGATGAATTCCTAAAAATATTGTGAGCCTCTTTGGCTCAAGCGATTAGTATAAAAAATTGGAGATGTATATGTTTAATACTGTTAAAGGAAATCCCGCATTTTCTAAGTTGCGCTATTGTGCGAGGTGTTGCATGCCAGAAACGCAGGAGGGTATCAAGTTCGATGAAATGGGAATATGTCAGGCATGCCAATCCTCAGAACAAAAAATTCACATTAACTGGGTAGAACGAGAGATCGAACTAAAGGCGATTCTAGATAATGCGAAGGCCAAAGCTGGTAATAATTATGACTGTATCATTCCAATAAGTGGCGGCAAAGACAGCATGTTTCAGTTGCACGTGCTAGTCAAAATTTATGGTATGAAGCCATTAGCTGTTACTTTTAGTCATAATTGGTATAGCGAGACAGGCTGGTATAACCTCCAAAATGCTCTGCAAGAGTTCAATGTTGATCATATTATGTTTACCCCAAATAGAGATTTGGTGAATAGAATTGCGCAGAGATCTCTAAGTGGAATAGGTGATGCCTGCTGGCATTGCCATGCTGGCGTTGGGGCGTTTCCATTACAGGCCGCAGTTAGATTTAACATACCTTTGCTGATTTGGGGAGAGTCGATTGCTGAAACTTCAGGAAGAGCTTCTTATAAAGATCCAGTCCACAAGTTTGATAGAGATTACTTTACTAAGGTCTCAGCTAAGCTTAGACCATCTGAAATGGTTACAGATCAGTTGAGTGAAAGAGATTTATATCCATTTAATGTACCAACTGTTGAGGAAATTGAAAAAGTTGGGGTTTTTGGTATCCATTTAGGAGATTTTATTTTCTGGGATGAGGAGCGCCAGACTGAATTTGTGAGCCAACACTATGGTTGGAAAGAAACTGAAATGGAGGGGGCATATAAAGGCTATAAAAGTGCCGAATGTATTATGGCAGGTGTTCATGACTTTACTTGTTACCTTAAACGAGGTTATGGTAGGTCAACTTTCCAAGCTTCGCTAGATGTACGTAACGGCTTGCTGACAAGGGAAGAGGGCATTGCTTTGGCCAGTAAAATTGATTCAGAACGGCCAGGTGCTCTTGATTATTATCTAAAAATTACTAAGATGAGTGAACCTCAGTTTTACGACATAATGAAGCAGTTAAAGCACTTGAAATTGATTGATACTGAGGTGCCAGTGATAGATAGAACTCGTCCCAATAAAGAGATAACAGTTCCATTTTTTGAGCAGTTGATTGCCAAGCATCGCAATCGTAAAGATCCAAGAGAAGAGGATTAATAAGTGTTCGGCGAGTTATCAACAAATGAATTACATTTTAAGTTTGTGTCAGGGGAACTGGATCCAATTGATTTAGCTCATGAGTGTATTGCACGATATGAGAAATTCGACCCATTATATAAATGTTGGGTCAACTTTAACAAAGATGGTTTGATTGAAGGCGCTATAGGCACAAGCAGCATGATTAAGAACGGCCAAGAGTTGAGGCCGTTGGAAGGCATCCCTATTGGAGTAAAGGATATTTTTAATACAGTTGACTTTCCTACTCAAATGGGAAGCTCTATATGGAAAAATTTTACGCCGGGAAATGATGCTCGTGTGGTCTACTACCTTAAAAACCAAGGTGGTATTGTGGCTGGAAAAACAGTCACAGCAGAGTTTGCTGTGCATGCACTAAATGAGACATTAAATCCTCATAATGTTGCACTAACACCTGGTACATCTTCAAGTGGATCTGCAGTGGCCGTTGCATTAGGGATTGTGCCAGTGGCGATCGGAACTCAAACTGCCGGCTCGATTATTCGTCCGGCCAGTTTTTGCGGAGTGTACGGTTGTAAACCATCGTTCGGATTAATTCCAAGGACAGGGACTTTAAAAACTACAGATAGCCTTGATTCAATTGGATTTTTTGTATCAAATTTAAAAAGTATTAAACCTGTATTTGAAGCGATTAGAGTTCATGGCCCAAATTTTCCTTTCAGTAATAACGCATTAAAGGATCAAACACGCCAAAAAAAGCCCACTAATAGGCCATGGAGGGTAGCTGTGGTAAAAACCCATACTTGGGAGTTTGCAGAAGACTATGCAAAAAATGCCTTAACAGATTTTTTTAATAAGGCAGCCCTAATTCAAGATGTCGAAATTGATTATGTGAACTTACCTTCGAGCTTAGAGGAAAGTCATGATATCCATGCGACTATATATAACAAGACATTGTCCTACTATTTTAAAAATGAGTTCAATAAACGAGAGCTCGTCTCTGGTGTTATGACAGGGTTAATAGAAAAAGGCTTTTCGATTTCAGTTGAGCAGTATTACACTGCATTAGGCAAGCAAGAGCTTCTAATTGAACAGATGGATAATTTTTTTGGTGAGTATGACATATTGATTTCGTTGAGCACTGCTGGCCAAGCTCCTTTAAGACATGAAGTAGAGAGTCCTGACCCTGCCCTTATATGGACACTTTGTCACCTGCCGGTAGTGAATGTTCCGATGTTCATATCACCAGAGAAAATGCCTTTTGGTATTCAAATTGCTGCTAGAAAATATAATGACTTATTGTTATTGGATTTTCTAGATTATCTAAATCATGTTGGATTAATCCCAGTTTCTTCTAATCCTAAATTTGATTAATAGAATTGCAATTAAGTAAGAGACAATGATTGAACTTATTATTCTTAACAGATTTATCGCAGTTATCTGACCAAAACCTTAATGATCTAGAGTTTTTTAAAGACTCGATGGTTGTTAGTGGTGACATGACAGTTTCATTCGAGTTAGAGAGAAGAGGTATTAGCTTTATTGATGAATGGGACTTTCTAAATCCTCAAGATATTCAATTAAACAAAAATGCTGCATATTCGCTCGCAAAAAACTGGGCTGGATACTTGGGAGATCTGGCACAGTATTATGGATTTTTACTAAAAGACTGCGTCAACCAAGACTTAGTCTATGCTTTCGAGGCAAGTTTAAATGCAAAAACTATCTACAATAAATTATTCGATAAATACTCTCCGACTCGGTTACGGATTTACTCACTGCCTCAGATAGCTGTGATTAGGACTGGACCAGCACCTACATCTAGAGCAGTGAATGCAGTAGCGCAAGCAGTATTGTTTTATACTGCAGAGCGTCGTGGCATATGCGTTGAAAAGTTAACTCAAAAATTACCCCTGTCATTTGGGCGAGGCTTGTCTATCTTCCAAAGTACGGGAGTTAAAAAATCAGTTACTCCAATTAAAAAAAGTACCCAAAAGAAAGAAGTTATTATTCTTTATAAAACAGGTATGCCCGAAAGAGAGTATGTCGAGCTTGTCGATGTGTTAGATAAGTCAGATACATTTTCTGTGATAACACTGACACAAGACTCATTAGAATCAGATATAAGGGTGAAAAAATCTATTGAGTTGCAGCCTCTTTGGGATCAACTCGCTAGTGCTATGGAGAAGCGCTATTTAGATAATCCGGAAATCTTCTCTAATCCACACCTTGCTTTTCAATTTAATCGAATTAAAAAAGAAATTGAGTCTGCCTGTGTTTATGCAGATGCGTTCAGTTCGCTTCTCACGCTCTTAAAGCCTGTCTCTATCATATTCGGTCACGAAGCATTCACTATCGAGCGTCACTTAGTAGATATAGCTAATGCCAGAGAGATTCCAACAATATCTTTGGTTCACGGCGGGCTAGGGTTTAAATATGGTTTCCGAGGTATAGTTGGAAGTGCACGCAAAGTACTTGTATGGAATTCTCTAGATGTTGATTGGCTTTTATCTTTGGGAGTTGAAGAAGATAGACTAGTTAAAATTGGAGGTTTGAGATATGAAGATAAATATTTTCAGTACGCTAACTCATTAAACATTAGAGATTCAGCTAAAAAATCTGATTCAAAAAAATATCTGGGTTTAAGTCAAGACAAACCATTAATTGCAATTGTTACCGCTGAAATTAGTACTGGGTTGGCTGCCCCCGTAGCAAGTCCATTAAAACATAGGCAGTTGATTCGAGAACTTCTAGCGTTTATCCAACGCAGAAAAGATATTAATTTTATAATTAAGGCACATCCCGGCTACGACTATTATCCACTCTATCGGCAGTTGCTGAGTTACTCCTTGCCTAATCTTTTTTTTGATGAGGAATTAACTTTGGACGAGGTTATTGCTGCAACTGACATCTGCATTATGATTAACTATTGTACAACCGCAGCACTTGAGGCCATGATTCGCGGAATTCCAGTTGTGTTTGTTAATAATGCTGTATACGATCTTCCAGATTGGATAGATACTCTTTCTGATACCGAGATTCCAAGAGTCACATCTATTAAAGAGCTTGAGATTACAATTGAACAGCTACTTAATGATAAGAATCATTTGGAACGTGTGTTGAGTGAAACTAACATACAGGTCAAAAGATTTCTTGATATTCAAGATGTTTCATCTAGCAATCGTTTGCTAGAGCTGGTAGCCAAAACTAGCAGAAGCCAGCATGGTATTCATGCAGTTGATTTTGGCTTGTCTAATCTTAATGATTTGGAGAGTCTGCTTAACTCTGGCGCTAGACTAAGTCATCAATTTACGGATAGCAATATTGATGATAGGTCAGCGAAGTCACTGATGTTTGCACTGGCATATATAAGTGGGTTTTATGGTGCAGATATTTCATGTACGAATAAGATATACCAATTATTTAATACAATGAAGCGTATGGAAAAATGGTCTGACTTAAGATGGTTTTTATTACAACCGTACATAACAGGGAGGTTGAATAATCCAAAGGTTGACTTGGGTACTTATTTCGTTGTTAGAGTCTTGTTGATGTACATATCTTCACCAAGTAGAATTATTCAGACGTCACCACAATTTAGAAAAACGATTGCTAAATATGTCATAAGTCGAATAATTGGTCGGAATTTATCTTTTTGTCTAATGTGGTTATATAAGCTAAGAGACAAGTATTTTCCTTAGTATTTTTTAGTAATTAGCTGTTGACCAATATAAGTTGAGTGGTTGATAAACGGACATTACTTTCTAATTCTTCCGTAAGTGTCATCAATTCTTAGGATATCGTCTTCGCCCACGTAATCACCACTTTGTACCTCAATCATTACAAGATCCAGCACGCCAGGATTTTCTAGGCGGTGATTAGTGCCAGCTGGGATAAAGGTGGATTCGTTGGGGGAAACAAAAAACTCTTTTTCACCGTTGGTGACTTTCGCCATACCACTGACCACAACCCAGTGTTCACTGCGGTGATGATGCATTTGTAAGCTTAAACGTTGGCCAGGTTTAACCACAATACGTTTAATTTTAAAGCGCTCGCCTTCTTCTAGCGTGGTGTAGTTACCCCAAGGGCGGTGAACGGTTTGGTGTAGCTTGTAGGCTTCATTGCCTTCTTGTTTTAGGCGGTTGTAGATGTCTTTTACGTTCTGTACTTGGTTTTTATCGGCGACTAACACGGCATCGGGTGTATCTACGATGATGATATTTTCTAATCCGACAGTTGCTACAAGACGGCTGTTGCTCTGAATGTAACAGTTTTTCGAGTTGTTCAACATCGCCTTGCCCGTTACTCGGTTACCATCTTCATCGGCTTTAGTTAGCGTGCTCATAGCATCCCACGCGCCAATGTCGTTCCAGCCGATATCGCAGGGAATAACAGCAACATTGGTGGATTTTTCCATCACGGCATAGTCAATTGAGTTGCTAGGTACATTAGCAAAGCTATTTGCCTCAAACTCAACTTGGGTTATATCGGTATTATTTTTTAAAGAGGCTTCAAAGCAGGATTTCGCTGTGCTTAAAATATCTGGGGCATGGCTCTGCAACTCGGTGAGTAGGGTGTTAGCTTTGGCACAGAACATGCCTGAGTTCCAGTAGAATTTTCCAGAGTCAACATAGGCTTGTGCTGTTGGCAAGTCTGGTTTTTCTACAAAACGTGCGACTTCGTATCCTAACGTCGAGTTGTTTTTATTAATCGGTTTTGCCTGATTGGCTTCAATATACCCATAGCCTGTTTCTGGAGCATGTGGCTGAATACCAAAGGTCACAATTTTACCTGTTTGAGCAATCAAGCTGGCATTAGTCACGGCTTGCTGAAATGCAGCTTGATCAGAAATCAAATGATCAGCAGTTAGAATCAGTAAAATTGCCTCTTCGCCATGCTGTTTGGCTACATACAGCGCAGCAAGTGCAACGGCGGCTGCTGTGTTACGGCCAAAAGGTTCTAGCAAAAAGCTAGTTTTGGTATTGGTTTGATTGACTTCACGGTAATCGTCTTTGGTCTTAAATAACAGCTCACGATTAGTGACGGTCAGTACTTCAGTCACATTCGGTAATATTGCGCCGCGAATAAAAGACTTTTGTAAAAAGCTTTCGTTGTCGGCCAGCCTAATAAACGGCTTGGGGTGAAGCTCACGTGATACCGGCCACAACCGCGAACCGGCACCGCCACATAGTATCGTTGGGATAATATTCATGGGTGGATTATATAATGAAGTGTCATTAAAAACGATGCATCTTTGCGCATTAACCATCTCGGCATATGAATCAACTTAACTTGATGTGGATGCTTTGGACTGGTTGAGCATGGCACGTATGCTGGCCATTTTAGATTTACCAAAGTCTTTGCTGGCAAGTAGCTGATCGGGATCGTTAAATGGGTTGCCAAAATGTTTGACATCGTCTTTGGGCAACTCACTAATAAATCGGCTTTGTTCGCACATTTGCATTTCACCGGCGCGTTTGCGCTTTTTGCACCATGAGATATTGAGCGACTTCTGCGCACGTGTGATGCCTACGTACATCAGACGCCGTTCCTCTTCAATTTGATTGTTATCAATGGATTCGCGGTGGGGTAGGATGCCTTCCTCGCAGCCAATTAAAAATACATGACCAAACTCCAAGCCTTTGGCAGCATGCAAGGTGGAGAGCTTGACTGCATCTGGTTCGCCTTCTTCACGGCCATCCAACATACTTATCAGCGAGACCATTTGTGTGAGCTCTAATAATGTTTTACCTTCGGCTTCGTTGCCAAACTCGGTATTGGCTTCCCCTTTTTTGGTCAACCAGGCAATAAACTCCTGCACGTTACCCCATTTGCTCTCGGCGGCACGTTGTTCTTCAGTATCATATAAATACGTTTCATATTGAATAGTGTTGAGCAGGTCTTGCAGTAACTCACCTGCTGGGTCCTTGGTTGCGCGTGATTGTAACTTATTGATGTATTGGCAAAAGTTAAGCAAATCTTCTAATTGACGGCTGCCTAGCTCGCGTTGAAACTCGCCTTCAAAGGCGGCCGCAAATAACGAGATTTGATGTGCACTGGCAAACTCGCCCAAGCGTTCAAGCGTGGTATTGCCAATGCCTTTTTTAGGCGTAGTAGCTGCACGAATAAACGCAGGGTCGTCATCTTCATTAGCGACTAGGCGCAAATAGCTGACAATATCTTTAATCTCGGCCTTGTCAAAAAATGATTGCCCACCAGAAATGGTGTAGGGGATTTTTTGATTGCGCAAATATTGCTCCATGATGCGTGCTTGATGATTGCCCCGATACAAAATAGCGTAATCTTTATATTGGGTACGGTGCTCAAACTTATGGGCTTGCAGCTTCATCACTACTGATTCGGCTTCATGCTCCTCACTCATGGTGGCCGATACTTGAATCATGTCGCCTGTGCCAAGGTCACTCCATAGCTTTTTCTCAAACAGTTTTGGGTTATTGGCAATGACTTGGTTGGCGGCGCGCAAAATACGCACCGTAGAACGGTAGTTTTGTTCTAGTTTAATCACTTTTAAGCGGCTAAAGTCCACGGTGAGTTGGCGTAAATTTTCTACATCGGCGCCACGCCAGCCATAAATGGCTTGGTCATCATCGCCCACGGCGGTGAATTGCCCACGCACGCCAGTCAGCAGTTTAATTAGCTTATATTGGCAAGCGTTGGTGTCTTGGTATTCGTCAATCAGTAGATATTGCAGTTTGCGTTGCCATTTATCTAACACCTCAGGATGCGCTTCAAACAACTCTACAGGCAATTTGATGAGATCATCAAAATCCACCGCCTGATAAGCTTTGAGCGTTTGCTGATAAATTTGGTACACCTTGGAAGCCGCATGGGTTAAATCTTCTTCGGCGGTGGCCTTGGCTTGATCTGGGTTGATAAAGCCGTTTTTCCAGTTGGAAATTTGCCATTGTGTTTTGCGTAGCAGTTGTTTATCGGTCGTGGCCAGTACGTCACTTAAAATTTTAAAACTGTCAGAGGAATCTAAAATAGAGAATTGTGGTTTGTAGCCTAAGTGTACGCATTCTTGACGAAGAATCTGTAAACCCAAAGAGTGGAAGGTGGCAACCGTTAAGCCCTTGGTGCTTTTGCCTTGCATCAGTTTGGCTACACGCTCTTGCATCTCCAGTGCGGCTTTATTGGTAAAGGTAATCGCCGCAATTTGGCTGGGTTGGTAGTCGGCCTCATTCAACAAATAGGCTATTTTTTGCGTAATTACTCTCGTTTTACCACTGCCAGCGCCAGCTAGCACCAGTAGGGGGCCATCCAAGTATTTGACTGCTTCGCGTTGCGGGGAATTTAAACTGTTTAACATAATGTGCGTACTGCCATTGGAGCTATAGAGTAAGCACGCAATAAGCGATATAGTGTAGTTCTAATTAATTAAAACATTTTAATTCAAACCACCCAAACTTATGCCAACCTTTGACTTAAAAACCATCATTTTTATGTCAATGCTTCTAACATTCATGCTCTCGATGTTGTTAGGGATTACCCGTTCGCATCATAAAGACATGAATGGCCCCGGTTATTGGGCTGTCGGCAACTTGGTGATTGGCTTGGGGATGGTCATTCTATTCTCCAAGTTTGAATCTACCCAATGGCATATTTTGCCAGGCGTTGTGCTGATTGGCT
This sequence comes from Betaproteobacteria bacterium Ga0077540, assembly GCA_001464125.1. Classification (GTDB taxonomy): domain Bacteria; phylum Pseudomonadota; class Gammaproteobacteria; order Burkholderiales; family Methylophilaceae; genus Methylophilus. Next base: position 307,728 of record LNEP01000003.1, on the reverse strand, counting down.
TGGGTTTAGGTTTGTTTATCAATGGCATACAAGCTTTTTCTGGGAAGCGGGTAGTGCGTCTACTTCCAGTATTGATTGGTGTGTTGCTCACAGCGCTCAATGCTTACCTAATACAGCATCAACAAGATTTACGCATGGTGGTGATAGGCAATGCGCTGGTGTTTTCTATGGTGTATTTGCTGGGGGCTAGGCTCACCTTTGGTAAAGATGATGGCTTGGTGGGCAATCTTTATTGGATGGCCTCCAGCTTGTTTTTTATGATGGCCTTGCTGCTCATCGCACGCGTGCTTTCAGCGTTTTATATGGAAAGCGATTTATTCAAAAGCTTTCTAGATTGGCCGGTGAATGCCTACACCTTCATGCTGGCCTGTGTGATTCAGTTTTTTGTATCTGTACTGTTTGTGCTCATGCTCACCGCGCAGGTGAATCAAAACCTGCAATCCATGGCTACCGTGGATAGCTTGACCAACGTATTCAATCGCCGCGGTTTACAAGATGCCGCTGTCAAAATGCATGCGATTTGTAAGCGTATTCAAATCCCGATGTCGCTTTTGCTGGTGGATTTGGATCACTTTAAAAAAGTGAACGATACCCATGGCCATTTGGCAGGTGATGAGGTGTTGATTGTGGTGGCTAAAACCATTAAATCGACTCTACGTGCAGGGGATGTGGTGGGGCGCTATGGTGGTGAAGAGTTTTGCGTGTTATTGCCCAATACCAGTGAGAAAGAGGCTGTGGCGTTGGCTGAACGTATACGCGAAATCATTCAGCATAAAAAGATATCCATACGCCATGTGAAAAAAACATCACAATCTACCAATGAATTGAAATGCACCGTGAGTATCGGTGCGGCTGGTTCTGAGACAACTGGTTACGATGTACAGCGCTTATTGGCCTCAGCTGATAATGCTTTGTATATGGCAAAAAACCGCGGTAGAAATCTGGTGGCTACGCATGCTGGCATTGCCACTAAATCACACTAATTCTCTTCTTGATCGTCTGCTTCTGCGGTTTTTTCTTTGATGGGTGCTGATGATTCCAGCATGGCTTGACGGCTAGCAGGGGTCTCTAAACTCACGCGACCTATCGCACCACTGCGATAATCAGTAAGCAATGTCATGGCCGTGCGTTCCATATCCCACTCACCATCATGTCGTTTATAGGCTCTGCGTTTGGCAATTGCCTCAAGCAGGTCAATACTATCAATGGTATTGACGTCTAATTTCATGGCATCTAGCTTGTAGCGCGCATTGAGCAGTGCAGGATAGGATTTGAGCAGCACATTCCCTAAAAACACGGCCACATCTTCATCAATCACTGCATTTCTGCCAATGGCGTGACTGGCTGCCAGCATATAGCCATCGCTATCATGGGCAATTTTTGGCCACATCATGCCAGGTGTGTCGGTGATGCTCATGGTGTCATCTAAATCAAAGCGTTGCTGGCTTTTGGTGACTGCAGGCTCGTCGCCCACTTTGGCCACACGGCGGTTCAACAAGGCGTTCATTAAGGTGGATTTACCCACATTGGGGATGCCCATAATCATCATACGCAAGGGTTTTAAATGGGTGCCTCGATGCGGTGCTAATTTCCGGCATAGCCCTGGGATTTTTTTTGCATCACCGGGCTTTTTACAGGAGAGGGCAACGGCTTTAGTGTTGGGCTGGGCATTAAAGTAATTCAACCATGCTTGGGTTGTGGTAGGGTCGGCTAAATCGGCCTTGTTTAAAATTTTAAGGTTGGGGCGCTGACGGAATAAGCGCATCTCATCAATCATCGGATTATGGCTGGCGGCAGGTAAGCGAGCATCCAATACTTCAATCACTACGTCAATAAACTCCATGGTTTCTTCTGCTTTTTTGCGTGCAGAAGTCATGTGTCCTGGATACCACTGAATTGCCACTAAATGCTCCTAATACGTTAAAAGTAGTTGAAATGTGAAATGCACAGTTTGCAAAGTTGTGAGCATTTTAGCATTGAGATGGTTTATCTAAAGAATTAAGTCAACTTGCTCACTACCTTGTTGTGAATGACACTCATCAGCTTTTGGCAAGGCTTCTTTTTTTCATCTAGTGCTTGAGCAGGCGCATGCGCATATTAGGGATGATTCAATATGCATAAATTATGTATACATCAGTATATAGTTATACTTGTGTATATTATTTTGAGCTTCTAGATACGCAGTTCAAACTTGATGCGCAATTGGACTTGGCGGAGCGGCCTAAGTCTACTATTAATCAATCTTCAAACCTTAATACTAAGAAAAAATATGATCAATCTAAAAAAATCTACTTTAGCGGTCTTGGTCGCAGCTACATTGGTATCAGCCTGTGCTTCAACACCACCGCAAATTGCAAATAAAAAAACCTATAATGCTCCAGGACAGGAATTGGTGTTTGGTGGAATATTTTATCCTGACAAGAATCAGCTAACGATTACGGTGAATGATGATTCAATCATGAAAGGATCATTTCCTCCATTTACCCCCACCAGAAACTTTCAGAGCAAATATAAAAATATATCGATATCGGCACATTGTTATTTTGGCTCTGTACTTAGCTCAAACAAAGGTGTGTTTGGCATAGTAGCTGAAGCAGTGCAGGCCAATAAGGGGGTGAGCGCTGATAAGTGTGATATTTCAGTGGATTCGAAAAAAGTAGAGACTCTATACTTTTACTCTTTGTAGTTAAGTCATCCGACTGAATATCGATTATCAGGTAGTTTAATAACAAGCCCACTGTGTTGCTGATGCTGCAGTGGGCTAATGTTGTGTTATGGCTTGTGTGCTAAATGTTAAGGTGTTTAGCCATCACATATTTCGCATGAATCTGGCTAGGCATCTGGTTTGATAGGGTCAATAGTAATCTAAGATTTCACCTAATGTTCCTTGCGCCTGCGTTGAGATCTTTCCTCAGGATTCGAACGCTCATAGCGCTCACGAATTCTCTCTTTTTGCTCAGGCGGTACATCTCTCCAGCGTTCGCGCAGTTCGTTACGTTCTTCCGGTGGCAATTGTCTATACTCGCGCATCCGTTCTTTAATGCGACCTTTTTCATCTGGGCTTAAATTGTCGTAGCGGTGCATTCTGTCCTGTAAGCGGTTGCGCTGTTCTGGTGGTAGGCTGTTCCAGCGTTCGGCGCCTTTGCGCAAGCGCTCTTGGCGATTGGGCGGCAGGTCACGCCAATTATCACGCATCGGGGCGAGCGTTTCTTGTTGTTGAGGCGATAGACTTTCCCAATCAACACCATCTGCATGCGCTAGTGTGTAACACTGTGTAAATATTACGAATAGCGACACACTAAAGACAGACTTTAGGCGCCTGTGAGGTACAGAGTAAAGCTGCATGGTATTTCCCTTGTTTTTTCCTTCATTGCCATAGTGCAGTACGCCTCTTAAGGTGGGCGCTTTTTGTATTACTGTATGCAATAGCATACTTTTAAATTGCATACACAAGCTGATTAACATTAGGCGGTGTATGCGTTTACATCATTCATAGAGTTTAGTTTGTTCTGGCTAGGCTTTGTTTCATCCAGCCACAAATAGAAATCCGGATCAGTGATCGTATCAAGGTCTTCCGGGCTTTCTACCACTTCAAACATTGCCGTGTATTCACCAGAGATAGCAGCAGGGCTTGAGGCTTGTTGCGCCGGTAAAATAAACATAATGGCCATTACACTACAAAACGCAACGCCAGCCACTGGCGCCCAAACCATATTGTTCTGCAGCAGCTTTTGCAGCCAAGTCTGTTGTGGTTTTTGCTGCAAAGCTTTGCGGCGAATGGTGTATAGACGCTGTTGAGTCTCGGCATCAATCTCATTGGTCGAGGCTGTCAGCCCGGCATGAATGCGGTCGGTAAATGTTTTTTCATCAATAGTCATGGTTGAAAATCCTTTAATGCAGTCCGTAACTTTTCTAATGCGCGTGAATAATGGGTTTTGACACTACTTTCCGAGCATTGCATAGCTTTAGCCGTATCACTAATGTCTAACCCTTCCCAAATACGTAGTAAAAACACTTGTTGTTGGCGCAATGGCAGTTCGCTTAATGCACCATTCAAATGTTCTACAAACTCGGCATCCTGCAGTTGAATATCTGGAAAGCTTGATATCTCTGCAGGTTGCTGTTCAAGTAAGTCTTCACTGTCTTCCTCGTCAGAGGGCTGATTTAGCCAACTTCTAAAGCGGTTACGCACGCTTTGGCGACGATGAAAGTCCATAATCCGTGATTCTAATATAGTATAAAACAACGGTTTCCATGAGGCTGCTGGTTGGTCGCTGTATTTTTGTACCAGCTTAATCATGGCGTCTTGCACAATGTCCAAGGCATCATCGCGATTGCCTGTGGCCAATTGTGCAATTCGAAAAGCACGACGCTCAATTTCCGCTAAAAACGCTTCCATTGTTTACTTCTGATTCACGCAGATATCTGTCATGCTTGTATTTTAAATCAAACACAACCTGATTAGCGATTTTTACGACGGTCTTCGCGTCTATCTAACCTACTATTAATGCGCTCACCTTTATTATCTAAGCGGTTGTCAATTCTATCGCCACGTTCATCTAAACGGTTATCAATGCGATCACCTTTATTGTCTAGACGTTGGTCGATACGGTCACCTTTGTTTCTTAAATGGTCAGCACGGTTTTCGTGACCGTTGGCTTCGGCTCTGTCGGCTTTGTTGTCTAGGCGGTTATCAATACGGTCACCCTTGTTGTCCAAACGGTTCTCGATGCGTTCACCTTTGTTATCCAAGCGGTTTTCAACACGATCGCCGCGATTATCCAGACGTTGTTCAATGCGGTCACCACGTTTGTCTAAATCCACAGCAGGTTTTTCATCATCAGCATATGCTGATGCAGTGAACATACAGCTGATAGCTACGATTATCAAAGTTTTATTCATGTTATTACTCCCATCGATTGTTATTAGTTCGGGAAAATATTGCCGCCCTTACTCATCAAAACGCGGAACGCGGTGCTAAGACGACAGCCTCGTTAATATTTTTGGGCGGCCAGGACAATGCACGATAAAATACGGTTATGACGATGCCTGCCGAAATCAAACCGCACCAATCCATAGAGCTACTGAAGGCTTTGCATATCTTGACCCGCGATGGCAAGCTTAATCAAGACAGCCGCCGTAAGCTCAAGCAGGTGTATCACCTGGTTAATTTTATAGAACCTTTGCTTGACGATGTGCTGAGTAAAACGCCTAACCCGACTGTGGTGGACCATGGTGCTGGTAAATCTTATTTAGGCTTTATTTTGTATGATTTGCTGCTTAAGCAGCAAGCAGCAGGTCAGGTGGTGGGGGTTGAAACCCGCGCTGATTTGGTCGAAAAGTCCAAAGCGCTAGCGCAGACTTGCGGCTTCTCTAGAATGGATTTTCATCATTTGAGTGTGGCGGATTCCATGACCTCTACCTTGATTCCTGAGCAAGTGCAAATTGTCACGGCCTTACATGCCTGCAATACAGCCACCGACGATGCGATTCAGTTTGGATTGAATAAACAAGCGCAGTATATGGTGTTGGTGCCTTGCTGTCAGGCAGAGGTAGCCGAGGTGATGCGGCAGCTCAAAGCAGAAAGCTTAAGCAAAACTGGTTTGAGTGAACTGTGGCGTCATCCTATCCATACCCGAGAATTTGGCAGCCATATTACCAATGTGCTGCGATGCTTGCAGTTAGAGGCGCATGGCTATCAAGTGACGGTGACCGAATTGGTAGGCTGGGAGCATTCTATGAAAAACGAGTTGATTATTGCTAAATTCACAGGCCAACCCAAGCGGGCAGCGCAAAAGCGACTGCAAGAAATACTGGATATGTTGAACCTAAATGCATTACAGCATCGTTTTGGTATAGGTGTGGCAGAATAAGTATTTGCGCATGTGAATGATTACGATACGAGACATTCATAAACGCTCGCTGTAGGCATACAATCCAAGTTTGTTCATAACGCCCATCTTGCACGTCAATGAGCGCGCTAACTTTTCGGCAAAGTATTTTGCAATTCAAACTAGCGCATCAGCGCTAACTCATTGGTTTTATTCACGTACAAATTATTTACATGTAAAACTACTAGTCCGCTATACCATCCTTCGTCACGCTATCTTCACTTTGTCATCCTTTGCGGTGGCTTTTGCTAGTCCGTAGTGACTAGCGTTTTTGCGACACTCTTAATTTTTCACAACTTTTTAATTGCTACAGTGTGCAAGTCACAAAGACTGTGCGCTGGCCTATTTAATTTTAGTTGAGAGATGATTGTGAAAAATCCATTACTGCCTATATACCAAGTTGTTGTGTTTCTCAGTTTATGCGTGCTTGCAGGCTTAAGCCATGCCTCCACACAAGGGGTGGTGATTAGTCAGGTGTATGGCGGTAATGGCGCGAGCTTTAACCGTGATTATGTTGAATTGTTTAATGCGTCTACGCAACCAGTAGATATTTCAGGTTGGTCCATTCAGTACTCCAGCGCTAGCGGTACAGGTTTGTTTTCTGGCAATGGTGTGACTGTGTTAAATGGTGTATTGCAACCTGGGCAATATTATTTGGTGGCGTTGGCAACAGCAACCAGTGGCACGGCACTGACCGGTGAAAATCAGACCGGTACCACTAATTTGAGTGGCGCATCTGGCAAGGTGGTGTTAGTGAATAACAGTAGCGGGCTTGCCTGCAACGGTGGTTCTACAGCGTGTAATGCTGTGCAGCAAGCACAAATTGTGGATTTGGTTGGGTATGGCTCGGCGAATTATTTTGAAACCCAAGCAGCACCAGCACTTACCACAAGCACTGCATTACTGCGTTCTGGTAACGGTTGTACGGACACTAACAATAACAGCACAGATTTTGTCACGGGTGTGCCAGCACCAAGAAATACTGCATCTGCATTGCAGGTGTGTGGAAGCCCAGCTAATCAGCCTATCTTACTTGGCTGTCAAGCGTTGACAGCGAATATTGGTCAAGCCGGTGAGGTGCAACTGACTGCCACAGATGCAGACAGCGTGGTGAATAACGTAATGGCAGTTTCTGGGCTGGTGAATGGGATTACCTTAAGCAACTTTGTAGCTGCCACACAAGAAGGCACCAGTGCTAGCGTTACGCTGAGCACAGATGGCACCTTGGCTGCAGGCACTTATCCTGTGCAAGTCAGTTTTAGCAATGACGATGCCCAATCTGCCAGTTGCACAGTGAATGTGACGGTGCAGGCGGCTGCCGGTGTTACGCGTATTTATGATATTCAAGGCGGCGCGCTAGGCACCGCATCTGTGAGCCCTTTAAATGGCACAACGGTCACTACAGAGGGTGTGGTAACGGCAGTATTCCCTGGGTTAAATGGCTTTTATATTCAAGATGAAACAGGCGATGCTAACCCGCAAACTTCAGATGGTGTATTTGTGTTTGTTGGTAGTGCACCCACTGTTGCTGAGGGACAAAAAATCCGTTTAACCGGCAATGTGACAGAGTTTAATACTGTGACGCAGCTGGTGAGCCCAAGCAATATTCAAGTGCTGGCGAGCAACCAAGCTGTATTGCCTTTGGATATTAGCCTACCAGAAGCGACCGAAGGCGATTTAGAAGCTTTCGAAGGCATGTTGGTACGCATTGTTTCCCCCATGACTGTGGCGCAAAATTATTTCCAAGGGCGTTATGGTCAAGTTACGTTGGCAGCGAATGGTCGCTTGACAAAGCCTACCAATATTTATCGCCCGGCATCTAACGAGGCATTATTGTTGACGGATGAAAATGCGCGTCGCCGCATCACATTGGATGATGGCAGCAGTGCGCAAAACCCAAATCCAATTCCGTTTATTGGGCAAGACAATACCTTGCGTGCTGGCGATATTGCGCAGTCCGTTACGGGTGTGATTGATCATGGCTTGATTACTGCAAGCAGTTCGGGCCCACGTGATTACAAGATACACCCAACAGTCACGCCAGTCTTTAGCCGCGAAAATGCCAGAACAGCGATACCGGCTGGCGTGGGTGGCAATATCAAGGTGGCCAGCTTTAACGTGTTGAATTATTTCACCACATTTACCAATGGCAACACGGCCAATGGGCAAACTGGTCAAGGCTGTCAATTAGGCAGCAGTAACTCGGCTAGCAACTGCCGTGGGGCTAACAATCTGGCTGAGTTTGTACGTCAGCGCGACAAAATTGTGGCCGCTCTATCTGCAATCAATGCTGATGTGGTGGGTTTGATGGAGATTCAAAATAACGGTGCGACTGCAGTGCAAAATTTGGTGGATGCGCTCAATGCTGTGATGGGTCTTGGCACCTATGCACGCGTGCCAGACCCAGTGGCTGGCACCGGCACAGATGCCATCAAAGTGGCCATGATTTATAAACCAGGCAAGTTAAGTCTGGTGGGTGCTGGACTGTCTGATACCGATAGCGTCAATAATCGCCCAACATTGGCGCAAACGCTGATGGCGACTAATGGCGAGAAGTTTTCTGTATTGGTGAATCACTTTAAATCTAAAAGCTGTGGTGATGCGAGTGGCAATAACTTAGATAGCGGTGATGGTCAAGGCTGCTATAACGGCCAACGTATATCTCAAGCGCAACGCTTATTAACCTTTATCAGCACAGTGCAAGCAAATGCGGCTGACAATGATGTGCTAGTGATTGGCGATTTGAACGCTTATGGTCAAGAAGACCCGATAGAGGTATTGCTGAGTGCCGGTTATGCAGACCAAATTGCCCGCTTTCATGCCGATCAAGGGTATTCCTACGTGTTTGATGGCGAGTCCGGTTATTTAGACCACGCACTTGCAAACGCTGCCATGTCTGGACAAGTAACGGGTGTCACTGAGTGGCACATCAACGCGGATGAGCCATTTGTGATTGATTACAACACCGAGTTTAAACCACAAGATTTATATACCTCAACGCCATACCGCTCCTCTGACCATGATCCTGTGGTGGTGGGCTTGCGCTTGTTAAAACCAGTTCAAGGTAGCCAAGGCCGCGATACTTTAGTCGGCACGCCAGGTGACGATGTGATGAGTGGTGGTGCAGGCGCCGATACTTTGACCGGTGGTGCGGGTAGTGACCTGTTTGTATTCAACAATATGCGTGATGCCATCGACACCATCACAGACTTTACACCACAAATAGATCAAATCAACTTGGCTGGCTTGTTAGATAGCATCGGCTATGCCGGCGCAAATCCATTCAATGATGGATATACCAGATTAGCCATGGTCGGTGGCCGCTTACATCTACAAATTGATGGTGATGGTGCCGGTGCTGGCGTGTTTAAAACATTGGCCATATTGCAAGGTGTGCAGCTGTCAGCAGTGAATGTCAGCAGAGATTTTGTGTGGTAGCAGTATTGAAGTGATTTGCATGTTGAAACAAAACGATGAACTGAATTAATTTACTTGGGAGAAATGAAGATGCGTTACAACAAGTTATGGGTATTGGCCATGTTGGCAGTTGGCAATGTACAAGCGGCAGACATTACACAATGGAATTTTAACTCTGTGCCAGCCGATACCAGTACGACTACAGGGTCTTTAATTGCCAGTGTTGGTGTGGGCAGTTTAAGCACATTAGGTTCTGTGACCCAAACCTTTGCCAGTGGTACCTCTAATGGTGGTTCAACCGACCCAGTGACTGTAGATGACACAGGCTTAAGCACACTGACCTATGCTGCACAAGGTACCAACAACAAGTTGAACGGTGTGCAATTTAATGTCAGCACCTTGGGCTTTGAAAATATTGCTGTGTCCTATGATTTACGTCACAGCAACACTAGCTCACGCTATGAGCAATTTCAGTACTCAATAGATGGCACCAACTTTGTCGACTTTGCCTTGTTTGACGGCAACGCAGGTGATACTTGGTTTAACAACCGTACCGTGGATTTATCTGCGATTAGCGGTGCAGAGAATAACGCTAGCTTTGCCTTCCGCATTGTCAGCGCATTTGCTCCCGGCACATCCGCTTACGCTGCATCCAATGCTGGCAGTAGCTATGCCACTAGCGGCACATGGCGATTTGATATGGTGACCGTGTCAGGTGACACCATCGCCGCAGTACCAGAGCCAGAGAGCTATGCCATGTTGTTGGCTGGTCTGGGTGTGATGGGCTTTGCAGCGCGTCGTCGTCAAGCCTAGTCTACAAAATTCATTTAAAGGAAATCGTATGTTAAGAATCAAAACATTAGCATTCAGCATCACCATGCTATTTGCTGCCAATACAGCATTGGCAGAAGGTGTGACTTTATTACATGTGGGCGATCAGGAAAGTTGGTTGCTCTCGGCACAAGGTAACTTGCGTGATAACGCAGGGCAGGCCATTTCATTTTATGGTGGTATCGACCGCTTAGCCACCGTGATGCAAAATGCCCAAGCTGCTGCGGCAAGTAATGGCCGTTTTGTATTAAAACTCAATGCAGGGGACGCATTTCTGCCAGGCCCACGTTTTACTGCTAGTCTAGACAATTTGGCCACTGCCTATACAGATGGTGGTCAAGATTTTTATGATGCCATTGCCATGCGTCAAATTGGTTTTGATGCCACTGTATTTGGTAATCATGAATTTGACCTTGGCCCAACCTTAGCAGCACGTTATGCCAAAGTAACCGGCACTACCTATCTATCAACCAACCTCAATTTTGATGCAACCCCAGAATTTGCCAGCCTCAAAACGGCAGGTGTGGTGGCTCCATCCAAAGTGGTGACCACCACTGGTGGTAAAAAAATTGGGATTGTGGGCGCAACAACGCCGTTGCTGCCATCTATTTCATCCCCAGGTACTGTGAACTTAATTGGCTACAGCGCAAGTAATACCGAGCAGCAAAATCTACTCGCTTTGGTACCGCTTATTCAATCTGAAGTAGATCGCCTGAAAAGTGATGGCGTGAACATGATTGTATTAATCAGTCACTTACAAAATGCGGCCAATGAAATCAATACCGTTGTGCCCGCGCTGACAGGTGTGGATTTGGTGGTGTCAGGTGGTGGTCATGAGTTGATGACTGACCCTGACGATTTGGTCATCAACGGCGGTGTTGCCCCTACCTTTAATACTCATCCAGTGTATGCAACAGACTTAACTGGCAAGCAAGTGCCAGTGCTAACGGGTCATTTTGGTAACCGCTATGTGGGTGAAGTAAATCTGACGATTGACGACACCACGGGTGCGCTCACCAGCATTGATAGCACACGTATGATACGCGTGACCGGTGCAGCTGCAGACGCAGATAAAGTGACAGGTGACCCAGCGTTGTTCAGCAGCGTCATTACCCCAGTCAGCAACTATATTGCGGCTTTAAATGCCCAAATTATTGGCACCACAGCAACCAAGCTAAATGGCCCAACGCACACCACTTGTGCGGCACTGCCTTGCGTGTTTGTGGCGGGCGTGCGTAATGCTGAAACAGGCTTGGGTAACTTGGTGGCGGATGCCATGCGCTTTGCGGGTAATGCCGATGTGGCCATTCAAAATGGTGGCGGCATCCGCACCAATATTGCTGCGGCAGGCAATGTCTCGGTTGGGGATACGTTTAATGTGTTGCCCTTCACCAACTTGGTGAAACGCGCCCCCAGCATGAACGCAACGCAGCTCAAAGATATTTTAGAGCACGCTTATGCTGATACCAGCCCGACGGGCCGCGCCAATGGTCGTTATGCGCAAATCTCTGGTATGCAAGTGACGTACAACAGCTTAAATACAGCGCGCAGCACGGTTGGCACAGGTAACCGCATTTTGCGCGTGGTGTTAGATGACGGCACGGTACTGATTGATAACGGTGTGGTGGTGAACACGACACGTACATTCTCATTTGCGACCATTGATTTCACCGCCAACGGTGGTGATGGGTATCCATTTGCTGCCAACAGCGTAGTGTTTGAGAACAGCCCATTCACTATTACTTACCAAGAAGCCTTAGCCAACTACATTCAAACACCCAAAGCTGCTGGTGGTCTTGGCCGATTGAGTAATGCTGATGGCGATGAAATTACCAACAATGCTTATGGTTTGGAGAATCAATACGATACCCAAGGCCGTTTGATAGATACCGCGATTGCTGCTGCAACAACAGGGGTGACCAAAACAGGTACTGCTGGTCGCGATACTTTGGCTGGTACCAATGGTAACGACATATTGGTTGGTGGGGCAGGTGCAGATACGCTAACTGGTGGTGCAGGTGCCGATACCTTTGTTTACAACGACATGCGTGATGCTGGCGATACCGTTACGGATTTCACCCTGTATGCAGACAAATTAAGTTTATCCACTGTATTAAATAAAGCAGGTTACGCAGGGGCGACACCCGTTGCAGATGGCTATGTACGTTTAGTAGACATCACAGGTGGCGTGAGTGTGCAAATAGATACCGATGGCCCAAGTGGCGCAGCTGGCTTCCGACCGCTAGTAACGCTTAGAGGCTTGGTAGCACACCAACTCTCAGCAGCACGTGACTTTAATTAATAGCATCCATTTTTAGATTAAAAGGACGAATCATGAACATGAAAAAACAAGGGATTACAATAGCCGCAACATTGGCGATGGTATTTGCAGGCAATGCAATGGCGGTCACCAACGGTAGTTTTACCAATGGCTTAAATGGTTGGAACGCGTTAGGCGATGTGAATTTGCAAGCTGGTGCTATTTTGATGACCACCGCATCTGTGGATTTTGAAGATGACTTTCCTGAGTCTGCTGGTGCCTTCAATGCCTCTGGCACTGCGGCTGCAGAAACTGGTGTGGTGGGTGGTATTGAAGATTTTATTGGTATTGCCATGGGTACATTAAATGTACAAGAAAACTTTGCGTTTGAAGGTTCAGTGCTCAAGCAAACCTTTAATGTGAATGCGGGCGATACCCTAACATTTAATTGGAACTTCTTTACTAACGAAACCAGCAGCGGTGCAGATTATGCATTTGTCAGCATCAACGGTAATTTAACGCAATTGGCTGCACCTAGCGATGCAAGCAGCAGTTCATTGCCTTACGCCTTCACCACAGGTTTTCAAACTTTTAGTCAAACGTTTGATGCTGCATCCTCTGTGACATTGGCTTTTGGTGTGGTGGATGTAAACGACTACAACGTGACTTCAGCCTTGTGGTTTGACAATGTGGCAGTGGTGCCTGAGCCAGAAACCTATGCTATGTTTTTAGCTGGGTTAGGTTTAATGGGTTTTGCTAGCCGTCGCAAACAAGCTTAATCAATCAGCAAGCCTTACAAAATTGCGGACGTACACAATGTGTGCGTCCGTTTTTATTTATGCCTATAAAATTGTGTCGTATCATGCATGAAACAAAACAGGAAACCAGCAATGAAGACATTATTAGCCTTGATTCTCTCAATGATCACACAACTTGCGTTTGCAGAAAAAACCATCCCCAAACCGGCGCAGCCCTACCAAGATTTTAGTGGTGTTTATACTTGCACAGGAGACGATGCCCACGAAGGCAAATACACGGGTACCGTCACCATGCAATTAAAGCCTGAGCATAGCAAAGGCCCTTATGCCAGTTATGATTTTAAGTTGAAAGTACCAGGTTACGGGACCTACTTAGGTCATGCTGCAGCCAATGGCGATGTAGCCGCCATGCACTTTGCGCTTACTGATCAAAGCACTAAAGACTACGGAACTGGGATTGCCCGCTTTACGCAAGACAAGCAAGGCAAACTGCATTTTCACAAATTTTATTTTGAGCCGGAATTTAAAGGCGGTAACACGGGTCAAGAAGATTGCGTCAGAAAGTAAAGCGGCAAATGCCACCATCATGCATTCATATCTGGCGTGTTAAAATCACGCCTTTATGAGCCAAATCAATCCCTCTCAACTTATCTCCCAATTAGAAAAGCAATTGCCAGCCTGTATGCTGGTGCATCGCTTTGTGTTGCGTCGTCGCTTGCAACAAGCTAAAGATTTACTTAAACAGCAAAAGCCAGTTGAAAAATCGTTGGTGGATATTGCCAATGCGGTGCAGAAATCTATCCAGCAATACCAACAGCGATTAGCGCAATTGCCTAAGCCAGAATATCCGCTGGAGCTACCGGTCAGTGGTAAAAAAAATGAGATTGCAGCCGCCATTCAGCAGCATCAAGTGGTCATTGTGTGTGGTGAGACCGGTTCTGGTAAGACCACCCAGCTACCTAAAATATGTTTGGAATTAGGCCGTGGTGTATCAGGATTGATCGGCCATACCCAACCACGACGGATTGCTGCACGTTCTGTGGCCAGTCGAATTGCGCAGGAGCTTAACTCGCCGCTTGGTCAGACGGTAGGTTACAAAGTACGCTTCAACGATAAGTTGTCAGAATCCAGCTATATCAAATTGATGACCGATGGGATATTGCTAGCAGAAACGCAGGGCGATAAATTTCTCAATGCCTATGACACCATCATTATCGATGAGGCACATGAGCGCAGTTTAAACATTGATTTCCTGCTGGGGTATCTCAAACAATTACTCCCCAAACGCCCCGATTTAAAAGTCATTGTGACTTCGGCCACCATTGATGCCGAGCGGTTTTCCAATCACTTTGTGGGTGCGCCGATTATTGAGGTATCTGGTCGTACTTATCCAGTGGAGGTGCGTTACCGCCCCTTGGGTAAGGCGGGTTTCCGTGCAAAAGAAATCGCTGAAGCTGAAAATGCGCAATTTGATCTAGATGACGATACTGTGTTTGGGATTGCGCGCAAAGCTAAAACAGAAGCGCGTTGGTTAGAAGAAGACGACGAAGAAGAAGCCATTGAAGAAGCGATTTTAGATGCGGCCGATGATTTGTTGCGGCAGGGGGATGGCGATATTTTGGTGTTTCTGCCTGGCGAGCGTGAAATCCGCGACGTGGCCGACCATTTGCGTAAATACCAAGGTCGCTCAGCCAAGCTCAAACACATTGAAGTGCTACCCTTGTTTGCACGCTTATCTATTGAAGATCAGCAGAAAATCTTTAAAAGCCACAGTACCCGCCGCATAGTTTTAGCGACTAACGTTGCGGAAACTTCATTAACAGTGCCTGGCATTAAATATGTGATTGATGCGGGCTTGGCGCGCGTTAATCGTTACAGTCCTCGTGCTAAAGTTGAGCAGTTACAAATTGAGAAAATTAGCCAAGCAGCCGCTAAGCAACGCGCAGGGCGATGTGGCCGAGTATCTAACGGTATCTGTGTGCGACTCTATTCCGAAGAAGATTTTAATAGCCGCCCAGCGTTTACCGAACCGGAAATTTTACGCAGTTCTTTGGCTTCGGTGATTTTGCGCATGGCAGCGTTACGCTTAGGCGATGTGGCTGAGTTCCCGTTTATAGAAGCGCCAAGCACACGCCTGATAGCTGATGGTTACTTATTGCTGCAAGAGTTGGGTGCAGTCAATGAACAACGTCAAATCACCGAGATTGGTTTACAGTTGGCTAAGCTACCTCTAGACCCACGTGTAGGGCGTATGATCCTAGCGGCCAAGCGTGAAGGTTGTCTCAAAGAGATATTGGTAATTGCGAGCGTTCTTAGCATACAAGACCCACGCGAACGCCCCATGGATAAGCGCGAAGCGGCTGACAATGCCCATGCAAAATTTGCAGGTGAAGGTTCAGACTTTATGAGCTACCTCAAACTATGGGATTGGTTTGACCATGCGCTCAAGCACAAAAAATCGAATAAAGATTTGCTCAATCAGTGCCATGCCAATTTCTTGTCATTTTTACGCTTAAAAGAGTGGCGAGAGCTGCATGGGCAACTGCTGGATATTGTTGAAGAGATGCAGTTTAAATTCAACGACAAAGAGGCCAATTATGAGCAGATACACAAGTCTCTTTTGGCCGGTTTGCTGGGCAATATCGGTTTTAAAGATGGCGAGAGTGATTCCTATGCGGGTGCACGTGGTATTCGCTTTCATATTGCGCCTGGTTCGTGCTTGAAGAAAACGCGCCCTAAATGGGTGATGGCCGCAGAACTGGTAGACACCACCAAGTTATATGCACGTTGTATAGCGAAAATCGAGCCGGATTGGATTGAGCCATTGGCACGCGGCTTAACGCAAAGTCACTATAGTGATCCGCGTTGGGATCGAAAACTGGCGCAAGTGATAGCTTGGGAACGTTTGAGCTTGTATGGCCTGACCATCATTCCCAAACGACGCGTACATTACGGTCCAATTAATCCAGTGGAATCTCGCGAGATTTTTATTCGTGAGGCGCTAGCCAATATGGAGTTTGATACCAGAGGCGCATTTTTTGATGCTAATCGACGCATGATTGCGGAAGTTGAAGAATTGGAGCACAAGGCGCGTCGCCAGGATGTATTGGTGGATGAACATCAATTGTTTGCGTTTTATGATGCCGTCATCCCGCCAATTAGCGCGCAATATAGCATTGTGAATGGTGCTGGGTTTGAAAAGTGGCGCCTAGATGCGGAAAAGTTAAATCCTAAGTTGTTGTATCTCACGCGCGATGCGTTGATGCGACATGGTGCATCTGGGGTAACTGAAGCACAGTTTCCGGAAACGTTTGAGATGGATGGTACGACTCTGGCTTTGAAATACCGATTTGAGCCCGGCCATGCTTTGGATGGCGTGACCGCAACTGTGCCTTTGGCTTTGCTGAATCAATTAGATGCCAAACGTGCTGATTGGCTGGTGCCTGGCATGATACGAGAAAAGCTCACTGCGTTAATTAAAGCACTGCCTAAAACTTACCGGCGTGTGTGTGTGCCGGTGCCTGAGTTTGTTACCGGGTTTTTGGAGCAGCACTCGGTTCAAGATACTTTATTGCCCACGCTGGCAGAATACATACACCGTAAAACTACGCTCAAGCTATCAGAGTCGGATTTTGATTTATCTGCATTGCCCGAACATTTATGCATGAACTTTAGCGTGATAGATGAAAAGGGCCGTGAGTTGGGCATGGGCCGAGACTGGTTGGCGCTTAAAAAACAATTGGGCTCTGCGGCACAGCTGACATTTAGGGCAAACTCGCCCAGTATTGAAAAAACGGACTTAAAACAGTGGGATTTTGGCGACCTGCCAGAAACCTTAACCTTTAGCCGAGATGGACACCAACTCACCGGATACCCAGCGTTGGAAGACCAAATTGACAGCGTTGCGGTCAAACTGTTTGATACGGTTGCTGAGGCTGGCGTAAATCATCGTAAAGGTGTTTGCCGGTTGATGCGCTTTGAGTTAAAAGAGCAAATGAAGCAGTTGGAAAAAGGGTTGCCTAATTTTAATCAGTACGCCTTATTGCTGCGCAATATCATTTCGCCCGAAGAGTTACGCGAAGATATGTTGGCCGCAATCGCTGACCGCGCGTTTATCGGTGAGGACGATTTGCCTAGAACCAATGATGCCTTTATGAAATTAAAACAGCGTGCACGTGCTCGATTGCCGGCAGTGACTGATGCGGTGACAAGGCAAGCACAAGCGATTGCTAATGAGTATCAGGCATTAGTGCAGCAACAGGCCAAAATGCCTGCTACGGTGAATCGACTGAAGCGCGATTGCGAGCAGCAAATAAGATTACTGGTGTATCGCGGTTGTTTTAATCAAACACCGTGGGAATATTTGCAGCATGTGCCACGCTATTTGAAAGCCTTGCGTCTGCGTATTGAAAAACAACCCAGCAATCCTGATCGTGATGGCAAACATGCGGCCAGTGTTGGGCTGATTTGGCAACGATGGCAAGATAAGATACAGGCACTACAAGCTGCCAATAAAACTATTTCACCTGCCATGGCAGAGTATCGCTGGTTGATTGAAGAGCTACGCGTATCCTTGTTTGCGCAAGAGTTAAGAACGCCATCGCCTGTGTCTATCAAACGCTTAGATAAAGTGTGGTCGGAGTTAACAAACTAGCGCGTATGCGGCAAGACTCTCTACTCAATTCTGATAACGCGGCAGACCAGTTTCTTGCCAAGCCCCGCCGTGAGCGTGCCATACAGATTACTGTAAGCCGCAATACCTTAGTGGCTGTGCTGGCATCATTGTTGCTGCACGCAATTCTATTGTTTTGGGTGATCCCTAAACCAGAGATGAATCCTATTCCGCAATCAACGACCATTGAAGTCAATTTGGCCCCTTTGCCACAGACTGCGCCGGTGATTGCAGAGCCGACGCCATTGCCAGAGCAACAACCTGAGCCACCAACGCCTAAAGTGATTGCGAAAAAACCGCTGGCAAAACCAAGTAAACCGAAGCCACAAGATTTTTCAGTGCCTGAAGTGCTTACGAGCCCAGCACCTAGTCCATTGCCAATGCCGCCTCCGTCGCCAAATAAACCGCCGGCACCAAACGAAGCGCCAGTGGATATGATGGCGATGGTGAATCAGCGCCGTTCCCAACGTCAAGCTATGGAGTCTTATGCTGCGCAACAAAATGCCGAAGCGGCTGCCAGAGAGCGTGGCCCGAGCGAAGATGAAAAGCGTGACCGGCGCATTATGGAAAACCTAAAAGTAGGTACCAATGGTATTTTTGAGGTGAAAACGCTCAGTACTGCCACCAACACTGCTAGCTTTAGCTTTAAAGGCTGGACTGATAATTACAATAACGCCAAGATGCAGTTTTTTCAGGTGGAAGCGCGCAGTGGGCAGGATATTCGCCTAGTGATGATTCGCCGCATGATCGATTTGATTCGCGAACATTACCAAGGCGATTTTGAGTGGGAGTCGCACCGCTTGGGTCGCTCAGTCATGAAGTCAGCTAGGATAGAGGACAGTGCAGAGCTGGAAGACTTTTTAATGCAAGAGTTCTTTGGACCGCACTATAAAACGCAATAGCTGGTGCTCAAACAACGGGACTGTAATTCTGATTTAGATTTGCGTCAGCATCTTTCTGATACCGCCTTCATCTAAGCCCTTGCCAATCAATACTACCCGACTAATAGGTTCATCTTCGTCCCAGCCCTCTAACAAAGTGGGTGGATAGGGCGTAAAGTGCACGGCATGGATAGCCAATGGCGCTGGCTGGTCTTCGGCATGGATAATACCTTTGAGTCGCAATAGCTGTTCACCATGGGTTTGGCAAAGTTTAAGGATGATAGGCTTTAAATCACGCCAGTTAAGTGGTTTGGGCATAAATACGGTAAAACTGGAGATATCATCGTGATTGGATTTTGCGGGTAACATACCACGCAGTTTTGCCGACTGGACAGGGGCGCGCAGCCAGCGTTGCGGCTCAGCCTGCTTGCCCGTGGGGTCAAATAATCCCACATCAACAATAAAGTCTGGGTCAATTTCACCATGCAGCACTTTATGCTGAGTTGCCCCAGGATTCAGCGCAATCAGTTTTTCTTTTAGTGTGTCTACTTGTGCAGGTGAAGCTAAATCTGTTTTTGTGATGAGTAACACATCAGCCACCGCTGCTTGCTTACGCGCTTCGGAGTGGCTGTCAATTTGTTCTGCGCCATACACCGCATCAATCGTGACCACTACCGCATCTAAGCGATACACCGATTCAATCACCGGCTCATTCATCAGGTTGCCTAAAATCGGTCCCGGGTCTGCCATGCCAGTGGTTTCAATCACTAGACGGTTAAACTGTGGAATGGCTTCCATCGCACGTTTAAAAAACAAATCGCGCATGGTGTCTGCTAGCTCATTACTTAAGGTGCAGCACAGGCAACCACTTTGTAAAAGTACAGTGTTATCTGCCACATAGCTACTCTCCACATTTTGCGCAAGAATATGGTCCAAGCCAGCTTCACCCAGTTCGTTAATGATGACTGCGGTATCTTTCATGCCAGGGTGGCTGAGCAGCTTGTTGAGTAGTGTGGTTTTGCCTGAACCTAAAAAGCCAGTGAGTAGTGTGACGGGTATACGTTTATCCATTCGTGTATTTTAGCCTAGTTAGGCCGCTTCTTCTGCCTCAGTTACTTCATTTTGAAGGTTTGGCCAAGCAGGGAAGGGATCAGCAAATTTAAGCCATGCCTGCATTCCAAGTGCAATTTCCGCTTCTGTAAGCAAGCATGTATCAAAGCCTTTGTTTATTTCGGCTTTGTCCATATGCATACCAATAATTACCAGCTCTTGCTGGCGGTCACCATACGGCTCTTGCCAGCGAGACTTAATGTGTTGAAAGCTTTCTTCATCTTCCGGCCAATATTGATTGGGTGTGGCCACCCACCACATGCCTGCTAACTCTGTTCTAGTAACCGCCCCTGCTTGTGACCATGTAGCACAAAAGTCGGGGCGTGAAGCAATCCAATAACGGCCTTTAGAGCGCACTACACCTGGCCATTCGCTGTTAAACCATTGCCACAAACGTTGCGGATGAAATGGTTTGCGTGCGCGATAAACAAAACTTGAAATACCGTATTCTTCGCTTTCCGGCACGTGCTCTCCGCGCAGCTCTTGTAACCAACCTGGCGCCTCTGCCGCTTGGTCAAAATCAAATAAACCTGTGTTCATAATGCGGTCAAGTTGTACTTTACCAAAACTACTATGTAGCAATTGCGCACGTGGGTTCAGTGTTTTGAGTATGCTCTCTAGTTGACCAATTTCAGAGGGTGTCATCAAGTCGGTTTTGTTCAACACTAATACGTCGCAGAACTCAATTTGGTCCACCAATAAATCGACCACCGTGCGCTCATCCTCTTCCCCTAGCGATTCACCGCGTTGTGCCAACATGTCTTGTGAGCTGTAATCTTTTAAAAAATTGTAACCATCAACTACGGTGACCATAGTGTCGAGTTGTGCGATATCGCCCAGTGAAGTGCCATCCTCATCAGCAAAAGTGAAAGTCTCGGCAATGGGCAATGGCTCAGAAATGCCTGTGGTTTCAATCAGCAAATAATCAAAACGGCCTTCTTTGGCAAGGCGCGTGATTTCTACCAATAAATCCTCACGCAAAGTGCAACAAATACAGCCATTGCTCATTTCTATCAGCTTTTCTTCTTGTCGGGATAACGCTGCGCCACCATCGCGCACTAATTGAGCATCGATATTCACTTCGGACATATCATTAACAATGACGGCTACGCGTTTGCCATCGCGATTGTTAAGAATATGATTAAGTAGGGTGGTTTTGCCTGCGCCCAAAAAGCCAGAAAGTACAGTGACAGGAAGTTTTTTCATACAATCATCCAAAAATAAGCAACAATGTTGCATTTTATTGGAGTGGTAACATTAATGCAACATTGTTGCAATTTTTATAATTAAGCAGGTTGTGGCGATGCGCAGTCTGCGCAGACACCTTTGATGTTGATATCAATCGCTGAGACTTGATATTGCGCCAATACTTTGGGTGGGAAATGAGGCTCTAGCTCAAGCACACAAGTGACTTTACCGCACACTTGGCAGTGCAAATGCGCATGGTGGTGGTCATGATTAGCAAGTAAGCCTGTGGCAGGTTGCGGTGACATCACAGCTGAAAAACGCGGTTGCGAAAGTTGAAATTTCCATGCACGTTTATCGCCAGCGCCTGCAATTTTATGAATCAGCGCATGTTCCGTCAGCCAATCCAGTACTCGGTAAATAGTCACACGGTCAATTTCTTTCTGACCAGATAACCGTTCCAGAATTTCAGGGTGACTAAGTGCACTATTAGTTTCTGCAATAATGTTGAGCACTGCCAATCGTGCTTTGGTTGGTTTTAAACCGGCTTGAAGGATAATGTCTTGAGCATTCATAGCCAGAATTATGAACTACAGGACAACATGGAACAACCTGCTTTATGTCGCGCCCAGTCTGGTCGTTTTGCTTCAAACAGTTCCATACCAGCTTGTTCGGTATAAGGGTTGCGTAATGCTTGATGTAGCTTTTCTAATAAGCTGGTGTTGTTTTGTTCAGCTAAATCAATGGCTTGTTGAGCTAAGTAATTACGTAACACATAGCGCGGGTTGTGCGCCTGCATTTGCTGCAATCGGGCACTAGGCGATTGCAGACTGCTTTGTACACGCTGACTATACACCATCAACCATTGCTCAAAATCTGCCTTGAAATTGTTGAAGCCTTGCTCGGTATAAAAAGCGGGCATTAGCGTTTCCAGCTTGGGATTGTTGATATCTAATAATGCTAAGTGTTTAAAAAATAGAGTCATGTCCACTTCTGCGCGCATCATCAATTCAAAGCAGCGATTCACCATTTCGCCATCCCCGTCTTGCCATTCGCCCATGCCAAACTTGCCAGCAAACGCTTGCGTCAGGTAGGTGATGTAAACGCTATCAAAATGGTCCAGCGCACTGTCCAAATCATTGGCACTTGGCATAATGGTAGCGAGTGCGTCACCTAAACGTTCCAGATTCCAACGGGCAATATCCGGTTGTCGTCCATAACAATATCTACGGCCTTGTGCATCGGTGGTGTTCGGTGTCCAGCCTGGGTCAAAGTTATCCACCCATCCGTAAGGACCGTAATCAATGGTGAGACCAAGAATGGACATATTGTCAGTGTTCATCACGCCATGCACAAAGCCAACCCGCATCCAATGTGCCACCATCACTGCAGTGCGCTCACAAATTTCAGTGAACCATGCAAGGATAAGCTCTGGGCTTAATACGTTGATCTCTAACTTGTGCGGTTGTGTGGGATGCCAATCGGCAAAATCTCGGTCAATAGTAAAGCTAATGAGTTGCTTCAGCAGATCAAACTCACCTCGACTGGCTGGAAGTTCAAAGTGGCCAAAGCGAGTGAATGATGGGGATACACGACATACAATGGCTCCGGTTTCCAATTGCGGATTACCGTCATAAAACATATCACGCACCACCTGTTCACCCGTGGTGACTAAGCTTAATGCTCGCGTGGTGGGCACACCCAAATGATGCATGGCTTCCGAGCACAAATACTCACGCAAGCTTGAGCGCAATACCGCACGGCCATCGGCGCGTCTAGAGTAGGGGGTGGCGCCTGCGCCTTTAAGTTGAAGTTCAAAACGTTTGCCTTGATGCATGAGCTCGCCCAACAAAATGGCACGCCCATCCCCCAATTGCCCAGCCCAGTTACCAAACTGATGACCACCGTAGCGGGTCGCATAGGATTGCATGCCGGGCAACAAACCATTACCGCTCAGCGCATCGAGCATGGCCGGGTCTTGCATGTCAGTTTGTGAGAGACCCAGCAATTCAGCCACCTCTGGTGAATAGGCAAGTAATTTTGGCGCTTTTACTGAGGTGGCTATCACCGACGACCACAGTGCATTGGGCACCTGACGGGTGAAATTGTCTGTTTCGGGGTCGCCGGGTAGCTCGCGCAGCCAGCGGTTATCAAAGGTTAGTGTTCTCATACCGTTATTGTAGTGTGTTTAGGCTTCAATATAAGAGGCAAACATCATGCATTCAGTTGCAATTTGTGACAGGATTGCTCTAACGACTCATGTATCATTACGGCTACATCAATAAAAGTGGTTTGCATGAACGTATTTTACGAAGAAGACGGTGGTTTTAAAGTGGCCACCATCATGACAGAAGCCGACAGTTCGCTTCAAGTCGAATCCCTGAGCGGCAAACGCTCCAAAATTAAATCAGCAAACGTTTTGATGCGATTTGAACAGTTGCTTTCCGGTTTTATGGAGGCTGCCAATGCCGAGGCCGAAACGCTAGATACGGATTTTTTGTGGGAATGTTGTGGCGAGGCAGAGTTTAATTTTTTAGCGCTGGCACAAGACTATTACGGCGCTAAACCAAGCCCTATTCAATCGGCAGCAGTGGCCATTAAATTACACGCAGCCCCCATGTATTTTTACCGCAAGGGCAAAGGCCAATACAAGTCGGCCCCCGCTGATACGCTCAAAGCAGCGCTGGCCGGGCAAGAAAAGAAACGCTTGCAGGCCGAACAAGTGGCGCAAATGGCGGCAGCGCTTGTTGCAGGTCAATTGCCAGAAGCGTTTAAGTCTAAATTGGATATGCTATTTTACGCGCCAGATAAAAACACCCTAGAGTGGAAAGCACTGGAGCAAGCAACGCATGACTTGCATTTAACGGCAGTGCAAGTGTTGGCTAAGGCTGGCGCAATCCCCTCGGTACATGACTATCATCTGGGTGCATTCTTGCGCGAGTATTTTCCTAATGGTAGCGAGTTTGCTGATACTGAGATTGCTCATGCAACAGACGATTTGCCTTTATCCGCTGCAGAAGCTATTAGTATTGACGATAGCACCACTACCGAGATTGATGATGCCTTATCCGTTTCCCTATTAGCCAACGGAAATACACAAGTGGGTATCCATATTGCCGCCCCGGCTTTGGGGGTGTTGCCAGATACTCCGCTAGATATTGAAGTGATGAAGCGCTTATCCACGGTGTATATGCCAGGGCACAAAATTACCATGTTGCCAGAAGCTGCAATCCGTCCGTTTAGTTTGGATGCAGGTCAAGTGAAGCCGGTATTATCCTTGTATGTTGAGGTGGCTCCCGATTTTAGTGTGGTAAAGCGCGAGACCAAACTAGAACGTATCAAAATTGCAGAAAACTTACGCCACGATAGCCTAGAGCCGTACTTTAATGAAAATACCCTCACTGCCGACACAGGGCACCCCTATTGGAGCAGATTGTTATTCCTGTTCCAATTTGCGGAGAGCCTAGAAAAAGCGCGAGGTAAATATGATCCTACCCGCCCACCGCAAGTGGATTACAACTTTTACGTAGAAGATGGCAAGGTGCGTATTGTCAACCGCCAACGTGGTTCGCCAATGGATAAGCTAGTGGCAGAGTTGATGATTGAGGCTAATAGCCAATGGGGTGCCTTGCTAGCCCAGCATCAATTGCCGGGCATTTACCGTGCACAAAATGGCGGTAAGGTCTATATGACCACCAAGGCTGAAGGCCACCAAGGGTTGGGCGTGGCGCAATATGCATGGAGCACCTCACCATTGCGTCGCGCTGTCGATTTGATAAACCAGCGTCAAATTATCGCGGCGATTCAAATGACGCCACCGGTGTATCCTGCCAATAGTGATGTGATTGTGGGGCATATGCGTAACTTTGATTTAACCTACAACGCATACAACGAATTCCAGACGCGGATGGAGCGTTTTTGGTGCCTACAATATTTAATTCAGGAAAACATCACGGAAGTTCAGGCCACTGTCTGGCGTGAGAATCTAGTGCGCCTGCAAGATTTGCCTTATATGACCAAGGTGCCAAGTTTGCCAGAACTAAAAGCGGGTACGCATGTGCAGTTGGCCGTGCAAAAAGTAGATACGCTACTCATGGAGTTACAATGCCAATTTAAAGGGGTGATAGAAACTTTACCAGCGGCTGCACAAACGCCCGAAGAAACGAAAGAGGCTGAATAGGGTAGTACGATGTTTAGATTTAACCGAAAAATTCACAAAAGTGTGGCAGATGCTAGTGTGGTGGAAGTCACTGAAATGGATGGTGTACGCTCATTGCATTTGGGCTCAGTGACAGTGCAAAGTAGCATGCGGGTGAAAGAGCCTTATGCCCTAGAGCTCCCATATTCGCGCGGCATGATGGGTTTTTTGCTGTTTAAGCATAAGACGCAACAAGTGCTGACCATAGGCTTGGGTGGCGGGTCTGTGCCTAAATATATTTGGCAATACTGTCCGGAAATCTCGCAAACTATTGTCGAGCTAAACCCGCAAGTGATTCAGATAGCGCGTAGCCATTTTTATGTGCCGGAGGATGACGCGCGTTTTAAGGTATTGCAGGATGATGGCTTAGTCTATTTGCAAGCGCATTTGAATATGTGCGATGTGCTGATGATTGATGCCTTTGACAGCGTGGGGATTCCGCCGGATTTTTGTACGCAGGCTTTCTTTGATGATTGTGCTGAAGCCTTGCGCTACGATGGCGTACTGGTCATCAATTTGTGGGGTAGCGACAAAAATTTTGATATTTACCTCCAACGCATTGAGCAGAGTTTTCAGGGGCATGTATTGATGTTGCCTACCGGTAAGCCCGGCAATATTGTGGTGTTTGGCTTTAAAGAAGCTGACACTCCGGTGATTAAATTAACTCAGCTACAAGCACGTGCAAAACAATTGGCATTAGAACATCGCATCGACTTTGCCGATTTGGTCGAGCGTTTAATCGCACACAATCCACATAACAAATTACAGTTTAGCTTTGACCATATGCGTGGTCAGACCGCAGATTAGGAATACAGCATGAATCAATATTTTGCCACTTGCCCCAGAGGCCTTGAAGCGTTGTTGGTCAACGAATTACAAACCAGTGGCGCGCGCGATATCAAGCCCACCGATGGCGGGGTGAGTTTTAGTGGTGAGCTGTCAGTCTGTTATCACGCCAATTTATACTCCCGTATTGCCACACGCATTTTGGTACAAGTAGGGCGTGGTAAATACGCGACCGAAGATGATTTGTATCAGGCAGCTTATAAAATCAACTGGCCTAATTGGTTTGATGTAAAGCATGATTTCATGGTGAAAGTCACCGGTGTGAAGTGTCCTCTCAAGAGCTTAGAATTCGCCACCCTTAAAATCAAAGATGCGGTCTGCGATAAATTCCGTCAAGTGGTGAATGCGCGTCCCTATATTGATACCAAAACACCAGCTGTGCGGGTGCATGCCTATTTAACGGCAGATAGCTATCAATATTATGTGGATACTTCTGGTAATGCCTTGTATCAACGCGGCAATCGTAAAGCCAGTATCGAAGCGCCTTTGCGTGAGAACCTAGCAGCGGGTATCTTACAATTAGCCGGCTGGAAACCAGGGCAAGCTTTGCTGGACCCCATGTGTGGTAGCGGCACATTTTTGCTAGAAGCCGCCATGATGGCGCTGAATATTGCACCTGGTCTGCACCGCAATTTTGGTTTTGAAAAGCTCAAAAATTTTGAATCAGATACTTGGAAAAAAATTAAAAATGCTGCGCTCAAAGCTGTCAAACCAGCGACGTTTCAAAAGCTATACGGCAGTGATATGGATTTGCGCGCAGTGCGCGTGACCAAGCAAAACCTGACTGAAGCTGGTTTATTGGAAACAGCACAAATCTCACAAGTGAATTTCACAGATTTAGTGCCGCCAGCAGAAGAAGGCGTCATGGTGGCTAATCCGCCCTATGGTGTGCGCATTGGCGAGGATGAAGAGTTGGCCTTGCTATACCCGAAAATGAGCGAAATCTTAAAACGAAAATTCTCAGGATGGAATACTTATTTCCTCACTAATGATTTACGTTTACCCAAGCTCATGCGTTTAACACCAAGTAAACGCACGCCATTGTTTAACGGCCCACTAGAGTGCCGCTTGTTTGAGATTAAAATGGTGGCCGGCTCAAACCGTAAATAAAAAAATGTCGTTGTAATTCAATAGGTTTGCAAGGTATGATTAACGTGCAAACTAATAAAAATATAAAATCACCTTTAGTACCCATATTTTTTGGTACTTCAACACACGGCGTGTCACGCGTCACCGATGGTAATCGTGGTCATCTAGACACTTGGGTTTTCAGTTTCAAGGGAGAAATGTGTGGAAAGTCTTTTAGGGTTACTCATACCAAACGAGTTCATGCCACATGGGCACTGTTATTTGTGGACGCCGGTGCTACTCTGGCTTTATGTAGTGTCTGATAGTGTGATTGCACTCTCATATTTCACCATTCCTCTAGCCCTGTTATATCTGGTAAAAAAACGCACGGATATCAAGTTTAATTGGATATTCGTTATGTTTTCGGTGTTTATTTTTGCTTGTGGCATGACGCATCTGGTTTCAATCGTCACTATCTGGATGCCCGCTTATTGGGTAGATGCCAGCATTAAAGGCATTACCGCAATGGCCTCTGCGCTAACCGCAGTCATGTTATGGCGGCTGATGCCAATTGCGCTCACCATGACCAGCACCGAGCAATTACAAAAAAACATTGATCAACTGCAATATGAAATTAAACAACGCTTACTGGCCGAATCACAGTTGGCGGAGTTAAACAACAATCTTGAAGCCATTGTGCAGCAACGCACGCAAGAATTAACCGATGCTAACGGTGAATTACTCAAAGAAATTGAGCGCAGAAAAGAGACCGAACAAGCCTTATTTAGAGAGAAGAAGCAAGCGCTAGTAACATTGGAGTCCATTGGCGATGGGGTGATTACAACCGATATGAACTCCAATGTCACCTATCTCAACCCTGTTGCAGAAACCATGACAGGGTGGAGCAAAGACGATGCGATTGGTAAACCAGTGCTTGAGGTATTCCGAATATTAAATGAAAGTACGCGCAAATTAGCGGCAAACCCTGTAGATGTGGTATTGGCACATGGTCAGGAGTGTGGCTTGGCAAATCACACTATGCTCATTGCCAAAACTGGACAAGAATTTGCGATTGAGGACTCCGCTGCTCCTATTAAGGGTGGAGATGGTGAAATGTTAGGTGTGGTATTGGTCTTCCACGATGTGAGTAGTGCCAAGCAGATGGCGGAAAAAATGTCTTATCTCGCGGAGCATGATTTCTTAACTGATTTACCCAACCGTTTGTTGCTGACTGATCGGATAACGCAAGCATTGAATGCAGCCAAACGCAAAGATACACGAGTGGCCTTGCTTTACTTAGATATTGACCACTTTAAGAAAATTAACGATACCCTAGGCCATGAAGTTGGGGATCAACTGCTGAAATTCCTCAGCAAAAAATTGCAAGCTTGTATCCGCAGTACCGATACCATTAGCCGCCAAGGTGGCGATGAGTTTGTGATTTTGCTCTCTGAGGTAGATGGGCCAATGGCGCCAGCAGAAATAGCGCAAAAATTACTGACGGCGACCAATGGCGACTTCCAAATCGGCACGCATGAGCTGAAAGTATCAGCCAGTATCGGTATCTCTATTTACCCTGAAGATGGCAATACTGCCGATATTTTGATGCGTAATGCAGATGCTGCCATGTACTATGCCAAAGGCCTGGGTCGCAATAACTATCAATTCTTTACCAAAGAACTCAGTACAAGAATTGCGGACCAAGTGGCGTTAGAGAACCGCTTGCGTAAAGCCGCCGCCCAACATGAGTTTATCCTGATGTATCAGCCCAAGGTTTCAGTCAAAACCGGCAAGATTGTGGGCGCTGAAGCTTTAATTCGTTGGCAACATCCAGAAAATGGAATGATTGCGCCTAATATATTTATTCCAACCGCTGAAGAAACTGGATTAATTAGGGTGATTGGGCAATGGGTGTTGGCAGAGGCTTGCCGTCAGAACAAAGCATGGCAATCTCAAGGCTTACGGCCGATTCCGTTAGCGATTAACGTTTCCGCGGTGGAAATCCGCTATTCTGATTTCCTGAATCAGGTATCCAAAGCCTTGCTGCACAGCGGCTTAAGCCCAGATTATTTGGAGCTTGAAGTCACCGAAACGGTAGCTATTCACGGGGATAGCGAGGGCATTAAAGATCTTATTTCGTTGCGTGACATGGGCGTACGGTTATCGATTGATGACTTTGGCACCGGTTTTTCCAGCTTGTCTTATTTAAAACGCTTGCCAATTGATACCATTAAAATTGATAAAAGCTTTATTCGTGATATTCAGACAGATGCTAATGATGCGGCGATTATTACAGCAATTATTAAAATGTCCCACAGCCTAAACTTTAAAGTGATTGCAGAGGGCGTGGAAACCGCGGAGCAATTGGCCTATTTAAAAGCGTATGATTGCGATGAAATTCAAGGCTTTTATTTTAGCAAGCCACTCACCGCGGACGAATTTGCGGTATTGTTAGAAGCTGAAAAAATGTTGGAAACGCTAGAGCAGATGACGGTGTGAGGTTAATTAAAGTGTGGGTGTTGAAATATGGATGTTGCGATGACAGCTTCTGAAGATAGTTTGCGCGCGCTGCGTGCGCGAATTAACGCCTTTGTAGCAGAACGAGATTGGGCACAGTTTCATACGCCCAAAAATTTAGCGATGGCGATGATTGTCGAGGCGGCCGAGTTGGTCGAGCAGTTTCAATGGGACACGCCAGCCGACAGTCAAGTGCTCACTCCTGAAAAGCGTGAGGCGGTCAGTCATGAACTGGCTGACACCTTTGTTTACCTGCTGAGAATTGCAGAAGTGTTGGATATTGATTTGATTGCTGCGGCCCATCAAAAAATTGATTTAAACGCTAAAAAATACCCCGTGGAAAAAGCCAAAGGTAGCAATGCTAAATACACCGCTTACGAATGACGGTGGTTTTTAATCATGTAGTCAGTCATTAAAAAAAGCCCCGTATCTACGGGGCTTTTCTATTCTATGGTTTGCTATTCAAGCATTGGCTTACAGCACAGCCAGTGCCGCATCGTAGTTAGGTTCGTTGGCAATTTCACTCACTAACTCACTGTGCAAGACTTTGTTGTTTTCATCAAGCACCACCACTGCACGCGCAGTTAAACCGGCTAAACTGCTATCTAAAATTTGCACACCGTAATCTTTGGCAAATTTTGCAGTGTCGCGGAATGTAGAGAGTGTTACCACGTTCTCAATCCCCTCAGCACCGCAAAAACGACTCTGGGCAAACGGTAAATCAGCAGAAATACAAAGTACAACAGTGTTGTCCATGTTGCTGGCTTTTTGATTAAATGTACGCACTGAGGTGGCACAGGTAGGTGTGTCGATACTTGGAAATATATTCAACACCTTGCGCTTGCCTGCGTATGCGCCCAATGATTGCAGTACGCGTTTCGCATCTGCTAGTTGAAAGTCTGGTGCTGTTTGACCTACGCTAGGCAAGTCGCCGCCTATTGCTACTGGGCCACCTTTGAGTGTCACTGTTGCCATATTGATTCTCCTAAATAATTGATTTTAGATTGTTGTTAGTATGAGTACACCATAATTCGATATATGGATTGAAATTGTGATTGAAACAAATGAAACAATAAAGTATCACTTTGACGCTATGTTGAACATAGGCCCATGATGAGCGGTTCTGATTATTTAACCCTCAAATTATTTTAAAGCCCTGAGTGCGGCCTGATAGTTTGGCTCGTCAGCAATTTCGCTCACCAACTCTACATATTTCACTAGGTTATTTTCATCCGCTATCATCACTGCGCGAGCAGCCAAACCAGCCAGCTTACTTGTTACTATCAGCACGCCATAGTTTTTAAACATGTCACGGCCACGCAAGCTCGATAAATTCACTACCTGATCCAAGCCTTCTGCTGCACAGAACCGTTGTTGTGCAAATGGTAAGTCTCCGGAAATATTGAGCACCACGGTATTTTTCATGCCGCTGGCTAACTGGTTAAATCTTCTCACCGAGCTTGCGCAGGTTGGGGTGTCGATACTCGGAAAAATATTAAGTACTTTGCGTTTGCCAGCAAAGTTATCTAAATTGACGTCTTCTAGATTTTTATCTACCAGCGTAAATTCTGGGATATGTTCTCCCACTTTGGGTAACACGCCCTCGATGAGAACAGGGCTTCCCATCAAAGTCACAGCGTTGGGCATCGGTATTCCTTTGGCTTGCTAAGAACAAAAACAATAAAAAAAAGCATTTGCTTAATGCAAATGCTTTTATATCACAAATAATTGGATAACGCGCTAATCAACGCTATTTAAGCGAGTACGTTCTCGCTCAAATAGCCAATCGTCATAGTTTGGTTATGCAATACGCTGTCCGATGTATTGGGGCGCGGGGCTAACTCACCGTAGGAGTAAAAGCCCGTGATGTTGGTTTTTGCACCTAGGATTTGCTGAACTTGTTTCACTTCATCTGCGACTAAATCAGCCATTACCCCTTTGCGACCAACACAACTGACACACAACGCTAGACCTGTTTGATTGGTTTTGTTTTCACCCAAACCATCCATCACCAACTCAGCTGCACCGCCTGCACCTTCTACCAGACGGTCGTGATTGGTTTGGCACAAACGTACAGTTTCCCCTTCCTCCACGTTCCCAGCAAAAGTCAGGCTGTTGTCGTCTGCGTTAACAGCCAACAAGGTGCGGATTTTTTCTACATCACGTTTACCTTCTTCGATAATCGCAAGTGGAAACTTAAGGCCAGTGCCTGGTAAGCCTTTGGAGAAAGCTTCACCAATGTACATACGATAAAGTGGAAGGGCAGGTTTGCCATCCATCTCATAGACCACGTTCTTCTCTGATTTGGTAATTTTGCGCGGCGGGCCATAAGGTTTCCAGCCACCTAACGCACCACTGGAGACAATCAATGAATCGCCGTATAAGCCTACTGCAATAATCATCCCGTCTGATACGGTATCATTAAACAACTGGAGGGTTTTCACAAACGCGCCACCATCGCCAGCTAAGCCGCCGATAATAGGAATTTCGCCCAGTACACTTTGAAATCCTTTCAAAAGTTCGGAGCCATTCACATTTAAACCATCTGAAATCACTAAGAGTGCTTTCAAAGTATCTGCTTTGAGTTGTTTGCCTAATAATGCTGCGGTTTCAAATGAGTTTTGCATGCCAGACATTTTGGTTTGCGCAACCCGTTGCAATACTTTTTCCCACATAATTGCGGTGATTTGGATGCTGTCGTCAAATACACCATTGGCATTAATTTCACCTGATGTGGTACAGCCGATGACTTGTGCGGTTGGATAACGTGCTTTTAAGAATGCTTGCAATTTACCTTCCGAAAACCTTTTCACTGATGAAAAGGCAAGTACTAAATTGGCGGTTGGCAAAGGTGATGTTGCAGGTAAATCTTTAATTGTGCCTTTGGCATCTACAGATTCTTGTCTGATTAACATTGATTGCAGCCCTTAAAAAATATAACTAGAGGAATGTATCTAAATTACCCATTTTTAGCATTAAATGTTAAAGTGTTTTATCACAAATGTAAGCTAAGTGTTGCATTTCTGTTTAGATAATGTAATATTTTTCTACAAATGTAAAGGATTGTTACCGGATTTTAAAGTTAACCAATACAAAAACCTTATAAGAGTTGACAGGTAAACAACGTACAACATAGGAGCGCAATTAATTGTCCAACGGTGATACAGCAGCTGTAAAAGTCATGGTAATTGATGACAGCAACACCATTCGTCGCAGTGCCGAAATTTTTCTCAAAAATGCGGGATATGCAGTTATCTTGGCAGTAGATGGCTTTGATGCACTTTCTAAAATTGCAGATCAGCACCCACAAATTATCTTTATCGATATCATGATGCCAAGGTTAGATGGTTATCAAACCTGTAGCCTAATTAAACGCAATGATCGATTTAAATCCACCCCTGTCATTATGCTATCCAGTAAAGATGGTTTGTTTGACCGTGCCCGTGGTCGTATGGCGGGCTCTGATGAGTATCTCACTAAGCCATTTACGCAAGAGACACTGGTGGCTGCGGTGAATGAGTACGTGAAAATTTAAATAATAAGGATACAACGATGGCAATACAAAAAATATTAGTTGTGGATGATTCGGCAACAGACCGCTTTTATCTTACAGAAATGCTGGAGGCCGGTAATTTTGAGGTGCAAGCGTTAGAGAGCGGAGAGGCTTGCGTTGAAAAAGCAGCTGGTCTTGCACCAGATTTAATCGTGATGGACATTATTATGACGGGCATTACCGGTTTTCAAGCAGCAAGAACGCTGACTAAAGATCCAGCAACTGCCAATATTCCAATTGTGTTGACCTCTGGTAAGCTGCAAGTGACAGACTTGGCTTGGGCCGAAAAAATGGGCGCCAAAGGTTGTTTGCAAAAACCGATCAATAAAGATGAGCTGATGGCGATTATCGCCAAACTTGGTTAAGTTATGGCTGGTAAAAGTACCCTAAAAAATTATCAGGCGAACATTCTTGAGCGTCTGGAAGAAGCCAAAAAAGTGGGGTCGGCTGCCCCAGCGGGTTATTTAGGTGTAATCATTGCGGGTAAGCACATACTGGTCAATATGCAGGAAATCAGCGAAACCTTGCCGCTGATGGAAATTTATCCAGTACCGTTAGTTAAGCCTTGGTTTCTTGGCGTAGCTAATGTCCGTGGTGTGTTATATGCGATTAATGATATTGGACAGTTGCTGAATGGTGCAGCTACCACTGTGACTTCAAGTGCGCGCGTATTGCTAATGAGTGATGAGGTGACCTCACATGTCGCTTTTTTGGTGGAAAAGTTAGTCGGCTTACGCAAACTAGAGGGCATGCAAAAGGTGAGTGATACGCTAGAGCATGCATTTTGTATGCACCATGATGTGTATGAAGATCAAGATGGAAATCAATGGATGGTGTTGGACTGCATGAAGTTGGTGCAATCCAAAGAATTCATTCAATCGTATTAGTAGTGAGTGCTCATAAAAATCGTAGGGAAAAGAGGGATTCAAATGGCGATTAATTTAAGTTTTATAAAAGCAGTGCCAGAAAAGGTAAAGCAGCTATTTAGTAAGAAAGAAGCTATCTCTGGCGGTAAAACAAGTTACGCCCAGGTGTACTGGCCAGTAATCGGTTTTGTAGTGTTTACGGCGCTGGCTGCATACGCAATTAATCAGGTACGCGTGAACGGACCTGAATT
This sequence comes from Betaproteobacteria bacterium Ga0077540, assembly GCA_001464125.1. Classification (GTDB taxonomy): domain Bacteria; phylum Pseudomonadota; class Gammaproteobacteria; order Burkholderiales; family Methylophilaceae; genus Methylophilus. The sequence continues at coordinate 273,424 of LNEP01000003.1, read as the reverse complement.
CAACAAAATTCAAAAAAATAATGACCTGCGAGCCGATATTTCACCTCCCTCTTTATATGCGGTGGATGCGTTCGCGGCTGCAAACGAGGCCTATGTTGCAACGACCAACGGTGACTATCAAAAGCGTGACAAAAAGTTGGAAGAAGTGAGACGCTATGAAGCTGAGTTTCAAAAACGTCTGGCCTACTGGAAAGCCAATGCAGGCGCGGGCAACATGACAGGTGCGTTTGAAGCGGTGGCTAAATCTAATGAGAATTTCTACCGCATTTTTAATAAAGACTTTGATGCAGCGATTAAGCTGGGTGCGATTGCCGCAGCTAAGCCGCTGGCTGACTTGGCTAGTGCTTATGAGGTGAATAAACAAACAGCTAACTCCCTCAAGTCTGAGGTTGAGAAATTATCCAGTAAGACATCTGGCGAGGTGTCGCAATTGCTTGGGACGATTTTGGCCGCCTTGGTATTGTTGGGTTTGGCCATTCTTTTCGCCATGATTTACTTTGGTATTCGTCAGGTAAAAGCGATTGATGCTTCGGTGAAACGCCTAGAAGACGATGGACAGTCTAACCAAATGGCGGTTTTAAACTTACTGGACGAGATGGGTGACTTGGCTGACGGCGACTTAACAGTACGTGCGCAAGTGCGTGAAAACATCACTGGCGCGATTGCTGACTCAATTAACTATACGATTGATAACTTGCGAGATCTGGTAACGGAGATTACACGGGCGTCAGAGCAGGTGAACACTGCTACCGCACAGGCGCAACAAACTTCAGTGTCATTGCTCTCTGCGACAGAGCAACAATACAAACAAATTACTGAAACCACCGATGCGGTGACGACGATGACGCGTTCTATCTTGCAGGTATCCAGCAACGCGAGCCAGGCGTCTGAGGTTGCGCAGCGCTCATTACAAGCGGCATCACAGGGTTCAAAAGCGGTACAAAACACAATTCAGGGTATGAACAGTATCCGCGAGCAAATCCAGGAAACGTCCAAACGTATTAAACGTCTGGGTGAGAGCTCACAAGAGATTAGTGAGATTGTGGACCTGATTTCTGACATTACCGAGCAAACTAACATTCTGGCGTTGAACGCGGCGATTCAGGCAGCATCTGCTGGTGAAGCGGGACGAGGCTTTACAGTGGTTGCGGAAGAGGTGCAGCGATTAGCGGAGCGTTCATCTGAGGCGACCAAGCAGATTGGTGCCATTGTGAAGACAATTCAGACCGATACGAACTCTGCGGTAGCCGCGATGGAGAAAAGTACCGAGGGTGTGGTAGAAGGGGCGCAATTGTCTGATGCAGCGGGTAGAGCACTTGCCGAGATTGAAAACGTGACCAACAACTTGGCCCGCTTGATTGAATCGATTTCATCTGCAACTGAGGCGCAAACGCAGGTGGCATCAACTGTGACGAAAAACATGCAACAAATTCAGGAGATTACGACACAGACGACCGAAGGTACCAAAGTGACGGCAACCTCTGTAGGTCAGTTGACCTCGTTGGCGAAAGAGTTGCGTGAATCGGTTGCTGGGTTCAAGCTTGCTTAAGCTTAAAATTATCTATCACTATTGAGATGAATTCACGTGTCAAATGATTTTGATATTGGCCCATTAACTTGGGTGAAGGAAGAAATAGATAAGTCGCTACATACTGTTTTAGAAAATCTAAATAAGTATAGCGAAAATATCTCTGACACAGCGTTTTTACGCTACGCACAAACCCATACTTATCAAGCCAGCGGTGCATTGGATATGGTGGGCTTAGAGGGTTGCAAGTTCTTTTGTGCGGAGCTAGAAAAGTGCATTTCTAAGCTAGAAAAAAGTGAAATCACCACTACACCAGAACTCAATGTGCAATTAGTGCATGCTGTAAATGCATTACTCAGCTATCTTGATAGTTTAATGAAGGGCGCACGTGACGTGCCACTGCGATTATTTGATGCGCTTGCACCTATTGTTGCAGTACAAGGTGGCTTGTTAGAAAAAAGTGATTTGTTCTTCCCTGATACAAGTCATGCCGCTCCAAAAGACATTCCTACGGTGGAACTTGATGATACCGCCTATGCTAAATTTATTAGCGAACAAAGGCTTAATTACCAAAAGTCGTTATTAACTTGGTTTAAAGCAAAAGATTCTAGTGCGTTGGATAACATGGTTGATTCACTGGCAAAAGTCAGTGAGGTGCAAACACGTAGCGCACCTAAGATGATGTGGTGGTCTGCCTGTGCATTTGCACAAAGTTTGCACGATCCGGATATCGCTGAACTTGCTGGTGCAAAAAGGCTTTGCCGAAAAATAGACCAAGAGCTCAAGCAATTGTTAGATGGCGCGCCTAAAGCAAACCCACAAATGCTCAAAGATATGCTCTATTACGTGGCTGAAACACAAGCTGATTACCCAGAAGTCAGCAAGGCCAAACAGATTTATGACTTACATAGCTACATTGATAGCCCTTTAGATCATTTAGCGCATGGCGTTATTGATCAGTCAGAGATCAGCATTGCGTTGCAATTGGCGGATGTGGTAGCGAGTGTTGGTGATGTCTGGAACGAAGTATCTAATAAAATTGATTTTCATGTTGAGAATCGCGAGCAAACAACAGTCTCGGTAGATAACAGCTTAATGGTACGTTGTGCCGATATTTTGGCTGAACACCAGTCATTGTGTCAGCAGCTTAGCCAGGTTGTGGTGATTGATTTGTATCAAGCCTTGGCACAGGTCATTCATTTCCTAAGAGATGGGTCAGGTCAAACTACGCATCCGATATTGATTGAAGTTGCGGCTGGTATTCACCTGTTGGAGACAGCGCTACAGGAATATACAGAGCTAGACGCAGGTAAAATCCAAAAATTACTCTCCGAAATTCAACGCTTAGAGCTAATTGCCTCAGGCGCTGCCTACACGCAGCTAGCGCATGATAGAACAAATGAACTTGATGCAGACACCATGAAGGTGGTGGTTTCACAAATTCACGAGTCTTTAAAAGTGGTTGAGCAGGCGCTTGATGGTTTCTTCCGACATCCTCAAGATAAATCACCTTTAGGTCTGACTGTTAAGCCATTAAAAGAGGTGGCGTCTATCTTTCAAATGCTAGATGCAGATGTGCCGGCAGATGTCGCGAAGATTAGTTTGGATTACGTAGAATTCTTCCAATCAAATCACTTTGACGCCAATCAGGGTGAATTTGAGTTGTTGGCTGAAAGCCTGAGTATGTTGGGCATGTATGCCGAAGGTCTGCCTAAAGTAAGGCCAGAGTATGAATCCGCTATGGAGAGTGCGCTTACGCGCATGAAAGTGGCATTGGGCAACGCACTGGGCTCAAATGTAGTTGTTACAGCAGAGGCTGCGCCAGCTGAAACTGCTGACACTGAAGCGCTACAAGATGAGTCATCAGCAGTAACTGTCGTTGATAAAGCATCAGACGATGAGCTGTTGGACATTTACCTGACAGAGGCTGAGGAAGTGCTTGCGCACATTGCCAATAACCTGCAACTCCTCAAAGTCAGTGCTAGCCATGAAGCTTTGGTGGAAATTCGTAGAGGATTTCACACATTAAAAGGCAGTGGACGTACGGTTGGCTTATCTGGGCTTGGTGAGGTTGCAGGCAAAGTGGAAACCTTCTTAAACGGTGTGCTAGACAGTAATTCAATGCTGGCTATCGAACAATTGCAAGAGATTGAGCATATCACCTCAGAGTTTGCCAATTGGTCAAACACACTTCGTGAGGAGAAAGAAGTTACGCTTAGTCCAGATGTTTGGATTGCGCGGATTATGCAATTGAACAAAGCGCCAGTGGCAAAACCTGCTAAGAAAAAAGCCGGCGATGATGTGGTGATGATTGATGGTACACGCAAACTCAGCCGTCAGTTGTATAACATTTTCCTGAATGAAGCCATGGTGAACATTACTGTGCTGGAGCAAGATTTAGCTAGTATGAATGCTCATGATGCCCCGGTCGCCCCATCTGACGCAGCAAGACGAGCCATCCATACCTTAGCCAGCAATGCATTAGCTGCAGGGTTCACCCATATGGGCTCGTTAGGGCGAGCCGTGGAACAGTGGCTAGATGAAGTAGGTAATGACTGGTCACCAACACAACATAAGTTGTATACCCGCATACTTAAGTCTGTAGCCAGAATGTGGCAACGTGTCTCTGATTTAAAAGAGCCTAAAGAAGAAAAAGCATTAATCAAGTCTGTGCAAGCAGCAACTCCAAGCATTAAACGTGGTGCGCAACAAGCAAAATCTAATGCTAAATCAGCAGAGGTAATGCCAGCAGCAGAAGCAGTGGAGTTGCCAGAACACATTGACATGCCTATGTCGGAAGAGCCAGATGCACCAGTACCTGTGTTGATTAACGAATCAGCAACAGAATCGCCGGAAAGCACTGATGCTAAATCGCCTGAAATCTCAGATGTATCACCTGAGCCAGACGACACCGTTGCAGCGCCGGCTGTTACTGAGGCGTACCCCTCACCAGTGGTGGAAGAGCACTCAGAGTTGGTGGATATTGAAATTCTCAATTTGTTTCAAGAAGAGGCTGATGAGTTATTGCCTATCATAGGGAATGAATTAAGGGCATGGCGTGCAAACCCAAGCGCAGTCGAGCATGCGGACGCCTTACAGCGTGCGTTGCACACACTAAAAGGTAGTGCCCGCATGGCAGGCAAGCACTTGTTGGGTAATGTTGTGCACAATATGGAAGAACGTGCAGTACAAGCCCTTAAGACCAAGGCAGATGCACGTATATTTGAAGAGTTGTTTACAGACTTGGATGCAATTGGTGTCTATTTTGAAGAGGGGCATTTGCCTGAGCATTTGACCCAGCTGATACAAGTGGAATCAGATTATGATGATATTGCCTATATGGCAGAATCGTCTACACAGGCTGCACCTAGTTCTGCAGCTACTGAAGCAGAGTCTGCTGCCGCCAATCTTCGTCATAGCAATCGTAAAACACAGTTTTTACGTATGCGTGCCGATGTGTTGGATAGACTGATTAATGAAGCAGGCGAGATTTCGATTATTCGTTCACGTATTGATAAAGAGGTGATTGGCTTTAAAAACACCTCGCATGATTTGACCGAGAGCGTATCGCGTATGCGTAACTATCTTCGTGAGCTGGAATTGGAAGCTGACACGCAATTGCAATCTCGTTTGACTTTATTACAAGAAGCCAATGAGAAATTTGACCCGTTGGAGTTTGACCGATTCACACGCTTGCAAGAGCTCACACGCATGATGGCGGAAAGCGTAAACGATATTTCAACCATTCAACATGGGTTGATTAGCAATTTGGGTCAAGCCGAAGCGGCGCTTCAACAACAAACGCGTATGAACCGCGAGCTGCAACAAACCTTGATGAATGTGCGTATGTTGCCGTTCTCTCAACTTTCTGAGCGTATGGATCGTATTGTGCGACAAACAGCGCGTGAGCTGAACAAGCGCGTTGAGTTTGTGATTACGGGTGATAAAACAGAAATCGACCGAAGCGTGCTGGATAAAATTGGTGCACCACTTGAACATTTGCTAAGAAATGCAGTGGCGCATGGGGTTGAATTGCCAGCGGCACGTAAGAAGGCTGGCAAGCCAGAAACAGGCAAGCTGCATTTGCATGTGGCTGCGGAGAATGATGAGATTCGTATTCAAATCAGTGACGATGGTGCAGGCGTAAACTTAAAACGTGTCAAAGAGATTGCTATCCAAAACAAAGTGATTGATGCCGATGCAGACATTAATGATCAAGCGTTGATGGCGGTCATTTTTGAGCCTGGCTTCTCTACATCTTCTGAAGTTACACAGATTGCTGGACGTGGTGTTGGCTTGGATGTGGTGCGCAGCGAGGTGACAGGTCTAGGTGGCCGTATCGACGTCGATAGCCGATTAGGCGAGGGTACACAGTTCTTTATTTACTTGCCAGTCACACTGACCGTGGCACAAGTGTTGATGGTGCGCGCTGGTGCAACACAATACGCCATCTCTGTGGCCATGATTGAGCAAGCGCAAAAAGTGAAGCAGGCCGATATTGCCAAGGCCTATGAGGCTGGTGAGATTGTCTGGGCAGGCAACACTTATCCGCTACATCATATTGCCAAGTTGCTCAATGAAGTGCCTGTAGAGCAGGAACAGCCTTATGCCTCTGTGCTATTGCTGCGCAGTGGTAACTATCGTATCGCCTTGCATGTCGATGAGATGCTCGGTAACCAAGAGGTGGTGATTAAACCAATTGGTGTTGAGCTGGCACGTGTGCCTGGCATCATGGGTGCTACGGTATCTGGCGATGGTAGCGTAATTTTAATTCTTAACCCACTATTGCTGGCCAATCGAGAAGTGCTCGCAGTAGGTAGCGTGAAGGTTCAAGTACAACAAGCGGCGGTGGTGCATAAACGCAAAGCCATGGTGGTGGATGACTCACTCACCATGCGTAAAGTGCTTGGTCGTTTGCTAGAGCGTGAAGGCTTTGAGGTGTTGGTGGCCAAAGATGGAATGGATGCGATGCAGCTATTACAAACTACCACCCCAGATATCATTTTGACGGATATCGAAATGCCACGTATGGATGGTTTCGGCTTGGCCAGAAATATTCGTGACGATGCTCGTACCGCCAAAACACCGCTGATTATGATTAGCTCACGTACTGCAGATAAGCACCAAAACACGGCTAAAGATATTGGTGTGGATGCGTTCTTTGGTAAACCTGTGCACGATGATGAGCTTATAGCCAAAGTCAACGAACTGATTCAACAACGCTTACATTAAGCACAATTCACGCAAGTGCTTTGTTATCAAGTGCTTGCGTGACAACTCCTGTTTTAGTCTTAAAAGTTTAGCTACATTTAGCGATTAATTGCTGTCATTATGACCTGACAAAGGTAAAATATTGGCATGCAAGCATCAGAATTACAGTCAATTTCTCCCGCCTTTGTGCACTTGCGTTGCCATAGCGAGTATTCCATTTTAGATGGCATTGTGCGCATTGATGACTATGTCAAAGTCGCCAAACAAGACGCAATGCCTGCCATTGCATTAACTGATTTATCCAACTTATTTGGTGCAATTAAATTCTATAAAGCGACGCGTGGTGCAGGCATTAAGCCACTCATTGGTTGTGATGTTTGGGTAGAAAATCCTAACAACCGCGACCAAGCTACACGTGTTCTTTTTCTGGTGCAAAATCTGGATGGCTACCGAAATCTATGCGAATTGTTAAGTAAAGCATTTCTAGAAAATCAATACCGTGGACGCGCTGAAATTAAGCAAGAATGGCTTGCACAAGCAAATGAGGGATTGATTGTCTTATCGGGTTTTAAGCACGGCGATGTTGGGCAAGCGCTCTCTCAGGACAACCTTGCGCAGGCGAAGAAATGTGCAGAGCAATGGTCAAGCCTGTTTCCCAACCGCTATTATCTTGAAGTGCAACGCACCCATGAGTTGGGTAAGCATCGCCAGCAAGATAAATTGGTTCAGCTGACGGTGCAATTGGCCAACACGCTAGATTTACCAGTAGTGGCAACACACCCAATACAATTCATAACCCCAGATGACTTTATGGCGCATGAAGCGCGCACCTGCATTGCCGAAGGCTATATGCTGGCCGATAGTCGTCGTCCCAAACATTTTACTGAGTCGCAGTACTTTAAAACGCAGGCTGAAATGCAGGCTTTATTTGCCGATATGCCCGAAGCGCTGACTAATAGTGTGCAAATTGCCAAACGGTGTAATTTGAGTTTGACCTTAGGTAAAAACTATTTGCCTGATTTCCCAACCCCCAATCAAGAGAGTTTGGACCAATATTTGGTGCAACAGTCGCAGATTGGTTTGGAGTCTCGCTTGTCTTCGCTCTATCCAGACGAGGCAATACGTGCACAAAAGCGAGAAGGTTATGAAAAACGTCTGGCGTTTGAGTGCCAAATCATCAATCAGATGGGCTTCGCTGGTTACTTCTTAATTGTGGCCGATTTTATTAACTGGGCCAAAAACAATGGCGTACCAGTTGGGCCGGGGCGTGGTTCAGGTGCAGGCTCATTGGTCGCTTATAGTCTGGGTATCACAGACTTAGACCCATTACGCTATAACTTGTTGTTTGAGCGCTTTCTGAACCCAGAGCGCGTCTCTATGCCTGACTTCGATATTGACTTCTGCCAAGAAGGCCGTGATCGCGTCATTGATTACGTCAAACAAAAATACGGCTTGGCTTCAGTATCGCAAATTGCTACCTTCGGAACCATGGCGGCAAAGGCCGTGATACGTGACGTTGGGCGCGTGCTTGATTTGCCGTTTAACTTTGTGGATGGCATTGCCAAACTCATTCCATTGGAGTTGGGAATTACCTTGCAATCCGCCTTGGAGAAAGAACCACAACTACAAGAACGCCGAGAAAAAGAAGAAGAGGTGGCTGGGCTGCTTGAATTGGCACTAAGGCTAGAGGGGTTAGTGCGTAACGTAGGGATGCACGCAGGGGGTGTGTTGATTGCCCCAGGCAAAATTTCGGATTATTCTCCTATTTATTGCCAACCTGATGGCGCCAGTTTGGTCAGTCAGTATGACAAAGATGATGTGGAAGCTGTGGGTTTGGTCAAGTTTGACTTCTTGGGCCTACGTACGCTGACGATATTAGACATGGCGCTTGAAAACGCGAATGCGCAACGCGCGCAGGAGTCGTTACTCCCTCTTAGCTTTGAAACGCTACCGCTGGATGATAAGCGTAGCTATCAGCTACTAAAAACCTCCAACACTACGGCCGTGTTCCAGCTAGAGTCTAAAGGCATGAAAGACATGCTCAAGCAGGCTAAGCCAGACTGCTTTGAGGATATTGTGGCACTGGTAGCGTTGTACCGTCCGGGTCCGATGGATTTGATTCCGGATTTTTGCCGCCGTAAGCATGGCCTTCAGCGTGTGGAGTACCCACATCCAGCCACCGAATCGATATTGAAAGAAACTTACGGCATTGCCGTTTACCAAGAGCAGGTGATGCAGATTGCGCAGGTGGTGGCTGGGTATAGTCTGGGCGGTGCTGATTTGCTGCGGCGCGCGATGGGTAAGAAGAAACCTGAAGAAATGGTGGCGCAACGCGCTATTTTTAACGAAGGTGCACAAAAAAACGGCTTAAGCGAGAAACAAGCCAATGAGTTATTTGATTTGCTCGAAAAGTTTGCAGGGTATGGCTTCAATAAATCACACGCTGCTGCTTATGCCTTGGTGGCCTATCAAACCGCTTATTTAAAAGCGCATTATCCAGCGGCATTCATCGCGGCCACCATGTCGGCAGACATGAACAACACAGACAATGTACGCACTTTCTTTGACGATTGCGCACCTAATCAAATTGAGGTGTTGCCGCCTAATATCAATCAAAGTGTTTATCAGTTTAAGCCTTTGAATGCTAAACAAATTTTGTATGGCTTGGGTGCTGTTAAAGGCACGGGTTTGGCTGCTATTGAGTTGATTGTGGCTTCTCGCAATCAAGATGGTCCCTTCAAAGACCTTTTTGATTTTTGCGCACGTTTGGATTTACGCAAAGTCAATCGTCGCGTGATTGAATCACTGATTCGTGCCGGTGCTTTTGATACATTAGAGCCTAATCGAGCGTCGCTACTTGCTGCGGTCAGTACCGCCATATCTGCAGCAGAGCAGAGCAGTAGCCATGCTGGTCAGAATAATTTGTTTGGCGAGGTGACAGAGACTACACACCAATTGCCAACTGTGGAGCCATGGACACCGGAGCAAGCGCTACAAGAGGAAAAAGCCGCGCTAGGGTTTTACCTGAGTGGGCATCCTTTTTTGAGTTACAAAGATGAGATTGCGACCTTTGTGCGTGGCACTCTGGCTGATTTAGTGCCCCAAGAACAGCCTAAATTGATTGCTGGTGTGGTAATGGGGGTGAGGATACGCATGACCCAGCGCGGTAAAATGGCAATTGTCACCATCGATGATGCGGCGGCGCGCGTGGATGTGGTAGTGGGCGCGGAATTGCTGAATCAGCATGCGATGCTGATTCGAGAAGATCAGTTATTACTGGTGGAAGGGCGTATCAGTAATGATGATTTCTCTGGCGGCATACGCGTTAGCGCACGTAAATTGTTTGATTTAGCGACTGCGCGTAGCAATTATGCCAACATGCTTAAAATCTCATGCAATGGGCAATCGGATGCGCAAAAATTAAGTGCTATTCTCGATCCTTATCGTAGTCGTAACGCTGAGAAAAAATTGTGCCCTGTGAAAATTGAATACCACAACGCCCAGGGCCAAGCCAGCTTGATGCTGGGGGATGATTGGCGTGTAGAACTGCACGATGATTTATTAAAGCATTTACACGCTTGGCTTTCAAAAGATAATGTAAAAATCCTTTATAATTAGCAACATTCCAATACGAATTGTGACAACATGAAAAACAGGCGTCTGACCGATCCCAAACTGACCTATTTGGACTTTGAAGCTCCTATTGCCGAGCTTGAAAAGCGTATTGAAGCTTTGCAAGTTTCGCACGATGAACATGATGCGTTAGACATCTCAAAAGAAGTGGAGCAGCTGCAAAAAAAGAGCAACAAGCTGTTGCAGGACTCTTATGAAAAGCTGACCGCTTGGCAAATTTCTCAGGTAGCACGTCATCCACAGCGTCCCTATACCCTAGATTATATTGATGAATTGTTTACCGAGTTTGAAGAGTTGCATGGTGACCGAGCTTATTCGGATGATCCTGCAATCGTCGGTGGTATTGCACGTTTTGAAGGCTTGCCGGTGATGGTCATCGGGCATCAAAAAGGGCGCGATGTGAAAGAGCGTCAATACCGTAACTTTGGCATGCCTCGCCCAGAAGGTTATCGTAAAGCCTTGCGCTTATTCAGGATGGCAGAGAAATTCGGCTTGCCTATTATTACACTGATTGACACGCCTGGCGCGTACCCTGGCATTGGTGCAGAAGAGCGCGGCCAATCGGAAGCGATTGCGCGTAACCTGTATGTGATGGCTGAATTAAAAACACCAATTATCGGTGTAGTGATTGGTGAGGGGGGCTCAGGCGGTGCGTTAGCACTTGGTGTAGTAGACCAATTACTCATGCTGCAATACGCCACTTATTCTGTGATTTCTCCTGAAGGTTGTGCTTCTATTTTATGGAAGAGTGCGACCAAAGCGCCAGAGGCTGCAGAAACATTAGCGATTACGGCTGACCGACTCAAAGTGCTTGGTTTAATTGATGAGATTGTGTCTGAGCCACTTGGTGGTGCGCACCGCGACCATCTAGAAATGATGGAAAAACTGCGTCATGCCCTCCGTGAGCAATTGAAATCATTACAAGCCAAGAAAATCGATAAATTGCTTGAAACAAGGTATGCCCGACTGATGAGCTATGGCAAGTTCAAAGTGGCTGCCGCCAAGTAATGACCCTCTGATTACGCGCGTAAATGATTGTCTTACGCGCGTTTTTCATCAACAACCTCAATCTTCATATCATCTGCTTGTTGCCTATAGTGGCGGGCTAGATTCCTCTGTTTTATTACATCTGTTGGCTGTGTTGCAGCAACAGTTGCGCGTAAGCTCGGAGGCGCCATTCCAACTTGAGTTATCCGCAATGCATGTGCACCATGGTTTAAGTATGCATGCAGATACATGGGCGCAGCATTGCCAACAAGTTTGCCAGCAGTATGCAATTCCATTGCAAATAACACGGGTGAATGTGGCAAAAGCGAGTGGGCAAGGTATTGAGGCTAGTGCAAGAGAAGCACGCTATAACGCTTTGCAACAGACTGCTGCCGACTTTATTTGCTTGGCCCACCATCAGCAAGACCAAGCAGAAACGCTATTGCTACAACTGATGCGTGGTGCGGGGACTAAAGGATTGGCTGGGATGCCTGAACTGGATTTAGAGCAGGGCTTAATCAGACCCCTGCTTGATGTATCACGTCAAGCGCTCGAAACTTACGCAAATACCCACGCGTTGTCTTGGGTGGAGGATGATAGCAACCAAAACACGCACTATGACCGCAATTTTATGCGGCATAAGGTGTTGCCATTGCTGGCAACGCGCTATTCCGGTGTGCATAAAACATTGAGCAGAGCGGCGCAACATATGGCAGAAGCGGGTGAATTGCTGACGGAGTTGGCAGAGATGGATGCTTCACAAGTGGTGGCAGCTGGGCTACCAATGAATCAAGTGTGTTTGCAAACCAATCAATTGGCTACACTCACCGAGGCTAGGGCAAAAAACTTGCTGCGCTGGTGGATTGCACAGCACGGTTTGAGGATGCCAAATGCTGAAATACTCAAACAGATATTGCAACAGCTTGTTTCTGCGCGCAAAGAAGCCTTGATTGATATTCAACTTTCGGACTCGTATTCGGTTAAGAGATATTTGGGGCTGGCTTACATTGTGAAAGATATTGTGCCAGTGATGCTTGATGAGCAAGTGTGGCATGGTGAGCCTGTGCTTCCATTAAATGCCCAAGACAGTCTTATTTTTGAGTCGTGTGTGGGGCAAGGCATTGCGCAAAAATACTTTGTATCAAGTCCATTGCGCATTCGATTACGCGCGGGGGGTGAACGATTTAAGCCAGATATCGGGCAGCCTAGTCGCACGCTCAAGTATATTTTTCAAGCACATACTATTCCGCCTTGGCTGCGTGAGCGCATGCCTCTGGTTTGGCTGGGTGATACGCTAGTCTGCATTCCGAACATTGGTATTGACCCAAGTGTGGCGGCAAGGCCAGATGAGATGGGACTGTTGATACGCTGGCAAACCAATCCGTGAGTTATTTTTTGGTCAACATGGACTTTAGCGTTTTCCAAACCGTATCCAAAATTATCGGTTGTGCTTCGGCGGTTGGATGAATGCCATCATCTTGATTTAACGCAGGTTTTCCTGCAACGTTTTCTAATAAAAATGGCACTAATTTGATTTTAAATTGCTGTGCAAGGTCGATAAATGTTTGATGAAATGCCTGTGTATATTGCGGACCATAATTAGGTGGAATGCGCATACCCACTAACAATACTTTAATCTTATTTTGCTTGGCTAATTCCAGCATATTGGTCAGATTTTGCTGCATGGTCTCAATGGGCAGACCACGTAGGCCATCGTTGGCACCTAGCGCCAAAATCAGCACTTGAGGCTTTTGTGTGGCAATCGTTTGCTTAAAGCGGCTGAGACCCCCAGCCGTCGTTTCACCGCTGATACTCGCATTCACAACTTGATAGGGCAGACGCTCAGTTTTTAGTCGCTCACCCATCAAAGATACCCAGCCTTGCTGGGTAGAGAGGCCATAAGCAGCGGATAAGCTATCGCCATATACCAAAATTGTGGATGCAGCCTGACTTGAAATTGCAACCAATGACAACAAAATAAGACTAACCAGAAGTAAGCCAGATTTAAACGCTGGCACAAACCGCCAAAACAATAAACGAGATCTCATTGATGTTACTTTCTTCTACTGAAATAAACGCACCTAAACAAGCCAATACTCACGCAGCTTCTCAACACTCACCTCAACATCCAACGCGCGAGACCATCATTTTAGCGACAAACCTCAACAAAAGTGTGGGTAGCGGTGAGCATGTTTTGCATATCCTAAGGGATTTAGAATTGCAAATACAAGCTGGCGAGCGTGTAGCAATTGTGGGTAGCTCGGGTTCTGGCAAATCTACCTTGCTAGGCATTCTAGCAGGTTTAGATGTCCCAACTTCAGGGCTCGTCTCGATTCAAGGTAATGCCTTTAGCACCTTAGACGAAGATGCACGCGCGGCGATGCGTGGTCAGACTATGGGGTTTGTGTTTCAATCGTTTCAATTGTTGCCCACCATGACCGCGCTTGAAAATGTGATGATTCCGATGCAACTCAACGGGCATCCTACCCCTATGCAAACCGCGCAAGAGAGCTTGGCTAAGGTTGGTCTTGCAGAGCGCATGCAACATTATCCCAAACAGTTGTCAGGCGGGGAGCAGCAGCGCGTGGCCATTGCACGTGCTTTTGCAGCGCAGCCGGCTGTGCTCTTTGCCGATGAGCCTACTGGCAATTTGGATACTGCCAATGGCGAGAAAATTATTGAGTTGTTATTTAAACTGAACCAAGAAAATAGCACCACATTGGTGTTGGTCACGCATGATATAAGGTTAGCGCAACGTTGTGACCGTGTCTTGACGTTGCAAGATGGCCAATTAAGTGAGAAAGCCTATGCTTAATTCTCGCATGACCAATTTGCCTTTGCGCCTACTAGCTTGGCAACAACTTAAAGCAAATTGGCGCGCAGGTGATTTGCGTGTGCTTTTGCTAGCGCTGGTGTTGGCGGTGGCGGCGATTACTTCGGTCAACGCGTTTTCACAACGCATTGCGGGCCATCTTAATAGCCAAGGGGGTATTTTGCTGGGCGGAGATTTGGTCATTATCAGCGACCATGCAATCTCAGAAAATTACTTTCAACAAGCACGCCAGCTTGGGCTTAATGTAACGCACACGGCAGAGTTTCCAAGTATGCTTGTGCACCAATCGCGCAGCCAAATATCCGAGATTAAGGCGCTAGATAACGCTTTTCCTTTGCGCGGTGACTTTAGTGTGCGGTTAGCGCCTAATGAAGCACCTGTTCTGCTCACGCGTCCACCGGCAAAAGGCGAGGTATGGCTGGAACCAAGGTTGCTGAATGTATTGGCGCTACAACTAGGCGATGAAGTCACCCTAGGTACACAGGCGTTAAAAGTGTCCGGCATACTAGAGCGTGAGCCATCACGTGGTGGCGACATGTTTAATTTTGCACCACGCGTGATGATGAATGCAGATGACCTGTCTGCAACCGGATTGATTCAGTTTGGTAGTCGCGTCAAATATCAATTGATTGTGGCAGGCGAGACAGCGCAACTCAAGGCTTTCTCCACTTGGGCTACCCAACATTTACAACGTGGCGAGCGGCTAGAGGATGTGAAAACGGCACGCCCTGAAATTAAAAGCGCTCTGGATAAGGCTGAAATCTTTTTGGGTTTATCAGCCATGGTTAGCGTGATGTTGGCGATTGTGGCAATGTTATTAGCCAGTGGCCCCTACCTTAATCGTAATCTAGATACGTTTGCCATGTTGCGTTGTTTTGGGGCAACTGGTCGCATGATACAAACCATACTGTTGTGGCAAACGGTGTGGGTGGCACTGATTGGTGGGGTACTTGGTGGCTTGCTCGGTTTTGTGTTGCAACAAGGTTTAGCCACATTAGCCGGACGCTTGTTTGTGGAATCGCTCGCACCGGCTACTGTTTGGCCATTTTTATTGGGGGTATTGGTCAGCCTGTTGGTGATGCTGGCATTGATATGGCCACACTTGCGCGCTATCCAGACCATGCCAACTGTCACCATTTTACGACGTGAGACAGAAGTGAACCTTAAGCAGGATTGGCTTAACTATTTGCCCATGGCGGTGCTGGTTATTGCGCTCATGGCTTGGCAAGCTAAAACCATGAAAATGGCCATGGCAGTCAGTGGCGGTCTAGTGCTGACATGTCTGATTGTGGGGGCGCTGGCTTATGCCATGGTACACCTGTTATTTAAACTCAATATACGTTCACATCGGCCAGTCGCGGCGGGCGTTCAGATTGGTCTCACCAATCTTAAACGGCGTATGCGTCTATCCATCGCACAAATGATTGCCTTTAGTTTAGGGATGATGGTAATTGTGTTATTAAGCATCATTAAAACTGATTTGATGAGTGCATGGCGAGATTCATTACCAGAAGATGCGCCCAATCGTTTTGTGATTAATTTGCAACCCGACCAAGTGCAGGATTTTACTCAGACCTTTACTCAACAAGCATTACCGGCACCACAAGTGCATACCATGGTACGCGCACGCTTGGTGGCTATTAACCAAAAGAAAGTCACTGCGGAAAGCTATGACAACGAGCGTGCTAAAAGGCTGGTCTCGCGTGAGTTTAATTTGTCATGGGCTGCAAACATGCAAGCCGACAACAAGTTGCTAGAAGGGCAATGGTGGAAGGTCGAAGATGCTGGGAAGCCATATGTATCGCTTGAGCAAGAGTTGGCGCAGAACTTAAATATTCGTTTGGGTGATACCTTAAGCTATGATGTGGCCGGTACGCCTCTGACACTGAAAGTGACTAGCATTCGTAAGGTAGAGTGGGACAGTATGCGCGCTAACTTTTTTGCGGTCACGCCACCTCAAACCATTGATCATTTACCAGCCAGCTATATGACCGCATTTCATTTGCCACCTCAGCAAGCCGCGTTTATACAGCAACTGGTCAGCACTTTTCCCAATTTGACGGTGATTGATGTGGCGGCATTGATGGAACAAGTGCGCGCTATTATGGAAAAAATGAGTGTGGCGGTCAGCTATGTGTTCTTATTCAGCCTCATTACAGGCTTAGCGGTGCTATACGCTGGGTTAATTGCAACCCAAACCGCGCGTATTCGCGAATCTACATTACTGCGCGTATTGGGTGCATCCAAACAGCAGGTGAGCGTCGCTATGCTTGCAGAATTTTTCGCGATTGCCTTTTGTGCAGTGTTAGTTGCTGTGTTGCTGGCAAATGTTGTAGCCTGGTATGTAAGTGTTTCTTTGCTAGAAATTGGATTTGGCTGGAACCTCACCATCAGTGCTATTGCTGTCATCAGTGCGCTATTATTGATTCCATTCGCCGCATGGTTGGTCTTGCGTCACTATCTCAACGTCCCACCCAAACAGTTGCTCAATAGTATTTAATTGGCTGTATACAACCAACAACAACCAATTAATTGGTTGTATACAGCCAATTAATTGGGCTACAATCAACCAATCTGCTTTATCTGTTTTATTACCCTTTGATTTTTTTATACTTTATTTAATGCATGTTGATAGGTATGTTTCTTGCACATAAATGCACGAGCACACGGGTTAGTAGATGTGCAAACTAAACTCCAGCCTAGGGAACTTACAACATGAAATTAAATATTCAACCAAAAATGATGTTGCTGGCCATTTTGTCAGCTTATGCATCGCCACAAATGGCGCTTGCGGATGAGAGTAAAACGATTGATGTCGAAAAAATTGAGGTCTACAGTGCTACGCCCTTAAAAGGCATTGGCTTGCCTCTGTATAAAGTGCCCGCCAACATTCAATTGGCACCACCAAAAGAAATCAACGACCAAACCGGTGTGTCGATTGCGGATTACATGACCAACAATATGCAGTCAGTGACAGTGACCGAATTGGGTGGTAATCCATGGCAGCCAGAAATCAATTTCCGAGGCTATTCTGCTTCTTCACTGCTAGGTAATCCTCAAGGCTTGTCTACCTATATCGACGGCGTACGCGTCAATGAACCATTTGGTGATTTGACCTCTTGGGACAAAATTCCTAGTTTTGCCATTGGCAACATGCAATTAATTCCAGGTTCAAACCCATTGTACGGTTTAAACACATTGGGTGGTGCAATTGCAATTCAAACCAAGAGCGGTCGTGACAATCAAGGCGCCGCAGTGGAATTTGAAGCTGGATCATGGGGTCGTCAACGTGCGTTGGTAGAGTTCGGTGGTGTATCACAAGATGGTTCTGTGGACTACATGATTGGCTATCAGCACACCACGGAAAATGGCTGGAGAAAATTCTCTCCCTCTCATGTCAATCAACTGTTTGCTAAAACCGGTTGGCAAAATGAAACCACAAAATTGGATCTGACCTATATTGGCAGTGACAATAACTTGATTGGTAATGGTTTAACGCCTGAGTTCTTGCTACGTGGTGATAGAGATCAAATTAACACCCGTCCAGACCAAACCAAAAACTACTCACACATGTTGGCGTTGAACGGTTCACATTGGTTTAACGACGATACGATGTTCTCTGGCAACGTGTACTACAAAAAATCCAATCGTCGTACCCTTAATGGCGATGGCTATGAAGGTGGCGCTGATGGAGGCGAAGCTATTGAGGGATATGAGCAGTTTGGCGTTTGTACACCAGAACCTGGGGAGACTGAATGTGAGGTTATTGGTTCGGTGCTTAACAGAACCAATACCAAACAAGATACCTACGGTTTAACAGGCCAGTTCACTTTTAACCAAGATTTTATGGGTAAAGAGAACCAATTTATTGTCGGAACTAGTTATGACTATAGCCTGATACGTTTCAAGCAAAATGAACGTATCAATATTGGGGATATTGATGGTACTGTCGGGACATTAGATGAAAGTGATGTTGTCTTTGATCCTACACGTGCGCCTTCTTTCGAAGGGGATGGTGTTCTGCCGCAACGTCAAACTGTCGGGCTGACTGGTAAACAATACACTGTAAGACTGTTTGCAACTGATACTTTATCTCTAAATGATCAATGGCATCTGAATATGGGTGCAAGTTGGAATTTTACGCGTATTGATAACTCAGATACATTACGTGGAGATTTTGGTCCGCGTACATTGACAGCTAAAGACAGTTATACGCGTTTGAATCCATCGATTGGTTTAACTCATACCCCAAACCAAAATCTCACGTTCTATACCTCTTATAGTGAGTCTAGCCGTGCACCAACAGCCATTGAAGTCGGTTGTTCTAATCCAGCAAATCCGTGCCTGTTGCCCGCTGCATTAGCCGATGATCCACCGCTCAACCAAGTGGTGGCTAAAACTTACGAGTTTGGTGGACGAGGCAAACTCACGGATAGCATGAATTGGAATGCGGGTGTTTACCATGCAACCAATCATGACGACATTCAGTTTGTTGCATCCAATTTCTTGTCTGGTGCTGGTTACTTTAAAAATATTGGCCGCACACAACGACAAGGCCTCGACTTAGGTTTAAACGGGATTGCGGATAAATTTAAGTGGAGCGCATCTTATAGTTATATCCGTGCCACCTATGATTCCGATGTCGATTTTGTGAGCGGTTCCAATTCTGCAGGTCTTGCAAATGATGGAGTGATTACTGCGAAAAGCGGTGATAGCTTGCCTGTGATTCCACGCCATCAAGTAAAGCTACGCGGTCAGTACGAAGTTACGCCATCTTGGAATATTGGTGCTAATGTGATTGGGTACTCTAGCCAATATGTGATTGGTAACGAGAACAACGCACATCGTGCAAACTCAGCAGATTGTGTAGGTGGAGAAGAGTGTGCGATTGGTAAAGGCAAAATCAGCGGCTACTTTATTGTTAACTTAGATACGCAATATGACTTTGGTAATGGTTGGAGAA
Organism: Betaproteobacteria bacterium Ga0077540; assembly: GCA_001464125.1. GTDB lineage: Bacteria > Pseudomonadota > Gammaproteobacteria > Burkholderiales > Methylophilaceae > Methylophilus. The sequence goes on along the minus strand of LNEP01000003.1, from coordinate 254,269 downwards.
TGTTTGCTAAAGCCACCAATATCTTTGATCGTGAGTACAACCTAAGTGGTCGTCTGGCAGAGTCTTTATTTGATGCCAATGGTCAGTTTGGAGAAGAGGCTAAAGTACTTTCCGTGCTACCTGGTGCACCACGTGCAGCTTGGTTAGGCTTCCGCTATAACTTTGCTGCCAAAAAGTCTGTTAGCAGTATTGATGTAGATTAATTGAGGAAAAACGTGCTCGCACAACAAATGACTATTGAATCGAAATTTCATCCACACCAAGTTGTTAAAAAGGTATTAATTGTAGAAGATGAAGTTTTGTTTGCACGCGCAGTTGCCAAGCGTTTGCAAAAAGATGGCTTTGAGTGCGAGCACGCCGAAACGCTTGCGGATGGTAGGTTAATTCACAAGCAGTTTCAGCCAGATTTAGTGCTGCTAGATATGCGCTTGCCTGACGGTAACGGCTTGGATTTGCTGGCAGAATTTGTCAATAAAGGCGTGGCAACCATAGTCATGACTGCGTTTGGCGATGTGAGCGATGCCGTGAATGCCATGAAATTGGGTGCGATAGACTATCTTAAAAAGCCTATTGATTTGGAAGAGCTTCTTTTGGTGGTTAAAAAGAATGAACGTGCTTCTGAATTACAAACCAGTTTGGATTACTCACGTCAGCGCAATACACATGCTACTGATGGTGTGCAACTGATTGGGGATAGTCCTGCGATGCAGAGCGTGCGTCAGCAGATTAATCGGATTTCGCAGTTAAGCGCCATGACCGATGTGGTGCCGCCAACGGTACTTATTATCGGTGAGACTGGCACTGGAAAAGATGTAGCAGCGCGTTTTCTACATGCAGAGTGCGCCAATAGTGATAAGCCATTTGTGCACGTTGATTGTGCTTCACTACCGGCAGAGCTCATTGAGAGTGAGTTGTTTGGTCATGAAAAGGGCGCATTTACCAACGCAGTGAGTGCACGCCCAGGTTTAATTGAGTCCGCGGAAGACGGAACCCTTTTTTTAGATGAAATAGGTGAGTTACCTCTTACCTTACAAGCCAAACTGTTGAATGTGTTAGAGCGTCGGCAAGTGCGCAGGTTGGGTTCAACGAAGGAACGCTCAGTCCCTGCACGTATTATTGCAGCGACGAATCGCGATTTGCACGATATGGTGAATGAAGGGCGCTTCCGCTCAGATCTCTATTATCGACTTAATGTCATCACGATGTACATGCCTCCGTTGAGAGACCGTGGTGAGGATATCGTGCAGCTTTCAAATTATTTTAAATCACTTACAGAAAAGCGCTACGGCCTGAAAAAGCGTATATTTAGTGCTAACGCCCTACAGGCAATCCAAACCTATGCATGGCCAGGGAATGTGCGTGAGCTACGACATCAGATTAGCCGTGCAGTGTTATTGAGTGCAGAAGAACAAATCATGGTGAGTGATTTGGCTTTGCCAAATCATTCTCAGAAAATGGTATTGCCTGTAGAAAATTCTGATGTGCAAATTACATTGGATGATGCAGAGAAAGCTATTTTATTGAATGCGTTGGAACAGGCTAGGAACAATGTATCTCAGGCAGCACGTCAATTAGGCATTACCCGCATGACTATGCGCTATCGTATGGATAAGCACGGTATTTCTGTCTAAGCTTTAAACTACCTCTTCTTAAGGGGTGTCATGGAGCTCACTATTGAAACGAGATGTGCTACCTATAGCACTTCATCTGCGCAAACGAATCGTTGCTAGCAAGGTATTCAGCACCACGAATCTACGATTAGCGTCTCAGCTACCCTTCACATCATGCTATCATTTCATACATTATTGTCTGGAGTGTTTACATGATTATCGGTTCGCCACTGACCCCATCTGCAACCAAAGTGATGCTGCTAGGTAGCGGCGAATTAGGCAAAGAAGTGATTATCGCGTTGCAGCGCTACGGTGTTGAAGTGATTGCAGTGGATCGATACGAAAATGCACCTGGCCATCAAGTAGCGCATCGTGCTCATACCATTGATATGACAGATGCCGCTGCACTTAAAGCATTAGTCAATCAAGAAAAACCACATCTGATCGTGCCTGAAATCGAGGCGCTCAATACCGATGCTTTGGCGGAAATAGAGCGCGATGGTACAACAGTGATTCCTACTGTGAAAGCCGTACAACTCACAATGAATCGTGAAGGCATCCGCAGACTGGCCGCTGAAACCCTCAAATTACCCACCTCACCTTATGCCTTCGCGCGTAGCGAGGCAGAGTTGCAAGCTGCGATTGACGCTGGCATTGGCTATCCATGCTTCATTAAACCGACCATGTCATCCTCAGGCAAAGGGCAATCCAGAGTGACACAAGCATCTGAGGTCAAAACGGCTTGGGATTATGCTGCCAGTGGTGGACGTGTCAATCAAGGAGTGGTGATAGTCGAGGGGCAGATTGCATTTGATTATGAGATTACCCTGCTGACTGTGCGTGCAAAAAACGCGCAAGGAGAAATACAAACCTATTTCTGTGAGCCGATTGGTCACGTACAGGAAAAAGGGGATTATGTAGAAAGCTGGCAGCCACAAGTCATGACGGCAGAAGCCTTAAAATCAGCACAGCATGTGGCAAAAACCATTACGGATGCTTTGGGTGGTTTAGGTTTGTTTGGCGTAGAGTTGTTCGTTAAAGGCGATCAGGTTTGGTTCTCAGAAGTGAGTCCACGTCCGCACGACACCGGCATGGTGACCATGTGCAGTCAACGCTTGAGCGAATTTGAATTACATGCCCGAGCAATCTTAGGTTTACCGGTGGATGTTGCCATGACCAATCCGGGGGCAAGTGCAGTTATCTATGGTGGTGTTGAGAGTCAAAACTTAAGTTATGCGGGTGTTGAACAGGCGCTTGCCATTCCAAATACAGATATTCGTTTATTTGGTAAGCCAGAGTCTTTTACGCGTAGGCGCATGGGTGTGGCACTGGCGACGGCAAGCAATACCGACCAAGCGAGAACCAATGCTAAATTGGCCGCAAGTTTGGTTAAACCAAAAGCTTAGTGAGTAGTTTCTGATGTTGGATAAGATTGAGGAAACAGGTAGCAACAAATCCACCTTTTATGAGTTATTGGGTGGTGAGAACGGCGGACAGGCATTGATTAAGCGCTTAGTAGATACTTTCTACGATGTGATGGACAGCGACCCCAAAGCAGCTGGGATACGTGCATTACATCAAGCTGATTTAACCGATGCACGTGAAAAGCTGACCATGTTCCTGACCGGTTGGACGGGTGGTCCACAATTGTACATAGAGCGCTATGGTCATCCCATGCTACGTCGTCGCCACATGCCATTTGCGATAGGTGAATCCGAGCGCGATCAGTGGATGTATTGCATGATTCGAGCCATGCATACCTTGCAGTTGGACGATAATTTGATGAAGAAATTGGCCGCGCAGTTGTACGGCGTGGCAGATTTTATGCGCAATAAGTAGTTGTATTGATTAAAAAAGTTTAGATGTTTAGGAGTTGTAGTATCGTATAGCAGTATCTAGTTTTGCATGACATCGTGATTGTTGACCGAATACCCACTAACACAAATAAAAGGTAGCTTTCTTGGTATTAAAACAGTTATTACGCTTGGTATGTATTACCGCATTTTGCATGCTCGCAATTTCTGTTGTGAGTGCGTATCCTTTATTTCAAAGTTTAATCTCAGCACCCAATCAGCTGAGCACTTTTGCAGTTGAAACCACACCATCGACACACTCCATCTTAAGTTGGGTGGTTGTATATAAGCTAGAACTTACCCTTGCACTATTTTTATTACTGGCCGTTCTGACGTTTGCGCTTTTTATTTTGGATAGGGAGTTTCGCGCACGGTTGTTATACAAACTCTCACCTAATGTAGACCACAGCAACTTTAAAGTAAGTGATCCCGTATTGCTGCAGAAAATCACTTTATCCCGTATTGGCTTTTTAGTGGCTCTGGTGGCGATATTCATATTAATTACAGTGACGTATCAAACCTATGAAAATCAAACCATCGTTAAGCTGTTTGCCTTGGGCGTATTCATATTCAATCTCAGCGGGACATATTTTTTTGGCAGTTTAAAACGCGCCCACCAAATGGAGCGCTTGGTTAATAAGCTACATGCACACATCAAAAACAAAGATGTCGCACAAGAAAAGCTTATTCAAGCGGAAAAGCGCCTTAAGCAACAATCAACCAGTTTGGCCTACTTAGCTTCTACTCAGCTCAACAAGCAAACGGCGCCACACGCATTTTATCAGTCACTGATTCGGCAATCTGCAGAAACACTCAATGTAGCGCGTGTCAGCGTCTGGTTATATTCCAAAGATAAACAAGAGCTGGTGTGCGAATCGCTTTACGATTTGAAAACACAAACCTACACACAAGGTCAGATGTTGGCTGCAAAAGAGCTACCTCAGTACTTTAGCGCGCTGGAACAATCGCGTGTGGTTGTTGCCAATGATGTCTATCAACATAGCGCCATGCAAGAGTTTCTTGCTGATTACTTTCCCACATACCGTGTAGGTGCAATGTTGGATGCCACCATTTGGCATGATGGAGAGATGATAGGTGTGATTTGCCATGAGCACGTTGGAGGCTCTCGTGAGTGGACTTTGGATGAACAAAACTATGCTGGCTCACTAGCTGATTTGGCGCGTCTGAATGTTGAATTGCACAGACGACAAAAAGTAGAAACGGATTTAGTCGAGCATCAAGAAAATTTTGAAGATATGTTGAAAAGCCGCACCGCCTCCATTGAGAGCAATGCCAAGCTGTTCCGCTTTTTGGTCGAGCGCGCACCCGTCACCATTTTGTATATGAATGCGGCCAATGAAATCATCGAGATGAATCCTGAGGCTGAGCGTATTAGCGGCTATAGCCGAGAGTATGCTATTGGTAAAACGTATCAAAGCTTATTTGTCCCTAAAGAACTTAGCCAAGATCACGATAAATACTTTAGTGAAGTATTTTATGGTAACAAAATACAAGGGCAGGAAATGCTCATCCGCCGTGCAGATGGTTCGACCATTGAACTCTCAGTCTCTAGAAGCATGGAGTTGGACGCAGATGGCAACCCTGTGATTATTTCCATCGGGCAAGACATCAGCCAGCAAAAAGCGTTAGAGGCGTCGCTGATACAAGCTAGAGAGGCCGCAGAGTCTGCGGATAGGATTAAATCGATGTTCGTAGCGTCGATGTCACATGAGTTGCGCACGCCATTAAATTCCATCATTGGCTTTTTGGGGGTAGTGTTACAGGGAATGTCTGGAGATTTAAACCCCAAGCAAAAAGACCAGTTAGGGCGTGCTTATGCTTCATCAAAGCATTTACTCTCTCTCATTACAGATGTGATAGATATCTCTAAGATCGAGGCTGGCTTTTTAGAGACGCATCAGGAAATGTTTAATGTGAAAGATGTCATGGATGAGGTGTCGCATGCAGTGCAGCATTTAGTGACAGAACGCAATCTAGAATTACGCGTCAATTGTCCAGATAACATCACCTTAAATTCAGACCGAAAACGTCTATACCAAGTGGTGCTCAATGTGGTATCAAATGCCCTGAAATATACTGAGAAAGGTAATGTGGATGTGGTGTTTACTCCTCATGAGGAAATGTTGGAAATTATGGTCGAGGACACAGGGATTGGTATCGACGAAGCCGGGTTGCAGAAATTATTTAAACCGTTCGAGCGTATTGATTCTCACCTAAAAATCAAAACCTTAGGCACAGGGTTAGGTCTTTATTTAACACATAAAATTCTTACCTTATTGCTGGGTGGCACAATTGAGGTAAAAAGTAAGGTTGGGGTAGGTAGCACATTCACCATGCGCTTGCCATTTCAAATACCAGAAGTGCAAGTTGGAAAAACAGTGAATATACTGGAAAGCTAATCATGAAAACTGCATTGATAATTGAAGACAATGACAATAATTTAGAGCTGATACGCTTTATTTTGCAACAAGCTGGCTACCGAGTGCGCTTTGCCATGACAGGATTGGAAGGTGTGCAGCAGGCACTGACCATACCGCCAGATTTTATTGTATTGGACATTCAATTGCCAGACATTAACGGACTGGAGGTGCTCAAACGCATTCGTGCAAATCCGGTTGGTCAAACTGTACCCATTATTGCAATGACTTCCTATGCAATGTCCGGCGATAAAGAACGCCTATTAAGTGCAGGTTGCACCAGTTACATTGAAAAGCCAATCGACCCTATGACAGTCATTGCCCAGATAGAAGCCGTGATAGGTAAGGATAGTACACCATGAAAGTGCTGATAGCTGAAGACGACGATAACTCAAGACAGTTATTGGTAGATTTGTTTCAGTCCAAAGCGGATGAGGTAGCAAGTTTTGATAATGGCTTAAAGGCGTTGGCGCACTTGCATTCTCATCCCGTTGATTTGATTGTGTCGGACATTCTGATGCCAGAAATGGATGGCTATGGGCTGTGTCGTGCCGTCAAACAAAATATGTCTTTGCAAAAAATCCCATTTGTATTCTATACCGCTACCTATACTTCTAGCCAAGATGAGCGCTTTGCTATGTCTTTGGGCGCCTCAGCCTTTTTGATTAAGCCTATGGATTTACAAGCTTTTTTAGAGGTGATTGCCGAGGTCACTAAAAGTGATGCTAAACATCCGCGTATTCCTAAAGGGCGTGGTTTGTATCGTGTTGCACCGGTTAAGTTTGATAAGCAACATACCGATTTGGTACGTGCCAAACTGGATAAGAAGATTGTAGAACTTAATCAAGAACGTCAAAAGCTGATTGAGAGTGAAGCACGCTTTAGAGACTTTGCAGAAGCTTCTGCAGACTGGTTTTGGGAGTCTGATGCAGCACTGAATATTCAAGCCTTGAGCGGTGCGCCTATGGGGTTAAGCGTTTGTAATTTGAAGGATATTGCCAAAACCTGCCAAAGCCATCTGGCTGATGACATGCTGAGTGTGTTGCAACAACGCTTACCATTCTCAGATTTTATTGTGCATTTTGTGGATGCCAATGAAAAACACATGTATTTGCGTGTGTCTGGCAAACCCATTTTTGATGAGAAACTCAATTTTATTGGGTATCGGGGTGTGGGCAAAGATGTAAGTGAGATGATTGCGCTGAATCGCAAAGTAGAGTTTTTAGCCTCGCATGACGAGCTAACTGGATTGCCGAACCGTAGTGTGTTTAAAACCAATTTGACTACGGCTCTCAAAAAAGCAGAACGCAATCATCAACAATTGCTGTTGCTCTATTTAGATATCGACCACTTTAAATTGGTCAACGATACGCTCGGTCATGAAGCAGGCGATCAATTATTGTTGATGTCTACACAACGTATTATGGAGTGCGCCAGAAATACAGATGTGCTTTACCGCATGGGGGGCGATGAATTTGTGATGGTGATTGAGTCGGCCACTCCCCAAGATGGACACCATATCGTTCGGAATATTGTGAAAGCATTTTCTCTGCCGTTTGAGATATTACAACAGCGCGTCTACACCACGGTGAGTATAGGTGTGAGCGTCTATCCTGATGATGCGACAGATTTGCAAACCTTGCTTACTTACGCTGATTTAGCGATGTATCGCACCAAGCAAAATGGTCGAAACAGCTTTGAGTTTTACACGCCCAATATGAACTTTATCCCCAAAGAGTGGATGGATATGGAGCATGGCATACGCTTAGCTTTACGCAAAAACGAGTTTCACATGGTGTATCAACCGCAATTAGATGCTGAGCGTAAAGCAGTTGTGGGCATGGAAGCACTTATCCGCTGGACGCACCCTGACCATGGCTTAGTTGCGACTAATGAGCTGATTCGCGTAGCTGAACAATCTTCTCTCATCAACAATATTGATGACTGGGTGTTGGAGGAGGTATGCAGACAAATGCGTGCTTGGCTGGATGCTGGTTATCAGTTGCCACGTGTATCTGTGAATATGTCTGCAAGACATTTGCGTTCTGATAACCTGATGAATTTATTGGGTAATATCCCTAAACATTATGGGATAGAGCCACACATGTTGTGTATTGAAATTACCGAACATGCCATTTTGGAAGAAAGTGCAACAGTAAAGCACAATATGCAGGCGATTAAAAAAGCTGGGTTTGGCATATCGCTAGATGATTTTGGTACTGGACATTCATCACTGCTCTATCTCAAACGTTGGGCGGTAGACGAAGTGAAAATTGACCGTACCTTTGTGAACGACTTGGTGAACAGTGATGAAGATAGAGCCATCGTCCGCGCCATGGTTGCGCTGGCTCAAGCATTAGATTTAGATCTGGTAGGCGAAGGTGTTGAAAATCAACATCAAGCAGATATTTTGCTTGCTAGTGGTTGCAAGGTGATTCAGGGCTACTTATATTCGAGACCTGTGCCACCTGAGCAGGTGACACAGTGGCTGGTCAAAAAAGAAAACTAGGAGCGTTGTTTTAGCCCACCCAGTAGGGCTGCAACAGGTGCTTTGCGACTCTGACTAGGGCTCGTTCTCACAACTGCTTTAGCTACAGCTGTGTTCGGTTCATATGGCTTATTGAACCAAGCATCTGTTGATGATGATTTTGATTTTCTCGGTGCACTAGTCGCGCTGACATGTGTTGTTGCATGAGCACGTTTGTCTGGCTGACTAGAACTAGAACGTGTCTGCGTCTTAACTTGTGCAGTTTGACGCGCAATAGATTTTTTAATGAGCTTTTCAATCTCAGCAAAATACTTTTCTTCGTCATCACAAATTAGTGAAATCGCAATGCCGCTGGCACCTGCTCGGCCGGTCCGGCCAATTCTATGCACATAGTCTTCGGGCGCGCTTGGGATTTCATAGTTAATGACCATGGGTAAATCACTAATATCTAAACCACGGGCAGCTACATCTGTAGCCACCAGGGCTTTGACCTTGCCAGCTTTAAACGCGTCTAATGCCTCGATACGCTCTTTTTGCGATTTATCGCCGTGAATCGCATCAGCAGAAATATCTTCTTTTTGTAATGCGCGTGCCAACTTACTCGCAGTTAATTTGGTTTTGGTAAACACAATCACTTGGTTTGTATCTGCTTCTTTCAGCAGTTGCACCAAAAACGCCTGTTTTTGTGATGCAGCAACTGCATAAGCTTGCTGCGACACATTGTCATTGGTCGCATTGCTTCTGGCGACTTCAATCAAGGTTGGGTTGGTTAAAAACTCATCCGCTAGTTTTTTGATTTCATTAGAAAAAGTAGCTGAGAACATCAAGTTCTGACGTTGCTTAGGTAACAGCGCCAAAATGCGTTTCAAGTCTGGCATAAAGCCCATATCCAGCATACGGTCCGCTTCATCCAACACCAATATTTGTACTTGGCTAAGAGAAAGCGTTTTTTGCTCGATATGGTCTAGTAAACGGCCAGGTGTTGCCACCAATACTTCCACACCTTTTTTTAATGCAGGTGTTTGCGATTTAATATCAACGCCACCGTACACTACCAAGCTGGACAAGGGTGTGTGTTTGGCATAAACCTTTACGCTTTCTTCTACCTGAATTGCTAATTCACGCGTAGGCGTAAGTACAAGTGCGCGAATTGGATGCTTAGCAGGCGAAGTGCTAGTGCTTGCAAAAGGCAGTAGCTTATGTAACACCGGTAGAGAAAACGCAGCGGTTTTCCCAGTGCCAGTTTGCGCACCTGCCATCAAATCCAAGCCTTGCAATGCCAGCGGTATTGCTTTGGCTTGAATTGGGGTAGGTGTGGTGTAACCAGTTTCTGCAATGGCCTTGAGCAGAGGGGCTGCAAGACCAAGGGTTTCAAAACTAGGCGCATCAGAATCTATAACAGTTTTGGTATTCATGTAAGGTAAGATTAGCCTTAATTAAGCAAAACTACGGTTACGTTTAGGTTTGTTATCACCACTGAATCCACTGGCATTCGTTCTAGGAGCACTACGCTGTGGGCGTGGGTTGCCAAATTTTTCACCGTGATTAGCGTGACTTGGACGACCTTCGCGTGGCGCATCACTACGCGCTGTTCTATCTTGACGACCACGTCCACCAAACTCTTGGCTCAGTGCACGTGCAAATTGAAAATCTGTGTCTTTTTTGTAGTTTTTGCTATTACCGTTCACTTCACCACGTGGTGCAGCGTCTTGGTTACGCGGCGTATCTTCGCGGCGAGCACCATCTGCAAAATTGCGGTTTGCTTGCGGTTTAGCACCGCGCTCGTTCATTACACGGTCACCAAAACTTGTGCCACGTGCGTTGTCGCGTGATTGATAACCACCACGACCGCCTGGTTTATGGGCGGTACCACGGTCGTTATTGCGACCACGTTTGCCAGCAGGTGCTTCAGATTTCATCGCGCGTTTTGGCTCAAAACCAGCAATCACTGCAGCTTCTAATTTTTGACCAGTATATTGCTCAATCTTACGTAACAAGTGACGGTCTACATTAGAGGCAAATGAGATAGCGATACCAGAATTGTTAGCGCGACCCGTACGGCCAATACGGTGTACATAGTCTTCTGCAAATTTTGGTAAATCGTAATTAATCACATGGCTAATACCATGCACATCAATCCCACGCGCAGCCACGTCTGTGGCTACCAATACTTTCACATCGCCGTGACGCAATTTTGTTAGCGTACGGTTACGTGCGCCTTGTGTCATGTCGCCATGTAAGGCTGCAGTTTTGTGACCAGCTGCATACAAGTCCTCTGCCAATAGATCGGCATGCCGCTTGGTGCTAGTGAAAATAATGGCTTGGTTTACATCTGGTGCAATCAATAAATGCTCTAGCAATTTATTTTTGTGGTTCATGTCGTCCACAAAGTGTAAACGTTGCTCAATGTTGGCATGTTTTTCTTTTTGGCCAGCCACTTGAATTGTAAGTGGATTGTTCTGGAACTGTTTGCCGATGTGCATAATGCCATCTAATGTGGCTGAAAATAACAGCGTTTGACGCTCTTTAGGCAAAGCCTCACAAATACGCTCAACGTCAGGCATAAAGCCCATGTCTAACATGCGGTCAGCTTCGTCCAACACCAACATTTGTAAGCGGCTTAAATCAATACGACCACGATCTAAATGGTCAATAAAGCGACCAGGTGTGGCGACTAAAATGTCTAATGGTTGTGACAGCAATTTGTTTTGTAGTGGGTAAGGCATGCCACCCACGATACTTACAGTACGTGCACGAATGTATTTGCCGTATTTACGCGCAGCTTCATTCACTTGCGCAGCCAATTCACGTGTAGGGGTCAGTACTAAAATGCGTGGACCACGGCTTTTAGACTCATGTGGGGTAGCTAATAAGTTAAGCGCTGGCAATGTAAATGCCGCTGTTTTGCCGGTACCGGTTTGTGCAGAGGCCATGATGTCGCGGCCATTTAATGCTTCCGGAATAGCTTGGGCTTGTACAGCAGTAGGCGTGTCGTAACCAGCTTCAAGCACGGCACGTAGAATAGTTGGGTGTAAATTTAATGATTCAAAAGACAAAGTATGTCCCTTTCTAATAAGTTATCACAACAAGTGATAAGCAAAGTTAAGTACAAAAAGGGCGCGAGCAAAACACAGTTCAGCTGAATAAATATTCAACGTAATACGCGAAAGCAGTATGAATAACAATAAATGACTTCATGTAAATGCTTTTTACTAGCGCACGGGCATAGCCGCTAACCAGTAAAAGATAGATAAGATGACTCTCATCTAAAAGATTGCTACTTCCATATTTCGCGAGTAGCCGTTGGGTCAGGGCAATGAATCTAAAACTTTTAAATACTGCATAAGTTTTAAGTTGTGCGCAGTATAACCATATCCACTCAAATGTCAAATTAAAATTCACTCTGTCAAATAAGTTTCATGTTAAATGTGTTAAAATCGCGCCCTTCCAAACAATTGGCAGCTTTCATGTCTCGTAATCTTAGAAATATCGCAATTATTGCGCACGTTGACCATGGTAAAACAACCATGGTGGACAAACTTTTACAACAAGCAGGTACGTTTGCATCTCACCAAGCGGTGACCGAACGTGTGATGGACAGTGGCGACATTGAAAAAGAGCGCGGCATTACCATTTTGGCTAAAAATACAGCCGTTAACTTTGAAGGTACTCACATTAATATTGTGGATACCCCAGGCCACGCTGACTTTGGTGGTGAAGTAGAACGCGTATTAGGCATGGTTGATGGTGTGGTGTTGTTGGTGGATGCGGTTGAAGGCCCGATGCCACAAACGCGTTTTGTGACTAAAAAGGCATTAGCGCTTGGCTTAAAACCAATCGTGGTGATTAATAAGGTGGATCGTCCTGGCGCACGTCCTGATTGGGTGATTAACCACACTTTTGATTTGTTTGCCAACTTAGGCGCAACCGATGAGCAATTGGACTTCCCAGTCGTGTATGCGTCAGCCCTGAATGGTTTTGCGACTTTGGATATGAAAACGCCATCTGAGACCATGCGTCCGTTATTTGAAACGATTTTAAGCCACGTCGCACCGCCAGCAGGTGACAGCGATGCGCCACTGCAATTGCAAATCTCAGCGTTAGATTACTCTACATATACAGGCCGCTTAGGTGTTGGTCGTGTGCGTAATGGCCGAATTAAACCAGGCCAAGTGGTTGCGGTGATGCGTGAAGACGAACAAGTAGCACAAGGCCGCATCAACCAAGTGTTGGGTTTCCAAGGATTGGAGCGCGTGCCAGTAGAAGAAGCGGAAGCGGGTGACATTGTCATTATTTCTGGCTTAGATGATATTGGTATTGGCTTCACTATCTGTGATCGTGATAAACCTGTCGGTTTGCCGCATCTCGGCGTAGATGAGCCTACCTTGACTATGGACTTTATGGTGAATACTTCGCCATTAGCTGGTACCGAAGGTAAGTTCGTGACTTCACGCCAGATTAGAGACCGTTTAACTAAAGAGTTACTGGTCAACGTGGCATTGCGTGTTGAAGATACTGAAGATACCGATGTGTTCCGTGTCTCTGGGCGTGGTGAATTGCATCTGACAATTTTGCTCGAGAACATGCGTCGCGAAGGGTTTGAACTGGCAGTTGCTAAGCCACGCGTGGTGTACCGTGAAATAGAAGGTGTGAAATGTGAGCCATATGAAATACTTACCGTGGATTTAGAAGATGAAAACCAAGGTGCAGTCATGGAGGAGTTGGGTCGCCGTCGTGGTGAAATGCAAAATATGGAGTCCGATGGTAATGGACGTACACGTTTGGAATATAAAATTCCAGCGCGTGGTTTGATTGGTTTCCAAGGTGAGTTTTTAACCATGACCCGTGGTACTGGCTTAATGGCACACATTTTTGATGAATATGCGCCAGTAAAAGCGGATATGCCAGGCCGTCGTAATGGCGTGTTGATTTCAGCTGAACACGGTGAAGCCGTTGCTTACGCCTTATGGAAGTTACAAGATCGCGGCAAGATGTTTTCAAGCCCTGGTGATAAATTGTACGAGGGTATGGTGATTGGTATTCATAGCCGCGATAACGATTTGATTGTGAACCCTATTAAGGGTAAACAACTGACTAACGTGCGCGCATCTGGCACCGATGAAGCGGTACGCTTGATTCCACCAGTTGCATTGTCTTTAGAGTCTGCGGTTGAGTTTATTGATGATGACGAATTGGTAGAAATTACACCTAAAAGTATCCGTATCCGTAAACGCCATCTGTTAGAGCACGAGCGTAAACGTGCTTCAAAAGAGTAATGAGTAGATAATAAAAAAGCCGCTTTAAGCGGCTTTTTTATTATGCAGTTTTCTTGCGGTATAGATATTACTCAATTCCCTGACTGGCCAAGTAATCCTCATAGTTGCCGGTAAAGTCGACAATACCGTCCGCTTTGATTTCGATAATACGGGTGGCAATCGAACTGACAAACTCACGGTCGTGACTCACAAAGAATAAAGTCCCTTTGTATTTGTCTAGTGCAGTATTCAGGGCCTCAATAGATTCCATGTCCATGTGGTTAGTGGGTTCATCCATCAATAATACATTGGTTTTCGCCAACATCAGTTTGCCGTAAAGCATACGACCTTTTTCACCACCAGAGAGGACCTTGACGGATTTTCTGGTCGCTTCTGTCGGGAACAGCAAACGGCCGAGCATACTACGCACAGTGTTGTCATCATCGCCTTGCTGGCGCTGTGCAGTCATCCATTCAAACAGGTCTTCCCCTTTTTCGAATTCGTACTCGTGGTCTTGCGCAAAATAGCCGAGCTTGGCTTTTTCTGCCCATTTGACTTCGCCATGTTTGGGTTGCAGATCGCCAGCCAAGCAACGCAGGAAAGTGGTTTTACCAATCCCGTTTTCACCAATGATGGCGACTTTTTCACCCGCCTCGAATATCATTTCGACATTGTTAAACAAAGGTTTATCAAAGCCATGGCTCAATTTTTTTAGCTCAACGGCATTGCGGTGCAATTTTTCCCTGTCGTCAAACTCAAAGCGAATAAAGGGATACTGACGGCTGGAAGGTTTGAATTCCTCGACCTTGATTTTATCAATTTGCTTGGCACGGCTGGTGGCCTGCTTAGCTTTAGAAGCGTTAGCAGAGAAGCGGCGCACAAAATCCTGTAAGTCGGCAATTTGCTGTTTAGCTTTGGCATTGTCCTTGGCTTGCTGGTTACGTGCTGCAATGCTGGCCTCCATGTAATCATCGTAGTTGCCAGGGTAGGAGGTAATCTTACCGTAGTCCATATCGCAAGTATGCGTACACACTTGGTTTAAAAAGTGACGGTCGTGCGAAATGATGACCATGGTGCAGTCACGATTATTGACCACGTCTTCCAGCCAGCGAATGGTGTTGATGTCCAAGTTATTGGTAGGCTCATCCAGTAATAATACATCTGGGTTCGCAAACAGGGCTTGTACTAGCAATACACGTAGTTTCCAGCCTGGTGCGACTGCGCTCATTGGGCCGTTGTGTTGTTCGAGCGGAATACCAACGCCTAACAACAATTCACCTGCACGCGCTTCAGCGGTGTAGCCGTCGTACTCTGCAAACACGCCTTCTAATTCAGCCGCACGCATGTAGTCGTCTTCCGTGGCTTCCAAGTTAGCGTAAATGGCATCACGCTCCTGCATGGCTTTCCACATTTGCTCGTGGCCCATCATCACCACATCCAGCACACGCTGATCTTCGTAAGCAAATTGGTCTTGCTTCAAAAATGCCATACGCTCATTGGTATCAAGGCTAACGTTGCCACTAGTAGGTTCCAGCACCCCGGCCAGAATCTTCATAAAGGTAGATTTACCACAACCGTTGGCGCCAATCAGGCCATAACGATTACCGTCGCCAAATTTGACAGAGACATTTTCAAACAGCGGCTTGGAGCCAAACTGCATGGTGATATTGTTAGCAATTAACATAAACTCTCAAAACTTAAGATTAAATAATGGTGAAATTAAAAGGTGTTGTAGATAACGACTTCATTTAAGTCGAGTTGCCCAGCACGTTGACGCGCTGGCTCTAATGCTTTGCCCACCACTACAAACATGACAGGGGTATGGTCTTCTGGAAGTTTTAATAGTTTACCTACAGCGTCAAAATCAAAACCATCCATCGGGCAAGTGTCGTAGCCCATTTCTTTGGCGGCCAACATTATAGTGGTTGCTGCCATGCCGCAAGAGCGCATGCCTTCATCGCGTTGCACTTGTGCGTTTCCACGGTAGTAATTGCCAATGGCTGGCACCAAAAAGTCTTGTACCGCCTGAGGCGCATTGCGCCAATAGCGTTCGGGTTGTTTATCCCAAGCGTTTAAGTCTGCTGTGAGTACAATTAATAATGAAGCTTCTTCCACTTGTGCTTGGTTCCAACTCACTGCGCGGATTTGTTGGCGCAAGACTGGGTCGGTTACCAATACAAAACGCCAGTTTTGAATATTAAATGCGGTGGGGGAGAGGATGGCCAGCGACATGAGCTGTTGAATCTCGGCGTCCGTCATTTTGTGATTTGGGTCGTAAGACTTCACAGAGCGTCGCGCAATAATGGCTTCAGAAACTTGCATAGTTAAAGCTTTCAATAATGGATTTCAATAATATCTAATTGTAAATTGCCAGCGGGTCGATGCCACACCACGCTATCACCTACTTTGCGCCCAATCAATGCACGGGCAATGGGGGAAATGTAGCTGACTTTGTGTTCTGCGATATTCGCTTCATCTTCGCCAACGATAATAAAGTGATTGATTTCACCCATTTCATCTTCTACTTTGACATGTGCACCGAACAACACGGTATGTTGGTCTTGTTGTGCAGGATCGACCAGTATTGCATTCTCTAAGCGTGCACTGATGTAGCGTAAATCACGTTCAATGACACTAAAGCGTTGATGAGCTGTTGGGTCATCTTTACGCTTACTCAATAAAAGGCGCTCTTGCTCTAGCGCTTGCGCTTGCGCTTCTAATTGCGCTAAACCATTAGGTGTGACGTAATTGGGATGCGTGCTGACGGGTCGTTCTGGTAAATCCGTTCCAGCATGCTCCAAATCATCTTCTTTTACAAAGCCTCTGCTCATAATTGAACGTGCTTATTCCCACTCAATCGTTGCTGGCGGTTTACCAGAAATATCGTAGACCACACGATTGATACCACGTACTTCATTAATAATGCGGTTAGATACTTTGCCTAGCAAGCTGTAAGGCAGTTCTGCCCAATGTGCTGTCATAAAGTCACTGGTGACGACAGCACGTAATGCTACAACATAGTCATAAGTGCGGCCATCACCCATTACACCAACAGACTTCACTGGCAAGAATACGGTAAAGGCTTGGCTGGTGAGCTCGTACCAAGTTTTGCCAGTCTTCTCACATACTGTATTGCGTAATTCTTCAATGAAAATGGCATCAGCGCGTTGTAATAGCTGTGCATATTCATGTTTGACTTCACCCAAAATACGAACGCCTAAGCCTGGACCAGGGAATGGATGGCGGTAGACCATATCATGCGGTAATCCTAATGCAACACCAAGCTCGCGCACTTCATCCTTGAATAGGTCGCGCAAAGGCTCTAATAGTTTTAAACCTAACTTTTCAGGCAAGCCACCGACGTTGTGATGACTTTTAATGGTGACTGCTTTTTTAGATTTCGCGCCACCCGATTCAATGACGTCCGGATAGATAGTGCCTTGCGCCAGCCACTTAGCGTTGGATAGTTTTTTGGCTTCGGATTGAAACACTTCCACGAATTCAGCACCGATGATTTTACGCTTGGCTTCTGGATCGCTAACACCCGCAAGCTTGCTCATAAATTGTTTCGTGGCATCCACACGAATCACTTTGGCATGCAATCTGCCTGCAAACATTTCCATCACCATGTCGCCCTCGTTCAAGCGCAGCAGTCCGTGGTCTACAAATACACAGGTGAGTTGGTCGCCAATGGCACGATGAATCAATGCAGCGGCTACGCTAGAATCGACGCCTCCGGACAAGCCTAAAATCACTTCTTCATCGCCCACTTGGGCTTTGATCTTGGCTACGGCTTCACTGATGTAATCACCCATAATCCAATCAGGTCTGGCTTGGCAAATCTCTAATACAAAGCGTTCCAGCATGGCTTGGCCCTGCTTGGTATGGGTCACTTCCGGGTGAAATTGTACTGCGTAAAATTGACGGGATTCATCGGCCATCGCTGCAATTGGTGTGGTGTCATTACTCGCGATAACTTTAAATCCAGCAGGTAATTCTGTTACTTTGTCGCCGTGGCTCATCCATACGTCTACTAAACCATGGCCTTCGGCATTGGTGGCGTCTTGTATATCACGGAAAAGGGCAGAGTGGCCGCGTGCACGTACTTGTGCGTAGCCAAATTCACGTTTATGTCCAGCCTCTACCTTGCCGCCCAACTGCTGCGCCATGGTTTGCATGCCATAGCAAATTCCTAATACCGGCTTGCCTAGCTCAAATACAGCCTGTGGAGCTTTATCGGTTTCTTCTTCGTACACGCTGGCATGGCTGCCAGAGAGAATGATGCCATCGGCACCAAAATTACGTACAAACTCATCCGAGACATCGCAAGGGTGAATTTCACAATAGACATGTGCTTCACGTACACGGCGAGCGATGAGTTGTGTGACTTGTGAGCCGAAATCAAGAATCAGTATTTTGCTATGCATATTGTCGTTTGCTTTAAGACACAAAGGCACAGTGACTCAGAAAAGTACTGAGTTCTGTGCCTTTTTAGAATAATTAAAAAGGGTTAATCGATACGGTAGTTAGGCGCTTCTTTAGTAATTTGTACATCGTGCACGTGCGATTCACGCATACCGGCACTGGTGATTTGTACAAACTCAGCCTTGTTACGCATTTCATCAATGCTAGCTGCACCCACATAACCCATGGATGCGCGTAAGCCGCCCATGAGTTGGTGTATCACTGCAAGTACACTACCTTTGTAAGGTACACGACCTTCAATACCTTCAGGCACTAATTTGTCAGCGTTACCGTTATTGTCTTGGAAATATCTATCAGAAGAACCTTTTTGCATGGCACCAATGGAGCCCATGCCGCGGTATGATTTGTATGAGCGACCTTGGAATAGCTCGACTTCACCTGGCGCTTCTTCTGTACCGGCAAACATGCCGCCTAACATCACGCTGTAAGCGCCCGCTGCAATGGCTTTGGAAATATCGCCGGAGAAACGGATGCCACCATCGGCAATAAAGGGTACACCTGTACCGCGCAATGCTTCTTCTACATTCGAAATTGCGCTGATTTGTGGTACACCAACGCCTGCCACAATACGTGTTGTGCAGATAGAGCCTGGGCCAATCCCCACCTTTACTGCATCAGCCCCAGCATCCACTAGTGCTTTAGCTGCGCTGGCGGTGGCTATGTTACCGCCAATCACTTCAATTTTTGGGAAGTGTTTTTTGACCCAAGTGACGCGATCCAATACGCCTTGGGAATGTCCGTGTGCAGTGTCTACCACGATTACATCAACACCTGCTTCTGCTAGCGCTTCTACGCGCTCTTCTGTGCCTTCGCCCACGCCAACCGCAGCGCCAACACGTAAACGGCCTTTACTGTCTTTACAGGCAAATGGGTGGTCGCTGGATTTTTGGATGTCTTTTACAGTAATCAGGCCTTTGAGTGTGTCTTGGTCATCAATCACCAACACGCGTTCTAAGCGGTGTTGATGCAATAAACGAATCACATCTTCTTTGGCGGCACCTTCACGCACTGTGACCAAACGGTTACGCGGCGTCATAATATTTTGGATGGTTTGGTCTAAATTGGTTTCAAATCGCAAGTCACGGTTGGTGACAATGCCGACGATTTTTCCATTATCAACCACCGGTAGGCCGGAAATTTTATGCAACTGTGTCAGTGCAATCACGTCGCGTACAGACATATGAGACGAGATGGTAATAGGGTCGTTCACTACGCCAGATTCAAAGCGTTTAACGCGGGAAACGTGGGCGGCTTGTTTGATGGCAGTCATGTTTTTATGAATCACTCCCAAGCCACCTTCTTGCGCCAAGGCAATGGCAAGTGGTGCTTCTGTTACCGTATCCATCGCGGCAGACACTAGCGGGATGTTGAGTTTAATGTTACGAGTGAGTTGCGTGCTTAAATCTACTTCACGCGGCATGACGATTGAATGTGCTGGAACTAATAAAACGTCATCAAAGGTTAGGGCTTGTTGCAACAAACGCATGTGAAATCCTTAATCTCCAAAACGAGATTATACCGATTTGCAACACTTATTCAAAGTTCAACGTGATAATTCTGTATGCTGCTATCAACCAATTGGGCTTTGCTACGTTTTACAGTAAACTCATTAAATCATATGTATAAGTAATTTGAGCGAGTGTTGAGTGGTTTACAGAAAAAATAATTAATAGAATCAATTGTATAAGGTGTAATATGAAAAATGCTTATGTGAAGTCCTTGATAGCTCTAGGAGCGCTGTTAATTACAACTTTGCCAGCTCATGCTGAGATTTATAAATGGGTGGATAAAGATGGCAGCGTGAAGTACACCGATACGCCCCCGCCAAATGGCGCAAAAACACTGTCAACTATTAAAAAGAAAGCGACAAATCCAGTAACTACACCTGTGGCTGCCCCAGGTGGCGTACTAGCGAATCCAGCACAAACACAAGCAATAGGTGCCGATGGCACAGCATCTGAGCAAGAATTGGCAAAGAAAAAACGTGAGATAGATGAGGTGGAAAAGAAAAACAAAGCAGAAAAAGAAGCTCAAGCTAAACAAAAACAGTTGAACTGTACGGCAGCAAAATCAAATTATCAAAGCTACAGTCAGGGTGGGCGTATTTACAAAACCAACGAAAAAGGTGAGCGTATCTACTTAGGCGATAAAGAATTAGCTGATGGTGCCGCTCAAGCAAAACGGGAAATTAACGAGTATTGCAATTAGCGGCAATGGCTAATCATTCTCAGATGGCAAATCACCACCACCCTTTTTCATGATTTTTCCATCGGCGGCACGCTGTTTTCTAACCGCTTTTGGATCTGCAATGAGTGGGCGATAAATCTCAACTCTATCTAAATGGCGCAACTTAATATCGTTTTTGGTGAGTTTTCCAAAAATGCCTAGCTGGAGAGCGTCAGCGTTGATCTCCGGAAATTTTTGCAAAATGCCTGATAATCTTACAGCTTCTTCTGCAGTGCAATTGTCGTTGACGCGCAATGGAATGATGGCTTGCTGTTCTGGTAGCGCATACGCAACTTCAACCGTAATTTGTGTATCAGAATCGTTCATGCTCGGTGGAAATCTCCAAATTAAAAAGATTAAGTAGATGTGTAAATCTTGTTTGCTTGCAATACAAAACTATCCACAAATGTATTAGCAATATGGCTAAATACTGGGGAAATCATTTTTTCTAACAAAGTGTTGGCAAATTCGTAGTTCAGTTTAAACTCAATTTTACAGGCATCCTCACGTAGTGCAATAAAATGCCAATGACCTTGCATGTGCTTAAAGGGTCCATTGGTCAGTTCGATATCCATGTGGTGCGGGTATTGTTTACTATTGCGGGTGGTAAAGTTCTGTTTGATGCCGTGATAGCTGATATGCAAGGTGGCTTGCGTGATGATATCCGTTTGCTCTTGTATATCTACGCCGCCGCACCATGGTAAAAATGTCGGGTAGCTGTTTACATCGTCTACCAATGCAAACATTTGTTCACATGAGTGCATCACCAAAACCGTTTTTTCAACTTGTGCCATGCCAATGCAATGAGTTAGAGTAAAATGCCATTTTAAGTCATTCACCCGCAAAAAGCAGATTTATGAGTATTGCCCAAAATAAAAAAGCCTTTTTCGATTACTTTATCGAAGAAAAATATGAGGCTGGTATTGTCTTGGAAGGTTGGGAGGTGAAAGCGATTCGCGAAAACCGCATCAATCTAAAAGAAGCATATGTGGTGATTATGCGTGGCGAAGTGTATTTGATAGGGTGTCATGTAACCCCCTTGGGCGCAGCTTCCACCCATATTCGTCCCGATGCTATCCGCACGCGTAAGCTGCTATTGCATAACGAAGAAATAGCTAAGTTGATTGGCAAAGTAGAGCGCGCTGGTTACACCTTGGTGCCGCTCGATATGCATTTTACGCGTGGTAAAATCAAGCTACAGATCGGTTTAGCCAAAGGTAAAAAGCAACATGATAAGCGTGATACAGAAAAGGCGCGTGATTGGGAACGCGAAAAAGGCCGTATTATGCGCTCGCATAATAAATAGCTAGTACAGTCAACACCCAGTTGTACAGCGTTTTATTTTGATTTATTTATCACCGCTTTCGTTGTGGTGAAACCCCCTTTGCGGTAAAATTTCATCCCGTCTGCAATGTTTAGCAAAGTTCTCAATGACCAAATATGTATTCGTTACTGGCGGTGTTGTATCTTCACTTGGTAAAGGTATCGCAGCGGCCAGCCTAGGCGCTATCCTTGAATCTCGAGGTATCAAAGTTACCATGCTCAAGTTGGATCCATACATCAATGTGGATCCTGGCACTATGTCTCCCTTTCAACACGGCGAAGTCTTCGTGACCGATGACGGTGCGGAGACGGATCTAGATTTAGGTCATTACGAGCGCTTTATCAGCAGCCGCATGTCCAAACGCAACAATTTCACCACTGGCCAAATTTACGAAACCGTAATTAAAAAAGAGCGTCGCGGTGAGTATCTGGGCAAAACCGTTCAAGTGATTCCGCATATCACCGATGAAATTAAAGCACACATCAAGCGCGGCGCTGAGGGTGCTGATGTGGCGATTGTAGAAGTTGGTGGCACGGTCGGCGATATTGAATCGTTGCCGTTCCTTGAAGCTATTCGTCAAATGGGATTTGAAGAGGGTAAAAACAATGCATGTTACGTGCATTTGACCTTATTGCCTTGGATTCCAACCGCTGGCGAGTTAAAAACAAAACCTACACAGCACTCAGTAAAAGAATTACGCGAAATTGGTATTCAACCTGACATTTTGTTGTGCCGTGCTGAGCGTGAAATCCCGGAAGATGAAAAACGTAAAATTGCCTTGTTTACTAATGTCTCTTTTGAGGCGGTCATCAGCGCGATTGATAGCGATTCTATATACAAAATCCCAGGCTTGTTACACGAGCAAATGATGGACGAGATTGTGTGTCATAAGCTTAATATCTTAGCCAAAGCAGCGGATTTATCAGCTTGGAACAAAATTACACAGGCCGTGGCTAACCCTAAACATACGATAGATATTGCCTTCGTAGGTAAATACGTCGATCTCACTGAGTCTTATAAGTCACTCACCGAGGCACTGATTCACGCAGGTATTCATACAGAGTCGAAAGTAAAAATTCACTACATTGACAGTGAGGATATTGAAAAATCAGGCACGGATGCATTAAAGAAAATGGATGCGATTTTAATTCCAGGCGGTTTTGGCGTGCGTGGTACAGAAGGCAAGATTGCTGCTATTCGTTACGCACGTGAAAACAAAGTACCTTATTTAGGTATTTGCTTGGGCATGCAGTTGGCAGTGATTGAGTTTGCACGTAATGTGGCAGGCCTAAAAGATGCGAATAGCACAGAGTTTAATCCTCAAGCCGAACACAAGCTGATTGGTCTGATTACAGAATGGCAAGATGCCACGGGTAAAAAAGAGACGCGTGATGAAAGCTCTGATTTAGGCGGCACTATGCGCTTGGGGGCGCAACGTTGCCCCATTGAACCCAACACCTTAGCCGCAAGTATTTACGGTGTGGATGTGAATGAGCGCCACCGTCATCGTTATGAGGTCAACAATCATTATGTGGAGCAGTTGAAAGCAGCTGGCTTGGTGATTTCCGCACGTACGCCTACAGAAGAGTTGTGTGAGATGGTGGAATTGCCGCAATCTATCCATCCTTGGTTTGTAGCGTGTCAGTTCCATCCTGAATTCACTTCTAATCCACGTGCAGGTCATCCATTATTCAAAGCCTATGTGTTGGCAGCGTTGGCTAACAAAGCCAAAGGAGGCAACGCATGAAGCTGTGCCATTTTGAAGCAGGCTTAGACCATCCGCTGTTTCTAATTGCCGGACCTTGTGTGATTGAGTCTAAGCAAATGGCGATTGATACGGCCGGGCAATTGAAAGAGATTGCTAACCGAGTTGGTATTCCGTTTATTTACAAATCTTCTTACGATAAAGCGAATCGTAGCTCGACCAAAACTTTCCGTGGTTTTGGTATGGAAGAAGGTTTGCGTATTTTGGATGATGTGCGGGCGCAGATTGGTGTGCCTATATTGACTGATGTTCACACAGAGGAGCAAGTACCCCATGTGGCGGCAGTCGTCGATGTGTTACAAACACCGGCATTTTTATGCCGCCAGACTGATTTTATTGTGGCGGTTGCGACATGTGGCAAACCAGTGAATATTAAAAAAGGCCAATTCTTAGCCCCTGGCGATATGCGCCAAGTGGTCAATAAAGCTAAAGAAGCCAATGGTGGTGCGGATACCATTATGGTGTGTGAACGCGGGGCCTCGTTTGGCTATAACACTTTGGTTTCTGATATGCGCGGACTAGCTATTATGCGTGAAACGCACTGCCCGGTGGTGTTTGATGCTACGCATTCTGTACAACAACCAGGCGGTCAAGGCGATAAGAGCGGTGGTCAACGTGAGTTTGTGCCGGTATTGGCAAGGGCAGCCGTAGCAAGTGGTATTGCTGGGGTCTTTATGGAAACCCATCCAGACCCTAATAAAGCATTGTCCGATGGCCCGAATGCATGGCCGTTAGCTAAAATGGAAGATTTATTACATGTGTTGGTGGGTTTAGATAAATTAGTGAAAAAAGCTGGCTTTGCCGAACAAACTTTATAAGCAAACAAATTTTGTTATAGATTAAGGACTGAAATTATGAGCGCAATTGTAGATATCATCGCCCGCGAAATTATGGACTCTCGCGGCAACCCAACGATAGAAGCTGATGTGTTGCTAGAAAGCGGTGTGATTGGTCGAGCTGCAGTGCCGTCAGGCGCATCTACTGGCGCTAAAGAAGCCATGGAATTGCGTGATGGTGACAAAAGTCGTTATTTGGGTAAGGGCGTGTTGCAAGCGGTCGAGAACGTGAATACGGAAATCACCGAAGCTATTATTGGTCTGGACTGCGAAGAGCAAAGCTTTATTGATAAAACGTTGATAGAGTTGGATGGTACGGAAAACAAAGACCGTTTAGGCGCCAATGCGATTCTGGCTGTGTCACTAGCTTGTGCACGTGCAGCAGCTGAAGAGAGTGGTTTACCACTTTACCGTTATTTAGGTGGTTCTGGCACCATGCAATTGCCAACTCCGATGATGAACATCATCAACGGTGGTGCACATGCCGATAACTCTGTGGACATGCAAGAGTTCATGATTATTCCGGCTGGGTTGCCTACTTTCCGTGAAGCATTGCGTTGCGGTGCAGAAGTATTTCACCAATTGAAGAAAACTCTGCACAAAAAGGGATTGGCCACCACAGTGGGTGATGAGGGTGGTTTTGCACCAAACTTGCCATCTAACGAGTCTGCAATCCAATTGATTATGGAGTCTATTTCCGAGGCAGGTTACGAGCCTGGCCGTGATGTGTTCTTAGGCCTAGATTGCGCAAGTACAGAGTTCTATAAAGATGGTAAATATCACTTGGAGTCTGAGGGCCTATCCCTGACTTCTGCACAATTTACGGATTACTTGGCTACTTGGGTAGATAAATATCCCATTATTACCATTGAAGACGGTATGGGTGAATTTGACTGGGACGGCTGGGATATTCTCACGCAACGCCTAGGTAAAACGACTCAATTAGTAGGTGATGATTTGTTTGTCACCAACGCTAAGATTTTGCGCGAAGGTATCCGTCGTGGTGTCGCCAACTCTGTGCTAATTAAAGTAAACCAAATCGGTACCCTCACTGAAACGTTCCAAACTATTGAGATGGCAAAACGTGCTGGTTACACGGCGGTGGTATCACACCGTTCCGGCGAGACAGAAGATACTACGATTGCTGACATCTCTGTAGCGACTAATGCATTACAAATCAAAACCGGTTCATTGTGCCGTTCTGAGCGCGTAGCCAAGTACAACCAACTCTTACGTATTGAAGAAGAGTTGGGTGATGCGACTAGCTATGCCGGTAAAGATGCGTTTTATCAGCTCTTCAAATAACAGTTGAAAGCGCTAACGCTTATATTTGTTGTCCTGATTGCCTTGCTACAGTACCCGCTGTGGCTAGGCAAAGGTAGCTGGTTGAGAGTGTGGAATGTAAGTCAGAAAATTGATGAGCAGAAAAAACTCAATGTCAGTTATAAGTTACGCAACGACACATTGCGTGCAGAAGTTCGCGACTTAAAGCAAGGTAACGCGGCTATTGAAGAACGTGCGCGTAGTGAACTAGGCATGATCAAAGAAGACGAAGTATTTTACCAAGTGATTGATCAGCCCATGTTGCGAGCTTTAGAAGCACCATCGTCCGCTGTAGATATTCCCACTGCTAATAACCTAACCCCAGAAATTAATATACCTGAAACTCAAGCTTCATCTAAACCTAAAGAGTAGGGCAGTGGTTTAGGCGTAAGTTCATAACTTTGCCAATACACCGGCCCAGCTTGTTGAATTTCTATTCTCAACTCAGCCAATACATCGAATCCGCCAGTAATTGCAGGTGCGCTGCGAACAATTTGTCCTACCTCAGCGCCATTACTATCCAAAAGCTTATCATTTGGATTTGGCACCTGTTCACTGGCAATATGCATTAAGAATGTCCGGCGTTTGACGCTGCCCAAATAGTGCGTACGTGCCACAATCTCTTGGCCGGTATAGCAACCTTTTTTGAAGTTGATGGCATTCAGTAAATCTAAATTCACCATTTGTGGCACAAATTGTTCTTGGGTAGATGCGACGATTTCCGGAATA
This sequence comes from Betaproteobacteria bacterium Ga0077540, assembly GCA_001464125.1. Lineage (GTDB taxonomy): Bacteria > Pseudomonadota > Gammaproteobacteria > Burkholderiales > Methylophilaceae > Methylophilus. The sequence goes on along the minus strand of LNEP01000003.1, from coordinate 227,937 downwards.
CCTGCGTTAATTTCTAGCCAATCCCAACATGGCTTGCCAACTGGACTGGCTTTTTGTTTGAGTGAGTCCCATAAGGGCGTTGCGAAATCTACGGTGGTCAATATCTGGTAGCGATCATGCCCGTCAATGCTAGGTAATTTAAGCAAAGTAGCGTTTTCTAAAGTACTTAGCGTGTAAGGTGCTGTCGGCACATCACTAAAATGTTCTAGTAACAACGGTGTCGCTTGCGGGCCATTTAGTCCAAGCTTGATAATGCGGTCAGCGCTATCGCTAATGGTGACTTTGCTTCGCATCACAAACATTTTTAGGCGTTTAGTAATCGCTTCGGCAATTGGTTTGGGTAGCTGCAAATGGATATGCCCCTGATGCGCAAACGCCAAAAATAATGCTAGCAACCTACCTTTTGGAGAACAATATCCGGTGTAGTGTGCTACATGACCATTCAACAACTTAACATCATTGGTGACTTGCCCTTGCAGAAAAGTCACTGCATCCGCGCCGTCAATTTCTAATAACGCTAAATGCGATAAATCGCATAGCGTGTTGCTTTGTGCTGTTTGCGCAATTTCTTGCGATGGCTGACCAAAATCCACCACTGCATCATTTTCGATATGAGCGCCGTGTGCGTTTAAATAGGATTGCCATTGCGTTGCAGTCATGCCAGTATGTGCCTAAAGTTAGAGTTAAAAATGAAAACAAGAATAGTTCCGGCGATATATCTCAAGCTAAAACCTTCCTATCGGATATTGGGTTGGTATGTGTTGGTTTCAATGCTCAGCCTAATCAGTTTAGTGCTAGTCAAGCTCCCACTACTACTTAAGTGTGCGATTGCCGTCACAGTGATTATAGCGATAATTTATGCGATATTGCAGGATGTCCTGTTATGTTTACCTTGGTCTTGGCAATTGGTCGAGGTGACAAGCCATGGTCAAGTGCGTCTGCATAATCAGCGTGGAGATATGATTGAAGTGATGTTGCTTGTTTCCACTGTCAGCCATCCTAGGCTGACCATATTGCGCTTTAAACGATTGGCATATCAGTATGGCTTGCGTAATAGCCTAATGATTACACCTTGGAACGCAGAAGAGCCTCAACAATACCGCAAACTTCGGATTTGGCTGAATTGGGGAAAGCCTAACACAGCTACACATCAAACTTTAGATGTATTGGCTGAATAGCGTCTAAAGCGCATGCGCAGTATCTGCCATGCATGTTTACTTTCATTAATGGGGTGTTTAGGAATATAAGCCATTAAGAACAGTAAACCGGCAAAGCTGGCTAATAGCCAACGCAACTCGAAACGTGCTTTGTCTCGGCGCGCTGGTGGTTGTGCTTTCATCGCAGCTAGTACTTTTTGCACACTCTCACCATTCACATAGTTGCCAGTCACCTCTTTTGCAATAGACTCAAGATATTTTTCATCCAGCCTAGATAAATAGCGGTCACTCTCACCGGGGGCAACGTTGTCATCGCGAATACCAATGTTAGCTTCAGAAATTTGTGCAATACCAGGCTGCATGGCAAAACTTTCATTTGACCAATAACCAATTAACTGGTTATTCGCATCAAGCTTAGGTACCGCGGTGCCTTTGTCGCTACCGATGCCTACAAATAGCCAATTTTTACCGCCTTGAAACCCGGTCAGATCTTTGGTGTTGAACGCATGCAGTTTAGGCGCTTCTTCACCATCACTAAAATAGACTACTTGCGCAGGTTCCGGGAAGCTCCGAATCAATCTGGCTAGTGTAAACATGCTTTCGCGCACACGACTGTTGCCAGACCAGCCCATGCGCCAATCCAAATGATCGATGCTGTCTTCAATCGCGTGAAAATTTTCACAGACTTCAATCGGTGTATACAGAGCGGCAACACTAACGCCAGCAAATAACCCTACACTAACCAATGTGCCGCATGGTAGTTCGCCAATCACACGGTGAAGCATATATTTTTGATACTCCATACGCGTGGCTGGTTTGCCCAGAATCGACATGTCTTTCACATTCATACTTTGTGAAATATCTGCTACTAACAAGTAACTGTAGATATCGCGTTTAATCGGCACAGTCGGTTTGAACATTGCCACGATTAGCAGCAACAATGCTGTGAATAGCAAGGCCAAATCGCGTCGATGGCGTAAATAATTGAAGAGTTTCTTAGACATAATTAAGGTAGTCCCACCGGAATATTGCCCATAATCAAACCGGGTGAGTCAGACTCTCCTACGCCTGGTGTTGGCGTGCCTGGCAACATGGTCAGCAGCCGATCCATGTTGTGACGCGCATCCCAATGGCTATTGTCTAGTTTTAATGATGCCTGATAGGCAGCTTTGGCTTGACGGATAAAGTATTCAGCTTCGTTACGCACGGTCATGTTGGTGCCGTTAATGGCTAATCCGCGTAAAAAGAACATGTTGCCAATGTTGTACTGCACCGCTGCTTTTTGTTCATCATTGCCTTTAGGCATCAGTTGCGTAAATAGCAGGGTAGCTTCTTTGTAGCGTTCTTTTTTGGCTAAATAAAGCGCGGTGGCAAATTTAGCCTCAAAGCTTTGTTGATGCGTTTCTGGTGTTTTGCCAGCAAGCACTGCTTTGTTGAAAGCATTAATTTTCTGAATACTTTGGTAAGTATATAAGCTGGTTAGTATGCACAGCAAACTAATGCCCACCAATAGCCAAGTAAGTTTTTTCACTGTAAACCAAGATGTTATGTTGTACGCCATGTGTTGACCTCTAAATATTTCACGCCTAACAGTAGTGCAATCAATACTGCTGCTATCAAAAAGAAAATATTGGAAAAATCTTTACCTGGGATTTTTTCCATATACTTAATTGGTTTTTTCTCTTTACGGTTAATGTCATCTATCGCAGTTTGCAAGGTGCGTGGATTCTCAGCTTCATAGGCATTGAATGGTGTTTTCAACGTTTTAAAAAACTCATACAACTCGATTTCTGGAGGCAAAGGCTGATCCTCTTGCGGTTTGTAGTTTTTATCAAAAATACTCAAGCCACCGGGTTGTCTGAGCACAATCCAATACAACCCGATTTCCATGCGGTCGAACCACTCACGAATTTTTTCTTGGGTGTTGGCGTCAATCCTACCAGCGCCGTCTGAAAGTAAAATTACGGCACGTGAGCCAGAGTTAGGCACTTTGTCAAACAAGCCAGCCCCTGAGGTTAAGCCGCTGCCGATATTGGTTTGGAATAGCGCATTGCCAGCGGTGGCGCGAACAGCAGCTACAATCGCCTCTTTATTTTCGGTGAGCGGTAGTACATACATAGCAGAGTTACTAAAGGTAATCATGCCCATCATGTCGTTTTGGCGGGATTTCACAAACTGAGTAATTAAACGGCTAGCCGCTGCTGATTTGGTTTCACCCACAGTGGTAGACGAAGTGCCCGAAAACGGGTCATCCATACTGGCACTGCGATCCAATACAAGAGCAATTTGCGCACCAACACCAATGCGTTCCACCTCTTGTTGATGGCTATGTGGCGCACTTAATCCAATGATAATGCTGGTAAGAATGCATACGGCCAGTATTTTTAAAATAAAGCCGATGATATTAGAAAGAGGATCTGCTGGAAGCATGTCCAACCATGAGTAGTTGTGCGCATGGGTACGCTGAAATACCAGCGGCAATAATGCAAGTGGGAGCAGCCACAACACATAAGGATTAGAAAACGCCATCTTTAAGCTGCCTTACGTGAGGTGCTAACGCTATCCGGAATCAAACCGCGCTCACAATCACGACATTGTTTACAGAACTGCGCTAGCCAAGCCCATTCCTGCTCGCCCAGAGATTTGTTTGGATTGGGCTCAAAGAACACTTGACGTGATAAATCAAAAAACTGTGCTAGCTCGGCTTGGATATGTTGGAAAGCAGGTTTCTTCAGTAAAAATGCACTGAGATTATTGCTAAACAAGCTGTAGCCTGCGCTAGTATTTAATGCATCGTGCAAGCGATTCACTGCCTGCTGCAAACCTTCTGCATTGTGTGTTGATTTAGCAATACTGCGGTATGCTTTTGCAAAAGGGCCACCCATACGTGGTAACCATGTATGTTTGCCTAGCATATATAACAGTGCAACCAAAGCAATCGCTAGCACTGTAAGCAGCACGTTCAATCGTACTTTTAGGGGTGAGGCATCTAGCAATAAAGGTCCACGGTAGCCACTCATATCTGACTCCACTTTAACTTGTCCGAAAACAGAGATGGGTGAGATAGAGAAGTTCCAGCTAGGGATACGATATCTGTAGACTTTTCTATCTTTGGATGATGTGTCCAACAGCCGCAAATACTCACCGGGCAATGCCGCAGGCTTGGCAACTACATTGTTAGTAAATACTTGATAACTCAGAGAAATGTGGTGCGTGTTGGCTTCTTTTGCGCTTTCTTTGCTGTAATCGAGTTTGGCTAAATCAATGCCTATTAACTGACCTTTATACCTGCGCTCATAACCTACAATTGGTAGCGATTCTTCCACCAGTACGTAAGGTTTTTTGATGGTTATGGTAATGTTCCGCGTCAGAATATCGCCTACGGTGTAACCTACATCGCGTTCAGGCTCTTTAATGTTGATGCTCACAACACCATCTTTTACATCGGGCAAAAAATCTGTTTCTAATGCATATACATGGCCAGAAAGCAGTCCTATACTTAAGGTCATGAGCAGGGTATGTAAAAAATTTTTCATAGTGTGTAGAAATACATTAAGCGGCAACAAATTGATGAAAGTATTCAGTTAGAGCGTCTGCATCAAACTCACCCTCTACAAAGAAAGGTGGCATATCAAACTGCATGAAGAGTTTGTAGATGGCTTCACGGCGTGCTTCAAAAGCAGCAATAATGCGGTCACGGTACTCTTTACGCAGAAACAACGTGCGCTTAACACCTGATTCTGGGTCGGTGACTGCAGTGATTCCAAATTCCGGTAACGCGGTATATTCGTCGGCATCCCATAGCACCACCGGCACAATATGATGCCTTAGTAAGTTCGCTAACGCTTCTTCTAACTGCTTGAGCGGCATATGGAAATCGGACACCATAAATACCAATGAACGCTCTCTAGGCAGATAGCGCCAGACATCGGCAACACCGTTTCCTGAGACCATTTGTGGATGATGTTCTTTCAGACGCTCCATGAGCTCTATGGCGCGCTGTGATTTGAAAGAGGCAGTGCTAATCCAATCTTCACGCACAATTTCATCAAAGCCGACAAAACCAAAAGGATCCGCATTTCTGCTTGCAGACCTTGCAATAGATTCGACGATGTCAGCTGCACGGCGGATTTTGCGTGTCTTTGCGCCAAAGTTCATACTGCCAGACATATCGCAAATGGCAAACACAGGCGTGGCGCTTTTTTGATTAAATAAGCGCACATACACTTGCTCCATCGGATCGCGAATGGTTTGACGCAAATCGATACGGCGCGGATCTGGATAAGCAACCAACGTAGTATGGCCGATAAATTCCATGCCCATGCCGCGCTGCGTACTGGCGTGACGACCAGGATGTCTGCCGCGGTTACGCCAACCGATGTGGTAAGAAAACTCTTTTATCTCATTAAAGCCAGTCATGTACTGTACTCAAGTCTAGATTAGGGTGCTGCTACCACATTAATAATGCTGGTCAGCATTTCACGCGCAATTTCGGTGCGGCGCATCTCATACACAGGGCTGAATACTAAGCGGTGCGCCACGGTTTCATGGAATACCGCATGAATGTCTTCTGGTGTCACCGCTGTGCGCTCGTTCAACCATGCGTTTACGCGTGCAGCACGTAACATCATGCTCATACCGCGTGGGCTAGCGCCAGCTAAAACTAACCGGTTCATGTCTACGTTACTGACTTTGACACCATATTCCAGCGGTTGACGCGTGGCTTTCCAAAGATTCAGCGCATATTTCTGCAGGGTAGGCGAGGCTTCAACACTGTTTTGTATCACGCTGGAGAAGCTATTGAGTTGGTCAAATTGTAAAATATCCGCTCTGAGCGTATCGACCAATGCATCTACGTTATGAAATTTCGTATCAAACATCAGGCCTTGCATGATGGCATCATCGTTGGGTACAACGATTGGGATTTCCATCATAAAGCGGTCACGAGCGGCCGATGGAATTTCGAACGTCTCTTCTTTTTCCACTTGGTTACGGTCGGCAAACACAATCATGTGTGGAAACACATGTTCTTTATTGAACGCAGACAACGTGCGCTCCGCCATCACGCGCAAGAGCAGAGAATGCACTTGTGGGCGTGCGCGGTTGATCTCGTTAAAAAAGAATACAGATAGATTTTCACCAGACATTAACAATGGTCCAGCGCTGACATGTGGTTTGCCGTCTTCACCTAAATAAGTGTGATACACCAAATCGTTGGGCATCAAATCAATCGTGCCTTCTATACGCTGATAACCACCACCAATGCCGCGCGTAAATGCGCGTAACAGCGTGGTTTTACCAACACCTACGTCGCCTTCTAGCAACACGTGTCCGCGTGCGAAAATCGCAATCGTAATCAAACGTACTGGATTGCTTTGACCGACGACAACTTTATTGACTTCGGATTCTAGGGTTAAGGCATGCTGGCGCCAGTCGGCAAGTAGACGATCGCTCATCGTGGATTCCTAAAAGAGTAAAAGTGGTGAAGAATGGTGTAAATGTAAATAATTTGTAAGTGATTTGTAAATAATATAAACCAAATTTATAAAAGTGTATACAGGTTTGTATACTATATTTTTTTGCTATTTCATCATTAGTTTACAGTTAGGGCTTTCGTTAAATGCAATTTCCAGCGAAAATAGCGTAAATATCGTCTATTTGAAGTTATATTGAATGTCTAAACAAACAAGTTATACCAAAGAAGAATTATTAGCGTGTGGTCGCGGGGAGTTATTTGGTGAAGGTAATGCGCAATTGCCATTGCCGCCGATGTTAATGTTTGATCGCATCGTCTCCATCACCGAAGATGGCGGCAAGTATGATGCTGGGCAAATTATTGCCGAGTTAGATGTGACGCCCGACCTATGGTTTTTTGATTGCCATTTTACCGGAGACCCAGTGATGCCAGGCTGTTTAGGGCTAGATGCCATGTGGCAATTGGTGGGATTTTACTTAGGCTGGAAAGGTGGCCCCGGTCGTGGTCGCGCCTTAGGCGCTGGCGAAGTTAAATTTACCGGCCAAGTATTACCTAAGGCTAAACTGGTTAGGTATCATATTGATTTAAAAAGAGTTATTATGCGTAAATTGGTCATGGGTATTGCAGATGCGCGCATGGAAGTAGATGGGCGTGAAATCTACGTAGCAAATGATTTGCGCGTAGGTTTGTTTACTACTACTGACAATTTCTAAGACTCACCATTTTTAGAATAATAAGATTTAGGCAAGGGAATACTCAATGCGTCGCGTCGTCATTACAGGATTAGGCATCGTTTCTAGTCTTGGTAACAACAAAGATGAAGTGCTTGCAAGTTTAAAAGCAGGTAAATCCGGAATCACTTATCAGCCGGAATATGCTGAGCGTGGCTTGCGCTCGCAGGTGGCCGGTTCTATCAAAAACCTCAATCTCGAAGAACTGATTGACCGCAAGTTATTACGCTTTATGGGCAAAGGTCACGCTTACGCTTGGTTGGCTTTGCAAGAAGCAATTGCCGATGCTAGTTTGGATGAAAGCCTAGTTTCCAATGTACGTACTGGCATTATTGTGGGCGGCGGTGGCCCCTCTACCGAAAGTATTGAGCAAAGTAATGCTGTGTTGGCTGAAAAAGGGATTCGCCGTGTTGGGCCTTACATGGTCACTAAAGCCATGTGTAGCGGTATTGTGGCAACTTTAGCTACCGGTGCAAAAATTAAAGGTGTGAACTATGGTATTAGTTCAGCCTGTTCTACCAGTGCGCATTGTATTGGCGCGGGTGTAGAGCAAATTCAACTGGGTAAACAAGATATTGTGTTTGCCGGTGGCGGTGAGGAAGAGCACTGGAGCTTGTCTTATTTGTTTGATGCCATGGGTGCTATGTCTTCCAAGTATAACGAAACGCCTGAAAAAGCTTCCCGTACTTATGATGCAAACCGCGATGGGTTTGTGATTTCCGGTGGTGGTGGCATTGTGGTGTTGGAAGAGTATGAGCATGCCAAAGCACGCGGCGCACAGATTTATGCGGAAGTCGTGGGTTATGGGGCAACATCTGATGGCTATGATATGGTGGCACCAAGCGGTGAAGGTGCAGTTCGTTGTATGCAGCTGGCGTTGCAAACGGCAGATGGCAAAGCCATTGATAAGGTAGATTACATCAACACACATGGCACCAGTACCCCAGTAGGTGACACCAAAGAATTGGAAGCGATTCGCGAAGTGTTCGGTACTGATAATCCGGCAGCGATTGCTTCGACTAAATCACTGTCAGGTCATGCGCTGGGGGCAGCAGGTGTTAATGAAGCCATTTATACCTTATTGATGATGAAGCACAACTTTATTGCTGCTTCTGCCAATATTGAGACCTTGGATCCAGCCGCAGAAGGTTTGAATATTGTGCGCAAACCGATTGAAAACGTAAAAATTGAAACAGCGTTATCCAACAGTTTTGGTTTTGGTGGCACTAATGCCACGCTCACAATGTCTACCAAGTACCTTGATAAATAACATGCTGTCAATGCGCTTGACTATAAGCGTTCGCTGTATGCCAAAGATGGTTTTGCAAAAAGTTTTCTACAGCCTAACCATAGGTCTTATTGTGCTCAGTGCAGGCTGTGCAGGGCTCGGCAATAAGACAGTCAATATCACGGAAGCACAAATTCAGCAAAAGCTTAATGAGCGATTGTCTGTCCCGTTTTCACTGCTCAAGATTTTTGATATGAATTTATCCAATGCGCTAGTCACGTTTGATAAAACCACTGGCCGTATGCATACAACATTCAATACACATTTGAGCAGTACTTTGCTCGAAGAGGCTTATGACGGTAAGTTGGCTTTGTCTGGAAAGTTGAGGTTCGACGCGCCAACGCAAGCCGTTATTTTAGACGAAGCAGAAATTGAGCATTTTGAATTAGATGGCATGCAAGCCAAACAAACTGAAATGTTGAATGCGCTTGCCAAAAAGCTGGGTAGTCAGATGTTGAATGGTTTGCCGCTATATACGGTTAAGCCACAAGACCTCACCATAGGGAACACACATTACCAGCCCAAAGACCTGTTAGTAACCGATCAAGGTTTGCAAATCACGCTTACGCCACAGCGTTAGAATCTTTAATCTGCTCGGCTAAGTTAAGCACAATAACGCAGTTACATTGCGTCCTTCACTCATCAATATATTATAGGTTCTGCAAGCTGCTGCTGTGTTCATACACTCCAGCGGAATTCCTTGCGCTGTCAGCGCTGCATAAATCCGTGGATGCAAGAAGCGGTGGGCTGCGCCTGATCCTAATAGCACTACCTCAGGCTTGCTCTGGCCAATTTCTGTAAAGTGTTCTGTCGAAAGTGAGGTAAATCCAATGCAATCCCAATCACTGATGATGTTTTCCGGGGTCACAATCAAGTTATGCTGGTAGCGTTGACGGTTAATTTCAATAAAATCATCCCCGTAACCAGTGATTAGGTTTTGCTTTTCTGCGGTGGTTAAATGTAGCTTCATACAAGTGTGCTCACGTTCTGTACGATTGACTCCGCTTTCATTGAAGAACGGGGCCTTTCTAAGGTAAAATAAGTTTTTTGTTCAATGCTCATCTGGCTAATGCTTAGATGGGTGAATTCTAGTCCTTATGCAGCCAGTCAACAAATCAAATAAGCTCAGCAATGTTTGCTACGATATTCGTGGTCCAGTGCTTCAGCGCGCCCGTCAAATGGAAGACGAAGGACAGCGCATCATCAAGTTGAATATTGGCAACCCTGCTGCCTTTGGCTTTGAAGTGCCGGAAGAAATTCAACAAGATACGATCCGCAATATGGGTAAGGCGGGTGGCTATACAGATAGTAAAGGTTTGTTTGAGCCACGCAAAGCCATCATGCACTACACCCAGAGCAAAAATATTGCTGGCGTAACCGTAGATGACATCATTATTGGTAATGGTGTATCCGAGTTGATTGTGATGGCCATGCAAGGCTTGCTAAACAATGGCGACCAGATGCTGGTGCCGATGCCTGATTATCCGTTATGGACGGCGGCTGCAACACTCGCAGGTGGTACAGCTCGCCACTATATGTGTGATGAGGCTAGCGGGTGGCTGCCGGATTTAAAAGACATTGAATCCAAAATTAATGCCAATACGCGCGGTATTGTGGTGATTAACCCTAACAATCCGACAGGTGCGTTGTATCCAAAAGAGATTTTGGAAGGGATTATCGAAATCGCTCGCCATCATGGCTTGGTGATTTTTGCTGATGAGATTTATGACAAAGTGTTGTATGACGGCAATGAGCATATCTCCATGGCTTCTTTGGCCGATGATGTGTTATTTGTAACATTCAATGGATTATCTAAAAACTACCGCACATGCGGCTATCGTGCTGGTTGGATGGTGATTTCCGGCGAGAAAAAACATGCGACCGATTATATCGAAGGCTTAAATATGCTTGCTTCGATGCGCCTGTGTGCCAATGTGCCTGGCCAGTTAGCGATTCAGACCGCGCTGGGAGGTTATCAGAGCATTGATGACTTGGTGGCGCCATCCGGTCGCTTGTGTAAGCAACGTGATTTAGCTTACGAGATGCTAACAGCGATTCCTGGCGTGACTTGTGTCAAGCCTAAAGCAGCCATGTATCTGTTTCCCAAGCTTGACCCTAATATTTATCCGATTGCGGATGACCAGCAGTTCATTTTAGACCTGTTGCTGGAAGAGAAAGTGTTGTTGGTGCAAGGCACCGGGTTTAACTGGAAAAAGCCGGACCACTTCCGAGTAGTGTTCTTACCCAACGTGGACGACTTAACCGAAGCGATACAACGCATTGCGCGCTTCCTAGAAGGCTATCGCAAAAAGCATCAAAAATAACGCTTATTGAATACAGAACAACTGTTGAATGAATAAATAAAGGTTGAAATGAAAGAATTAAAAGTAGGATTGTTGGGCATTGGTACAGTGGGCGGTGGAACCTACACCGTGTTGACGCGAAACCAAGCGGAGATTTCACGACGCTTAGGTACAACTGTGCGCGTAGTGCAAGTGGCTGACCGCAATCTGGCACATGCCAAGCAAGTGACTGGTGGCCACGTCGCGGTAACAGACGATGCGTTTGCCGTTGTGAACAATCCGGATGTCGATGTGGTGGTAGAGCTGATTGGAGGCTACACAGTCGCCAAAGAGTTGGTGTTGAAAGCCATTGAAAATGGCAAACACGTGGTGACCGCTAACAAAGCATTGCTTGCTGTTCACGGTAACGAGATATTTAAGGCAGCAGCTGCAAAAGGCGTAATTGTTGCATTTGAGGCAGCCGTGGCAGGTGGTATCCCCATCATCAAGGCGCTGCGTGAAGGCTTAAGTGCTAATCGCATTGAATGGGTGGCCGGTATTATCAATGGCACCACCAATTTTATTTTGAGTGAGATGCGCGAAAAGGGCTTGGCTTTTGACGATGTGCTGAAAGAAGCGCAACGCTTAGGTTATGCAGAAGCCGACCCGACATTTGATGTGGAAGGTATTGATGCTGCACACAAGTTGACTATCATGGCGGCGATTGCGTTTGGTATGCCTATGCAGTTTGAGAAGGCTTATACCGAAGGCATTACCAAGCTCACGATAAAAGATATTAAATATGCCGAAGAGCTTGGTTACCGCGTCAAATTATTGGGTATTAGCAAGAAAACGGATGCTGGGGTGGAGTTGCGTGTGCACCCAACGCTGATTCCAGAAAAACGCTTGGTGGCTAATGTGAATGGTGCAATGAATGCCGTCGTAGTCAAAGGCGATGCAGTCGGCCCAACCTTGTATTACGGTGCTGGTGCTGGTGCAGAACCCACGGCCAGTGCGGTGGTGGCTGATTTAGTTGATATTGCACGTTTAACCAATGCCAGTGCTGAACAGCGTGTGCCATATTTGGGCTTTCAATTAGAACAACAGGTTGTGCTGAACGTATTGCCAATCAGTGAAGTCAGCAGTGCTTATTACCTACGTATGCGCGCTATGGATAAGCCAGGAGTGTTGGCAGAAGTCACTAAAATTTTGGGTGATCGTGATATTTCAATCGACGCCATGATGCAAAAAGAACCACAAGAAGGTGAATCTGAAGCTGATATCGTTATCTTGACGCATGTAACCATGGAGCGAAATATGGATGCGGCGATTGAGGCAATTCAAGCACTACCAGCAATTGCTGGGCATGTCACAAAAATCCGTATGGAAGAGTTAGGTCGTTAATCTGTTATGAAATACATCAGTACCCGTGGGCAATCGCCTGCATTAAGCTTCAGTGAGATTTTATTGGGTGGCTTAGCGCCAGATGGTGGTTTGTATCTGCCTGAGACCTATCCGCAGTTTACCGATGCCGATTTGACTGCTATGCGTGGCATGCACTATCGTGATTTAGCGTTCGCTATCTTGAGTCGATTAGTGGATGAGAGTGATATTCCTGCGAATGATTTGCGTACGATTATCAATAAAACTTACCGTGCTGAGGTCTATGGCTATGTGCGTGATGGACAAAACGCTGAGGATATAACGCCAACCTTAAAGCTAGAAGATAACTTGTATTTGTTAAGCTTGTCGAATGGGCCGACATTGGCTTTTAAAGACATGGCCATGCAATTGTTGGGCAACTTGTTTGAATATGTACTCGCTAAAAAGGGTGAGACCACCAATATTTTAGGTGCGACATCCGGTGATACCGGCTCTGCGGCTGAGTATGCAATGCGTGGTAAAAAAGGTGTGCGCGTCTTTATGCTTTCGCCATACCAAAAAATGAGTCGCTTTCAGACGGCGCAGATGTTCAGTCTGCAAGACGAGAATATTTTTAACATTGCCATCAAAGGTGTGTTTGACGATGCACAAGATATTGTCAAAGCTGTATCCAATGACCATGCGTTTAAAGCCCAATATAAAATTGGCGCTGTGAACTCCATTAACTGGGGCCGTATTGCCGCACAAGTGGTGTATTACTTTAAAGGCTATTTGGCAGTCACGCAGAACAATAACCAAAAAGTAAGTTTTGCTGTACCTAGCGGTAACTTTGGCAACGTTTGTGCAGGTCATATTGCACGTATGATGGGTTTGCCGATCGATCAGTTGGTAGTAGCCACCAACGAAAATGACGTATTGGATGAATTTTTCAAAACTGGGGTTTACCGACCACGTGGCGCAGCCAATACTTACCATACCTCCAGCCCATCGATGGATATTAGTAAAGCGTCTAATTTCGAGCGCTTTGTTTACGACTTGGTTGGCCGTGAAGGCGCCAAAGTGCGTGATTTATGGGCCAGTGTCGATGCTGGTGGGGCTTTTGATTTGAAAGCAGATGGTGCATTTAATCGCGTGCCTGATTATGGGTTTGTGTCAGGCAGTAGTAACCATGCTAACCGTTTACACACTATTCGTGAAACCCAAGCAAAATATGGAGTGACCATTGACACGCATACGGCAGACGGGTTGAAAGTTGCGCTTGAGCTTAGAAAACCAGATGTACCGATGTTGGTATTAGAAACTGCGCTGCCAGCTAAATTTGAGGATGCGATTGTAGAGGCATTGGGTCATGTGCCATCACGTCCAGCTAATTTAAACGGCCTTGAAGACTTGCCACAGCGCTCTGTGGTGATGGATGTTGATGTCAATGCAGTAAAAGCATTTATCGTCGCAAATACTTAGGTTTTAAGCTGCATTGTATGCACAATGCAGTCACAGTCATGTGGTTAGTTAGTTTCACTTTTATCCGAGTGCAGATATGAAGCAATACCTTGAGTTATGCCAAAGAATCATTGACGAGGGCGTCTGGGTTGAGAATAAGCGGACCGGTAAAAGATGTCTGACCATCATCAATGCCGACCTTACCTATGATCTTGAAAATGGTGTTTTTCCATTAGTTACTACCCGTAAAAGCTTTTATAAATCAGCCATTGCAGAAATGCTTGGTTACCTGCGTGGCTATGACAATGCAGCAGATTTTAGAGCAGCGGGCACTACCACTTGGGATGCTAATGCCAACGAAAATCAAGACTGGCTGGCCAATCCCTATCGCAAGGGGCAAGACGACTGTGGTTTTATCTACGGCAAAGTAGCTAGAAATTTTCCCAAGCCAGATGGCGGCAGTATTGATTTACTGAAAAACATTATCGATGACCTGACGCAAGGCATTGATAATCGAGGCGAAATCCTCACTTTTTACCACCCTGGCGTTTTCCATATGGGCTGCTTAAGGCCTTGTATGTACAGCCATCACTTTTCTCTGTTGGGTGATACGCTATATCTGAACAGCACACAAAGAAGTTGTGATGTACCGCTTGGCCTTAACTTCAATATGGTGCAAGTCTATTTCTTGCTGGCGTTGGTTGCGCAGATTACGGGTAAAAAAGCAGGAAAAGCATTTCATAAGCTCGTTAACGCACATATTTACGAAGATCAACTTGAGTTAATGCGTGATGTTCAGCTGAAGCGAACACCGTACCCCTCGCCTAAACTCATTATTAATCCAGACATTAAAACACTCAAGGATGTGGAAACTTGGGTCACTGTGAACGATTTCACAGTAGAGGGCTATGAGTGCCATCCACCCATCAAATACCCATTTTCTGTCTAGCTTTGGCTGTCTAAATTTTTTAATAGTTAATCCTGTTAACTATTAAAACCTAAGCACATCACAAATTTTGGGCAAAAAAAAGTTGCCCAGTTTGTTTTTTATTGGGCAACTTCAGAAGTAGGTGACTACAAGGGAGGAAGTCACTAATTTACTATTAGCGAATAGTGTGCCAACTTTTTTATCTATATAAATCAATGAGTTAAAAATTTTGTATATCAGGCACTCGGACAAGTTTGTCGCTCATTTGTGACAGGTTTTGTAAGGTTTATTCTAAGTTGTTGAATTTAAATGAAATTAATTGTCGCTAATTAGCGACAACTTTAGCATGTTGTGACACAGATGGGCGACAGTTACTGTAATGGATGTTTGAATAATTGTGGATCAATCGCATGACGTTCTAATAAGCGATAAAATTCAGTGCGATTGCGTTGAGCGAGTTTAGCCGCTTGGGTGACATTACCATGAGTACTTTTCAATAGATTGACCAAATATTGATGTTCAAACTGTTGGCGAGCTACCTCAAACGGCAACACAGCATCATGATCAGCTTGCAGTGCTTTTTTCACCAAGCTCTCAGGAATTACAGGCGTAGTGGCTAGCACTACCGTGTGTTCAATCACATTTTGCAGTTGGCGAATATTACCAGGCCACGCCGCTTGGCTTAAATAGCTGAGTGCATCCGGTGCATAGCCTTGTAGTGTTTTTTGATGCCGCTCACTGAATACCTTGAGAAAGTGATGCGTGAGTAAAGGAATGTCTTCGCGTCGTTCAGCCAACGATGGCAGCACCAAATTGACGACGTTGATACGGTAAAACAAGTCTTCTCGGAACTGTTGCGCTTTCATTTCTACTATCAGGTCGCGATGGGTTGCCGAAATCAGCCTGACATTAATAGGAATCGTCTGAGTACTACCCACGGGCCGTATCATCCGCTCTTGCAATGCACGCAATACTTTGACTTGTAGTGACAGTGGCATATCGCCAATCTCATCTAAAAATAATGTACCGCCATCAGCTGCTTGAAATAGGCCCACGTGCGCATTCACTGCTCCGGTGAACGCGCCTTTGGTATGGCCGAACAACTCGGACTCTAATAAATTTTCTGGAATGGCGCCACAATTAATGGCAACAAATGGTTGATGCTGGCGCGTACTGGCTTGGTGTAAAGCGTGTGCAAGCAACTCTTTACCCGTTCCGCTTTCGCCTTGTATCAAAACGCTAACATCACTGCTGGCAATCTGTTTGGCTTGACTGAGTAGATTCTCCATACGTGGACTTTTGGTTAGAATCATCTTGCGCCAAATGTCTTGTGCTTCAGGTGCTTGCGAGCTTATACCGCTTATTTGTAAAGCATTGGCTACTTGCTGTAGTAATACTTGGCTCTCAAACGGTTTTGATAAAAAGCTAAAAGCCCCTTGATGGGTAGCCGCCACTGCATCTGGAATAGTGCCATGCGCGGTGAGAATAATCACAGGCAAAGTAGGGTGGTGGCGATGTAATTGCAGCATCAACTCCATGCCATCCAATTCAGGCATCTGCAGGTCGGTAATAACTAAATCAGGCCGTTGAATTGCGGCACTAGCTAGTGCTGCTGCGCCATTATGAGCAAGCGTGGTGTGGTAACCTGCTGACTGCAATCGTAAATCGATCAATCGTAAGATGTCATGATCGTCATCAACAATGAGAATGCTAGCTGATTTCATGCGCAATGCTGACTGCTAGGTGCAAGTTAACGAACATTTAGTTTTTTTTCTATGTTTTTTAGTTGTATGAGCTTTTGCTCACTTGCATCATATTTCTTTTCCAGCATTTCATACTTTTGCGTAAGCGACTCTAATGACCTGGCATCATCTCGACTCTTTTGCTGTTGCTTGATATTTTCGTTATTAAACATGTAGATATGGCTAATAAAAGCCTTGTCAGTATTATTTAACATCTCATCATCTTTAAGTTGTTGTAATAGCACATGCGCTTTTGTTGCATCTTTGGCATAGCTGCTAGGTAATGCATAAACACAAGCGAGTCTAATGCGGTGCAACAAATCTTGCTTATTTTTTGCAAGTGCTTGCTGAGTCTCAATCAATTGCTTTTTTTGAGCATTGGTGTCTAGTTTGCTGTAATTGTCACAAGCAACAATAGGCAACGTGACAGCCTCTACAGGAGTTGGCAACAAGGTAATGCCGCTGTTATTGGCGATTGTGTTGACTGCGCTCTCATTGCTTTGCATGACATCTGTGCTAGGCAACACTGTAGGCTGTGTGGCGCAGCCCACGGCCATAAAAGTTAAGAAAAAATAAGAAAATAAATGTTTCACTGATCTATTATTCCAATATAGGTAATTTGACGATGACATGTGCCCCACGTGTTTTGTGAGCAAATTCAATTAAACCTTTGTGTGCTTCGATTAAATTATTGACAATAGTCAGACCCAAGCCAGTACTGCTGACAAGTCCTTGGTGCAATGTTTTTCCTTGATAAAAAGGGTCAAATATACGGTCCATATCTTCTTTGCTAAAGCCCGGGCCGTCATCTTGAACCTCTAAAACTTGCCATGGTTTCTCGATTCTTGACGAGAAAATGATTTGACCATTTTCAGGTGTGAATTTTACCGCATTTGAAAACAGATTATCCAGTATAACCCTTACAGTTTCTGCATCTGCACGAATCTTATCAACAAAGTAAAAGGTTTCTATATCAATATTTTTAGCCCGGATACTCAGCGTATGTGCACTCAATGCGGCATTGACCATTGTCTCGACATCCAGCGTCTCAATTTGTAGAACATGCTTATCAGACTCCATCTTGGTGAATGTCAGCAAGTTCTCAATCATTTTCTGCAGGCGCACGCTGTTGTGCTTAAGAATATGCACAATCTCTGACTGTTGTTCAGAGAGTGCGCCGCCCACGCCATCAGTCAGCAGTTCCGTCGCTTCACGGATTGCAGTCAGTGGTGTTTTGAGTTCATGGGAAATGTGCTGTAAAAAACGCTGCTTTTGTTCTTTTAAGTCCAACAGTTCTTGCCTCAACCAATTTAGTCGCTTGCCCAATAGGCGCAAATTTCCTGGCCCATCGATTTTGATTTCATGCTCATACACACCTTTACCTAGATCCTCTATCACTGTATCCATGCGTTGAATTGGTCTGGCCAGCATGAACGCTAAAATAACGGCAATCAGCAATGCAAAAGGAATCAAAATGAGACTCTGCAGAAAAAACCGCCGCTGTGCTTTGCTTGCATCATTGGCCAATTGCAAGGAGGCGTTGTCGATACGTTGATTATTAAGCTCTATGACTTCATCTACCTTCTGCGCGAGTAATCCGAAATCACTTAGAAAAGGCATGTCTTCTAGGCTGCTGATGTTTGTATGCATGATGTAGACATGTAGGTTAAATTCAATTTCCTCGATATTTTGTAGTTTTTTGATTTGTATTTGATCGGAGTTCAGTTTGATCAGCTCATGCAATGCCTGGATAAAAGCAAACCGGCTGTTTTGGTAATGCTCTAACAGTTCAAATTCACTCAACACAAAGTATTGACGAGCGCTGCGCTCCATTAAATGTAATTGTTCTTGCAGCACTTGACTGGCACGCGTAGATTTAACCGACATTGCAATCGTATTTTGGCTATTTTCAGATAGTTTACTGAACGCAATATTTGCATTAATAAAAGCAAATATCAGCGGCAAAATTGCAAATGCAAAGCCAGTCAGTAAAAGCTTAAGAAACGAGTTGGGGTATTGAATACGCATCAGGTATTGCAGGTGTATCAGTGTAAACATCCAGTATAATGGAAAAATGTCTTGTTTATCGATGATTGTGGCAGTGGCCAATAACGGTGTGATTGGGGTGAATAACACTTTGCCTTGGCACGTTCCTGAAGATCTAAAGCGGTTTCGCGCACTCACCATGGGTCACCATATCATCATGGGACGAAAAACTTATGAATCGCTTGGGCGCTTGTTACCGGGTAGGATCACCGTGATTGTGTCGAGAAATCGTGGTTATCAAGTTGAAGGTGCAGTGGTTGTACATTCGCTAGAAGAAGCTATGCACTTTTGCCAGAAAGATGAAGAGCTGTTTTTAATTGGTGGTGCGCAGCTTTATCAAGAAGGGCTCAAGCTTGTGAATAAGTTGTATATCACGCGTGTTGATATTGAAGTGCATGGCGATGCATTTTTACCAGAAATTGACTGGCACGCGTGGACTTTAATTGAAAAAAAAGACCACTTATCTACAAGTGGTCTTGCCTATAGCGATTTAACTTATATGCGTAAGTAGTGTCTGTAGGTCATTACGCTACGCAGTCTACGTAGTAGATGGCTTTGCCATCCACCACTTGTTTTACCAAGCCATGTACATCTGTTTCAAAGCCAGGGAAGCGTTCATTAAATGTACGCGCAAATTTGAGATAGTTAATAATCACGTTGTTAAAGCGCTCGCCAGGAATCAACAGAGGAATCCCTGGTGGGTATGGCGTCAGAAGTACAGCAGTGATTCTACCTTCTAACTCATCAATCGGCACACGGTCAATTTCACGATGCGCCATTTTAGCAAACGCATCGGTAGGTTTCATTGCAGGCACCATGTTCGACAGGTACATCTCAGTGGTCAGGCGTGCCACATCATTGGCTTTGTACACCTCATGAATTTGTGTGCACAAATCACGTAAGCCCATACGCTCATAGCGTGGATGTTTTTGTGCAAACTCTGGCAATACTTTCCACAACGGTTGGTTCTTATCATAATCATCTTTGAATTGCTGTAATGCAGCTACCATGGTGTTCCAACGGCCTTTGGTAATGCCTATGGTGAACATAATAAAGAATGAATACAGGCCGGTTTTTTCTACAATCACGCCATGCTCAGCCAAATACTTGGTCACAATCGCCGCAGGGATACCAAACTTGTCAGAGAAATCACCATGAATATCTAAGCCAGGGGTGATGATGGTTGCTTTAATCGGGTCTAGCATATTAAAGCCTTCGGCTAAGTCGCCAAAGCCATGCCATGCTTCACCAGCTTTTAGCATCCACGCATCGCGTTCTTCAATGCCTTCTTCGGTTAAATCATCCGGACCCCAAACTTTAAACCACCAGTCTGCACCCCATTCTTCGTCCACCTTGCGCATCGCGCGGCGGAAATCCAAGGCTTCCATAATGGATTCTTCCACCAAGGCCGTGCCACCAGGGGCTTCCATCATAGCTGCGGCTACATCGCAACTGGCAATAATTGAATATTGCGGACTGGTGGACGTGTGCATTAAGTACGCCTCGTTGAACACATCACGGTCTAGGCGGTTCTCAATGGCATCTTGCACCAGAATTTGTGAGGCTTGGCTTAAACCCGCCAATAATTTGTGCGTGGATTGTGTAGAGAACACCATGCTGTCTTTACAACGTGGGCGGTCAGCACCAATCGCGTGGTAATCACCATAAAAATCATGGAAGGTAGCATGTGGCAGCCAAGCCTCATCAAAGTGCAGGGTATCAATTTTGCCATCCAACATGTCTTTGATTTCTTCGACGTTATACAACACACCATCGTAAGTGGATTGTGTAATCGTCAACACACGTGGTTTTGCATTTTTGTCCGTAGCAAACGGGTTCAGTTGAATTTTCTTTTGAATATTTTCCCAAGTAAATTCACTTTTTGGAATCGGGCCAATAATGCCAAAATGGTTGCGTGTGGGCATCAAAAAGACAGGAATCGCGCCAGTCATGATGATGGAATGCAATACCGATTTATGGCAGTTTCGGTCCACCACTACAATATCACCTGGTGCAACGGTTGAGTTCCAAACGATTTTGTTGGAAGTAGATGTGCCGTTAGTGACAAAGTACAAGTGATCACAGTTGTAGATACGTGCCGCGTTGCGTTCAGATGCAGCCACCGGTCCCGTATGATCCAGCAGTTGACCAAGCTCATCTACCGCGTTACACACGTCGGCGCGCAACATGTTTTCCCCAAAAAACTGGTGGAACATTTGGCCTACTGGGGATTTTAGAAACGCTACGCCGCCGGAATGGCCAGGGCAGTGCCAAGAGTAAGAGCCATCTGCGGCATAGTGCGTAAGCGCTTTAAAGAATGGTGGGGGCAGGCTATCTAAATAGGCTTTGGCCTCACGAATAATCAAGCGCGCTACAAATTCTGGCGTGTCTTCGTTCATATGAATAAAGCCATGCAGTTCACGCAACACATCATTGGGAATATGGCGGGAAGTGCGGGTTTCACCATGTAGGAAGATTGGTATTTCTTCATTACGATAGCGAATTTCGCTTACAAACTTGCGCAGTTGCTCAATTGCTTCTGGTTTTTCCTCAACGATTTCTTCATCGTCAATCGACAAAATAAATGCAGAAGCGCGGCTTTGCTGTTGGGCAAAAGAAGTCAGGTCTCCATAACTTGTAACACCTAATACCTCTACGCCTTCGTCTTCAATGGCTTTAGCAAGTACGCGAATGCCTAAGCCGGAGGAGTTCTCGGAGCGGAAATCTTCGTCGATGATGACAACGGGGAATCTAAATTTCATAATATCGGCCTAATTTTAGTAATCTGATATACATTCACATTTGCTGGGGCTGAATCTATTCATGAATAGAACTGATTTACGCCCACTTTTCTTTTCTGCCGGTATGAATCTATAGTCCATATCTTTGGATACACACTTTTTTTCACAATCGGCTTCGAGTTGAATGTTTGCTTCGCTCAGGTTTTTTTCGTACATCCAAGTTGGAAGAAGTATCAAGCAGAAAATAGCTAATGCTATGACAAATATTTTTGGAGTAATTTCCATTGCAATGGAGAATAGCTGCTAAATCTTGGGTAATGTTACACCCACTTGCCCTTGGTACTTGCCACCGCGGTCTTTGTAAGAAGTCTCGCATACATCGTCAGCATCCGCTTCAAAAAATAGCACTTGTGCACAGCCCTCGTTAGCATAGATCTTTGCCGGTAGTGGGGTCGTGTTACTAAATTCTAAGGTCACATAACCTTCCCACTCTGGTTCAAAGGGGGTGACGTTCACGATAATGCCACAACGTGCATAGGTGGATTTACCTAAGCATACGGTCAACACATTGCGTGGAATGCGGAAGTATTCTACTGTGCGCGCCAAAGCAAAAGAGTTAGGTGGAATGATGCAGTAATCGGCATTGACTTCAACAAATGAATTTGGGTCGAAGTTTTTTGGATCAACAATGGTGCTATTTAAATTAGTAAATAGCTTAAATTCTTTTGAGCAACGAATATCGTAGCCGTAGCTAGAGGTACCGTAAGAAACCAGCCGTTGGCCTTCGGCATTCTGCTTGACTTGATTAGGCTCAAACGGCTCAATCATGCCATATTGTTCGGCCATTTTACGAATCCATTTATCTGACTTAATGCTCATTTGCGTTTGGTTTATTAGGTTAAAAGTGAAACGCATTATAAGGCCTAAATACTGAGAAATGATGAAAATTTACAGTAAATGGGCGAAAAAAATCCCCGTTCAATTTTCATCAAACGGGGATGATTTGGTGTGGCTAATTAATGCTTGTCGCCACCCAGTTCTATTGAGTAACGCCAGAACTGATCTTCAGCTTCAAAGATGACTTTTGAAGCTTCTGGATCGCGGCTACCAGCAGGGTATTGATGCACTGGTTTGCGGTCTTCTGCCCAAGCTTTCACCACTGGGTCCACCAAACGCCATTGTGCTTCAGCTTCTGAAATATGCAGATAGTTTGAGTTGTCGCCTTGCATTAAGTTAAGCAATAGCGCCTCGTACGCATCTACAGTATCATCTTCTGGCAAGCGGTTAGCTGCATCCAATTGAATGGTGCGTGTGTTGATATCCAAGCCTGGAATCTTTGATTGAATTTCCATCTTGATACATTCACGTGGTTGAATGCCAATGATCAGCCAGTTTTGGTCTTGGCCACCGTTGATTTGCATAGGTGATTTCTTAAAGCGAACCGAAATGCGTGTATCGGCCTCGTGCAAACGTTTTGCAGTACGGATATAAAAAGGTACACCTTTCCAACGCGGGTTATCAATAAACAGTTTTAATGCAGCATAAGTTTCAACCACGCTGTTGCTATCACCCAACTCTTCTAAGTAGCCAGGCACTTTTTCACCGTTCACTTCACCTGCAGCATATTGCGCGCGGAATGCATGTTTGCTTAATTCGTTGACTGGAATTGGACGAATTTCCTCCAACACCTTGATTTTTGCCTCACGAATACCATCCGGTGTTAAATCTTTTGGCATTTCCATGGTGGCCAGTGCCAATGTTTGCAAGATGTGACTTTGAATCATATCGCGCAGGGCACCTGTGCTGTCATAGAACTGCGTGCGATCGCCCACACCTAGCATTTCGGTATTGGTGATTTGTACGTGATCAATGTATTGGTTATTCCAGATTGGCTCCAGAATAGTGTTGGTAAAGCGTTGCAGCAAAATGTTTTGCAATGCAGATTTGCCTAAATAATGGTCGATACGGTAAATCTGATGCTCTTTTAAATGCGTCGTGATGGCTTTTTGCAGTTCTTTAGCAGAGGCCAAATCGGTACCAAACGGTTTCTCAATCACTACACGGCGCCAATATTTGTCTTCATTGGTCAAACCCACTTTAGCCAATGACTCTACAACCGGTGCAAAATCAACTGGGCGGACTGACAAGAAGTAAGCCAGGTTTTGTGGGAATGTATTTTCGTCACTCAATGTGGCGCTGAGTTTTTTAAACGCATCTGGGTCTGAGGGTGGATTGGCATGGTAGAAGTTACGCGCAATAAAACGCTCAAATACTTTTTGATCGTAACCTTTTTTAAATTTGGTATCGAGCATGCTTTTAATGTCCGCACGCCATGCCTCTAAATCGACGATTTGACGACCAACTGCCATGATTTTCATTTCCGCAGGTAGACGACCCAGTAAATCTAATCTGAATAAGCCAGGGTAAAGCTTAACGCGTGCTAGGTTGCCACTTGCGCCAAATAAAACCAAGGTACAAGGATCAATTTGTTTTGTCATAATAAATCCAAAAAAGAAACCTTAAAATTTAAAGTAATAGGGAAAGGCGCAAGCCTTTCCCATTATGCTATTAACACAGTTTGCCATTAAGCGCACCGCGCTATACGCGCTAGACATCCAATGATTATTTGGATTTAACTGCGTGGCCACCAAATGCATTACGCATTAGTGATAACAATTTGTAGCTGTAACCTTCTGAGTCTTGACTTCTAAAGCGTGCCTGCAACGCAGTCGTTAATACTGGAGCTGCAACGCCTTGCTCAACGGCTTCAACCACTGTCCAACGACCTTCGCCCGAGTCAGCCACATAAGGTGCAATTTCTTGAAGGCTTTGGTCTTCTTTGAGCGCTTCAGCTGTTAAATCGAGCAACCAACTACGCACCACTGAGCCATGACGCCATAATTCAGTGATTTGCGCCAAGTCAAGATTGAACTCTTCTTTACCTTTAATCAAATCTAAGCCTTCAGCAAACGCTTGCATCATGCCGTACTCAATACCGTTGTGTATCATTTTGGTGAAGTGACCTGAACCCACTGGACCTACGTGTGCCCAACCGCGGTCTGCGTGTGTCAATGCCTGCGCATAAGGTGCTAATACGTCAGCGTATTGTTTTTCGCCACCATACATCAAGCAGTAGCCGTTATCCAAGCCCCAAACGCCACCAGAGGTACCACAGTCAATAAAGCCTATGCCTTGCTCTGCAAGCATTGCGCCACGACGTTGGCTGTGTTTGTAGTTAGAGTTGCCACCATCCACAATAATGTCACCTTTGTTCAACATTGGGACGAGGTCTTTGATTTGTTTTTCGGTGATTTCACCAGCTGGTAACATCAACCAGACTATTTTTTGGCCTTCAAGTTTGCTTACGGCATCTGCGACTGAGGTCGCTGCTTCCAGGCCTTCGTCTTTAACTAGTTTGTTGACGAACTCGGTATTAAAGTCAAAGCCAACTACTTTAATTTTGTGACGGAGTAAACGTGCAGCCATGTTGCCGCCCATTTTGCCTAAGCCTATCATTGCTAATTTCATTGATTTTCCTATGGTATGAGGATTGTTAAGAAACATCTACCTTGTGGGTAAGATGCACTCATTTGCAGAGTTAGGTATAATTATAGCAAATGCAGCTTAGCACTCAAAGGCTGCTTTTCTTTTTTTATCTATATCTCAGTTTTTGGTGGTTTTCATGGCACTCAATCAAACGCGTTGGCACACGTTTCAATCGCAAGACGACATTAATCAGGCAGCTGTAACACGAATTTTGGCCGCAGCAACAGAGGCCATAACAAAACATGGTAGTTTTTTAGTGGTATTGGCTGGGGGGAGCACACCCAAAAGCGTGTATCAATTACTCAGCAAACAACAGGCCGATTGGTCTAAATGGCATATATTTCATAATGATGACCGTTGCTTGCCGGTAGATCACGTTGAACGCAACAGCAAAATGGCGCGTGACGCTTGGCTCAGTCATGTGGCGATTCCTGCGAATCAAATTCATGATATCCCTACAGAGTTAGGTAATGTGGAAGGCGCAAAAGCCTATGCGAAAACATTGGCCGATGTACGTATATTTGATTTGGTGATTCTAGGCTTAGGTGAGGATGGCCACACTGCCAGCTTATTTCCTAATCAAGCAGTGGACAACAGTGCGGATGTGGTGCCCGTATTTAATGCGCCAAAACCACCTGCTGACCGCGTGACTATGAGCCAAAATCGTTTGAATAACACGCATGAAGTGATGTTTTTAGTCACCGGTGCTGGTAAGCAAGAAGCTGTAGATAATTGGCGTAACGGCGTAGCAATTCCTGCAACATTAATCGCGCCAGCGAATGGTGTCGATGTTTATTGCTTCGGTGTGACGCTAAACTAACGCCATACAGATAAGGCAAAAATAAAAAAAGGCGCTTGATGCGCCTTTTTTTGTAAGCCTGTTTATGTATTTTGTATCACGATGCTTGGGAATTTTGCACTGTGGTCCAAACTGGCCATAGCGATTTTACTGGCTGCTTTGCGTGCAATCTCCTTGTAAATTTCCGCTACTTTGCTATCAGGTTCTGCAATGACCGTTGGTTTGCCGCCATCGGCTTGCATGCGGATATTGATATCTAAAGGCAAATTACCTAGTAGCTCCACGTTGTAATCCTTGGCCATGATCTCACCACCGCCCGCCCCAAAAATATGTTCTTCATGGCCACAGTTTGAGCATATATGGGTGCTCATATTTTCTACAATGCCTAAAATAGGAATGCCGACTTTCTCGAACATTTTCAACCCCTTACGTGCATCCAGTAGGGCAATATCTTGCGGTGTGGTGACAATAATCGCACCAGTAACAGGGATTTTTTGCGCCAATGTCAGTTGAATATCGCCCGTGCCAGGTGGTAAATCAATCACCAGATAATCCAAATCTCGCCATTTGGTATCACGTAATAGTTGCTCCAATGCACCAGTCACCATTGGGCCGCGCCATACCATAGGAGTATCGGTATCCACCAAAAAGCCAATACTCATGGCTTGTAATCCGTGCGCCACCATCGGTTCCATGCTCTTGCCATTCATGCTTTCTGGGCGACCGCTAATGCCGAGCATTTGTGGTTGGCTTGGGCCATAGATGTCTGCATCAAGCAAGCCAACTGTCGCACCTTCGGCAGCAAGTGCCAATGCCAGGTTGACCGAGGTGGTGGACTTGCCCACGCCACCTTTGCCAGAGGCAACTGCGATGACATTTTTAACATTCGGTAATAAGTTTACGCCACGTTGCACACTATGTGAAACGATGCGGCAGCCCACATTTACCTGAATATTGCCAATACCTTCTAGCGAAGATAAAGCGCTCTTGACTTGAGTACGTATTGCTTCTAACTGGCTGTTGGCAGGATAGCCAAGAACCACATCCAGGCTCACGTCATTGCCAGAAATCTGGATATTTTTGATGGATTTAGCACTAATAAAATCTTTGCCCGTATTCGGGTCTATGCTTAATTTAAGTGCGCTTTGAATCAGTAATTCTGTGATGGCCATCCGTTTTCCTTGCAAATATTCTTGAGTATTCAATAGCCTCAATTTTAAACCATATATTCGGCGATAAACCATGTGCAAGCCGCTGTCATTTGTTAAAATGACAGATTCATTCACGAATTAAACTTAAGTTAACTCATGACGCGTAAATTATTGGTTACATCTGCTTTGCCTTATGCCAACGGCAGCATTCATCTAGGTCATTTGGTTGAATATATCCAAACTGATATTTGGGTGCGTTTTCAAAAGATGCAAGGCCATACCGTGCATTATGTTTGCGCGGATGATACACATGGCACGCCGATTATGCTGCGTGCAGAAAAAGAAGGCATTACACCAGAAGCACTGATTGAAAAAGTGCACGCTGAGCATAGTCAGGATTTTGCTGAGTTTTTGGTGGAGTTTGATAATTATTATTCGACCAACTCCGAAGAAAACCGTCAGTTATCAGGCAATATTTACCGTGCATTAAAAGCTAACGGCAAGATTGCTACTAAAACGATTGAGCAATATTTTGACCCGGTCAAAAACATGTTTCTGCCGGATCGTTTTATTAAAGGCGAGTGCCCTAAATGTAAAGCCAAAGACCAGTATGGCGATAACTGTGAAGTGTGCGGTGCGACTTACAGTCCGACCGATTTGGTGAATCCTTATTCAGCAGTTTCGGGCGCAACACCCATTCGTAAAGAAACAGAGCATTATTTCTTTAAACTCAGTGAGTGCGCAGATTTTTTGCGTGACTGGACACGTTCCGGCACATTGCAGGCTGAAGCAGCCAATAAAATGAGCGAATGGGTAGGTGAGGCTGGTGAGAACAAGCTCTCTGATTGGGATATCTCGCGTGATGCACCCTATTTTGGTTTTGAAATTCCAGATGCACCTGGTAAGTACTTTTACGTCTGGTTAGACGCGCCAATCGGTTATATGGCTAGCTTTAAAAATCTTTGCAGTAAAATAGGCTTAGATTTCGACGAATACTGGAAAAAGAATTCCACGACTGAACTCTATCATTTTATTGGTAAGGATATTTTGTATTTCCACGCCTTGTTCTGGCCAGCCACGTTGGAATACTCTGGACATCGCACGCCAACCAATGTTTTTGCACATGGTTTCTTAACAGTTAATGGCGAAAAAATGTCCAAGTCGCGCGGTACATTTATTACGGCGCGTAGCTACCTAGAACATGTAAAAAATCCTGAGTATTTACGTTATTACTATGCTGCCAAACTCAATGGCAGCATGGAAGATATCGACTTGAATCTGGAGGATTTTGTCGCGCGCGTAAACAGTGACTTAGTGGGCAAATACATCAATATTGCCAGCCGTACTGCCGGATTTATCGCCAAGAAATTTGAAAACAAAGTCATTTCTGCGCAGCATGCGGTGATAGACGATATGCGTGCAGCAGCACCAGCAATCGCCGAAGCGTATGCAGCACGCGATTTTGCACGTGCGTTGCGTGAAATCATGAAACTAACGGATGCTGCCAATGGTTATGTGGCAGAAAAGGCACCATGGGTAGTTGCAAAAGATGAGAGTAAAACAGCAGAGCTACATACAATCTGCAGTAATGCACTAGAAATGTTCCGCCTGCTGACCATCTATCTCAAACCCGTATTGCCCAATATTGCTGAGGCAGTGGAGGCATTTTTGAATATACAACCATTGCTATGGACAGATGTTGCACTAGGTTTGAGAGCGCAGACAATTCAGCCATATGCACATATGGTGACACGCTTAGAAGGTAAGCAAATAGAAGCGATGGTTGAAGCTAACAAAGAAAGCCTGCAGGCGACAACGTCCACACCACACTCGCAAGCGCATCATGCACAAAGTCAGCAGGCTGCAACAGAAGTGGCGGCAGTAGAACATATCAGTATTGATGACTTCACGAAAGTTGATTTGCGTATTGCTAAGATTGTGAGTGCAGAGCATGTGGAAGGTGCTGAGAAGTTGCTAAAACTGTTGCTTGATATTGGTGAAGAAAAACCGCGCCAGGTATTTGCTGGCATTAAATCAGCATACGATCCAGCCACGCTAGTGGGCCGCCAAACAGTGATGGTAGCTAATCTAGCGCCTAGAAAAATGAAGTTTGGGATGAGCGAAGGAATGGTACTTGCTGCTTCAGATGAGCGGGGTGGCCCATATATTCTCAGTCCAGATGCTGGCGCTCATCCAGGGATGCGCGTGAAGTAGCTTTTATCATTTGTGTGTCTTTATTTGGACGCGCGCAAATGATAGCGTGTCAGCATATTCCTACAAGTAAATCAGCATTAGCCTATAGGACATCAAAGCAGGCATGTTTAATATAGCCTCGCGATACACAAGTAGTTATCTATACGAAAAGGAAGTCATAATGAAACATACATTTACACTCATACTTGGCGCTTTGCTGATTTCAGGCCATGCGATGGCTGGAGACAGTAATGCCAAAACAGCAGTAGGCGGTGGCTTGGGTGCAGCAGCAGGTACCGCGATTGGTGGAGTGGTGGGGGGTAGCACCGGTGAAGTGGTGGGCGGTGCCGTTGGCGGCGGCCTTGGCGGCGCTGTAACCACTAAAGGTTCTGGTCAAGCTGGTGCTGTGATTGGCGGTGCTGCCGGTGGTGCTGGTGGTGCTTATGTAGGCCGTAAAGTGAGCGGTACAGGTACTGGCGCAGTTGTAGGGGCTGGTTTAGGTGGTGCAGGTGGCGCTGTAGTCGGCAAAGTGATTGATGAGCCTGCAAAAGGTGATCGTAGTTATAAAAAACGACACAAGCATAAGCGTGGTAAAGGCCATCATAAGCATGACCATTAAATGTGTGTAGAGCCTTAAATAGAGTCTAATAAAAAAGCCACCGAAGGGTGGCTTTTTTATTAGACGTTAAACGGCTAAGACTTTGCTTTAGTGTCTTTTTTGACTGCTGTTTCTTTTTTGGATTTAGTCTCAGATTTAGCTTTAGTGGTTTTTTCTTCTTTTGCTGTTGTTTCTTTGTTAGCTGTTGATTCTTTCTTAGTTTTTGTTTTGGTCTCTTTGGCAGTTTTATCATCCTTGGCTGCTTGAGTTTCTTTCGCTTTGGTATCGCTGGCTTTTGCTGATTTTTCTTTTTTAGGTTCGTCGGCTTTTACAGTTTTACTATCAGCAGTTTTACCGCTGGCAGCTGCTTTTTCAGATCCAACTGATTTTGAGCTTTCTTTAGCTGGTTTGTCGGTTTTTTTACCAGACTTCTCTGCTGCTTTTGCAGATGCGCCAGCGGGCAAGCTAGTTTTGCCGCTTACCGAAACATCTTTACGTACATTTTGTAACGTAACAGGGCCAACACCGTCAACCTTTTCGAGCTCATCTACTGACTTAAAACCGCCATTTTTTTTGCGGTAATCGACAATCGCTTGTGCTTTGACTGGACCAATTCCCTCAAGGCTTTCCAACTCTGCCTGTGTAGCAGTATTGAGGTTTACAGCGGAAAACGCTGATAAGCTGAACACAAATGATAGCGCGATTGAAGCGAGTAGCTTTTTCATAGATTTCTCCAATTAAAATTATTATTTTGTACACCCGTACAAGCACGATTGTACTGCTTTCAGAAGTGTGTGCCTATAGTTAGGCTGAACAGATTAGCGGGCTGCTTGGATTTCTTCAGCAATCATAGAAAGTGCAGTTAAAGGGTTGCTTGCCTGCGTAATTGGCCGACCAATCACCAAGTAATTTGCGCCTGCCGTTAAAGCTTGGCTTGGGGTGAGGATGCGACTTTGGTCATCTTTGTTGGAAAAACTGGGGCGAATACCAGGCGTTACCAATAGAAAGTCCGTGGTGATATGTTGGCGAATGAGAGAAGCCTCTTGTGCCGAGCAGACCACACCGTGAAGGCCAGATTGTGCTGTGAGTTTAGCCAATTTGAGGACATGCTCTTCAACACTGGTTTCAATACCAATTTCGCTTAATGCAGACTGATTCATACTGGTGAGCACGGTGACAGCAATAAGGTGAGGCTTATAATCACCTGAGCTGCCCTTGGATACACCTTCGAGTGCAGCTTGCATCATCGCGCTGCCACCACTGGCATGCACATTCAACATCCAAACACCAAGTTTGGTCGCTGCTTCGCAGGCTTTGGCAACAGTATTCGGAATATCATGAAATTTAAGATCTAAAAAAACCTTGAATCCCTTGTTCACTAGTTGTTCTACCAGTTGTGGTCCAGCACTAGTAAATAACTCTTTACCTACCTTTAATTTGCAGCGCGCCGGATCTACTTGCGCAGCAAATGCCAGCGCTTGTTGTTGATCTTGGAAATCAAGTGCAACGACAATAGGACTATCTACAAAATCATGGCTAGCGGAGTGTTGCATAGGGGTAGGTTATTTTCTATTAATAAGCTTAATATCGCGGATAGTAGCTTCAGATGGTTCAGACGGCAATGACTCCCAAGCATTACAAGCTGGGCATTGCCAGTGATATTGTTTGGCGCGGAATCCGCACTGATTACAGTGATAAGCCGCGCGGTCACCGATAGCGTTACGCACAGTTTGTTGCATCAGTTGGATATCTTGCTGATGATCATTGACCATAGCGCGTGCTTGCAATAGCTGATCGAGCGCTTTTAAATTTGGCTTGCGAATCAACTCGTTGCGCGCCAGTTTAGCAGCTGCCTCTGCACCTTCTTCCGCCAGTGTCGCTTCATACAATACTGAGATCAGTGTAGGCAGTTGATAGGTCTCTAAGTATTGATTGAGCTGTGCAATGCCTTCTTTTAAGCCGGCGCTACCTTTTTTGCTAGCGGAATAACTTTTGAGCATTTTATTGGCTACCAAGCCTAAAAACTCTGGCTGCTGAAACTCAATACGTTTCCAGTAAGCAATGGCGGCTGTATGCGCGCCACTATTCGCTTCAATATCACCAAGTAACACATTGGCACGTACGCAGTCCTTATTGGCCTCTAGCGCTTGTGCCAGCAGGGGTTTAGCCGCATCGTAATCTTGCGTAATGATGACGTTCATCGCTAGCTCGCAATAATACTGTGCGATTTCTTTACGGAAAGGCACGCCTGATAAGCGTTCTAGCTCAGTTGCAATGGTAATTGCTTGTGACCATTCACGCTCCCTCACATAAATTTCGAGCAATGAACGTAATGCTGGCTGGCGGTAGCGGGTATCGTCCAGCCCTTTAAACAGCTCTTCTGCACGGTCAAACAAACCTGCTTTGAGATAATCTTGTGCTAATTCTGCTTTAACTGCATTCTTTTGCGGTTCAGTCAGTTCTTTTTTTTCTAGCAAACTCAAATGTAAGTGAATGGCACGATCTGTCTCGCCAGTTCGACGGAATAAACTACCTAGCGCAAAATGCAGTTCTAGCGAATCATGGTTAATGTTAACCGCCTCGGTAAATGCTTCGACTGCTTTGTGATGCTGGTCGCTAATTAAAAAGTTAAGCCCTTTGAAATAGGCGGCTGGGAGAGTGGTGGATTCAGAGATGAGTTGCTTGATATCTACGCGCGCAGCTATCCAACCTAATGTAAAGAAGAGAGGAAGGACAAGTAACCACCAATATTCAAATTCTACGGCCATATATTCTGCATAAAACGTAATGTAGGTATTTTACCTAATGGGGGTGTACTAGGCTAATGATTTAAAAAAAACGGCACATTTTCATGTGCCGTTTCTATTGTTGCTTTTGAATTAAAATATCAACATAGCATTAAGTCGCAGAATCTACGCGATCGCGTAATTCTTTACCTGCTTTAAAGTGCGGTACATGTTTTGCAGGTACTTGCACTTTGCTACCTGTTTTGGGGTTGCGTCCCAAACGTGGCGGACGGTAATTTAAACTAAAACTACCAAAGCCACGAATCTCGATTCTTTCACCAGTAGATAAATTATCTGTCATGGCATCTAAAATCGCTTTTACAGAGAGTTCTGCATCTTTAACGACGAGCTGCGGAAAACGCTCCGCAAGCAGGTTGATTAATTCAGATTTTGTCATTGCTTTAAGCCCTAAATAGGTAGATGACGATTATTTTTTACTATCTAACTTGGCTTTTAATAACGCGCCAAGGTTAGTAGTACCGGCTGCCGCAGAGTCATCAGCAACGATGTCGTCTGCTTTTGTTTTAGCTGCTTTTGCTTTTGGCTTCGCTGCTTTATCGTCGGCTGCAGGGTTGCTGCTACCATTTGGGTCTTCTGTTAATTGTTTAACGCCTAAAGAAATACGCTCTTTCTCTACATCAATGGCAAGGATAACGGCTTGTAATTCATCACCTTTTTTGAAGTTGCGGATAGCTTCTTCGCCAGACTGTGTCCATGATAAATCAGACAAGTGTACCAAGCCATCAATGCCACCTGGCAGACCAATGAACACACCAAAATCAGTGATTGATTTGATTTGACCAGATACTTTGTCGCCTTTAGCGTGAGTGGCTGAGAAGTCATCCCATGGATTTGGTTTACATTGTTTCATGCCCAATGATAAACGACGACGCTCTTCATCAATTTCAAGAATCATCACTTCAACTTCATCGCCTAATTGAGCAATTTTGCCTGGATGGATGTTTTTGTTGGTCCAATCCATTTCAGAAACGTGTACCAAACCTTCAATGCCTGGCTCGATTTCAACGAACGCGCCGTAGTCAGTTAAGTTAGACACTTTACCGAATAAACGTGTACCTACTGGGTAACGGCGTGTTAATGCCACCCATGGGTCGTCGCCCAATTGTTTGATACCTAATGAAACGCGGTTTTTCTCTTGATCGAACTTCAAGATTTTTGCTTCAACTTCTTCACCTACAGTCAATACTTCTGATGGGTGTTTAACACGACGCCATGCCAAGTCTGTAATGTGTAGTAAGCCATCAATGCCACCCAAATCCACGAATGCGCCGTAGTCAGTAATGTTTTTAACGATACCTTTAATTACAGCACCTTCAGTCAATGTGCCCATTAACGCTTCACGGTCTGCACCCATGCTGTCTTCCATCACAGCACGACGTGACACCACGATATTGTTACGTTTGCGGTCTAATTTGATGACTTTGAAATCCCACTCTTTGTTCTCGTAAGGCGTTGTATCTTTTACTGGACGCACATCTACCAATGAACCTGGTAGGAAAGCCATAATGCCGTTTACAGAAACGCGCAGACCACCTTTAACACGGCTGCTCACGAAGCCTTTAACTACACGGCCTTCGTTCATTGCATCTTCTAAATCAAGCCATGCTTGCATTTTCTTCGCTTTTTCGCGAGAAAGTTGTGTAGAGCCAAAGCCGTCTTCGAGTTTTTCAATCGCAACTTTTACAAAGTCACCTACGGCAACTTCGAGTTCACCTTGCGCATTTTTGAACTCATCAGCGTTAATCACGCTTTCAGATTTAAGACCAGCATTAACAATTACGAAATCGTTATCTACAGAAACAACTTCAGCAGTAATTACTTCGCCTGAGCGCATTTCTTGACGCGCTAAGCTTTCCTCAAAGAGGGCTGCAAAAGATTCCATAGTAGATGGGGTTGAGTTAGAAGTAGAAGCCATTAAAAGTTTGTATCCAAATAAGTTACTTAATAAGCCAAAGTGGTATCCAAAGTCGGTATTAAGTAATCCCACCTAGCAGTGGGGAAGTTAATTAAAGTATTACGGCTAAAAGTAGTCGTAATTCGAACCTGCGATATTACACAAAAAATATCTTATGTTCAATGACTTAAATGCTTTTTTTCTATGTTTTTTTGTAGGTATCTGTGGTTTTTTTGTAAGCATTCAATACAAAATCCACTGCTTGCTGAATAGTGCGGTTAGATGTGTCCAATAATAGTGCATCAGGCATCTGTTTGAGGGGTGCTGCACTGCGTTGACTATCACGCAAATCACGCGCTTGCAGATCTTGTAAAATCGTTTCGTAATCAGCAGCTAGTCCGCGGTTGCGTAACTGTTGGTAACGTCGCTGCGCGCGAATTTCCACATCGGCAGTTAAGAATATTTTGAGTATGGCATCCGGAAACACTACAGAGGCCATGTCTCGGCCATCTCCGACCAAGCCAGGCAATTGCCGAAACTGTTTTTGTAAATCGAGCAGGGCATGCCGCACTGCTGGGTGCACCGCGACCTCTGATGCACCTCGTCCCATTTCCTCGCTGCGCACCTCGGTGGTGATGTCATTACCGTTAAGCAAAATATTGCCATGTGAAAATTCAATATGAAGTTGCGCAGTCAGTTTGGCGATAGCTTCCGCATCACTCCATGCAATCTGATTCTGCTGACTGGCGTAAGCAACAATCCGGTAAATAGCTCCTGAATCCAAATAATGGAATCCAAGCTGTTCTGCAACAAGCTCGGCAACACTGCCTTTGCCTGAGGCAGAAGGGCCATCAATCGCTATCACAGGGACAAGGGTGGATATATTACTCATTAATAAAACTTATCAAATTGTTTGAAATAATCAATTGGACTAAATAACCACGCTATCCAATAATGGGTCATCGAATACAAGCAGGAAAACAATCATGACAAAAACAATGACCTTTGCAATTTTACACTTTACCGTAGCATTTACGGTGGGTTATTTACTAACAGGCAGTGCCATGGTGGGTGGATTGTTGGCTGTGATAGAGCCTACATGCAACACCGTGGTATTTCATTTTCATGAAAAAGCTTGGAAAAAATTTGAAGCCTCAAATCCGGCAGGGCATGCAAAAGCGGTTAGCCAAGGATGGATGCACTTGCATTAATGTTGCCCATGTTGCTTGGATTATGAAACCAGTTTTTTGAATTCATCAAAGTAGTTAGGGAAGGTTTTTGCCACACAGTTAGGGTCATTGATCGTAATGGGTACGCCCCCTAAACTCACCAATGAAAAACACATCGCCATGCGGTGGTCGTCATAGGTGTCAATGACTGCATTCGGTGTAAGTTGTGCAGGGGGTGTGATTTTGATGTAATCGGCGCCTTCCTCAACAATCGCACCCACTTTGCGCAGTTCAGTCGCCATCGCTGCAATACGGTCGGTTTCTTTTACGCGCCAGCTGGCAATATTTCTTAAGGTGGTTGTACCCTCGGCAAATAATGCCAATATAGCCAAAGTCATGGCGGCATCGGGGATATGATTGCAGTCCAAATCAATCGCTTGGATTGCTTTGCCCTGGCTGGATTGAATATGGTTAATATCATAGTGGATATTGCCACCCATCAGTTGCACTGCCTCGGCAAAACGCACGTCACCCTGAATGCTGGTTTGTCCCAACCCTGTTACCGTTACATTGCCAGCGATGGCGCCGGCAGCAATAAAGTAAGAAGCACTCGAGGCATCTCCCTCTACATACATTTCAGCTGGACTTTGATACTGGCTGTTCGCAGGAATCGTAAAGCGCTGCCAGCCATCACGTTGTACATGTACGCCGAATTTGGCCATCAAATTCAGTGTGATTTCAATGTAGGGCTTGGAAATTAGCTCGCCCACCACTTCTATGGTTGCTTGTTGCTGCGTGAGCGGGAGCGCCATGAGCAATGCTGTTAAAAACTGGCTGGATACGTCGCCACGGATTTGAATCGGATTTCTTACATCTAACTGAGCAGGGGAGATGTTCAGTGGTGGGAATCCGTTATTTGCCTCGTATGCAATCCCTGCACCGGCTTGACGTAGCGCATCTACCAAATCGCCTATTGGGCGCTCGTGCATACGCGGTACGCCATGCAGATGATAATGCCCGTGAGAGAGTGCTAACGCAGCAGTAAGTGGTCTGAATGCAGTTCCGGCATTACCTAAAAACAAATCTGCTTGCTTGTTGGGAAATTGCCCGGCACAACCGGTCACTTTCCAGTCGTGCTCGCCACATTGATCTAATGTAACTCCCAATAGCTTGAGTGCATCTAACATGCGATTGGTGTCATCGGAAATCAGTAAATCTCGAATTAGCGTAGTGCCTTTGGATAACGCAGCCAATAGCAAAGTACGGTTGGAAATACTTTTTGAGCCTGGTAGTTTAATCTCGCCGTTGGCATGGTGAAAGGCGTCTAAAAGTAATTGTTCCATGGTATTTGCTAGTTCTAATGATGAGTTTTGATGATGATGCCGGCTGTTATTGTTGGCGCTTTGCCCATTGGTTTCTGGCATGGCTGGCGCGCTCGAACAACGCTTCTAAACCAGCGCTATCGCTTTGCGTCAGCAATTGTTTCACGGTGGCTAATTCTTGTTCAAAGGCGCTGATTTCATTAATTAATGCTTGTCTATTGGCCAAGCTGATATCGCGCCACATTTCTGGATGGCTACCTGCAATACGTGTGAAGTCTCTAAAACCACTGGCAGCAAAACTGAATAACTGTGAGGCATTGGGGCGCGATGCAATATCATCCACCAGAGCAAATGCCAGCAAATGGGGTAGGTGACTTACTGCGGCAAAAATCGCGTCATGTTGTTCAGCTGACATGGTAGTGATATTGGCACCACAATCACGCCATAACGTGGTTACTGTGTTCACAGCTTCAGGATTTGTTTCATCCGTGGGTGTCAGCACTACATTTTTAGCCACAAATAAATCGGCCATGGCGGCAGCGGCACCACTTTTTTCAGCGCCTGCAATCGGGTGTCCGCCAATAAACTGATTAAATTGGCTACCCAAGACGGTTTTGGCACTGTTCAATACATCGCCTTTGGTACTACCTGCATCGGTGATTACTGTATTGGCTTGTAGAAATGGTTGGATACTTTTTAGAATTTGTGTGGTTTGTGCAACTGGGGCCGCCAGCATAATTACGTCCGCATCATGCACTGCTGCTTGAATATCAGACTCAGCAACATCAATAATACCCAAATTTAAAGCCTCATTCAGGCTTTGACGCGTACGTCCAACGCCCACGATCTGGGTGTTAACGCCTGCTTTTTTTAAAGCAAGCGCAACCGAGCCACCAATAAGGCCAACACCAAAAATAACCAGCTTTTTCACAACAGTATCTTGAATTATTAAAATTAATCCCAAATTGTAACATGTCAGACGTTTTGCTAAGAGCGGTCAACAAAAGTGATAGTAACCGCGTTATGACGTATAATGTAAAAAGCTTTGGGGCTGACCAGGTTTCGACGTGGGTTGCAAAGCAGTGCAGGGCATACCGAGGGTTCAGGTTTCCTCGTAAATCCATCTGAACAAGTATAGTCGCAAACGACGAAACTTACGCTTTAGCCGCTTAATACCGGCTGAACGCTGCACCGAAGGGCTTCTCGGTCGGGCTAGGTAACTAGCAGCAGCGTCATAAAGAGAAGATCGTGGTGTATTGGGTTACTTAATACATCATTAAATCTAAGGTAACTCGCTTTACATTTGCTTGCTCGTTGGTGAGTGTACGGTTAAATTAAACAACACAGCTAAGTATGTAGAACTGTCTGTGGAGGGCTTGCGGACGCGGGTTCGATTCCCGCCTGCTCCACCAAACAATAAACACCACCTTCGGGTGGTGTTTTTGTTTGTGTAGTGGGTGAGGATGAGAAGCTGCCTCGGGTTCGACTAAGCAACCACTGGTTGCTTGGACGCTGAGCCTGCGAAGCGGGCCTTTAGGCCGAAGTTTTCGCGGGTGTAATGCGAAAGCTGAGCAATCCCGCCTGCTCCACCAAACAAAAAACCCGCTGTAGCGGGTTTTTTGTATCAAATCAAATTACGCGACCTTAGCGGACTGTGCCTCGGTTTCAGAGTTCATCACTCTGACAAGATCATGCAGTGATTTTTTAAGTTGATCAAACGCTTCATTACTAAGACCAGTTTTACAAGCGACCCCTTTTTGGATTTCTGCCACTTCATCTTGAAGCGCGTAGCCTTTTTCGGTGAGTTTGATTTCTACTACGCGCTCATCTGATTTATTGCGTAGCCTTTGCAAAATGCCAGCAGTTTCTAAGCGTTTTAAGATTGGGGTTAAACTGGCCGAATCTAAGTCTAGCTTTTGTGCAATAGCACTGACACTCATGGTGTTGTATTCCCATAGAACAAGCAGAACCAAGTATTGGGTATAGGTGAGGCCTTTTTCGTCTAACGCGTTTCTGTATGCGCGGGTGAGTGCATGCGTTGCTGAATACAACGCAAAACATAATTGGTTATCTAGCCGTAAGTTGATGTGTTTCATTTGGACGATGAATTGTTATTAAAATAATTTAAATATTACACTCTATCAGGTTTTTTTGGGTCATATTTTTTATATACCTGTCTAATATTTTCAATATTTCATGTAAATAATTATGTTTGAGATAGATTTCATAGCAAATCTATTCTGTCGGTCATATTTATTGAGATTATGTATCAATTAAAGTAAATGCCTTTTCAGAAAATTTCTGTCAAATGGTACTAGTTAAGCCTAATCCAACTTTGAATAAATGTGTCATAAAGTTAGTTTAATATCATTTCACGCGCTAATTAATTCGCGTGCTCAACTATGCATTAAAAGCTTGATGAAATGGTGAATTTGAGTGGCGCAACAAATGGTTATTTTCTTAACGTCCTTGCAAGCGTTAGCGTAATTCGATGCAGACACTGAGGAAATGATCAATTTTTGTGAATTATTCTTTGGAGAATGAAATGCGAAGTTCTAAATTGATTTGGAAGGCGAGTGTATTTGCGACGGTGCTCATGTCGATGTCTGCGACAAGTGTCTATGCTGCGAATTTAGTTGCGATT
Source organism: Betaproteobacteria bacterium Ga0077540 (assembly GCA_001464125.1). GTDB lineage: Bacteria > Pseudomonadota > Gammaproteobacteria > Burkholderiales > Methylophilaceae > Methylophilus. Next base: position 188,600 of record LNEP01000003.1, on the reverse strand, counting down.
AATAGTAGCAATCAAATTGGTGTATTTAATGTAAGCAATGCTGGGGATGCAGTGTTTAATACTATTTCCGGCGATGCAGCAGGTGAAAGTTTTATTGGGATTGACTTGCGCCCATCTAATAACACGGTATACGGCATTACACGTAGCAATAAAATTTACACGATTGATGCATACACTGGCAGCAGCACATTTGTGGCAAGTTTGGCCAATCCAGTAGTGGCTGCAAGCAAGTCATACGGTTTTGATTTTAACCCAGTGGCAGATATCAGCGGTGCGTCTTCATTACGTTTGGTTAGTTCAACTGGCGATAATTATGCTGTCAACGTCAATACGGGTGCTGTGACATTAGCCACTTCCTTGATTACGGGCTTTACTGGTGTTTCTTATACAAACAGTAATGCAAATAATCCAACCACTGTACCAAGCAGCACTGCCCTGTATTACATCAATAGCGCAAACGACACGCTTAATGTTGCAACAACCGCTTTTAATAATCCATCCATCAGCATCATCGGTGGTTTAGGCATTGATATTTTGAGTGCTAATGGCTTTGAGGTTGATGCGAATGGGATTGGTTATGCCGCTGTGAATATGGACAATGGCTTTTTGAAGTCTGAGTTCATTAGAATCAACACCATAACAGGCCAAGCGGAGTGGGTGAGTACATTTAACGGTACTATTAATGGCTTAACCGTGGCACCAGTACCAGAGCCAGAAACGTATGCCATGCTGATTGCTGGTTTGGGTATTTTGGGGTTTAGTGCACGTCGCAAACAAAAATAAAATTAGAATTGCCCCAACTCAACTGGGTTGGGGTGATTTTCGTGCAGTATCAATTAACGCTTTTTGTTTTCTGCGTCTTTTTTTGCTTTCAGCTCTGCGCGTTGTGCTGTTTTTCTACGGCGCATGCTCACAATACCCTCGCCGGATTTGCGCTTTTCAGGTTCTGCAAATGGATTTTCACCCTGATTAAACTGCACGCGTAGGGGCGTGCCTGTGAGTTGGAAAGTCTTGCGGAAAACACCTTCCAAATAGCGTTTATAGCTATCTTTGATGCCATCGATATGTGTGCCATGAATCACGACAATTGGTGGATTCATACCACCTTGGTGCGCGTAGCGCAGTTTGGGACGAATACCGCGCGTGATGGGCGGCTGGTGTTGCGCGATAGCATCTGTGAGTACCCGTGTGAGTTGCGGTGTGGGTAACTTGGTCATGGCTGCTTTAAACGCGTCATCAACTGAGCTGAGTAACTCAGGCAAACCCTTTTTACGCAACGCCGAGATGTAATGAAATTTGGCAAAGTCTAGAAAAATTAACTTGCGGTCAATTTCGCGTTTAATCCAGTCACGTTCGTCTTCCTTCAGGCCATCCCACTTATTAATAGCAACCACCAAAGCACGTCCGGAGTCTAGAATATAGGCTGCCACGTGCGCATCTTGTTCGGTGATTCCTTCTTGTGCGTCGACTACTAAAATCGCCACATTGGCATCTTCAATAGCTTGCATGGTTTTAACGACCGAGAACTTCTCAATCGCTTCAAATACTCGCCCGCGCTTACGCACGCCAGCAGTGTCGATAATGGTGTAACGTTTACCATTTTTTTCTAAATCAATTTCAATGGAGTCGCGGGTGGTCCCAGGTTCATCAAAAGCAATCACCCGGTCTTCACCTAACAATGCATTAACCAGCGTAGACTTGCCGACGTTGGGTCTGCCCACAATGGCGATACGCGGGATTTTATCGTTGGTCTTGGTCTCGTCAATCTCAGGTTCTGGAAAATGCTCGAGTGCTAACTCGACGATATCTTTAACACCTTCACCATGCGCAGAGGAGATAGAAAGCGGATCACCCAGACCTAACTCATGAAAGTCTGCAGCGACGACTGCCTTATTCATACCTTCGGTTTTGTTGACAGCCAGTAACACTGGGCGTTGCGCCTTGCGTAGTTTATCGGCGATGATAAATTCTTGTGGCGTTAAACCAGCACGACCATCCACCAAAAAGATAATCACGTCTGCTTCATCAATCGCAAGCAAGGTTTGTTTGGCCATTTCTTTGAGAATGCCGCTTTCGGCTGTAGGTTCAAAGCCGCCTGTATCAATGACTAGGTATGGTTTACTAGCGCCAATGCCTCGCCCGTAATGACGGTCGCGCGTGAGGCCGGGCAAATCTGCTACTAACGCATCTCTACTTTTGGTTAGGCGGTTAAATAGTGTGGATTTGCCGACGTTGGGTCGGCCGACTAATACAATGGTGGGTAACATAAGTTATTTGACTGTGATGGCATATAGGCCGCCACCACGTGTTTCCGCAATCAGTTGAGAGGAGTTGTTGCCAGCCACGATAGACATCACCGCTTCGTCATCAATTTTAATTCGACCGACGAAGCTACCATCGTCACGGCTCAAGAAGTGAATATAACCTTCCAGATCACCGACAGCGATAAACGTACCCATTGATAATGGTTTGGTGAGACGTCGGTTAGCTAAATTGCCTTGGCGCCAGAAAGTACGACCATTTTCATAGTCTAGTGAATAGACCGAACCTAGAGTGTGGCTGACAAATAATTTACCATCTTCAGCAGTCAAACCGTTGTAACTAGAAATATCTCTATTCCATAGGATTTGGCCGTTTTTGCGATCGATCGCTGCGATTCTGCCTTGATAAGCCACAGAGAAAAGTAAAGGACCATCTACAAATGGCAGGCTAGTGATATCTGCGATACGTTCTATTTCCGTAACGCCCTTGGGTTGCGCCACGGTGGACTCCCAAATAAGTTTGCCGTTATCTGCTCGGATGGCTGCCAGTTTCCCTCCAGCGTAACCTGCGTACACCGCACCACCATCGACAATAACACCTACACTACTGCGTAACGTGAGGGCGGGAGATGTGCGCTCATAGACCCATATCCGTTTGCCATCAGCAGCATCAATACCAAAAATACGGTTATCACCAGTTCTTACAATTACTTTGCCATCAAAGTAACGTGGAACGCTTAGCACTTCACTACTTAATTTAGCACTCCACAGTGGTTTGCCTGTTACATCCAAAGCAAAAACATGGCCTTTATTAGTGCCCACTAATACTAGGCCCCCCCCTGTGCCCACACCCCCACTGATGGCTTCACCAAGGTTTGTTTTCCAAAGTTCTTTGCCGCTGATCGCGTCAATTTTTATGACATCGCCTTCAGCATTCGCAGCGTATAGGAAGCTTGTTTCTAGTGCTGGAGTGTAGTCATATCGCGCTGTTTCCCCCAGTGATAACGACCAATCAATTTTGGCAGTATAAGACTCTTTAATTTCTTCCAGTTCTGCAGGCGGGTTGGGAGGTTCAGCACCGAATAGTCTATCAGCCATGTCTGATCTCAGCTCAGTAAGCGCGCTACAAGCTGTAAGTGATATCAGCATTGCGGTGATGCTAGCTCTGACGATGTGATGAATAAATATACTGTACAAACTAAGTTCCCTAACGAAGGTGGTGGTTTAGTTAACCTGATGTTGCTTAAGCACCTAGTGATTCAAGTTTTTGATTGGTCAATTGATATAGTCTGCCTTGTCTATCAAGGTTTTTAAGTGCTTCTGCAAAAGCTTTTTTTGCATCATCAGTTTTACCCTCTGCCAGTAAAATGTCACCCAGTAGATTGTCTTTCAACCCGAGATACCCTTGGTCTTGAATGTTGTTTAGCGTTTTTTTCGCAGTTTCGTAATCTTTATTTTCGTAATAAATACCAGCAAGCTGTAAGGCAGCGATTGATTGCACACTGGATTCTTTTGCATGCTCCACGGCCCATTGTAATTGTTGTTTTGCACCATCAATATCTTTTGCTTCATACTGTTGTTTTGCTAAAAATACTGCAGCGCGACCAGCATATGGAGTCACACTATAATCTTGGGTCAACTGGTTAGCTTGCGTTTTGATGTTCTCTAGTTTAGCTGGCTCTGATGTGATGAGTGTTTGATAAATGTTTGAAGCTTCCGTTGATTTTTTTGCTATCCAAAAATGATAACCCTGCCAACCTGCATAAGCCAACACAGCTAACAACACAATGCTACTAACTTGTTTGCCGTGTTTGTTCCACCAAGCTTTAAATTCATCTAACTGTTCTTGCTCTTCTAAATCGTACGCCATGTTAATTGCCCTAGTTTGCTTATCTTTGGTTTAAATATTCTGGTTTAATCGTCTTAAATTAAGCGGCCTTACGGCCTGGAATTGCTTGTAGTAACTGTTGTGTGTAATCCTGTTGCGGCGCTGTGTAAATAGCTTCTACCGCACCTTGCTCCACAATTTTTCCTTTGTACATCACAATAATGTCGTTTGCAATGTGACGTACCACACGTAAATCGTGGGTAATGAAAATATAGCTTAACCCCATCTCTTGCTGCAGTGATTTAAGCAGCAATAATATTTGTGCTTGCACTGAAACATCTAATGCGGACACCGGTTCATCACAGATTACCACTTTTGGCTGTAATACTAATGCTCTGGCAATGCCAATACGCTGGCGCTGCCCGCCGGAAAATTGATGCGGATATTTCATGGCATCGGCAGCAGTCAGCCCTACGCGTTCTAGCATTTGGTGCACTTGTGCCATTCGTGATGCTGCAGAGCCTACCCCATGAATCAGCAAACCTTCGCCTACTATTTCACCCACGCGCATTCGCGGATTAAGCGATGCGAACGGATCCTGAAATACCATTTGCAGGTGTTTACGTACGCCGCGCAAGTCTTCTTTATGGAGTTGGGCCAAATGTTGCCCTTGGAATATTACATCACCACTGTCAAGCGGTTGCAATTGTAACAGACAACGTGCCAAAGTGGATTTTCCGCTGCCTGATTCTCCGACCACAGCAAGCGTAGTGCCTTGTTTGAGTTGAACGCTAACGTCATCTAACGCTTTGATTTGCGTGGTGCCAAAGCCAAAGCGACCACTGCGCTGCGTATAGGTTTTATTGAGGTTTAATGCCTCTAATATAATGTCACTCATGCAGCCGCCTCTTGCTGTAGCCAGCTGTAATCAATCGGTTTGAGTGTCTTAAGACCTTCAGCGTCGGGTACGCAAGCTAATAAGGCTTTGGTGTAAGGGTGTTTAGGGTGGTTTAGTACCTGCTCGCGCGAACCGGCTTCTATAATCTCACCACGGAACATCACAATTACATCATCTGCAATGTCTGCCACCACACCAAAGTCATGCGTGATGAACAGCATGGCCATATTCATACGTGTTTTAAGCGCATCTAGTAGCTTGAGCACTTGTGCTTGAACCGTCACATCTAACGCAGTGGTCGGTTCATCGGCAATCAATAAGGCTGGTTCACAAGCAATGCTCATGGCAATCATTACACGTTGACGTTGACCACCTGAGAGCTCATCAGGATAACTATCAGCGCGGCTGGCCGGAATGCCCACTTGTTCTAATAAATTAGCGATACGTGTTTTAAGGGCTTGACCTTTTAAACCCAAGTGCGCAGTCAAGGGTTCGCCAATTTGATAACCCACGGTTAGCACAGGGTTGAGGGAAGTCATTGGCTCTTGGAAAATCATGCCGATTTTTGCGCCACGGATACTTTGCATGGCTTTGTCATTTAGTTGGGTAATGTCCTGGCCTTGAAAAATCACTTGGCCGCTGGCTTGTAGCTGCTTGGATAACAAGCCCATGATGGTCAGGGCCGTCAGGCTTTTTCCACTGCCAGATTCGCCTACGATACAGGTGGTTTTGCCTGTGGATAAAGTGAAACCAGCGTTCTTGACCAATAAGCGTGTAGGATCGCTTTTGGGCATGACATTTAAGTGTTGAATACTTAATATTTCACTCATGGATATGGCTACTCAATGTTATATACAATAGTGACCACGACACGCGCAGTTTTATCAATAGTGGATTTATCATAGACGCCACCGTAGCTATTATCGCTATCATCAGCGCCACCTACCGGTAGAATATAAAACGCGCCTTGGCTAGCAGATTTCATCACACCCACTTTCACGCCGTCTTGCTTTACAAATTCAGTAGCGCGGGAGCGAGCGTTTTTAGTGGCATCTGCAATCAGAGACATTTTAATGGCTTCTAAGTTGCTGACCAGATAGCTTGGTGGCTGTGCATTGACCGGATGATTATCAGCTTTGAGCTGTAAGAACGCTTTGTTGGCAGCAGTGATTTTGGCTAAGTCTTTGGTATTAATGCGTATATTTTGGTAGGCATCAAAACCTTTCTGAACTTGGCGTGGCACATCTTTGATAAAAATTTCTTCGTAATGCGGACCAATAGTTTCCACATCTATGGACCAAGTGCTTTGGTCGAGACCTTGTTTTTCCAAAAATGTTTGTACTACTTTTAGTTCTACGGCGAGAGTGTTTAACGCATTAGCTTGTGTATCACTGCTGACACCAATAGTGATGGTCCATTCTGCGCTATCGGCTTTAATGGGTTTTTCTGCCAAACCTTTGACAGTAATGGATTGCTGTCCAGATACTGCGCGTTTGGCTTGTACGCCTAAGATAAAGGCTGCACTGGCCATGCCGATGGCTAGCAATAAGCCTAGCACGGTCATCGCTTTATACAAATTATTGTGTTCAGTCATGACGATTCACCCATATCCGTTATTAAAATCACTACCCAATTAAATTGCGCACTTCATTTAGTTTACAACGTTTTTGCTCACCCGCATTGAGTAGCGGTTTAATCGAAATTTCTCCGGCCAAAGCTTCATCATCACCTAAAATAGCTGCATAACGCGCACCACTTCGGTCCGCTTTTTTCATTTGCGATTTAAAACTACCACCACCTGCATGTAATACCACACTGAGACCATCACTACGTAATTGCTCGGCCATGATAAACGCGTGTTTTTCTGCATGCTCACCCACATTTACCAAGTAAAGGTCAGGTGCGTTATTGGCACTAACGCCATATTCCTGCATCAATAAGAATACACGCTCAAGGCCAATACCAAAGCCGCAGGCCGGAGTAGATTGGCCACCAAGTCGCTCTACAAGTGTGTCATAGCGGCCACCGCCGGCAATGGTGCCTTGTGCACCCAATTTAGTCGTGACCCATTCAAACACGGTACGGTTGTAATAATCAAGGCCGCGCACCAAACGATGGTTCACGGTGTAGGCAATTCCAGCCTGCGTCAACAGTTGGCATAAGCGTTCAAAATGCTGCTGTGAGGCTTCGCCCAAGCAATTCATCAATTTGGGTGCAGCTTCACACATGGCTTGCATACGTGGATTTTTGGTGTCCAAAATGCGCAAAGGGTTGGTGTGAAGACGGCGCTTTGCATCTTCATCCAGCAAATCTGCATGTTGTTCGAAATATTGAATGAGTGTTTGGCGATAAGCTGCACGCTCACTGACATCCCCAATACTATTGATTTGTAGCGCGACATCTTGAATCCCTAATGCGCGCCATAATCTAGCCAGCAAAATGATTTGTTCTGCATCAACGTCCGGACCATCAAAGCCAAAGGCTTCTACCCCAATCTGATGAAATTGGCGCTGGCGGCCTTTCTGGACGTTTTCGTGTCTGAACATTGGCCCCATGTACCATAAGCGCTGGGGGCCGTTGTAAGTCAAACTGTGCTCGACCACAGCGCGCACGCAACCAGCAGTGCCTTCCGGGCGCAAGGTTAACTTATCTCCATTTAGCGCGTCTTCCCAAGCATACATTTCTTTTTCAACAATGTCGGTGTGTTCACCGACGCTTCGCACAAATAGTTCTGTTGGCTCTACCAGCGGCATACGGATATTGTTGTAGCCATAGCTGGCGAGGACTTGGCGTGCAGTGTCTTCTAGTTTGAACCAGAGTGGTGTGAACTCAGGAAGAATGTCGTAGAAGCCTTTAATAGACTGAAATTTACTGTTTGAAATAGCGCTCATTGCTTAAATTGCTTGAATCGGAATAGTTTTAGAGGGGAGGGCAGTACGCAACTTACCCCCTTCAGCATAATTTTTTTGTACATAGGTTTCCACAATGGCTTGAAACTCTTGTGCAATGTGGTCACCTTTTAGAGTCACGGTTTTTTCGCCATCTACAAATACGGGTGCTACAGGCACTTCGCCAGTACCTGGTAAGCTTATACCGATATTGGCCAGTTTGGACTCGCCAGGGCCATTGACCACGCAACCCATCACAGCAACGTTCATGTTTTCTACACCGGGATAAGCGGCACGCCACACTGGCATTTGTGCACGCAGGTAACTTTGGATTTGCATAGCCAGCTCTTGGAAATAAGTGCTGGTGGTGCGTCCACAGCCCGGGCAGGCTGTCACTAGCGGTGTGAATGAGCGGATACCCATTGTTTGTAGAATTTCTTGAGCTACAACCACTTCCTTTGTGCGCGATTCGTTAGGTTCGGGCGTGAGCGAAACACGTATGGTATCGCCAATGCCTTCTTGCAGAAGCAGCGCCAAGGCGGCAGTTGAAGCAACAATTCCCTTGGAACCCATCCCTGCTTCGGTCAAACCTAGATGCAGTGGGTAATCGCAGCGCTGCGCAAGATCGGTATAGACTTTGACCAAGTCTTGTACGTTGCTGACTTTGCAGGAAATAATGATTTGATTCGGATCCAAGCCAATCTCAACCGCTTGCTGAGCACTCTCTAGTGCAGATTGAATCAGGGCTTCTTGCATCAGCGCATCCGCAGAAAGTGGGGTGGCTGATTTCGCATTTTCGTCCATCATGCGCGCCATCTTGGCTTGGTCCAGACTGCCCCAATTAACACCAATACGTACGGCCTTTTTATACTGGATAGCTGCCTCGATCATCGCAGCAAATTGCTCATCACGTTTGCTGCCTTTGCCTACATTGCCGGGATTGATGCGGTATTTTGCTAGTGCTTGCGCACAGTCTGGGTAAGCTTGTAGCAGTTTGTGACCGTTATAGTGAAAATCACCGACTAGGGGTACGTTGCAGCCTAGTGCATCTAAGCCGCGACGAATGTTGCCCACTTGGGCAGCTGCTTCCGGTGAGTTGACCGTAATGCGAACGACCTCAGAACCCGCTTGCCACAGTTCATACACTTGTTGGATGGTCGCTGTGGCATCAGCGGTGTCGGTATTGGTCATGCTTTGCACGACTACGCTGGCAGGGATGGAGCCGTTTAACCCACCGCCCACCGGGACGTGGCCAACCATGACTTGTCGGGTATTTCTACGTTTCATTTAAACCACTAATTCACTTTTAAGCGCGCAACACGATCTCTGGTGTGCGCTAACAAATCAAGCGCTTGGCCATTCATGGAAATGGATGTGCCATGCGCATTACCCACTGTAATGGTGAGTGGGGGTGCTGCTGTTACTGTCTCTGTGGTGCCAGCCGCCAATACTTTGCTGTAGAACTGTCTGCCGTTTGCATCCACAATGTTGACCCAAGTTTCCTCTGAGGCATCAATCACGAGTTGTGCACTTTTTGCGTTATTTTGTATAGTCTCTTTCACAAGAGGCGTTTCGTTAGATGGCGTAGCGCTAGGTACTGCAACAGTAGGTACCGTAGCAGCAGGCAGTGTTGCAGCAGGTGTTGCCACATTCGGTTTTGGTTGTAGCGCATTCGCCGCGTCACTTGGGCTTACCGTTGTTGCACTGTTTACAGGCGCTGCTGTGGTTACTGATTCGGGCGTAAGAGTAGCATTTGGTTGACTGCCTGTTGCTGTGTCGGTTGCGGCTGCTGGCAAATCAATCGGTGTGACATTATCTTGGCGCTCAGCTGCAGGTAATGCAAACTCTGCTGAGTCAGTAGTAGGAGTGGTTGGCGCAGTGTCTAGAGTTGTTTGCGTAACTGGTGTTACTTGGTTTGAAGCCACATTAGGCTTGATGACCTGCGTGTAGTAATAGAATAGACCAGCGATTATTGCAAAGCACAGTAGCAGCCCGATAAATGACATAAATGAAAAATTAGCACGATGCTCCCCAATTACAGAGCGATGCTCAGGGGGTTTAACCGCGAATGACTGTGGCGCACTATTCGGCACCATTGCGCTGTATGCTGCAACTATTGGCGCAGCATCCAGCTTAAGGGCTTTGGCATAGTTACGGATAAAGCCTCGCACAATAGATGGTTGCGGCAGTTTGTCGTAACGGTCCGCTTCTAATGCTTCAACTTGGTTTACACCTAGGCGTAATTGTGAGGCAATGTCTTGTAGGCTGAGTTTCTGTTTCTCGCGCGCTGCACGTAATGCACCGCCGCAGGCAGAGATAGGTTGTGTCTCTTGTATTGCAGATTCTGGGGAGGCGGTTTCAATTGCCGCAGCTTGTGTTGTTTCAGTAGTCTCAACCACTTGTTCAGGTTTACTTTGTGCTTTTCGCGCCATGGTAAATGATCCGGAGTGTACTAACGTTGTGAATTTAACAGCAGTTGTGTTTCGGCTGAATTGGGGTATTGTTTTCTCAGTTGAATCGCATAGCTGGCTTCGTTGTCTCTATCGCCCAGCACACGCTCAATTTTAATGCCTAACCACAACACCTCTGCACTGGGTGCGGCAATTAATGTATTTTGTAATGTAGTTTTAGCAGTCTTTGCATCGCCACGATTAAACTGCAAGTTAGCAAGATGATAAGCCGCAGGATGTAATAAAGGTTGAATCTGCAATGCTGTTGCTAAATAACGTTCAGCTCCGACATAATCTTTCTTGCGGATTGAGCAAATGCCAGCGTTAGCGTAGGCCATATATGGTGTTTCATACAAAGGGTTTTTAACTGCATCTAAAAAATGCTTAATCGACTCATCGTAACGGTTGGTTTTGCATAAAAAATTACCGTAGTTGTTGTGGGTTTCAGAACTCTCTGGCTTGAGTTGCAGGGCTTTTTGGAATGCTGCATCTGCTTTAGCGTTTTCATTCAGCGCACCATACACCAAACCAAGTCCATTATATGCAAGTGCGTATTCAGGGTCGTTTCGGAGGGCAATGTTAAACTCTTCTAAGGCGATTTCATACTTACCTTCTTGTAGGTATGCAGCGCCTAGTTCAGTATGAGCGCGCGCTTGATTAGTAGCAGCAGAGACAGTGTTATAGGGATTATTCGATTGTGTTACGCACGCACTCAATGAAACAGTCAACATGACTGTCAAAAGCCTAACCAACATCCATTGCATTAAGACACCGCCTGTACAGAAATATGTTTCAAACTACGTTTGGTTTTATCCAACACCTTGCCAGCCAATTGTCCGCAAGCAGCATCAATATCTTCGCCACGTGTTTTACGCACCGTTACGACATAACCTGCCTGCATTAAAATATCACGGAACACGCGAATATGGCTAGGTTTGGATGTTTCATAACCACTATTAGGGAATGGATTAAACGGTATTAAGTTAAACTTGCAAGGTACGTTTTTAACGATATCCAATAACTGATGGGCATGTTCTGTACTGTCATTTACACCATCTAGCATGACGTATTCAAAGGTTACAAAATCACGTGGTGCTTTAACCAGATAACGCTCACATGCGGCCATCAAGTCTTTAATCGGATATTTTTTGTTAATAGGCACAATCACATCACGCAATGCATCATTGGGTGCGTGTAGAGAAACTGCCAGTGCCACGGGGCAGTCTTCTTTTAGTCTATCCATGGCAGGCACAACGCCGCTGGTGGAGAGCGTGACGCGGCGACGGCTTAAGCCATAGGCGCTGTCGTCCAGCATGATTTGCATGGCGGTGACTACATTGTCGTAATTGGTCAGAGGCTCACCCATGCCCATCATCACCACATTGGAGATAATACGGTCCGTGATGGGTAGCATGTCGTAGCCATCTGCTTGGCGTAAAGATTTATTCGCAATCCATAGCTGGCCGATAATTTCGGACACGCTTAAATTGCGGTTAAACCCTTGACGGCCTGTACTGCAAAATGTGCATTCCAAAGCACATCCTACTTGGCTAGATATGCATAGCGTGCCACGGTCATCTTCTGGGATAAATACGGTCTCGATACTGTTGGCAGTGTCGGTGCCGATGAGCCATTTTCGGGTGCCGTCATCGGAGATTTGTTCTAATTGCACATCCGGCAACTTCATTTCTGTTTCTGCAATTAGTTTTTCTCGTAATACTTTGGCGATATCCGTCATTTGATTAATATCGGTTACCCCAAAATGATGCATCCAACGCATCATTTGTTTGGCACGAAAAGGCTTCTCGCCGATACTGACAAAGTAATCGGCGAGCTGTGGTTGATTGAAATTCAGTAAATTAATCAACGTTAAACCTTTTTAAGTCCCGTTTGGAATTAACCAAAAAAGTATTTGATTTCGATTGCAGCATTCTCAGCAGAATCTGAACCGTGTACTGCGTTGGCATCAATGCTTTCAGCAAAGTCAGCACGAATCGTACCTGCAGCAGCTTCTTTCGGGTTGGTTGCGCCCATCAACTCACGGTTTTTCAGTACAGCATTCTCGCCCTCTAACGCTTGAATCATCACTGGGCCAGAAATCATAAATTCCACTAACGCGTTAAAGAAAGGACGTTCTTTGTGCACTGCATAAAAGCCTTCTGCTTCTGCGCGCGTAAGTTGTGCCATTTTAGCGGCCACGATTTTTAAACCAGCATTTTCAAAACGTGTGTAAATTTGACCAATCACGTTTTTCGCCACTGCGTCTGGTTTGATAATGCTAAGGGTGCGTTCTACTGCCATGAAGACTCCAAATAAAATAACAAAATTAAAGAATTAAAATAACTACTTAACAAGACCATAACCATATCATTTTTAGCGCTTTTAATAAACCAAAAGTTGTAATTAGCGTCAGCTTTGTCAGTTGTGGAATTTCGTAAAATAACCGACCAAACCCAGAATAAAAGGCGGTTTATAACGTTAATGGCAAAATTAGGGGGTGCAGAATAGGCTATGATGTTTTGGACAATTGTGCTAGCTTGCAACATGCGTGCAAACTAGTATAGAACCCAATTAAACTATGGCAGAATAGGATCCATGCAAACGATATCCTCTCCTCAAAACGTGCTTGCAACATGTCCAGCTTGTGGCTTGCTGTGTGACGATGTGGCAGTAAGTTGGCAAAGTGCTGACGCGAAACCGGCGGTCACTCTAAAATCGGGCAAGCCTTGTGCTAAAGCAATAGCTTTCTTCTCTAGCCCTCTAAAAACCACCTCACCCATGATTGCTGGTAAGCCGGTTAGCCTTGCTGATGCGCTAGGACGCGTGGCAGAGTTGACAGCAGCAGCACAATCACCATTAATCGCTGGCTTGAGTACCGATCTTGCTGGATTTAGAGCCGCTTATCCTTTTGCGCAAAAAATCAAGGCTGAGATGATGCACATGAATGTGCAAAGCTCGTTGCGTAATACCAAGGTGTTGCAATCGACTGGTTGGCAAACGACCACGCTGACGGAAGTGAAAAACCGTGCGGACATGATTGTGTTGATAGGCACAGATGTGGTTAGCCATAACCCACGCTTTTTTGAGCGTGCAGTGTGGGTGGATGACGCTATGTTTACTGACCCAAGTGCACGCAAAATAGTGTATTTGGGTGGTGATGATTTAGATGTTGCACCCGGCTTGAGTCCAGTGGGTGTTCAACCTACGGTGATGCCATGTGCTACCAAATATTTACCAGAAGTGACCGCAGCACTACGTGCTTTGCTGCAAGGAAAAACGCTCAAAGTAGATGCTGTCGCAGGGGTTGCTGTCAGTGCATTAGACCAACTCGTTGAGCAACTTAAACAAGCTAAGTATGCGGTATTGGTTTGGGTGGCTAAGGATTTAGACTTTCCTCACGCTGAACTCACCATACAAAATATTACCGAGAGTGTGGCGATATTGAATCAGCACTCACGCGCTATGGGTTTGGCTTTAGGTGGTAGTGACGGTGATACTACCGTCAATTATGCGCATACTTGGTTGGATGGCCTTACTTTGGGAGAGCATACGCTGGATACGCATGATTTGGTGATTTGGGTCAATAGCTTTAGTCCAGATAAACCAGCGCCAATTGTCAATAAACCGGTGATAGTATTTGGGCACCCCGATACAGTATTTAACACGGCGCCTGATGTGTTTATTCCAATAGCGACGCCTGGTTTGGATGCTGCAGGGACTTTGTTTAGAGTGGATTCTTCTGTTGTGCTGCCATTAAAAAAAGTGCGTGAGACTGCGTTGCCAACATTGGCCGAAGTGATGCAGCAATTGGAGGCTAAACTGGCATGATTACCTTATTGAAAAACGCCAAATTGATTGACCCTGCGCATGGTAAAGACGGGGTAAAAGAAGATATTTATATTCGTGATGGCCGCATTATAGCTAAGCCGGGGGATTCTGAAAAAATAAACCAAACCATTGATTTAAACGGCAAGATTGTGATGGCGGGTGCCATTGATATGCACAGCCACATTGGTGGCGGTAAAGTGAATATTGCCCGCATGATGCTGCCGGAATATCAGGAAACCAAACGTTATACCGAGCCTGAAGCGCATATTTGCTCACCCAGTTGCACACACAATGCTACCCCTAGTACCACCGATACTGGCATGCGCTACATTGAGATGGGTTATACCGCAGCTTTTGAACCCGCAATTTTAGCCATCAACGCCCGTCAAGCGCATTTGGAAATGGGTGATACGCCCATGATTGACAAAGGCGGTTACGCCATGTTGGGCAATGATGATTACTTTTTGCGCTTGCTAGCAGGTAAAGCAGACCAAAAAGCGATTAACGATTACGTAGCTTGGACATTGCATGCCACACAAACCATTGGCATTAAAGTGGTGAATCCTGGGGGTATTTCTGCATTCAAGTTTAACCAGCGCCGCTTAAATTTAGACGAAAATAATGTGCATTACCAAGTCACACCGCGCCAAATTTTGCAGAGTTTAAGTCGTGCAGTGAACGAGCTTGGCATTGCAAAACCCTTACACGTGCATTGCAATAACTTAGGGGCGGCGGGTAACTTCCAAACCACGCTAGACACCATGGGTGCAAGTGATGGTATTCCGATGCACCTCACGCATATTCAGTTTCATAGTTATGGGACTGAAGGCGATAAAAAATTCTCTTCCGCGGCCGCGCAAATTGCGCAAGCGCTCAACAGCAACAAGCATATCAGCGCAGACGTAGGCCAAATTTTATTTGGACAAACGGTCACTGCCTCTGGCGACAATATGATGCAACATCTGAATGCCAAAATTGCTAATCCTAAAAAATCGGTGATTATGGATATTGAGTGCGATGCCGGTTGTGGTGTGGTGCCATTCAAATACCGTGACCAAAACTATGTGAATGCATTGCAATGGGCGATTGGTTTGGAGATTTTCTTAAGCGTGGAAGATCCGTGGCGTATTTTCTTAACCACAGACCATCCTAACGGTGCGCCATTCACAAGTTACCCACACTTGATTCGCTTGTTGATGGATAAAAGCTTCAGAAACGATGCGTTTGCCAAGTTGAACCTAGACGCACAAGCCATGAGTAACTTAACTAGCTTGAACCGTGAGTACAGTTTGTATGAGATTGCAACCATGACACGCGCCGCTGCTGCCAAACTCATTGGTTTGCAGGATCGTGGCCATTTGGGTGTAGGCGCTGCTGCGGATATCACTGTATATACTGACCAAGAAGATAAAGAAGCGATGTTTAGCAAGCCGGATTACGTGTTTAAAGACGGCGAGCTGGTGGTGAAAGATGGCAAGGTAGTCAAAGTGGTATGGGGCAAAACACATACTACCAAGCCTGCTTATGACGCAGGTGTTGAAAAAGGTCTTAAAGACTATTTTGACCAATACCATACCATTCAATTGGATAACTTTAAGATAAGCAATGACGAGATTGCACAAGATGGGCGTAATCAAGTGATCGACCATTACAAAAATTAAGAGGATTAAGCATGAGCCGTTTGTACGGAGAGCAACATAGGAAACTACAGGCAGAGTTTGGCACCACGCAGTTAGCAGATCGCGTGGAGGCTATTGCTTGTAAAACCGAGTTTGATGAGGATGCCAAAGGGTTTATTGAACATCAGGATATGTTCTTTTTATCCAGCATCGATCATCAGGGTAGGCCTACTGTGTCTTACAAAGGCGGTGATGCTGGATTTGTGAAAGTGGTTGATGCCAATACCCTGATTTTTCCAAGCTATGACGGTAATGGCATGTTTTTTTCCATCGGCAATATCAGCACCAATCCTCAAGTGGGATTGTTATTTATTTCGTTTGATAAGCCACACCGTATACGTGTGCAAGGCACTGCTTCAATCTCTAGAGAGCCTGCACTGATGTCACAATATAAAGAGGCCGAGTTTGTTGTGGTTGTTAAATTGTCTGAACTTTGGCAAAACTGTCCACGCTATGTTCACCAAATGGAAAAAGTGCGTGAATCCAGATATGTGCCAAGAGCGGCTTGCGAGACGCCTGTTGCAGAATGGAAGCGAATAGACCTGATGCAAGATGTCATTTTGGAAAAAGACAAAGCCAAAGTTGAAACACTAGGCACAATCGATATTGATACCTGGGTTGAGAAAATCAAAACGGGTCACCCCGAAGCGTAAACAATGTGAACAAGACATTATGAATATCAATGGCGTACAAATAGACGATACTTTTGCCGAAGCCTTTAATATGCGTGGTACGCGCGTCATCGTTACCGCACAAAATTTAAAGTGGGCTTACAACGCGGCCAATGCCATGACTGGCTTTGCCACCAGTGTAATTGGCTGTGGCGTGGAAGCAGGCATTGAGCGTGAATTAGCCCCAGATGCAACGCCGGACGGTCGTCCAGGTGTGAGCATTCTTATGTTTGCCATGGGCAGCAAAGTATTGATGCAACAGTTGGAAACCCGCATGGGGCAATGTATTCTGACTTGCCCAACCGCCGCCGCATTTTCTGGCATTGATTCTGAAGACCAGATTAGTTTAGGTAAGCATTTGCGCTATTTTGGCGATGGCAATCAGGTGGCTAAATTGATTCCCGATACGCATGGCAAAAACCAACGCTATTGGCGGATTCCAGTGATGGATGGCGAGTTTTTAACCCAAGAAACCACAGGCATGGTGCGCGCGATTGGCGGTGGTAACTTTTTAGTGTTAGGCACTAGTCAGCCACAAGTCTTGGCTGCCTGCGAGGCCGCCATTGAAGCCATGAAGAAAATACCAAACGTGATTATGCCTTTTCCTGGTGGTGTGGTACGTTCTGGCTCAAAAGTGGGGAGTAAGTACCCTAAAATGTTTGCGAGCACCAATGATGCATTTTGCCCCACTTTAAAAGGTGTGGTGAAAACCGAATTGGATATGGATATTGAGAGCGTGATGGAAATTGTGATTGACGGTCTCACGTTTGAGGATATTGCCCTATCTATGAAAGTGGGCATTGAGGCCGCTTGTAGTTTGGGCAGTGAAGCAGGGATTAAACGGATTTCGGCGGGCAATTACGGCGGTAAACTCGGGCAACATCATTTTAAATTACATCAAATCTTGCAAGGCAATTTAGCAGGAGCAACCACAGCATGAGTGCAACCATATTTACATTAAAACCCACAGTCACACATACCGTTGATTGTCGGTCACTTACCCCCGATATGCTGGTAGGTAAAGCTCTTGCCGAAATTAAGGCGCTACGTTTAGGGGCTCAGCATACAGTAGCGGATGTGTTTGATGTGACTGGCGAAGACACTAGGCATATTGTGTTTAAACAAGCGCGAACATGTTTGCACCACATCGGCTATCAAATGAAATCAGGCCAAATCACTATTGAAGGCGATGCGGGAGATTTTATTGGTGCGGCCATGCAGGGCGGGGTATTGATTTGCAAAGGTAATGTGGGTGAGCGTGCAGGTGATACCATGCGCCGGGGCATGCTCTTAATTGAGGGGGATGCGGGTGAATATTGCGCCTCAACCATGAAAGCTGGCACATTGGGTGTGTTGGGTAAAACTGGCGCGCGTTTGGGGTATGGCATGAAGCGCGGCACACTATTACTAGCACATGTGCCTGCAACGCAAGCCACTTGGCTAGATTGTGGTTGGCACACATTACCGTTTCTGAATATTTTGTATAAATCCTTTAAAGCGCTGGACTCAAAATTTGCAACATTAACGCAAATGCGTGTGCAACGCTTTGTGGGGGATGTGTCTGGATTAGGCAAGGCGGAGATATTAGTATTGGCCAAGTAGCCATAGGCCTTGGTTAGCTTGATTGCAACAGCCCCATAATTTAAAAAATAAAGAGAGGATTAAGCATGAAGCAATTGAAAAAACTGCAAGGGGAGCGTGCAGCTTTGCCGGCACCGTTTTCTGCCAGAGCTATAGGGCTGGCATGGCTAGGTGCATTCATCGCAATAGCCGTGGTTGCAATTATGACGCAGCGCTTAGAGCATATGCTGATTCTTGGCTCTTTCGGTGCATCCTGTGTGATTCTCTTTGCTTATCCGGATGCGCCATTTGCTCAGCCACGTAATACCATCGGTGGTCATTTCTTAAGTTCTTTGGTCGGGTTAACTGTGGTTTCACTATTGGGCGTGACTTGGTGGGGGTTAGCGATTGCGGTAGCTACAGCGGTAGCGTTGATGATGGTGACCCGCACCGTACACCCACCTGCGGGTTCAAATCCAGTGATTGTATGGCTGCTCGCAGCATCTCATGGTGGTTTGAGTTGGGATTTCCTGCTGTTTCCCACCTTGTTTGGTGCCATTGCAATTACCATTGTCGCCCTCATTTATAACAATATCACTCGCGAAGGTCAGTATCCCAAATATTGGTTTTAATACGAATTTAGAGCGGGTGATGATAAAATACCCATTTTAAAATTAATGTTATTACGCAATGAATCAATTTTTAACTGCCGCCCTTTATAAATTCGTTAGCTTGCCAAACTACCAGTTACTGCAAGCGCCCATTCTGGCTGCGTGTCAGCAACACCGCATCAAGGGTACATTGTTGCTAGCGCTGGAAGGCATTAATGGCACGATTGCTGGTGTACCAGAAGATGTTCAGGCTTTACTAGCCTACCTGAGAACTTACCCGGAATTTAGCGATTTAGAGCATAAGGAATCGTATGCCGACAAACATCCGTTTTACCGGATGAAGGTCAAACTTAAAAAAGAGATTGTGACTATGGGGGTTAACGGGATTGACCCCAATCAGGTAGTCGGTACCTACGTAAAGCCAGAAGATTGGAATATGTTAATTTCTGACCCTGATGTGATCTTGTTAGACACACGTAATGATTACGAAGTACATATTGGCACGTTTAAAGGTGCGGTAGATCCTAAGACCACTACATTCAGAGAATTTCCAGAATACGTTGCGAAAAACTTAGATAAGACGAAACATAAAAAAGTGGCGATGTTTTGTACCGGTGGTATACGTTGCGAAAAAGCCTCTTCCTTTATGAAGCAGCAAGGTTTTGAAGAGGTTTATCATTTGCAGGGCGGTATTCTCAAGTATTTGGAAACCGTGCCGAAAGAACAAAGTATGTGGGAAGGTGAATGCTTTGTGTTTGATCAACGTGTTGCGGTGAAACATGGTTTAGAAGTGGGTGAATATGATCAATGCTATGCCTGCCGTATGCCATTGTCACCAGAAGAGCTGAAAAGCCCGCAATATACACCTGGGATAAGCTGCCCGCATTGTTATGATAAAACATCTGAAGAAAAAAAAGCCGCCTTAACCGAAAGGCAAAGACAGGTGATTTTGGCAAAACAACGCGGCGACACACATATTGGGGAAAAACAAAAAACCTCTTAACCAAAGGCGGGCAATATGTCGGTAGAAAATGAAGCATTAAATGCCTATGTAAGCTTTCTGCGCGGCAAAGGTATCGCACAGAGCAGTTTGGATGCACGCATAGAGTTTTTGACAAGGCTAATTTCTGGTCTGGTTGCCAAACCTTACGACCGCAATGCCTATGCAGGCGCGCTTAATATGATCATGAAAAAAACACGTGATCAGGCCTGGCATTTTCACATGCAAGTCGCTCGTGAGTTTTACCCGTTTTGGATGCAAGACATCAAAGCCATCGCTTTATTGAGCGAACAATACGGCACGCACAATGTTGTGGATTGGACACCATTACCGACGACCCTCAAGCAGATCACCTATATGCTTGAAACGGTTATCTTTGACGAAACAGAGAGTGCACAGCTGGAGCGGTATTTGCATACCATGCGTCAACAAGGGTTGCCTAAAGGTGTAATTGTGGTCAAGTTGCGCCTGGCAAAAATTATGTTATTGCGTTTACGCGAGGCACCACAAAAAAGTGGAGCGATTTATCGTGTTGCTGTCGATATGACTTTGCCATTATTCCGCTTGAAAAACTCTCGTCAATTATTTTTAAACGTTGTTCGCGAGTTTTTTGAGGTCTGGATGGCGGGGAGTAATGACAATACAATACAACTGCTAAGCGCTTAAACTTAGTACAAACTTTCCCAGAACTTCCACCAAATTTTCTCGTCTTGTGTGGCTTTTCCTGCCAGCATTGGGTTTTGCGGGTAGTTCGTTTTCAGAATACGCATAGTATCGTTTTTCAGGTCATCCATTTCCATATAGTCATAAGCACTTACCATGATGACTAAGGCTTCTTCAACAGAGGTAGAGTTTGGATAATACTCTAGCACGTACTTGGCACGATTAATGGCCGCGACGTAAGCAGTGCGGTTCATATAGTAGCGTGCCACATGCATCTCATGCTGCGCCAGTGCATTCACTAGATACACCATGCGTTGCGTTGAGTCTTTGTAGTAACGGCTTTTTGGGTAGCGATCAGTCAGTTCTTTGAATGCTGCAAATGAGAGCTTGAGTGTTTTTGGGTCGCGGTCAGTAATTTCTTGAGCGGTATATTTCTCAAAGAAACCACGTTCGTTAAAGGTGGCTAGGCCTTTTAGATAGTATGCGTAGTCCACGTTTTGATGATTTGGGTGTAGTTTGATAAAACGCTCGGCCGCGGCCAAACATAAAATTGGGTCTTGTTTTTTGTAATAAGCATAAGCAATTTCTAACTGTGCTTGCGTTGCATAAACACCGTGTGGAAAACGAGACTCAAGTTTTTGAAAATAACCAATTGCTTTGTCGTAGTCTTTGTCCTGCATTTTCTCTTGGCCAGCCGCATATATGCGGTCAGCTTGCCAACCTTTAGTTTCATCTAATTCTGTTGGTGCGCCGAAAATTGCACAACCATTTAAAAATAAAGCTGAAATGAAAACGAGGATAAGCGGTAAAATACGATTCACTATACAAACCTACACGAAAAGTTAAACGCATTATAACTGATGCAATCAAAAAATATGAAAGAAAGCACACCCAAAGCCATTGCCATTCCTGAACATCTCAGTGGCCAGCGCCTAGATCTGGCATTGCAGGCGATGATGCCAGAACATTCTCGTAGCCGATTGCAAGCATGGATTAAAGATGGTTTGGTGGAGCTGAACCAACAGCATGCGACTGCCAAAACCAAAGTGTGGGGTGGCGATAAGGTGCAGGTAAATCCACCACCAAATTTACAAGAAAATGCATTTAAACCAGAGGATATTCCTTTGGATATTGTGTATGAAGATGAGGCATTACTGGTGATCAATAAACCTGCTGGTTTAGTTGTACATCCAGCGGCTGGCAACTGGTCGGGTACACTTTTGAATGCGCTGCTCTATCATTATCCGGCGTTATCGGATGTGCCACGCGCAGGTATCGTGCATCGCTTAGACAAAGATACCAGTGGTTTATTGGTGGTAGCTAAAACGCTTGAGGCCCAGACTAGTCTGGTGCGTCAATTACAAGCCAGAACGGTGAAACGAGAGTACCGCGCCATTGTTTGGGGTCAAATTTGGCGTAACGGCAAAATTGATCAACCCATTGGCAGACATTCGCACGCTAGAACCAAGATGGCGATTTCACGGACTGGAAAGCCAGCTGTGACCCATTATGAGGTGCTAGAGCGTTTTGGTGTGCACACCTATTTACGCTGCAATTTGGAGACTGGCCGTACCCATCAAATCCGCGTGCATTTGCAATTTCTAAAAGCACCAATGTTGGGTGATCCAGTCTATGGTATCGGCAATATCCTGCCACTTAAATTAATGACGCAAACGTTACGTGATGCTGTGGCGGGCTTTAAACGCCAAGCCCTACATGCGATTAAATTGGGTTTGATACATCCAGTAACACAGCAACCAATGGAGTGGCAGATTGAGCTGGCGGACGATATGAAAGCGTTGCTTGAGGCTATGCGACACGAAGACCCGTCTGAAGAAGTTGAGCCATTTGATTTTGGTGTGGATGAAAACGGTTTATTCATCGGTGATGATGACGATGATTGGGACGATGAAGACTTCGATGATGATGATTTAATAGAGGAAGATGCATGATTGCGTCCTCTAAGCTATTTTCAACTTTCATCCAGCCCAACTGGCCAGCGCCAGCGAATGTTAAAGCGTTACAAACAACGCGTTTGGGCGGTGTAAGCCTTGCGCCATACGATAGCTTGAATCTTGGCGAACACGTTAAAGATAATCCATTACATGTTGCGCGCAATCGCCAGTTACTGAGTGATTTTGTACCCTCAGAACCCGTATGGCTGAATCAGGTGCATGGAACGCGTGTCATTGATGCGTCATTAAGCAACTGTCTTGAATCGGCAGATGCTGCATTCACCCAAAAAAAAGAAGTGGTGTGCGTGACGATGACCGCGGACTGTTTGCCTGTATTGTTGTGTGATACAAAAGGCACTATTGTGGCGGCAGTTCATGCAGGTTGGCGCAGCTTGTGCGATGGCGTGATTGAGCAGACGTTTCAAGCGATGCGTGCTCAGCAACCAGATGTAAAGCCAGATCAAATATTAGCTTGGCTAGGTCCAGCCATTGGACCAAATGCTTTTGAAGTGGGCGCTGAGGTCAGGGCGCAATTTGCTGCTAAACATCGTGATGCTGCGCAAGCGTTTGTCCAAAGCGGTGAAAAATGGCTGGGAAACTTGCCTCTCCTTGCCCAGCAAAGATTAAATAATTTAGGCATTCAAGCAGTATTCGGTGGTGATGATTGCACTTATTCCTTGCCTGAAAAATATTTTTCTTTCAGACGTGATAGCGTGACTGGACGCATGGCCACTCTCATATGGTTAAGTGCCTAAGTGAATGCAGTGCAAACACCAGTTACAGTTTATAATGCGCGCTCAAAAAATATTGGATGACTATGCAGTCGCTTGAACTTTCACCTTTAGCTTGGATTATCGCTACTTGTTTATTTGGTGGCATCATGAGCGTGTTGATTGCTGCTTTTTTTGCGCTCAATGCCCAGCGCAAATGGGTACCTATGCTAGTCAGTTATGCCATTGGGGCATTACTCGCGGCCGTATTTTTAGAGATTCTGCCGCATGCGTTTGAAGTAGCGCCCAGTGTTGAAGCCATGACCGGCACAGTGCTGTTTGGTATTTTGCTATTTTTTACACTAGAAAAATTAGTGTTGTGGCGGCACTGCCATGGCGATCATTGTGAAGCGCATGCCATGCATGATGAAGCGCATTGTCCAGACAATAAACCGAAGTCAGGCATTAAATTTACACCGGTAAAAGCGCACACACCAAGCATTACCTCACACCATCATCACGATCATGCCCATGACGATGGGCGTAGCGGTATGATGATTATGATTGGCGATACCTTTCATAATTTTGTGGATGGCATTTTGATTGCAGCCGCTTTTATGGTGGACACCCAAGTGGGCTTGGTCACAGCGATTGCGATCATTGCGCACGAAATTCCGCAAGAAGTGGGTGATTTTTTAATTTTGATACATTCTGGCTACAGTAAGAAACAAGCGCTAGTATTTAACTTGTTCTCAAGCTTAGCCACCATGGTGGGTGGGCTCATTGCATATTTTGCATTGCAAACCGTGCAAAGCTGGGTGCCTTACATTTTGAGTCTGGCTGCAGCCAGTATGTTGTATGTGGCCGTGGCCGATTTAATTCCTGGATTACATAAACGTACAGCAATGAAAGATACGGTTATGCAGATTTCATTGATTTTTTTGGGTGTGGCTTCTATTGGTGTCACCAAATGGTGGTTGGAAGGCTAGTGGATAGCTTGTAATGCCACATTGTTTTTGAAGGTAAAGATTATGCAGATTCCCAAGGTTGGTTTTGTTTCTCTCGGTTGCCCCAAAGCAGGCTCAGATGCGGAGCGCATTCTGACGCAGTTACGCGCTGAAGGCTATGAGATTAGTGGCAGTTATGAACAGTCCGATTTGGTGGTGGTGAACACTTGCGGTTTTATTGATTCCGCAGTGCAAGAATCACTAGATGCCATTGGCGAGGCGCTGAATAAAAATGGTAAGGTGATTGTGACCGGCTGTTTAGGTGCTAAACAAGACGTGGTACAAAACGCGCACCCTAATGTGCTTGCCATTACCGGCCCGCATGCGCTAGAAGAAGTAATGACGCATGTGCACACACACTTACCTAAGCCGCACGATCCGTACACTGATTTAGTCCCGCCACAAGGTGTACGATTAACTCCCAATCATTACGCCTATCTTAAAATTTCTGAAGGTTGTAACCACCGTTGCAGTTTTTGCATCATTCCTAGTATGCGCGGTGATTTGGTGAGTCGTCCGATTGGGGAGGTGATGAATGAGGCTGAGAATTTGGTGAATGCAGGTGTTTCAGAGATTCTGGTCATCTCTCAGGATACCTCTGCTTATGGCGTCGATGTGAAATACCGCAGTGGGTTCTGGAATGGACGACCACTTAAAACACGCATGACGGAGTTATGCAAAGCATTGAGTGAGTTGGGTGTGTGGGTGCGTTTGCACTATGTGTACCCATATCCGCATGTGGATGAAGTGATTCCACTCATGGCCGATGGCTTAATATTGCCATACTTGGATGTGCCGTTTCAGCATGCCAGCCCACGTATCCTTAAAAGCATGAAGCGTCCAGCCAGTAGCGAGAACAATTTAGCACGCATTAAAGCTTGGCGTGAAATCTGTCCAGAGATTACGGTGCGTAGTACATTTATTGCTGGTTTCCCAGGTGAAACAGAAGATGATTTCCAAATGCTACTGGACTTCCTAGAAGAAGCCCAGTTAGATCGAGTAGGTTGCTTTGCTTATTCTGCTGTCGATGGTGCAAAAGCCAATGATTTGCCAGACCAAGTACCCGAAGAAGTGAAACAAGAGCGTTTAAGCCAGTTTATGGAAGTGCAGGAGCGCATTAGCGCCGCCAAATTGCAAGCCAAAATAGGTACCATGCAAACTGTGCTAGTCGATGAAATCACTACGGATGACAATGATAATGTGATTGCGATTGGTCGCACAAAAGCGGACGCACCAGAAATTGATGGTGTGGTGTACTTGCAGGATGCGGAAGGGTTAAATCCGGGTGATTTTGTGGATGTTCAGATTCTTGGCGCGGACGGCCATGATTTGGTCGGCGGACCGCCTGTTATGATATGAGAAATGTATGAAGCAAATTAACACAGAACTTGTATCAGTTGTGATAGTGACAAGAGATAGGCCTGTTCTTCTACAACGTGCTGTGGAGAGTGTCCTTAGCCAGACTTATCCACAAATTGAAATTGTGGTTGTTGATAACATGTCCAAAAATCCGCCAGACTTTCGGTCTTTGGGCTCGAGAATTGAAAGTGTAAAAGTAGTACGTACGGAGTCATTTTTAACTGCTTCTGCATCTAGGAACTATGGTGTTTCTCAGGCGAATGGTGATTTCATCTGCTTTTTGGATGATGATGATTATTATCTCCCAAATAAAATTCAAGTTCTTGCAGATGTGCTAAATGCGGATAACACTACGGAGATGGCGTATGGTAATACTCAAATGTTAGGGCCGAATCGGTCTGACTTGGGTGTTTGCGTTGGTCCCCCCGAAATCTCACAGTTGTTGTATTACCGTTATATTCATCTTAATGCAGTTATGGTTAGAAAAAACACATTAAAACATTATGCTTTTGATGAAAATATGACAACTTATGAAGATGCAGATTTGATGTTTCGTATTGTTAAACACTGCAAATGCGTTCATGTGGATATGATGCTTGCCGTGTGGAATCGAGATAACCGACCTGATCAGCTCACTTCAAAAAATTGGGGAAGAGCTGAAAGTAACTGGCTGATAATTTGTAAAAAATTTTCTAGCGATATACGCTCAAACTTTAAGGTATCAAGACTTTATTACAAAAAAATGAGCCAGTTATCTTTTTATAATTGGCATGTAATGAGTGGTATATATTTCGGATTGCTATTTATTTTTTTTGGCTGGATTAAACAATCGCCCAACAAGTCGGATAGCTTTTGAACATAATTTAAACATTACTCATGAATAAATCTGGCAATATCGGTGCGGGGCGTTCGCTGTCTGCACGGGCTTCCAAAAAATCAAGCGTATAAGGGCAGCGTGTGGGTTTTTTGAATGTTTTTTTCTTTTTACTGGCTTGCACATCAATAAAGGGAGTTTGACTGATTCTGATGTAACCAGAGCTGCTTAGTTTATCCAGCGTGGTCTCAAACAAACTTAACGGATTATCAATGTTTTGCAAGGTAATGGCGTTTTTTGTTACTTTAAGTACGTGGTACATGACAAATCGCTGTGCGGTTTGTTTACCATAGATTTCGCCAGTTTGAATTTGCATAGCGACTCCTCAACTATTTCCAGCATAGTAATCGCTTTGTAATTGATTTACAACAGAATTATCAAATTTATATGGCTTTGCAGGTGGTTGGGGTTTAAAGCGTATTTGACCAAACTTAACCTTACATCAGTTCTTCTGGGAAAGTCACAGCAACCCAATCATCTCCTTGTTCTGATGGGGCATCAAACTTCACGATTTCTCGTTTGTTTTTAAAATGAATTTCGTAAAACGTGTTAGGAAAAAATTCAATTTTAGGCATAATTAAGCTCGATGGCTTATTCAGAGCGTTGATGTATGGGATGTGGATGCCATAAAACTCATTATTCAGACTTTCATTCGCTTGCTTTTGAGTATCGTCTTCGACGTTCTTTTTCACTTCAAATTTTTTCAGTTGTGCCAAGTGCGGGTTCTCAGTCAGTAGTTCAATCCCAATTTTCAGCTTGGCACCACTCATTTGTTTGCTGTTGCGAACAATGCCGATTGCAGGCCCGGCTTGCGTGCGTGCGGTGAGTATTGCAACTAGCCTGTTGGGTTTTACCGTTGCTCCAGCATCTTGTGATGCAAACGTTCCTAAGCCCAGTGTGCTCTCATTTAAAATATTCCACTTTTCTTTACCGACCATGAGTGTATTGGTCTTGCCTTGATTCACCACTCTAGTTTGCACTGGACGTTTGGTAAGATTGCCATCCAACAAGCTCTTAACTGGTGCATGATCCAAGTTCAATTGCTTAAGCAGTTCGGCAACAGCTTGTATGCCGACCGAAACAGTAGCAGATTTGATAATGTCATGACGGAGCTCTCTTCTACGCTGGCGTTGATAACCAGTGCGGGACCACTCTTTTTGCAGATAGAGCAATGTGTCTTCTAGCAAGTAGCTATTTTTTAATGCGCCACCTTTAAAATGGCTAAGGTGTTGTTGCTGCAATTGCATAAGTGATTGTTTTGCTTCCATATCAAACGCATCAATATGCCAGAAGTATGCTTGTGTATTGGGAATCACCTTGCGCATATGTCTGGCGGGATAGTCTTTGTTCAACTCAACATAAAATGTATGTTTAGGCTGCCACGCGTCGCTAATTTGCACCTCATGCATAGACATGGCAAGTAGCTCTGCAACCGTTTCAAGTTGTGGTTTGAGTAAGCCGCTAAAATTGAGATTCCCCAGCATCCATAGCTGAAGAAACAAGCTATTAATGGTGGTGCTCGCACAGTCTCGATAAGGCTTTAATGCAAGTTGATTAAGCTGATGCTCGTTCGCATATTGAAATAGCGTGTTTACTTGAGACCACAAGTTGGCAGGGGCAGCTGCGCGCTCAAAATAGCGCCATTTCAACATATGTGTTGCAGTCATTATCGCTCTGGCTAGCATGACTAGTTTGATGGTTTGCTGCGGCTGATGTTCTGGTAATTTATTAAAGCTGAGGTCAATTAATTTGGTGTAGGCCAAAAATACCATGCGGTAGTAGGCGTAATTTACATCCACTATGTGGTGTGTAATCTCTATTTTTAAATTATCCAGCTTTACAAAAGAAGCAATTTGCTGATTCAGCGTTTGATGGTTGGCGTCTTCTATCAGTAGAAGTAGGTGAATTTTTTCCGATACCGATAAAGCGTGGTCATTCACAATCGAGGTAATGTGTTTGACCGACAAATTGATACTGCTGATAGCATCAAGATGTGCTAACTCAGGGAGCCAGCTTAACCGTGTATTTAAGCTGTTTACGCCTTCTTTTTTAATCAGTGTACTAAGTAAGTTTTTCATACAAAATGACAGGTAAGCGTCTGATTTTAAATTAATTGCACAATATGAACTCAATATAATTCTGTTTACACGGTTAATCAAGCTAAATTCAAAGGGATAGCCCAATAGAGTGATGAATCATATCGGTATGCGTATCTAATCATCCTATTCAAGCAAGATGTGGAGCTTGGCATGTTAAAATAACCGTAATTATTTAGAGAGTGATTATGCAAGTTCGTACAAGATTCGCCCCAAGTCCCACAGGTTTTCTTCATATTGGCGGTGCCAGAACCGCTTTGTTTTCTTGGGCTTATGCCAAACGTCATCAAGGCCAGTTTATTTTACGTATTGAAGATACCGATGTCGCGCGTTCTACGCCGGAAGCGGTGCAAGCTATATTAGACGGTATGCATTGGCTTGGATTGGATTATGACGAAGGTCCGTTTTATCAGATGCAGCGTATGGAGCAATACAAAGCCATTATTCAAACAATGCTGGCCGATGGTACTGCTTATTTGTGCTATTGCAGTAAAGAAGAGTTGGATGCTTTGCGTGAGCAGCAAATGCAGCAGGGTGTCAAGCCTCGGTATGATGGACGCTGGCGTCCAGAACTCGGTAAAGTGTTGCCTGAGCCACCTAAAGATGTGCCTCCCGTGGTGCGTTTTAAAAATCCAAGTGATGACGTGGTAGTCTGGGATGATTTGGTGAAAGGCCGTATCGAGATTGCTAACGCTGAGTTGGATGATTTGATTATCGCGCGTGCGGACGGCACTCCCACCTATAATTTTTGTGTGGTGGTCGATGATTGGGAAATGAAAATCTCGCATGTAATTCGTGGCGATGATCATGTGAACAATACACCTAGACAAATCAATATGTTAAAAGCGTTGGGGGCCACTATTCCACAATATGCGCATTTGTCGATGATCTTGGGTGATGATGGCCAAAAGTTGTCCAAGCGTCATGGTGCAGTGAGTGTGACGCAATATGATGATGACGGTTATTTGCCGGAAGCTGTATTGAATTATCTGGCGCGTCTTGGCTGGTCGCACGGCGATGACGAAGTGTTTGATATGCAGCAGTTTTGTGCTTGGTTTGATTTAGATCATATCACCGCATCTGCTGCTCAGTTCAATACTGAAAAACTAAATTGGCTGAACGCCCACTATATCAAGACTTGTCCGTTGGACAAACTGGTCGCGGAGACAATCAAGCGCCTGCGTCATTCGGGCGTGGATGTCTCACCAACCGCTCAGTTAGAGGCTGCATTGCAGTTGTATCGTGAACGTGCAAACAACCTCAATCAGCTAGCGCGTGAGATAGCTTTCTTTTTTGCATCACCGCAACCAAATGTTGCGGATGTAGAGAAGCACATCACATTGGAAGTCATGCCAATCATGGCCAGTTTTTTGACCAAAATTAGCGTTGCTGATTGGACGGCTGAGGCGATCCAAGCGGTAATGAACGAGGTGGTGGCTGAGCAACAAATTAAGTTTCCAAAACTTGCAATGCCGTTGCGGGTGATGCTGACGGGTGGCGCGCAATCGCCCAGTATCGATCAGGTGATGTTTATTTTGGGTCGCGAGACCGCAATCCAAAGAATTAATGCTTATTTAAGCTAAAAAAAACCTAATTTAGCGACTGGAGTAGGAACAAAATAGTACAATCATAGTCATTAAGGTTGAGGGCGCGAATGACGATGGTTATAGCTGGCTACTCCAACATTATTAAAATTAAAAAGGAGCATAATAATGAACAATAAAGGACAAATGTTACAAGACCCTTTCTTGAATGCATTAAGAAAAGAACATGTTCAAGTGTCAATTTATCTTGTGAATGGTATTAAGTTACAAGGGCAAGTGGATTCGTTTGATCAGTATGTGATACTGCTGAAAAATACTGTGACACAAATGGTATACAAACATGCAATCTCAACCATCGTTCCAGCACGTGCTGTCAATATGAATATTCCGGAGCAATCCGAAGAATAATGCTGCATGTTTGAAAGACCTTCAGGCGGTGACGCCGTAGTACTCGTCAGTGTTGATTTTGGTGACCCTGATTATGCAGAAAGCTTGCAAGAGCTGAGACACTTGGTCACTACTGCTGGCATGCAAATTCGCGCCACGGTTGAGGGTAAGCGCCAATCACCGGATGCTAAATATTTTATCGGTTCCGGAAAAGCTGAAGAACTTAAATTAATGCTTGAGTCTAGCGAATCCAAAGTGGTCGCGTTTAATCACGATTTAAGTCCATCCCAACAACGCAATCTTGAGCGCTTTTTACAAGCGCGCGTGGTCGACCGTACCGGATTGATTCTTGATATCTTTGCACAACGTGCGCAAACTCACGAAGGTAAACTGCAAGTAGAGTTGGCGCAGTTAGAGCATCTTTCAACACGCCTGGTCCGTGGCTGGACTCACTTGGAACGACAAAAAGGTGGTATCGGTGTGCGTGGTGGTCCGGGTGAAACTCAGTTGGAGTTAGATCGCCGCATGTTGCGGGTACGCGTCAAGCAGTTGCGCGAAAAGCTGGATAAACTCAAGCAACAGCGTGGTATGCAACGTAGAGCGCGCAAACGTTCTAACCTGATGACTGTATCTATCGTCGGCTATACAAATGCTGGAAAGTCTACTTTATTTAACCGCTTAACACATTCAGGCGTGTACGCTGCTGATCAACTATTTGCTACCTTGGATACCACTTCGCGCAAAATGTATTTGCCAGAGGCCAATCCAATCGTCTTGTCTGACACGGTAGGGTTTATTAAACATCTCCCAACCACTCTAATCGAAGCGTTTGGCGCAACCTTAGAGGAGGCTGCGCAGGCTGATTTGTTACTTCATGTGGTGGATGTTTCTAGTACTAATCGAGATGCTCAGATTGATCAGGTCAATTTTGTGTTGAACGAAATTGGTGCTTCGCAAGTGCACCAAATACTGGTGCTGAATCAAATAGATCGTCTGGGTATGCCGCCCGGCATCGAGCGCGACGAATATGGTAAGATTTCTAAGGTGAGAATTTCAGCAATAGATGGTACTGGCTTGGATGATTTAAAGCTGGCACTCAGAGAGTATCAACAACTATTAAAACAATTGAGCACAGAAGAAAGTGCTTACGCATAATCAATTCGGAGTAATGCATGATTAAGTTTCCAGGATTTGGACAACGCAATAATGAAGGGCCGCCTGATTTAGACGAGGTGTTCCGTGATTTAAGTAAGAAAATTAACAACTTATTCGGTGGGTCTGGTGGCGGCAGCAACACACCATCAAAAAACATGGACTTCCCAATTTTGCCTATTATTGGTTTAGTTGCGTTGGTCTGGTTAGCAACAGGCTTTTATATCGTTGATCAGGGCTCTAGAGGTGTAGTGCTTCGCTTTGGGCAGCATGTAGAGACAACTCTCCCAGGTCCTAGATGGCATATTCCTTTCCCTGTAGAAAGTGTTGAAAATGTGAATCTTGAGCAGGTGCGTACCATTGAAGTAGGTTATCGCTCTGCAGAAGGTGGTAGTACAAGAAGCAAGGAGCCACGTGAATCGCTGATGTTAACTGACGATGAGAATATTATCGATTTACAGTTTGCTGTGCAGTACAACTTAAAAGATGTAGAAGATTTTCAATTTAAAAACCGATCTACGGAAGACGGTGTGCGTGGTGTGGCCGAGACTGCCATCCGCGAGATTGTCGGTAAAAGCCGTATGGATTTTGCCTTATATGAAGGTCGTGAAGAAATTGCTGTGCGTGCTAAGAAGTTGATGCAAGAAGTGCTGGATCGTTATGACTCTGGCATTAATGTGGTGAACGTTACCATGCAAAATGCTCAACCACCAGAACAGGTGCAGGCTGCATTTGATGATGCAGTAAAAGCAAAACAAGATTTAGAGCGTCAAAAAAATGAAGGTCAAGCCTATGCGAATGACGTGATTCCTAAAGCACGTGGTACGGCCTCAAGATTAGCGGAAGAGGCGGCTGGTTATAAATTGCGTGTGGAGAATGAAGCAAAGGGTAATGCCAACCGTTTTGATCAAGTCCTTACACAATATAATAAAGCTCCGGAAGTGACACGCCAGCGTTTGTATATTGATGCGCAGGAGCAAATTTTAAGCAATACCAGCAAAGTATTGGTGGATCAAAAAGGTGGAAACAGCTTGCTATACCTCCCACTAGACAAGCTGATGGAGCGTTCTGGTGTTGGTAGCCAAACGGCAGCGCCTGCAACCAAATCGGCTGGTTCTGAGCCTATGCAGGTGGACATAGATACAGATCGCTCACGGGATGCTTTTAGAAGCCGTGACCGTGATGAGCGATAAGACGAAAGCGAACAAAAAATGAAAAATTTTGGTGCAGGATTAATCGGTGCGTTTGTGGTAATGGTCGTTTTGACCATGTCTGCCTATACTGTGGATGAGCGAGAGTATGCGATTGTGTTTAGGCTAGGTGAGATTGTCTCTGTAAAAAAATCCCCCGGTTTATATTTCAAATTGCCATTGGTGGAAAACGTACGTTACTTTGATAAACGTATCCTGACTTTGAATTGGGATGAGCCTGACCGCTTTATTACCAGTGAAAAGAAAAACGTATTGGTCGACTCATTTGTGAAATGGCGCATTGTAGACCCCGCAAAATTTTATGTGTCGGTAAAAGGCGATGAGGCGCAAGCAGAGCGTCGTTTATCGCAAACTGTGAACGATGGTTTACGCGCTGAGTTTGGTAAACGTACTATCCATGATGTGGTTTCAGGCGAGCGTTCCGAGATTATGGAAATCTTGCGTCAGCGTGCCGATAAAGACAGCCGCCAAATGGGCATCCAGATTTTAGATGTACGCTTACGTCGTGTGGATTTGCCTAAAGAGGTGAGTGAGTCTGTGTATCAACGTATGGATGCAGAACGTAAATCAGTTGCTAATGAGTTGCGCTCTCAAGGTGCTGCAGCAGCTGAGAAGATACGCGCAGATGCAGACAAACAACGCGAAGTAATTATTGCTGAAGCCTTCCGCGAAGCACAAAAAGTCAAAGGTGAGGGTGACGCAAAAGCTGCAGAAATTTATGCGACTGCTTTTGGTAAAAACCCTGAGTTCTATGCGTTTTATCGCAGTACCGAAGCATATAAAAATAGTTTCAAAAGTAAATCTGACGTGATTGTATTAGACCAAAGCTCCGATTTCTTCAAATACATGCGCAGCTCCGGTGCTAAAAAGTAATGTCAAATTAATAAGGCGCTGACTTGAAAGACGCTTTGCTTACAGCGCTAGGCTTGGTGCTCATCATAGAAGGGTTGTTGCCTTTATTGATGCCCCAAGCTTGGCGCGAGACTTTTCAACGCTTGATAGTGCTTAAAGATGGTCAATTGCGATTTGTTGGCCTGATTTCTGTCTTAGGTGGTCTTTTACTGACGATGTTCAGTCGCTAGCGCTAAGCCTTTAGGCTGTTTGCGGTTATAATAACGGCATGCGAAATTGGTTACTCCCCGAATTTATTGAAGATGTGCTGCCTGCAGAGGCTGCACGTATTGAGTCTTTGCGTAGGCAGCTTTTGGACTTGTTCCGCGTGCATGGTTACCAATATGTGATTCCCCCAATGTTAGAATATATGGAATCACTGATTACCGGGACCGGTTACGATTTGGATTTAGCTACTTTTAAAGTTGTAGACCAGTTGACTGGGCGGTTGATGGGTGTACGTGCAGATACAACACCGCAAGCAGCACGTATTGATGCACATATGCTGAACCATCAAGGCGTATCGCGCTTATGTTACGCAGGCACTGTACTACGCACTAAGCCCGATGGCTTGGCACGTACACGTGAACCGCTTCAGTTAGGTGCAGAATTATTTGGTCATGCTGGTATCGAGAGCGATGTTGAAATTCAGCGGTTGATGATTAAGGCTCTGCAACTGCTTGGCTTAAAAGAGCTACATATCGACTTTAGTCATGTCGGCATTTTCGAAAGTTTAGTCAAGCACGCAGGTGTGGATGCTAATTTGGAGCAAGCCCTGTTTGCTGCGCTGCAAAGCAAAGACAAAGCGACGGTGAGCCAGTTGGTTCAAGGCCTAGATGCTTCCATGCAGCGTGCATTTGTTCGACTTACCGATCTCAACGGTGGCGTAGAGATGTTGGCACAAGCAGCAGTCGAGTTGCCTCCTCTGGAAGAGATCAGGCGTGCATTAAATGATTTAGGTGGAATCGCAGGCTTACTTGCAGATTTAGATGTGCAGGTTGGGTTTGACCTTAGCGAGTTGCGTGGTTATCACTATCATTCGGGCATTGTGTTTGCAGCATATGCACATGGCTATGCGGGCCCCATTGCCTTGGGTGGACGTTACGATGAAGTTGGTATTGCGTTCGGGCGTGCCCGTCCTGCCACCGGCTTCAGCCTTGATTTGCGTGGCGCAGTACTTGCGTTGCCCCCCGCAGTCACCACAAAAGGCATATTGGCCCCAGTTGGCAACGATGCTGCTTTGTTAACAGCAATAGAATCATTGCGCGCCTCCGGGCAGATGGTGATACAGGCATTACCCAATACCCCGGTGCAATTGGATGAACTCAATTGCGATCGTACGCTGGAGTTTCAGCAAGGGCAGTGGCGCGTTGCCCCTGTTTCTCATTAATTTATTTTATTTATCTACGTAGAGACATATCTACAACTATTGAAATTATGGCAAATCAATCAAGCAAACATCAGGCAAAGAATGTAGTCGTCATTGGCACACAATGGGGCGACGAAGGCAAAGGTAAAATCGTTGATTGGTTAACCGACCATGCGCAAGGCGTCGTACGATTCCAAGGTGGACATAATGCAGGTCACACATTGGTGGTTGGGCAGGGCGCAGAGCAGCGCGTGTATAAACTGAACTTGGTCCCATCTGGTATCGTACGTGCGGGTGTGAATTGTTATATCGGTAACGGTGTCGTGCTAGATGCCGGGCATTTGCTCAGCGAAATTGAAACCTTGGAAAAAGGCGGATTAGAAGTCAAAAGCCGCTTAAAACTTAGCCCAGGCTGCCCACTAATTTTGAGCCACCATGTGGCAGTGGATATTGCGCGTGAAGCAAAACGCAGTGCCGATAAAAAAATTGGCACGACGGGTAAAGGCATTGGCCCAACCTACGAAGATAAAGTGGCACGTCGTGCATTACGTGTCTATGACTTGTTCTACCCAGAACGTTTTGCTGAAAAATTGCGCGAGGTGATGGATTACCACAACTTTGTACTGACACAATATTTAGGTGCAACTGCGGTAGACTTTAATCAGCAATACGATGCTAGCATGCAACAAGCACAGGCGTTGAAGCCGATGGTAGCAGATATTTCCGCAGAGCTGTATGCAGCCAATGCGCGTGGCGAAAATCTCTTATTTGAAGGTGCGCAAGGAACGTTGTTGGACATTGACCACGGCACTTACCCTTATGTGACTTCTAGTAACTGTATTGCCGGACAAGCATCGGCGGGTACAGGTGTAGGCGCCAGTATGCTGCACTACGTATTGGGTATTACTAAAGCCTACACGACACGTGTAGGTGGGGGGCCATTTCCGAGTGAATTGGATATTGAAACAGAAGGTGTTCCGGGTTATCAAATGTCCAACAAAGGTCAAGAGATTGGCACAGTGACTAAACGTAAACGCCGTTGTGGCTGGTTTGATGCAGCAGCATTGCGCCGTTCCGCCAGAATCAACGGTTTAACTGGTTTATGCATCACGAAGTTGGACGTATTGGACGGAATTGATAGTTTGAATATCTGTACCGGTTACAAGCTGGACGGTAAAGTGGTTGATATGTTGCCAGTGGGTGCCGATGATGTGGCTCGTTGTGAGCCGATTTATGAAACGGTGGCAGGCTGGCACGACAATACCTTTGGCGTCAAAACATGGGAAGGTTTACCTAAAAACGCACAAGTCTACTTAAAACGTTTGGAAGCCTTATGCGGTGTGCCAATTGCAATTGTGTCGACTGGGCCTGAGCGCGATGAAACCATCGTTCTAGAACACCCGTTCCATATTGGATAATCAAATGCAGCAGCGGCTTGCGTGGGCAATTACAGGTTCTGGTCATTATCTGCGTGAATCGTTAGCCATCTTGCAGACGTTGGAGTCGGTTGATATTTTCTTAAGCAAAGCCGCAGCTGAAATCATCAAGCAGTATGGTTTTCAAGAAATGTTGGATGCGACTGGCCACCGCATATATCAAGACAAAACGGCGAGTAGCATCCCAGTTGAATTGTTTTATGAAGGCAAATACCACAGTTTGGTAATTGCACCGGCCACATCTAATACCATTGCCAAAATGGCTTATGGCTTTTCCGATAGCTTGGTGACTAATTTATTTGCGCAAGCTGGTAAAACACGGGTGCACAGCATTGTATTTGCGTGTGATACCGCGCCAGAGCTAGAGTCAGAAGCGCCGCGTGACAATGTGGTCAAAGTGTACCCACGTCAAATCGATTTGGATAATGTTGTTAAATTAAAGTCCTTTACCTATACCGAAGTAGCCGAAGACATGCAGCAATTGCAACACTACATTATGCACCGACTGGCTAATGTGCATCAGCTGGATGCTGAGTAAGTGACATGACCGATAAACTGTTATTTTTAACAGGAAAATTAGCCGAAAAAAGCTTGCATAAAGTGTTGCAAGAAATCCAAGCGAATCTTAACCCCCCGCAATTCAAGTACCGTGTCGAGCAAATCGGCGTATCGGTCGCCGCATTAATGACTCCCGACATGATTGCACGGCGTCTCAAAGATGTGGGCGATGCCAATAAAGTGATTTTACCTGGCTTATGTCAGGGCGATTTGGGGCCATTGGAAGAAAAGTTGGGCGTGCCCGTTGAACGTGGTCCGGAAGATTTGAAAGATCTGCCACAGTACTTTGGGCATCAGGGGATTGCGCCAGACTTGTCACAACATAACGTACAGATTTTTGCCGAAATCGTGGACGCACCAGATTTATCGGTAGATGAAATTGTGGCCAAAGCCGAACGCTTTAAGCAACAAGGCGCCGATGTGATTGACTTGGGTTGTTTGCCCGGCAAACCTTTTGAACATTTGGCTGACGCTGTTAAAGCGCTTAAATCGGCTGGCTTTGTAGTTAGCGTGGATTCAATGAGTGTCCATGATTTACGCACAGCGGGACTAGCCGGTGCAGATTACATGTTGAGCTTAACCGAAAAATCTATTGATTTAATAGATGAAGTGGCAGCTACACCGATTTTGATTCCTGCCAAACCCGGCAATATGGCTTCACTTTATCGTGCAATTGAATACTGCTTACGTAAAAACAAACCGTTTATTGCCGATGCCATTTTGGATCCGATTCATTTCGGACTCACAAATTCTATTGTGCGCTACAGCAAGCTGCGCAAAAAATACCCAGACATTCCCATTATGATGGGGGTAGGTAACTTGACCGAACTGACGGATGCGGACACGACCGGCATCAATGCTTTACTGTTTGGCATGATTAGTGAAATGAATATCAATGCTGTATTGGCGACTTCGGTAAGTGCGCATGCCGTCAACGCCATTGCAGAAGCGGACATTGCCAGACGGGTGATGCATCGTGCTAAACAAGACAATCGCTTGCCCAGAGGTTACAGCAACGGCTTGCTTGGTTTACATGACCGGAAACCGTTTAGCTACGATGAGGCCGAGATTCAAGAGATTGCGTCGCAAATCAAAGACCCCAGTTTTCGTATTATGGTGAGTGAGCAGGGCATTCATGTGTATAACCGTGATGGCTTGCAATTAAACCAAGATCCGTTTGAGTTTTACGCGAATTTAGGCGTGGAAAACGATGCCTCGCATGCGTTTTATTTAGGGGTTGAACTCGCCCGTGCGCAGATTGCCTGGCAACTTAAAAAGCGCTATGTTCAAGATGAAGAACTTCAGTTTGGGGTAGCATCGCAAGTGCAAAATAAACAACCAAAAAAAGCGCATCGCGAAGCCTCAATTCAAGAAAAGAAACACCAGTCCAAAACATGATTTATTAGGCCATGATTTACGAAACCATTATTACAACGGTAGACCCAGCAGGCAATCCACATATTACGCCTTTCGGCGTACAAAAAAAGGATGGGTTGATTGTTATTTCTCCTTTTAAGCCTTCGACCACACTAAGCAATATATTGGCAACCGAGTGCGCCGTGATGAACCTGACTGACGATGTGCGCGTATTTGCAGCGGCTATTGTTAAAGCGCAAACCCAAGTAATTGTGCCAGCTAGTGTTGTGAATGGCGTGCGTTTGGCAGATACGTTGGCGCATCAAGAATTACGTCTGGAGCAAGTGGTGGAAGATGTTGAGCGTCCACAGTTATGGATGCGTGTTGTACATCAAGTAACACACCAGCCATTTGCCGGGTTTAATCGTGCACAGGCTGCAGTGATTGAACTCGCGGTATTGGCTAGTCGACTGAATCGTTTGCCACAGGAAAAAGTATTATCGGAACGTGCTTATTTACAAATTGCCATAGACAAAACAGCAGGTGAGCGGGAGTTGCAAGCATGGCAATGGCTGGTAGAAAAAATCGATGGATATTATGCAGAGCAATCCGGATTTAATCAGGCGTAACACGGGCATGATACGTTTATTGATTAGCGTGAAGAACGCAGAAGAGGCCTTAGATGCTATGCATGCAGGAGCGGATTTTATTGATTTAAAGGATCCGGCCGTGGGGGCGTTAGGTAGCTTGGATGATGCTGTCAGCTTACAAGCAGTGCGTGCGGTCAATCAGCAAGCTATGGTCAGTGCAACGGTGGGTGATGCCCACGAGAGTCTTGAGGCTTTGCTGGCGCTCATTTTGCGTAAATCGGATTTGGGTGTAGATATTGTCAAATTGCCAGCCTCTTCGTTACCTATGCATGCAGATGGCTGCTTTGCGCTTGCTGAGTTGATTCAACGTCATCAATTAAAACTAATAGCAGTGATGTTTGCTGAACAGCCGATTGAGTGGGCTTGGATACCTAAGCTAGCAAAAATGGGGTTCTATGGCGTGATGTTAGATACGGCAGATAAGCAACATCACCTACTGACTGCTGTGGACACGGATACTATCCGCACTTTTGTAAGGAGCTGTGAAA
Source organism: Betaproteobacteria bacterium Ga0077540 (assembly GCA_001464125.1). Lineage (GTDB taxonomy): Bacteria > Pseudomonadota > Gammaproteobacteria > Burkholderiales > Methylophilaceae > Methylophilus. The sequence continues at coordinate 149,220 of LNEP01000003.1, read as the reverse complement.
CTCACCACTTGCATGCAGGCTTGGCTGGCGCGTTAAGGTTGGAGTACCTCAGTGAATTAACTCTTCACTATCCCAGTTACATTGGTTTTCGTTCAGGGGTGTGTCGCGACAATATGAGACAAAACAATTTATTACCGCATTTAGTTAAAGAAATCAAAGATAAGTTGTACAAACACAACACCTTTTGTAATAAAATAGGGAATTAAAGGTTAGCGCGTTGCCTAGCGTGTGTGGGTTGGGTATAGTGTAAACACAAGAAACTGTACGTTGAGAAGTTACTAACAAAGGAGTTAAAGAATATGAAGAAAAGTTTAATGAGTTTTGCTGTGGCAGCAGCATTGGGTGTAACAGCATTTGCGGCAACAGCGGAAGACATGTACCGTGGTGCTTGGTATGCGGTTCCAGGTGTTAGTTACATGAATACAGACAGTGACTTAGAGGCAGATAATGGTGCTGGTGGTTTCATTGCGATTGGTAAAGAACTAAGCCAAAGCTGGGATTTACAAGGTCGCTTGGGTTACAACCGTGCTGATGAAGATACCGGTATTGCAGGTGCAGGTGGCAAGTACAAACAAACAACCCTAGGTTTAGATGCATTGTATATGTTTAGCCGCGACAAATTCCGTCCGTTTTTATTGGCAGGCATTGGTGCAGCACGTAATAACGTAGACTACAGCGGTATTGGCTTGACTGACAGAACCAAAACTTCTTGGTTAGCCGGTTTGGGTTTAGGTGCTCAATACTTATTCAGCGACTCATTCGGCATTCAAGCAGATTTGCGTCATCAATGGAGCAAAGCAGAAGCAAAAAATGCAGCACGTACTGTAGATGCTGATGAAACTATTGGTAACACATTATTCAATATTGGCGGTATCTTCCGTTTTGGCGCGCCAGCTCCAGTAGTGGCTGAAGCAGCACCAGAGCCAGCACCGATTGCAGCTGCGCCAGAACCAGCACCAGAACCAGCTCCGGCACCTGCGCCAGAGCCAGTTGCTTGCACACCACAAGTTGAAACTATCACATTACAAGCTGAGAAACTGTTTGGCTTTGATAGAGCTGTGTTGAAAGATACAACTGAAATCGACCAAGTGATTGCAAAAATGAAAGACAATGAAATTTTCATGTCAGTAAAAGTGATTGGTCACACCGATAAGTTAGGTAGCGAAGCTTATAACCAAAAACTTTCAGAGCGTCGCGCCAACCAGGTGCGTGATTACATGATTAGTAAAGGTATTGAAGCTGATCGTTTAATTGCCGTTGGTAAAGGCGAAGATCAGCCAAAAGTAAACTGTGACGACGTTAAAGGCCGTAAAGCACAAATTCAATGCTTGGCGCCAAATCGTCGTGTTGAAATTGAAGCTACCCGCAGCATGGAAAAAGGCTGTAAGTAACTCATTCAAGTAACGTTTTACAAAAGAGCCCCGCTTAGCGGGGCTTTTTTTATGGATGATGCTGAAGAAGAATTGTTCCAAGCTATAATCTTGCCATGCAGAAAACTGTTGATCTAATTATTTCATGCCGCTGGATACTCCCGGTCATGCCCCATGGTGCTTTGCTTGAACATCATGCAGTAGTGGTGCATAAGGGAAAAATTGTCGATGTCTGTGCGCAAACACAACTCGCAGACCGTTATGTGGCCATTGAAGAACAGGTGCTGAATGATCATGTGCTGATACCAGGTTTGATTAATTTGCATACGCATGCGGCGATGAGCTTAATGCGGGGTATGGCAGATGATGTATCCTTAATGCCTTGGTTAGAGCAACATATTTGGCCTGCTGAGCATCAATTTGTTTCCCCGCAGTTTGCATACGATGGCACATTATTGTCATGTGCTGAAATGCTGAGTGGTGGCATTACTACTTTCAATGATATGTACTTCTTTCCTGAGTCCACAATTCAAGCAGCCACAACTATCGGCATGCGGGCCCACATTGGTTTGGTCGTACTTGAGTTTGCTACTAACTATGCAGTAGACGCTAATATGTATATTGAGAAGGGTACTGCAATCAGAGATACTTACAAAGCTGAGCAATTGATCAGCTTTAGTTTTGCGCCACATGCACCGTATACGGTCACTGACGATACCCTTTCAAAAATCAATGTGCTAGTAGAGCAACTTGATATAGGCGTACATACGCACATGCAGGAAACGATGCATGAAGTCAGTGAAAGTCAATCCTTATACGGCCTCACACCGCTTAAGCGATTCGCCAACTTGGGCTTGCTAAGTTCTAGAGTGGTGCTTGCACACTGTGTGCATTTAAGTGAGGCAGACAAGCAACTGATTGTAGATTATGGTTGTCATATCGCACATTGCCCTACCTCTAATTTAAAGCTAGCGAGTGGGATTGCACCTATAGCCCAATGTGCTGAATTGGGTATTAATATAGGCATAGGTACAGATAGTGCCGCTAGTAATAATCGACTGGATATGTTTGCTGAGATGCGAATGACGGCTTTGTTGGCTAAAGGAAAAAGTGGTGATGCTACAGCGGTTTCAGCGCAGCATGCTTTGGAGATGGCAACTATCAATGGCGCAAAGGCGCTTGGCCTAGAACATTTGGTGGGCTCCATAGAAGTTGGAAAGATGGCTGATTTGACTGCGGTTAAATTGACTGATGTAAACCTGCAGCCCTGCTTTGATGTGGCTTCTCATTTGGTCTATGTGGCTGGTCGTGAACATGTCACCCACACTTGGGTAGGTGGACAGTTGAAATATTTTAAGCCAGATGCCAACGCTGGTGTGTTTAGTCATGTTGAGCCACACGAGGTTTCGCAGATTGCAAAGTCGTGGCAACGTAAATTGGCCAATTTTGCGGCTGCGTAATAGCGTTAATCATCATGATATTTATATCGATTTAATTGAGTATACCTATGAGTAATTTTGAAGCTGCAGAGTTAGACAAGTTTAGCGTGATGGCGCATAAATGGTGGGACAAAAATAGTGAATTTAAGCCGTTACACGACATTAATCCATTGCGATTGCAATACATTGATCAGCACGTAGGTTTGCAAGACAAGCGCGTGCTTGATGTAGGGTGCGGTGGGGGCATACTTTCAGAATCTATGGCGCAAAGAGGTGCAATAGTGACTGGCATTGATTTGGGTGAGAAAGCGCTGAATGTAGCAAAGCTACATAGTTTAGAGAGTGGAGTTTTTGTAGATTATCAGAAAGTTTCAGCAGAAGCATTAGCTGAGGCAACTCCAGATTCTTATGATGTGGTCACTTGCTTAGAGATGTTGGAGCATGTGCCTAATCCAGCCAGTATCATTCGAGCCTGTGCAACATTGGTAAAGCCTGGTGGCTATGTGTTTTTTTCAACGATACATCGCAGTCCCAAAGCGTATTTACATGCAGTGATTGGCGCAGAGTACTTGTTACGCATGCTACCGCGTGGAACACATGATTACGCTAAATTTATTAAACCATCTGAATTAGCAACATGGATGCGCCAAGCGGGATTGACTTTACGAGATCAGATTGGCTTGCAATATAACCCACTCACAAAGCAGTATCGGTTGGGTAGTGATGTGAGTGTAAATTATATGGTGTACGCACAGAAGGTAGATGCGTGAGACCTATTCAAGCGGTATTTTTTGATTTAGACGGTACATTGGTCGATACCGCGCCGGATTTAGGCTATGCGCTGAATTTGCAGTTGGCGCGTCATGGTCGGCCACCCTTAAGCGACGATGAAATTCGCCCATATGCATCGCATGGTTCTCGCGGATTACTGGGTTTGGGCTTTGGTATTACGCCAGAAGATCCTAATTTTATTGTGTTGCGAGATGAGTATTTGCATTTATATGATCAGGTATTTACGCGGCAACCTACATTGTTTCCGGGGATGCAAACCGTGTTATCCACGCTGGCGGATAACCAAATTCCATGGGGCATTGTGACCAATAAACCCAGACGGTTTACTCAGCCACTGGTGACAAGTATGGGTTTACACACGCAGGCTGCATCGGTGGTGAGTGGTGATGATGCGCCACAACCTAAGCCATCCCCAGCGACTTTGCTAATGGCTTGCGCGCAAGTAGGCGTGGATCCGCAATGTTGTCTCTATGTGGGCGATGCGGAACGTGATATTCAAGCAGGCAAAGCGGCTGGCATGCAGACGGTGGTAGCACTGTTTGGCTACTTGGATGAGAGCGATAGGCCAGAGACTTGGGGCGCTGATACTATGATTCAAAAGCCTGAAGCGTTGCTGGACTTGTTTTAACTTTCTGAGCAGCTAGTTAACAGCCTTGCGCTCCATTAGTGCAGTAGACAGCGTGCCACTATCTACATATTCGATTTCGCCACCCATCGGCAGGCCACGCGCGATGCGGCTCACAGCAATACCACGCGCTTTTACCATCTCGCTAATATAATGTGCAGTGGCTTCGCCTTCACTGGTATAGTTAGTGGCGAGTATGACTTCTTGAATCACTCCGTCTTGCACACGCTTAAGCAGTTTATCTAAATGAATTTCTTTGGGGCCAATACCATCAATGGGTGATAATCGACCCATCAGCACAAAGTACATGCCCGCGTAGGACTGAGTTTGTTCCAACATCATTAAGTCGGTGGGCATCTCCACTACACACAACATGCTAGGTTCGCGCTTTTCTGCGTTGCAGAGGGTACATACAGAGTGTTCACTAAAGTTATTACACAATTGGCAGTGACCAATGGTATCCAATGCGTGTTGCATGGCGTGTGCAAGTTTTCCAGCGCCTTTACGGTCGCGTTGCATAAGGTGATAAGCCATGCGGAGGGCAGATTTTGGTCCCACGCCGGGTAAACAGCGTAGGGCTTCAATCAATTGTTCAAGCGCTGGTGGGTTTTTCACTGGGTATAATAAAATTAGAACGGCATTTTAAAGCCGGCTGGCATGACTGCACTCATGCGCGCATTAGAAGTTGCCTCTGCTTTGGCTTTGGCATCTTTTAGCGCCAGCAGCACTAAGTCTTCCAACGTTTCTTTATCATCCATTACGGCATCATCAATCACCACGCGCTTCACATCATGACTGCAGGTCATAGTGATTTTCACCATGCCATTGCTGGCAGAACCTTCCACTTCAGTGGTGGCCAATTCCGCTTGAGCCTTTTGCATATTTGCTTGCATTTGCTGGGCTTGCTTCATCATATTGCCCATGCCGCCTTTCATCATTTGAATACTCCTTATTGAATACGTTATTGAACAGGTTTAATCGAGTTGGGAATAATGGTCGCGCCAAAATCATTCATGAGCGATTGTACAAAATGATCTTGTAATATGGCCGATTCTGCATTGGATTGAATCGTCGCCTTTTCAATCGCATTTTGTTTGGCAGGGGTGTTGGCTTCGCTGCCAATTTCAAAATGCAATTTAATCTTACGACCAAAGTGCTGGTAAATCGCATCACTTAATTTGTCTTGATAATTTGGACTCGCTAAGTGTTTATGCGTTTCTGCTAATTTAAGCGTGATGCTGTGCTCGTCATAAGCCACCATTTCACAGTTTTGTGCCAATGCGCGTGCTAATCCTAACTTGAGTTGTTGCTCAACTAAGCTGCGCCAATCTCCATTAAAACTGCGCATCGGCATGCTGTTGTCTTGCGTCTCTGTTTGTACAGGTGCTATTGGTGTGCTCACAACAGGTAGAGGGACTGATTGCACAGCGCCAGCCAGAATAGGCGCTGCTGGTATTGCTGGTATTGGTGGTGTAGCCGGCGCACTTTCGCTTTCTATTGCGGTTGGCGCTAGTTTACGTTGCTCGTTTAGATAAGCAGTGGCACCACTGTTCACAGCTTTACGCTCTGGCAGAGCCGTGTCAGATAATTTTTCTTGCGGGGTGAACGCCAGCATGCGTAGTAGCGTCATGGTAAAGCCAGCATATTCGTCGGGTGCCAATCCAATGTCACGTCGCCCCAAAATACTAATTTGGTAATACAACTGTAGCGTTTCCGCAGAAATAGTATCCGCCAATTGCATAATGGTTGCACGTTCAGGTAAGTCTTGGGCAATGGTTTCCGGACAGGTTTTGGCAATGGCAATTTGATGCAATATTGCTGATAAATCACCTAGTGCAGCCTCAAAAGAAATGCTACGCGTATCCATGGCCTTAGCTTTGGCAATTAACGCAGCGCTATCATTGACAAGTAATGCTTGCAGAATTTCGTATAAGTAGCTCTGGTCAATCGCGCCCAACATGCTGCGCACTTCAGCCTCGTTCACGGATTGATTGCCATAGGCGATGGCTTGATCGGTCAGGGAAAGGGCATCACGCATGCTTCCGGCGGCAGCGCGCGCAATTAAATGGATGGCACTGGCTTCAAAGCCAATCTGCTCTTGCTGCAGGATTTGCGTCAGATGTTCGATAATCGTGGTGCTGGCCATTTGGCGCAAATTAAATTGTAGGCAGCGCGATAATACGGTAACTGGTACTTTTTGCGGGTCGGTAGTCGCTAGAATAAATTTAACGTGTGCAGGGGGCTCCTCCAGTGTTTTAAGCATGGCATTAAATGCACTTTTGGACAGCATATGCACTTCATCGATGATATACACTTTAAAGCGGCCAGCCGTAGGCGCATATTGCGCGTTCTCAAGCAACTCGCGCATGGCATCTACTTGTGTGTTGCTGGCAGCATCCACCTCTATCAAATCAATAAAGCGACCTTTATCAATCTCGGTACAGGCATTGCACACACCACATGGCGTTGCTGTAATGCCTTGTTCGCAGTTCAGTGATTTGGCCAGAATGCGTGCAATAGTCGTTTTGCCGACGCCGCGCGTGCCTGTGAACAAATAAGCGTGGTGCAAGCGTTGTTGCTCTAGCGCATTGGTGAGGGCGCGTACTACGTGTTCTTGTCCGACTAGGGTATTAAATGATTTTGGGCGCCACTTACGTGCGAGAACTTGATAAGACATTTAGCGGCCTTTGTTGGCATGAAGCGTTGCTAAAAATATGCTATGCATGGGCGCCATCCAATTAAAACTTATATGTGATTGCAAGTGAGGAGGCGAGCCAAACCCCCGGCACTTGCTCAATAGTTGTGGCTGCTTGCTTCCGCACCTGACCAGGTTGGCTACTTTACAATGCGGGGAGGCCCGCCAAGCAGTATTTTACAATACTTTCCCCGCCCGCACTTCACTTCTCTTAGCATTTTTCTTGCAAACCAAGCTGCACCAAGTTTTATTGACCAGTCCGCGCTAAATATAAACCTTATTCTAATTTTGTTAATAGAAGGCTTTAAAGGTTCTTTTTTGAGGGATTAAATTAGACCGTGCGCCTACAAAATGCTAGTAAGACAACGAGTGGAATGCAGACCTCTGAATTTATATGGCGACACCTCAACCTAAAAAAATGACATCAGCACCAGACATTGCGCGTGAAACCATTAAGCAAATGGCCATGCGCAGGGTTGAGCCTACGCCTAATAATTATGAAATGATTTATTACGAGATTGCAGGTACTCCGCAAAAAGAGACGCTCAATAATGCAATTAAAAAAGCCCTAAAACAGTTGCCTAACCAAAGCACTGAACAGGCAAACTGGATCAATCGTTGGGAAAAGTTACTTAAACAAGATAATTGGGCAGGACTTGCTGATGTGCTGAATGAGGGTATGGATGCCAGTGTAACGCAAACCAAACAATGGCCAGATGCTATCCGTCAGCTATTAAAAGGCTGGGATGCGAAGCGAATTGGGGTTGACCCCGCACGTAAAAAAGAAACGCTGGAACGGGTACTGATTAATTATGGTAATGACCCACAGCTTTCCGTCAAATTACAGAATTTAGCCAACAGTTGGGGTGCTAATGAGGCAGTTGCATCAGATGCTGCCAGTATGGTTTCAGAGGATGTTGATACTCCGGATGCATTAACTACAGAGGCTAGCAAAACAACCTCGTTATTACAAAAAATTGACAATAAAATCAGTGGGGTAATGGCGGCAGGCAATGATGAAACCAAGCAGTTTCATGAGACTTTCCAAATTCTTCAAGACATGCTGAAGCAATCGCTCAACCATGGCTTGATTCCACGATTAGATGGTTACCCCGAGTTACGTGAAGAGGCACTTGAAGTGGCTGTGCTAACTGAAAAAGCACGCAAACTTAAAGATTGGCAATTTATGGCCAAGCAGTTTAGAGCCTTATTAGTCAGGGTTGAATTGATTGGTGCTAACGAAGAGGGCATTAAACGTGATTTATTAGGCTTGTTGAAGTTGCTACTCAGCAATATCAGCGAACTGGTGTCCGATGACCAATGGTTGCGCGGACAAGTAGCGACGGTACAGACCATCATTTCTAGCCCATTGGATCGAGTACAGATTCAAGCTGCGGAAAAGAGCCTAAAAGAAGTGATTTATAAGCAAGGCATGCTTAAGCACAGTTTAATCGAAGCTAAGAATGCATTTAAAACCATGATTTCTACCTTTGTAGACCGCCTGAAATATATGGCGGATGCCAGTGGTAATTATCATGAAAAAATCGAAGTATATGCAGATAAGCTGACCGAGACTGACGACATTATTCGTATCAACGAGCTGTTGGAAAGCTTGATGCATGATACCCATGCAATGCAGGCTGACATCATGCGCTCGCGTGAAGCGCTGTTGCATCAGCGCGAAGAAGCAGAAAGCTCTCAAGAGAAAATCAAGAAACTGCAAGAGGAGTTAACCCAATTAAGTGAAGCGGTACGCATGGACCAGCTCACCGGTGTATTGAACAGACGTGGCTTGGACGATGCGTTGACTACTGAAATCTCGCGTTTTTCTCGTGGTGGCGGTCCGCTCACCTTAGCCTTATTAGACATTGATAACTTTAAACATCTAAATGACACCTATGGCCATCATGTTGGTGATACTGCATTAAAACACCTTGCCAATGTGGTGAAGAAAACCATACGCCCCACCGATATTGTGACGCGCCTAGGTGGTGAGGAGTTTGTGATTTTGTTGCCGGACACCAATATTGATGAAGCCATCATCACCATGACACGTTTGCAACGCTCGCTCACAAAAGAATATTTTTTAGGCAACAACGAACGTTTGCTCATTACGTTTAGTGCCGGTATTGCACTCTATAAAAAAGATGAAGAACAAACTGCATTGATTCATCGTGCAGACCAAGCCATGTATTTGGCAAAGAGATCTGGCAAAAACAAGGTGATGACCGAGATTGATTTAGCCAAATTTGCACAATAAATAAGCGTTTACTGTGTTGAAGCATCAGAGATGAAATAAAGGAAATTAAATTGCTTGCACTCGTTGAATCTCAATTAATTTTAAAATCGTTAACGCTGGCTCCTACGGACGAAATTTATGTGCTGGATGCGAATACGCTGGCATTGCTTTACGCCAGTGATGAAGCGCAAAAGAAAATTGGCAGTGATGACTTGACCATTGCGCCCGCCCAATTAGAGAAGATTTTAGGGGTGAGCCCTGCCATATTGAGTCGATACGTGCATCAACAGCGCAATAAAAAAGCGTTGTTTGAGCTAAGCGTGAATCAGCCCTTAGCCGAGGCCGGGGTTCATAAAAATCAACTCCGTGTTATGCTAATACAATCAGGTCAAACCGAATACATACTCGTGACAAAAAGCGATATTTCCCCCAACGAAAAAGTAGTGATGGCGCTCAGCGAGAGCGAATCACGGTTTCAAGCAATCGTATCTAATATTCCAGGCCTAGTATTCCAACTGCAAATGACCGCCAAGCAAGAGGTGAGCTTTCATTATGTGAGTGATGGCAGTGAGGCTTTATTAGGCTTGACCGCAGAAGAGTTGCAACAAGATGTGCAACATTTATTTGCTATTATGAATACACGTGACCGCCAAGATTTACGTGCCAAACTGATCGCCAGTGCTCAAAGCCTTGAGAAATTAGACTGGGAAGGCCGTGTTTGGATTGATGGCTGGCAAGACACCAAATGGATTAACTTACGTGCGACGATTAGTCAGTTAGGTGATGGGGTGGTGCAGTGGGATGGCATTATGCTGAACATCACACAAAGCAAACTTGAGAAGCAAGAGATTGAGCAATCACGTCGCGAGTTGGAACAACTCACAGCGCATATGAATCAAGTGAAGGAGCAAGAGCGCATCAGCATTGCGCGTGAGATTCATGATGACTTGGGCGGTAACCTGACTGCTATTAAAATGGGCTTGGCGGGTATTACACAGCAAATTACGAATGGTAATGCGATCAGTCTGGAACAGACAGCCAGTTTGGAAGCGATTGTGAACCGTACTTTTGAGGCTGTGCATCGTATTTCTGGCAATCTCAGACCCAGCATTTTAGACCTTGGCATTGTCGATGCCCTAGAGTGGCAAGCTACTCAGTTTAAAAAGCAAGTGGGTGTGAAATGTGTATTCACTGCTAACCAGTCAGACATCATGCTCTCCACGGAGCAGTCCATGGCCTTGTTCAGAATTTGCCAAGAGTCTCTTTCTAATATTGCTAAATATGCCAAAGCGACTTCCGTCGAAATCAGTTTGTCAGCCACGGATGACGAAGTGATGATGCAAGTAGTGGACAATGGCGTGGGCATTAATGATGTGGATAAGCTCAAAACCAATTCTTTTGGTTTGCGTGGTATGCAAGAACGTGTGACCGCCTTGAACGGTAGCCTTAACATAGGCGCTGTTGGTCAAGGTCAAAGTGGCACAAAGATACGTGTAACCCTCCCACTTTAGAGTCTAGCCTCCTATCATCACCGCACACATTCTTTAGTATTTCAAATTTATTTGATATAAGCCATCAACCTTAATCTTGTTGATGGCTTTTTTATTTTGGCTAAATGCAACTGCCGATTTCCTGACACCCCGTCTATTTACTCAACACTTTAAGCTGTAAAAATAGCCAAAATAGCGCCTTTTGGGCTGGCACACCGTTTGCTAATCATTAATTAACGGTAAAGGGGTGTTGCATGAAAAACAATAAAGTTAGAGTGATAGTGGTTGATGACCATGCGATTTTAAGATCAGGTATCAAACAAATCTTAGCAGCAACAGATGATATTGAAGTGGTTGCCGAAGCTGAGAATGCTGCAGAAGCGATTCAATTTGCAAGAGAGATTGCTGCCGATGTCATGTTGTTAGATATTTCATTGCCTGACAGAAGTGGAATGGATGCACTTAAATGTATCAAGCGTGATAACCAGCAATTGTCTGTGTTGATGCTCTCTATGTATATGGAAGACCAGTATGCAGTTCGCGCTTTAAAATCTGGCGCTTCTGGTTATTTATGTAAGCACAGCGCTTCTAATGAGTTGTTATCAGCCATTCATGCTTTAGCCAAAGGTAAAAAATACATTACACCAGAGGTAGCAGAAATTTTGGCTGAACAAGTGAGTGATGAAAAGTCACAAAATCCACACGAGACATTGTCTGACCGCGAATACCAAACCATGATCATGATTTCATCTGGTTTCTCTGTCAGTGAAATTGCTGAAAAATTATCGCTCTCTGTCAAAACAGTAAGCATGTACCGCACACGTTTGTTAGAAAAAATGCATTTGCGTCATAACTCTGATATCACGCATTACGCCATTAAGAATCAACTGGTTTAGATCTATCGGGAGGTAGTCCTCGGGGTTTGCTCAGCAAACCCCTTTTTTTTGCCCAAAATTCTGTCATGTCGTTTTGCAAATGCAAAAAATTTATCTTCAGAGATAGCCTGCTTTTTCACCTTTGTTAGCGTCTTAATTTCTTCCTTATTATCGTTATCATGTTGATATCACGTATTCTTAAGGAGTCAGCCCTAAATAAAACAGCATTACCCTAAAGTTTTGCAAATATAAGCCGACACCATATTCATCGGGTCGCTTAATCGGTAATTGTTCTAGGTTAAGTGGTTAAGTAACTGTTTCATAAAAAGTTTTGTTTAACCCTAAACTTTTCCAAAAGCATACCGATAAAGAGTTAAGTGCGACGCAATATGAAAAGTTGCCAAGCGAACAGTAGGGTGATTTAAATATTTTATTTTATTTAGGAGATTTATCATGGCTGCAGTAATTAATACTAATGTTGCATCATTAAATACACAACGTAACTTGAGTGCTTCACAATCAAGTTTAAATACATCCATTCAACGTTTGTCTTCTGGCTTACGTGTAAACAGCGCGAAAGATGACGCTGCAGGTATGGCGATTGCTACACGTATGGACTCACAAGTACGTGGCATGAACGTAGCGATGCGTAACGCAAACGATGCGATTTCTTTCGCACAAACTGCTGAAGGCGGTTTGAGTAAAGTAACAGACGCATTACAACGTATGCGTGAATTGGCAGTGCAATCTGCCAACGGTAGTAACTCTGCTGGTGACCGTACAAACCTAGATGCTGAGTTCCAAGAACTGGCTGCAGAGGTAACACGTATCGGTACAGCAACTAAATTTAACGGTACAGCAGTATTCGGTGGTTCAGCGACTACATTCCAAATCGGTGCTGATTCTGGCGACACGATTTCAGTATCAGCGGTAGCAGCTGCGACCATTACAGGTAGCGTTTCTACAGCGGCTGCAGCAACCACTGCACTGGGTGCGATTGATACAGCGTTAGATGCAACCAACACTAAACGTGCGACATTGGGTGCTGTACAAAACCGTTTTGAAGCTGTGGTAGGTAACTTGTTAGTGGCTTCTGAGAACCAATCAGCTGCTAAATCACGCATCATGGATACAGACTTCGCAGTTGAGACAGCTAACCTAACACGTGGTCAAATCTTGCAACAAGCAGGTACAGCGATGTTAGCGCAAGCCAACTCACTACCTAACAATGTATTGAGCTTGTTAAGAGGTTAATCGAGTTAAGTAACGTAGTTAAATGACTTCCACAGGGCGAAAGCCCTGTGGAATTTTCAGCAAGATAGGGAGAACAACATGTTCCAATCTTCTTTAGATGCATACGGTAAAGGAAGCGTTCCACCGGTTGCAAGTAGTCAAACTATACAGGCCACTAGTGGCCTAAAAGTCGTTACTAAGCCTCAAGAACCTGCAGCACCCGTGGCTGAGTACGATAAAGCAGCGCTTACAGGTGCGGTGCAAAAGCTCAATGACTATGTGGCTCCTGCGTTACAAACGATTCAGTTTTCAATCGATCAGGAATCTGAGCGTATTGTGGTCAAGGTAGTAGATACCGCGACGCAAAAAGTATTGCGCCAAATTCCAAATGAGGAAGTCATGGCAATTACGAAAACGCTAGATAAGTTACAAGGCTTGGTGATAAGACAGACTGCTTAGCCAGTCTTATCAACAAAAGCAGTATCCAATTTGATACGTAATAAAAGAAGGATGGATGATTATGGCAACAGTCTCAAGTACCTCCGCAATTGATGTCAACTCAATTGTGAGCAGTTTAATGAGTGTTGAAAAACAACCACTCACTTTAATTGCTAATCAGAAATCTGCTTTTGAAGCCAAGTTATCTGCGTACGGTACGCTCAAAGGTGCACTCTCCACGTTTCAAACGTCGGTGGGTGCACTTGCTTCTGCTTCTAAATTCAATGCGCAATCGGCAACTTCTGCCACTCCCTCTGTGTTTACAGCCACAGCCAATGGGAGCGCCACCATTGGTGATTATGCAATTACCGTCAATCAGCTCGCAAAATCGCAAAAAATTGCATTAGATGGCGTAGCCAATACTACCGATGTGATTGGTACTGGTAAGTTGACCATCGCATTTGGTACCTATGCGCCAGCCATTGTTTCACCAGCCACACCAGCCAGTTTTACGGATAATCCTGACAAAGCCTCATTTGAAGTGACGATTGACTCCAGCAACAATACGCTGGCAGGCGTACGTGATGCGATTAACGCTGCCAATGGCGGCGTTACTGCAACTATTGTGAACGATGGCACTGCAAACCGCTTGGTAATTACCTCTAAGGAAACGGGCGAGGTGAATGGCCTAAAAATCACAGTGGCTGATGATGACGGGAATGCGACTGATAATAACGGTTTGTCTAAATTGGCCTATGACCCATTAGCTACTGCCGGTAGCGGTAAAAACATGAGCCAACTTCAGGCGCCACTCAATGCTTTATTGAATATCGACGGCATTGATGTGGTAAAAGCCAGCAATACTGTGAGTGATGCGATTGAAGGCGTGACCATCAACTTGCTGACTACCAGCAATAGTCAGGCAGTAAATTTGGGCGTGGCTTCTGATCAAGCCAAAATCAAAGAGTCTGTGACAGCATTTGTGGATGCCTATAACAAGGTGATGGATACACTCAAAACCCTGACCAAGTTTGATGAGGCGGGTAAGTCATCCGGTAAATTGTTGGGCGATGCCACTGCGCGTTCTATTACCTCTCAGTTAAAGACTGTGATTGGTAAAACGGTGGATACCGGCGGTACTATTACTTCATTGACCGATATTGGTGTTGGCTTTCAACGTGATGGCAAATTGGCCTTAGATAGTACTAAGCTCACCAACGCTATCACCAACAATTTTGATGATATTGCAGCTTTATTCTCCACCTCTGCCAGGACCTCAGATCCGCAAGTGAGTTACTTGGGTAGTACCAGCAAAACACAAACAGGTACGTATCCTATTACAGTTTCGCAAATTGGCTCCGATATTACTAATATGGTAGGTGCGATTAACGGTGTGGCCGGTAATGGCTTTAACCAAGAGTTAATTGGTGCAACGGGCGATGCCAGTGAAGGCTTACGTGTGAAGGTTTTAGGTAACACCACTGGCACGCGCGGAACGATCACTTTTGTTAAAGGATATGCAGCGCAGTTGGATGATATTTTGGATGGTTTGCTGGATGAAGAGGGATTGCTGGCAGCCAGAACAGACGGCATCACAGAGTCTGTTAAGCGTCTGGAAAAACAAACAGATGCATTCAATATTAAACTTGAGCTGATTGAAAAACGCTATCGTGATCAATACACACGCTTGGATACATTGTTATCAAGTTTGCAAAACACCAGTTCGTACCTGGCACAACAAATTCAATCAATTAGTAACAATAGCTAACAAGGGGATGCATGATGTTTGGATTTAAAAGTAATGGTGCGAATGTGTATGCCCAAATGGGGTTAGAAACGGGTGTGGTGGCTGCAAGCCCCAACAAACTGGTGGTGATGTTGTACGAAGGTGCGATTTCTGCTTGCCGTAATGCGATAGCCCACATGCAACAACAGGATATTCAACGCAAAGGCGAGATGATTTCAAAAGCCATTTTGATTATTGAGAGCGGTTTGCGTTTGAGTTTGGATAAAAAAGCAGGTGGCGAGATTGCGCAGAGCTTAGATGCGCTTTATGGTTACATGACACAACGCTTGACCTTGGCCAATATTCACAACCAAGTGGCCAATGTAGAAGAAGTCATAGGCCTGCTGACCGAAATTAAAGGCGCTTGGGAGGCCATTGAAAATCAAAAACCAACCCCGGCTGATATGGCAAAGGTGATGGCGATTAAACCACAAACCATGCCTGCAAATAACTACAACAGACTCGCATTAGGCGCTTAAACCATGCATGCAAACTTTATTATTCAAGAATACACCGTACTGGCGGGCTTAATGTCAGCCATGCTCAGTGCAGCCAAACAAGATGACTGGGACAGTGTTTCCAGCATTGAAGCGGATTATTTGCACCAAATGCAACAAATCAAACAACATGAGCATGATGTAGAGTGGGATAAACCATCAAAATCGCAGAAGTTATCTATCATTAAACGCATATTGGCAGATGATGCAAGCATTAGATTGTTGATTCATCCAAAAATGCGGCTGCTTAGTCAGTGGATGCAGCCAGGCGCGTCACGTGCCATGCAAACTAAGCTGAACAGCACCTATCGGATGTAAGTATCCCCATGTACATCGCTAAGCCAGAGACCAACAGCGCACAACAAATTGGCTCGGTGTACCGTGTAGTCCCAGTGCTGCCGGTAGGTGCAATCAATAGCCCTACCCACCAGTTAGAGGCGCAGGCAAAAGCATTTACCCAAGGTCAAACCTACTCGGCGCGTGTAATGCAGCAGGTTAGCGAGCGCAACTTCTTGGTGGAAGTCAAAACTGATACTGCACAATCTGTTGTTTTGAAAATGGAGCTTGGGCAGCAGGCCAAAGTGGGGCAGCAGTTGCCCTTGCAATTTCTGCATCAACAGCCAGTGATGACTTTTATGTTGAAGCAAACCAATACGGCTTACACCGGCGCCACAGTCAACCTTAGCCATACTGGCAGTTTGTTGGGTCAATATTTGGGGCAGGCAGAAGCGCAACATTTATCCCCACGTTTTGAAGCAGTTCATGCCATTACGCATTTCCCTTATAAACCGCAGGTCTTTGCGCATGATTTGAAACAAGCGATCACGCAATCCGGCGTGTTTTATGAAGCCCATTTACAAGCTGCAGCGCAAGGGCAGTACAGCTTGCAACAGCTCAGGCAAGAGCCGCAAAATCAGCCAGGGTTTACCCCTGCAAATCTTATGTTTCAGCAATTGGCTGTGCTAGAGCATCAGCGTTTTTCATGGCATGGCGAAGTGTGGCCTGGCCAACACATGACTTGGGATCTTTACGAGCAGCGGTTGCCGGCTGATACCGAACACACTTCACAACCATCAGAAGATGAGCGCTTGATTGCGAGTGAATTAAGCATTGATTTCCCGCACTTGGGCGGCGTCAAAGCCAAAATCAGCATGCTGCATGGGCATATGCGTATTCATTTTGAAAGTGAAACAGCAGAGACTTTCCAATTGTTGCAACGGCAAAAAACCAAACTCGCGGAAGCGCTCAATAAGCATGGGCAAGTGCTTGAAGGCTTGACCATCGGGCGGGAACCAGCATGAATCATCCGTCTAAATATAATCAGCAGGCCATAGCCTTGGCTTATGAGACTGGGGATTATGCGCCTAAGGTGGTCGCAAAAGGTAATGGTTTGGTGGCGGAACATATGATTGCCCTAGCCAAAGAGCATGGTGTATTTGTGCATGAATCCAAAGAGTTGATGCAGATGTTGATGCAGGTGGATTTGGACCAACATATTCCCCCTGCATTGTATTTGGCAATTGCAGAGATTTTAGCTTGGTTGTACCGTATGGAAGAAGAGCAAGCGCTGGCAGAAATGCCAGAACGTTCCATCATCATCTAGCCAGAGTTCATGGCCAGTTAATACTATTTTCAATTGCTTGTATCTGTTTGCTGACAGCTTGATTTGTGCCGTGTTAAATTGTGGTTTCTAACACGAGGTGCGATATGGCAAATCAAGACAAATCACTGGAAAAAAACCTAGACAGATACAGAGTCAAACCCAACAGCAAGTTTTCTTTAAGCAATATCAGCCCCGGTGACAAATCCGAGCGGTCAGACAGCAAAGCCAAAGATGTTTTAGCACTCGAGGCGCTGGCGACAGAAATCAATACCTTGCAAGATATTCTGCATGCGCAAGCCAAGCATAAAGTGCTGTTGATATTGCAGGGCATGGATGCCAGCGGTAAAGACGGTACCGTTAAGCATGTGTTCAGCGAGTGTGATCCGCTGGGTATACGTTTGGCTAGTTTTAAAGCGCCAAGTGCAGAAGAGCTGGCGCGTGATTACTTATGGCGTGTACACAGCCAAGTGCCAAAAAAGGGCGAGATAGTCATTTTTAACCGCAGTCATTACGAAGATGTATTGATTGTCAAAGTCCACGACTGGATTGATGAGGCAGAGTGTAAGCGCAGATACGCACAGATTAATGATTTTGAGCGCATGCTAGCTGAAACCGGCACCATCATCATCAAATGCTTTTTGCATATCTCCAAAGAAGAGCAAAAAGCACGCATGCTAGAACGTCTACAAGAGCCTACCAAAACTTGGAAATTTAATCCTGGTGACTTAAACGAGCGCGCTGTGTGGTCTAAGTATATGGTGGCTTATGAAAACGCATTGCAAGCCACATCAACCAATCATGCGCCTTGGTATGTGATTCCTGCTGACTCTAAAACAAATCGTAATCTATTGATTTCAAAGATATTATTGAACACATTAAAATCACTCAATTTAAGTTATCCAGCTGTGCCCAAAGAGTATGAAAAAATCGTGGTGGAAGACTAGTTTGGATGCTTTTTAATGATTTTTACACTTGGCTTTTATTGTGGTGTGGCGCATCCTCTCAGCCGATATGATGTTATTGATGCACTGAATCATGAGTCTGCGTTTTAGGTTAAATTTGTTGATTACCATGTTGTCTCTGGCGTTTATGCTGGCAGTGGGTTGGGTCTTGGTCAACGATACACGTATTTCAATCCGCGAGCGGGTAGAGGCGGCTACACGTGTGACGGTCCAATTATTAGATACGGTGATTGTCAGTTCTGCCATGAACCCTAGCTTTGGGCCTACCCATATAGTATTGCAAGATTTTTTGCGTTCTTTGGGCTATGTGCGCAGCAGCCATATCGAGCTTTATGATCACGCAGGGAATCCCTTGTATATCTCGCCAGAATCCACCTTTAAAAGTGATGTGGTACCGCCAGAATGGTTTGTTAAACTGGTACAACCAGAAAAAGAAATGGTACAAAGGCGCATCCGTTATGGAACCTTGATTGTGACCTCCAGCCCTAGTGGCTCGGTGCGAGAAGCTTGGTCAGGTTTTCGTCAACTATTCTTAATTGGTATTGGATTCTTTGTTACTTTAAATCTGATGGTCTATGCTTTACTCAGTTATTCCCTGCGCCCAGTTCGCCATATTTTAAGTGCGATCAAACGCGTAGAGCAGGGCGATCTCACGGTCAAGTTGCCTGATTTTAAGTTGCCCGAGTTCGATAAAATTGGACACAGTTTAAACCGAATGGTGGCCTCGCTAGACGCTGAACGGCAATTAGAAGAGAACCGACAACTTACGCAATTGATCCAAAAACATATTGAAGATGAGCGCAGAAGTTTGGCGCGCGAGCTTCATGATGAATTGGGACAATATGTGACCGCCATTAAAACCTTTGCAGTGGCGATTGCAAATAAAACTAAGGAGCGTGCGCCAGACGTAGAGGCCAGCGCGCAAACCATTGTGGCAGCGGCCAACCATATTTACGATGGCATGCACAATATTATTCGACAGTTACGCCCCGGCTCGCTAGATAATCTTGGGCTCAGCGAAACCTTGCGTGATCTCATCAATAGCTATCAGAAGCAAAATCCCGACCTCAACATCGAGCTTAGTTTGAGTGGTGAACTCAATAAACTCGGTGAAAATATCAACATCAATGTATTCCGTATCGTGCAAGAATCCATCAATAACGTTATTAAACATGCTGAGGCCAAGCATATTCAAGTGAACTTGCACGGCAACGCGCATGGTGATTTGGAGTTGACGATACGCGATGATGGTAAAGGCATGGAGATTGCCCATGTCGATCAAACCAACCATTTTGGCTTGCTTGGCATGCGCGAGCGTGTGCAAGGCTTGCATGGGCAATTTAATGTCATATCAAGCTTAGCAAAAAAGTCTGGTGGAACTACAATCTCAATTGTGATTCCAAAAGCATTAAATAACTAAATAAAAGGATTACCGCAATCTATTCGTTGTTAGGTAATCAATAAGGAGCACTATGAGTCAAGTAAATGTGATGCTGGTAGATGATCATGCTGTGGTGCGCATGGGGTTCAAGATGTTGCTTGAGTCTGCAAGCGATATCAAGGTGATTGCTGAGGCCGAAAGCGGAGAGGCCGGCATTAAAGGTTATGTAGAACACAAGCCAGATGTGGTGGTGATGGATATCACGATGCCAGGCATAGGCGGCATGGAGGCGATTGAGCGTATTTTAGCCAAAGACAGTCATGCAAAAATTTTAGTGCTCTCTGCACATGAGGATTCTGTGCATCCTAAGCGTGTGTTAAATGCGGGTGCGATGGGTTACCTCACCAAGCGCAGCGCGGCGGAGGAGTTGATTAAGGCAATCCGCAGTGTGGCCAGTGGCAAGAAGTACATTGAGGCTAGCGTGGCCCAGCAGATGGCGATTCAGCAATTGTCTGGCGAGCAAAATCCGGTGGATGTGCTCAGTGAGCGAGAGTTTGAGGTGTTTATGTCATTGGCCAAAGGCAAGACCACCAATGAGATTGCTGAAACTTTGTTCTTGAGCCCTAGAACAGTTGGAACGCATTTGTACAATATCAAGCAGAAACTCAACGCCAATAACTCCGCTGAAATTGCATTGATTGCGATGCGCAGTGGTTTGATAGATCCCTAATCTATCAATTAGATTTGTAGCGCGCGATATTCAAATCGCCGGACTGCGATAGCTCTACAGTAGCCATGCTGCCGCTTGGCAATTTACCAAACGAAGGCGGCAGTAAAAAAGTAATCAGTGTTTGTGTGCTCTGTTGCGGTGATAGGATTTTACCCGTGGCTAACTGCCAGTCTTGCCATTCTGAAGGATCGGGTAGATTAAGCGCGCCTTGCATCCGCGCTTTCTGCAACACTGCTAACTTTTCCTCCCCAATCAGTAAATTAAATAATTCCACCTGTACCAATGGGTTGGTTTTAAGTATCACAATCGGAATTTCTTGTGCCTCGCTAGGATAGTCTGGCAGGGGTTCTTCAATCGCTTTAAGCGGAGCAAAGTTCATATTCAGCATGGCATTGCGGTAAGGGTCTGGCGTTGGGTTGTACAGCATGGTGTTCATAGTGGGTTGTTTAACCGCTGCTTTTTTCTCTTCGGCTTCAACTGCACTGCCTACTGCTTTATCCGCCACGCTAGTAGCAATAGACCGTGCAATTTGCTGGGCAATAGTCCCCCCCAAACAGCCGGATAGCATGCTAGATAACATAAGCGATGCGCCTAGCAAACTGACCAATCGAAATGAATGCATACGTTTACACATCAAGTCATTAGCGCATCAAAGTTAATGTGGGATATTAAGATTAATCCTAATAATTCCAAATGTCTATAGCCTCAAATGGAATACTTGAATGACGAATAAACTATTTTGATTGCGGTGTGGTATTGGCACTAATAATGCCGCTCAAAATAATAATACCCATCGCTAAATATTCGCTTGCGCTGAGTGACTCATGCCAGAAAATGACCCCCAAGAGCGTTGCAAAAATCACGGTGGTATACGCCAAACTGGCAACAATCAAAGTTTGACCCGTCCGGTATGCGCGGGTCATCGCTAATTGACCAATAGTGGCCGAGAGCCCTAACCCTAACAACAAAGGGAAATCTTGCCAACGCAGTACAGAAAAGTGGTCGAATATCATCCATAGTCCGCTGGCTACAGTGGAAATAAACGTGAAATAGAATACAGTGCGCCAGTCAGGTTCTTGTAACTTACCCAATTGCTTGACATGCACGTACGCCAACGATGCCCCAAAACCAGAAAGAAGTCCAAGAGCGCCGGCCAGCATATTTTGGCTGGAAAAACTTGGTTTAAGTAGCAACATAATCCCCAGAAAGCCAATCACAATCGCGCCAACTAAGATGGGTTTGGGCTTTTCATGCAATAAAAATGGGGTGAGCGCAGCCAAAAATAGCGCAGAAGTGTAATTGAGTGTGATGGCTGTGGCTAATGGCAAATGTGCAATTGCATAGAAAAATAGCGCGAGTGATACTAAGCCGACAAACGCACGGCTGACTTGCATGCCAATCACGGGTGTGCGTAGCGGCAGTTTTTGGTGAGCGATATAAGCGTAAATGCTCACCAAGCCGAATGCAGAGCGGTAAAAGACTAGTTCTGCATTGGAGAAATGTTGTGCACCTAGTTTAACCAAAGCACCCATCACGCCGAAGCCAACTGCCGCCACTAGCATCCACAAACTACCAAGGTGCGGAAGTCTGCCGCTGAGTCGTAATTTGCTAGAGCGCATTCAACGCCTATCTGGCGCTATCTTTAGATAAAAACGGTGTGAGCTGCTCGCGATACCAGCGGTGAAAGTGTTCCAGCCCAGCTTCTAAAGGCTGTTGGTATGGGCCGCGCTCATCAATGCCTTGTTGGTAAAGTGCTTTCCGACCATCATGCATACGCTGGCAAATCTCTTTATCCTCAATAGCGGTTTCTTCATATGCCGCTTGTTGCGCTTGCACAAATTCACGTTCAAATAATGCAATATCTTCCGGATAGTAAAACTCCACTACATTTGTGCAGCTATCCACGCCAGTAGGAACCAAGTGCGAAACTACCAGCACGTTTGGGTACCATTCAATCATCAGGTATGGATAATACACAAACCAAATGGCGCCATACGGCGGTGGTTGCTGTCCATGGTATTGCTCCACCGATTGTTGCCATTGCTGGTAAACGGGAGATGCATGTACATCAGAACTGGGCTGGTAGCCCACAGTTTGCACACTATAATGTTGCCCAAATTCCCAAGTCAAATCATCGCAATTCACAAATTGGTTTAAACCTGGATGGAATGGGCCAACGTGATAGTCTTCCAGATAAGTTTCGATAAAGGTTTTCCAGTTGAAGTTGTAATGTTCAATGCTGACTTTATCAAAATGATAATTGGTGAAATCAAATGCCTGTTTGCAACCAAGCTGTGCAAGCTCTTCAGCAATGTTGTGTGGCTTAGTCGTAATATCAAACAGCAACCCTTGCCACTCTTGCAAGCGGGATTGCGATAAATGGAGACATGGGTTTTCTTTGAATAGCGGCGCGCCCATCAGTTTGCCGGATAGGTCATACGTCCAGCGGTGTAACGGGCAGACAATATTCGGTGTGTTGCCGCGTCCATTGAGCATGATGGCTTGGCGGTGTCGACATACATTGCTCAATAGTTGAATGCGGTTATCTTGATTGACCAAAGCCTTGGCTTCTCCCATCCAATCTAGCGCATGGTAATCACCCGGATTAGGCGTCATGCAGGCGTGACCAACGTACTTAGGCGCCTGAGCGAACAAATGCTTGACCTCTAGTTGGTAAATGTCCGGATTCAAATACCAATCGATAGGTAGCTGACTAAACTTTTCCTGAGGAGATGCTTTAGGGAGAGAGGTAACCGAAACCATAAACCTTAAAAAATTGCCCTTAAATATTGCAAATACGCGAAAAAAGAGTGCAATTTTGCCTGAATCTCATTGAATTGAAAAGGTTTTTTATCAATTCGACTTTCTGCTATGGCTAAAATGATGCTTTGTGTGTGTTGCATATTTTTGCTTTGTACAACACGGCTACAAATGGCAAAAACCCTTTTTAATTCTGACTGTTATCAGGGCATATCCTGTCAATATTCTTGCTAAAAATTGAGATTTGCGCTAATCTCAAGGCTAATAAAAATAACTCATTTTACAAAGGGGAGCATGCCATGAAAAATCCGTTGGAATCCGTTGCAGGTACCATTATCTCCGGTGTGATATTGACCGTTGTATTGGTGTTCTTTCTTAAAAACTTTTTAGTTGCGGGGGTGTAACATGGATTGGATGCCTGCAATTGCCAGATGGGTTCATTTTTTAGCCGGTATTACATGGATAGGCTTATTGTATTACTTTAATTTTGTACAAATGGCAGCGTTGAAAGACGCGGCTGCTGACGGTACAGCAGCCGGGATTAGCAAGCATGTGGCGCCAAGAGCGCTTCTATGGTTCAGATGGGCGGCAGTAGTGACTTGGTTGGCTGGTGCTGCAATGTTAGGGGCTAATTTTACCGATGCATTTTTATTGCGTAATGGTTACGAGGCGATTGGCCTAGGTGCTTGGTTAGGCACCATTATGTTGTTTAACGTGTGGGTGCTGATTTGGCCAAATCAACAAAAGATTTTAGGTATGGTACCTGCCGATGATGCTGCAAAAGCAAAAGCGCGTCGTGTTGCCATGCTAGCGTCACGTACGAATGTCATGCTATCCATACCTATGCTGTTCTTTATGGCCAATGGATTAAGTCATCGCGCCGTGCTGGGTTTTTAAGAAATTCTAAGGCAATAACGGCGGCCTTAGCCGCCGTTTTGCTTTTTTAGTATTCACTTTTTTAGGTTTGAGTTATGTCTGAACATTTAATGAACACTTACGGTAGACAACCGGTCACCTTTGAAAAAGGCGTGGGTGTTTGGCTATACGATCAACAAGGCAATCAATATCTGGATGCGTTGTCCGGCGTGGCCGTGAACGGTTTGGGTCATGCGCACCCCAAGTTTGTGGCAGCGATTCAAGCGCAAGTTGCACGCTTGGTGCATGTGTCTAATATTTACCAGATTGCCGAGCAATCGCGCCTCGCTGATAAGTTGGCCGAGATATCAGGCATGGACAAGGTATTTTTCTGTAACTCCGGTTGTGAAGCGAATGAAGCGGCTATCAAATTGGCGCGGCTATATGGCCACAACAAAGGGGTTGAGAATCCTGAAATCATTGTGATGGAGCGTGCGTTTCATGGCCGGACCATGGCAACACTTTCTGCTACGGGCAATCGCAAAACCCAGGCTGGTTTTGAACCTTTGGTGAGTGGTTTTGTGCGCGTGCCCTATGATGATTTGGATGCCATCAAGCAAGTGGCTAAGCGCAAGAATAATGTGGTGGCGATATTGGTAGAGCCTGTGCAAGGCGAGGGTGGTATTCATATTCCTGCGGATATGAAAGGGTATTTCCAAGGTTTGCGCCAGGTTTGTGATGAAAATGGCTGGTTATTGATGCTAGATGAAGTGCAAAGCGGGGTGGCGCGCACCGGTACTTGGTTTGCGTTTCAACACACTGGCATTCTGCCAGATGTGATGACCTTAGCCAAAGGACTTGGTTCTGGCGTGCCGATTGGCGCATGTCTGGCTAGAGGTGTGGCGGCTGAGACTTTTACCCCAGGTAAACATGGTTCAACTTTTGGCGGTAATCCGTTAGCGACTGCCGCAGGTATGGCCACAATCAATATCATCGTTGAAGAAAAACTTCGCGAAAATGCAGATGCAGTGGGTGCATTTTTAAATGCACAGTTTAGTGCTGCGTTTGCAGGTAATAAGCATGTGGTCAATATCCGCAACGCCGGATTAATGGTGGGTATTGAACTGGATGTACCTTGCTCCGATTTGGTCAAGCTGGCATTGGCGCAAAAGCTATTGATTAATGTCACTGCAGAAAAAGTAATTCGATTGTTGCCACCATTGATTATGAATAAAGAAGAAGCGCAAGTGTTGGTAGACCGTCTAGTCGGTGTTGTGCAGGCATTTTTAAGCTCGCATGAAAAGCCAGAGTCAAATTGAGCGAGATGAAAAATGACAATTAAACATTTTTTGCAATTTAACGATTTGGCGCGGGATGAGATTGAATATATCTTTGAGCGAGCAGCATGGATTAAAACCCAATTTAAATCCTATCAACAGTACTGGCCTTTGTCTGACCGAACCTTGGTCATGATTTTTGAAAAAGCCAGTACGCGCACACGCTTGTCGTTTGAGGCTGGTATGCAGCAACTGGGTGGCAGTGCTATTTATTTAAATACACGTGACTCGCAACTGGGTCGCGGTGAACCCGTGGAAGACGCCGCGCAAGTGATTTCGCGCATGAGTGACATTGTGATGATTCGAACATTTGAGCAAAGCATTATTGAGCGTTTTGCGGCTAATTCGCGTGTGCCAGTGATTAATGGACTCACCAACGAATACCATCCATGCCAGATTTTGGCGGACATTTTTACTTTTATTGAGCACCGTGGTTCCATACAAGGCAAAACAGTGGCGTGGATTGGCGATTCAAACAACGTTTGCAATACTTGGCTACAAGCGGCTGAGGTGTTGGATTTTAACGTGCATGTTTCAACGCCACCGGGTTATGAAGTTGAGCCTGAGCGCGCTAATTTATATGGTACGGATCACTTTGAGGAGTTTAAAGATCCGATGGATGCTGCGCGGGATGCCGACTTGGTGACCACAGACGTTTGGACTAGCATGGGGTTTGAAGCAGAAAACGAAGAACGCCGTAAGGATTTTGCCGATTGGCAAGTGGACGAAGACATGATGCGTATTGCTAAGAAAGACGCATTGTTTATGCATTGCCTACCTGCACATCGTGGAGAGGAAGTGGCAGCAGAAGTGATTGACGGTCCACATTCTGTGGTGTGGGATGAGGCGGAGAACAGGCTGCACGTGCAAAAAGCACTAATGGAATATTTGCTGTTAGGTAAAGTTTAAATTCAATATTAAAGAGTTGGGTAAAGTGAAATGAGTGACATTAAAAAAGCCGTGTTGGCGTATTCAGGTGGTTTAGATACTTCAGTCATCTTAAAGTGGCTGCAAGATGAGTATCAATGCGAAGTGGTGACCTTTACTGCCGATTTGGGTCAAGGTGAAGAGCTGGAGCCCGCGCGTGCCAAAGCCAAAGCCGCTGGTGTAAAAGAGATTTACATTGACGATGTGCGTGAAGAGTTTGTACGCGATTTTGTGTTCCCAATGTTCCGCGCCAATACTGTCTACGAAGGTGAGTATTTATTAGGCACTTCAATTGCGCGTCCGTTGATTGCCAAACGCTTGATTGAAATTGCCGCAGTAACCAAAGCCGATGCGATTTCGCATGGTGCGACTGGTAAAGGCAATGACCAGGTACGCTTTGAGCTTGGTGCTTATGCATTAAACCCCAATATTAAAATCATCGCACCTTGGCGTGAGTGGGATTTGTTAAGCCGTGAAAAATTGATGGCCTATGCCGAAAAGCATGGTATCCCAGTTGATATGAAACACAAACAAGGAGGCAGCCCATATTCCATGGACGCTAACTTGCTGCATATCTCATACGAAGGTCGTCACTTGGAAGATCCAGCCGCAGAAGCGGAAGAGTCCATGTGGCGTTGGACCGTGTCTCCTGAAAAAGCACCCGACGCAGCAGAGTATGTGGATATTGAATATGTGAATGGTGATCCAGTATCGCTGAATGGTGAAGCCATGAAAGCGCATGAGCTGTTAGCGCATTTAAATATTTTGGGTGGCAAACACGGTATTGGACGTTTGGATTTGGTAGAAAACCGTTACGTTGGGATGAAATCGCGTGGCTGTTATGAAACGCCAGGCGGCACCATCATGCTCAAGGCGCACCGTGCCATTGAAAGCATCACCTTAGACCGTGAAGTGGCGCATTTAAAAGACGATTTGATGCCACGCTATGCCAGCTTAATTTATAACGGCTATTGGTGGAGCCCAGAGCGTATTGCGCTGCAAACGCTGATTGACCATACGCAACATAGCGTCAACGGTTGGGTAAGGCTTAAACTTTACAAAGGCAATGTGATTGTGGTGGGTCGTGACAGCAAAACCAATTCGCTGTTTGATTCGACCATCGCAACGTTTGAAGATGACAAAGGCGCCTACGATCAAAAAGATGCAGGTGGTTTTATTAAGCTGAATGCGTTGAGAATGCGTATTGCGGCGAATTTAAGAAATAAAAAGTAAATATATTAACTATAAATACTATTACAAGATTTGGAGATTAGCATGGCCCAGTTCGACAATGTAAGTGTAAAGAAAAAAGCCAATATTTATTTTGATGGTAAGTGCGTGAGCCATACCGTGATGTTTCCTAATGGAACACGTAGCACTATCGGCGTGATTTTTCCAAGCACGCTAACGTTCAATACTGCAGCGCCAGAGCTCATGGAGATTAATGTAGGGGTATGTAAAGTGCGCTTGCAAGGTGAAGCGGATTGGAAAACGTATACGGCAGGTGAAAAATTTACCGTGGCTGGCAACTCTTCATTTGAGATTGAGACGCTAGAAACCGTCGATTACGTGTGCCATTTCGAATAAGAATGCTTAGTGCTGTGTTGTTGTTTGCGCTTGTCGTACTAGATGTACTGTCTGCGCGCTACAGGCCTAGCAGCACTTGCGTTTAACGCTCTAAGGATTTCATATGCCAAGTTTTGATATCAGTTCAGAAGTCGATAAAGTCGCATTAAAAAATGCGATTGATACGGCTGGTAAACAAATTACCAATCGTTATGATTTTAAAGGCACTAGCGCCAATATCGAGTACAACGAGAAAGACAATATCATCACGATTTTTGGGGATAATGACTTTCAACTGGACCAAGTGAAAGATATTTTGCTGCCTGCCATGGAGAAGAAAGAACCTGACTCTTCCAAACGTTTAGATAAAAAAGATGTGCAAAAAGTCTCAGGTAACAAGGTGAAGCAAGAAATGAAGGTACGTGCTGGGATTGATAGTGATCTGGCCAAGCGTATCACCAAGTTGATTAAAGATTCAGGCATGAAAGTACAAGCCAGTATTCAAGGCGATACAGTGCGTGTCAATGGTGCCAAGCGTGATGTGCTACAAGAGGCAATCGCATTTTGTAAAAAGAACGTGACAGATTTTCCGTTGCAGTTTGGTAATTTTAGAGATTAAGAATTATGGCGAAAACGCTTTACGATAAATTATTTGATAGTCATGTCGTCCGTGAAGAAAACGGCACGGCATTGTTGTATATCGACCGTCATTTGGTGCATGAGGTCACCAGCCCGCAAGCGTTTGAGGGGTTGAAATTGGCAGGTCGTAAGTTATGGCGCATTAACTCCATCCTAGCTGTGCCAGATCATAATGTCCCGACCACAGATCGCAGTTCAGGCGTTGCAGGCATTACTGATCCGGTTTCTCGTTTGCAAGTGCAGACCTTGGATACCAACTGCACCGATTTCGGTGTGACCGAGTTTAAGATGGGCGATGTTCGTCAAGGGATTGTGCACGTCATTGGACCAGAGCAGGGTGCGACTTTGCCGGGCATGACCGTGGTATGCGGTGATTCACATACCAGTACACATGGCGCATTTGGTGCATTAGCCCATGGCATCGGTACATCAGAAGTTGAGCATGTCATGGCTACACAATGTTTGGTGCAAAAGCGATCCAAATCCATGTTGGTGAAAGTGGAAGGCCAATTGGGCAAGGGGGTGACCGCCAAAGACGTTGCATTGGCGATTATTGGTAAAATCGGCACCGCTGGAGGTACTGGTTATGCGATTGAGTTTGCCGGGTCGGCGATTCGTGGTTTAACCATGGAAGGCCGTATGACCTTATGCAATATGGCGATTGAGGCTGGTGCACGTGCAGGGATGGTGGCGGTGGATGATACGACAATTGATTATGTCAAAGGCCGTCCTTTTGCCCCCAAAGCCGCTCAATGGGATGCAGCAGTAGCCTATTGGAGAACCCTGCATAGCGATGCAGATGCACAGTTTCACGCAACCGTTGAATTGAAGGCCGAAGAGATTCAACCACAAGTCACTTGGGGGACTTCTCCAGAGATGGTGGTGGGCGTGGATGGTAAGGTGCCTAGCTTAGCCATGGCCAAGAATGATGTGCAACGTGCAGATTGGGAGCGCGCATACGCCTACATGGGCTTAACAGCTGATACTCCGATTGAACAGATTCAGATTGACAAAGTATTTATTGGATCATGCACAAACTCGCGGATTGAAGATTTACGCGCCGCGGCTAATATTGCCAAAGGCAAGAAAGTGGCCGGTAATGTCAAATTGGCTTTGGTAGTGCCTGGGTCAGGATTGGTGAAAGCGCAAGCTGAGCAAGAAGGTTTGGATAAGATTTTCAAAGAGGCTGGTTTTGAGTGGCGTGAGCCGGGTTGTTCTATGTGCTTAGCCATGAATGCAGACCGGTTAGAGCCAGGTGAGCGCTGTGCCTCAACCTCAAACCGCAACTTCGAAGGTCGACAAGGGCAGGGTGGTCGCACCCACTTGGTCAGTCCAGAAATGGCCGCGGCCGCAGCGGTGACAGGACATTTTGTAGATGTGAGAAATTTCTAGGAGTCAATAATGAAAAAGTGGTTGTTATTGTGCATATTGCCTTTGGTAGTTGCTGGTTGTAACACGATGGCCGGTTTGGGCAAGGATATTGAAAAGGCTGGCGAAGTCGTACAAGACTCAGCCAAATAAGGCATGACAATGAAAGCATTTACTTTACATCAGGGCTTGGTTGCACCGTTGGATCGCGCAAATGTCGATACCGATGCCATTATCCCAAAGCAATTTTTAAAATCGATTAAGCGCTCTGGCTTTGGTCCAAACGCGTTTGACGAGTGGCGTTATCTGGACCATGGCGAGCCTGGTATGGATAACAGCAAACGACCGCTGAATCCTGAGTTTGTGTTGAATCAGCCGCGCTATAAAGGCGCAAGCATTTTGCTCACGCGCGAGAATTTCGGGTGTGGCTCAAGCCGCGAACACGCACCTTGGGCGCTTGAGGATTATGGCTTCCGCGCCATCATTGCCTCTAGCTATGCCGATATTTTCTTCAACAACTGTTTTAAAAATGGATTGTTGCCGATTGTGCTCAGTGAATCTATTGTGGATGATTTGTTCAAGGCGGTAGAAGTTAATCCGGGCTTTCAACTCACAGTGGATTTGGAAAAGCAAACAGTGAATACCCCAGATGGTCAGGTCTATGCATTTGAGATTGATGCTGTGCGTAAGCATAACTTATTGCATGGGTTAGATGATATTGGCTTGACCTTGCAACACGTCGATGCCATCAAGGCGTTTGAGTTGAAACACAAGCAAGCTCAACCATGGCTGTTTAATTAAATCGAAAAATTAGGAATTTTGGATGAAAATCGCAGTATTGCCCGGTGATGGTATTGGGCCAGAAATTGTTGCACAGGCCGTCAATGTTTTAACAGGCTTGAACCTGAATCTGGAAATGACAGAGGCGCCGATTGGTGGTGCCGGGTATGAGGCGGCAGGTGACCCGTTACCTGACGCAACCCTAAAGCTAGCTAAAGAAGCTGATGCCGTGCTGCTAGGTGCGGTAGGCGATTGGAAATACGACAAGCTAGAGCGCCATTTACGCCCAGAACGTGGTTTACTGCGCATTCGTAAGGAATTAAATTTATTCGCTAACTTACGTCCGGCATTGCTCTATCCTGAACTGGCTTCTGCTTCAACACTCAAGCCAGAAGTGGTATCTGGCCTAGATATCATGATTGTGCGTGAATTAACTGGTGACATTTATTTTGGCCAGCCACGTGGTATCAGCACACTAGAAAACGGTGAGCGCGAAGGCATCAATACGATGCGTTATAGCGAATCCGAAATAAAACGTATTGGCCGCGTAGCATTTGAAATTGCGATGAAACGTAACAAAAAAGTATGCTCTGTTGATAAAGCCAATGTGCTGGAAACCACTGAACTATGGCGTCAGGTGATGATAGAGCTGAGTAAAGAGTATCCTGAAGTCGAGCTTAGCCATATGTACGTTGATAATGCAGCGATGCAGTTGATCCGTGCCCCTAAACAGTTTGATGTGATGGTGACTGGTAATATTTTTGGCGATATTCTTTCGGATGAAGCGTCTATGCTGACTGGCTCAATTGGTATGTTGCCCTCCGCTTCGCTAGATGCCAATAACAAAGGTATGTACGAACCTAGTCATGGCTCTGCGCCAGATATTGCAGGTAAGAATATCGCGAATCCATTAGCCACCATCTTATCTGCTGCCATGATGCTGCGTTATACCTTTAATGACGAAGCGAATGCAACCCGCATTGAAAGTGCAGTGAAAAAAGCACTGGCTGATGGCTATAGAACAGCAGATATTTATACCGAAGGCACTAAAAAAGTGACATGTTCGGAAATGGGCGAGGCTGTGTTGTCCGCTTTAAAAAGTTAAATAGGAATTCATAATGTTAAAAGTAGGCTTTGTAGGTTGGCGTGGTATGGTGGGTTCTGTGCTCATGCAGCGCATGATGCAGGAAAACGATTTTGCGGACATCGAGCCACAATTCTTTACGACATCTCAAACAGGTGGTGCTGCGCCCAATGTTGGCAAAGAGTCTCCAGCGCTTAAAGATGCCAAGAGTATTGCTGATCTGAAAGTCATGGACGTGATTGTTTCTTGCCAGGGCGGTGATTACACCTCTGAGATTTTTCCGCAATTACGTAGCGCCGGCTGGAATGGTCACTGGATTGATGCAGCCTCAACTTTACGCATGGAAAAAGACGCAGTCATTATTCTTGACCCGGTGAACATGAATGTCATTAAAGACGCCTTGCAAGCAGGTGGCAAAAACTGGATTGGCGGCAACTGTACCGTATCTTTAATGTTGATGGCTTTGAATGGTTTGTTCAAAGCGGACTTGGTGGAGTGGGCGACCTCCATGACCTATCAGGCGGCATCGGGTGCTGGTGCTCAAAACATGCGTGAACTTATCAAACAAATGGGCGTGGTGAATCAATCTGTAAGTAGTTTGTTAGCAGACCCAGCCTCGGCTATTCTAGAAATCGACAAAACTGTTGCTGAAACTATACGTTCCGACGCTTATCCCACTCCACATTTTGGTGTGCCATTAGCTGGCAGCTTGATTCCATGGATTGATAAAGACTTGGGTAATGGACAAAGCAAGGAAGAGTGGAAAGGTGGCGTAGAGACCAATAAAATTCTTGGCCGTGAAGCTAACCCGATTGTGATTGACGGTCTGTGTGTGCGTATTGGCGCCATGCGTTGCCATTCACAGGCGCTGACCATCAAGTTAAGAAAAGATGTGCCGTTAGATGAAATTAATCAGATGTTATCTGAGGCGAATGAATGGGCAAAAGTAGTGCCAAACTCACGTGACCTGAGCATGCATGAGCTTACACCGGCCGCCGTCACTGGCACCTTAACAACTCCAGTGGGGCGTTTGCGCAAACTGGCGATGGGCAATGATTACCTTTCTGCGTTTACCGTAGGTGATCAATTGCTTTGGGGCGCAGCAGAACCTTTACGACGTATGTTGCGCATTTTAGTGACACAATAGCAATCCTGTTCGGTAGTCATCCGTTGTTAAAATGACACAGATAACATTAAACAAATACATAGCTGGCGAACATAATGTTCGTTATGAGCTTGCATCTCTAACTATTTGATGTTATTTTTGTTCTTGCGGAAATTAAGTTAAACAAGGGTGGGATAGTGCAGAGTCCAAAATTAAAAAATTTAGCATTTGCCTTATGTCTAGCGTTTCTTCCTTCTACCGTACTTGCGGCAGGTTTGGGAAAGCTAAATGTGATGTCGGGATTAGGTGAGCCGTTAAAGGCCGATATCGAATTACTTTCCGTAACCGCTGAAGAACTTTCTACTATTAGTGCGGCTATAGCTTCCAATGAAGCTTATTCTAATCAAGGCATTGAAAAGCCAGCCTCACATAATGACATCAAAATTCAAGTCACGAAAAATGCACGTGGTGCACCAATACTCAAATTAAATAGTGCACAACCTATTACGGATGCATTTTTAGATATGTTGATTCAGGTCGATTGGTCATCTGGTCGTCTACTTAGAGAATATACTTTGCTGTTAGACCCTCCTGGCTATAACAGTGAATCTCAAGGCCTATCCGCGCAGCTACCTTCTTCAA
Organism: Betaproteobacteria bacterium Ga0077540; assembly: GCA_001464125.1. Taxonomy (GTDB): domain Bacteria; phylum Pseudomonadota; class Gammaproteobacteria; order Burkholderiales; family Methylophilaceae; genus Methylophilus. The sequence goes on along the minus strand of LNEP01000003.1, from coordinate 116,002 downwards.
CTGCAACTAACCAAACTGCTACACCAAGCACCTACGGTTCAACAGAAGCGGTTACGGGTGGTCCAAAAGCTGCGCCGTCCGGAGTTGATAAAGCAAAGAAGTCTAGTGCGGTTAAGCCTGACGTAGTTCAGGCGCCTCCACCAGCAGTTGAAGATGTTGTCAGCACAGAGTACACAACCCAGCGTGGCGATACATTAGCCAAAATAGCACAAAACATGAAGCCGGAAGGTGTGAGTCTAGAGCAAATGTTGGTGGGTTTGTATCAAGCCAATCCTAAAGCATTCGATGGTAACAATATGAACCGACTTAAGGTCGGTCAAATCGTACGTGCGCCAAGCGCAGAAGAGCTTGAATCAACAAGCAAAAAAGCGGCTGCTAAAGAGGTGCGTGTTCATAGTGCTAACTGGAACGAATATAAAAATAAACTTGCTGGAATTGTTGCGGACAGCCAAGGCGCCGAAGACGCATCACCTACACAATCAAGCAGCGGTAAGGTGATGGCAGCAGAAGATAAGGCAACCCCACCAGCAAGCGGTCCAAGAGATGTAGTTAAATTATCAGGGGCAGATGCTACAAAAGGCGGTGCGGGCGATAAGGCATTACAAGATAAGTTGGTGGCCTTGCAAGAAGAGGCGATTGCCAAAGAAAACGCATTGAAAGAGTCTCAAAGTCGTGCTGCAGACTTGGAAAAGCAAATTGAAGACATGAAAAAGTTAATGGCATTAAAGAGTGATGCCTTAGCGAAAATGCAGAGTGATGCAGCAGCACAATCCAACCCAGATGTTACTGTTGCGCCAGCCGAAGGTAGCGCTCCAACAGAAACGCCACCAGTCGAAACAAATCCAACCGTTAATCAGCCTTCAGTTCCAGCAACAGAAGCAACTACTCCTTCGGCTGAAGCTAATCCAACTACACCTAAGCCAGTTGTTACGCCACCACCAGCGCCTGTGCAGATAGAGCAGCCTGGCTTTTTGGAAGGCATGGCACAAAATGTCGATTTAAATACGTTAGGATTTGCGGGTGGCGGACTTGCTTTGCTAGGTGCTGGTTGGCTGTTTTTAAGAAATAAGCGCAAGAAAAATCTGACCAGTTTTGAAGAGGGTATTATGACCTCTGGCGGTTTAAAAGCGAACACAGTATTTGGTAACACGGCTGGTGGCACTGTAGATACTGGAGATACTTCATTCCTGACCGATTTCTCTCAAAGTACATCAGGTGGCATGATCGATTCGCATGACGTAGACCCTATTGCGGAAGCAGAAGTGTATATGGCATATGGTCGCGATGCGCAAGCTGAAGAAATATTGAAAGATGCCATTGTTAAAGAGCCTAAACGTTATGAATTACATCTTAAACTCTTAGAAATTTATCAGGCCAGTGGCAACACCTCCGCGTTTGAAACAATATCTGGCGAACTATACACAACCTTAGGCGCAACCGATCCTGTATGGGCTAAGGTGGCACAACTGGGTATAAAAATGGATCCAGATAATCCTCTCTATAAAGTTGAAGATATGCCTCAAGAGGTGGATGTGCCGGCTGCAGATGGTTCAACAGAAGCCGCGAGCAAAGCAGAGGACGACTTTTTTGCAAGTTTCGGTAGTGCTGAAGATGAGTTGGCTGAATCAGAGTTGCAGAATACCGAAGGTAAATTAGATTTGGAGAGTAGTAGCACTACCATTTCAAATGTGGTTGAACCAAGCCCGTTTGATCTGGATCTCGGCGCATTGGATTTTGACATGGATACTCCAGCGCAAACAGAACAAACGAACTCAGCAGGCAAGGAAGATGTTGGAGATTCAAACTACTCGATGGGTGATTTGAACTTAGACATGAACTCACCAGAGCCATCTTTGCAAGCAGATGACGTGAATATAGCTACTGAGATGCCTGAAGAAGCTACGGCCGATTTGAGCGCGTTCAATCTTGATGTGAAAGCTGAAGATACACCAAAATCGTTAGATGTCCCGACAATTGATTTTCCTAATTTCACGGCAGATGACAATCAATTTACTGAACCTGAAGTGCATGCTGATGTTGACATTAGTGAGCCAGAAGAACCCCTCATGCCTGAGGTGATAGAAATAAAGGGTGATGAAATTTCGGATTTCAGTATTGACTTGGAAGATGCTCCAGTCTCCGAAGAGCCTAGTGATTTAGGCTTAAGCATGGCGCAAGCATCAAATTTTGATTTGAGTGATATTAATCTAGATTTGAATGATATCTCAACTGATTCAACAGCAAGCCAATCAGCTGTGGCGGCTGGCGAGCCAGAAGAAGTAGAGACTAAGCTGGATTTGGTGATGGCTTACCTCGATATGGAAGATAAAATCGGTGCTAAAGAGTTGCTTGAAGAAGTGATGAAAGAAGGTGGTGAAAACCAACGCAAACGTGCATCAGAATTGTTGGAAAAAATAAGCTGATTAACTAGGCAGTGAAATAAAAAAAACCGACATAATGTCGGTTTTTTTTATGGCTGTATGAATGCAATAGTCTAGGTATAATGCGCTATGCATGTTTTAGTTAAATTTTTTTGCTTAGCTTCACTAGCATTGGCGCTAAGTTTTATGCAACACAATCAATTGGTTATCTTAGTATGTGTATTGAGTTGTGTGGCGTTTATTTTTTCTGCGCGTGTTTTCACTTATTCCTTGCGTCGAGTGAAGTGGTTGTTAATTATTTTGATAATCATCTACACATTTTCAACTCCAGGAGAATATTTCCAGTATTGGAAAATGCCACTACGGCCAACATATGAGGGTCTGGTAGCTGGCTTATCGCAAATGCTAAATATTGTGGCGATATTAGCTGGCCTAGCACTTATTATGTCATCCACGCAACGTGCCAAGCTGATAGGTGGTCTCTATCAACTGCTATCGCCACTTAAGTCTTTGGGTGTAGATGCGGAAAAGTTTGCTGTACGTATATGGTTAACTTTACATTATGCTGAATCGCGTCAACCGTTGATGGGATCTAATATGTTCGATTTAGATGGTGCGCTTGATGCTCATCTAAGCCATGGTCAGTTGCCGCATACTTTTGTTACGATAGATGTCGATATATTCAAGCCGCAGGATTATATGCTGACTTTTTGCTTGCTTCTGGGAATGCTGTATTGGGTGGTTCTTTAAATGCTTATCGCGCTAGGGCTTGAGTACAATGGGGCTGATTTCTGTGGTTGGCAGAGTCAGCCTAATCAGCAAGGGGTTCAAGATGCACTTGAATTAGCGATTAAAATGATTGCTTTGCACCCAGTCCGTTTGCATGCCGCTGGTAGAACAGATACAGGTGTACATGCGCTAATGCAAGTGGCGCATTTTGAAACAGTTGCGTCTCGCCCCATCACAGCTTGGGTGCGTGGCGTAAATGCCTATCTGCCAGCTGGTATTAGGGTGCTGTGGGCACATGAGGTTGACGAGCATTTTCATGCAAGATTTTCTGCGACACAGCGTAGTTATCAGTACATACTAATTAATCAGCCACAGCCATCTGCAATTTCACATCAATCGGTAGGTTGGTATCATCAGCCGCTTTCACTTGAGAAGATGCAAGTTGCTATCACATATTTGCGTGGGGAGCATGATTTCAGTGCATTTCGTGCAAGCGAGTGTCAGGCAAAATCGCCTGTTAAACATTTGTCTGTGGCGGATGTACGCCAAGTCGATAATTACTTTGTGTTTGATTTTTCTGCAAACGCCTTCTTACAACATCAGGTGCGTAACATGGTAGGCGCGTTGATTTATGTTGGATCGGGTAAGCAAACGCCCGAGTCTATCCAAATTTTACTCAAGCAAGCCGATAGAACAAAGTCGCCGCCTACATTTTCACCCAATGGCTTGTATTTGAGTGGTGTGCGTTACAGTGACAAGTGGGGCTTGCCAAATACTTATAGGCAACTTAGTTTTATTTGAATGTTCAAATCCTGTGACTTATAGGATAGATTAAGTTAATCTTCATTATCAATATGTTATCGAGAATTTAATTGCGTACAAGAGTCAAAATATGTGGTATCACTCGTCCGGAAGATGCGTTGGCGGCGGTGAAGCATGGTGCTGATGCAATTGGTTTGGTGTTTTATGCGCCAAGCCCAAGAAACGTCAGCATTGAGCAGGCAGAACAGATTGTTGCTGCCTTACCTCCATATGTCAGTGCTGTGGGCCTATTTGTAAACGCGGCGCCTATGGAAATTGAATCTGTGTTGAAACGTGTGCGCTTGGATTGTCTGCAGTTTCACGGTGATGAAACGCCAACTGAATGTGCGCAAATTAATATGCCGTATTACAAGGCAGTGCGCGTTAAAACTGACACAAATTTGTTACAATACGAAGCTGATTATCATCAGGCTAAAGCATTGCTATTAGATGCTTATTCTGAGCAAGCTTTTGGGGGTACTGGTCAAGTATTTGACTGGCATTTAATTCCCAAGAACCTATCGCTACCTGTTGTTTTAGCTGGTGGGTTGACGGCAGAGAATGTTGCCAATGCAATCATGCAGGTCAAGCCCTACGCTGTGGATGTGAGTGGTGGGGTGGAAATGAGCAAAGGTATTAAAGATGAAGCAAAAATTGCTTCATTTATGCGTGAAGTAGATCAATTAAGAAGTTAGATTTGGAGCAAAATCATGCAAGTGTATGACATGCCAGATGAGCGTGGGCATTTTGGTCAATTTGGCGGTATTTTCGTCGCAGAAACATTGGTTGAAGCGTTGGAAGAACTGCGCGTCATGTATGAAAAGTATCGTCATGACCCAGAGTTTTTAGCAGAGTTTGCTTATGATTTAAAACATTTTGTGGGTCGTCCAAGTCCAATCTATCATGCCAAAAGGCTATCTGACAAAATTGGTGGGGCACAGATTTATCTTAAACGTGAAGACTTAAATCACACCGGTGCTCACAAGGTCAATAACACGATTGGTCAGGCGTTGCTGGCCAAACGCATGGGCAAACCACGTGTCATTGCTGAGACCGGGGCAGGGCAGCATGGCGTAGCAACCGCAACGATTGCTGCACGTTTGGGCCTTGAATGCGTGGTTTACATGGGCTCTGAGGATGTTAAACGCCAAGCCCCTAATGTATTTAGAATGAAGCTACTGGGTGCCACTGTGGTGCCGGTGGAAAGTGGTTCCAAAACGCTCAAAGATGCTTTGAATGAGGCGATGCGTGATTGGGTGACCAATATTTCCAATACGTTTTACATCATCGGTACCGTGGCTGGGCCACATCCATACCCAATGATGGTGCGTGATTTCCAAGCTGTGATTGGTGTTGAAGCCAAGCGCCAAATGCAAGAGATGGTGGGGCGTCAGCCCGATGCAGTAGTGGCATGTGTGGGCGGTGGCTCTAATGCCATGGGCATTTTTTACCCATACATCGATGTACCCAATGTACGCTTGATTGGTGTTGAGGCTGCCGGTCATGGACTTGAAACCGGTATGCATGCAGCACCTTTAACTGCGAATAGTCCAGTCGGTGTGTTACACGGAAATCGAACCTATTTAATGCAAGACGCAGACGGTAACATCATTGAAACCCATTCTGTTTCTGCTGGTTTAGATTACCCTGGCGTTGGCCCTGAACATGCATGGTTAAAAGACATTAAGCGGGCTGAGTATGTGGCGATTACTGATGATGAGGCGATGGCAGCTTTCCATAATCTGTGTCGAACTGAGGGTATTATTCCCGCATTGGAATCCAGCCATGCTTTAGCATATGCGGAAAAAATGGCTAAAACCATGTCGAAGGACCAAATTATTCTGGTCAATTTATCAGGACGTGGTGATAAAGACATTAACACCGTTGCAAAACTTTCTAACATTACTCTCTAAACCCCATGTCACGCATTCAATCTACTTTTGATTTACTGAAATCTCAACAAAAAAAAGCACTGGTTCCATATATCACAGCAGGTGATCCGCATCCAAAATGTACAGTGCCACTGATGCATGCCATGGTTAAACATGGTGCTGACATGATTGAGTTGGGTGTGCCGTTTTCTGATCCGATGGCAGATGGCCCGGTGATACAACGTGCCAGTGAGCGCGCTTTGGTGCATAAAGTAGGCCTGCGCAAAGTGCTTGAGATGGTCAGTGAGTTCAGAAAATCCGATCAAAAGACTCCAGTTGTGTTAATGGGTTATGCCAATCCAGTGGAGGCGATGGGCATTCAGCAATTCACACAACTCGCGCATCAGGCTGGCGTGGATGGCGTGCTGACCGTGGATTATCCACCAGAGGAATGCAGCAAGTTCACCACTGCACTCACTGCTGCTGGAATTGATAGTATTTTCCTTCTTTCTCCAACGACAGAGCCGGCGCGCACGGATTTGATTGTGCAACAGGCGACAGGATTTTTGTATTATGTCTCATTGAAGGGTGTGACAGGTGCAGCGAATCTTGATATCCAAGAGGTAAGTAAACGAGTTGCCGAGATTAAATCTAAAACTAACTTGCCGATAGGCGTAGGTTTTGGTGTGAAAGATGCAGCCACAGCTAAATCTGTGGCTACGATTGCGGACGCCATTGTCGTAGGTAGCCGAATGGTGTTGACGATTGAAGCCTCTACCGAAGAGAATTTAATTGATAATGTCAGTAAGTTAGTGCAAGAACTGCGCGAAGCTATAGACGCTTCTTAACTGAACAATATAAAGATAAAAATCTTGGAGCAGCCATGAGTTGGTTAGATAAAATACCGCAAAAAGTAAAACGAGCCGTTGGCTCTGTGCAAAAACGAAATGTACCTGAGGGCTTATGGAGCAAATGTGATTCGTGCCAGACAGTGCTTTATCGATCTGATTTGGAAACTAATGCTGAGGTCTGTCCCAAATGTGGGCATCACAACCGTATTGGCGCACGTGCTAGACTGAATGCACTGTTGGATCCGGAAAACCGCATTGAAGTGGGCGAGGATGTGAGTCCAGTAGATGCATTGAAATTTAAAGACAGTAAAACTTATGCAGAGCGCATGAAGCAAGCTCAAAAAGAAGTGGGCGAGAAGGATGCGCTGATTGTCATGAAGGGCGCGATACAAGGCTTGCCTGTCGTTGCTGCAGTGTTTGAATTCAAGTTCATGGGCGGCTCTATGGGTGCCGTCGTTGGTGAGCGTTTCGTGCGCGGTGTGCAAGCCGCGATTGATCAAAAATCTCCCTTTATTTGTGTGTCTGCTAGTGGCGGCGCACGCATGCAAGAGGGCTTGTTATCACTGATGCAGATGGCAAAAACCAGCGCTGCACTTACCAAGCTATCTGAAGCGGGTATGCCTTATGTTTCTATTTTGGCTGATCCAACGATGGGCGGTGTTTCTGCTAGCTTTGCGATGCTTGGCGACATTATCATTGCAGAACCGAATGCCTTGATTGGGTTTGCTGGTCCACGAGTAATTGAGCAAACAGTGCGTGAGACTCTGCCAGAAGGCTTTCAGCGTTCGGAGTTTTTGCTTGCGCACGGAGCAATTGATCTCATCATGGACCGTCGTGAGATGCGCCAGCGACTATCGAGCATGTTATCAAGCTTACTCAAAATACCTAAAGTTGCCTAACAAGACTATTCTGTGAGCAAAAACAACACCAAGCCAAAGTCTGTGGATGCATGGCTTGCGTACATTGAAGCGCTTCATCCAAAATCTATCGCGATGGGCTTGGAGCGTGTATCTGTTGTAGCTCAGCGCTTGGCTCTGTTTAATCAATATAAACGTCCCGTCATAGTGACCGTTGCTGGTACTAATGGCAAAGGTTCTTCATGTGCCATGCTTGAACAGGTGTACGCCAAAGCCGGATATCGCGTTGGTTGCTACACCTCCCCACATTTGCAGCGTTATCACGAGCGGGTGCGCATTTGCTGTGATGAAATTTCTAATCAGGCACTTTGCGATGCGTTTGATGCTGTTGAGTCTGCGAGAGAAGCCATAGAACTTACCTATTTTGAGATGGGGACGTTGGCTGCATTTTGGCATTTCTCGCAACAACCTCTTGATGTGTTGGTGTTGGAAGTTGGTTTGGGTGGGCGTTTGGATGCAGTCAATATATTGGATGCAGATTGCGCACTAGTTACGAATGTAGACATGGATCACATGGAGTATCTTGGTGATACACGCGAAAAGATAGGATTGGAAAAAGCGGGTGTTTATCGTGCTCACCAAATCGCAATCTGTGGCGACCGCTCCCCACCACAAAGCCTCGTAAATTATGCGATAAATCAAGGTGCGCAACTGAAGTGTATTCAGCAAGCATTTTTTGTTGAGGCGGGAGAGGGTTCGTGGCGTTACAGAGATGTAAACGGGGTGCTGGATATGCCTTCCTTGTCGCTAGCTGGCATGTTTCAGCGTGACAATGCTGCATCGGTTATATACGCTATCCGAGCCTTAAATCGAATATTGCCAGTAGCGGATGCTGTGATTGTAGACACACTACCAAAAGTACAGTTGCCAGGCCGTTTTCAATATTTAAATCATGCTCCAGATGTCATTGTAGATGTAGCACATAATCCGCAAGCAGCAGAATCCTTATTGGATAACCTTACCGCGTTACGAAAAAACATGCCAAAAGAAGGGCGTTTGGTTGCAGTTTTTTCCATGCTTGCCGATAAAGATATACAAGCTGTCGTTAAAATATTAATGCAGGAGTTTGATACGTGGCATGTTGCAGAAATCAACCATCCACGCGCAGCAAAGTTAAATGATCTGGAAAATATTTTCAGTAGTTGTACTGTCAACTCGCCAGTAAAGGCGCACCGTAACATTGAGTTGGCTTTGTCTAGTGCATATAAAAGTGTAGCGAAAAATGATAAAATTATAGTGTTTGGTTCGTTCTTTACCGTTGCTGCAGCTTTGGATTATTGGGCTGCCACGCGCTTTCAACCATGATTAGTTTAACAAGACATTAAGATAAGGCTTTACATGCAAAAAGACTCGGCAGCTGATATTGAGCTTAATCTTAAGAAAAAAGCGCGTCGCCGCTTGGTGGGGGCGATTGCACTTGTTATATTAATGATCATCGTGTTACCCATATTGCTGGAAGACAGATCTGCAGTGGTTTCTCACGAGGACGTGAAAATATCCATACAAAATGAAAGTGCTCCTTCAGGCGATACTACGCCAACACCAACCTTAAATGACTTTGACTCCAGTGTTGTTTCTGCAGACCAAAGTAATATAGCCCCAGCAACTACACAGATTGAAAAAAAAGAAGCTAGTGAACCAGTAGAGATTGAAGAAGACCCTGAAGCTGCGCCCGTAGTACAACAATCACAAGCTGATAAACCCAAGTCTGCTAACTTTCCCAAGGTAGCACTACCTAAAGAACAATATTTTGTGCAGGTCGGTGTGTTTTCAGACTTGAATAATGTCAAGCAGCTACAATCTAAACTAAGCAGTCTAGGTTATAAATCAAGTACAGAAAAAATAAAAACGCCTATGGGCGAAAAAATACGATTGCGTTCTCAAGTGTTCACAAGCCGAAATGAGGCAGCGATTGCATTACAAAATATTAAAGCATCAGGATTAACCGGCATGGTTGTTAGCCAATGACAACAGTGAGTGTGGCAAATGACAGTGTTTGATTATGCTGTATTAGTCATTATTGGTATCTCAATACTCATTAGTCTGATGCGTGGAGCTGTCAGAGAGATTTTGTCGTTGTTAGGTTGGGTGTTAGCGTTTTACGTGGCACGCACATATGCCATTCAGGTGGTACCGTTATTACCTTATGACATTCCATCAGAAAAGCTGAAAATGTTGGCTGCGTTCATTATTGTTTTTTTAGCTGTGCTGCTCATCACCAGCTTAATAGCAATTGCGTTGTCTGGATTACTTAAAGAGATTGGTCTTGGATGGTTAAACCGCCTCTTAGGAGGTGTGTTTGGTTTTTTAAGAGGTTTATTGATTGTAACTGTGCTGATGATTTTGGCGGGGATGACGCAGTTGCCCAAAGACGAACATTGGACAAATGCAATGTTTAGCGCACCTCTAGAGGCTTTAGCAAAAATAGTCCTGGTTTGGTTGCCTAAAAGTATCACGCAGCACGTAAGTTTTGAGTAAATGCAATTTTTGAATATTTGTATCACATAGTGAAGGTTAATCCATGTGCGGAATCATTGGTATTGTAGGTAAGAACCCGGTCAATCAGTTGTTATACGATGGGCTACTTGTACTGCAACATAGGGGGCAGGATGCTGCGGGTATCGTCACTTGTGATGGTAATACCTTTAACATGCATAAAAACAATGGCCTAGTGAAAGACGTATTTCAGACCCGTCATATGCGTGGTTTGGTCGGCAATGCAGGTATTGCCCATGTACGTTACCCAACTGCAGGCTCATCTAGTGCGGCAGAGGCGCAGCCTTTTTATGTCAACTCTCCGTTTGGTATTGTCTTAGGCCATAACGGTAACCTTACAAATTCTGAGCAATTAAAGTCTGAAATGTTCAGACAAGATTTACGCCATATCAATACTAGCTCCGATTCAGAAGTGCTGTTGAACGTACTTGCCCATGAGATTGAAAAAACATCCCGCAACGCATTGTTGAATACTGATATGGCATTTGATGCTGTGGCAGGCGTTCACAGACGCTGTAAAGGTGCATATGCTGTGGTGGCGATGATTGCTAATTTTGGTTTGTTGGCATTTCGTGATCCGCATGGTATTCGTCCGTTGGTCATTGGCAAGCAAGATACTGACAAAGGCGTTGAGTATATTGTTGCCTCGGAAAGTGTTGCGCTAGACGTACTTGGCTTTAAGTTGTTGCGCGATGTTGAGCCGGGTGAAGCCATCTTTATTGATATGGATGGCAATTTGTTCAGCCGTCAATGTGCAGAAGCGCCTAAGCTCACTTCCTGTATTTTTGAGTATGTGTATTTAGCTCGTCCTGATTCTGTGATTGATGGCGTGTCTGTGTATCAAACGCGTTTGGATATGGGTGTGAGCCTAGCTGAGAAAATCAAACGTGAATGGCCTGATAAAAAAATTGATGTGGTCATTCCAATTCCTGATACTAGTCGTCCAAGTGCATTGCAATTGGGTATTGCGCTTAACTTGGATTACAGGGAAGGTTTTATCAAAAACCGTTATATTGGCCGTACGTTTATTATGCCAGGACAAGCGCTGCGTAAAAAATCAGTACGTCAAAAACTCAATCCTATCGGTATTGAATTTAAAGGTAAAAATGTATTGTTAGTGGATGATTCGATTGTACGTGGTACGACATCACAACAAATCGTACAAATGGCACGTGATGCAGGTGCCAATAAAGTGTATTTTGCATCAGCTGCGCCGCCAGTGCGCTTCCCTAATGTGTATGGCATTGATATGCCTAGCAGAGAAGAGCTGTTGGCCACTGGCAGAACTGATGAGGAAATCTGTAAGGAAATTGGCGCTGATGCACTAATTTATCAGGATTTAGATGCGCTGAAAGAAAGCATCATGAAGTCAAATCCGCATCTGACAGCATTCGATAGCAGCTGTTTTGATGGTAAGTACGTGACTGGGGATGTAGATGCAGCATACTTGAATAGAATTGAAGCAGCGCGTAGCGACATCAATAAAAAACAGAAACCACCTAACTCAAGCACGCAATTAGATTTGAATTTGCTATCGACTGATGCTGTGCATGTGGATTAGCATCTACAATAAGTAATGATTATTTATCAATTCAAAAGTATTTACCACGGACTACCTAGGTATGATTGATTTTCAATTGGCTTATTATTTATTATGTTTATAAACTCTTGACAGCTTGTTTGATTAGGCGTTAAATGGAACTGCGCTGATTTGAGTGGCCAACCTTAAACAAAGCCTTACTCAGCTTGCGAGCGCATAATAAATACAGCTAAAGCGAGAAAACAAAAACCCGTTTTAGCTTTGGCTTTAGCGGGTTTTTTATTGCCTAGAATGTGAACAATCATGAACAATCAAGACTATCAAATTGAAACACTTAGTGTGCGTGCCGGCACAGAAACAACGGCTTACGGTGAGAACTCAGAAGCGGTATTTTTAAATTCCAGCTTTCGCTTTAAAAATGCAGCGCAAGCAGCAGCTAGATTTGGCGGAACCGAGCCTGGTAATATCTACTCAAGATTTACTAATCCAACCGTTAGCATGTTTCAGGATAAGCTGGCGGCATTAGAAGGTGCAGAGCAATGCGTGGCTACTTCTAGTGGCATGTCGGCCATCCTAGCCTGTGTGATGGGCTTATGCAGCGCAGGAGATCATGTGATCGCTTCTCGCAGTATTTTTGGTACCAGCGTACAATTGTTTGGCAATATCCTAAAGCGTTGGGGCCTGGATGTGACCTTTGTTTCACTCACGGATGTGGAGGCATGGCGCGCAGCCGCACTTCCCAATACCAAGCTTTTCTTTGTGGAGACTCCATCTAACCCATTGACGGATATTGGTGATATTACAGCGCTTGCAGAAGTTGCACACGCGGTGGGTGCAAAGTTGGTGGTGGATAATTGCTTTTGTACGCCCATCATTCAACGCCCTTTAGAGCTAGGTGCCGATATCATTATCCACTCGGCCACCAAATATATTGATGGTCAGGGGCGTTGTTTAGGTGGGGCAGTATTAGGCCCTAAGGTTTTGATGGAGCCAGTATATGGTTTCTTAAGAACGGCAGGTGTGACCATGAGTGCATTCAATGCTTGGGTATTTCTAAAAGGATTGGAGACCCTGCATGTACGTATGGAGGCACATGCACGCAATGCGTTGGCATTAGCAACATGGTTAGAAGCACAGCCACTGGTGGCTCGTGTCTATTATCCTGGCTTGGCTTCGCATCCACAGCATGCATTGGCCATGCGCCAGCAAAGTAACGGTGGGGGGATTGTCAGTTTTGAAGTTAAAACCAAGGCGGGTCAATCTGAACAAGAAGCCGCTTGGGCGTTGATTGATGCAACTGAGCTAATATCTATTACAGCCAACTTAGGTGATGCTAAATCTACAATCACGCATCCAGCCACAACTACACATAGCCGCGTGACTGCGGAAGCGAGGGCAGCTGCTGGCATAAAAGATAGTTTAGTGCGCATTGCTGTGGGGTTGGAGCATGTCGATGATTTGAAAAAAGACTTGGCTTTGCTTAGTCAGGCATAGCGTCGATAACGTGAGAGAAAACGGGGCTGCGGCCTCGTTTTTTTATGGTGGATAGCTCGACTACAAAGTCAGTTTTTAAGCCTGTATTAATACCATTTAACAAGCCAGAAACATGAAAAGCCCGAGACGATTGGCGCGTTATCATGCTAAAATCAGAGGATAAATTTTAATTAAAAAAGTTAGTTCATTATGACCCAACCGACAGATCAATTTGCAAAAGAAACCCTGCCTATCAGTCTCGAAGATGAGATGCGTCGCTCCTATTTAGATTATGCAATGAGCGTGATTGTTGGTCGTGCGCTACCTGATGTGCGCGACGGTTTGAAGCCTGTACACAGACGTGTGTTATATGCAATGCACGAGTTGTCCAATGACTACAATAAACCTTATAAAAAATCTGCCCGTATCGTGGGCGATGTGATTGGTAAATATCACCCGCACGGTGATACTGCAGTGTATGACACGATTGTACGTATGGCGCAGGATTTCTCCTTACGTTACATGTTGGTGGATGGTCAAGGTAACTTTGGTTCTGTGGATGGTGACAATGCAGCGGCGATGCGTTATACCGAAATCCGTATGGCAAAAATTGCCCACGAATTGCTCGCAGATATTGACAAAGAAACCGTTGATTTTGGGCCTAACTATGACGGCAGTGAGCATGAGCCGCTCATTATGCCGGCACGTATCCCTAACTTACTGATTAACGGTAGTTCAGGTATTGCCGTGGGTATGGCGACCAATATTCCGCCACACAACCTCAATGAAGTGTTGTCTGCATGTTTTGCTCTGTTGAAAAATCCTGAGACCACGGTGGAAGAGTTGATTGAATTGATTCCAGCACCGGACTTTCCAACCGCCGGTATTATTTACGGTACTACTGGTGTGAAAGAAGGTTACCGCACTGGCCGCGGCCGTGTGGTGATGCGTGGACGTACGCACTTTGAAGACATGGACAAAGGCGGGCGTCAGTCCATCATCATTGATGAGTTGCCATATCAGGTCAACAAAAAGACGTTGATTGAAAAAATCGCCGAGCTGGTCAACGAGAAAAAAATCGAAGGCATTTCTGATTTGCGTGATGAGTCGGATAAATCTGGCATGCGTGTGGTGATTGAACTCAAGCGCGGCGAAGTGCCAGAAGTAATTCTGAATAACCTCTACAAGCAAACGCAATTGCAAGATACCTTTGGGATGAACATGGTGGCGCTATTAGATGGCCAACCGCGTTTGCTTAACCTGAAACAAATGTTAGAGGCATTCCTGCGTCACCGTCGTGAAGTAGTGACGCGTCGTACCGTATTTGAATTGCGCAAAGCACGTGAGCGCGGACATGTTTTAGAAGGCTTGGCAGTGGCTTTGGCTAACGTGGATGAAATGATTGCGCTGATTAAAGCAGCGCCCACACCACCGGAAGCGAAAAAAGATTTGATGGCACGTACTTGGCAATCTCCAGTGGTGGAAGAAATGCTGAAGCGTGCAGCGATGGAAGCATCACGCCCTGAAGGCTTATCAGTCGACTTCGGTCTCACGCCCAATGGCTACCGTTTGTCAGAAGTGCAAGCGCAAGAAATCTTGCAGATGCGCTTACAGCGTTTGACTGGCTTAGAGCAAGACAAGATTGTCAGTGAGTACAAAGAAGTGATGGATGTGATTGCTGATTTGCTGGACATTTTGGCCAATGCACACCGTGTGACAGCCATTATTACCGATGAGCTAATGGAAATTCAAAAACAGTTTGGCGATAAACGCCGCAGTGAAATTGTGGCAAATGCTCAAGACTTATCTTTAGAGGACTTAATTACGCCGCAAGATGTGGTGGTCACCCTCTCACACACTGGCTATATTAAATCGCAGCCGCTAGAAGAATACCGTGCACAAAAACGTGGTGGCCGTGGCAAACAAGCTGCCGCAACCAAAGAAGATGACTTCATCGACAAGATGTTTGTGGCCAATACGCATGATTACATTCTATGTTTTAGTAGTCGTGGGCAAGTGTATTGGCTAAAAGTCTATGAAGTGCCACAGGGTAGCCGCATCAGCCGAGGTAAGCCAATCGTCAACCTGTTCCCGTTGGAAGAGGGTGAGAAAATCAATGCGATTCTTTCTGTGAAAGAGTTTGATGAAAATCACTTTATTTTCATGGCAACAGCACAAGGTACTGTGAAGAAAACTGCATTGACCGAGTTTGCCAACCCACGTAAATCTGGGATTATCGCGATTAAGTTAGATGATGGCGATTACTTGGTGGGCGCAGAAATTACCAATGGTAAGAACGATATAGTGCTTGTTTCTAATGGCGGTAAAGCGGTATGGTTTACCGAAGATGATGTGCGCCCAATGGGTCGTGCAACACGTGGTGTGCGTGGCATGAAGCTGGGTGCCAAACAACAAGTGCTATCCTTGTTAATTGCGGAGAATGATCAGCAATCAGTATTGGTGGCTACTGAAAATGGTTATGGTAAACGTACTGTGTTGTCTGAGTTCCGTCATTCTGGTCGTGGTACGCAGGGCGTGAAAGCAATTGCTATCAGCGAGCGTAATGGCACGGCGATTGCAGCCAAACTAGTGAGTGAAGATGATGAAATCATGCTCATCACCACCGGTGGTGTGTTGATTCGTACCCGCGTCAAAGAAATCCGCGATATGGGTCGTGCTGCACAAGGTGTGACTTTGATTAATCTGGGGGAAGGCGAGAAGCTTTCAGGCCTAGAAAAAATTGTAGAAACCGACGACGAAGAATAATGAAACAGATTTTTAATTTCTCGGCAGGGCCTGCTGTGCTGCCTAAAGCAGTGTTGCAACGCGCACAAGCAGAAATGCTGGATTGGCATGGCTCTGGCATGAGTGTGATGGAAATGTCGCACCGTGGCAAAGAATTCACCAGTATTTTGGAAAAGACCGAAGCAGATTTTCGTACGCTGTTGAATATTCCTAGACAGTACAAAGTATTGTTTCTGCAGGGTGGTGCCATCGCTGAAAATGCCATCATTCCGCTAAATTTGCTCAATGGAAAAAGTGCTGATTACGTGGTGACGGGGGCTTGGAGCAAACGTAGTGTAGAAGATGCGCGTGCTTATGGCGATATTCGCATTGCGGCAAGCAGTGAGTCTACTGGCTTTACCGAGGTGCCTGCTTTTGAATCATGGCAGTTAAATAAAGATGCAGCTTATGTGCATATCTGTACTAACGAAACTATTAACGGCGTAGAGTTTGCCGGCAATCAGGACTTAGTTTTGCCGGATACGCATGGCGTACCTATTGTGGCCGATATGTCGTCACATATATTGTCTCGCAAGATTGATGTAACCCGTTACGGTGTGATTTACGGTGGCGCGCAGAAAAATATTGGCCCCGCAGGTTTATGTATTGTCGTGGTACATGAAGATCTACTCAATCAGGCCTCTGCATTGACGCCTGCGGTGTTTAGTTGGAAAACACAGGCAGAAAATCAAAGCATGATCAATACTCCACCTACCTACAGTATTTATATTGCAGGTTTAGTATTTGAGTGGTTGCTGGCACAAGGCGGGGTAGCAGCAATTGAGCAGCAAAATATTGCAAAAGCTAACTTGCTATACAACTACTTGGATAGCAGTGATTTTTACTATAACAATATCCAAGTAGCTAATCGCTCCAGAATGAATATACCGTTTAGATTGCGTAATGAGCAATTGAACGATGCATTTTTAAAAGGTGCAGAGGCGCAAGGGTTACTACAACTAAAAGGGCACCGTATGGTGGGTGGCATGCGTGCAAGCATTTACAATGCGATGCCCATTGAAGGGGTGAAGGCGCTGATTGCATATATGACTGATTTTGCTCAACAACATGGTTAAGTGAATATGTCCGACTTGCTCAAACAGTTTCGCGATCAAATTGATGCGATTGATGACCAAATTCTTCAATTGGTGAATGCACGTGCGCGGTTGGCGCGTGAAATTGGCCATGTCAAACAATCTGGTAATCAAAAAGATGATGGCGTTATTTATCGCCCTGAGCGTGAGGCGCAAATCTTACGTCGTCTGCAAAGCCAAAATGCTGGTCCGTTAGCACACGAAGCGGTGAGTAATATTTTCCGTGCTGTGATGTCCAATTGCCGTGCGTTAGAAAAAGAATTGGCCATCGCGTTCTTAGGGCCATTAGGTACCTATAGCGAAGAGGCGGCACTCAAACAGTTTGGCGAAGGTCGTACTGCTGTGGTATGCGGCACGATTGATGAAGTGTTTCGCACAGTGCAAGCGGGTCAAGCAGATTATGGCGTGGTGCCCGTAGAAAACTCTACAGAAGGCGCAGTGGGTCTGACGCTAGACTTGTTGATGGCTACACCGCTTAAAATCTGTGGTGAAGTGACGTTGCCTGTGCATCATTGCTTACTGTCTGGCCAATCGGATTTGTCTAATATTACCCATGTCTTTTCTCATGGCCAATCACTATCGCAGTGTCATGAGTGGCTCAACAAAAACTTGCCATTAGCACAACGGGAGCCTGTAACCAGTAATGCGCGGGCGGCGCAGATGATTCATGAGCTTGTAGCACAGGACGGTACATTTGCTGCTGCGATTGCGAGTAAGCGTGCAGCAGAGTTATTCAAGCTTAATGTGCTGGCCGAGAATATTGAAGACGACACTAAAAATACCACACGCTTTTTGGTACTAGGTGTGCATGATGTTGCGCCTTCTGGCAAAGATAAAACTTCTCTAGTAATGAGCGCTCAAAATAAACCTGGAGCAGTTTTGCAGTTGCTAGAGCCTTTGTCTCGACATGGCGTAAGTATGACTAAGTTTGAGTCACGTCCATCTAAGCAAACCTTATGGGATTATGTGTTTTTTGTGGATATCGAAGGGCATCAGCAAGAGGATGCGGTTAAGGCTGCGCTAGATGAAGTGGCCAAACAGGCTTCATTCTTGAAAGTGCTTGGCTCGTATCCAATCGCTACGGTTTGATGGTCGATTAAATTTGTATTTCAGTAAAGATTAAGACATGAATGTATCTAATTTAGCGCCCGATTACGTGCGGGCGATTGCACCGTATCAAGGTGGCAAGCCGATTAGTGAGCTTGCACGCGAAATGGGTTTGAATGAGGCAGATATTGTTAAATTAGCTTCAAACGAAAACCCGCTAGGTATGAGCCCCAAAGCCCAAATGGCAGTTGAAGAAGCGATTTACGATATTGCCAGATACCCAGATGGTAACAGCTTTGCCTTGCGTGATGCGGTCAGTCAAAAGTTTGGCGTTGCAGGTAACCAAATTGTGTTTGGCAATGGCTCTAATGATATTTTGGAGTTAAGTGCACGCGCATTTTTGCGTGCGGGTGACGAAGCTATTTTCTCTCAGCATGCATTTGCGGTATACCCTTTAGTTACGCAAGCGGTTGGCGCAACTGGTGTGATTGTTCCCGCAAAAAATTACGGTCATGATTTGGATGGCTTTTTAAAAGCGATTACCCCCAAAACACGTTTGATATTTGTGGCCAACCCCAATAATCCCACTGGTACGCTGATTGCAAAAGATGTCTTATACGCATTCTTAAAACAAGTGCCAGCGCACGTGTTGGTCGTGTTAGATGAAGCCTACGATGAATATTTATCCACAGAGCATAAATCAGAGGCGATTGGATGGCTTCAAGAGTTTGATCAATTGATTATTTCACGCACTTTTTCAAAAGCTTATGGGTTGGCAGGATTGAGAGTAGGTTTCGGATTAATGCATGCAGATGTGGCCGATATTTTGAATCGCGTGCGTCAACCATTTAATGTGAATTCGATAGCACAAGCGGCAGCGATTGCATCGCTGGCGGATGATGATTTCGTTCAGCGTAGTTACGCCGCTAACCAAGCTGGGATGGCGCAATTAACACAAGGATTAACTAAGCTTGGCTTGGACTATATTCCATCTTTTGCCAATTTTATTAGCGCAAAAATGCCTAACGCAGCTCAAGTCAATCAGCAACTATTGAAAAAAGGCGTGATTGTAAGACCGGTAGCAAACTATGAAATGCCAGACTATTTACGAGTAAGCATTGGTTTGTTCAGTGAAAATGCACGTTTCTTGCAAGCCTTAGACGAAATATTGAACTCAAAATGACAGAACAAGAAAGAATTAGATACGAGAAGATGGCCACGGATGATGTTCGCATTCGCGAAATCAAGCCGTTGATCACGCCTGTGGTGCTACTTGAGCAAATGAAAGAGAGTGCTAGTACAACGCAGAATATCCTTGAAACGCGTGCGGCCATTCATCGTATTTTGCATCAGGCGGATGATCGGCTATTGATTGTGGTGGGGCCTTGCTCTATTCATGATACAGAGGCGGGAATGGAATATGCGCGCCGCTTATTGGATGTACGTAAACAGTTAAGCGCAGATTTGTTGATAGTGATGCGCGTGTATTTTGAAAAGCCTCGTACCACCGTAGGTTGGAAAGGCTTAATTAACGATCCGCACCTCGATGGCACATACGATATTAATGAAGGCTTATCACGAGCACGTAAGTTCTTGCTAGATGTGAATGAGATAGGCATGCCAGCTGGTGCAGAGTTTTTAGATACGATTACACCGCAATACACTGCTGACTTGGTGAGTTGGGGTGCCATTGGTGCACGGACAACAGAGTCACAGGTGCATCGTGAGCTGGCATCAGGATTGTCTTGCCCAGTAGGGTTTAAAAATGGCACGGATGGTAGCGTGCGTGTGGCGATTGATGCGATTAAAACCGCGGCGAGTCCACACCACTTTTTATCGGTCACCAAAGAAGGGCAATCAGCCATTATTGCGACGACAGGTAATGAGGATTGTCACGTGATTTTACGTGGTGGTAAGAGTCCCAATTACGATGCAAAAAGTGTAGAAGCTGCATGTGACAACTTGGCTGATGCAGGCTTGGCCCCATTGTTGATGATTGATTGCAGTCATGCCAACAGCCAAAAACAGTATGAATTGCAGAAAGAAGTGGCTAAAGATGTCGCCACACAAGTCGCTAATGGCGATGCAAGGATTATTGGCTTGATGGTGGAATCGCATTTAAATGCGGGGCGGCAGGAGCATACGCCTGGATGTACCTTGGCCTATGGACAATCTATTACGGATGCATGCCTGGGATGGGAAGACAGTGTGCAAGTGCTAGAAGGACTTGCTGAAGCGGTACGCCAACGACGTCAAAAACGACTTAATGAAGAGCTTTAGTCATTCGTTTTGTAAGCATCATGAAAATCACTAGCTGTTAATCATTGAAGCTTGCAGGGTCGTAATGGAACGACTCCGTATAGTGTCAATCTTACAAGTACATCAATAAGATGTTAACTATTTAAATTTGGAGATGATTATGTGGACAACCCCAGCAGCTACAGAAATGCGTTTTGGTTTTGAAGTAACTATGTACGTGATGAACAAGTAATTGTTCAGTACCAAAGGCTGCCCTAACTAGGCAGCCTTTTTCACATCTTTAAAAGATTCAACCATCATCAACAAAGAACTTAACTCATGCACATACACGTATTAGGCGCTGCAGCAGGTGGCGGATTCCCACAATGGAACTGTAATTGTTTCAATTGCGATGGTTTGCGCAAAGGCACCATCAAAGCGACAAAGCGCACGCAGTCTTCGATCTGCGTCAGTGGCGATGGTGTCAATTGGGTGTTATTTAACGCATCACCCGATGTGCTGCAACAAATACAAGACTTTGCCCCATTGCAGCCAGGCAGAGCAATTCGTGACTCAGGAATTCAAGCGATTATTTTGATTGATGCGCAGATTGACCATACCACAGGTTTGTTTATGTTGCGTGAGGGCAAAGTGAAGCGTGAAATCTACTGTACCGACATGGTGTATGAAGATTTAACCAGTGGTAATCAAATTTTGAATATATTAGGCCATTACTGCGGTATCAATCGCCATGATGTGCCTATTGATGGCAACACTAGATTTGAAATCCCTAACGTACCCAATTTACGATTTACTGCAGTGGCACTCAAAAGTGCTGCTCCACCTTATTCACCGCATCGTAATGACCCGCATCCAGGTGACACGATTGGTGTATTGATTGAAGAGATTAGTACTGGCAAGAAATGTTGGTATTCACCAGGCTTAGCTGAGATCGAACCGCACTTACCACCATTGATGAGCCAAGCCGATTGCATTATGGTGGATGGCACCTTCTGGACTGATACCGAAATGATTGATATGGGTTTGATGACCAAAACTGCGCGTAGCATTGGACATAATCCGCAGTCGGGTGAGGGTGGTATGATTGAAAAGCTAAATGAATTTGGAGATGTGCGTAAAGTATTGATTCATATCAACAATACCAATCCTATTTTAAGAGAAGATTCTGCCGAGCGCGCTATCCTGGACACACACAAGATAGAGGTAGCATATGACGGTATGGATATTATTCTCTAGGAGACAAACATGAATGCATTAACAAAAGATCAACTTCCTTGGACCCGCGAAGAGTTTGAGGAAAAATTGCGCGAAAAGGGTAAGGGTTACCATATCTATCATCCATTTCATGTGATGATGTATGAAGGCAAGCTTACCAAGGAGCAGTTACAATGCTGGGTAGCGAATCGTTTCTATTATCAAATTGCTATTCCCATGAAGGATGGGGCGATTCTCTCCAATTGTCCTGATAAAGAAGTGCGTAAGCAATGGATTGTCCGTATCACAGACCACGACGGTGTGGATGGACAAGTGGGTGGTATTGAAGCGTGGATTCAATTGGGTGAGGCAGTGGGTTTAACACGCGAACAAGTGACTAGTTTGGAAATGGTAAGCCCAGGCGTGCGATTTGCGGTTGACGCTTATGTGAACTTTGCTAAGCAAAGGCCGTGGCAAGAGTCCGTATGTTCAAGCCTAACCGAGTTATTTGCACCACATATTCACCAGCAGCGGATTAGCTCTTGGCCTACTATGTACCCATGGGTGAAAGAAGAAGGTTTATCTTATTTTAAAAAGCGTTTAACCGAAGCGCGTCGAGACGTAGAACAAGGGTTAGGTGTGACCTTGGACTATTTCAGCACATCGCGCGAAATGCAGATGAAAGCATTGGATATCCTGCAATTTAAGCTGAATGTACTTTGGGTAATTGCCGATTCCATTATGTTGGCATCTACACTGGATATTAAGGTTGAAGGAAAAGATTATTTTCATCAGCCGGTCATCAATTTCAAATAAGAGCACAGCATGACAGATAACAACATTCAATCCACAGATATTTATGCACTTGCATTACACCATCGTTTCCAATGGGAAGAGGCACAAAATAGTTATGTGATACTTTTCCCAGAAGGCATGGTTAAACTACATGGTGGTGCAGGAGAAGTCATCAAACGACTAGATGGTAAAGCCTCTGTGGCGGATGTGGTAGCAGATCTAAAAGCAGCGTTTCCAGATGCGCAAGACATTGAAAAAGATATTTTGGGAATGTTTGATTTGGCTGTGGGTAAAGCCTGGTTAAGAAAAGTAAATTAAGCAGGTTTAAGGAGTAACAACATGACACAAGCTTCATTAGGTGATTCAGTCGTACAAAAAGAAGTCCATGCACAAGCACAAAACAATGGTGTGGCCGCCAATATTACGCATACACAACCATTGTGGCTGTTAGCGGAAGTGACGTATCGCTGCCCACTCCATTGTGCTTTTTGTTACAACCCAACCGATTACGATAAACATACCCAAAATGAGTTAAGCACGGAGCAATGGATTCAAGCCTTGCGTGATGCGCGCAAGATGGGTGCCATTCAATTAGGTATCTCGGGTGGTGAACCGCTATTGCGTGACGATATTGAACACATCGTGATTGAGGCGAAGAAACTTGGTTATTACAGCAACTTGATTACTTCTGGTGTGGGCCTGACTGAAAAACGCATTCAAGCGTTTAAAGAAGGTGGCTTGGATCATATTCAATTGTCGATGCATGACATTACTGAAGAAATTAATAACTTCATTACCAACACCCGGACCTTTGAGCTGAAGAAAAAAGTGGCCGCCATGATTAAAAACCATGGTTACCCAATGGTGCTGAATGTGGTGATTCATCGTTATAACATTGGCCATATCAAAGAAATTTTGGAGATGGCGGAAGCGCTAGGCGCGGATTATGTGGAGTTGGCCAATACCCAGTATTACGGTTGGTCATTGGTGAATCGTAGCCAACTCATGCCGCTGAAAGAGCAAATTGATGAAGCGGAGCGCATCACTAACGAGTTCCGCCAAAAAGTCGGCAATAAAATGAAAGTATTTTTTGTGGTGCCAGATTACTTTGGCAATCGCCCCAAAAAATGTATGAATGGCTGGGGTGAGGTGTTTATGATCGTTACCGCCAATGGCGACGTGTTGCCTTGCCATTCAGCGCGTGTATTGCCAGGTATTGAATTCCCAAATGTACGTGAAAAGGGCTTGGAATGGGCATGGAAAGACTCTCCAGCATTCAACAAATACCGTGGTGATGATTGGATGAAAGAGCCATGTAGAAGTTGCCCTGAGAAAGCCAATGATTTGGGCGGCTGTCGTTGCCAAGCGTTCTTGTTGAGTGGTGATGCAGAGAGCGCAGACCCAGTATGCTCACTCTCGCCTAACCATCATTTAATCGAGCAAGCCATCGAAGAATCGAAAAATCCACAAATTCAAGCGCAACCCATTATTTTTAGAACGGATAAAAACTCTAAAAAATATGCTAGCGGTGAGTCTAGAGAACGCGTTGAGGATTTTCACGCTTTACCATAACGCTATAGTTTCAAGGCTATAATACAAGGCGCTGTCGTGGCGCCTTTTTTATTCTAACCAGTTTGTTAAATCAGATTACATTTTGAAAACACACTCAATATTTTTGGTTTACGTATTAGCCGCGCTGGCTGCGCTGGCTCCGTTTGCTATTGATACCTACCTACCAGCCTTCCATGTCATGGGCGCCGCGCTGGCTACCTCTGATTTACATATCCAGCAAAGCCTCACTTTTTATTTGTTGCCCTACGCAGCGATGACGCTATGGCATGGTGCAATATCGGATGCGATTGGACGTATCACCACAATTAAGTGGGGGTTGGGTATCTTCGTACTCGCGAGTATTGGCTGCGCGTTTGCGCCTAACGTGGAAACGCTTTGGTTTTTTAGAGCGTTGCAAGGTGCCAGTGGTGGGGCAGGGAATACGGTGGCGCGCGCTATGGTGCGCGATTTGTTTGAGGGGGCGCAAGCACAGCGCGTGATGGCGACTGTCCAAATGTTATTTGGCATTGCACCTGCTATAGCGCCTATTATTGGTGGTTTCTTGTTAGACATTCATTGGCAGGCGATTTTTATTTTCTTGGCAATATATGCCGCATTTACCTTATGGGCTGCGGTCAAGTTTTTGCCAGAAACCATGCCAAGTGAGAAACGCATCCAGCTCTCCGCACGCAGCGTGCTAAAAAGCTATAAAGTAATATACAAAGACATGGAGTTTGCAAAGTTGGTGACAGCCTTGGGCGCCAATTTCTCTGGCTTTTTTATTTATGTACTAGCTAGCCCTGTTTTCTTAGGCAAACATCTGGGCTTATCTCCTCAACAATATGGCTACCTGTTTGTGCCTACTGTAACAGGCATGGTGATAGGGTCATATTTAGCTAAGCGCGCTGCCGGACGCTATCCGTCGCATCTGGTAGTGAGGTGTGCGTATCTGTGGATGGGCACCATTGCAATGCTTAACTTAGCTGTATGTTACTTATTGCCAGTCGACAACATTACAAATATTTTGCCAGTGGCTTTATTTAATATCGGCATGGCTATGTGTATGCCAGTATTATCGCTCGCGGCATTGGACCGTCATCCAAGAATCCGCGGTACTGCAGCGTCTGCACAGGCGTTTATGCAGATGCTACTTTCTACGGTGTCTGCAGGTGTAGTCGTGCCGTTTGTGTGGTATTCCCCATTAGGGCTGGCATGGGCAATGTTGGTGTACCTAGTATTGGGCTGGTGGTTTGTGCGCACTACCCAATTATGGATGCCTGCTACTAAGCATTAACGCCAAACACACGCATTATCTTTCCCAATACCAAGGTAATGCCACGCCAAATTTTTGGCAACATCCATAGCATAACCAGCACGAGTATTATTAATAGGCTCATAAAGACCATCGGGTGGGCCAGTGCAAGCCATCCACCGCTGAGCCATAAACCATCTTCCCCGAATGAAGTGACCACATTACTGACCGGCTCCGGAGATGTGTTGATTAGTGCACGGCTACCAGCTTTTGTCGCGTGCGTTACACCAGCAAGTGAGCCACCCAATAAACCTGCAAGTGTTATTGTCATAGGGTCTGCTGATTGCATGGCTCCCACTGCCAATAGGGCGCCAGCGGGAATTCGCACAAAGGTTTGTATGGCATCCCATGTGCTGTCTATATAAGGGATTTTGTCGGCTAAGAATTCTACTAGCATTAATATTCCCGCCACACTGATGACCGCGGGGTGGGTGAGTATGGTGAGTGCTTGTGGCAGTTGCACATAGTGAAACCGACCTAACAGCCCAACTACGCATACCGTTGCATACAGACGAAATCCGCTAGCCCAGCCAAGGCCACTGGCTAATGCAAAACTAGAAATTGCATCCATAACGCCCTTTTGTTCCACAGATTCATAGACGATAACCCTTGTTAGTATAACGATTAATGATGTTATACCAATAAAGTTTTAGGACCGTTGGGTCGATATAAACTTAAATAGAGAGAAGTGTAACCATTTCTTATAGATACATGACAAGGGAATTGATATGAGTACACGTGAACAAGATGCACTGAAAGCTTATTTGAACTTGCTGGAACGCAAAGGCGTGCCAGAAGTGAAGTTGATTCAACGCCAATATATTATTTTACGCTTGGTGCCATTTATTGAGCACATTGAACTAGACGGTTTGCATTATCGTGAAGCGGTAGACCAACTCTTTAAAAAGCTTGATCGTGCCGAATGGGCGATTTGTATTCCGGTGATTCGAGATTATTTCTCTTTCTGGGTGAAAGACATCAAAGCGATTGCAGGTATGAACCAAGATCACGCATTTGAAGCCAATGCTAAAACTTGGCAACCTGAAACTCGCGATTTGAAAGAGTTATGGGAATCATTAGATAAAGTGACGTTGACTAATGTAGAGGTCAGACCATTACAAACCTACGAAAACGCATTACGTAGTCGTGGAGCAGATGACCTGTTTATTGATACACGACGTAAACTGGCAAAACTATTATTGCTAAGATTGCGCGACGTGCCACACAAGCAACCAAATGCTTACCGTAAAGTGATGGAGGCAAACTTACCTTTATTCACCACTGATGAGACACATCATACATTTTTGAATGTAGGTAGAGAGTTCTACTATTTTTGGAAGGGTGATGGCAACGCGCAGCAACAGTTGGCCATGGCTGCTTAAGTTTAATAATTAATATCGCAAATATAGATTATTTAGCCTCTGATAATATCCGCAATGTAGTCTACGTTATCAAGTGACAAGTCAGGATATATCGGAAGGCAAATAATCTGATTAGAGGTTTTATTAGCGACTGGTAAGTTTTCTTTGGTAGCGCTCGGGTAATTACGATAAATCATAAAGTCACTAATGAGAGGCCAAAAATACCTGCGAGCTATCACATTGTAACTTTTAAGCTTATCAAACAATTCGTCTCTAGTGAGTGGGTAGTCTTCAGTGACAAGGATTGGGAAGTAGGCGTAGTTGAATTTACTTTCTCCTGCCCCGTCGACACACTTTATCCCTTTGATGTTACTTAGCTTTGTTCGATAGTGTTGATCGACTTTTCCACGACTCTCAAGTAGTTGATCTATTGAGCGTAGTTGCAACAGACCCATGGCTGCACTGACCTCGCTCATTTTTCCGTTGATACCAAAAGTAACTACCTCTGCATCAGTTAGGTAGCCGAAATTTTTGAGATTATCAATATGTTTCTTGGTTTTAAGATCTTTACAGACAATTGCACCACCTTCAAACGTATTAAATACCTTTGTTGCATGGAAGCTTAAGACGGACAAATCACCATGATTTAAAATGCTGCCGCAATGGCAATTAACACCAAAGGCGTGTGCGGCATCATAAATTACCTTTAAGCCATACGAGTTCGCAATTTTCTCAATTTTGTCCACATCACACATATGGCCATAACAATGTACAGCTAAAATCGCGGTGGTTTCTGGTGTAATAGCGGCTTCAATTTTATTAGGATCAATATTGAGCGTATTAGGATCAATATCAACGAAGATAGGCTCTGCTCCAACCCATTTTAGCGCATGACTGGTGGCAACAAAGGAGTAGGGGGTGGTAATCACTTGCCCGGAAATTTTAAGTGCTTGAAGTGCTGTGATGAGTGCGATAGTACCGTTGTTGAACAAGGATATATGCTCTACCCCTAAATATTTGCAAAGCTCAGACTCAAGTTCTTGGTGCAGGGGGCCACCGTTGGTAAGAATTTTGTTATCCCATATTTTTCGCAGGTACGGGGTTAATTCATCGATTGGAGGAAGATTTGGTTGGGTAACAAAAATTGGTTTTTCTTTTTTTATCATGCTATTTCCAAATCTTTATACAACAATTAAAAAAGCTAACTATTCAATTAATAATTCCACTTTACCCGGTACACCATTCATTGCGTCTGCATCTTCCAGTGGCGCTTTTCTTGCGCTAATCACTGGCCACACCTTGGCAAGTCTAGCATTAATCTCAATGAATTCTTGCTGGTCTGCCGGCACATCATCTTCGGCAAAAATTGCTTCAGCCGGACATTCTGCTACGCACAAAGTGCAATCAATACATTCATCTGGGTTAATGGCTAGAAAGTTTGGGCCTTCAACAAAGCAATCAACAGGGCATACGTCTACACAATCGGTATATTTGCACTGGATACAATTTTCGGTGACTACATAAGTCATGTTATTTCCTTTACAGCTTTTATAAGCGAATAAGTTATTTTATTAGATTTAATGGCTAGACGATAGCCTGTTATGCAATCATGCCAGCGCCAACCGTGTTGTTGGTGGATTCATCGATAATAATAAACGCACCGGTTGCGCGATTTGTTTTATAACTATCTACCATGAGTGGTTGTGCCAGTTTAAAGCTTAAGCGCGCAATGTCGTTCATTTTCAAGTCGGTGGTTGGTTGCTGCTCCAATGTGTTCACATCTACTTTGTATTGAATCGCGCCAATTTTGGCTTTGGATTCACGCGTGGTGTGGCGGACAATATACGTGCGCGCAGGGGAGAGAGGTGTTTCCGATAGCCAGCAAACAAAGGCTTCTATCTGCTTGACTGCTTCTGGCGCTTCACTAGTTTTGACAATCATATCGCCACGTGAGGTGTCGATTTCATCTTCCAGCAAAAGCGTAATACTTTGCTCGGTTTGTGCGCTTGCCAACTTTACATCGCCTAATTGAATCGCTTTGACTTTAGACTGATAACCGTTCGGCAGCACGGTCACCGCATCGCCAACAGCAATCTCGCCGGATTCTACTCGACCCATAAAGCCACGGAAGTCGTGCAATTCAGGGTCATCGGAAGCGTGCGGGCGACATACAAACTGCACTGGGAAGCGGAACTGCTCGGATTGCTCGGTATGTGCGGCAGGCGCTTGCTCCAACATTTCCAGCAAGGTTTCACCTTGGTACCAAGGCATATTGTCCAAGCGGTCTACCAGCATATCGCCATTGAGTGCAGACATCGGGATAAAGCGAATGTCGCGTGCTTGTGCCAAACCAATTTCTTCGGCAAACGCTTTGTAATCGGCACAAATTTTGTCGTACACCGCTTGGTCGTAATTGACCAAATCCATTTTGTTTACAGCAACAACAATGTGTGGGATGCCGACCAAATGAGCTAAATAGCTATGACGACGCGTTTGCGTCAACACACCTTTACGCGCATCAATTAGGATGATCGCAAGATTAGCTGTTGATGCGGCAGTGACCATGTTGCGAGTGTACTGCTCGTGGCCAGGCGCATCGGCAATGATGTATTTACGGGTGCCGGTACTGAAATAGCGGTAAGCCACGTCAATGGTGATGCCTTGCTCGCGCTCTGCTTGCAAACCATCTGTCAGCAAAGATAAATCCACAGCTTCCATCCCACGCTTTTTAGAGGTGTTGGATATCTGTGTCAGAGTATCAGCCAAAATGGTTTTGGTGTCGAACAGCAATCGACCAATGAGCGTGCTTTTACCGTCATCGACAGAGCCGCAAGTCATGAAGCGTAACAAAGAGTCGTTATGTTGTGTTGTCATATCAAATATTCTCAAATATCAAACGTAAATTTTTTTGGTAAATTTACGTTTTTAGAAGTAGCCTTCTTTTTTGCGCTGTTCCATAGAAGCATCGGACGTTTGGTCATCTAAACGGGTCGCGCCGCGCTCGGTAATCGTTGTAGTAGCCGTTTCCAGTACGATTTTACTAACGTTATCTGCATCTGAAATTACCGGTGCTGTGCAGGTGATATCGCCAACAGTCCTAAAGCGTACTTGCATATTAATGACTTCTTCACCGGCTTTGGGTACGTTAATCACTTCGCCACTGGTTAAGACTACATTGGCTGGCATCATGGCACCACCACGCATAATAATGTCGCGTTGATGCGAAAAGTAAATGCTAGGAAGGCCTAAATTTTCACGTTCGATATATTGCCAGACATCCATTTCTGTCCAGTTGGAAATAGGGAAGGCACGAATGTTTTCACCCTTGTGGCTGCGGGCGTTATACAGGTTCCATAACTCAGGACGCTGGTTCTTTGGATCCCACTGACCAAACTCATCGCGGAAACTCATGATACGTTCTTTTGCACGTGCTTTTTCTTCATCGCGGCGCGCACCACCAATACAACAATCAAAGCCAAACTCTTCAATGGCTTCTAATAGCGTCACTGATTGGTGTTTATTACGTGGCTCGTCCGGTGTTTTGAGCACGACTGTGCCACGCTTCATAGAGTCTTCAACCGAGCGCACAATTAAGCGCTCACCAAGTTCTGCGGCCCGTTGGTCACGGAAGTTAATCACTTCTTGATAGTTATGGCCGGTATCAATGTGCATCAACGGGAATGGGAAGCGACCAGGGCGGAATGCTTTTTCAGCTAAGCGTAAGATACAAAGTGAATCTTTACCGCCAGAAAATAGCAGAACTGGGTTACTGCATTGTCCAGCAACCTCGCGCAAAATATGAATGGCTTCGGCTTCAAGCCAATCAAGATGGCTTAACGTTTTTTTAGATGTAGTCATAGTTGTTTTAGGATTTAAAATTACTTCTTGACGTGCAAACCGCACTCTTTGGAGGTAGGGTCTTCCCACCACCAGCGTCCCGCACGAATGTCTTCACCCATCGCTACCGCACGGGTGCATGGTGCGCAGCCAATACTTGGGTAGAATTGATCGTGCAATGCGTTGTAAGGTACGTTATACATGCGGATATACGCCCACACTTCTTGTTCAGTCCAATCGCTAAGCGGGTTAAATTTTTCTAATTTGTTTCCTGTATCAAATTCTCTTGTCGGCAAGCTAGCTCTGGTCGCGGCTTGCTCTGCACGCATGCCGGTCACCCAAGCTTGCTTCCCTGCGAGTGCACGTTGTAATGGTTCTACTTTGCGGATATGGCAACAGGCTTTGCGCAGTTCTATGCTTTCATAAAAGGCGTTAATGCCATGGGTGCGCACGTATTGCTCGACAGCTTCATGCTTAGGAAAGAAGACCACCGGTTTAGTCTGGTAGGTGCTTTCTACCTCACCCATCAGGGTGTAAGTTTCAGCAGGTAAGCGCCCAGTATCTAACGAAAAAATCTCAATAGGGAGATTTTCTTTGACGATAATGTCCGTTAACACCATGTCTTCTGCACCATAACTATTGGCAAAAGTAATAGCATTAAACTCAGCGCTGGCAGCTTTTAGTAGAGCTGACACTTGCGCACGTTTAGTGGCCACATTTTGCACAAGCTCATCTGTCAACTTTGGTGTGGTGGCCGGATTGCTCGACGCTGGTTTGAGCATGCTGACTTGTCCATTCATGCGCGATTTACTCTACGCACTCTCATGCGTGGCTCCGATTTAATCTACGCCACACAGGCAACTTATCATCTACTGCACCTTGATAAGGCTGTGTAAAGTCTTGCAAGCTTGCCAGTGCATCTTCGGCAGAGCGGTCAGCACGGATTAAGTAGCTATTAAAACCGGAGCGTTTTAGGAAGAAAAGTTGGTCACGTAATACATCACCTACTGCGCGTAACTCGTTTTTAAAACCATAGCGTGTGCGTAATAGATTGCCAATGGTGAAAATACGACCATCTGGAAAACGTTCCACAAATACTGCGATAAGAGGTAACTCATTGATATCAGCAAAGGTTGCTGCAAGCATCTCTAGCGGCTCATGCGTGGCAATCAAAATGCCAACTTCGCCTGCGGCCATGCGACCAGCCAATCGCTCAACATTTGCCTGCCATACGGACAATGGTAATAATATTTTTCCAGTAGCCGGTATCTGCGTAGCGGCAATTTGTTCCTGAGAGTAAGTTGGCTCACCTGTTAATTTAAATAGCACAACTTTACCAGCTTGTTTTTTAACGACTTCCTCACCCAAAACTGGTGGAGTCACGCGTGTCCACTCATCAACCACAATCGCGTTATCTTTTATTAGGTTGCTCACACGGCCTCCTTTTCAGCGTAAACATGCGCTTTAAAAGGAGCAATACCTAAGCGGCGTGCAGTATCGATAAAACGCTCTTCGTCAGTACGTTCTTTTAAATAGACTTCAATCAACCGCTGAACTACCCCCGGCATCTCTTCAGCAGAGAATGCGCGTCCAATCACAGTGCCGATGCTGGCATCGTTACCTTGTTTGCCACCAATGGTGACTTGGTACCATTCGGAGCCGTCTTTATCTACGCCCAAAATGCCGATATGGCCAACATGGTGGTGACCGCAGGCATTCATACAACCAGAGATATTAAGCTCAATATCACCAATCTCGTGCAAGTAATCCAAGTTGTCAAATTGCATCTGGATCGCTTCAGCAATCGGGATACTCTTGGCGTTGGCTAGTGAGCAAAAATCGCCACCTGGACAGCAAATAATGTCGGTCAGCAAGCCAATGTTTGGCGTAGCCAAACCAGCTGCTCTCGCTTTTTCCCAAAGGGCAAACAAGTCACTCAGCTTTACATCCGCTAAAATCAAGTTTTGTTCATGCGAGGCACGTAACTCACCAAAGCTGTAGGTGTCTGCTAAATCAGCTACCAAGTGCATTTGCTCGGAAGTAATATCGCCAGGCGCTTTACCATGCGGTTTTAATGAGAGGGTGACAGCGCGGTAGCCTGCTTGTTTGTGTGGGTGTGTGCATCGTTTAACCCATGCTGCAAACGCGGGGTTACTGGCCAGTGCAGTATCAAATCCAGCATCATGCGCAGGTAAGCTTTCATAGGGCATGGGTTCAAAATGTTGTGCCACACGGTGAAGCTCAGCTTCGGTAATGGTATTTGGACCATCTTTAATGTGCGCCCACTCTTCTTCTACCTGACGGCCAAACTCATCAATGCCTAAGGCTTTCACTAATATTTTAATGCGTGCTTTATAAGCATTATCGCGACGACCATGCATGTTGTAGACACGGATAATCGCTTCGCAGTAGGTGAGGGCATGTTGCCACTCTAAATGCTCGCGGATCACTGTGCCTAAAATTGGTGTACGGCCTAAACCACCGCCAACCCATACTTTAATCGCTACTTGGTTATTGCTGTCTTTGTAGAATTCCAAGCCAATATCATGCGCTTGCACAATCGCTCGGTCTTCTTTGGTGCCGGATACCGCAATTTTGAATTTACGAGGTAACAAGGCAAACTCAGGGTGGAATGTGCTCCATTGGCGCATGACTTCGGCCATTGCCCGCGGGTCAATCACTTCGTCTGGCGCAATGCTGGCAAATTGGTCCGTGGTGATATTGCGGATGCAATTGCCTGAAGTTTGAATGGCGTGCATTTGCACGGTAGCCAACTCTGCCAAAATCTCCGGCACGTCCTCTAGTTTGGGCCAGTTGAGTTGTAAATTTTGGCGTGTGCTAAAGTGACCGTAGCCCCTGTCGTAACGTTTTGCAATGTCGCCTAATTTGCGCAATTGCTTGCTTGATAACATGCCGTAAGGCACAGCAATACGCAACATGGGTGCATGGCGCTGAATATATAGGCCATTTTGTAAGCGAAGAGGGCGGAATTCTTCGTCGGAGAGTTCGCCGGCTAAGTAGCGGCGGGTCTGATCGCGGTATTGTTTTACGCGTTCATTAACGATTTGTTGGTCAATTGCATCGTATTTATACATATATTTGTGGTGTTTCCTAACAGAGGCAGTATTTTAATGTAAAACCAGTTTTAAGCCTACAAAAATCAGTATTGCGGCCAGTGCAATCCGCACCCAATGCTCAGCTACTTTTGAGCTCATATGGCTACCTAAATAGATTCCTGGAATCGAGCCTATGAGCAAAGTGCCTAGTAGCGGATAATCAATGGTGCCGAGTGAAGCGTGACCTAGGCCTGCAATCAGTGTGAGCGGCACTGCATGGGCAATATCACTACCCACAATGGTGGTGATTTTTTCTTTAGGGTAGAGCATAACGAGTGCAGTGACACCCAATGCGCCTGCACCTACAGAAGTCAGTGTTACCAAGGCGCCAAGCACCACACCAAGCAGGACCGTTGCTAACGGCACATATTGCGGTGCTACCCAGTGACTTTTTCCAGATAATTGCTGGAGTTTGTTTCTAAATAATACGGCAACAGAAGTGACAATCAACGCAACACCTAGCCAAAATTTAATTGTAGCTATGGCATCACTTGAATCTATATCTATGGTTTTTAAAAAGAAAATAGTGGCGATGGATGCAGGGATGCTACCAAAACCTAGCAATTTGACGATGCCCCAATCAATATTGCCTAGTTTGCCGTGAGCAAATATGCCGACAGACTTGGTCACTGAGGCGTACAGTAGATCTGTACCAACGGCTACAGCGGCTTTAACATTGAAGAAGATGAGCAGGATAGGTGTCATCAAGGAACCGCCTCCAACACCAGTGAGTCCGACCAAAAAACCCACCACAAACCCTGCTAGAATGAAATAATAGTTCACGCGATAACCAACATGTTAGAAAATTTAACTGCGCATTCTAACATTTCGAGATATGATTGATTAATAACATTTTATTATGTTGATATGTGATTTAATTATAACGTAGCTTTGACTGATTGATGAAGGCATGAAATTACACCAGCTTAGATATGTCCATGAAGTGGCGCAGCAAGGTCTCAATATTTCTGCCGCTGCTGTTGCATTGCATACCTCTCAACCAGGGGTGAGTAAGCAAATTCAATTGCTTGAAGAAGAACTTGGCCTGCAAATATTTTTGCGCAATGGTAAACGCTTGGTGGGAATTACTGATCCAGGTAAGCAGATATTGAAATTAGCTGCGCAAGTGATGTTTGATATGCAAAATATTAAACGCGTCGGCGATGAATTTACACGCGTAGAAACCGGTACCTTGACCATCGCCACCACGCATACTCAGGCACGTTATAAGTTACCTATGGCTGTCCAGCAGTTTATTCAAATGTTCCCAAACGTTAAGTTGACGATTCATCAGGGCAACCCTAGTCAGGTTTCTGCACAGGTGGCGAGCGGGGAGGCGGATATTGGGATTGCTACGGAGTCGATTAGTTTGGATGAACGCTTGCTTTGCTTACCATGCTACGAGTGGAACCGTTGCTTGGTGATGCCAGAGCAGCATCCACTTACCAAAGAGAACAAGATAACTCTGGAAAGTATTAGTGCTTACCCGCTGATTACCTATGATTTTGCGTTTACCGGAAGTACCTTGGTCTCTAAAGTGTTTCATGATGCAGGTGTGGAACCGAATATTGTGCTGACAGCGATTGATGCTGACGTCATTAAAACCTACGTGAATCTGGGCTTGGGGGTAGGATTGATCGCCAATATGGCCTACGATGAAAAGCGAGATTTTCCGCTAAAAAGTGTAGATTGTAGTCATTTGTTTCCTAACAGCACTACGTATTTAGGCTTTAGGAAGGATGCATTTTTGCGAGGCTATATGCTAAGCTTCATGCAATTGCTGTCACCCCATGTCAGTCAACAAGTGATTGAGGATGCATTAAAAGGATCACCATGAATCGCTTCATCCTAACCCTATGCTTTGCTCTTTCTGTCTCATATCTG
This sequence comes from Betaproteobacteria bacterium Ga0077540, assembly GCA_001464125.1. GTDB lineage: Bacteria > Pseudomonadota > Gammaproteobacteria > Burkholderiales > Methylophilaceae > Methylophilus. The sequence continues at coordinate 80,709 of LNEP01000003.1, read as the reverse complement.
AGCGCATGCGCATCGTCGCCTAGTGCTGATATGAAAGCGCGTACAGCTACCACCAAAAAAGTAGTAGGGATGGGCATGCCCGATATTGATTTAACGACAGCTATTTACGAAGTGCCAGTCAAAGATGGTGTCAGCTACCAAGATTTGGTGGATAGTTTGAAATCTATTTCTGAGGGCATGAACTTTGTGAATCCTGCCAACTTTCCAATCGGCGAGCACATGAAAATACGTGGTGTTGACCCTCAGGGCATCAAAGAGGTGCGTAGCTTCTGCAATTTAAGTATGGGCACTGAAATTATTCTGGACCATCCGGAGTTTTTAGTATTTGCGCCATGCCGTATCGCTATTTATGAAAAAAACCAACAGTTGTATTTAGGTCTGGATAGACCCACTTTTGACTTACAAAGTGTTAAAAACCCAACCGAACGTGCCAAAAAATCAGCACAAGAGTTGGAAGACGCACTTATTCAGTTGATGGAAAAAGCGCGACGTGGCGATTTTTAATTGATTAATCATTTTTTTGTGAACAAGTAATATGACAACCCCTAATTTACGCATCGCCAAATCCCAAGACTTTTTATATATTTTGCCAAAAATGGCCAATCGACATGGCTTGATTGCAGGGGCGACCGGCACTGGTAAAACCGTGACATTACAAAGTTTGGCGGAAGGGTTCTCTGATATTGGTGTGCCAGTGTTTATGGCTGACGTAAAAGGGGATTTGTCGGGCATGAGTCAGGTAGGTGGCGGCAACTCCAAAGTCGATGCGCGAGTGCAGCAATTAGGCATGGCCGATCATGTGCCAACCGCCTCGCCAGTCATGTTTTGGGATGTGTATGGCGTAAAAGGGCATCCTGTCCGCACCACCGTGGCCGAGATGGGGCCGTTGCTGTTGGCACGGATGCTGAATTTGAATGATGTGCAGGCTGGTGTACTCAATGCGATTTTTAAAATTGCGGATGACCAAGGCTGGCTGCTACTAGATTTAAAAGATTTGCGTGCCATGTCGCAGCATTGTGCGGAGAACTCAGCCCAATATCAAACCGAATATGGCAATATTTCATCCGCCAGCGTGGGTGCAATTCAGCGCGCGTTACTGCAGTTGGAGACTGAAGGGGCTGAGCTGTTGTTTGGCGAGCCAGCGCTAAATTTGGATGATTTGATGCAAACCGATGCGCAAGGCCGCGGTGTGGTGAGTATTTTGGCTTCGGATCAGCTCTTTAATTCTCCGCGTGTGTATGCCACTTTGCTATTGTGGTTGTTATCAGAGCTATTTGAAAAGTTACCCGAAGTGGGGGATTTGGAAAAGCCAAAACTGGTGTTCTTTTTTGATGAAGCGCATTTGCTCTTCAGTGATGCGCCTCAAGCCTTGATGCAAAAAATTGAGCAAGTGGTGCGATTGATTCGTTCCAAAGGCGTAGGGGTATATTTCGTCAGCCAAAACCCCTTGGATATCCCCGATATTGTCTTGGGACAGTTGGGTAACCGTGTGCAACATGCGCTCAGAGCGTTTACCCCACGTGATCAAAAAGCAGTGAATTCAGCTGCTGAAACCTTTCGATCTAACCCCAAAGTAGATGTCAAAACAGCAATCACAGAATTAGGCGTGGGCGAGGCCTTGGTCTCTTTCTTGGATGAGAAAGGCATTCCATCGCCTGTGGAACGTGCGTTAGTGTGTCCGCCCAAGAGCCGAATTGGCCCTGCTAACGATGCCGAACGTGCTGCCGTGATGCGTCAATCTCTGGTGGCGGGTGTGTACGAGAAGCAGGTGGATAGAGAATCGGCCTACGAAATACTTAAAAAACGTGCAGTTGAAGTGGCGGCAGAAGAAGCACCTGAACAAGAAGAGCAAGGCTTTGATTGGGGCGGCGTGCTCGGTGGAAAGCGGGCAAGCCGTTCTGATTCCGTACTAGAGAGTGCTGCAAAATCGGCTGCCAGAGCGATTGGTTCACAGCTGGGCCGTAGTATTATTCGTGGTGTGTTGGGTTCAATTTTAGGTAAAAAGTAACAGATTTATTCTTTAATTTGAATACATTCAGTGCTTAGATAAGGATTCTTATGCGTTCAGACATCGAAATTGCGCAAGATGCTATGCTCAAGCCAATTTCGACCATTGCTGATCGGTTGGATATTCCTAGTGAGGCGCTCATTCCCTATGGCCATTACATTGCTAAGCTAGACCGTGGCTATACGCAATTTTTAAAACATCGTCCTGATGGCAAGTTGATATTGGTGACTGCCATTAGCCCAACCCCAGCCGGTGAGGGTAAAACAACCACAACCATAGGCTTGGCTGATGCCCTCAATCATATCGGAAAACGCGCTGTTGCTTGCTTGCGTGAACCATCGTTAGGCCCTGTGTTTGGGATGAAGGGTGGGGCGACAGGCGGTGGTCAAGCACAACTCTTACCGATGGAAAATATCAACCTCCATTTTACGGGGGATTTCCATGCGATTACGGCTGCTAATAATTTATTAGCCGCGTTGGTGGATAATCATATTCATCACGGCAATGCATTAGATATTCAACAAGTGACATGGCGTCGATGCATGGATATGAATGATCGTGCGCTACGCCGACTGACCTTGCATCAGCATCATGAGACAGACACCGGATTTGATATTACCGTTGCTTCTGAGGTAATGGCGATTTTTTGTCTGGCAGAGAATTTGCAAGATTTAACCGAGCGTTTGGGGCGTATTCAAATTGGCTTGAACAGTCAGCAGCGCCCAATCTTTGCAAGTGATTTAAATGCGCAAGGGGCTATGACAGCACTGTTGAAAGACGCATTTCAGCCCAACTTAGTACAAACCATTGCGCACACCCCAGCCATCGTGCATGGGGGGCCATTTGCCAATATCGCGCATGGTTGTAATTCTGTGGTGGCTACCAAAACAGCTCTTAAGCTTGCAGACTATGTGGTGACTGAAGCTGGTTTTGGTGCAGATTTAGGGGCGGAAAAGTTTTTTGACATCAAATGCCGTTTGAGCCATTTGATGCCAGATATCGTGGTGTTGGTGGCGACAATACGTGCGCTGAAGTTTCACGGTGGTGTTGAGTTAAGTGCGCTCAACCAAGAAAATGTAGATAGCCTGCTGTTAGGTTTGGATAACCTAAAAAGACATTTAGATAACTTGCATCACCAATTCGGCATGCAAGTGGTGGTGGCCATCAATCACTTCACGCAAGACACGCCCAATGAAGTGGCAGCACTAGAGCAAGCAGTCAGGTCATTGGGTTATGAGATTTGTATCTGCAAACATTGGGCGGAAGGCGCTGCGGGTGCAACCATGTTGGCAGAAACGGTAGTAGAGCAGTTGGCGCATCATCCCTCCAAATTTCAAACCCTATATCCATCTTCTCTGCCGCTAGTAGACAAAATTGCAACGATTGCTAGTAAGTTGTATGGTGCGGCTGGCGTGGAATATAGTGATTTGGCACAAACGCAGTTAGCAGCGTTTTCTGCAGAGTATCAAGATTTTCCTGTGTGCATTGCAAAAACACAGTATTCATTTTCATCTGATCCCACACTGCGCAATGCGCCTGTTGGGCATACGCTTAACGTGAAATCTTTGCGATTATCCCGTGGTGCAGGTTTTATTGTCGCTATTTGTGGGGATATTATGACCATGCCGGGGCTGCCCAAACAGCCTGCGAGTGAGCGAATTAGTGTTGATGCTGATGGTAAAATCACAGGCTTATCTTAATCCATCCATCTAGCACGATGATTACTCTCCAACAGCAAGCAAGCGCTGAGCAAACCATTCAAAAATCGCGTTTCATCGCGCAGGCAAAATACTGCGAAACCGAGCGTGAGGTTGCATTCTTTTTAAGGCAATTAGCCTCACAACATCCGACTGCGCATCACTTGGCTTATGCCTATCGCATTAAAACAGCAGAAGGAGTCATCCCACGGTTTTCAGATGCAGGTGAGCCATCCGGTACTGCGGGCAAGCCTATTTTGCAAATTCTGGATGGCCAACAATACATCAATGTATGCGTTGGGGTCATACGCTATTACGGTGGTATTAATTTAGGTACGGGTGGTTTAGTAAAAGCTTATGGAGGCACTGCTAAACTGGCGCTAGAGCATGCGGGCAGCACGCCCTATATTGAAATGCAGGAAATTCAAATTACCACTAGCTACAAACGTGTAGATGAACTTACAAGGGAATTGAGCAAGCTAAAAGGGACCGTGCTCAATAAAGTATTTGATGAGGCTGCACATTTTATTGTGCGATTGCCAGCACAATCAGTGCAACAGTTTCAACAACGTTTTCAACCATAAAAGGGCAAGCATGCAAGCGACAGACAACAGATTTGATCAATACGATATTGCTGCATGGATCATCATGGTGTTTGCCATGTTATTTGTCCTGCACGTGCATTTGCTTCCAGCTCTGCTGGCAGGTTTATTGGTGTTTGAGTTGGTGCATATTATTTCACCTTATATCGCGCGTAGATTGCCTGGCAAAGGCGCTAAAGTCATTGCGGTTGCGCTGTTAGCTGTATTGATTATCGGTTTGTTGACGCTGATTGGGATGGGCTTGGTGGCTTTGTTGCGTTCTGATTCGGGTGGCTTGACGAAGTTGATTGCCCAGATGGCCGAGATTATTGCTGACTCACGCAAAATATTGCCCGAGTGGGTGGATTCGCATTTGCCGGCGGATGCAGTGGCTTTACAGCAAACTGTTACAGAATGGCTTAGAGCACACTCCAAAGATATTCAGTTTTTAGGCAAAGAAGCAGGGCGGCATATTGCGCATATGCTCATTGCGATGGTAATTGGGGCGATGCTCGCGCTCCGCGAGGCAACGCAGCGCGACCGATACCCAGCATTTGCCCGCAGTTTGGTCGATCGCGCCACGCTGTTTGCTGATGCCTTCCGTAATATCGTGTTTGCGCAGGTGCGTATATCAGCTATCAACGCGACATTTACTGGTATCTACTTGGCGGTTGTCTTGCCCATGTTTGGTATAGAGCTGCCGTTTACTAAAACCATGATTCTGATTACATTTATTGTTGGTTTACTACCAGTAGTGGGTAATTTGATCTCCAACACAGTGATTGTGGTGGTGAGTATGAGCCACTCACTTGGCATTGCCCTGAGTTCACTGCTGTTTTTGGTGGTGATACATAAGTTGGAATACTTCTTAAATGCCCGTATTGTCGGTGGACAAATACGGGCACATGCTTGGGAGTTGCTGGTGGCTATGCTGACTATGGAGGCGGCTTTTGGCATTGCCGGTATTGTGGCGGCCCCTATTTATTACGCCTACATCAAGAGCGAATGTAGAACGAATAAATGGATTTAGCCATTCGCTCTACATCGCTGTTTAGCTAGCGTAGAGGGTACAGGCGGTTCTCCAGCGTTTTGCCTGGCTTTAATTTGTCTAACTGCGTGCCTGCGCTTTCGCCCAACTGCGCAAGGCGTTCATCTGGATGAGGGTGTGTCTTAAACAATAAGGCAACGCTATCATCGTTCTTGCTGATTTGCGCCATATTTTGCAATACTTCAGGCAGCCCATAAACATCATAACCAGCGCGATAGGCGAGTATCATGCCCATACGGTCGGCTTCATATTCTGCACTTTTATCCAAATTGCGTGCACTGATTTCAGCGCCGGTGCTAATCGCTTTTTTGGATAGTTTGTTGTCGCCAAATTTATCACCTAACAATCCCGCACCCATGTCGAGTAAGGCCTGTTTTTGCATGACTTTGAGATGGTGTTTTTTGACTACATGCGCTATTTCATGTCCCAACACGCCTGCTAGCTGCGCCTCATTATGAAAGGTTTGGTATAACCCTTTGGTAATCAGCACATAACCACCTGGCGCTGCAAAAGCATTTAAATCGCTACTTTCAATGACACCAAATTTCCAAGGTAAATCCGGGCGTTCAGATTGATTGGCAACCCAACGGCCTACTTTATTCACATATTGTTGTAGGCCATTATCTTTGACCAACGGGGCTGCCCCCAGCAAACTGCCGGTGACATCGCGTCCTATCGCAACCTCTTCCTCACGGCTTGGGCTTTTCCAGTTGATCTGTGGTTGCGCTGGCTGAGCAGTCGTTACCTCAGCTTGATTACCAGTGCTCTCTTGATTGTTAGGTTCAGTTTTGGCGCCAGTGGTTTCTTGGATTTTTTCTTTAACCACGCCTTCCAAAGCTTTACCAAGGTCTAACGCATAGACATTTGCCACAAGACCAGTTGTGACTAAGAGGGTGAAGATGGGCTTATGCATTATTTTGCTCCTTTCAAATAGGCAGTCTGATTGGCACTGAGCCCACCACTGGCGGCAAACTGCTTAGCCTGTGCTTGACTGGTCGCCAAGCTCTCTAATTGTTTGATTTCTGCTTCATTAAATTGCGCAGATTTCAACTCCTCAGCGCTTAAGCCTCGGATACCAGTGGTGGATACCACTTTTCCGGTACCGGCGCGACCAGTCGCTACGGCAACTGTACCTTTGAGTGCATTGCCTGTGTTAGTGCGCTTTACAGATAATAAGCGTACCCAGCCAGTATTTTTTTTAGTTTTTACCTGTAACCAAGCCCCTTTTTTGGTCAAAATTTCTAGTGGCTCATTTTTAATCAACGCACCGGAAGATTTTGCATCAGCAAAGGGTTGCGCTCGTAAGGTGTCTGCTTTTAGCGCTGTTCCGGTTTCTGCTGCAAACGCAGACATTGTGACGCCCAAGCCTAAACTTGCCAGAGCAATCCAATTGATAAAGTTATTTAGCTTCATGTGATTTCCTTTGTTTCTGAACGGTCGCCGTGTTCCAATTGAATAATCAGTTGTGCAAACATTGTGCGCCATTGTGCCGCGAGTGTTTGACTGTTTGCGGGCAGGTTGGATTGCAATAGTTTTCCCTCATGGGTTGCATAACGGATGACGGTCTGTTTTGGTAGACCGAGTGATTCGACATGGTCGTGAAGACTATCCATCATGCGCTGTGCATCTTGCTGAGCAGTGGTTTTATATTCTGGTTTTTCGTCCGAATACATCCAACTAACAATCACCATGTCTCCAAACAATCCCCAAATGCCGGTTTGCGTGCCCAAAAGCACTTCAATCACATTAGGTGTGGTGCTGGTGAGTTCCAGTTTGCGTTTTAGCTTTTTCATCAGCACATCGCCAAGAGGCTCATCACTCTCAATGCTGGCAGCTAACATCAGTACGCTAGTGTGTTCTGCGTTTGCCTGCACGCCAAATGTCAGCCAGCGCTGCAGGGCGCGGTCTGTCGCTAGGGCATAAATCTTGGCAATACCAAACAGCGCGACCGCCCACAAGATTGGCCCGGTTAAATCCAAATAAGTATTGCTGACATTTATGCCGATATAAGACAGCGCTAGCAAGCCAACTTGGCTACCTGTAAATATCGAGTTGAATTTATCGCGGTCCACTTTAAAGTAGAACGCTAAGGTGGTGATCCAAATTAATAACAAACTCAAGATGATATAAGGTGTTTTGCCACGCCATACTTTTAAGTAGTCACCGTGTTTGACATTGTCGATGGCTGTTGCCAGCACCTCTACGCCAGGAAACTGTTTATCCATGGCAGTGGGTTTGATATCAAATAAGCCGGCTGCAGTTGAACCGACAATGACAATCTTGTCGGTAAATTCGTTTTGTGATCGTTTTTTGTGTTGACTCGTTAAATCGGTAAAGACATCGCTGAATGTGACGTATTGATAGCTAAATGGCTTGCCTCGCCAGTTCATCAGCATGTTCTGTGGCAAGTCTGTTAGAGAGCCTCCCGCATACTTACCAACCACCTCGGGTAGAGAGGGTAAATGCCAACCCTCATCGGAATGGTAAATGCGGTATTCACGCACAATGCCATCGTTATCGGGGTAAACATTATGTGTGCCTAGACGGTTAGCTTTCTGAGCACCCTCAAAAAAAGGCAGAATGGCCGCAATAGTGGCGTTTTGATTATGGTCTGGATAGGGTTGAATCCCAGGGATTTGGGCGTATTTCAGTTGGCTGAGCTTATCTTGCGTAGGGTCTAACCTTAAGATAGGAAAAAACACATTGTCACTGGCACCAATGACATCGTTAAAGTAGGCGTCGCTGTCTGGGTTATAGATATCGGCGTCACTAAACACAATGTCAAACACAATCGCTTTGGGTTTCTGTGCTTGAATGTTTTCAACAAACTCCCCCAGTACTTGTCTAGGCCAAGGCCAGCGCCCGTACTCTTTAGAAAACGCTGCCAAGCTTGCTTCGTTAATATCTACAATAATGATTTGTGAATCTGCCTTTGCTTGAATCACACGGTGCTTCACCATGAAATCAAACGCTTTATCTCGCATGTTTAAGCCCACATGAAACACGCTTGCATCTAACAGCACCAATGTGCTGAATAAAGTGGCAAGATAAATGTAAAAGTTATTTTTGAGTTTACGCGTGAGTTTGGCCAGCCATTGGCCTAGTAATAATTTCAGCTTAATCATCGTTCTCTTCGCTTCATTTACCTATCAAGCAATTGACTCTAACACAGGGTGTGAGGTACTCACAAATGGAATGCTGGCTCCAATCGGCATAATTTAAAAAATTTATTTTGAGTGGAAAATAGTCTATTTCAATGAAAATTCTTATAAATGAAGAGGATAGTAAAAAAATATTAGCATTTTTATTTTATTGGATGTATGATTTGCATCATTATTGTGATGTATCACTTTCTTTATATGGCTTAACTATATGAGTTTAAATGTAAAAATACTGTTTTTTAGCATTTTAATGTTGTTGGTTGTGGGTGGTGTGGATGCAATGATTGCTGTGGTCTAACGCCACAAATTACTGCTCACATACTATAGTTAATCTGCCAACAGCTTGGCAGTTAAATTTCTGTTGGTTTGATGACGTGTAATTTTAATTAAAGCTCTTAAGTTTCGCTTAAGGGCTTTTTTATTGGAATTAAGAGATAGTTAGCCACATCCGTTATAATCTCACACATGAATATTAGCCTCTTATTGTTAATTGTTGCCGTCTGCATGTTGGCAGCTGTGCTGTGGTTGTTAACACGTATGCTCAAGCAGCAATCAAACACTTTATTAATGCAGCAGTTAGAGGAAAAGCACCGTGCTATGTTGCTGGATTTAAATGATGGCTTGAATAAGCTGGGGGACAGGCTTAACAGCGCTACACAAGAAAATAGCGATCGTCTTAAGTTTACCGTCTCACATGAGTTACAAGCCACCCGCGATGCCATGCAAGCGTTACAGTTGGCACAGAATAGTAGTATGGCAACTACTCGTGAAACTGTATTGGAAACCTTGCATAAAACCCTGAGTGAGCAAGGGAAAGCGCAACAGGGCATGATGCAAGATACCATGTTGAAAGCCACCACCACACTGACACAAACCATTGATACTTTGAGCAAAATAGTGGACGCTAGATTGGAAGAGATTGGCGGTAAAGTATCTGAGCGTTTGGAAGAAGGGTTCAGAAAAACCAATGAGACATTTGTGAGTGTTATGGAGCGTTTGGCCACCATTGATGAAGCGCAAAAGAAAATTGATGGTTTAAGCACCAACATGGTGAGCCTGCAAGAGTTGTTAGGAGATAAGCGCAGCCGAGGTGCTTATGGCGAGGTGCAATTAGAAGGTTTGGTACGCAACGTATTACCAACTGCTAGCTTTAAAATGCAGCATACATTTGATAACGGCACGCGTGTGGACTGTGCTTTGTTCTTGCCTGACCCTACCGGCACAGTGGCCGTGGACAGCAAGTTCCCACTAGAAAACTATCACCGTATGTTTGATGCCAGCCTGAGCGAGCCTATGCAGCTGCAAGCTGAGAAACAATTTAAAGCGGATGTTAAAAAGCATGTAGATGATATTGCTGCTAAATATATTATTCCCAATGTCACCTCTGATGGTGCGGTGATGTTTATCCCAGCAGAGGCAGTATTTGCTGAAATCCACGCCTATCATCCGGAAGTGATTGATTATGCAATGAATAAACGCGTGTGGGTGGTGTCACCAACCACCTTAATGGCCGTACTAAACACTGCGCGTGCCGTATTGAAAGACGTGGAAATGCGCAAACAAGTCCACATCATTAAAGATGAATTAGGCAAGTTGAGTAAAGATTTTGAACGTTTTGACGTGCGGATGAAAAAACTTGCCGATAATATCCGTCAGGCACATGAGAATGCACAGGATGTGCACATCAGTAGCCAAAAAATTACCCGCCGATTTGCACAGATTGAACGCGTTGAACTGAGTCATCAACCTATCGATTTGTTAGATGAGGTGGATGAATAGCTTTCAGTTAGAAGTCAATATTATGCAAATTAAAGTCTTGTATTTCGCCCGCATTAAAGAGGCAGTCAATTATTCTTCCGAAGATGTGGATTTACCAGAGGATATTGAAACCATTACTGCGCTTAAGCACTGGTTATCTAAGCGTGGAGAAGTGTGGGCCAATTTATTTAGTGGCAAGCTCGTGGTCAGAGCAGCTATCAATCATAATTTAGTGGATGATTTGGCGACTTTTGAAGATGGTGATGAAGTGGCTTTTTTTCCTCCTGTGACAGGCGGTTAATTGTGATTCGGGTGCAAACTGATGATTTTGACATGGCGCAGGTGCTGGATGATTTGCGCAAACATAACCCTAAAGTGGGTGCGATTGTCAGTTTCGTTGGTTTGGTGCGCGATATCAATGACAGTGCTGAGGTAACTACGCTCACGCTAGAACATTATCCCGAAATGACGCAAAAGGCTCTGCAGGCTATTGTCGATCAGGCAAAGCAACGCTGGGATATCATCGATGCAGTCGTTATTCATCGTGTCGGTACTTTATTGCCCACTGATCAAATCGTGCTAGTGGCCATCTCTAGTGCACACCGCCAAGCTGCATTTTCTGCCTGTGAATTTGTCATGGATTATCTGAAAACACAAGCGCCATTTTGGAAAAAAGAAACCAATAGCCAAGGTGCACGTTGGGTAGAAGCAAAGGCTTCGGATGATGAAGCACAAGCACGTTGGACACAATAAAAGACTGTATCAAGATGCATATACTAAATGAACAAGCCCTGAATGCCAGAATTACGGAAGATAGTCTCGGTTTTCAAACCACAGCAGAATTGCTAAACAGTAAACCTAGTGACCATTCTGATACTCATGCATGGGTTGCACAAAGTGAAGCAAAAAAGGCTGCTTTATTTGGCTTAAATATTCAACAGCGTGGATTTAATGTGTTGGTGCTAGGTGCGCATGGCAGCGGTCGTACTTCTCTCATGCAGAGTGCAATGCAAGAAGTGGCAAAACAATCAGTTCCCGGTCAATCACTCCATGATTTGGTCGCGCTATACGATTTTAATCAGTTGGCACAACCCACGCTCATCAAATTAGCTGTGGGGCAGGGTGTAAAGTTACGCACGGAAATGGATGGCTTTGCTCGTGCTTTGATTGCGGAATTAACAGCTTTGGCAACAGTTGATACGCAAGCCAAAATGCTTGCGCAAACGCGAGTATGGTTGGAGCAGGAAACCACAAAACTGCTACAAACGTTCAAAGACATACATACTGATTTAACAGCCTATCTTAAATGTATTGCGCCAGAGGTGCTTTGCTATTTGCAAGCATGGCAACCGCCACCGCCCGGTGAGTCCGATAATCCTATGGACGGTTTGATTAACGAAGCATTTTTTGCCCGTTTTCGCGTCAATGTTTTAGTGGACAATCGCGGGACGCAAACAGCGGGGCTGCATCAACCAGTGGTTTATGACAAAGACCCAAGTTTAACTTCATTATTTGGTGCGATAGAACCTACCGCAGATAGTGCCTTGATGCCTGAGTTTTTAAGACTACGTGCGGGTAATTTGCACAAGGCAGATGGTGGTATGTTGCTAATTCACCTGCGGGATGTTTTAAATGATGAGCAAAGTGGTCAACAAATCATAGAAAAGCTTCATCGTTTTTTAAGAAACGGCACATTGCAGATTGAAGACATTTCAAGTAGTGCGCAAAGTAGCACGGTGCTCACTAGTAATACGCTGATACCTGCGCACGTCAAATTGGTGATGATTGCGACACGCGAGGATTTTTATGATTGTTTGGATGAACAACCAGACTTTTTTGATTACTTCCCCATCAAGGTTGAGTTTGCAGAACGCATTTTGGCCAACAAAGAGAACTATGCCGCAATTGCTGGCTATATCGCGCAAAAATGTCAGTTTCACCATTGCGCGCACTTTAGCAATAAAGCAGTGGCTAGCTTGATTATTGCATTGCAACGAATAGAAGAAGACCAGACGCGTATCAGTACTAATTTTGCGTATCTGGAGCAGTTGATGTTAGAAAGCGTTGCTTTTGCAGGCGATGCCCCTTTGGTGACCGAAGTACATGTGAATGCTGCATTGCAGGCCAAAGCGCAAAGAAATCAATACTTTGAGTCTCAGATTCGAGATTCCATTATTGATAATGAATTGCTGATTCAAGTGCATGGTGAAGTGGTAGGGCAGGTCAATGGGCTCACCCATATAGAACTAGGTGATGCCAGTTTTGGCTCTCCAATTCGCATCACAGCCCGCTGTTACCCTGGTAAAACAGGTCTGATTAATATTGACCGCGAAGTCAATATGAGTGGGCCTAACCACGACAAAGGTATTTTTATCTTGCAAAACTGGTTGAGTGCCAGCTTTTGGCAGTTGGCTCCGCTTAGCCTCAATGCATCATTGGTGTTTGAGCAAGAGTACAATGGCGTGGAAGGTGACTCTGCTTCGTGTGCTGAGTTGTTTGCATTATTATCAGCATTAGCCGGATTACCTATTAAGCAAGGTATAGCGGTGACAGGGGCTCTTAACCAGTTTGGTGAGGTAATGCCAATTGGCGGTGTGAACGAGAAAATTGAAGGTTACTTCCGTGTATGCCAAGCTTTAGGGTTGGATGGGCAACAGGGTGTCATTATTCCAAGACGTAATCAACGACATTTGCTCTTAGACCAAGAAGTGCTGGAGGCAGTCGCTGCTAAACAGTTTCACATCATCGTCATAGACCACGTATTAGAGGGCATAGAATACCTGACTGGGATGACAGCTGGCGTACAGAATCATTATGGCGCTTATCCAGAAAATTCGGTATTAGGCCACGCGCAGCAGGCGTTAGCTAACTACCGAAAAACACTGGAAAGTAATCAAGCTAGGCTGCATCAGTTACCATTGATTGAATAGCGCTTCATGACCGATATTAACGGTATCAGCGTAATAATTGACTGATTGATATAGATTTATGAATAATTCAATAACATCTAAACAAGAAGACGAACTACACTGCCGACTGGATAAATGGTTGTGGGCAGCGCGCTTTTTTAAAACCAGAAGCATCGCGGCAGATGCTGTGGACAGTGGCAAGGTGCGAATTGATGGTGTGCGTGCGAAGAATGCCAGAGAAGTAAAAGTAGGGATGCTCATCAGCATCAAAAGTAAAGACATCGATATTGAATTGGCAGTGATCGGCCTATCCAATATTAGACGGGGTGCTCCGGAAGCTGCCCAGCTGTATCAAGAAACTGAGGCAAGCAAACAACGAAATATTGCACGCAAAGAGTCTTACGAACAAGACTTTGCGGCACGCGAACGAGGCGCAGGTAGACCCACAAAACGACAGCTAAGAGAGATAAAAAAATTTACTGGAATAAAGTTTTAATGCCATAATTGTAATAAATTTATCATCTTCTACAGTGAATTTCAGTCACTAACCATAGCAACAAAAAATAAGAAATAGGCGTACAGAATATGAAAAAAGAAGTCACAAAAGCAGTGTTTCCGGTAGCGGGTTTAGGTACCCGTTTCCTACCTGCTACCAAAGCAAGCCCCAAAGAAATGCTACCCGTGGTCGATAAACCGCTGATTCAATATGCAGTGGAAGAGGCGATTGATGCAGGTGCGACAGAGCTTATTTTTGTCACTGGTCGTAACAAACGCTCAATTCCTGACCATTTCGATAAATCTTACGAGTTAGAAGCAGAATTAGAGGCCGCCAACAAGCACGACGTGCTCAAAATGCTTAGAAGCATTCTGCCTAAAAATGTTTCATGTATCTATATCCGTCAACCGCAAGCCTTAGGTCTTGGCCATGCGGTGCTCTGTGCAAGACCAGTAGTGGGGAGTGAGCCGTTCTCTGTGATTCTGGCGGATGACCTGATTGATTCCAAAGTATCGGTTGTGAAACAAATGGTGGATGTTTACGATAAACATCACGCTTCAGTATTGGGAGTGGAGGATGTCTTACCATCTGAAACAGCAAGCTATGGTATTGTGGATGCCTTTTCTATCGAGCAAAACCTGCTTCAGTTAAGGGGGATTGTTGAGAAGCCTCAACCACAGGATGCGCCATCGACCTTGGCTGTAGTAGGTCGTTACGTTTTAAGTGGCAACATTTTCGATTGTTTGGAAAAAGTAAAGCCAGGCAAAGGCGGTGAAATTCAATTAACAGATGGTATTGCCATGTTAATGGAATACGAGAAAGTATTAGCTTATCGCTTTGAAGGTAAGCGTTATGACTGCGGTAGTAAAATCGGCTTCATGCAGGCTAACGTTGAGTTAGCCCTTAAACACCCAGAAATATCGCAGCATTTTGCCGAGTATCTAAAATCAGTGGTTTCTGAGATTAAGTAATCAGATTGACAGTCGCCGTTGACCCACATCAACTGTTAAAAAACTCAACTTTGGTATACTCAGCCTCAGAAGTTGAGTCTGCCATTGATGTAGTTACACATCAGATTAATCAACATTTTAAAGATACGCCAGTTGTGATGATGTGCGTAATGACTGGAGCATTGTATTTTTCAGCTAAGCTTTTAGCTAAGCTCACCATGCCAGTTGAGTTAGATTATGTGCAGGCTAATCGTTATCATAAAAATTTATCCGGTGCAGATTTGGTATGGACTAAACTGCCAACGTTGGACCTGCATGGCAAAACAGTGTTGTTGGTAGATGACATATTAGATGAAGGTATTACCTTGCAAGCTGTTTACAGTAGGTGTCTTGAACTGGGTGCCAAAGTGGTGAGCACAGTCGTGTTAGCGGATAAACTCAATCAACAAAACAAACCCCTGAAATCCGATTTTACTGCACTCACGGTGCCTAATTTGTTTGTATTTGGGTGTGGCATGGATGCGCATGGCTGGTGGCGAAATCTGCCTGAAATTCGCGCGATCAGCTAGGGTGATAACCACATTCGTTACTGTTAGACAGTTGTCGTGATTGTGACACTAGTGTTGAGAATTAAATCATCATCGATTAAAAAGTGAATTTTTATTTTTTGTAACTCATTGTTATTAATTAACATTATTTAATTTTAAAAGTTGGTATTGTTTGTGCAAGACAGCATCTGAGCAATTCAATTATTGTGAGAGATGGGTCAAATGGTCAATTTAAAACAAAACTGGGAAGCAATTTTCGAAGTCATTCAAAAGTCCTACGCGATAGAAAAGCATGTGGATTTTTTCAACTGGCTTAAAGATGACGTGAACCCTGTGTTACCTCATGATGTGCTGGTGGCTGCTTGGGGTGATTTTAGCGGTGGCGAGCTGAATTATGATGTAGCATCAAACATCCCCGGACTCACCACCCAGCGTTTAATTGATGCGCCAGGGATCGTATCTTACTTGATGGCTAATTTACATAAACGCTGGATAGACAATGATGAAAAATGGTTCGTCATAAATAGTTTTGATGCCGCT
Organism: Betaproteobacteria bacterium Ga0077540; assembly: GCA_001464125.1. Classification (GTDB taxonomy): domain Bacteria; phylum Pseudomonadota; class Gammaproteobacteria; order Burkholderiales; family Methylophilaceae; genus Methylophilus. Next base: position 65,013 of record LNEP01000003.1, on the reverse strand, counting down.
GGTATTCATGCACAGTCTCCCACACCATTTACTAGCAATCTAATCGAAATGCACTCACTGTTGGTTTATGGCGTAAAAGACTTGCGTGGTAAACATGATTGCATTTATGTGTTCTTTGATAAATCTCATGTATTCAACATTCAACATTCATTGCTTGGGTTATTGATGCCACATCTAGACGCTGCCCTCAGACGCGTTGAATATATTGAGCCTTCGATGTCTGATGAAGATATCTTAGAGAGCATTGCTCTTGGTTCATTGAGTGATCGTGAGCATGAGATTTTACATTGGGTCCGTAGCGGTAAAACCAATATCGAAATCGGTATGATTCTCTCAATCAGCTCAAATACTGTTAAAAATCATCTGAAACGCATTTTCCAAAAGTTGGATGTTTCATGTCGTGCGCAAGCTGTAGCAAAATTAGCGCCGCACAAAGGCAACTGATTTAATTACAAATAATTAAAAACTGTTGCAAAATTAGCGAATTACACGGTTTTTCTAAAGTTACCCGTATGGACTAATCTAAAATTAAAGATTGTGTGATATCTTTATATTATGATTTAGTTATACGGAGGAGTCTCATGAAAATCGGTCGTTTATTTCTAATGGCTACGGTAAGTCTGGTAGCCGTTTTTCAATCATTAAACGCAATTGCAGATGAAAACTATCGCCTACATTATGGAGACTCTGTCTTTATTTCTGTTTGGGGGGAGGAGACTCTGCAAAAAGAGGTGAAAGTATTGCCAGATGGTAGCATCACATTTCCTCTGGCTGGACGCGTAGACGTTGAAAACGTCACCACAGTAGAAGCACAAAAGCGCATTACTGAAAAGTTAAAAGTTTATTTGAATGATCCACAAGTGACCGTGGTGGTTACCAGTGTAGAAGGCAATAAAGCCTACGTGATCGGTAAAGTCCTCAAAACAGGCGCAATTCCTTTAACTGGCCCAACCACAGTGTTGCAAGCTCTAAGCATGGCGGGTGGGTTTGATAAATTTGCCGAATTAACTAAAATTAAGGTGCTCAGAAACGTCAATAATAAACAGACTGTAACACCTGTAAATTATGAGCGCTTGATGCAGGGTCAAAACCTAGAAAGTAATTTATTGTTACAGCCTGGTGACACCATTCTTGTGCCATAATTACGTTAAACAATATACAGGGTAGTGGTATGTCAATAAGGCCTTCAAAAATAAAAGCAAACCTTCCGATTTTATTTGTCATGGGTTTAACTGTTTTGCCCAGTTCGGTCTCGGCGATGGAATATACAGCAGGGTTTTTTATACCTGTCTCGGTTAACTATGACAGCAATATTCAAATGGCAGACTCGAATGAAGAGTCTGTCGTTTTTTATAACGTCATACCTAGAGTCACTTTTGTTGGGAGCGATGGTGTCAATACTATTAACTTCAACGGCAGTGTGCTTTTGCAAAGATCAAACGATGAGGAAATCAGTGAGGATAGGAAAGACCCTAACTTAGGATTGTCATGGGTAAGGGGTTTTGAACGAGGAGAGTTTTCTCTTTCTACCAATTATTCCAAAACTAGTACTCGTGTTTCTGAGCAGCGTGTTACAGGTTTAGTGTTTAGTGACGGAAGTGCGATTAGCAGATCCTACAACGCAGGTGTAAGTTATTTAATATCAGAGAAACTAAGTATGTCTACAGGCTTGGGTTACCAAGAAACTGTATTCTCAGGCGCAGGTTTAGATGACTTTAATGCTAAAAATTTCAACGTCCGACTCAACTATCTCTATAGTGAAAAGCTGACACCTTTTGTCCAGTTTTCCCTTAGTCGTTTTGAAAACGAAACTAATACCTTAAGTAACGAGATAGTGTCTGAGCTTGATAACAATGGTACTAGCATATCCAGAAATATTTTGGTTGGTTTCGATTACAAAGCTAGTCCACAGCTTGATTACAGTGTCGCGGTGGGGATGAATCGTGTCAGTTCTGCTGGCACTGGCTGGGTAGGTAATGCGAATGTTAACTATGTCATTGACGAAAGATCCACGGTTGCAGGCTCTATCTCAAGAAATGTCACACCTTCGGGTTTGGGTGGATTCCTAGAGGTGGATAATTTATCTGTCAATTACCAATACGATATTAATCAAAAAAATCATTTGGGTGCAGATGCTAACTGGTCGATCACCAGAGATGTTAATGACTCCAGCTTTAAGCGTTTGAATGGATTTTATGGATATGACCTTGCTGATGACTGGGGTCTGAGAACTTATATTCAGTACCGCACTTTACAAGCTGTAGGTGTCGATGCAAACGCTTACTTGATCGGCGTTTCTTTAAGTTACAACCATCCTCAATTATTTTAAAGATTTAATGCATGGCTGCTGAATACGAACTCACGTTTAATGACTATCTATCCATTTTTAAACGCAGAATATGGCAAATTATCATTGTGGCAAGTACGATTATTGTCGCTTCAATTCTTGTAGCCATTCTTTTACCTCCAGTTTATCAGTCCACCGGCACGATTCTTGTTGAGTCTCAGCAGATTTCAAAAGATATTGTTCAGTCTAGCGTGAATGGCTTGGCTGATGAACGTATTGAATTAATAAAGCAACGCGTGATGACACGCGAGAATCTCTACAGAATCATGCAAAAGTATGGTTTGTACGAAGACAGAATTAACAAAGACTCGACTTCGATATTGCTTAACGAAATGCGTAACAATATTCTGGTTGAATTGGTGAGTTCTGACTCTGGAAACCCATGGGAGAAGAAAGCAACCATCGCTTTTAACGTCTCATTTTCATACAAAAGCCCTGATATAACCCACAAAGTAGCCAATGAACTGGTCACACTGTTCTTGGATGAAAATGTGAAGTCTCGTACGGAAAAAGCGACCGAAACGACGGAGTTCTTGAGCCAAGAGGTTGAATTGCTGCGTAAAGAACTTGAGTCTACAGAGAGCAAAGTAGCAACTTTCAAAGAGCAATATTCTGGAGCATTACCTGAACATATGGACATGCACATGTCCATGCTGCAGCGCTCAGAAATGGATATCAAGGAAATTGACCGTGATTATAAAGCGGCTCAAGAAGAACTAAGATATCTTGATGTAGAGTTGGCTTCTGCGCGCTCTGGTATCAATAATCGTAGGTCACCTGACGCGCCAGTGGTGTTGTCCAGTGAAGCTGAAATCGACAAGTTGAAACTTGAGCTCGAGAGGGCCCAGTCAATATACAGCGATTCACATCCAACGGTTAAAGCATTAAAGCGCAGAATTGAAAAATTAGAATCTGTAAGTGCTACAAAATCGACAAATCCTGAAGATGGAACGAAAGCGCGTCGTGGAGATATTGAAACCGATTTAATGGTGGCGAAAGTTCAGGCGCAGATTCAGGCGACAAAAGCGAGACTTGAGTCGTTGGCTGAACAAAAGATCGCCATGCGCAAAAAAGTTGAGCAATTGCAAGCCCGCATTTCAATGAGCCCGGAAGTGGAAAAAGGATTGTTCAAACTGATGCGTGATTACGAAAACGCAAAAGAGAAATACGAAGAAGTTAAATCTAAACAAATCAATGCAAAAATTGCTGAGAATTTGGAACAAGAAAACAAAGCTGAGCGGTTTACCATGCTTGAGCCGCCTATTTTTCCTGAGAAACCTGTGAAACCAAACCGTCAGAAGTTGATAGGCTTAGGATTTTTCGGTGGTATTGCAGCAGCTTTGGGCTTGGTATTTTTACTCGAATCTGTGAATGCTCGCGTGCGGGGTGTCGAAGCATTAGAGTCGATTACCAAGGTTCGCACAATGGTGACATTGCCGTATATTTACACGCAGGCTGAAATTAACCGTAAGAAATATTTTTACAGATACTTGTTCATGGGTATATTGGCATTTGTTCTCATCTCTTGCGTTATTGTGCATTTCCTCATCATGCCATTAGATATATTAGTCGTAAAAATATTGAATAGATTTGCATAAGGCGTATTGGAATGGAAAAAATTAAAGATGCTTTAGAGAAGGCCAAAAGCAGAGCTGAGCAAAAACCTGTGCATACAGCAACTTTAGCGCCAGCTGCAGGGCCAACCCAAGAAAATATACAAGAGTTGGCTAATGAAACCAATTTGAATGCGATTAACTATACCAATACAAAAACTGTAGAGTTGAGTGCACAGCATTTAGAAAAAAACCGCATAGTTGCTTATAACAAGAGTGAATCTGCAACGTGGATATTCGATAAGTTGAGAACACAAGTTCTGCAAAAAATGCAGGAAAACAACTGGAATACGATTGCTGTGCTGTCACCCACACCGGCATCAGGTAAGTCGTTTGTGGCGATTAATTTGGCAATCAGTATTGCTAATCAACCACAGAAAACTGCGATGTTGGTCGACTTTGATTTGCGTAAACCAAGAGTTGCTAAGTACTTGGGGCTGGAATGTGAAAAATCGTTGAATGATTATTTAGATGGCCGCGCTGTACTACAGGAGACTTTAGTTAATCCAGGTTTGCCGCATTTGGTTGTGTTGCCAACCATGAGACCAGTGAGCCACCCGGCGGAGGTGCTTTCATCTGCTAGAGTTAATGCGCTCATGCAAGAAATCTCTTCTCGTTACGAATCACGCATTATTATTTATGATTTGCCACCGATTTTAAATGCGGATGATGCCCTAATTATGCTCAAAAAAGTGGATTGTGCATTGCTAGTGGTGGGTAATGGCATGGTGAAAGAAACCGAGATTGAGGAGGCAATGCACCATATCCCTAAGGACAAGTTACTTGGTGTGGTGTTAAACAAAGCTGAAGTGAGTGCGGAAGATTATTACTATTAGCACTTCCTTTTAACTTGAGCTAATTCAAAGGACTACCATCTAAGTGATTCGACTTGATGATGGTAAGGACTTTTAGGAAAATTTGCGGTAAGTAAATCTGTGCTAGCTTTCACAGTCATACAGGATATGAATGTATTTTTCTCTCATATCATGACTGATAAACTTTTTAGAATAGATTGTAAGAAAAGTTTCAGATTATCATTGCAACGCTTGATAATAAATATACTGAACAGAAAGTCGTTGCGTTAATTTTAGCCAATTCAGCTTGATGTAAATCAAGGTTGAGAATTCGCTAGTACAAAGCTAAGCTAATACTGTTCCAAATCATACTGAGGTTATATTATTAACGGTTCCAGCATTAAGGTTGAGCTGTAAAGCTTTTTTCACAACTTGAGCATATGCGACACTGATTCCAACAGTTGCATAGTAAAGATAGGGAATGATTAACTGATCGCTTAAAGCAGATATCATTATCATAATTGCAATAAGTATTGACAAAAGCGATTGCCCAATTTGGAAAAGCTCATAATCTACCGATTTGATTTTTCGCATAGATTTATACGTTAAAAAACAGGCACTAATAAATATACATGAATATAAAAATAAACCAACGATGCCAGTGTTGAGAAGAACAGAAACGTATATATTTACTAAATCAATAATTTTTTCACCCTGAATCATTTTTTGCATTTCTGGCTCGTCGGCATAGTGTTTGTTGCCAAAAATAGGCGATTTAGCGATGACGATCATAGAGGCGTCAAGAAGCTGTTGTCTGTAATCCATATTTTGAGAGTCTGTTTTGCCCACAAATGGAATTAAGTTAATGATCTTGTCACCAAACGGAAGTACCAAAACAAAAGATAGCACCAACAAGCCCCCCATCATGAGTTTCAACAGATTTGACACACCGTTTTTACCAAGATATAGATAAATTGTCACCAATGCTGCAGCACCAACCCATGGTCCTCTAGACAATGGCGCAATCAAGCCTAGCGCCATAATTCCGAAGCCGATTAATTTAGTTGTTTTTTGTTTAATGGTGGTTTGTATAAATAGATATGCGCCTAAGCCAACTGCCATCACAAAACCAAATGCAATTGAGTGACCGAAAGAAGAGCTTGCGCGTAAAGCACCATCTCTACTTAGATAGCCTCCAAATGCCCAATATTGATTTAAAGCCGACTGCAAAGAAGAGTATAGTAGCCATCCTTTACCTGCTTCAAAGAAACCGATGATAGCCGCTGGAAAACATGCAAATACAAAGGCTCCCAATGTAACTTTGAGTTGATCTTTGTCTCGAATCGCTCTACTCAGCACGTAGTAAGGAAGAAAGTTGCTAAGAAATAAAACAGCAGACTGACGCAAAATATCGGTAAAAGTGGTACCAGATACATTTAGAATAATATTCAATAAAAGATAGCTAATAACGAATATATCAGTCTTGATTCTGCCGATAGGTAATTGACTGGATTGAATTTTTAAGAAGATAACTAAAAGTAATGCCATAGATAGCATGACTAAATAATCAACATACATCAGATAATTTATTAAACCAAAACCAGATAAAGCGGCATTGATAGGTGGCACCGCTGCAATAATGGCCATATAAAGACCAGTAGGGTACAGCGCTTTTTTTACTCTGGTGGCGACCAATAAAAGCGATAATCCCCAAAAAAGCCAATAATTCATTGTGAGAAAAGCCAGGCTAGTGAGGATATACCAACTGTTTTTATAGAGTTTAAATTCTTTTTCAGGAAGAATGTTGGAGGTTACTTTTTTAGCGTAATAAAAAGCGACTGTTGATAAAAACATTATCGCAATATAGGCTTTGATAAACTCAGGCATGAAAATGAAGACTCAAATAATAAAAAACAGTGTTTGTGGCAGAGAATTTACCTAAAATATGCAATGATTATAACAAGTAAGGTCATGATGTTAGTTTAAATTTTCAACGGCCTTATATACTTATACAATTCAGAGAAATTCTTACTTATCAACATCCAAAAATTAGCCAGATGGGAATGAACTTGGTAGACGTAAGCGTAGTATTAGTGAGCTATAACACAGCTGAGATGACAAAAAAGGCCATAGACCTTGTGAAGGCATCACTATGCCAACTCAATATTGAAATTTTCGTAGTCGATAATGCATCTAGGGATGGTTCTAGTGCCTTGGTTGCCAGAGAATTTCCTGACGTACAATTAATATCTAATCTGACAAACGTTGGATTTGGTCGCGCTAATAATCAAGTGTTGCCACTCTACCAAGGTCGCTATATGTTGTTGCTTAATACTGATGCTTTTGTGGAGCAAGACACACTGCAGAAGACAGTGGATTTTATGGATAGCCATCCACAAACCGGTATTCTAGGGGTGAAATTGCTGGGTAGAGATGGAGTGCTCCAGCCTTCGTGTCGATACTTCCCTACGCCATGGAACTTGTTCTTAACCAAGACGGGCTTGAATAGGCTATTTTCAAACGTACAATTGGTCGATGACATGACATGGAACCACGATGCTGTCCGTGAGTGTGATTGGGTTCCAGGTTGTTACTATTTGATTAGGAGGCAAGTCATTGACCAAGTAGGGTTGTTTGATCCACGCTATTTTCTGTACTATGAAGAAGTAGATCATTGTTTTGCTACAAAACGCGCGGGATGGCAAGTGACTTATTTCCCTGATACACCAGTTGTACACATTGGTGGCGAGAGTGCCAAAACTGATCATGCGATTTCATCGGTTAGTCGACAGGTGAGTGCTTTGCAAATTGAGAGTGAGTTGCTTTATTTCCGAAAAAACTGGGGTTTGTTTTTTGTGATTTTGCATGTGTTTTTAAGTATTGTTGCTGAGTGCGTACTGATGATGAAACAATTCATCAAAACCCCTCAAAAAGTGCTTCAAATCTTAAATTTCAAAGCATTGGGACTGTTTGTGAAGTTGTCATTTCTTACCCGACTAGGTAGTCAATCTTTACGCTAGTATGGGATAAACAGTTATGTTTGAAAATATACGCGCAGATTTAACCACATACCAAAATGATTGGGGAGCTCAGGGCTTTTGGGTGATGCTTATCTATCGATTTGGCCGTTGGCGTTATCAAATTGGTAATACGATATTAAGAAAGTGCTTCTCGTTAATTTACAAGATTTTATACAAGTTAGTACAAATCCTCACAGGCATTGAATTTCCTTGTGAGGTGAAAGTTGGAAAGCATTTTGTGATAGACCATTTTGGTGGGATTGTTGTAAGCGGTTATGCGAAATTTGGTGACTACTGTCGAATCAGAAACGGTGTAGTAGTAGGTTTGAAAAATGTTGATGAGCCTTGCGCACCAACTATAGGGGATCATGTAGACATTGGTGCCGGTGCTAAAGTGTTAGGAAACATTAGAATTGGTAATCATGTGACCATTGGTGCCAATGCGGTTGTGTTGTGTGATGTGCCTGATTACTCGATTGCAGTAGGTGTTCCGGCAAAAATTAAACCCAAAAAACAGAACTAATAATAGACGTAATATGACTGGAACTATAGGTTTTGTGGTGATTGGCAGAAATGAAGGCGAACGTCTTATTGACTGTTTCAACTCAGTTGCCAACTATTTGCCATTTATTGTCTATGTCGACTCTGCTTCAACTGATTCATCAGTAAGTGAAGCGCTGGCAATGCAAGTTCATGTGGTTGAGCTCGATATGACGGTTAAATTTACTGCCGCTCGCGCAAGAAATGCAGGGTTTGAAAAGCTGATTGCTCTCTATCCGGATGTTCAATACGTCCATTTTGTTGATGGTGATTGTATTGTCAATCAAGATTGGGTTATCAATGCTCTAAATTTCTTAGAAATGCATCCGCAGGTTGCTGTTGTTTGTGGCAGGCGCAAAGAGCGCTTCCCAACAAACAGTGTTTACAATCAACTTTGTGACATTGAATGGAATACGCCAATTGGCAAAGCGAAAGCCTGTGGCGGCGATGCATTCATGCGAGTGGATGTAGTTAAGCAGGTTAATGGATTTAACAACACCTTGATAGCTGGTGAAGAACCAGAGCTATGTATACGAATTAGGCAGCTTGGTTATGATGTATGGCGGCTAGACCACGTGATGACCCTGCATGATGCTGCAATATTTCGATTTAGCCAATGGTGGAAACGTACCATCAGAGCAGGTTATGCATACGCGGAAGGAAGCCATTTGCATGGAGCTGCCCCAGAGTATCATTGGGTGAAGGAATCTAGACGCGCTTGGATTTGGGGCGGATTCATGCCATTGGCTTGGTTATTGTTATTTGTGTTTGCGCCTATTTGGTCGTGGCTGGTACTGTTGTTAATAGTAGTGCAGTTTTTACGGTTAAGTTGGCAACACAGAGCCTTGGGGTCATTTGCACCAAAGTACGCATATTTTTTGATCGTGGGTAAGTTTGCTGAAGCGCTTGGTCAGTTTAAATACGTATGGCATCGTTTCTTTAATGTTAAGTCTACTTTAATCGAGTATAAGTAATGGGTATAACTACCACAGTGAGCATATCGGATGGCTGATTCAATCATTTCAGCAGAAACACCGGATTGGCAACGAGAACATAAATCATTTTTAGCGTGGTCGCCATCAAAATCGCTACTGGCGAGCATCCGTCGCTATCAAAATGCCAAGCGTTTAATATTACCATTCTCCAAGTTTATTCAGGTGGTATCGGTATTTCAGCATCGTTTATGGACAGTCGTCACAGGCGCTGATATCCCAATTAACACTAAGATTGGTGGTGGCTTATTGATTCCCCATCCGAATGGAATTGTGATTCATCCGAGCGTCACTATTGGACCGAACTGTTTGATACTGCAGCAAGTAACGCTTGGTAGTAATGAAACAGGCGATACACCTATCATAGAGGGGCAGGTCGACATTGGCGCAGGAGCAAAACTGATTGGGAATATTCGTGTTGGGAAGCATGCTAAAATTGGCGCTAACGCTGTGGTATTAACTGATGTGCCTGCTTACGCTACAGCAGTGGGTGTGCCAGCTAGAATTATTTTAAAAAAGACTTTCACATCTGAATAAAAAGCATAATGCGCATCACACATTTCATCAATCAATATCCCAAAGTCAGTCATACATTTATTCGTCGTGAGATTATGGCGTTGGAGCGTCAAGGCTTTGAGGTGCAACGAATTGCACTGCGCGGCTGGGATGAGCAATTGCTGGATGCGGATGACATTCATGAGCAAACTCTTACACAATATGTATTAAAGCAAGGTATGCTTGGTTTGTTGTGGAGCACCCTCTGTATCAAGCTTCAGCACCCGGTTCGTTTTTTTAAAGCATTTATTTGTGCGATGAAACTGGGTATGCGTGCAGATAGACCTGTCCCGTATCACTTGATCTATTTACTTGAAGCTTGCCAAACTGTGCGCCTGATGCAACAGTTTAACTCCCAGCATATCCATGCACACTTTGGAACTAACCCAAGTGAAATTGCTTTGTTGGTCCATATACTCTCCGGTGTTCCTTACAGTTTTACTGTGCATGGTCCTGAGGAGTTCGATCGTCCGCGGTTTTTGAAATTGAAACAGAAAATCGAACAGTCTAAATTTGTGGTGGCTATTTCAAGTTTTGGTCGAAGCCAGCTACAACGATGGGTAGATTATGCGCATTGGCCAAAAATCAAAGTGGTGCATTGTGGGCTGGAGCCCAGCTTTTATGAAAATGTCAGTAACAATGTGCCATCTTCGAACAAACTGGTTTGTGTTGGTCGGCTGTGTGAACAAAAAGGGCAACTGCTGTTAGTAGAAGCAGCTAATCTGCTTGCAAAGCAAGGTATTGATTTTGAATTGGTATTGGCTGGTGATGGAGAGTTGAGGCAGCCGATAGAAGCCTTGATTCAGCAGTACAATCTAAGCAATCACATCAAAATAACTGGTTGGATTAGTAGCGCGCAAGTGCGTGAGTTTATTTTAGAATCCAGAGCAATGGTGCTGCCTAGCTTTGCAGAAGGATTACCCGTGGTCATTATGGAGGCGATGTCACTCAAACGCCCCGTTATCTCTACCTATATCGCTGGCATTCCTGAGCTGGTTGAATCAGAAAAGTCTGGTTGGCTAGTACCGGCAGGCGATGTTGGCATGCTTGCTGAGGCAATGAAAAGTGCCTTGTCAGTATCTATCGAAGCACTTACAGCGATGGGTGAGGCTGCGTTTTTACGCGTAACAGAGCGTCATCATATAGACAGAGAAGCTGAAAAATTGGCAACTTGGATACGCAAGCAGGATATTTAAGTGGCGCATTTATGACTATCCTTCATATATTTTTAGTATTGGTATCTGCGATCGTCATCATCCCGATAGGGTTGCTGTTGATTCAAATTATGTTTGCAGTCATTGCGCTGCATTCAAAACGTCAGACAAATACACTATCAAATGTGCCCCGTCCCAGCATTGCAATCATTGTGCCTGCGCACAACGAAGCGCTGGGTTTGCCAGAGACGATTCGCTCCATCCAGCCACAGTTGACCTTGCAAGACAGACTGGTGATTATTGCCGATAACTGCACGGATAACACTGCAGAGGTCGCTAGAAGCCATGGAGCGATTGCACTTGAGCGCTTTAATCAAGATGAGCGTGGAAAAGGGTTTGCGCTTGATTACGGCATGCAATATCTTCGAGAGGATCCACCAGAAGTAGTGATGATTATTGATGCAGATTGTGTGATTTCTGAACAGTTGATTGACCGCATTTCGAGACGTTGTATATCGCTACAGCGCCCAGTACAAGCAGATTATGTGATGCGCTTCCCCACCAAGGGCGGGGTAAAGCAGCAAGTCACAGAGTTTGCTTGGTTAGTTAAAAATACGGTACGTCCTTTGGGGTATCAATTCCTTGGTTTTCCATGCCAACTGATGGGCACTGGCATGGCATTTTTATGGACAGATTTATCCAAGTCACCACTGGCCAATGGGCATCTGGTAGAGGATATGAAGCTAGGCCTTGATTTAGCAGCCTTGAGAAAAGCCCCTTACTATGATGCGACGGTATCGGTGAGTAGTTATTTTCCGACTTCTGAACAAGGAATTGCGACACAACGATTACGTTGGGAACATGGCCACTTGGGCCTAATATTCAAAGATTTCCCACACTACTTACGCATCGCTGTCCTACAAAGGAACGCTATGCTGTTAGCGCAAGCCTTCGATTTGATTATCCCGCCACTTGCGTTGCTGTTTATCGCGACCTTAGCTTTATGGGGATTTTCGCTGATTGTGTATATTATGCTTGGTATTGCATTGTTTATGATATTGATGACAGTTGCTTTATCTGCTCTGGGTGTTGGTATATTAATTGCTTGGTACTGCTTTGCGAGAAGCATTATCTCCTTTAGCACGTTGTTGATGGCACCTTGGGTATTGCTTATGAAGATACCTGTCTATTTAAAGTTTATGGTGAATCGTCAGGTGAGCTGGGTGAGATCAAAACGAGACCATGATTGATACAAGCAATGCATAAAAAAATTAGATTATTTAATATCGACATTGACCAACTTACGATGCAAGAAACAGTGGAAAAAATTAGCCACTGGATTCTGTCGGACGAGGTGCGTAATCATTATGTGGTGACGCCCAATGTTGACCATATTGTGAATTTGCATAGTAACCCGCAATTCAAAAACGCTTATGTAGGCGCGTCTTTGATTGTAGCCGATGGCCGTCCTGTGGTGTTGGCCTCAAGATTGTTGGGTAAATCGTTGCCAGAGGTAGTACCTGGCAGTGATTTAGTGCCAGCCATATTCGATTATTTTCAGTATCAGAAAAAGCAACCATTGCGTGTTTTTTTGCTTGGAGCTATGCCTGGCGTTGCCGATAAAGCGCGAGAGAATATTCATCACCAATGGCCAAACGTAGAAGTGGTTGGGGTATTTAGCCCAAATTTTGGTTTTGAGAAATCAGCAGAACAGAGTCACCATATTTGCCAATTAGTGAGTGCAGCCAAAGCTGATGTGGTGGTGTTTGGGGTTGGTGCGCCTAAACAAGAGTTGTGGTCCAAACAATATGCGCAACTACTCAATACAAAAGTAATATTATGCGTAGGCGCCACAATTGATTTTTTAGCTGGTGAAAAGGCTAGAGCACCTATTTGGGTACGCAAAATCGGCATGGAATGGTTACATCGAATGATGACCGAGCCAAAGCGACTTGCTAAACGCTATTTGGTGGATGCATTTATTTTTCCGGTGCTTGTGTTTAAAGAGTGGAAAACAAAGTTTGAATAATGCGTATTCGATGTCTTCATGCATCGACTATCGCTACGAGATATGTTTAATTGGGGTGCGTATGAAAAGTAGTAATAGTTTGATGCTGTTAACCAGTGCCCTACTAGTGTTGGCGTTGGTTGGCTGCGCTTCGCCCGAAGAAAAAGCTAAGTCTTACTATGAAAAAGGGTTGAGCTTGTTGGAGAGTGATCCCGCTAAGGCCAAACTTGAGTTCCAAAATGCACTGCAAATGAAGAACAATATGACCGATGCTTTGTATGGTCTTGCAATGGTGGCGGAAAAACAATCGGATTGGAAAGCTTGTTTTGCATTGCTGAACCAAGTATTGGATAACCAGCCCAAGCACACTGAAGCCATTGTGAAACTGGCGCAGCTATTCTTAGCAGCCGGTGATGTTACAAAAGCGAAAGACAATGCCAATAACGCATTAGTCATCTCTCCGGGTCATCTGGGCGCCACTATGGTGCTCGCGGCGATTGACTTAAAAGACAACCAACTAGCAGGAGCGGTTGAAAAAGCAAATCAGGTCTTGCAAAAAGACCCCAAAAATATCGATGCGCATATGCTGCTTGCTTCTGAGCGCTTTGCTCAAAAAGATTTAACAGGCGCCTTAAGTTTTTTGGATAAAGGCATTGCCATCGACCCAAAAAGCGTACTTTTGCAATTATTTAAGGTGAATGTGCAAGTGGCTTTAGGTAATGTGAAAGCTGCTGAGAGCACTTTTAAATCATTGGTAGATGCGTTGCCAAATGACATTGAGTTACGCAAGAAATATTCTGAGTTCTTACTGCAACATGACAATCCACAGGAAGCGGAAGTGCAATTAAGAAAAATTATTGCGTTAGATGATGCTTCCCTCCAATACAAGCTTAATCTTGTGCAGTTCTTACTCAGAACGAAAGGGCCTAAAGAGGGCAGGCTGGCGCTTGAAGAGTTTGTGAAGCAAACACCCGATAATTTTGAGTTGAATTTCCATCTGGTGGATTTATACGAATCACAAAAAGATTTGGTCGCCGCTGAAAAACAACTGCGTCAAATTATAGACACGGCTGGTAATAAACAAGAAGGGCTGAATGCCAAAGTGAAGGTGGCGACTAAATTATTGAGTCGTCAGAAGAAAGCAGAAGGCATGCAGTTGATTCAGGAAGTACTGGATACAGACCCTAGATTTGTCGATGCGCTGATTGTGAAAGCCGGTGTGGCCATTGATGATATGCAATATGAATCTGCAATCTTGGATTTACGCTCAGTGCTGCGTGATCAGCCTAGCTCCGCCCAAGCTTATTATTTTATCGCTCGTGCGTACGAACTTACCGGCTCTAAAGCACTGGCGGAAGAGAGCTACACCAAAGCTTTAGATCTCAGTAAATACTCTGCCAGTTACGCAGTGCCTTATGCAAAAACACTGATGGGCAAAAAGGAGATAACACGTGCAGAGGACGTATTGCAAAATACGCTTAAACGTCATCCTAGCAACATTATCGCAACCAGATTGCTTGCACAAATCAAGCTAGCCAAAAACGATTTTGCAGGAGCTAAAGCGATAGCTGACAGTGTAAAAAATGCTTCAAACTCTAACCTGTCCGAATTGATAGAAGCTGAAATGCTGATGCGCCAAGGCGATGATGCGGGCAGTATTGCTTTGCTAGAAACTGCTTACAAAAAAATGCCTCAGGACATGCAAACCATTACTGCCATTGTTCGCATTCATCTTAGCAAGCAACGTACCGATGCTGCCAAAGCGTTTTTGGATACGGTTTTGGTTACAGACCCCAATAATTACGACGCAAAGCTTTTGCTTGCTCAAGTGTATGAGGCTTCAAAAGAATCCGCAAAAGCGCAAGAAATCTTTACCAATATTATTGCGCTGGAGCCCAAAAGAATTGAGGCATATCAGCAGTTGGCTTCTTCTTATGCTAAAGCTGGAAACTTGGCTGCAGCAAAAACAGCCATTGAAAGTGGCTTAGCTGCCAACCCCAACAGTGAGCCCCTGTATATGTTGCTGGCTGAAGTGCACCAGATGAATAAACAGCACAAAGCAGCGATTGCTGTATACGATAAAATTTTGCAGCAAAACTCCAGCCAATTGGTGGCGCTTAATAATTATGTCAGTATCGTGGCTGATTATGAGACTGATCCTAAAGTATTAGGGGATGCTTACACACGTGCGCAGAAACTTAAATCTGCCGGCGTGCCACAGTTTGCGGATAGTGTGGGCTGGATTAGCTACCGTGTGGAAAAACTGGATGAGGCTGAGCAACAGTTGAATGAGGCCATTGCCAAGTTACCTGACAACGCCACGTTCCATTACCATTTGGGTAAAGTGTATTTGGCTAAAAAGGACCAAACCAAAGCCAAGGCAAGTTTAGAGAAAGCGCTGTCTTTGTCTAAAAATCAGGATCAGGCGCTAGCAACTGAAATTGCAGCGCTACTGAAAATCGTATAACGTTTAAAGATAAAACATTAAGGCATTACACCTATGTATGAGCACTTTTACGGATTGAAAGAAAAGCCATTTTCAATTCAACCCGACCCGGATTTTCTGTTCTTTAGCTTACGGCACAGTATGGCTTATGCCATGCTGGAATACGGCATTCAGAATCGGGCCGGTTTTTCAGTCATTTGCGGCGAAATTGGTTGTGGTAAAACCACGTTGGTTAGGCATTTGCTCAATAACTTGAGCGATCAACTGCAAGTGGGGATTGTGTATAACACGCACAAACATATTGATGACCTGCTCGGCTGGATTATGTTGGCATTTGGTCAACCGTACGAAGGTAAATCCAATATTGCCTTGTTTGATGCATTTCAGCAGTTTTTGATTAAAAGTTATGCCGAAGATAAAAAGGTCGTACTGATTGTGGACGAGGCTCAGAATTTAACTGCGGACGCGCTCGAATCGCTGCGCATGTTATCGAACATCAACGCAGACAAAGACCAGCTGTTACAAATCATTTTAGTAGGTCAGCCGCAATTGCGTGACTTACTAAGAAAACCTGAACTCACCCAGTTTTTCCAACGTGTTTCTGTGGATTTTTATATCCCACCACTTGAAGATTTCGAAGTGGAAAAATATATTAACCATCGTTTGTTGATTGCGGGCAGAGAAACGCCGTTGTTTACGCCGGTGGCTATCAAGCAAATCGCCTCAACCACCAGAGGCATCCCACGTAGTATCAATATTTTGTGTGACACCGCTTTGGTGTATGGTTTTTCTACAGGCGCTGACAAAATTGATGTGGGTTTAATCCGTGAAGTGATTAAAGATCGCAATGACTTTGGTGTGCTAGGTAGTTAGCAGATTCTGAGCTATCTCGAATCTTCAATGACGTTCTTGCGGATCTATGCGCCCACTTAATATTTTGATTGTTTGTGAGCACGCTTCCAATGTGTTTGGAGGTGAGGCGATGCTTCCGCTTAATTATTTTAGGCTGCTTTCAAAAACACAACATCAAGCGTATTTAATTACGCATGAGCGTGTCAAAGCTTCTATTGAGCAAATTTCAGACGTGCCACAAGATCACGTGTTTTACATTCCGGATACTTGGATGCATCGGTTTTTGCATCGCAGTTTTGGATTTTTGCCTGAGCGCGTAAGAGTGGTGATGATTGGGTTCTTAATGCATTTGATTACCCAATATTATCAGTGGAAGATCGCTAGAAGAGTCATCCGCGAAAAGCATATTGATGTGATTCACGAGCCGGCACCAGTCTCTGCCACACAACCGTCGGCTATGTTTGGCCTAGGCGTGCCTGTGATTATCGGACCGATGAATGGTGGCATGACCTTTCCTGATGCATTTGACTACATGTCTGGTAAGTTTGAAAAAGTGGTGTACTGCTTAATGCGGATGGTCGCCACTTTTTACAATGTATTGATTCCCGGTAAATTGTTTGCCGACATGTTACTAGTGGCAAACCAAAGAACTTCCAATAGCCTGCCGCGATTTAAGCTAGGCAAGGTGGTGGAATTGGTAGAAAACGGTGTGTTTTCAATTAGAGATGTACCCATAGAGACACATAAAACCAGCAATATTAACGTATTGTTTGTAGGACGTTTAGTCGATTGGAAAACGGTCGATATTGTGATGGACGCTGTGGCCATCACTCAACAGCAGGTCAATTTGATTATTGTTGGCGACGGTGACCAGCGCGCCTTTCTTGAGCAATATGCCAAAGAAAAAGGCTACGCCAATATCAGTTTTGTGGGTTTGGTACCGCACTCAGCAGTGAATCAATATTATGATGATGCAGATATTTTTGTGTTGCCCAGCGTACGAGAGTGTGGAGGGGCGGTTGTGCTAGAGGCTATGGCACGTGGTTTGCCTGTCATAGCGACCAATTGGGGCGGCCCAGCTGACTATATTACAGAAGGTAACGGTTATTTGGTAAGCCCAACCTCTAGAGATGCAATGGTCAAAGCTTTTGCGCAGCATATTGATACGCTTGCCGTAAATCCAAAGCTACGTTATCAAGTCGGTGCCGCCGCGATTGCACGCGTTAAACAGCATTTTATGTGGGATAAAAAAATTGAAACAATGATTCATCACTATCAAGATGTTTCTCATAAACCGCGTGCTTCATAACCAACTTAACCCAAATTAACTTTAAATTCTATGCATCGCATTAAAAATAAATTAAGTGAGCACTGGCGATTATTTCTGTTTGCATGTGTCGCATCCGCGTTATTGCTTATCTTTAACGATGCCATTCTTGAGATTTGGGTGCGTTGGGGCGAGGAACGCTATAGCCATGCACCTATTGTGTTTTTACTGGCTATTTATTTGGCTTGGATAAAACGTAACGAACTCAATGCAGTGAATGCGCACGCATGGTATGGCGTTGGCATAGTAGTGCTCTCCGGTTTGATACTGATTATTGGTGAACTGAGCGCGATATGGACCATAGTGCAATACGCGCTAGTGATTTTGTTATTTGGGTTTGCTTGGACCATTCTTGGCACCCAGATTAAAAAGGTCACCATCCCATTTTTACATATTTTGGTCGTCATTCCTTTGCCTTATATGCTCGATGTTATGCTCTCAGGCAAATTTCAATTAATGTCATCAGACCTTGGCGTCAGCATTATTCGTCTGTTAGGGATGTCAGTATTTCAAGAAGGTAACATCATTGATTTGGGACTATACAAGCTGCAAGTGGTAGAAGCATGTAGTGGCTTGAATTATACCTATCCACTCATGACCATCGGTCTCATGATGGGGTACATGTACAAAGCACCACTCTTTGCCCGATTTATGCTGTTTATCTCCACGATTCCAATCAGCATTGTTATGAACAGCTTCAGAATTGCGGTCGTGGCCTTATTTGTGAACCACTCAGGCATCAAAGCTGCTGAAGGCTTTATGCACTATTTCGAAGGGTGGGTCATTTTTATTATCTGTATTTGTACCCTTTTAATCGAAGTTAAAATTTTCAATCGTATATTGGGTAAACGCGAGTCTCTAGCAGATTCATTTGATTATCTTGAAGCCAAGACCAACGCTGCCATCAAGCCAGCCAAAGCGCATGTCCACAAGTTGCCTATCATGGTTGCATTTGCTTGTATACTCATCACCACTTTATCCACACTCACGATTCATCATCGTGAAGAGGTGATTCCAGCACGTGTGACTTTTGATCAATACCCATTAGAAATTGCAGGTTGGGTAGGGCGTCGCCATGAGTTCCAAAATGGTGAAAATGAAATACTGAAGTTAAAAGACTACTTCTTAGCTGACTATAATCGAGCAAATACTAATGTTGGTATTTATCTGGGTTATACCGAATCACAACGTAGAGGTTTTGTACCTCACTCGCCGAAGGCGTGCATACCCGGAGGAGGTTGGGAAATCGCAGACACTAAACTGCATCGCATCGATCTGGATACAAACAAAAGTTTTGAAGTGACACGTATGGTGATTGCAAAAGGTGAAGCTAAGCAGTTGATTTATTATTGGTTTCATCAACGCGGAAGAGACTTGTCCAATGAATTCCCAATGAAGTTTGCACTGTTGTATGATGCTATTCAGCGCAATCGAACTGATGGTGCAATTGTGAGGTTTACCACCACCATTTATAAATCGGAAGAGCAAGCTGACCAAGTGTTGACTGAGTTTATCCGTCTAAATTATCCAAAATTTCATCAATTTATTCCAAATTAACTTTAGACTGGGCTTGCAACTCTTAGGATGCATCAGCAAAGAGTAGCGTTTCAATGTACAATTTAACAGTTGGGCGATAAAAATTAAGGCGTGGTTGCATTCAATCCAACTTATCGATTTGAGGCGAACAATTCATTGGTGCCCAGAAGAGGACTCGAACCTCCACATCTTTCGATACTAGTACCTGAAACTAGCGCGTCTACCAATTCCGCCATCTGGGCATACCGTACTGCGGCGCATTTTATAGAAAGCACAATTCTTGTCAATTAAAAAAAGTAAACATAGTTCGCGTGAAAACGATCCATATGCAAAGCGTGAGGCTGCGCAGTATGAAACGCCTTTACCAAGCCGCGAGCTAATATTGCAAGTGCTCTCTGACCAAGGCATTCCCTTAAGTACAGAGCAATTATACGTGTTGCTGGACATAGATACCAGCGAGCGAGAGATTTTTGGTAAACGCCTGAATGCGATGGAGCGTGAAGGCCAAATAATCCGCAACCGCAAGGGCGCTTTGTGTTTGCCTGAAAAAATTCATCTCATTTCTGGTGTGGTGTTCGGCCATCCAGATGGCTTTGGTTTTTTGGTGCCAGATGACAAAGTAAAACACCCCGATGACCTGTTTTTAGGGCCGCGTGAAATGGCGCAAGTCATGCATGGTGACCGCGCCATGGTGCGTATGGCTGGCTTGGATAGAAAAGGCCGCCCGGAAGGCCGGATTGTCGAGGTTCTTGAGCGCGCCAATAAAACGTTGGTAGGGCGTGTGATGCGCGGCCAAGGTGTGACGATTGTAGCCGCCGAAGATAAACGTATCAATCAAGATATTCTGATTCCCTATCATTTGGATATGGATGCGAAGGTTGGACAAGTCGTCGTTGTTGAACTCACAGAACAGCCTTCATCGCACGCGATGCCCATGGGCAAGATTATTCAGATTCTGGGTAATTACGCCGATAGCGGCATGGAGATTGAAATCGCCCTGCGCAAGCATAAACTGCCTTACGAGTTTAAGCCAGATGCTATTAAGCAAGCGGAGAGTTATCCTAAAACAGTCCAGCCCGCCGATTATAAAGGTCGTATTGATTTACGCGAGCTACCCCTTATTACTATTGATGGTGAAACAGCGCGCGACTTTGACGATGCTGTGTTTGCTGAGCCTCAAGGTAAGGGTTGGCGCTTAGTGGTGGCGATTGCCGATGTGAGTTTTTATGTGAAGCCGGGCGATGCTCTTGATAAAGAAGCATTCGACCGTGGTAATTCTGTGTATTTTCCTCGGCGTGTGATTCCTATGTTGCCGGAAGCATTGTCCAATGGATTGTGTTCACTTAACCCAGACGTTGAGCGATTATGCATGGTGTGCGATATGCAGGTAGATGGTTTGGGTGTGGTCAAACAATACAAATTCTACCCATCCGTAATGCGCTCAAAAGCGCGTATGACCTACACCAAGGTGTATGACATATTGCAAAATCCGGAAAGTGAACTTGCACAAGAATACACTTGGTTAATGCCGCATTTGCAGCACTTGTATAGCGTGTATCAATTAATGCTCAAACAACGCGAAAAACGTGGTGCCATTGAGTTTGAATCATCTGAAACCATGATGATGTTTAATGAAAATGGCAAAGTCGATAAGATTGTCCCTAGCACGCGTAATGAAGCGCACAAGTTGATTGAAGAGTGCATGTTGGCAGCTAATGTATGCGCCGCAGAGTTTTTGATGAAACATGAGCACGCAGCACTCTATCGTATCCATGAAGGCCCTACACCTGAGAAGCTAGAGGCCTTACGCTTATTTATGGGCGAGTTTGGATTTGGGGTAGGTGGAGGAGAGAAACCGCAAGCCAAAGACTACGGCAAATTGATGGCGCGTATTAAAGAACGCCCCGATGCACAGCTATTGCAAACGGTGATGCTGCGTTCTATGCAGCAGGCTGTATATAGCCCGGATAATGTAGGTCACTTTGGTTTGGCTTACGACGCATATGCGCACTTCACCTCACCGATACGCCGTTATCCGGACTTGCTGATTCACCGCGCGATTAAAGCGGTTGTGAGTGGCGAGAAATATAATGCGAAAGACTGGCATGCTTTAGGTACACATTGTTCCATGACCGAACGCCGTGCCGATGATGCTACACGCGATGTGACCAATTGGCTGAAATGCTTTTACATGCAGGATAAGATTGGTGAAATCTTTGAGGGTACAGTGGCAGGTGTGACCAACTTTGGCTTGTTTGTCGCATTAGATGAAGTGTATGTAGAAGGTTTGCTCCACGTGACCGAGTTAGGTAATGACTATTTTGTATTTGATAAAGCCCGTCACGAAATGTTGGGCGAACGTACAGGCGTGCGTTATCGTCTTGGGGATCGCTTGACCATTAAAGTTGCGCGTGTGGATTTGGAAACCAGCAAGATGGATTTCACGCTGGTCAGCAACGGCAAGTCTAAGCAGATTGCTGATGAGACGGTAAGTAGTACGCAAGCAAAACCGCTAGCGCCGGGGAATGATATCAACAAAAAAACGTTGCATGTAAGCAAGCCATCAGTAGAGCGCGAAGTGGAAAGTAAGCCTAAAACCACGCGTGCCTTGGATAAAGCAAAGAAAGAGCGCTCTGTTGCACAGAAATCAGCCAAGAGACCGAATGCGACAAACACAAATGCGCCTAAGTCTTCACGCCCTAAAACAGGTATTGCTGATGCTAACAAGTCGCCTGCTAAAACCAAGAATCGCCTAAAGCATCAAAAAAGCAAAGGCAAACCCAAACGCTAATAGGCTGTCATGCCTAGTTTTCTTATGAAATGAGTGAGTAAGAAGTATGTCGGAATCCAGAATTTTATTTGGCTTTCATGCGGTATTAAGCCGTATGCGCCAACACAGTACAAGCATTCAAGAAATCTTGATTGATCGCGATCGCGTGGATGCACGCATGAAAGATTTGCTGAGTATGGCAGATAGCGCCGGTGTACGTGTGATGCAAGTAGAGCGTAGCCGCTTGGACGGTATGGCGGGCATTAATGGGCGTCACCAAGGCGTGATTGCACGGGTGGTCGATACGCCAATTCCCTACAAGGATATTCACGATATCTTAGAGTCTGACCTTACTGAGCCACCATTTTTCTTGGTACTGGATGGTGTGGAAGACCCGCATAATTTAGGCGCATGTTTGCGTGTTGCGGATGCCATGGGTGTGCATGCTGTGATTGCACCAAAAGACCGTGCGGTGGGCTTAAACGCAACAGTCAGAAAAGTAGCCAGTGGCGCTGCTGAGACTGTGCCATTTATCGCCGTGACCAATTTAGCCAGGACCTTACGCGAGCTAAAAGAGGCTGGTGTGACAGTGGTGGGAACCACAATGGATGCACCAAGTACATTACTTAATACCAAACTGGATGGCCCGATTGCGATTGTGCTTGGCTCCGAAGGCGAGGGCATACGCCGCCTAACCGCTGAAACCTGTGACGCACTGGTGACGATACCGATGTATGGCTCGGTAGAGAGTTTGAACGTAAGCGTGGCCAGCGGTATGTGTCTATACGAAGTGCGTAGACAACGTAGCTTGCACACATAGCCCATGCATACTTGGGTACGCAGAGTGCTTGTTGTCGTATCGTTGGCGGTGCTGGCTTGGTTGATTATTACCAGCCAACAGTCAGTGCTCATTACTAAAGTCTATGCAGTGATTGCAAGCTTGGCATTTATCGCTTATGCGATAGATAAAGCTGCGGCTAAGAGTGATCGTTGGCGTATTCCTGAAAGCACTTTGCACGTATTAGGTTTGCTCGGCGGTTGGCCGGGTGCCATGCTGGCGCAAACGCTATTGCGCCACAAGTCTGTTAAAAGAGAATTTAGATTGATATTTTGGGTAACGGTGGTAGTTAATCTGCTGGTGCTGGGCTGGCTACTGTCCCGCTGGCAATAACTACATTAACCCAAGGGTTTGATGAGAATGCTTTCTAACCTGTTTTAGCAAATCTGTATTTTCTACCAGAGACTCTCCATAGGATGGAATTGCTGCTTTTAGCTTTTCTTGCCAGTCTGCGCTCATGACCCGGTCTTTAAAACAGCGTTGTAGCACATCTAACATGGCTTGTACGCTCACTGACGCACCTGGAGAAGCACCTAACAAAGCGGCTAGGGTGCCATCTTTCGCGGCCACTATCTCGGTACCAAACTCCAGCTTGCCCCATTTTTTTTCGCAGTTTTTAATAATTTGCACGCGTTGACCAGCGTTTTCCAAGGTCCAGTCATTCGAGTTTGCATCGGGCAAAAATTCACGTAATGCATTCATGCGTTGCTCATGGGTTTGTTTTGTTTCTTTAATCAGGTATTTGGTGAGATCCATATTATGGCGACCCACGCTAATCATGGCCTTGATATTGTTTACTTTCAGCGATTTCGCTAAATCCAACTTAGAACCACGCTTTAAAAATTTGGTGGTAAATCCAGCAAATGGGCCAAACAACAAAGCGCGTTTGCCATTAATGACGCGCGTATCCAAATGCGGCACCGACATAGGCGGGGCACCTACAGCGGCTTTGCCATACACTTTGGCATAGTGTTGCTCAATCACGGCTTCATTGTGGCAAATCAACCATTGCCCACTGACCGGGAAACCGCCGTAGCCTTTGCTTTCGTCGATGTTGGCTTTTTGTAGCAGTGGCAATGCGCCACCGCCTGCCCCCAAAAATACAAACTTGGCTTTAATGGTTTGTTTGTGTTTGGTTTGCAAATCTTGCAAGTGCACGTGCCAAGTATTGTCCTTGGCGCGGTTTTTTACCTTGGTGAGATTGCTGACTTTGGTTTGCTTAAGCAAAGTGAAGTTAGGGCTGGCTTGTATATAGTTGACCATGTAACGTGTTAATGCGCCGAAATCAATATCCGCACCATGGGCAATGTAGCTAGCAGCTAATGATTCTTGATTGCCACGGTTAGCCATCATCAGAGGCATCCATGCTTGCAACTGTTCAAAAGCCTCCGAGTATTGCATATCAGCAAACAGAGGGTGCTGTTGCAACTGTGCGACGCGTTGGCGTAAAAATGCAACGTTTTTGTCACCCCAGACAAAACTAAGGTGCGGTGTTCTCGTAATAAAGCGATTAGGTGAGGGCAGTGCGCCTGAGTTCACCAAGTATGACCAGTATTGCAGGGATACCTCAAATGCGGCGTTGATGTTCAGAGCGCGCTGTATGCTAATAGTGCCGTCTTCCGCTTGTGGGGTGTAATTTAGCTCGCAATAACCAGCGTGGCCGGTGCCTGCATTATTCAGCGCATCAGAGCTTTCCATAGCAACGTCGGTCAACTGTTCTACCATGGTAATGCTAAGGCTAGGGTCTAGCGCTTGAAGCAATGTCCCTAAGGTCGCACTCATGATGCCACCGCCGACCAACAATATATCTGTTTCTAGATGCGCCACGTGTTACTTCCACCATTCAACATAGCAAAGCTAGCATTATAATTTGACTAGTCCGCTTTTAAAATAAAAAGCCAGCGCAAAGGCTGGCAAGTGATTCTGCTAGTTTTAAATACGATTATTAGTATGAGCGTCTTTTTACGGGTGTAAAGTTACCTTTAGATTCAATGTGCCTGAAGGTAATGCGACCGTTATTGGTATCGTATGGAGAAAGCTCTAAAGTGACTTTGTCTCCAGCCAGAATGCGAATATGATTTTTCTTCATTTTTCCGCCGGTATAAGCAATCAATTTGTGGCCATTGTCTAGGGTCACGCGGTAGCGTGAGTCGGGTAGTATTTCATCGACCACACCATTCATTTCAATCAACTCTTCTTTTGCCATGACAACACTCCAATCTATATGAGACCCGTTTTAAGCAACAATCTCGAAGGAGCTTGCAGAAAAATTACAGTGCTAGCTAAGCACTGCTGGGGATATTTCTAAAAATATTAGCTGAATCCGCATTAACGCGCATTCAGGTGCGCGAAGTATAGACCTGATGTTGGTTTATAGCAAATTTGTTGCAATCAGACTAATAATGAGCTGATTATATCAAAGAGTTAAAATAAAGCTTGACTCAATTTTATATAGGGCGTAAAAGGTGCATTAGGCGTTTTTAAATTCTAATTTGATGAGTCCTAGTGGCTCATTTTTATTGGGAAGTAAAAACTTTCAGGGCGCCTCCCTATTTAAAGTAAGAAAGTAATATTATGGCAACAGGTATTGTAAAATGGTTTAATGACGCTAAAGGTTTTGGTTTCATTACTCCTGACGCAGGCGGCGACGATTTATTCGCTCATTTCTCAGCTATCGTTGATAGTGGTTACAAAAGTTTGAAAGAAAATGATCGCGTTAGCTTTGACGTGACGGATGGTCCAAAAGGTAAACAAGCTTCTAACATTCAAAAAGCTTAATTCACCTAGAATTCAAACTTGCGAATTCTAAACAATAGAATTCTTAAAAATGGCCCGTAAAGGGCCATTTTTTATGGTTACTAACATGTAAGCCCGTTTTATTGGGTGACATCAAACAAAAGTTGCTTTGGCATGGTTCCTGCATTGATATTGATAAAACAATCCAGAAACCAAGCAGTTGAGGAAACGAAGTGGCAATTCGCGTCGCATTACACCATAAAACCAGCTATCATTTTGATCGGCCTGTCAGCCTCTCTCCCCATGAAGTCCGCCTAAAACCTGCCGCCCACGCACGTACACCAATCTTGGCCTATTCTATTACGGTCAATCCTGCGCAACATTTCGTTAATTGGCAGCAAGACCCTTACGGAAACTACATTGCGCGGTATGTATTCCCCGAAAAGGTGCGCTCGCTCGATTTTACGGTCGATTTAGTGGCAGACATGACCGTGATTAATCCGTTTGATTTCTTTGTGGAAAAGTACGCAGAACATTTTCCGTTTAACTATACGGAGCAGCAAGCGTACGAACTTGGTGCATATTTAAAGCCTGAGGCTTCCTCTGCTTTACTGACAGAATGGATAGTTGCAGCCAAGCGCGACATTATGCAGCCTGCGCTGGGGATTGCTAATTTTTTAGTCGCTGTCAATCAGCGTTTGCAGCGCGATATTGGTTATTTGGTGCGCATGGAGCCGGGCGTGCAAACACCTGAAGAGACATTAATTAAACGTACCGGCTCATGCCGCGATAGCGCTTGGCTACTAGTACAGATCCTGCGCAACTTAGGCTTGGCAGCACGTTTTGTTTCCGGTTACTTAATTCAGCTTACAGCAGATGTTAAAGCTTTGGATGGGCCCAGTGGTACTACTGTGGACTTTACCGATTTGCATGCTTGGACTGAGGTCTACATTCCAGGTGCTGGTTGGATAGGCTTAGATCCAACCTCAGGTTTAATGGCGGGGGAAGGACACATTCCACTGGCCTGTACCGCTGTACCGTCTTCTGCCGCACCTGTTACTGGGTTTACCGATATTGCGGAAGTGACATTTCAACATGAAATGACCGTGACGCGTATTCACGAAGACCCACGTGTAACCAAGCCTTATAGCGAAGTTGATTGGCTAAAAATAGATAAGCTGGGCAACCAAGTAGATAAAGACTTGAAGAAACTGGATGTGCGGCTTACCCAAGGGGGTGAGCCAACTTTTGTATCCATCGATGATATGGATGGTCCAGAGTGGAATACATTGGCACACGGCGAGGATAAGCGTACGTTGGCTGGTAAGTTGGCTCTAAAGCTAAAGGATCATTTTGCAAAGGGAGGCTTGTTACATTACGGGCAAGGTAAATGGTACCCAGGCGAGCCATTGCCACGTTGGGCCATCAATATTTACTGGCGGGTCGATGGCAAACCGATATGGCGCGATGCGAGTTTATTCTCTAAAGAAGATGCGCCCGACGATTACACTGCTAAGGAAGCCGAGCTATTTGCACGTCACTTGGCTATGGAGTTACGTTTTCCGCAAGCCTGTTTGATTCCTGCTTATGAAGACGTCTTGTCACAAATTAATTTTGAGCAAAATCTCCCAGAAAATATTGATCCGCTGACGGTCGATTTAAAAGACAGTGAAGATCGTCGACGCCTAGCAAGACTATTAGAAACTGGATTAGGTGCGGTGGTTGGTTTTGTGATGCCGATTAAGCCGATAGAAACTGGCAAAGCAGGCGAGTGGCTGACGAGTAAATGGCCTTTGAAACGCGAGCATTTGTATTTGCTGAGCGGCGACTCACCTATGGGATTGCGCTTGCCATTAGCTTCTCTACCTTGGAAGCTGCCTAAAGACGTCGAGCCAGATTTTCCTATTGATACCTTTGCAGAGCTAGCGTCTTTATCCGAGTATGAAAAAGTAAGTGTTAAGCCCTCAGTCACAGTTAAGCATAAGTCAGCAAAACCGCTCCCTAAAGAAGTGATTCATACTGCGCTTTGCATACAGGTGCGTGGTGGACGGCTGCATGTGTTTATGCCACCGGTAACACGCTTAGAGGACTACCTGGCGTTGCTCACATCTGTTGAGAATACTGCGGCTAAGCTGCAGTTAAAGCTTTGGATAGAAGGTTATGCACCACCACGTGATTCGCGTGTTCAAGTCCTGAGTGTAACGCCTGACCCAGGTGTAATTGAGGTGAATATTCATCCATCATCTACTTGGAATGAGCTGGTGGACAAAATGACCGTGCTATATGAAGAGGCTAGGCTAAGTAGACTGGGCACTGAGAAATTTATGCTGGATGGCAGACATACCGGTACTGGTGGGGGAAACCACGCCACACTTGGCGGCGCTACTGCTGCCGATAGCCCAATGCTGCGCCGCCCAGATGTGCTGAAAAGTTTAATAACCTATTGGCAAAATCACCCAGCTTTGTCTTATTTATTTTCTGGAACATTTATTGGGCCTACCAGTCAATCACCTCGCGTGGATGAGGCCAGAGACGATAATTTGTATGAGCTATCAATCGCTTTCCAGCAAATGGATAAAGCATTGCCGACCATGGCTGAGAGTGAAAAGCCATGGCTGGTAGACCGCTTATTGCGTAATTTGCTGGTGGATTTAACCGGTAATACCCATCGCGCTGAGTTTTCAATTGATAAGCTGTACTCACCAGATGGCCCGACTGGGCGCTTGGGATTGGTAGAGTTCCGCGCGTTTGAAATGCCTCCGCATGCGCGCATGAGCTTGTTGCAAAGCCTATTGTTACGTGCCTTGGTGGCACGTTTTTGGAAAACGCCATATCAAGGCAAGCTTATACACTGGGGCACTGAGTTACATGACCGTTGGATGTTGCCTCACTTTGTCGCGCAAGATATTGCCGATGTTGTGGAGGACTTGCGTGCATTCGGTTACAAGTTTGAAAAGCACTGGTTTGACCCGTTTGTCGAATTTAGATTTCCACGCTATGGCACAGTGGCGTATCAAGGCGTGGAGCTTGAGTTAAGACAAGCTATAGAGCCATGGAATGTGCTGGGTGAAGAAATGAGTGGAGGCGGTACTGCACGTTATGTGGATTCATCTGTAGAGCGCATGCAATTACGTGTACGTGGCATGACCGATGGCCGTCATATTGTCACGTGTAATGGTCGCCCATTACCATTACAGCCAACAGGGGTAGCAGGTGAGTTTGTGGCTGGGGTCCGATTCCGTGCCTGGCGACCTTGGTCAGCATTGCATCCTACAATTGGTGTACAAGCGCCATTGGTGTTTGATTTGGTGGATACATGGAGTGGTCGTGCGGTTGGCGGTTGTACCTATCATGTATCACATCCCGGTGGGCGTAACTATGATAGTTTTCCGGTAAATGCTAATGAAGCAGAAGCAAGGCGCTTTGCACGGTTTTGGAGTTACGGCCATACGCCAGGAGAAATGAAGGTGGAGCCGGAACCCAAGAATCCGCGTTTTCCATTTACACTAGACCTAAGATGGCAAGCCCATTAAACTGTTTGGGCTATGCAATCCATTCTTTATCAAATCCCATGTCAAGCGGATCATTACAACGAACTGTTAGATGTTAATGGTTTGCCACATCCGCATTGGCAAGCACTGATAGACACACTGGCAAACGAACCAGCATCACAGATGCGTCACCGCGTGGAAGCTATTCAGCGCCAAGTTCGTGATAACGGGGTGACTTACAACGTATATGCGGATACGAATGGCCTGCAACGACCATGGGATTTGGATGCGTTGCCGTTTATTCTGCCGCATGAAGAATGGGCGCATATTGCCGCTGCAGTTGCGCAGCGAGCGTCCTTGCTTAATCAATTGCTATTAGATATATACGGCCCTCAGCAGACTCTAAGTGAAGGACTGCTGCCTGCGGCATTGGTGCACGGACATGCTGGATTTTTGCGTCCTTGCCATGGTGTGCAGCATGAGGACAACATTGCCTTGCACATGTATGCGGTAGATATTGCGCGCGCGCCAAACGGACAATGGTGGGTGGTCTCGGATAGAACGCAAGCACCTACCGGCGCAGGCTATGCGCTTGAAAACCGAACCATTATTTCCAATGCGTTCCCAGATTTATTCCGAGATTTAAATATTCAGCGCTTGAGTGGCTTTTTTACTAGTATGCGCGACAGCTTGTCCCACTGGGGCCGTGCGTGTGCGCAAAAACAAAGTGCGGCACACCCTGAGATCGTGCCATTGAGTGAGGGTGAGCAACCGCTGATTGTGATTTTGACGCCGGGGCCGTATAACGAAACCTATCATGAGCAATCATATTTAGCGGGCTACCTTGGTTTTCCGCTGGTACAAGGCAGTGATTTAACGGTGCGTAATGGCATTGTTTGGCTCAAGACTATTTCTGGCCTCAAAGCTGTGCATGTCATTTTAAGACGGTTGGATGACGATTTTTGCGACCCATTGGAGTTGAATGCGGATTCGTTGCTGGGAGTGGCTGGGCTGGCGCAAGCCACTAGGCAAGGCTTTGTTGTAGTCGCCAACTCATTGGGGTCAAATATTTTACAGTCAGGCGCTTTGTTGGGCTTTTTACCCAAGCTATGTGAGCGTTTTCTGAATGAGCCATTAAAAATGCCATCAGTCGCTACGTGGTGGTGTGGAGAGCCCGGCGCACTGGCGACCGTCATTGCAAATTTGCATGAATTGGTAATTAAACCTGCATTTCCGCAAATCAATCAGTACCCAATTTTTGGTGAGGATTTAACCGCTGATGGCCGCGCAGCCTTGATCGAAAAGTTACGTGAAAATCCACAAAACTATATTGCGCAAGAGCAAGTGAAGATTTCGCAAGCGCCGGCTTGGAGCGCACACCATAAGCCTAACCTAAATTCGTTGGCCATAGGCTTGCGCGTATATGCTTGCGCTACCCCTAATGGATATGCCGTTATGCCAGGCGGCTTGGCGCGTATTGCAAGTGGTAAAGATGAGCGTGTGATTACTATGCAGCGCGGTGGCACCAGTAAAGACACTTGGATTACGTCTCCCCACGCCACTTACCATAGCAGTTTGTTGCGGCGCACGATGTCGAGCAAAGATTTAGTGCGTGGTAATACCTACCTTTCTAGCCGCATGGTGGAAAATTTGTTTTGGTTTGGCCGTTACACCATCCGCAATGCGCACACCACACGTTTGATTCGGATTGCAATCCAGTTTTTGATGGAGTTTTCCGGTGAGCATCGGCCAATGGAATGGATGACGCTACATAATTTGTGTGTGTGGTATGGCTTGATGCCAAGTACGGACAGCTTAGACAATGCCACCGATACGCCAATCCAAGCTGAAATGCTGAGTGATGAAGAAATTGAGCGCTTACTCATACAGGCCGTATTCTCAAGCAAAGACCATAGTTTGCAGAGCAGCATTCATCAGTTTTTTCAGCTTGCATTCAATATTCGTGAGCGTTTATCCAATGATAATTGGCGCATTATCAATCAGATGTCTCAACGGTTTACCCATAGCAAGCATATGCCTGCACTGACCGAGACATTGCAGCATTTAAACGAGACTTCTGCTTCGCTAGTCACATTGTCTGGTTTTACCTTAGATGGCATGACGCGCGACCAGGGTTGGCGCTTTATGTCACTGGGCAGGCGTATTGAACGCCTACAGTTTTTGTGTGTGCTATTACAACATGCGCTCACTATGCCCCCAGAGAGTAATTTGGATTGGTTGCTAGAGTTGACCGACAGCATTGTGACTTACCGTGCGCGTTACTCAGCACAGCCGGAGTGGTTACCAGTGCTGGATTTATTGTTGATGGATGAGCACAACCCCAACGCCATGATTTTTCAATTAAAAGGCATGGTTAAGTATTTAACTGAAGTCTCTACTAATTACGGTGGTGGAGCGCAAGAAGGTGTATTTATCGAGCGTTTGGAAAGTTTGAAAGCACTAGATCCAGATTTGGCGCTATACCACGGAAGTTCCACATTGTTGATTTGGCTTAGCGATACCCATAGAAAAAGTATCGAAATTTCAGACCAACTTAATTTGCGCTTTTTTAGCTATAGCGGCTCACAGGCTACGGAGCGTTATTAATCATGCGCTACCATGTGTTACATGAGACAGAGTACCACTACGATAGCGTTGTCACGTTATCGCAGCAATTACTGCATATGACGCCACGCAATAGTAACGCTCAGTATTGCGAGCAGTATTCACTCAATATCAGCCCAAGCCCAACTGAGCATAAGCAATATTTTGATTACTTTAAAAATTACAGCGACTACATTGCCGTGTTTATACCGCATGAGTTACTCACTGTAAGCTCTAGTTTTACTGTGTCGTTACAACGTCGCCCCTATTGGTCTGAACTACAAAATAGCCAAGCATGGGATGCCGTGGCGCAACAACTGCAAGATTCAAATAATGTCGATTTAGATGTGGTTGGGTATCTCTATAGCTCACCTAATGTTAAAAGCAGTCCTGCTCTTTTGGCTTTTGCCTCCCCCAGTTTTTGGCCAGGCCGGCCGTTGATGGAAGCCGTGCTGGATTTAACACAACGTATTTATCAAACATTTGAATTTGATCCGGAAGCCACTAACGTCTCAACGCCATTGGACGAGGTGTTAGAAGGTAAACGTGGTGTTTGTCAGGATTTTGCGCACTTGATGATAGGCTGTTTACGCTCATTGGGTTTGGCTTGCCGTTATGTCAGCGGCTATATTTTAACCACGCCGCCAGAAGGTAAGGAACGCATGGTAGGTGCGGATGCATCGCATGCGTGGGTATCTGTGTATTGTCCAACGTATGGCTGGATTGACTTTGATCCTACCAACAACTGCATGGTGCAAAGTGAGCATATTACTGTGGCATGGGGTAGAGATTTTAGTGATGTTTCCCCCATGCGTGGCGTAGCGTTGGGTGGTGGCGCACAAAAACTCACCGTACGCGTCACGGTCACACCAGTGCCGTTGCTAACTAATAGCTAAAATTTCATACTTTTAACGCCTTCTTCCACGCCAGCGGCTTCTGTCAATGCGGCCACATTTTCTTTGGTAAAGAACCCGTCAAAACTACCGTAGCGCTGCACATATTCAATAATCAAAGAGGAATGCTCGGATGCGTTAGAGAAAATCTGTTTGAGTCCTTGCTCTTTAGAGCCAATCACATCGAGCAAGAAGCCTTTGCCTTGTTGGGTAATCGCATTGACCACAAACTCAATATTCTCCAGCCCGTCGCGCTCGCCATCTTTCACCGCCAGCGCCATATGGTGCAAGCGCGGACCATAGTTGCGAACAAAGGTCTCAGTGGGTGAGGGTAGCTTTTCCAAGTGATTCACAAAATACGGCGTGTTATTAGCCGTAAATACTTTGGCGGGACTTTTGGATTCAGGCACTTGGTGCACGCTCTTCGTCACGTTGGTCGATGAGTTTTGATCCCATATGTTATAAGCTCCCCAAAAGTAATAGCTGCTCCAGGAGAGGTATTCCAAAATTGCCACTTCACGGTTTTGGCTGTAAACGCGTGTGGCTAAATGATCCACCGGCAAAATCAAATCATCAATGCGCAAATCTGCCTGCAACTGCTTGGCGCCTTCATAGGCGGCCTGTACATCACTGCGTATCGTACTCATGCCTAAAGCATACACGCGTAAATCTCCCGGCTGACGCTCCAGATACGCCACAATATTGTGTGTGTAAGGGGATGGCTTACTAATCGCCAAGTTGCCGGGCAACTCTAGTTTACGTACGTCATTTTGATTAAAGAATCGAAACTCACGCGCTTGCTGGATTTTTTCAACCTCATGCAAATTCGTCACCCGAATAATCTCACCCATATAGCGGCTGTTGGGTTTTTGTGAGCCCACTGGATAGATTTCATTTAATGCGCGGAAAATACCTCTAAAATTAGGGTCTTTCACCTCGCGTACAATCAAATCAGGCGAGTTCAAATCAATCCGCAAAATATGCGTCCAGTGCGACTCACTCTCCAACGTCACCAAGTAGTGGTAGGGCGTCATTAGGCACAACTCGGCAATATAGCTAATGGAATGGTCAGGGTCCACGGTAATCATCAGCGCATCAATGTCATGCACCATCTCGGTCAGACCCAGCCGGTCACGCTCCTCTAGCAAGCGCTGTAAATACTCTTCAAAAAATGGTGAGTTTTCTTTATCACCATGACGGTCAAACTGTAATGAGTTCATCCACACACCTAAATCTTTATAAAAAGCTCACCATATTGGTGCAATTGCTAACCCAAGCGACTTTATGTAGGCATAAGCCAGCTATCAATTAAATAGATTGCGCTTTAAATCTTTGAGTAATCAATAAGATACCAACATACACTCGGTTTTACAGCGCTACATATAGATAGTAATAGCTAATTGTGTGCCAAGTGTGTTGGCGGTGTTAATTGGGAGACATGATTCGGCGTATAATTGATGTGTTTAAGCGAGTTAAAGCAATGAAAAAAGCCTTACATTGCTGTAAGGCTTTTAGAATTTGGCTCCTCGACCTGGGCTCGAACCAGGGACACACGGATTAACAGTCCGTTGCTCTACCGACTGAGCTATCGAGGAATCGGTAGTACTTGTGAAGGCGTGATAATACTGGCTTAGCGGTACTTGGTCAATCAAAAATTGGGTAATTTTTTGAAAAAATCTAAAAAAATAATTGTAGGCGTAATAGGCATATTGCTAGTGCTAGCGGTTTTGCCTTTTTTGATTCCTACAGAGAAATATTTAACGCAATTTGAACGCACAGCTACTGAGATGCTAGGGGTGCCTGTGCAGATTGCGCATGCCCGTTTGTATTTTATTCCTACGCCGCGCTTGAGCGTGGATGGGGTTGTGATTGGTAAAGAAGATGTCACCATTGAGTCGATTAGTGTTGTACCCAGCTTAAGTACTTTGTTTTCCGAGACGCGCACCATTGCACTTAATATCCATCAGCCCACCATTAAGCATTCTGCGGTGGCCATAGTCACTCAATTGCTAGACGCTAAATCTAGCAGTTCTGGCCCATCACCAGTTGAGATTTCCAGTATTGAAATTAATGACCTTAAGCTGGTATGGCCGTCTCTCAAACTACCTTTGTTAAATGCACAGGCAAACTTCGCCAAAGGCATGCAGTTTTTAGATGCAGAAATCAACAGTGAAGATGGTCAGTTGGTAGCGAATATTCTGCCCAGTGATGCAGGTCATACCGTTGTATTGAAAATGAAGGATTGGGTGATGCCGCTCTCTAAGCCATTTGTGGTGAACGAAGGTAGGGTAGATATGGCGCTGGTGGGCAGTCAATTAGATGTGTCAAAAATTAGCATGCAAATGTATGGAGGCACCGTCAATGGCAATGCCAAGCTCAATTGGCAAAAGGCATGGCAATTGAACGGGCAATTGTATGTGAAAGAGGTGTCACTGAAAGCGCCCACCAAAATGCTTAACCCCAACACTTACATGGATGGTCGCTTGGTAGGCAATGGCCGCTTTGGCGCCAGCGCAAAAAATGCAGGTCAATTGATGGATCAATTACGGGCGGAATTCACTTTTACTATCAATAATGGTGTGCTGTATGGGTTAGATTTAGTCAAGCTGGCTAGTTTGTTGATTAAACAGACCCCAAAAGGAGGGCAAACCCAATTTGATACGTTTACTGGTCAGTTGTCCATCTCAGGTAAGCGCTACCACCTCAAGCGATTACAGGTGAGTTCTGGGTTAATTTCAGCCAAGGGTGACGTAAAAATCAACGAGCAGGAAAAACTGGACGGCAAAGGCGAGGTGGCGATTAAACAAAGCGTGGGCTTGGTCTCAGTGCCGATGACTGTTTCAGGCACCTTGCAAAATCCATTGGTCTATCCGTCAAAGGCAGCGTTGGCTGGTGCAGCCGTGGGCACCGCAATATTAGGACCGGGTTTGGGAACCAGTCTTGGTTCAAAGGCTGGTAGTGCTGTAGAGGGTTTAAAAGATTTGTTTGGCGGAGATTAAAAGTCTCCGCCAAATATTAGCCAGATTTAGCTGAGCGCTTTTTCAATACGATCCAGCGCTTCTTGTAAGTTAGCCATGCTGGTGGCAAACGAAATTCTAAAGTAACCTTCGGCACCAAAAGCTGAGCCGGGTACAACCGCTACATCAAACTTCTCAAGTAAATACTCAGCCAATGCCATATCTGTAGTGTCTGAAATTTTGCCAGCTTTATGCAGGTTGGCAATTGCACCGCGTGCATCTGGAAAAGCGTAAAACGCGCCACCGGCCATTAAACAACTTAAGCCGGGCATGGCATTAAAGCGGTCTACCACATATTTGTGACGCTCTTTAAAAGCAGCCACCATTGGTTTAATACAATCTTGAGAGCCGCTCAGCGCAGCTTCTGCTGCGTATTGTGAAATGGAGGCAGGGTTGCTTGTAGATTGGCTCTGTAATATCTCCATGGCTTTGATAATGTATGCAGGGCCTGCGGCATAACCAATACGCCAACCTGTCATGGAGTAAGCTTTAGATACACCGTTTAACACGATACAGCGATCTTTAAGACCTGGCGCCGCGTTGAGAATGTTATGGAATTTCTCACCGGTTAGGTTCACGTGCTCATACATATCGTCAGTAGCAACTAATACGTGCGGGTGCTTGAGCAACACTTCACCCAATGCTTTTAATTCTTCAAAACTATATACAGCGCCTGTAGGGTTGGAAGGGGAGTTAAACATCACTAATTTTGTGTTGGCATTAATGGCTGCTTCTAGTTGCGCAGGCAATAATTTAAAGCCTTGCTCAATACCACATTCAATAATCACCGGCGTAGCTTCGGCCACCATGGCGATATCCGCGTACGACACCCAGTAAGGCGCAGGCACAATCACTTCATCGCCTTTATTCAATACGGCCAAGCATAGGTTGAAAATAGTTTGCTTCCCACCTACGCCAACGATGACTTCATTCAATTGGTAGTCAAAGCCGTTTTCATTTTTAAATTTGGCAACGATTGCTTTTTTGAGGGCAGGAATACCACTGACCGGAGTGTATTTGGTGTACCCAGCATCAATCGCAGCTTTTGCGGCATCTTTAATGTGCTGAGGTGTGTCAAAATCAGGCTCGCCAGCCGCTAAGCCAATAATTGGACGACCTTCGGCCTTATATTTAGCGGCTTTTGCGGTAATGGCTAACGTTGGTGATTCTTTGATGGATTGAACGCGTTGCGATAAAACGGCTGATGCAGAGTTGCTCAAAATAACTTCCTTAGGCGTGCTGAATGAATGTTTTTTATATAAAAAACATTATTTTACGCAAAAAGCGTAGCTATTTACAGAGAAATTTCGCTTTGAAAAGTTAACGTAACCTAAGGCGTAGTTTTAACAAGATTTACCACAACCAAGTAGCTCAATATACTCATTGGCTAAATCTTCATCAATGTTTGCTAAAGCCACTTGAATGCGATGCATTTCAGCTGAATCACCTTTCTCTTTTGCGATTAACCCTAGATGCACTAATGCGTCGTAATTGTTGCCATCCAGCAAAAATGCTTGGTTAAATGCTTTTGAAGCCAAATCTTTCTGTCGTAGATTTTCTAACGCAACACCAAGGGTGTACCATGCTTCCGCCGCTTTGGGTTCTGCCGCAGTCCATTTTTCAGCTACTTCAGCAAGTTTAGGCCAATCTTCACGTGATTCCGGTACTGCAGCTTGCATGTAATAAGGTTTTTTATCTTCGTCTTCTTCCCATAGCGCTTTGCCTTGAATGGGAAAAGTAGTGATTTCAGGCTGTTTTCGTAAGGAGTCTAGCCATTCAATCGGTAAGGCAAAGTGAATGGATCCACCAATGCCCGCAGTTTTGAATGTGTTGATGCCGACCAATTTACCGTCCATATCAAATAGGCCGCTACCACTGGCACCCATCATGAATTTTGCGCTGGTACGAATCACATAGCCAGGACTATCTAAATGCAAACCCTTTACATTGCCACGAGAGGTGAGCGGCGCTGGCACACCATTTGAATGTCCGATTCCTGCAACTTCTTGGCCGCGTTTAAGCCCTAAGCTACTACCGAGTTTGGCTGATTTAAAGGGCATATTGTGGGTAGATACTAAACATAAATCATGCCATGCGTCTGCTCTAACGCTAGTGATTGCATAAGTGTCTTCCCCGCGTGAAATCCACGGCTGTTTTGTTGAACGTAGCACATGGCAGTTAGTAATGACTTGGTTATCGCCTACAACAACACCAGAGCCATAAGCAAGCCCACCATTCGTGTTATAGCCACGTATCATCACAACACTATAAAACGCATCCATTAAGCCCTGCATATCATAGG
Organism: Betaproteobacteria bacterium Ga0077540; assembly: GCA_001464125.1. Lineage (GTDB taxonomy): Bacteria > Pseudomonadota > Gammaproteobacteria > Burkholderiales > Methylophilaceae > Methylophilus. The sequence goes on along the minus strand of LNEP01000003.1, from coordinate 27,178 downwards.
CTTTTGCAGGCAAAACAGTAGAAAATAGACTAGCTAAGAGAAAGAGATTACGCATGGTGGCCCCGGAAATTGATTTTTAAGTTTCTAGTTTTGTAAATGGACTGTTAACCATGCACAAAGTTCTCTTGCATGATATTTGAGGTGATTATGCCGTTAGGTAAATTGCATAAGCCTGCTAAAATTGAGGTTTGCTTTTTAGCGATTGAGTCAACCTGTGTTTGTTACGTTTCCCAATAGTAAATATCAGTTACATCAACCGTTTCCACCCGCAGGGGATCAGCCGCAAGCCATCGAAAAGCTTACGCGTGGCATTGAAGATGGGTTGAAATTCCAAACCCTGTTAGGCGTTACGGGGTCTGGCAAAACCTATACCATGGCCAACGTCATTGCGCGTACTGGCAAGCCGGCGATTGTGATGGCACCCAATAAAACATTGGCAGCGCAGCTTTATAGCGAGTTTAGGGAGTTTTTTCCTAATAATTCTGTGGAGTATTTCGTGAGTTATTACGATTACTACCAGCCTGAGGCCTATGTACCTTCGCGTGATTTGTTTATTGAAAAAGATTCCAGTATCAACGAGCATATTGAGCAAATGCGGCTTTCAGCGACTAAGGCTTTGTTAGAGCGTGAAGACAGCATTATTGTCGCTACGGTATCCGCGATTTACGGGATTGGCGACCCAACCGATTATCACAGCATGGTGTTGCACCTGAAGCAGGGCGATAAAATGAGTCAGCGCGATGCGATTGACCGCTTGATTGGGATGCAGTATGACCGCAATGATTTTGATTTTAGTCGGGGCTGTTTTAGAGTGCGCGGCGATGTGATTGATATTTTCCCTGCCGAGAATAATGAGACAGCGGTACGGGTGAGTTTGTTTGATGATGAAGTGGAAACAATCACATTGTTTGATCCTTTGACTGGGCAAGTATTCAATAAAATTCAAAGGTTTACAATATATCCTTCAAGTCATTACGTAACATCAAGAGAGACCACCATCCGTGCTATGGAAGGCATTAAGCAAGAGCTGCGTGACCGCGTAGCTTTTTTTATAAAAGAAAACAAGCTGGTGGAAGCGCAACGCATTGAGCAACGTACACGCTTTGATTTGGAAATGCTGAATGAGATTGGCTTTTGTAAGGGGATTGAGAATTACTCTCGCCATTTGTCAGGCGCTAAGCCAGGCGATCCACCACCGACACTGATTGATTATCTACCGGATGATGCGCTGATGATTATCGACGAGAGTCATGTCACCGTGCCGCAAATTGGCGGTATGTATTTAGGCGACCGTTCGCGTAAATCTAACTTAGTGGATTACGGCTGGCGTTTGCCATCGGCTATGGATAACCGTCCGCTTAAGTTTGAAGAGTTTGAGCGCATTATGCGTCAATGCGTGTTTATCTCTGCTACGCCTGCGGATTATGAGAAGAATCATCAGGAACAAGTGGTGGAGATGATTGCACGCCCAACTGGATTGATTGACCCAGAAATCATTGTGAAACCTGCTGATACGCAAGTGGATGATTTATTAGGGGAAATAAAAAAGCGCACGGAAGTGGGCGAACGCGTATTGGCCACTACGTTGACTAAGCGTATGGCCGAAGACTTGACGGATTATTTATCGGAGCATGGTGTGAAAGTACGTTACTTGCACAGCGATATTGATACGGTTGAGCGTGTGGAGATTATCCGTGATTTACGTTTGGGTGAGTTTGATGTGTTGGTGGGGATTAACCTCCTACGCGAAGGCTTGGATATTCCGGAAGTGTCTTTGGTGGCTGTATTGGATGCAGATAAAGAGGGCTTTTTGCGATCTGAACGTAGCTTGATTCAAACCGCTGGCCGTGCAGCGCGTAACCTAAATGGTAGTGTGATTTTTTATGCGAACCGAATTACGCGCAGTATGAAATTGGCGATGGACGAGACCAATCGGCGCCGCACTATCCAAACGGCTTTTAATGAGGCCAATGGCATTACCCCTAAAGGCGTCAGCAAACGCATTAAAGATATTATTGATGGTGTCTATGATGTGGAAGATGGCAAGCGCGAACGTAAAGCCGCACAAGAGCAAGCCAATTATGAGAGCTTGAGCGAGAAGCAACTGACTAAAGAACTTAAGCGTATTGAAAAAGCCATGCATGACGCAGCCAAAAACCTAGAGTTTGAAAAAGCGGCAGATTTTAGAGATCAGCTTAAAAAGCTTAAACTCAAAGTGTTTGGTGCAGAAATGCCAGATTTAAAATAGATTAATAATTAGTTACTTAATAAATATATTTAAAGTTAAATATAATGAATATTCAAGATTTTTCTGGGTGGATTGGCAGCATGGCAGCGGTGCTTACGACGATATCCTTTGTGCCACAAGTCATTCACTCCTACCGAACACGTGATTTGTCCGGTGTGTCGCTTTCTATGTACAGCATCTTTACGCTGGGGGTGGGCTTGTGGTTGTTGTATGGGGTTATTAAGCAAGACTGGCCGTTAATTCTTGCTAACAGCATTACATTTTGTCTGGCAGCGATAGTGCTGGGGTTAAAGATTCAGCAGTCTTTTAAACGCTAATTAGATTTAAGTGCAGTACACAGAACTTATTCGACCAACATTGTATCCACACAGGTATGAGTAAATTTTTCACCAAACTACCGGGTTTCATTCAAGCACCCTCTGGGTTTGAATGGGCTTTATTTAAAAAATTACCTTTGCTGTTTTTGTTAGGGACGCTGTTTGCTGCCATCCCCATGCTGCATATCTACTTCTTCGACCAACCGATTGATTTAGATAAACAAAAAACCATATACATGTCGTTGGGATTGATATTTAGCTACTGGTTTATGATTGGCACGGTAGCTATTGTCTGTGTGGTTGTGATGATTATGAAAGGGCCGGCTTATGTGGCAGACCCTTATGATTTACCCAAAGAGAACCCTGAGCTAGAAAACAAACAAAATAAGCCGTTGTTTTGATTTGAAAATTTATTTTCTAGTTGGCCAATAACTGATTTGCAAAATCATGATTTACATCTCGGTGATTGGCCTCATCGGCACGCACGGCAATAATCACATCTCTTAGCTTGGCATCCGCAGGCAACTTCCAGTAATCAATCGCAATTTGCGGAGCAGGGGTGTTTTCGTACTGACCATTGTCTATGCCAGCTAGGTATTCGGTATAGCTGTAAACCGCCTCTTCCTCAAAGTAGCCAACTAGTCGGTGAGCGGTTCTGTTAGAAATCAAATACAAGACAAAGAAGCAGTTATAAAAAATGCCTTGGGCAAGCACGATAAGAAAGCGCTCAAATGCATTTGGCTGCGCAATCTCTACAAATGTCATCAGGTGCATGCGCTCATTTTCCGCTTCATCCAGCAATGTTCTGATCCAGCCTTGGTCAGACTTCATTAAACGCAAAGAACGCAGATGTTGTAATGCGCCACCGACCATGCCGGGAACAGCAGCTACTGTCTCTAGTACAACGGCGCGGTGACCATAACGGCCACTGAAAAATTGATCGGCGAAAAAGCGCAGAAACTTGGTGAGAGCAAGTGCCACTCTGTCTGACAAATCGTTAGGTGAGTGATGAAGGGTAAGCTCGGAGTTGCTAGACATAAAATCTCTTCTTAAACATGTGATATTTACGTAAGTTTAGTCAATCAATTTACCAGTTTGTTGCAGATTAAGAGGCTTTTGTTGAGGTGGCAGTTTTTTAAAGTGAAAAATGTCGCGTAACTATTTTTCCTGAAAACGCTAAACTGTTTGATTCATAAATGCTTTTACACTATAATCGCGGACTTTCTAACCTTGCCACACCACAACGCATATGGGTGGCTTTAACCAAAAGGAGATTACATGCGACATTATGAAGTAGTATTTATTGTGCACCCAGACCAAAGCGAGCAAGTGCCAGCCATGATTGAGCGTTATCGTACGCAAATCACTTCAGGTGGTGGCAACATTCACCGCTTAGAAGACTGGGGCCGTCGTCAACTTGCTTATCCTATTCAAAAAATTCACAAAGCGCACTACGTGTTGATGAACATTGAATGTAGCCAAGAAGTGCTCGAAGAGTTAGAGCACGGCTTTAAATTCAATGATGCAGTATTGCGTCACTTAACATTGTCTACCAAATCTGCTGTAACAGCACCAAGCCCAATGATGAAAGAAGAGAAATCTAAATCAGTATTGGCAGATGCACCGGCAGCACCGACAGAGGCAGCAGCAGCGTAATTGAACAAGTTAGTGCTGAGTGGTTCAGTAACAGCCATCGAGCCGTTGAGATATACACCAGCAGGCATACCGTTGTTAAGTTTTGTAATGCACCATGTTTCAGAAGTGACTGAAGCAGGGTTAAAGCGAAAAGTTGAATGTGAAGTCAATGCTGTGATGATAGGCGAATTAGCCAACACAGCGCTTCAACTAGGCAGCCAAATTAAAGCGGCTGGCTTTTTAGCAAAACGCAGTGCAAAAAGTACACAACTGGTGATGCATATACAGAATATAGCGCTTATTTAAATATTAAAAGTTTAGGAGTTTTACCATGGCAAGAGATATGTACAAACGCCGCCGTTACTGCCGTTTTAGTGCAGAAGGCATCAAAGAAGTAGATTACAAAGATGTAGATTTGCTGAAAGATTTTGTTTCAGAAAACGCAAAAATTATTCCAGCACGTATGACTGGTACAAAAGCTAAGTATCAACGTCAATTAACGACAGCCGTTAAACGCGCACGTTTCTTGGCTTTAATGCCTTACACAGATAAACACCCAGGCTAAGGAGAGCAACATGCAAGTGATTTTATTAGAAAAAGTAGCCAACCTTGGTGTGTTGGGCGATATTGTTAAAGTAAAAGACGGTTTTGGCCGTAACTTTTTGATTCCACAAGGCAAAGCAAAGCGCGCAACTGAAGCTAACAAAGCTGAATTTGCTGCACGTCGTGCTGAGTTGGAAAAACAACAAGCGGATATTTTGGTTGCGGCAAAAGCCCGTGGCGAAAAATTGGCTGGTACAAATGTGCAAATCACACAAAAAGCTGGTGTAGATGGCCGTTTATTCGGTTCAGTAACTAACATTGACATTGCCGAAGCGCTAAAAGCGCAAGGTCACGATATTGTTAAATCTGAAGTGCGTTTGCCAACAGGCCCATTAAAAACCATTGGTGAGTTCCCTGTGTCTGTTGCCTTGCATCATGATGTGGTTGTTGATATCAATGTGACTGTGGTTGCAGAAGCTTAAGTTTTAAGCAATTTAGAAAGCCGATCTTCATGGTCGGCTTTTTTTATACCTATGTTTCTGATTACTGCCATCGCTGAGATAAAATAAACATTATGAATAAGATATTACTTTCACTGATTTTGTTGAGTACAGTTAGCGTGGCTCATGCTGAAGACACCATCGAAGATGGCCGTATGTGGCTTACCCTTAGTCATGATTATCATATCAATGAACGTTGGCGCCTTAATTTGCATTTGCAGCCGCGTTGGCGACAAGAAGGGCATGAGTTTGATCAGATTCTTTATCGTCCCGGACTCTATTACAAAGTGTCGCCAAACCTTAGTTTGGGCGTGGGGTATGCCTATATTCTCACACATCTGACAAGTGGTGGTAATACACATGAGCAACGCTTGTGGGAGGATGTGATTTACCAAACCAACCTAACTGAAGAGATCAGATTTTTGTCTAGGTCTAGGTTAGAGCAACGCCATTTGGAAGGTCGAGCAGATGTTTCACATCGCTTTCGTCAGACTGTAAGGTTCTCAATACCAACACAACTAGTCGGTGGGTTAAGTGCCGTGTTTTATGATGAGTATTTCCTCAATATGAATGACGCCAGTTGGGGCGTACATCGTGGCTTTGATCAAAACCGTGCTTTTGTTGGTGTCAATTATCTGTTCAATAAACACGCTAATATGGATGTTGGCTATTTAAACCAGTATGTGAATAGACCAACTACAGATGTTGAGAATCACGTTTTAGCGATTACCATTAACACGCAATTTTAGCGTCAGAATTTCTTTGCCGACTGCTATAATCGTTGTATGGCAGATGAACAATTAGACGCATTAAAACTCCCCCCACATTCCATCGAAGCAGAGCAATCTGTCATCGGTGGCTTGTTGCTCGAAAACGAAGCGCTGGACAAAATCGCAGATATTTTGTCGCCGGATGACTTCTATCAGTACGACCACAAGACGATTTATCAGCATATTGCCAAATTGATTGAGCGTAACCGCCCGGCAGATATTGTGACGGTGGCTGAATCCTTAGAAAGCACGGCCGAGCTTTCTGCCATGGGCGGCATAGCCTATTTAGGCGCGTTGGCGCAAAACACACCAACCGCTGCCAATATTCGTCGCTATGCGGAAATCGTGCGTGAGCGCGCCATCATGCGTAAGCTAGTAGCAGTAGGTTCCGACATTGCAGGCAGCGCTTACAGCCCGAATGGCCGCGATGCACAGCAATTATTGGATGAAGCAGAAGCCAAGATTTTTCAGATTGCCGAAGGTGGCAACCGCAAGTCGGAAGGTTTCCAAGACATTAAAGAGTTATTGCCACAAGTGGCTGAGCGCATTGATATGCTGTTCTCACGTGATAGCGCGAGTGACGTTACTGGCATCCCTTCAGGTTTTGCCGATTTAGATTCGATGACCTCCGGTTTACAGCCAGGAGATTTGATTATCGTGGCAGGGCGGCCATCAATGGGTAAAACTGCTTTTTCACTCAATATTGCTGAAAACGTAGCTTTAGATACTGGCTTGCCAGTCGCCGTGTTCTCCATGGAGATGGCATCTACACAACTGGCGATGCGTATGATTGGCTCGGTTGGGCGTTTGGATCAGCACCGCATGCGTACCGGCCGTTTGGAAGATGAGGACTGGGAAAAGCTTACTACCGCCTTAGGTAAGTTGAATGAAGCGCCTGTGTTTATTGACGAAGGTGCCGGTTTAAGCAGCTTTGACGTACGTGCACGTGCACGCCGCTTGCATCGCCAAACTGGTAAATTGGGTTTAATCGTCATCGACTATTTGCAGCTGATGTCAGCACCTGCGGGCAAGCAAGGTGAGAACCGCGCCACTGAGATTTCTGAAATCTCACGCTCACTTAAAGCACTGGCCAAAGAGCTGGATGTTCCGGTGATTGCTTTGTCTCAGCTCAACCGAAGCGTGGAGCAGCGCCCAGACAAGCGTCCTGTAATGAGTGACTTACGCGAGTCCGGTGCGATTGAACAGGATGCGGACTTGATACTGTTTATTTATCGTGATGAAGTCTATAACCCCGATAGTCCGGACAAAGGGACTGCTGAAATTATTATTGGTAAGCAACGTAACGGTCCGATTGGGCGTGTGCGTCTCACCTTTATTGGCGCTAATACGCGTTTTGAGAATTTTGCAAATTCAGGTCATATGGCAGACGAATATTAGTGATGCGTCCTATTCTTGCAACAGTTTCGCAACAAGCGCTCGCCCACAATCTAAATGTGGTCAGACAGCTTGCGCCGCGATCCAAAGTAATGGCTGTGGTCAAAGCCAATGGCTATGGTCATGGCTTGTTTAATGTGGCACATGGCTTAAACGAGGCTGATGGCTTTGCTGTGCTGGGTTTGAACGAAGCGATTGACCTGCGTGAAGCGGGTTTTACGCAAACAATTTTGCTGCTGGAAGGCGTGTTTGATGCGCGCGAGCTAAATATTGCAGCGTCCTATAATGTCGAGGTGGTTGTGCATTGTCAGCAGCAACTGGATATGTTGTTGCAAGCCAGTTTAATTGCACCGTTGCATATACATTTAAAAATGAATACTGGCATGAATCGATTGGGTTTTACACCTACAGACTACATGCAGGCCTACAACGCGCTGAATACATGCGTAAATGTGTCTGGCATCACACTTATGACGCATTTTGCGACAGCGGATGAAGAGGTTGGCATTGATGCGCCTTTAGATATATTCAACAGCATCTCGCAAGCATTACCCAATTCCAAATCCGTGGCTAATTCCGCAAGCATTTTGCGCTACCAAGAGTCGCATTTGGATTGGGTCAGACCGGGCATTATGTTGTATGGCGCATCACCGGTCAGTAGAACACCAGTAGAGTATTTTAATTTGAAGCCAGTGATGCAGTTTACAAGCCAGTTGATTGCTGTACAAACCTTAGCAGCTGGCCAGAGTGTGGGTTACGGACAGCGTTTCACTGCGACCAAGTCCACCCGCATTGGCATAGTCGCATGCGGCTATGCCGATGGTTATCCAAGACATGCAGGCCAATATCCTGCTGGTGAAAACCAGCATGGCGCCCCTATTGCTGTGGCTGGCAAAGTCACCCAAACAGTGGGGCGTGTCTCGATGGATATGTTGTTTTGCGATATCACAGATATTCCTGAAGCTAACATAAGCGCGCCAGTTGAGTTATGGGGCAGTGCGGTACCCGTAGATGCAGTGGCCGAGGCTTCCGGTACGGTAGGTTATGAGCTGCTATGTGCCGTTGCGCCTAGAGTTCCCATGAAAGTAGTGGATTAATGGCAAAGGTAAAATCGGTCTATACCTGTACCGAATGCGGCGCAGCCGAGCCAAAGTGGCAGGGCCAATGCCCGAGTTGTAATGCATGGAATACCTTAGTGGAAACGGTGGCAGAAGCGAGCAGCTCTACCAATCGCTATGCCACCAAGTTTGAAGGGTTGGCAACCACCGGCCAACTTCAAAAACTTTCTAGTGTACAAGCCGCTGAAATTGCGCGGATTCCCACAGGCATTAGTGAATTTGACCGTGTATTAGGCGGTGGTTTGGTGGAAGGTGGTGTGATTCTCATCGGCGGTGATCCTGGTATTGGTAAATCTACGCTGCTGCTGCAAACACTATGCCATTTAGGACGCAACAGCAAAGCCATTTATGTCAGTGGTGAAGAGTCTCCACAGCAAATTGCTATGCGCGCGCAGCGTTTGGGGCTAGATGCAACTGAATTGGACTTGTTGGCTGAAATCAACCTGGAAAAAATTCTAGCAACATTGCAGACACACAAACCCAATATTGCGGTCATTGACTCGATTCAAACAGTTTATTCCGAAGCCTTGCAATCAGCCCCAGGCTCTGTGGCGCAAGTCCGAGAATGCTCCGCACAACTGACACGCTTAGCTAAGCAATTAGGCATTACCGTGATTCTGGTGGGGCATGTCACCAAAGAAGGAGCGCTTGCTGGTCCACGCGTATTGGAACACATCGTTGATACCGTGTTGTACTTTGAAGGTGATCAAAACTCATCGTTTAGACTCATCCGTGCTTTTAAAAACCGTTTTGGTGCGGTGAATGAGCTAGGCGTATTCGCTATGACGGAAAAAGGTTTACGGGAGGTCGCTAACCCTTCGGCCTTATTTTTATCGCATCACGAAAGCCAAGTAGCAGGCAGTTGTATTACCGTCACCATGGAAGGTACCCGGCCTTTGCTAATTGAAGTGCAAGCCTTGGTAGACGAGAGCCATGCCCCCAGCCCCAAGCGTTTATGTGTAGGGTTAGAGCAAAACCGTTTAGCCATGTTGCTAGCTGTGTTGCATCGGCATGCCGGCGTAGCTTGTTTTGATCAGGATGTATTTATTAACGCGGTGGGTGGCGTTAAGATTAGTGAGCCTGCGGTCGATCTTGCGGTGTTGCTGTCTATTGTTTCTTCCATAAAAAACAAACCATTAAACGATAAACTTATAGTGTTTGGTGAGGTTGGTTTGGCGGGGGAAGTGCGACCGATTTCCGGTGGACTGGTACGCTTAAAAGAAGCCGCGAAATTAGGTTTTACCCAAGCCATAGTGCCTAAAGCCAACGCGCCCAAAACCAAGATTACCGGAATGGAAGTGGTTGCGATTGATCGCTTAGATCAAGCATTACAAGCCATTCGACAATCTTAAGCTGACGCTAGCAGCAAATTAGCTGCATTAACTCCGCTACGCACAGCACCTTCAATCGTTGCTGGGTAATCTCCAGCTGTATAGTCACCGGCAATATATAAGTCTTTGTAGCTGGTTTGATTATTAGGTCGGTTTAACTTAACTTCACAACTAAACGTCGCGCGTTTTTCGGTAATCACTTTGTGCCAAAGCGGTTGTTTCAGGCTTGGTATTAAACCTAATAGTTCTTGATGCACGCTATCTGCTAGTGCTTGTTGCGTTTGTTCAAATGGCGCATGGGCACTGATCACAACAGCAAACAGGCCGGGCTGACCACAGAGTTGCCCTCGATCAAATACCCATTGCGACACGCTGTTAATCAACCCCTGCATCGGCTGCGCTAATTGGATGTGCTGTTCATATTGTAGATACACGGTGGTGATTGGTTGATATGTCAACTGTTCAACAAGACCATGCAGGCTAGGTAAATCACTAGTGATTTGCGTAAGCTGATGTGGACCACAGGCAATCACCACGTGACTAAAGTCCATGGATTGCGCTGCTGTGGCAATAAGATAGCCGTCCGATTGAGGCGTAATCTGTTTTACAGGGGCGTTAAGTAGCACTTCACCGCCATGCTCTGTCACGAAGTTTGCAAATGGAGTGCTGATTAAACTGGTTAAATCGGTTGCGGCTAAGAGCAAGTCTGAGTCTTGCGTTTTTTGGTTAAAGCTATCTTTTAATACATTCAGAAAAACTTGTGCACTTGCAATCTGCAAAGGTGTATTCAGCGCTGCTAGGCAAAGTGGCTCCCATAGCTTTTGAATGAGCGGCTCTGTTTGTTTTTGTAGCGACAGAAATGCCAATAATGGTTGGTCTTGTTCCAGTTGAAAGTGGTGCAGCTTAAGCCATAGCATCATGCAGATGGCAAACCATTTATCTCTGACGCTCAACCCGTTGGCATTGAGTAATCCAAATAACAGGTGGAGTGGGGCGGGTAGTTGCCTTGGCGTCTGTAACAACAGCGTTGTGTTACGTTGTAAATCAGTCACACGCAAAGAAAGTGGCAAACGTAAAAGTGATGTGCTTGTTTTAGCGTCTGCTAGCGCTAGCAATCTTAAGGTTTCGCGGTAAGCGCCTAAGAGAATATGCTGACCATTATCTAGCGTTAGTCCTTTGTAGGCGACACCCCTAGCCCTACCACCCAATTGTGAGCTTGCTTCAAACACGGTGACATTGACACCAGCATGGGCGAGTGTTACTGCAGCAGATAGGCCCGCCACTCCTCCGCCAATAATCGCAACTTTAGCAGGGCGCATATTGGGGATTAGGCATATTTAAAATAGGTATGGAGGGCGAGCCGTAATTTCCTGAATGGCGGGATTGAGGTTTTGCTGTTTAATACTTTTTCTGGCTCGGTTTTAATTTCACGCAGCAACGTGCGGTAAATTGCAGCCATCATCAATCCGGTACGTTGTTGCTTAGTATCTTCTTTAGGCAGCTCGTTTAACGCTTTGTCATAAAAACTTTCAGCACGCTCTATTTGAAACTCAATTAAAGTTTTTACTGCAGCGGTTTCTCGACCTTGCAAAATATCCTCTTCGCTTACACCAGCTTTTGCTAACTCATCCAAAGGCAAGTAAATACGGCCTCTACGCGCATCTTCGCCAACATCACGGATGATATTGGTGAGCTGAAACGCCATGCCCAAATCATGCGCATATTTAAGCGTCTTACGGTGTTGGAATCCAAAAATTTGGGCGGAAAGCAGTCCAACAACGCTGGCAACGCGATAACAGTAAAGCTGTAATTGTTTAAAGTCTTCATAACGGTTGAACTTCAAGTCCATTTCCATACCGTCTATGATTTCCTGAAAGTGTTCTTCAGCTAGGTGGTATTGCTGTACGATAGGCGTCAACGCTTTGGTCACTGGATGTTGTGCTTGCTTAAGAAACAAACGCTGGATTTCCGCTTTCCACCAATTGAGTTTGGTTTGCGCCACTTGATAATCGGTGCATTCATCCACTACATCGTCCACCTCACGACAAAATGCATACAGTGCCGTCATCGCCTCACGTTTTGCTTTGGGTAAAAATATAAAACTCAGCGTAAAGCTAGAGCCACTTTCAGCGGTTTTTTGTTTGCAGTATTCTTGGGGTGTCATCGTTGGACTTGGTGTTATCGTTGAGACAGAGCTTTAAGCAAAATAATAACCCAATCCAGCTTGGTTAATTGTGGGCGGTGATAAAAAATATCACCATGACAAGCTTTTAGTTTACTGATAATGCGCTCTCCACCGGCGATAATCATGCGCAATTCAAATCCTAACCTTCCGGGCAATTGTTTACCCAAAGGCTTGCCACGTTTCAGTAGCTGTTCCGCTCGGTTAATGTTCATTAACATAAAAGCTTGCCATTGAGCATTTGCCTGTTTTTGGGCAATGGTAGATTCATCAATACCAACAGCTTGCATCTCATCTTGGCACAAGTAGATGCGGCTTTTACCTTCATTTTTATCAAAGTCGATGGCGATATCCTGATAAAAATTGATCAGCTGCAGTGCGCTGCAAATGTCATCTGATAGCTTAAGTTTTTCAGGCGTGGCATGACCGTATAAGTGTAACAATAGATTACCCACTGGATTGGCTGAACGCTGGCAGTAGTCTATGACCTCATCAAAATTGGCGTAGCGTGTTTTGCTTACATCTTGGCTAAAGGCATCCAGTAAATCCAAAAAAGGCTTAAGTGGTAAGCGATGTGTTTGAATGGTGTGCTGCAATGCACGAAAAAAATCCGTATTAGGCTGAATATACGCCTGAATAAGCTCTAGCTCATCTCTAAAACGCTGTAAGTTAGCCAAACGTAGGTCAGGCGCCGCATCACCCTCATCCGCAAAATCATCCGCCTGACGTGCGAAGCTGTAAATCATGCCAACGGCAGCGCGGTAACGATTAGGCAATAAGATAGAAGCGACCGGAAAGTTTTCATAATGCTGCTGTGCGTGCGCTAAACTGGCTTGTGCAACGGAAGCGTGGCGGTGCGTAGACGTTGGAGTGTGGGAGTTGGCATTCATCAGGCGTAAAGTATGCCATAAATTATTCATGGACTAAGCATGCACCACGATTAAAAGCATACGTTACAATAGGAAAAATTATTGAAAGAAGACTGTTATGTTAGGAATCATTGGAGGCACAGGCTTAACCGAGCTGCCAAATTTAAATATTCACCGGCGTTTGATTGCGCGAACTCCCTATGGCGAGCCGTCACAGCCGCTTGTATTTGGCGATGTGGATGGTGTAGAAGTGGTGTTTTTGGCCAGACACGGCGGCGGCCATACTATTCCACCACATGCGGTGAATTATCGCGCCAATATTTGGGCGCTACACTCAGTAGGTGTGTGTGAGCTATTGGCCGTGGCTACAGTAGGTAGCATCCATCTGCAATTGCGTCCGGCCGATATTGTCTTGCCTAACCAGATTATTGATTACACACACGGCCGCAAGAATACATACCATGACGGGATAGAGTTGCCGGTTAAGCACATTGACTTTACAGAACCATACTCAACAGAAATGCGTCAGAAATGTTTACGTGCTGCACAAGAAATTGCACAGCCAATGATTGATGAGGGCGTATACGCTTGTGTGCAAGGACCTCGTTTAGAAACCGCGGCGGAAATTAATAAGCTTGAGCGCGATGGCGCAACGATTGTAGGCATGACAGGGATGCCAGAAGCTGCGCTAGCGCGTGAATTGGGCGTGGCGTATGCCGCAGTGTGTCCAGTAGCCAATTATGCGGCCGGGCGTGGTGATAGCATTAATGGCATTCAATTTGAAGGGGTGATTCCGTTGCTCAATCAAACTATGCTAAAAGTCATGCGTTTGATTGAGCAAATAGCAAAAGAATCTTAATACACCATGGCAATCAAAACCGTACTTAGAATGGGCGATCCGGTGCTTTTACAAAAAGCAGCGCCGGTAACCAGCTTTGATACTCCTGAGTTGCACGCCTTGATACAGGATTTGCAAGATACAATGGCGCATATGAACGGTGCTGGCATTGCTGCGCCACAAATAGGCGTGAGTTTGCGCGTGGTTATTTTTGGTGTGGGCGGCAACCCGCGTTATCCAGATGCTGAGCAAGTGCCTTATACGGTGTTGATTAATCCCACGCTTAATCCTGTGGGTGATGCCCAAGAAGACGGTTGGGAAGGCTGTTTATCTGTGCCTGGATTCAGAGGAGTTGTACCTCGCTATCAACGCTTGCATTACACCGGATTTGATCAGTACGGAAATGCGATTGACAGACTGGTATCAGGTTTTCATGCGAGGGTGGTTCAGCATGAGTGTGACCATTTGGATGGCATTTTGTACCCAATGCGTATTCAAGACTTAACAAAATTTGGCTTTACAGACGTACTTTTTCCAAATCAGGATATTCAAGACGACTAAATCTTTGCTATAATGCCGTCTTTCGCTGATGTCGTAACAAAGCGATAGCGTTTTAATTTGGAAGAGTGGCAGAGCGGTTTAATGCTACAGTCTTGAAAACTGTCGAGGGTTCACGCCCTCCGTGAGTTCGAATCTCACCTCTTCCGCCAATACAATAAAGCCAGTGCTAGCTTCCAGCGGCACTGGTTTTTTCTTGGGGCATATTTGGGGCAAATAGAGCGTTATTTACTTTGTCCAGCTCTCTCGATTTATCCGCCAGATCAATCCACTTGCTGTATACCTCTAGCGTTATTTTCATGTTCGCATGGCCAAGTTGTCTGGCCACCCACATGGGGTTAGCTCCGGCCATCAGCATTAATGTGGCAAAGGTGTGTCTGGTTTGATATGGCGTCCGGTGGTGCAGCTCTAGCTTTTTAAGAGTTGGCGTCCAGTAGACTTGGCTTTGTGACCGTTGATCACTCCATGTTTTGCCGGTGATTGGGTTTAAAAACACATAGTTTGATTTAAGGTGGGTGTGTAATTTTTGGCGTTTTAAAGCGGCCTTTGCCCTGGCGTTTAATTCAACATAACGGATCTGGCTAGTTTTAGTTGATTTACTTTCACCTTCCACCTTGGCACTGCGAACCACCACCAAGTCCGCCTCAACATCACCCCACTTTAGATCTATCAGCTCTGATGTTCTTAGGCCGCTAAAAAAGGCAAATTCAAAATAATTTAATATCTGTTCATCATAGGTGTTTTTAATATGGCCAAGGATCCTGTCAACCTCTGGAAGCGTGAATGGATCAGGCTCAGCCTTTTGTGCTTTCACATTGCGGATGCGCGCTGCAGGGTTAGTCTCGATCACACCGTCCAAGAATGCTGCATCGAGTATTCTGCGCATGGGGATCAGTATGTTGTTGCGGGTTTTTGGCGTGACTTTGATTTGTGCCAGGTGCGCCATCAATTCGGTGTAGGTAATTTCACTTAGTCTGCGCTTACCAAACTCTGGCAGCCAGTGCTTGTTTAAGTGCTTTTGATAAGTAATAAATGATGACTTGGCCAGTTGCGCGTTGGCTTTTAACCAGGTATCTGCAGCATCAGCAAACGTTAAGTGGATGTTTTTGCCGGTTGCCGCCTTGGCTGAGTTTGGAAAATAATCGGCATAGTTGAACGTGCCGATCTGTATCTTGCGTTTTATCTCTGCCAGTAGGCCTGCTGCATACTGTTTGTTGGTCTTGGTAGGCTCAATCTTTAGGGTTTCACGGCAGCGCATGCCGCGCCATTGAAAAACTATCCTTATGCTGCTACCACGCTCTTCAATTCCAGCCTCTCGCCTTTGACCCATGAGTTGTATGCCTCTATGTTAAATTGTATGCGGCCATCACGCGATTTGCGCCAATGTAACCCCTGGATAAAATCGCCCCTGTTTATTTTTGCCCGTAACGCTTGCACGCTGTAGCCTGTATCGGCGGCAAGTTTTTGGATAGTAACCCATTCAACCATTTTTACTCAACCCTCCTAAACTCAATCACCCACACCCATGGATTAGCCGCCCATGATCCAGCGCCGTTAATTGATTCCCAAAGCCATAGATACCACTCACTGTAGCTTTGCCAACCATGCTTCACAGTATCGTGTTCAAAGCCAAGTATGTCTGGTCCACCTTCTGCCTTTGCATCTTCCTCGCTAATATCCTGCAATCGCTCAACGCGCACACCAGTAATTTCAAGCTGTATGCGGCTTGCTTTGCGTGGCATGTGAATAGATGGTTTCCACTTGGTATCTTCATCGCCTGCACCTGTTGCCCGATACTCATAGCCTGCGCCACTATGATGGCAAAATTCAGAACATCCGCATTCTGTGCCATCATTCCAACGCCACGCCTCACGCACCCATAACTGATCGCCAACTTGCCCGTAGGAGCAGTGCAGTTCATCTATTGGAAACTCTATGTCATGGCCAGGCATGTTTTGATGCTTTGTATCAATTATTTGGCCGGCATAATCATTGCCAAACACACAGCCATTTGGCAGCTTTACTGTGCGCCTAGTCACCGTCTTGGTGCCATTCAATATGGCATTCACCATAGGGGCACTAAAAAGTATTGGGCGTTCTTTCATTTGGTTGTGTCCTTAACTATTTTATCCTCAACTAGTTTCCAAGCCGCTTCATACTCTTGTGTCCATGTTGAAGGCACTACTACCGATTCAGTCATAGCACGGCTGTATTTTTCTTTTACTTCGTTAATTTCAATATCAGATAATTTACTAATCTTTAAAACGATGTACTTTTCTTTACGTTCAAATTCCATCACTCACTCCTTTGGTTAATCACCATTTGGTCTGTAATCTCTAAAAGGCACTGATGAAAAGTCATCAAAAGTACCTTTATATTTTTGTTCATATTTCACAGATTGCTCCTTTGGTAGTAGGGAAAGTATTGCATCGTAGACTGCGTTTCTCGATACATAAGCGCCCAAAGCGTCATCTGTATCAGGGTCGTATCTTCCAACTATCTCCGCACACTGTCTCACTAACTCCGCTTTTTCGGCTTGGGCTTGGGCTAAATCCGTGGAAGTTGTATTAGCAATTAAAATATACTGATTCAAATCATGTATTAAACTAGCGTTTTCTTGCTTGAGTTGTTCGCATTTATCAGCCCATTCATCTGTGGCTTCGCATTGAGCAAAGTACAATTGTTCTAGTTGCTCATAAGTCGGTTTAATAGGGGCTTCATCTTCTTCGCAAAATACTCCGTTATGGGTTCCCATCATTCATCCTTTCTATTGGTGATGGCGTTAAGCTGTTCTAACGTTAGTTTTGTTTGATGCTTATACATCCAGCCAACTACATCAGGGTCTGCCATAGAAAAACCGTTGCACATGCCGGGATAGCCTTTATACCAGCCAATTCCATCCCAATCATGCCTACAACTTCCCTCAATAACTTTTCCGTTTGATAGTTTCAAATAACAAAGAACGCTACTTTCGGGATAAGCTTTAGGCTTTACCCATAGCGGTTTTTCATCCTTCTGGCTATGTGCTAGTGCGGCTTGCCCGTTAATTAGCATGAAAAGTTTCTGCGCTACTTGAGCTATGTCTTTATGCCTGTACATATCGTCATAAATGGCTTGCAATTGCATTGTGTTAGCCTCTAATCCAGCTTGAAATGCTTTCCACATATTGTTGTATGATTCGCAAGTTTTCCCGTGGTGATTACCACCAAACCAAACATATTCTTTACCGAATAAAGTCACTCCAACAGGTGCAGGAAACTTTGCTTCAAACGCTTCTCTTTGTGTGTCAGTCATGGTTTATCCTTAAAAGAATGCTAGCCAATCGGTCTATTGTTCTGTACAAATCAATAATGACTTCTGGACTAGTGCACATCATTGGTTGATTGGATAGTGCTTCTGCTACCGCTTTACAATCCTGCGACAAATCAAATATATTTTGCTTTAGGATAATTTTTTCACATTGACCACACGTTTCACCCCACTTAACACCATGACTGCATCCGTTTGGGTCGTAGCTCATCATTTCCCTTTCGCTGAATCAATTGCTTGGTCAAGCGCATAGCCACTTAAATCCATGTAAGGCTGGCATTTGTAATCCCCGTGAAATCCCATCCTAACTTTGATGCCAAAACCATCTGGCATAGTTGCTGAAGGTGAGGCGCATTTATGTTTTGGCGATTCATCACGCAACCATCTATACCTCTCAGCATCAGCAACCATCGCGAACAAGTCCACCTCTCTGTCCAATAGCTCCGTCATGAGAGCACATCACAACGTGAGATACAGGCGAATCCATATCCTCACTAAAACGCCATAATTGGGCTTTGCTGTGACAAATTGGGCATGGCTCAATTGTTGAATCTTTACCTTCTATGAGCGTGTATTGCATCACTCACTCCTTTGGTGGTTTTGGTGGTGGTGCATAAGGCTTTGCGGACAGCGCGGGCGCGGAGCTCGCTAGTCTTGTAGCTGGTGTTCTGGTAAGCCCACTCTGCATTGCCTGTGTGCGTCTCACACGTCCAGTAAGCCTCTTCTTTAAACTCATCTTTCATGCAGCTATAGAGCAGGGCGGACTCCACTCTGTCTGGCAGTTGGCCACCGATGCTGGCTGCCCATTCGGTAGCGTCTTTCCAGTTAATATCGTCTTTCTCTCCTGGTAGTAAAATCACATGCTCTTTTTTACCGCCCGCACTGATGATAGTGCCTACCCATCGTTCGCCTTCGTTAAGTTGTGGCGCCCCGAAGGTGATAGGGAATAAATCTTGTACGGATTTGGTAGCTTCAAAGCGGGCAATCATTGCGTTTAGCTCTGCCTGCTTGGTCTTGATTAGGTCTAGTGTGACTGTGCTCATAATGAAACCTTTAAAAATAAATCAAATGACTAAATATCTAATTCTCTGCGGACAGCGCGGGCGCGGAGCTCGCCATGCTTGCCGTCGTAGCTCTGGTAGCCCACTCTGCATTGCCTGTGTGCGTCTCACACGTCCAGTAAGCCTCTTCTTTAAACTCATCTTTCATGCAGCTATAGAGCAGGGCGGACTCCACTCTATCTGGCAGCTGACCACCAATGCTGGCTGCCCACTCGTTTGCATCTTGCCAGTTGATGTCGTCTTTTTCACCGGGCAATAAAATCACATGCTCTTTTTTGCCACCTGCGCTGATGATGGTGCCTACCCATTGCTCGCCTTCTTTAAGCTCCGGAAAATCAAAGGTGATGGGGAATATGTTTTTTGCGGAATTGGTAGCTTCAAAGCTGGCAATCATTGCGTTTAGCTTGGTTTGCTCTGCCTTAATTTGGTCTAGTGTAATGGTGCTCATAATTGAACCCTTAAAAATTGTTAAATGACTAAATGATTAAAAAAGCACTCTGCGGACAGCGCGGGCGCGGAGCTCGCGAAACTTGGTGGTATTGATCTGGTTCCCGGTAATGAAATCCTGGAACCAAGCCCACTGATCGCCATCACTGTCCGTTGTGTTGCTCCAGTACCAAGTTTCTTGAAACTCATTTGGAAACTGCTCATACATAATCACAAGCTCAGCACGGGTTGGTAGGTCTGAGTTTTCTGCTGCAGCGCGTTCCATCTGTGTTTTCCATGGCGCTGGATCGTAATCGCTTGGCAATAGAATGGTGTGATGGCCAGTGCCATCGGCATGGATAAACCCGCCGATGTAGATTTCACCTTCATTAAGTTCTGGTTGGTTCATGGATGGCTCCTGATAAATAATTAAATGATCAAATTATTAAATGGGTAATCTGCGGACAGCGCGGGCGCGGAGCTCGCCAGTCTTGGTGGTATTGGTCTGGTACCCGTAACTGAAATACTGGTACCAAGCCCACTCTGTTTCACGTTCGTGAGTTGTATTGCTCCAGTACACGTCTTTTTGAAATTGGTCTCTTGATTTAGCAAATAACAGTGATTGCTCAACACGATCAGGTAAATCGCCGCCTTGCTCTTTTGCCCAATCCATTGCGTCTTGCCATGTGCCGTCATCTTTGTCACCTGGCAAGAGAATTACATGATGCCCCGTGCCATCTGGATGGATGATTGCACCGGCATAATGCTCACCTTCTTTAAGCTCAGGTTTAGTGATTTGCATGGGTGCTGCTTGTGCTGGAATTTCTGCTACTTGATTCATTTACATTCTCCTTTAGTGGTGGGTGTTGCTTTAAAAACTGTTCAAATAATGTTTTGTATTCCTGCTGCAGCTGCTCTCTGCACTTTGCGTCTGGGTGAGTGTACATGGTGTACCCGTCGCATTTAAGTTCTGGCTTCTTTTCATCGGCTGCATTGGCAGTGATACAAAAAAGCGCTGCAAATAGCCAGACTTTCATAGTTAATTCATGCGGTGCGTGGTGACATTACCATCACGCGTAAGTGTGCCGGTCTCCGTTTGTTTAACCTCTTTTTCGTGTGGTAGAGCAGGGTGGTTTGGTAAGCCCGGGCGTGAGAAAAACTTGGTATCAACACTGCCATTGACCCGGGCAAAATCAATTTCAGCTTTTGCAGTGTTAATGATGGTTTGCGATACATCATTGATGGCCTTGGCTTTCTCAACGTCAATCGTGCCGGCTTTTATGCCATCTAAGGTCGCAAATAAGTGGTCTCTAAGTTTGTCTATATCGCTCATTGGGCAGTCCTTTTGTTAATTTGTCGGGTGATCTGCGCGCTAAGCTGATAAAGCTGGGCAACTTCTTTGCCGTATCGATGAAAAGAATTGCGGCGCATGTTTTCGGCAAGGTCTATGCAATCGATGCGATCAATCGTGATTTCTTCTAATTTATTGGTCCACATGCCTGGCTTAAATACGCAAAAATGCTTTTCAGGGACTGGGCCGTTGTGTTCAATCCATACCAATTCGTGAACACTGCGCCAGCGCTTGCTGTTGCTTCCTTTGGCATTGCTTACTTTTCGCTGCAGTACGTTAGAAGCGTCGTAGCGGTAGGCACCAATTGGCATGGTGTTTTGTGGCTGTATGCCTTTTTTAAATTGCGTGGCCACAGAGTTAGGGTGCACAGGCAATCCCTTAACGCCTTTATTGGCGGGGATATTTCCTTTTTTATATCGATATTCCCATCCAAGGTTATCGCCACGGCGCAACCGGCTGGCCATTGGGCTATCTTTAAACCATTGTGATTTAGCCACGCCGAGAATTTTGGCCATCTTGTAGACTTGATTTTTTTGGCAATTAAACAGGGTTGCCAATGCCTCGCATCTTGTGCAGGGGTAAAGCGCCTTTAATAGGGCTAGCTCGTCCGCAGTCCATTGTTTGCGTTTTCTTAAAATGCCACGTGATTTAGTCATGCTGCAGACCTTTGTGGCTTGATTAACCAAGGCACCTCTGGCACTTGGCTTAATGGAATTGCACTATTGATTTTGTAGTAACGCACATCCTTATAAGATATTTTTACAGCATCGACGCGGCCAGCTTGTAGTAAGCCACGGCATATTTGCCTGATGTAATCAGGGCGACGATTAACGCCTAGTGCAGCCAGTATTTGTTTTGGCGAATAGGCAGCCTCTTTGCTGGTAGGCAGTATGTCCAACACACGTTCTGTGATGCTTAATTCAATCACAACGCTCATACCAACCCCACCAAACCGCAAAGCCAAGGGATTACGTGCAGGGCTATCATAGGTAAGCCGCCAGATAGAATCATGACGCCGCCCATAAACATTGCTGCCAGTTGCCATGCTTTAAATCGGCCACAGTAGTTGGCCTCGCGCATGTATTGGTGTTGTAATTGGTCGCTTACTTGCATATTAACCGCCCAACTTTCCAAGTAATACGGTGTAAAACTCCATTAAATAGGCCGATACCTTGTGCCCAATTAACAAACAAGCCGTAGTGGTGGTGGCCACCAGTGCCGCCATTTCTGTGCTGGCATTGCCTAGTTGCTTGGTTAACAACTGGCTACGAGTGCCCGCAACCCAGCCACCATTTAAAATGGCAGCCCGCCCTGTTTGATGTAAATACGCGGTTTTTCTTACCCACTGCTTACGCATGGCTTTACTGTTAGGGAAAATGCGCTTGGCTTGTTTAATCAAATCTCTAAGCGTTGGCATGTTCTTCATCCTCGGCATAAATCATGCTGGCGTATTTACCTGCAGACTTCTCAACAATGGCGTGACCTTTTGCCACCTCATCTTTAATGTTGCCATCTTGCAGTTTGGCTTGTATGCCATCTATCTCTGCAAAAATAGCGGCCAGATCATCCAGGGCCTTGAGCGGGATGCGTATATAAATAGTTTCTTGCATGGGGGTGCTAATCATTTAAAGCTCCTCTTAAATGCTTTGGTTGGCTTTGGCTGGCCAGAGCTTGCGCTAATCGATTAAGTGATATGCGTAATGCTGGATTCGCCAGAGCTTTTTCTAAGGTGTAGCCCAACCCAGCAAGGCGTGCGCGATGAAAGGCGCGCGTAATGTCAAACTGGGTAGGGGTAATGTGCTTATTCACGGTTAGGCGGCCATTGCAACTTGCACTGTGCGAAAGGTCACAGACTCAATGCCTTGAAAGGTCCAATCCTCACCTTTGGCCATGTAGCCGTTGCCTTCACCCTGTATGCAGATGCCTACCGTGGCATATACCGGCTCACCGCTTTGGGTTTTGCTGACAAGTTTTGCATCCTCTTTTATTGCAAACACATGGTCGTAATGCACCACAACATCGTCACGCTTCAAATGTTTAACTGAGGTTGCTGCTAGGTTTTGTTTAATCATCTTGCGCCCCTTAAATTTGGTTAAATAAGTAATGCAAGATGGAGAATACAACTGTAGTTATATTAATGTCAACAACTAAAGTTATATTTATAGAAAAATTGTGCTAATATTTTTTTAAGCAGCGCTATTGCTGTGAAATGTAGGTATTAAAAAACCCGCATTTGCGGGTTAAAGGAGCTAATCATGAATGGTGTTGTTTTATATGGACCGCAGGGCTGCGGTAAAACTAAAAATGCAAAAGCTTTAATGAATTTATTGGGAATGAAACATGCAATCGATGATTTTGTGCCAGGCGATGATTTAGAGATGGATACTCTACATTTAACTAACAGCCGATGTAACGAGGGTTTTAATTATAGTAAAATTAACATTAATCGCAATTCAGATGACGCTAGCAAGCTTGCTATTAACAAAAGCTTGCCTTCCCTCTACGTTGAATTTGACCCCATTTGCACTACAGAACTTGGTAAAGTTGTCAGGGTTTATGTCAATTCTAACAGTCTTGTACCCCCTGATTTGGAGGTCTTTGCGGCCATTTTCAGCAGCCAAAAGCCACTCATCATAAGTGCTATGGAGTTTATCACCATCTTCGAACATTGATTTTAATTGCAGGTAATGTTCACGCTTATACCAGGCAATGCCAATTACATTAATTTGCATTGCCATTTCCTTTAAATAAATCTTCTTTAAAGCCATCTGTTTTAAATTCAAAAATCTGTAATCCCTCTTTATAAATGGTGGCTTTTATTTTTACAATTTTTGCTTTTTTCATTTTGTTAAAAAATCTGCTTCCGTTTGATATAAATATATGTTCGCTGCTATTGTCGGTAGTCTCAGATGCGCTAAATGTCTCGGGCTTATTTTCGTCAAACCTTATCTCAACCGTGCAATCATCATAACTACGGCATAGAATTTGGCCTTTCTCTATGAAAAACATCACCTCTTTTTTGCCAGAGTCTCTGATCAATAAGTGACCTCTCTGTTCGCCATCGTATGGGAAACCAAAATTAACCGTATTTGTACTTATTAAACTTGCAAAATAAATTTGCTTTGAGGTCATTTCATCCTCAGATGCGCTGTATTTCCAATTTGGTAATTCTATGGTTTTTTCATGAATATTTGATGCTGGTAATTCTTGGGTTGAATTTACAGGTAGTTCAGAATTTATAGCTTCTGTTTTGTTTGATTCGTCGTATAGAATTTCAGTTTTTGAGGTGGATTTACTATCAAAAACACATGATTTAACCATTAAAATGACGACAACAAATATTAAGAAATCAAAGAATCCGAATTTAGGCATGTAAGGCTTATAGCCGCAATGAGGGCAGGCTTCCGCATTGTTGCTAATTTCTTTTTTACATTCTTTGCATACAATCATAGCCATCGCAGAATCTCTTCTGTTGATGGCGCGCTAGGCTCGCGCCGGATTTATATTTAAGTTTATAGCTTTTAAGGCATATTACATTATTGGGTGGTCCCGTTGTGTTTGGTAGCTGCTTGTGCTTTGCGGATGAATTCAACAGTTTTAATGGCATTTTGGATCACCTCAGTCTGGGCATAATCCGGCAGTTGTTCCATTACCTTGATATGCTCCATAAGTATGGGCGGTAATCCGTAGCTATTTTTTTCCATACTACCTTCACCAGTGGCCAGCCACTCTGGTGACACATTACAAGCCATTGCAATTTGTACTGTGTACTCAGAACCTGTTGCATCGCCAACTTCAAGCTTTGAGATATTGGCTTGACTGACTTTAACCAGCTCAGCAAGTGATGCTTGTGACAGTTTTGCATGCTGTCTAGCAGCTTTTAGTCTATCGCCATATTTCATATGGTCTTTTATACAAGCAAAATTTCTTTGTGTAAAACAACCGAAGTTATTGACAGGAATATAACTGTAGTTGTATTGTGTGTGCATGTCTAAATTAAACCTTGAAAAAGTGGTTGATCTTGCTGGCGGTCAAAGAGCGCTTGCAGACAAAATATCTGAGCGCATGCAGCTCGAAAAACCATTGAAACAAGGGCATGTTTGGGGTTGGCTTAATCGCTACAGCTTTGGCATTACGGCTGAGTACGTCATAGCCGCATGTGAGGTGATTAATTATCAAATTAGCCCACATCAACTGCGACCAGACATTTACCCACACCCACATGATGGCCTGCCATCTCACTTACGTGAGGTTGCTTAGCGATGACCTGTAATGGACTATTTAACGATTTTTGTAGCTCCGCTGCTTGCCCGGATATTGGCAAGATATGCCAGAGAACTGGCAAACTCCAAACGTTCGCCGTGCTAGTCGTGAATCTATCCACGATCTGCACGGCTTTTTTTTCGTTTGGTGAGTAGTCCATAAGTAGCCCGATTTTATTCATGTGGCTAATTATGTGCATGCAACATAACTATTAAAACATTTTGTTAAAAGGAGTTTAAACGTGAGCATTCGACAATTAGTGCACCGCATGGTGCACAACTCACCAGGCAAGGTGAGCGGCGTTTTAGATTTTTTAAACATTGGGCGCACTACAAAGCTATCTGAGCAGGTGTTAATTAATAAGCTCAACTTTAACAGTGACACCCATCACATGTACATCCAAGAGCTTGAAGCCATTGCAGACGTTACCAATAGCAATTTATTGGTTGCTCAATTCTTTGCGCATAAAGCCAATGCAGTGGTTGTGCAGCTGCCAGATGTATCTGAGAGTGATATGGCGATCCTGGATGACTTCTTGCAGATCACCAAAGAGCTGGGGGATGTTGCCCACAATTTCCAAAAGGCTTATGCCGATGGCGAAATTGACAAGATTGATCAATCAGTGCTGGCCAATGAGATTGATGAGGCCGTAAGCGCATTGCTTACCTTTAAAACCAGAATCGACAACATGGTGCGCAATGGATGACATAGATAAAGCCCAAGAGCGAGCAGAGCAATTCCTGCAGCACTCCATTAATCAACGGGCGCTCGCACCCTTGTTGCCAGCGCCAACGGGCGCTCGCACCCTTGTTGCCAGCGCCAACGGGCGCTCGCACCCTTGTTGCCAGCGCCAACGGGCGCCTGCTTTAACTGCCAAGAGCCACTGTCTGATGGTGAGCGGTATTGTGACTGTGATTGCCGTGATGATTGGCAGCGCAGGCTGGGATTAAGTCATAGGAAATAGCCCCGCGCCCCACTTTGGATTTGGCAAACATTAAATGACAAAAAAAATTTTAGCCAAGGTTTTGGTGGTGCAAAAGGTACTCCCTGGACTTAATGAAAAGAGGGTAATGCGAGGCTCGATGTGCCGCTAGGCGATGGGCATATTTATTACTGAAATGTTAGAAGTTTAATTGGTTGTTTTGGCGGGCAGTGTGCATGGTTGATATTAAAGTTGATGTGGAATTGCGAGAGGTGGCTGGATTGCTAGGGCAATATCAGTCGCAAATTCCCTTTGCCGCTTCAGTGGCTTTGACGCGGACTGCACAGGCAGGGGCCAAGCAGCTGCGATCAGAATTTGAAAGTAGGTTTGACAGGCCAACCAGATACACGCTGAGTTCTGTTTTTGTTGGCCCAGCCAATAAACGCAACCTCACCGCAAGTTTTGGCGTGAAGGATCAGGCGCTCATTCAGAAATCAGGCGGTCTAACGCCAGCTGACGTGCTGGCGCATCACTTCAAAGGCGGTGCAGCTGTGTCCGCTCGTTATGAAAATGCATTTAGGCGGTTAGGTATGCTTGGCCCCGATGAGGACATTGTGCCTGGCAGCAACCTTGCCGAGCTTAATGGTTTTGGCAACATCCCGTCATCGCTAATAGTCCGGCTAATTGCATACTTTAATGGCTTTGGACAGCAAGGCTTCACCGCCAACAGCACCGCACAAACCCGCGCCAAGTTAGCCAAGCGCACCGACAAAAACACTAAAGGCAAGCGCCGCTCAAAATATGTGACTATCAATGGTGTGGTGTATTTCTATGCCCGTGGTGATGATCACCTGCACCGTGGTATTTGGGCAAAGACCGGTATTAATGGTGCTGATGTTAGGCCAATCCTAATGTTTGTGCGCCGTGCTCGATATACTAAGCGGTTTGACCTGCAGCAATATGCAGTCACCGCCAAGCAAAATTTCTCGCAGCAATTCACTTTTGCGCTCAAGCAAGCCATTAGGACTGCACGATGATCTGGCGCAACTACGATGATGTGTTAAGCCTACTCATCAGCCATGAGTTTGAAATCCAACGACTTGATGTTGGTGGCATGCGTAGAGTCAAGCGCACCGGCCATTCGCAAAGGGGCTGGTACAGCCTGCATGAAATTACCTTGGACAATGGTGATGGTGCGTTAATTGGTAGCTTTGGTTATTTCATTGGCGGTGAGTCATTCAAAGAAAAGATTGGCCCAGGAGAGGGCGCCAAACTCAGCAAGGATCAGCTGGCAGCAATCAAAGCCCAACATGCAGAATCCAGTAAAAAAGCAGAGGCCATGCGCAAGCGCGATGCCGAGCTTGCAGCCAAAGAAGCACAGCGTGTTTGGGCTGCCTATGTTGCCACTGGCGCCAGTGACTACTTAGACCGCAAAGCCGTAAAAGCGCACGGTTTAAGATTTGCCCCAAGCGGTGTTGGTACCGTGGCTATCCCGATGCAGGATGTGCATGGGATCACACACGGTCTGCAAATCATCCGTGG
>LNEP01000002.1 GCA_001464125.1 Betaproteobacteria bacterium Ga0077540 | reverse complement strand
TCTTTCCTAGCATTTAGATGCTCAGCGGTACATTTCAGTGGATTGATTCGGCTTGTAGGCACACGGTATTGAAGTGCCAATGGTTCAGGACTCCTGTCCCACATCGGCATATTGCAGTAATAGCAGTAACCGTTTTGTTGTTGATAAGCTTTGGATCTTAGAGTTTGTAATTTGTTGGGCATGTGAGTTTCCTATGTTTAAGAAAACCCATACAGCCCTACTGGTACATATATGGGACCAGATCCCTAGAGGGGTATATCTGGCAAAACCATCATCCTGCGCTAGTGCGACTATCTGGATGACAAGTAAATATTAAAGCCGACCTTTTACTAAGTCAAGGCTTAGCTGGGCATGCGTATTCGAAAGGCTTGTGAGCTTAATAAATTCAAGCCTTTTGAGGCGCTAGCAGCTTATGCGTAAATTTGATAAGAAACTTGCAGCTTATGAGGAGGTTTAATTGCCATTTATGGTGTATAGGCTTGTCGCAATTATATGATTTATAAGGCTATTAGCTTGCTCCTTATGAGCTTGCCTACAGGCTCCTTTTTTTATTTAATGTTTTCTTTCTATTAAGCTTATCGAAAGGATCCAGATGGGTGCCTTCAGTAGTCTCTTAAATGAACATAAAGAAATTCAAAGTCGGTTCAATTACAGTAAAGAGTTTTTGCAAAAAACGGTTAATAGTTTTGCAGAATATGAAGGTGGAAATAATAAAGATGTGTGTGTTTTTGCTGCTGGCTCACTAGGTCGATTTGAAACAGGGCAAATTTCTGATTTGGATTTGTTCATTGTTTCACGGGAAAAAATTAATAAATTAGAGGAATATAAACTTTTCTCTGACTTAATTAGATTAAATAAAAAATTAAATTTGCCGGACTTTAGCGGAGATGCTAGGTATCTGAAAGTGCATCACTTAGAAGACCTAATTAGTAATACAGGTGAGGCTGCTGATGACTTGGAAAATCAGTTTACAACGAGATTGCTTTTACTTCTTGAGAGTAAGCCAATTTCAAATAATCTGTTGTATCAAGAGTCTTTAGACAAAGTACTTTGCAACTATTTTAGAGACAGTGATGGTAGAAAAGATTTCCAACCACTCTTTTTAATGAATGACATTTTAAGGTATTGGAGAACATTATGTCTTAATTATGAACGAGACAGAGGAAAAGCAAAGCCTTGGTGGAAAAAGAATCTAAACTTAAAGTTTTCAAGGAAGCTAACTGTATTTTCTACAGTATTGGCAATAGTGTCGAAAAAGGTTTCAACATCAAATGATTTGGTTGAGTTTGCGCAAAATGTACCTTGGCAAAGATTGGCATTGGTTCTTGATCATATTGATGATAACTCTCTAGTAGAGCCATTTAAAAGGGCATTAGATGATTATGAAAGCTTTCTAGCTGCAAAATCACATGCTGAACTGGAGGAAAAGGAAGAAGAGACAATTGAAGAGTTTAGAAACAAAGCAGGACTTTTTGGCGAGTTTATTTATTCTGCCCTTCATAGTCAAAAGCTTGATAAAAAGCTAGTAAGTCATTTAGCTGTATAAGTATTGTATATGAAGCATTTTGTATTTTTAGAGTTTACAAACCCAAAGCTAAGAAGCTTTTTAACAGACTTACGATCAATTTTTTATAAAAAACAACTAACAAGTTCTGTGCACATAACTGTGAGAGGCCCCTATGAATACCCACCAAATAAAGATGAGTTAGAGCCGTTGTTAGAAAAGCTACAGGGATTTGGCCTAGTGATAGGAGGTACTGGTATTTTTAATACCAAGCAAGGTTTTATAGTTTATTTGAAAGTAACCAGTCCATTATTCAAAGAAATATGGTGGAAACCAGACTTTAAACATGAAGGAATTAATCCTCACATAACTCTGTATGAAACAAAAAGCATCGAAAACGCCAACAAGGTAGAAAAGTTTCTTAAAAGTGAAAGGTTAGAGATTTCGACTTTTAGCTTTACTCTCACAACATACACGTCAAAACAGGCTGAACTTTTTGAAGAGACGCTAGATGCAAAAAAAATAAAAAATTTTTCCAGTTTTGAAAAATGGATTGTCAAGCCGGGTATATTACAAAGAGCAAAAAAAGTAGCTGAATCATTGAGCTAGACTCATCAACTCGCGAAGGTTGTACTTGCTTATAGTACTCCGTATGTCGTTCTGCTTTTCGTCTTTAAGCGAGATACTTTTTCTTGCTTCGCCAAGTAAAAGTATCCAAAAAGAAGGCGACCCCCTGCCGCTCTATCCTTCGGTCTTAGCGCCGCATCTGCGTGTTGCGGAATTGGCTTCGGCCGCTACGCTTAACCTAAAGGTTAGCCTTCGCCGCAACAGACTGCTTTCGCAGTCTTAGTTGTCAAGCTTTCAGCGCTCAGACAGTCCTCGTCACCTTAAATTAGCCGCTCAAGCCTCAGGCGCAGCAAAGAGGTTTAGAAAACCATGCGAGCACAAGACGGATTTGAGCGTTTTACGGTAGGCGCTTATTGCTGTTCTTACCATCTAATTTTGTACAGAATCTATTCACAATTATTGACTCTAAAATATGAGTAATAAAACCAAAATTGATTTGGAGTCACTTGTGAAATTAGGCATATTATGTGGGTTTATTCTTTTACTCGTTGCAAACTTTGCCATGGCAACAGAAGAGCCAAAATATAGCGTATTAGAAAAATCAGGTGACTTTGAGTTGCGAGAGTACGCGCCCATGGTGGTGGCAGAAACCATCGTGGATGGCGATTTGGATGATGCCTCTAGCGCAGGGTTTAAGCGGATTGCCGATTACATTTTTGGCAACAATACAGCGCGTGCTGGTGGTAATGAAAAAATCAGCATGACCGCACCTGTGACCATGGCACCTAAATCTGAAAAAATCAGCATGACCGCACCGGTGGGTATGCAGCCCAAGGCTGGGCTAGATAATACAAATCAGTGGCGCATGTATTTTGTGATGCCAAGCAAATATACGTTAGACACTTTACCTTCGCCCAATAACCCTGCGGTGACGTTGCGTGCTATACCTGCAAGCCGTTTTGCGGTATTACGTTTTTCTGGGTTAACTGGTGAAGAAAAAACCGCAAACAAAACAGCAGAACTGTTGGCTTGGTTAAAGACGAAACAAATTACGCCTATTAGCGAGCCAGAGCTTGCCCGTTATAACCCACCGTGGACGTTGCCATTTTTACGTCGCAATGAGGTGATGGTGGCGTATTAAATAATCCGTTGGGCGTTGCCAAGTGCAATCACTTTTGTCGGTTCTTTACGCATCGCTTTGGGCGGAATTAGGCTGTGATTCAACTGCAACAATATCCCGATACACATGCCAAGTGGCATGGCCCACAATCGGCATGGTAATCACCAGACCCACAAAATAGGTGGCAAAGCCAATAGCCACAAGCAATACAATGCATGCCCCCCATAGCAGCATGGTGAGTGGGTTTTTGGTGCAGGCAATAATACTGGCAATGGCGGCAGTAATAGCATCGGTTTTGCGGTCAGTCATCAGGGGTATGGCCACCACGCTAATAGCAAACACCAGCGCCGCAAAAAAGCCACCCACTGCAAAATACACCATGCCAAACACAGGTTGATTAAAGGTGAATACGCTTAAGATCACTTCGTTTAAGCTGGGGAACACACTATCTTGAAAATACAGGGCAAAAATAATGAGCGAGGCACGTGCCCATATCAGCAAGATCACGCCCAACACGCCGGCAAAGATACCCACATTAAGCATGTTGGTTCGCCAGGCGGTAAGGCTGGGGATGAGTTTGGCAGGTTGCCCATGCTCTAATTGCCGGCTTAAATCATATAGCCCCATAGCTAGAAAGGGGCCCAGCAGCAAAAACCCGGTTGCCAAGCCTGGGAACAATCCATACGCCTCATCAAAGACCATTTTCATCACCCAGCCAGCCACCGCAAAAAAAGCGCCATAAAACAAGCTCGCTAAACCTGCTTTTCGGGTATCTTGCATGCCCGCTTTTACCCAACTAAGGATATTACTGGGTTTTACTTGGCGGATGATAGGAAAACTGTTTTGCGGGGGTTGTGCGTTTGGCAGGGCGTCATTACTCATGGGCGAGGCTCGCATCGTTTACAGATAGTGGAATGGTTTGGAATGATTATGCGGGAATTTGTCGAATTATGGAATCAATGAGGATGACTCAATAAATTCAGTTAATGAATAAGCTAATTTCATAAGAGGCGATTAATTTACGCAACCGCTGCGGTCATATCACTGCCTTTTAACTTTTGAAGTATCTCCAAAAGCGCATCACTTACTTGAATGTCGTCCTTCACAATCCTTAAACTCATGTCTCTAATCACATCTTTCATTTTCCACTCCACCTCATTAATGGTGATGAATAGTTCATGATTGATTTCTTTATCGAGTTTAATTTGCTCCCATAAACCAAGGTCAATACAATCTGTGAGGCCAGAAACATATATGGTTTGGCAAATCTTTTTAAGCCTAAAAATCAGGTAATCTGAGAGTTCGCTGTTTACTGATTTATGTGTATTGAGAGATTCTAGCTGTTCAATGATTTCCTCAATATTTTTTAACTGTGCTAACAGTTGATCCAATATTGGGTTAGATTCTTTTAAATGCTCGTAATCAGATACTGAAAGCAATAAATCAATTAAGGCGTTGTAAGGTATTGAAGGAAAGTCATGATTGACTAGTTTAAGCGTGGTGAATAAATTGCGAGCGTTGTAATCTCTTCTCACCATGCCTGAAAAAGCTTCGGCCACGATCATTACTTTGCCAATATCTGAGGCCTTTTCTGCATGAACGTGGTTTGGGTATCCAGAGCCATCACTTCTCTCGTGATGTTCTAAGATTGCAGCAGATACATATGGAGAATAATCCATATGTTGTCTAACGACAGAGCTGCCGATTACGGGGTGCGTCATGATGCTTCGCCACTGCTCTAATGATAAATTTTGCGTATCAGGAATAACGCAATATAGCTCTCCTATGTCATGTAGTAGGCATGCAATGGTTAAATCGTAGATTTGGCTGGCATTAAAATTGAGTTTCTTGGCAATGAGTCTTGCGATAAGCGTCATAAATAGCGTGTGTTGGAACGCCTCGATACGATTAGCTTTTTGCACTGTTAGTAATAGCGCCGCAAGTGGCGCCAGCTCTATTTCTTTTAAGTCGTAAGCATCTAGTTGTATTCCAGGTTTAAAGTTTTGTAGAAATGGATTTTCATTGATGAGCGTAATGGCTTCTGTATGAATCACATCAACAGTGAGTGACGGTATAGAAGTGATTGATGTTTCAAGTGGTTTTTTGAGCACCCGGCTTATCAATTTGTCTTTGATGTTTTTGGTGACCTTATACCCTTTGCCTAAGAGTTTGTTGCCATTCTGGTCAAATACGTCTTCTGACAAATAAAACTCAGCACCCTCTGATGCTGAAATAATATTATCAATGATGTTTTGATTGTTTTGGGTATTAAGATTCGTCATGTATGTTTGATTACATTAGCCTTGTATGGATGATAACGGCGACTACCGGATAATATTTAATGCATTAAGTGTTTAGTGAGTCGCTGGAGGTGATTTTCTTCCAACTTGACGGCTGGAAAATCTGACGATAAGGCAACATCGCCCCATCAAAGTAACTCTTCCACCTGCTTTTTATTGATTAAAGTCCACCGCATTAACTCGTTTCATCCTTTACAATCACTGAGGTGCAGTAGTTCCTTAGACTCTATTGATTCATGAAAAGAGAAATTGCATGTGCAAGCCATCACCCGAACAGCCGAATAATCCCCTGCATGGCATCACGCTTAAGCAAATTGTCACTGATTTAGTTGCGCATTATGGTTGGGAGTCTTTAGCGCAGGCTATTCCCATTAATTGTTTTAGTCATGACCCTAGCATTAAATCCAGCTTAACGTTTTTGCGCAAAACCCCATGGGCGAGGGATAGGGTTGAGGCGCTCTATCTGCAAATGCTAAGCGAAGTGAAATAGGCGTTGCGCTACCTGTACTTTCTAAAAGAGCCTGTCACCACACCCCATATTTCAACGTGCATATGTTTTTTGACTTCAATAGGCTTGTACTCACCAGAGCTGTTGGCTGGTAATAATAAGGGTGAGCCGTCTTTGGATCTGCCCAAGGTTTTGATGGTGAACTCACCATCTACAATCGCCAATACAATATCGCCAATGGCAGCTAACTTGCTGCGATCAATCACCGCTTTGTCACCAGGCAGCAGCCCCGCGTCTGTCATGGAGTAACCTTGGATAGTGACAAAAATGGTGGAGTCTATCTTATCCACCAGAAATTCACTGGGGTCCAGTCGTTTCTCAACATGGTCATCCGCTGGAGAGGGTAGCCCAGCAGGCACTTTGGAGTTATATAGTGTGATGCCGATTGGCGTACGATTGATTACTGGAAGCTCCACATCACCGACTGCATCAATATCTTTTGCAATGGTGGCATCGAGCTGTTTACGCGCATAAGCCTGCAAGAAGTCAGCGATGATAGGTTTTTGGCTGCTTGGTACGCGGATAACTTCGGTTGGTTCTTGAAATTTTCCGGTGCCAGCTTTGCGTCCAGCGCCTTGGCGATGGCCACCCCTAAGAGGTTTGGATTTTTCAGTTTCTTTATTCATTAGATTATTGTAACAATAATCAAGATTAAGTAAAGAAATTGTTAATTAATAAATAGCTCGCGAAGGACATGCATCCTTGCAGCATGCAGAATCAGCGCGTATTACGCGGAGTGGTTACAGTCTGCCAAAAGTTAAGTTTAAAAAACTGCGCACCGTGAACGAGTGCGCCTCAGTGCTATACGTCTGCTGTTAAAGCAATTCTTCCACATGCTTTTTAATATTGACTGCAATTTTCTTGGTGGGTAAATCGTTATCATCACCGCCAAATGGGTCTTCAATCTCTTCTGCAATCAGCTCTAGGCTGGCGAGCACGTAAAAAATAAATACCACAATGGGTATCACGTAATAACCCAAGCTAAACACATAGCCAAACGGCAAAGTCATTACATAGAAGAAGATAAATTTTTTGATAAACGCACTGTAAGAATAAGGGATAGGTGTGTTTTTAATGCGTTCACACGCGCCGCAAATATCGGTAAACGATTGCAGTTCTGCATTAATAATATAGAACTGATCGCCGCTGATTTTGCCTGCGGTGTAAAGCCCGTTGGCCTTTTCAAACAGTTCTTTTGCTACTTGGTTAGGCTTGTGTTTACGGTGGTCAATTTCTAAATCTAGCCCTTCAAACAACATTTGGCTCACTTCTTCATTGGCTAAATGTTTGGAGAGCACCGCGGCATAGGTTGGTATCACTTGCCTGAAAAAGGTTCTGTCGGTTTCATCTGATAGATACGCCGAAAGTTTAAGTGCCAAATTGCGGCTGTTATTGACCAATGCGCCCCACAGTTTGCGGCCTTCCCACCAGCGCTCGTAGGCAGTGTTGGTTCTGTAAGCCAGTAAAAGAGACAACACAAAGCCCACTGTAGTATGCATAAGGGGGATATTTTTCACATGGCTTTTATCGGAGAGTTTCCAAAACTCTAATTCCAAATAAGCAATACCGCCGGCATAGAGGCCAATAAATATCATCATGGGGATGAGGCGGCGAAAAGTATCCGACTCATGAAAACGGAAGATAAAGGTTATCCAGTCTTTGGGGTTGTATTGAATCATGTTGTGATATTTGAGGTATGTTATGAGGCCGTAGCCGTGAGTTTATCACGCGCGCAATTCAAAGCTTGGCGTGCAATCTGATAGACGAAAAAAAATACGGGGCCTATCAATACACTATTGATTACAAGGATTACAGGGGCCTATCAAAACGAATCAGATAGGCCTTTCACGTAGAGCGTTTAGGCGACGGCACTACTTATCAATGGCTGCTTAGCCTTTGCATGCCGCTGCAAACTCGCGACGCTGAATGGTTATGTTTTCAAGTTGGTTTTTTACGTAAAAGCCGTCAGGGCAAGCCGCGCGTGCTGCTTGCTTGCAATCATTCCAACTTTTGATACCGCTACAGGTATATTCTGACCATGCATACTCATCAATTTTGGCTAACTGCGATTGCGTTGCACATCCACTCATGAGAAACGCAACTAATATCAGATATGTCTTCATATTCATTCCTCTCGTATACTCAATTCTACGACATTTCAGAATTAACTTAGTTGCTAATAGTTATTGCGCACGGTATTAAATACAAAAGCCGCATATGGCGGCTTTTGTAGGTTACGGGATATTGCTAAACCATCATCAAATTAATGACGATTAAAGTCCTTCTCTGTTTTTTCCCAATTTGCGATTTGCTTTTCAGCTTCTTCTTGGCTGCAACCATAAGCTTCTTGGATTTTACCAGCCAGCTCATCGCGTTTGCCTTCAATGATATCCAGTTGATCGTCGGTGAGCTTGCCCCACTGTTGTTTAACCTTACCTTTTAATTGTTTCCAGTTACCTTCAATTTGATTTCTATTCATGATAGCTCCTTAAGTAATATTAAAAGATCGTTACATCGAAGCCATATTTAACGCCTTGCCAGCAAAATGAAACATAAGGCAAATTCTTAATTCTGTGTAAGAAAGCGCCTATAGCAATAAAAAAGCCTGAAATAGATTCAGGCTTGTTGCTGAGGTTGAGGTGCGCATTACATACATTAGGGGATGCCAATAATCTTGAGATATTCTTCCAGCGTTAGTGTGAGCTGTTCGATGGATTCGCCTACTTCATCAAGATGCGTGTTGCCATTGAGATGCAGCTTTTCCAAAAGCGCTTTGTGCTTTTCAATTGCCTCTAAATGCGCTTCAAGTTTGGTATCTTTTAAATCTTTGGCCATGGCATATTCTCCTTTATTGGTATTAATATAGCAGCCATTCGGGTAACAGCACTTAATTTAAATCAATACTATTCGTGTTAATGCTCGGCTGACCAGATGTTATTTGAATAAATCATCTAGCGGGTTATTACCACCACTGCTTAATTTGTTAGATACGCGTGTGGCGGTAAACTCCTCTTCAATATTGTCGCGGTAGTAGCTCCACTGCGCGACCGCGCTTTTAAAGTTGCGCCAGATGCTTTCGCCCACATTGGCATACTCCAGCGCACTGCCATCATCCAGTTCTACTCTTAATGTGCGTTTGTTGGCATCGTAGCCAATGGCGCGCAGTTTGCCAGCGTTGATTTTGGTCATTTGCATCAGTGGTTTTCCTATTCTGGCGATGCCGCTTTAAGTGAGCGGCACCATCACCTTAATTACCAACTTATGACGTTAGCGATGCAATGTCAATCACAAAGCGGTATTTCACATCGCTTTTCAGCATGCGCTCGTAAGCCTCGTTGATGTAGGCAGCATCAATCATCTCCACGTCACTGACAATATTGTGTTTGCCACAGAAATCGAGCATCTCTTGCGTCTCGGCAATGCCGCCTATCATAGAGCCTGCAACATGACGGCGTTTGGTAATGAGGTTGGCACCATGCATATCCACAGGGTCTAGTGGGCCTACCAATACCAGCGTTTTATCGCGTTTGAGCAGCGAGATATACGGGTTTAAATCATGCGCAACTGGCACGGTGTCAATAATCAAATCAAAACTGGACGCATGTTTGGCCATGTCCTCTGCATTTTTAGAGATCAGCACTTCACTGGCCCCCAAACGCTCAGCGTCAGCAGCTTTGCTGGTGGAGGTTGTGATCATCACCACTTTGGCACCCATGGCAGCTGCGATTTTAACGCCCATATGCCCCAAGCCCCCCAAGCCAATAATGCCGACTTTTTATCCGGGCTGTACGTTCCAATGCTTAAGCGGGGAGTACAACGTAATGCCTGCACACAAGAGTGGTGCTACGGCTTTGGTGTCTAGATTTTCCGGAACGCTGACCACAAAATTCTCATCGACGGTAATGCGTTCTGCATACCCGCCAAAGGTGAGACCGCCGTGTTTGGGATCTCTGGCGTTGTAAGTAAAAACGGAGTCATCGCAATATTGCTCCACACCATCTTGGCATGCTTCGCAATGACGACAAGAATCCACCATACAACCCACACCCACCAATTGGCCCACTTTAAATTTTTTGGCGTGGCTACCTACTTTGCTCACTCTGCCGACAATCTCATGACCGGGCACCATAGGGTACAGTGAATGACCACCCCACTCGTTTCTGGCTTGGTGGATATCGGAATGGCAGATGCCACAGTACATAATGTCAATCAACACATCATGCTGACCAGGCTCACGTCGCTCAATGTTCATAAGTGCAACTGGGGAAGTGGCGTTTTCCACGCCATAGGCTACTGATTTCATTACGACTCCTAATTAAAACTACAAAAGATAAACATGGCAACATTAAGCGCCTGTTAGGTGCTTGAATCAAGCGATTTGCGGGAATTTAGAATCGCATAAATTGAGATTTAAAATTTCACTTCGCTCATCACTATGCCTCAGCGCCTTCTATTGCTAACATCTCGTGTGATGTGAATAAGGAATGAATCGATGTTAATGGTCATGCTGCAAATGGCGTTGCTGATTGCTGTTGGCGTTTTGTGGCAGCGGCTTGCGCCTACGCACATCACGGCCATCGCGCACAGGCGTGCGCTCACCGATTTGGTGTTTTTTATATTGCTCCCGGCATTGGTGTTGCATGTCATCTGGCAAGCCCCATTCGATGCTAGTAGCATCAAAATATCACTGACCGCGTTGGCGACACTTGCATCCTCTATGTTGCTGATGTGGTTGTGTATCAAGTGCATGCGTTTAACACGTGCGCAACAAGGTGCATTATTGCTGGCTGCGACATTTCCCAACGCCACTTATTTGGGTTTGCCCGTCACTGGACAAGTCTTAGGTGATTGGACACAAGTAGTGGTGCTGAAATTTGATTTGCTAGCCTGCACACCCATGCTGCTGACGATAGGCATATTGATTGCCCACCGTTTTGGTGAGGCGCAAACCAAGATTCACCCCTTGCAAGAGTTAGTGCGCGTACCGCCGCTATGGGCGTTGGTGGTGGCCAGTGCTCTTAATGTGACCAACACCCCGCAACCAGCATTATTGGCGCATGCGTTGCAGACTCTTTCTGGTGGGGTTGTGCCTCTCATGTTGATAGCGCTG
Organism: Betaproteobacteria bacterium Ga0077540; assembly: GCA_001464125.1. Classification (GTDB taxonomy): domain Bacteria; phylum Pseudomonadota; class Gammaproteobacteria; order Burkholderiales; family Methylophilaceae; genus Methylophilus. Next base: position 19,144 of record LNEP01000002.1, on the reverse strand, counting down.
GGCATGAGTATCCGCTGGGACACCCTGCAAATGCGCTTTATGCCATTATTATTGCCAGTGTGTGCGATTGCATTGGTGATTGCGCCATTGGCAGCGTTGGGTGTGGGTGGTGCGCTGGGATTAGAAACGAGTACCTTAACTGCAGTGGTGATACTGGCTGCCATGCCCACCATGATTTTTGGGATAGTGATTTGTGAGCGCTATCAGTTAGATGGTGCTCTCTATGCGGCGGCTGTATTTCTCACCACTTTATTGAGTATGGTTACGCTCACCCTATGGTTTAACTGGCTGACTAATTAGCAATAAAACCGCTTGTTGCAAGTGCCCGTAATGGGCACATAGCAAAGCGTAAACACAGCATAAATCACTGCCTGTCTTAAGGCGTGACAATCACTGGTCAATACCGACTTGTAGGGTCAGCAGCAGTTACAACTGTTTGCACTGCACCGCAATATGGTGGTTAGGCGGCATATAAAAACCATCACCAGCATCTGGATACACTTCTTTGTGCTGTGAAACTAGATGGTAGTTATTGGCACACAGTTCATCGGCTTTTTCCATACATCTTTCTAGGCCGTTGTTGAAATCGCTACAAGTCAATATATGCGTTTGTACACCATGGCTTTCTATGGTGGTAGATTGCACGCTGGCGCATGAAATCAGCATGAACAACGGCGCAAAACGTAAAATTTTTTTCATGATTTGGCTCCTTATTATTATTTGCATTCATGTCATCTTTTTGTCACATTCATGTGCTAATGCACACATCCTTATGATAGGCTTCAGCCCCCAAAGTTGCGTGAACTTTTTGTGACGTTTTGCGCTGTACAAGCTTGACTACTGCTTAATCGCGCGCATTTTGCTGGTAGAAATCCCAAATAAGATCATTGGCGTTGATAGCGGTGGTGCCAGCGCCACCTCTGACCTTACTGCCGCCGGGCCATGCGTGGCCGCCAGTCTCGGTCACGCATAGTTTTACTTGCGTGTGTTGCTGGCAGCCTTGGTAAATCTCACAGTAAGCACCTTTTACTTCTAATACGCGTTGAGGTGTTGAGTTGCAGGTGTTAAGACTCACCCATTTTTGAATTGTTTCCGGCACAGAGACAAAGTCAGCATGCGTTTGTGATTTAACCCCAGAACCGCCATGAAACAATACGCGATCGTCATCCAACGCGTGAATATGCAAAATGGAGACGGGCTTAGCAGGTTTGCAATGCTGGGTGCCATCGGTGCCTGCTACCGCAGCAATCGCGCTAAACGTATCGCTGAGTTCACAGGCCAGACGGTATGACATCATGCCACCGTTAGACATGCCGTTGGCATACATACGTTTGGGGTCGATATTCGCTTTGGTTTTCATCTCTGCCACCACACGTTTGATAAAGCCAACGTCATCGCTTTGGGTATCTCGTGCTTTGCCGCAACAGATACCTGCATTCCAAGTCGCCAGTTTGCCACTACGTAAGCGGCTGTAACCATTGGGGAACACAGCAATAAAGCCAGCTTGCTCAGATTTGGAAATTAAATGGTAATACTCCTCAGTAGCTTGATAACGCATATTGCCACCGCCACCGTGTAATGAAAGTACCAATGGCGTGGCTTGTTGAGGGTTGTATTGTTTAGGTACATGCACCATGTATTGGCGCGTTTGATTTTGGTGTTCTAGTTGAAACGTATAGTCCCCAGCAGTCAACGGTTGATGGTCGTCTCTGGTAGCTTGTCGCGTTTCACGCAACTCGCGCAAACGTTCACGTATAGGCCCTTCTGACCATGCATGCAGGCTAGATAAAGCCAGTAATGAGAAGAGTATAGCCCTGTAATAACGCTTGAGTAGTATCAGCATGATGGCCTTTTTGTTGTGGATATAACTGTGTAAACGCAGCTAGATAGGCTGTGACGACACTATCTCTGTGGTCAACCAATATCGGTCTTAATTGGGCGTGTTCGTGAACTATGCATCGCTTGCGTTTATCCAATAATGAGATGAATATGTTGCTTTAGCAAGGCGAATATTGTGAGGTGGCGATGACTAAATATGGATTGAGCTTAGTATTATGTGCATTGGCGTTTGATGCACACGCAGCTATATATGTGTGCAAGGACGCCAGCAATCATAAAACGTATCAAGATGAGCCTTGTACTACGCAGACCATTGGCCAATTAGAACATGTGCCAGACGCGCCGATTGAAGACCAAGAGCGTGTGCAACAAAGCATTCGTAGCGCTAACGAGAACTATATTAAGCGTATGCAAATGCAGAAAGCCGAGTTATTAGAGCAACAAGAACTAGAACGTCAGCGTTTGGCCCTAGAGGTGGAACGCCGTAAGTTGCAGCAGCTAGAGCAACAAGAGGAAGGCGTAGGTCAACCAGTGGTGATTGTGAACCGCTGGCCGCGTAGGTTTGATAGAGGCTATCGGGGTTATGGAAATCAGGCCAACCCCTACAGAAGTTTTAAACGTTACGATGGCTTTCGCAATCAACAAGATAGAAGTGGCATTTCAATTCAGTACAATAACCGTCGATAAATGCTTTGGGCATTGAAAATATATCCCCCAATTTTCGCCATCGGCCTATGATGAAAGGTTCATCTTCATTAAAGAATGGTCATGGCAAAAGGTCAGATACGCAGTAACAAAGAGGTCAAAAAGCCTAAGCAAGAGAAAAAGGTGGTGGTGCCTGCAGGCGGTATCATTGTGCCAGCCAAGCCCGCCTTGCCACATAAAAAATAGTGGGTAGTGTGTTTTAGTTTTGGCGAGATTGTAATGATGACTGTGTTGAGTATCAGGCTAGAGTGATGATAGGTATTTTGTTAGCGGCTGGTTTTTCGCGTAGGTTTGGCACAGCCAATAAATTGTTACACAACTTGCCAGATGGGCGTGCTATTGCCATTGCCGCCGCAGAGCATTTAATCACCGCATTGCCTGTCTCTGTTGCGGTGGTGCGTGCAGACAACACAATACTCAGCGATGCATTAAAAGCACTCGGTTTTCATGTGGTGCACTGCGATGCGAATGCGTCTCTGATGGCAGATAGCCTCGTGATGGCAGTGCAATATGCCTCGACCTTGTCATTAACAACTAAAGGGTATGTGATTGCTTTGGCCGATATGCCTTATATTGCACCCACCACCATTCAGGCGGTGGCAAACCAGCTATCTCACTTGGGCGGGATTGTTATCCCCACCTTTGAGGGCAAGCGTGGGCATCCAGTTGGGTTTTCTGCCAATTATCATGACGCCTTATTGCGCTTGAGCGGAGACGAAGGTGCAAAGTCCATCGTCAAAACACATGCTGATGCAGTGACCTTATTAGCGTGTGAAGATGCTGGGATTTTGGCAGACATTGATACGCTTGCTGACCTTTCTAACTTTGCTGACAAGGTCGCGCAACCTCTCTCTAGCCATTAAGTGTTAGGCAGTACAGCGAATATTCTCAACCACATGAATGCCCATTTTTTGTTGTTGCGACCGTACTTGTATCAGTTCTGCCAGAATGGCTACCGCAATTTCTGCTGGTGTACGGCTACCAATATTTAAACCTACTGGGCCATTCAGCTTGGCGATTTCAGCTTCGGTCAGGTCAAACGAGCGTAAGCGCGCGCGCCGTTTCTCCTGATTTTTGACCGCGCCCAATGCCCCTACATAAAACGCATCCGATTTCAGCGCTTCCAGCAAAGCCATATCATCCAGTTTGGGATCGTGCGTCACTGCGACAATCGCGGTGTGTGCGTCTGGTTGAATGTCCAGTACCACATCGTCTGGCATCCCATACTGCCATGTGACTCCTTCCACATGCCATTCTTCGCGCATCTCCTCACGCGGGTCGCATACCAGCACATCAAACTCCAACACCTGCGCCATGCTCGCCAACACGCTGCCCAGTTGATTAGCACCAATAATCAGCAAACGCCACTGCGGGCCAAAGTAGGTATGAAACCAATCACCATCCATATGTGGCATGCCCTCGGGCAACACATGGGCCAGCGTGATTTCTCCAGTGGCAAGATTTACAGAGCGTTTAATGAGCCTACGTTGCTCAATACTTGCAAGTATGGGTGTCAACTGCATTGAATCAAGCAATGGTTCTGAAAATATCTTTAAGCGCCCACCACAGGGGATGCGAAAACGCTGTGCTTCCGTTTGGCTAATGCCATATTCCATCACTACAGGGTGGTCTGGAAGCGCTTGATGTCTTGCTTTGTCTGCTAAATCATCCTCAATACAGCCACCAGATACTGAGCCAATCAAATGGCCATCATCACGCACTACCAATACTGCGCCGGGCAAACGTGGGGCAGAGCCCCAAGTTTGTATGACGGTGAATAGGTGCGCGGTATGGCCATTATCTAGCCACTCCTTGGCACGGTTGAGCACTTCCCAATCAGCTGATTGCATTACACTAGGCCAGTTGATTTGCGATAGGCAGGCTACGAATACGTTTGCCCGTGGCTGCAAAAATGGCATTGGTCACGGCAGGTGCAACGGGTGGTAAGCCAGGCTCGCCCACGCCACCCATTTTCTCTGTACTTTGCACAATGTACACTTCCACTTTCGGCATGTCTTTCATACGCAGTACTTGGTAATCGTGGAAGTTGGATTGCTGCACTTGGCCTTCTTTAAAGGTAATTTCACTGAATAAAGCCGCCCCTAGTCCAAATGAAATGGAGGACTCCATTTGTGCTTTGAGTGAATCAGGGTTCACCGCTAAGCCGCAATCAATGGCGGTGACCATGCGGTGGACTTTGACCTCACCCTTGACCACTGACACTTCGGCTACTTGCGTGACAAAACTACCAAATGATTCATGCACGGCAATGCCACGCGAAACCCCTTTGGGTAGCGGTTTGCCCCATTCCGCTTTTTCTGCGGCTAAATTCAACGCAGCCAGATGACGTGGATGGTCTTTTAACAAAGCACGACGATATTCAAGCGGGTCTTGTTTAGCAGTGTGCGCTAACTCATCAATTAGGCTCTCCATGGCAAATGCTGAATGGCTATGCCCCACTGAGCGCCACCATAGAACAGGGATGGTGGCTTTTACTGTGTGTAGATTGACTTGGTGATTAGGCACGCTTTTGAGGTAAGGTGAATCAGCCACCCCTTCTACCGACGTTGCATCTACACCATCCTTAATCATCACACTTTCAAACGGCGTACCCGTCATGATGGATTGCCCAACTTCAGTATGCTCCCATGCGGTAGGCATGCCATCTGCCCCCACAGCGATTTTCGCTTTGTGTAAAAACATCGGGCGATAATAACCACCCTTCACGTCATCCTCACGCGTCCACACTGTTTTCACAGGCACGCCAGCAGCTTTTGCAACTTGTACCGCCTCTGATACAAAATCTGCAGCAGGGTTGGCACGACGGCCGAAGCCACCGCCTAAAAACAAGGTGTGAATTTTTACTTGTTCAGGTTTAAGACCTAAAATTTTTGCTGCTGCCCCTTGGTCTGTGGTTTGCATTTGCGTACCAGTCCAAATCTCGCAACCATCTTCAGTAATCTTCACCGCACAGTTTAAAGGCTCCATGGGTGAGTGTGCCAAATAGGGCGCTACATACTCTGCTTCAATGACCGTGGTTGATTTGCTGAACGCAGATTGCGTATCCCCAGCTTTTGCAGCGGCTAACCCAGGACTGGCTGCAAGCGTACGGTACTCTTCTAACATTTTTTTGGAATCAAGCATCGCGTTTTCGCCCAAATCCCAATCTATCTTTAAGGCATCACGCCCTTGCTTTGCCGACCAGTAATTGTCAGCAATCACAGCAACGCCTGTGGGCACTTGCACCACATTATGCACCCCTTTAATTTGTTTGCTGGCGGTGTCATCAAATGATTTTACTTTGCCACCAAACACTGGTGCGCGTGCCACCATCGCTGTTTTTAGGCCTTCGAACTGCACATCTTGACCAAATTTGGCAGTGCCGTTGATTTTTTCCGGCCCATCTAAGCGCTTGGTTGCTTTACCAATGATTTTCCAATCTTTTGGGTCTTTCAATGTCACGCTGGTAGGTGTTGGTAAATTAGTTGCGGCTTCTGCTAAATCACCGAAACTGATTTTGTCTGTGCCGCTCACCACAAATCCATTTTCAGTGCGCAAGCTATCTGCGGCAACTCCCAATTTTTGTGCCGCTGCGCTCACCAATAACGCACGTGTGAGTGCACCCGCTTGACGATAACGATCAAACTCTGACCAAGTAGTGGATGAACCGCCCGTAATCTGAATACCATAAGCGGTATGCACATATTCAGGGGCAGCCGAAGCATGCTCAACTTTGATTGTGCTCCAATCGGCATCTAGCTCTTCTGCAATGAGCATCGGCAGCGTCGTCCAAATGCTTTGCCCCATCTCACTATGCGCAAGCATCACAGTAATGGAGTTATCGGTACCAATACGTAAAAAAGCATTGGGTGCAGGTAACTTAGCAGCGTCTGGGCTTGCTGGTGCTTTGTCTGCACCTGGCATTAAAAAGCGTTTGGCTTGTGGGATAGCAAACGCAATCACCAAACCACCGGCAACCAGCGCGGTGGCTTTTAGAAATGTACGTCTGGAAATATTTAAAGGGGCTGACATGGGGTGCTCCTTAAGCTAATTTTGAAGCAGCGGCATGAATGGCTGCACGAATACGTGGGTAAGTACCACAGCGACAAATATTGCCACTCATGGCAGCATCAATATCCGCATCAGTCGGTGTCTGGTTAGTCGCAAGCAAAGCTGTGGCCGCCATGATTTGACCGGACTGACAGTAGCCACATTGCACCACGTCTATCTCTTGCCATGCGGCTTGCACCGCTTGTCCCACTTTATCGTCTTGCATGGCTTCAATGGTAGTGATTTTTTTGCCTACCGCTGCGCTCACTGGGGTAACGCATGAGCGTATGGCCTGACCGTCTAAGTGCACAGTACATGCACCGCACTGTGCCATACCACAGCCAAATTTTGTACCGGTGAGTTGGGCTACATCTCTTAATGCCCACAAAATCGGCATGTCGTCTGGTGCGTCTAGCTGTTTATCTTTACCGTTAATGTTTAACGTAATCATGTGGCATCACCCTTTGCTTGATTATCAATTGTAAGGCGCATCATTTTTTGCAAAAAAATAGGCACACAACAATTGCAAAAGTGACATATTCGCATAGTGTTTGCTCTCAGGATATGGAATAATTTGGAATTTATAATTCCATTTTCTGGATGAGTGTTGCATGCAAAATCAATTAGAAATGCTCCGGATTTTTAAAGTGGTGTCAGACTCTGCTAACTTCAAAGAAGCGTCCATTCGTTTGGGTATTTCGCCACAATCGGTTACAAGAGCGATTAAAGAGTTTGAAGAGCTGCTAGGTGAGCCATTGTTTTACAGAAGCACACGCAATACCACCATCACCGAGTTTGGCAAGCAATTGGCGCAAAAGAGTACCGGTGTGCTTGAACAAGTCGATGCCTTATTTACAGACCATAAACACACCGACAAACAGGGAGCGGAAGGCTTGGTAAAAGTAACCATGCCCAGTGCCTATGGCCGGCAATTTCTATTGTCATCTTTAATTCAATTAACGCAACAGTATCCGAATATTCAATTGGATTTAAGGTTCTCAAACCTTATCGACAATGTGGTGGCAGAGCAAATGGATATTGGTGTGAGAGTAGGTGTGCTAGGTAATAGTCGCCATGTGGCGAGAAGAGTGCGCGATGTGAGGTTTTATATTGTGGGTACGCCAGAACTGATTGCCAAACATGGTTTACCGCAACAAGTGAGCGATTTATGTGATCTGCCGCATACTGGGTTGGTTGACCAAAATACTGGTCGTATGTGGCCTTGGTATTTTGCAACCGAGCCAGATTGCGTCCCTAATTCACCAGTATTTTCAACCGACGATGGCGAGGCTGAGTTGCAAGCGGTATTAGCAGGCTTGGGCTTTGGGCAGTTGGCCGATTTCTCGGTGGCAGAGCATATCCGTGCAGGCAGATTGGTAGCAGTGCTGCCAGAGCAAACGCCCAGCCCCTGGGGGGTGTATGTGTATCGGCCACAAAGAGGGCCAGTGGCAGAACGGGTCAGGATTGTGTTTGATCACTTGGTGGAAGTGTTGAGTGACCCAGAGTTGTATTAACCAAAGCTAAACTTTAATTTGCGCCGTACTGTGCAAGAATAAATTGTGTCATGCCTTTGGCTAACTCTTCCTCACCCAAAAACACTTCACCGATATTCTCTTTACGCAGCAAGCCAAATTCATCCTCATTATGGGTGCGCAACACAATATGAATCTCAGGCCTAAGCAGTTTTGCGGTGTTCACCATATTGCGCACATCAATGGTATCAGGCGTGGCCACCACTAACATGGCAGCGTTAGCAATATGCGCTTGAATCAACACGCTAGGTTCCGACGCATTGCCAGACACCGCTGGAATCCCCTGTTTTCGTAAACTCTCGACAATTTCACGGTTTTCTTCCGCCACCACAAATGGGATATCGTTTTGCTGTAACGCTTTTGCAATGCGCTTACCCACGCGGCCATAACCCACTAACACGACCTGCCCCGCTAAATATTTGCGCTCTGTACTCATAGGCAATTCTGCAAATGGATCCACGCGTTTTTCCAAATCGCTAGCAACTTTAGACACACCGACCAACCATTTTTTAAAAGGTTGAATGGCTGAAAACAGCAAAGGGTTAATTGCGATGGAAATCAGTGCGGCCGCAAGAATCAAACTCATGCCTTCTATGGGGAGTAAACCGAGTGACATGCCTAGCCCAGCTAAAATGAACGAGAACTCGCCAATTTGCGCAAGACTGGCTGCAACAATCAGAGCCGTGTTGAGCGGGTAGCGAAAAGCGAGCGTAATCGCCATGGCAGCAACCGATTTGCCTATCACAATCACAGCGACCACTGCTAACACATTGAGAGGCTGCTCGATAATGACAGCAGGCTGAAACAGCATGCCCACCGAAACAAAAAACAGCACAGCAAACGCGTCGCGAAGTGGCAGAGATTCTTCTGCAGCGCGATGGCTGAACTCAGACTCACGCATCACCATGCCTGCAAAAAAAGCACCTAAAGCAAATGAAACACTGAACAACGCAGAGGCCAAGTACGCAATTCCAATCGCGGTGGAAACCACGGCAAGGGTAAATAGCTCACGCGAGCCTGTTTTGGCAATATGCCAAAGCAACCAAGGTAACAAGCGTTTGCCAATCACCAACATGATTAAAATAAAGCCAGCCACCTGCAGCAAGGTGAACACAATGGTTTGCCACAAGGGCTGATTAGACGTGATGGGTACCGTGCCGCCCAACAAATTAGCCAGCGGTGGCAGCAGCACCAGTACCAGCACGGTCAACAAGTCTTCTACAATTAACCAACCTACCGTAATCTTGCCGTTCATGCTGTCTAGCATGCCTCTGGATTCGAGCGCACGTAATAAAACCACAGTACTAGCACAAGACAACGCCAGTCCAAAAATGAGTCCTTGCCCGAACGACCAGCCCCACCAGTGGGATAGTGATATCCCAAGTAGCGTGGCAAAGGTCATTTGCACGATAGCCCCAGGAATGGCAATTCGTCTAACAGCCATCAGATCATCAATAGAGAAATGCAGACCCACACCAAACATCAGTAGCATGACGCCGATTTCTGATAGCTGAGAAGCAATATGTGCATCTGCGATAAACCCAGGCGTGGTTGGACCAATCAAAATACCTGCGACTAAATAACCCACCAATGCAGAAAGTTTAAAGCGCTCGGCAATAAACCCAAATATCAATGCAAGCCCAAAGCCTGCTGCAATCGTGCTGATGAGTGTAACGTTGTGATCCATAATGATTGGTTGTTTCTATTAATGTGATTGTCTTGCTAACTGTCTAATCAGTCAGAGAGGCTTAAAGTTACTGTAATGCGCAAATGCTAGCGCATTATTGTGAGCAGGGTATGAATGCTTGATGCTTTACTAACGCAATAATTCCATGACTTCTGGAATATCCGCACGGTATGCGTTGCTGCCATCACTAGTGCGCTTGGTGGCAATTCGTATATCGTCAAACTCAAATACGCTTAATTTTTGAATGCCGTATTCGGTTTCCAGCGTAAACACCTGCACCGTTTTGCGTAACTTATCTTTCTTATCTTTGCTAGGCTTATCCGATAAGCGATAAGCTTTTTCACTGCTCTCAAAAGGAATTTGTTGGTTCAGTAAAAACATTTCCACATCTTTGGCGCTATCCGCAAACAAATAAATATCTGTCTGTGCATATTTGCCAGCAGTACCGTCCAGCACACTGCCTGTGAGATGGGGATTAAAGCGCTCAAATAATTGCATGGTAGCGAGTGCAGCTTTGCGAAGCTTACTGAGCTCTTCTGGTTGTTCATCAGCGTTGTATATCTCGTGATACAGCCTGATTTCTTCTTCAATTTCTGCATTGCTTGGCAGGGCGCCATTTTCATGCACACCGAGCTGACGCCCAGCTTTTTTTTTCGCATAAGCAAAGTCGTGAATACCATCTTCTGCCATCATGCGCGCTGCCGCTTGGGCAATCATTTGGCGCAGTTGCTCAATGTTTTCTCGCGCCATAGTGTTTAAAATCCATCGTCTACCTGGCTCGATGCAGGGTTGGTACTACCCCCTTCTCGACGTGGTGACTCAGGTCTGGCAGGTGGTGAATCCAGTCGGCGTTCTTCAACAGGTGCTGGGCGCCCACTTCGTATTGGATTGGTAATCATATCCATGCTGTCTGGACGTGCATAGTCCTGCTCTGTAGTGTCTTCTAGTGAAGGAATTTCGTATGAAGCAGATGGCGGTGGGTTTTCATGATAAAAGTATTCTTCAATGCCATCTGAAAAGCTAAAGTCGCTCAATAATGTGCCATCCTCTGGGTCAATTTTAAGTTTAACCACGCCTTGCGGAATCTTATATTGATAAATGGGCATGCCCTTCAATGCAACTTCCATGTATTTAATCCAGATAGGTAGCGCAGCTTTACCACCAGTTTCATCTCTACCTAAAGATTTAGGACTGTCATATCCCATCCACGCTACTGCCACTTCTTTTGGATTAAAGCCAGCAAACCATACGTCCATCTGATTGTTGGTCGTCCCGGTTTTACCCGCAATATCACTTCTGCCCAACACATTTGCGCGTGTTGCTGTGCCTACATTAATCACATCTTGCATCATCGAAGTCATTAAAAAGGCGTTTCTTTGGTCAATCACACGATAATCAGATATGTGTTTGGCTGGGTTCACTGACTCAATGACTTTGCCTTCACTGTCTACAATTTTGGTAATTAAATAAGGTTTTACTTGATAACCGCTGTTAGCAAACACGGCGTAGCCAGCAGCCAAATGCCAAGAAGTGGTAGAGCCGGCACCTAAGGCCATCGCCAAATAAGCGGGATGGTGTTTTGGCGAAAACCCAAACTTAGTGATATAGCTTTGCGCATAGCGTGGACCAATCGCATCCAAAACCCGTATCGATACCATATTTTTTGATTTAGTCAGCGCAGTTCTCAAACGCATCGGGCCAGCATATTTGCCATCAAAGTTGTGTGGGTCCCAACCCTTTTTGCTACCTACCTCTTCTGCTGATAGTGAGAACGGTGCATCATCCACCATAGAGGCAGGCGTAAAGCCTTTTTCAATGGCCGCTGAATACACAAATGGTTTAAAGCTAGAGCCAGGTTGACGCCATGCTTGTGTCACATGGTTAAATTTGCTGCGGTGAAAGTCAAAGCCCCCAATCAGTGCATTGACTGCACCAGTTTCTGGGTTTAACGCAATTAATGAAGCCTCAACTTGTGGTAGCTGAGTCACTTTCCATTCACCATTAAGCTTAATCACCCGTATTACAGCACCTGGTTTTACTGCTTGCTTGGTTTCCACTTTGCTCAGAATGTGTTTTTCAATTAACTTCAAACCTGACCCTGTGATTTCTAGGGCATCGCCAGATTTTGTGATGACCGATACAGATTTTTTTGTCACCTGAGTAACCAGGGCCGGAACAAATCCATTATAAGTTTCCAACTCATCCAGCGTGGAAGCAGCCAGTTCTTTCAATTCTGCATTGTCGACAATGGCAATTGTTTTTTCAGGCCCACGGAAACCATGTCTAATTTCATAATCTACAATTCCCTGTACAACGGCTGCATTGGCTGCCTCTTGGTTTGTTTTTTTGATTGTGGTGTATACCTTGTAACCACTCTGATAAATATCCTCACCAAAACGATTAAACATTGAGATACGCACAATCTCAGCTACATAATCTGCACTTAAATTTTTAACTGTTTTAGTAGACTTAAATTTGAGCTTAGTTTGCATGGCTTCATCAAACTCTGCTTGTTTAATAAAGCCGTCACGCAGCATGTCTTTCAAGACTTCATGTTGACGTGTTATCGCACGTTTTTCATGCACGTAAGGGTTATAACCAGAGGGAGCTTTAGGTAAGCCAGCAAGTAACGCTGCTTCGGCCAAAGTTAAATCTTGAAGTTGTTTGCCAAAGTAAACTTGTGCAGCTGCAGCAAAACCATAAGAACGCTGACCCAAGTAAATTTGATTTAAATAAAGCTCAAGGATTTGATCTTTGCTAATCGTTTTTTCAATTTTGATGGCCAGAAAAGCTTCTTTAATTTTGGTGATGATGTCGCGCTTACCACCTGGCTGGCTGAAGAAGTTTTTGGCTACCTGCATGGTAATAGTGCTGGCACCTTCATGGCTGATGCCCATGACGTTATTACGAATGGCACGAACAATACCTTTGGTATCTATCCCGTTGTGTTGATAGAAACGGCGATCTTCAATGGCTAACACAGCATTTTTCATATGTGCTGGGACATTTTCAATCTTAACAAACGCACGACGCTCTTCACCAAACTCACCAATGATTACGCCCTCAGCTGAGTAAATTTTAAGCGATAGCTTGGGGCGGTAATTGGTCAGCGCCTCTAGCGAAGGTAGGCTTGGGTAGATAATTGAGACGGCTAGGGCTGTTAATGCAGTCAACACAAGGGTGCCAACAACAACAAACAAAATGAGGAAATGCCACCACTTTTTTGGGCTCATAAACTACTTCTTGTGTTGAAACTATGCAAGTTTGGTCATTGTAATGCAATTTAAAGAAATTAGACTGTAGCAAATTGTTAACATTTCCACAAAAAAACCACAATTAAAGTTAGCTGCGAAATAATTTGCTTTACAGTGCATAATGTTGTTGCTAGGATTTAATGTAAATTATTGCAATTGTTCGTAACTAACGATAAATGAAAGGGAATTTCAATTTGAAATTCGACTTTTTTAATGACAAGACCCCACCTCTGATAGGTGTAGATATCAGCTCATCCGCGGTGAAGATGGTTGAATTGTCTTCCCCTTCTAAAGGTGTTTATCGTTTAGAGGGTTACTCGGTTGCGGCTATTGCAAAAGATGCGGTGGTCGAGGGTAATATCAGCGGCCTTGAGCAAGTGTCTGAATCCATACGCTTGGCTTGGAAGCTGCTAAACAGTCGTGAAAAACGAGCCGCTTTAGCATTGCCTTCCTCAGCTGTCATTACCAAAAAAGTATTTATGCAGGCTGGCCTGAGAGAAGATGAGATGGAATCTCAGGTAGAGGGTGAAGCGAATCAATACATCCCATTCTCCTTAGATGAAGTGAATATTGACTTCCAAGTGATTGGTCCAGCAATCAATAATCCTGATGAGGTTGAGGTGCTGATTGCAGCCTCCCGTAAAGAAAAAATTGAGGACCGCGTAGCTGCAGCAGAGGATGGTGGCCTTAAGGTAATTGTAATGGACGTGGAAACCTATGCCACTGAAGCCGCTTACACACTGATTGCCAGCCAGCTACCTAATTCTGGTAAAGATCAAACGGTGATGATTGTGGACATAGGTGCAAATATGATGCATATCAATGTCCTGCATGACAATCAATCGGTCTACATTCGTGAACAAAGCTTTGGTGGCAGTTTACTCACCCAAGAAATCCAACGTCGCTTCGGCCTTTCTATTGAGGAATCTGAAATTGCAAAACGCAAAGGTGGCCTGCCTGAAAGTTATGAAGAAGAGGTCTTGAACCCTTTTGTGTTGTCACTTTCCACTGAAGTGGCTAGGGCCTTGCAGTTTTTTACCAGTTCTACCCAATACAATAAAGTTGACCACATTGTGTTGGCGGGGGGCTGTGCAGCCATCAAAGGTGCAGATATCGCGGTGCAAGACAGAACGCAAGTCAATGTCATTATTGCAAATCCATTCCTCAAAATGGCGATGGGCAGTCGCGTTAAACAACAATATCTTGCAGCCGATGCGCCTGCATTGCTGATTGCATGTGGTTTGGCAATGAGAGGGGTGGACTAATGGTACGTATTAATTTACTCCCACATCGTCAAGTCAAACGTGCGGAGAAGCAGAGACAGTTTGGCCTGATGGCTTTGGCTACTGTGGTACTCGCTTCTGCATTAGTGTTTATGGGTTGGTCAATTATCAACGCCAAGAAAGAAGCCCAAGATGACCGAAACAGAAGGCTTGATGATGCGATAGTTAAATTGGATAGCGAAATCAAAGACATTAAAGAGCTAAAAGATCAAATCAACTCCGTGCTTGAGCGTAAGCAAATTGTTGAAAACTTACAGACAAATCGTAGTCAGGCAGTTGTTGTGCTAGATGAAATTTCAAGGCAGTTGCCAGAAGGTGTATTTCTGAAGAGCATCAAGCAACAAGGCAGTGCAATAGAAATTCAGGGTGTGGCGGATACCAATGCTCGAGTGGCTACACTGGTTAGAAATTTAACAGCATCGACATGGATGGAGTCTCCAAATCTGGTCGAAATTAAAGCGATCACGCTTAACAATATCAAACAGAATGAGTTTACTTTGAACGTAAACTTAAGAGCACCACAGGTCGATGCAGAAAAAGACGCAAAGGCACAGAAAACAGGGGTTAACCCATGAAATTAGAAGATTTCAATAATATTGACCTCAATAACGTCGGAAGTCTACCGCTGCCCATTAAGGCAGTGCTACTTGGAATTCTTTTTTTGGTGCTGGCTGGGGTTGGTTATTGGTTTATGTGGAGTCCTGCGATAGATGAGTTAGACCAATCTGTCGCGAAAGAGAAAGAGCTGCGACAAGTTTTCTTGGCGAAGAAAGGTCAAGCCATCAAAATTGAAGCTTACAGACAACAAATGGTGGAAATTGAGAGGACATTCGGAGCTTTGCTTAAGCAGTTGCCCGACAAGTCTGAAATGGATGGTTTGCTAACTGACGTGAATCAGGCTGGTTTGGGACGTGGTCTGGAGTTTGAATTGTTTAAGCCTGGACAGGAAACCGTTGCAGAGTTTTATGCTGAAATGCCGATTCAAATTAAGGTTTTGGGTGGTTATCACGATTTAGGAGCGTTTGCTACGGATGTATCAAAGTTGCCTCGGATTGTGACACTTAACAATTTAATTATTCAGCCTGCTAATAAAGAATCTAAAGATGGGCGATTGGTGCTCGAGGCTGTAGCCAAGACGTATCGATATCTAGACTCATCAGAAATTAGCGCGAAAAAAGCGGCTGATAAGAAGGTTACCGTTAAATGAATCCAATAATCAAAACATTAGGCCTGTTAGTATTTTCGCTAGCAATTGCAGGGTGTAGCAGCGATGAAGGTGATGATTTAGATAGGTTTATGGCGGACGCACCTAAATCTATGAGTGCAAATGTAGATCCACTGCCGCAAGTGCAGCCTTATGTACCACTCCAGTTTAACGTCGATGGCAGCATATCCGATCCGTTTAAGCCCAGAAAGGCGATAAGCAAAGGAAGTTTTCAGCCTAATCTGAGTAGGCCTAAACAACCACTTGAAGCATATCCGCTCGAAAATCTGAATTATGTGGGACTTTTGAGTAAAGTTAAATCAAAATTTGCTTTAATTAAAACGCCTGACAATACGGTACATCAAGTTGAGGTCGGAAACTATTTAGGGACAAATTTTGGCATGGTGACTGCAATTAGTGACACAGAAGTATCGTTAAAAGAAATTATTCAAGATGAATTATCGGGTGACTGGGTTGAACGCATCTCTAGCTTGAGTTTGCAGGAATAAGGGTGAAAATATGAACTACGTACAAAAACTAACACATTTATGGTTGATGGCCGCTATATTGATTAGCCCATTAATTTACCATCCTGTTCTCGCTGCAGAAGCCAACCCTTTATTAACGAATGAAATAGAAAGTGTAGATTTCACCTCATTGTCAGGAGGCAGAGTTAATATTCGCGTTATGTTGAAAGAACCTTTGGAGGCACCTCCACCGGGTTTTGCATTAAACAGCCCTGCCAGGATCGCATTGGATTTTCCTAAAACGGCGAATGGTTTAAATAAGGCTACTTTAGTGGCTGAACAAGGTGCGTTGAAAAGTGTATCACTGGCACAAGCAAAAGATCGTACACGCATGGTGCTTAATTTGGCTAAATCCGTTGGCTACAACACCACTGTGAACGGGAAAGAAGTTCTGATTACACTACAAGGTAGCGAGGCCACTGTAAATAATACAGTAGCAGAAACACGATTTGCTGAAGGTCATGCGAGTAGTGCTGGGCATTCAATCTCAAACGTTGATTTCGCGCGTGGAAAAAATGGGGAAGGGCGAATAATCGTCGAGCTTTCTGACGCAACAGCTGGTATTAATATTAAAAACAAAGGTAAAACGATAGTAGTAGATTTTATTGACACTGATGTCCCTGCTGAGCTTCAACGTCGACTTAATGTGATTAACTTCAATACGCCAGTTTTGTATATTGATACCATGAAGCGTGGAAAGAATGGGCAAATTATTATTGAGCCTAAAGGCGACTGGGAGCAGTCTGCTTACCAAGCAGATAAGAAATTTATTGTTGATGTTAGACCTATTATTCAAGATCCAAATAAGCTGATTCAAGGTTCAAAAGCTGGCTTTGCGGGCGAGAAATTATCATTAAACTTCCAGAATATTGAAGTCAGATCTGTTCTGCAGGTAATTGCCGACTTTACCGGTAAAAATATTGTGGCAAGTGACACAGTGACTGGCAATATCACGCTTAGGCTAAAAGATGTACCTTGGGATCAAGCGTTAGACATCATTATGAAAAACAAAGGATTGGATAAGCGTGTTTCAGGCAATGTAATTTCAATAGCGCCTGCAGACGAATTGGTTGCGAAAGAAAAAGCTGCGCTGACAGCAGAACAGGAAAAAGAGGGGCTAGAGCCACTACGCACAGAAGTGTTTACGCTCAAATATCAAAAAGCCGAAGATTTCAAGAAAATTCTTAACGGTGGCGATGATGCAGGTGGTGGAGGCTCTGGTGGTCAAGGTGCTAGAAACCGCATTTTGTCTCAACGCGGTAGTGTGAATCATGATCCCAGAACAAATACGATTTTTGTTCAAGATACGGCTAAAAAGCTTGAGGAAATTCAAGCTGTCATTAATAAGGTTGATGTTGCAGTCAAGCAAGTAATGATTGAATCTCGCTTAGTAATTGCGGACGACAGATTTGCAAAAAGCTTAGGCGCAAGGTTTGGTGTCACGCAAACTGGAACGCCAGGATCCTCTATAGCTACAGTAAGCGGTTCGTTAGGTAACCGTTTTACACAAGCTAGTGCCACAACACTCACACAAGGCACGCGCAATGGCTCTATCCAAACTGCTACTGACCCAAATACTGGTAGTATACTTACCAGCTCTGACGGTCTGCCAGATTTGATGTCAAACTTACCGGTAAGCAATGCCTTCGGTAGTTTTGCATTGAGCTTATTTAGGCTGTCTGCTAACACACTGTTGAATCTTGAGCTGTCTGCATTGGAATCAGACAAGCGTGGCAAAGTAGTGTCTAGTCCTCGTGTGACGACGGCAAATCAGCAGAAAGCAAGTATTGCATCAGGTACAAAAATTCCTTACTTGCAGGCAAGTAGCAGTGGTGCGACAAACGTCTCTTTTATTGATGCAACACTCAGCTTGGATGTAACACCGCAAATCACCCCAGATGAAAAAATCATCATGGAGTTGGAAGTGAAAAAAGATCGTGTAGGCCAAATATTCTTTGGTACACCATCGATTGATACACAGAACGTCAAAACCAATGTTCTGGTGGCAAATGGTGAAACTGCTGTGTTGGGGGGTATTTACGAACAAACAGAGCGTAATGATGTGGATAAGGTGCCGTTCTTTGGTGACTTGCCTGTGGTAGGTCATGCATTTAAACGTAGAACAAAACAAGAAGATAAAACTGAGCTATTGATATTTATAACACCTAAAATTATGGATGAAAGCTTAGGCCTAAGATAAGTACTATTCTAAACTGACAGAAATGTCAGTTTCGCTTAAAATGCCCATCAGACAACGATGGGCATTTTTATTGTGGCAGATACACCAAATAATATTTTTTTTATTGGGCTCATGGGCGCAGGTAAGACCACGGTTGGTAAGTTGCTGGCAAAACATCTAGGTAAAACGTTTTACGATACAGATCAGTTCATAGAACAACGTACAGGTGTTAAGGTTGCTACAATATTCGAGTTGGAGGGTGAGGCTGGCTTCCGTAAACGAGAAACCGCTGCCATCGAGGAGCTATCGCAGCTTAGCAATATTGTGATGGCGACTGGTGGAGGTGCTGTGATTGCACCGGAAAACCGCCAACTTCTAAAGCAAAACGGTTATGTCATTTATTTGCGCGCTAACGTGCACGAGTTGTGGCTTAGAATGCGTAACGATAAACACCGGTGGATGTAAGAGCAAAGTTAGAGCAGTTATATCAGGCGCGCAATCCGCTTTATACTGAAACAGCCTCATTGATTGTAGATACCGGTAATCAACCTGTTACGAATATTTTGAATCAAATTGAATCGGCACTAAACTCATGAAGATGCAAACACTCGAAGTTTCACTTGGGGATAGAAGCTACCCCATTCATATTGGTAAAGCCCTGCTGGCAAGAGCGGAACTCATCTTGCCGCATCTCAAGCGCAAGCAAGTGGCAATTGTGAGTAACACCACGGTTGCGCCCTTGTATATGCAAACCTTAACCGATACGCTGATGCAAGCAGGGGTCAATGTGATCCAGATTGTTTTGCCGGACGGAGAGGCTTATAAGAACTCTGAAACACTGAATCTAATTTATGATGCTTTGTTGCAAAACCGCTGTGAGCGAA
>LNEP01000001.1 GCA_001464125.1 Betaproteobacteria bacterium Ga0077540 | reverse complement strand
TCGCCCTGAATCAGGCTTCATGCTATGAAATTGCCAACGCTTGGCTTTTGATTGAAAAGGATGGTCGTCGAAGAATTAACTATAAAATATTAGAGCAGCATGGCATTCGGGCTGATAAAACTCAGTATCAAAAAATGGGGATGATAAAAACTAAGATATTTACAGATTGGGGTTTTAGAGATCAATCTCATCCCGATGCAAGGTATGAACAGTACTTTTTAAAGCCAATCAACCCAAAATTGCAGGAATTCAACTGTTTAGGGCATCGTCAAAAAGGCCTGCAACCTCATTTGTGATTTTTAACCACAAGCTAAATTGGTTAATAACAACCAACAGTATGGTTTATATCAACCACTCTTTGAATTAGACGTATATCTCTAAAACTAAATGACCTGTAATTGATTGAAAATAATCATTATTTTATTTAATCAACCAATCAAAAGCATTGGCATTAAAGTTGCACTTAAAAACTGTTAAAGTTTTTCTTTAGTGGCTGAATGTTGACCCAAGCACCCCACATTTCTGTTGTAATACCCGTCTATAAAGCAGAAAAATGCTTAGATGCGTTATGCACTCGTCTTAATAAATCGTTGACTAGCATCACGCCAAATTATGAAATCATCTTGGTGGAAGATTGCGGGGGTGACCGTTCTTGGGAAAAAATTGCGGAGTTCTCACGACAAGATAAGCGTATCAAAGGCGTGCAATTTAGCCGTAATTTTGGTCAACATTATGGCATTACAGCGGGCTTGGATATATCACAAGGAGAATGGGTGGTCGTCATGGATTGCGATTTGCAAGACGCACCGGAGGAAATTCCTAGGCTGTATAAGAAGGCGCAGGAAGGCTTCGATATCGTACTTGCTAGCCGCACCAATAGACAAGATAGCTATCTTAAAAAGCTAACATCCACGGCCTTTTACAAAGTATTGAGTTATCTTGCAGATACCGAGTATGACGGCAGTCACGGTAATTTCCGCATCATGTCGAAAACGGTGGTCGATAATTTTAAACACATGCGAGAGCAACTACGCTTTTTTGGTGGACTGGTGCAATGGATGGGCTTCCCTACCACCAGTCTGGAAGTGGTTCATTACGAACGCTTTGAAGGACAATCCAGTTATTCATTCAAAAAACTGCTCAAGCTGGCTACCGATACCATTATTGCATTCTCTGACAAGCCACTACGGGTTTCTATCAAGCTAGGGTTTTTCATGTCATGCCTATCTTTTGCGTATGGCGCCTACATCCTCATGCGTGCATTGATAAACGGCTCTACGGTGCAAGGTTGGAGCAGTCTTATCGTTTCTATTTATTTCATTGGCGGCATCATTATTTCGATGCTTGGAATTATCGGCATATATCTGGGTAAAGCATTCGACCAGATGAAAGGCAGACCGCTTTATATCGTAAGAAGGACAACGTTCAATGAATAGCAATTTGGCTTTGCAAAGTACCCCCATGATTAAAGACACTCCTTGGGATAACAAGGTGTTTGGGTTTTATACGGCTGAGATTCTTGAATACTCTGCACGTACGCTTGAGCAAGCAATACGCAGACCTGGGCACTACACGCTCAAACTAAACCCACTGGCTGATAAAAGCTTAGCTTTGCAATATGGATTTTATTTTTGTGACACCTTACTAGAGCCTGTATGCAAACATGGTGAACTTGTAATAAGCAATCATCCCGATATTCGCATTACGGACAATGCGCCTTTGGATGAATTGCTTAAAATTTGTGATGGTGCATTTCATCATGGAAGATTTCATCGCGATCCGAACATTGAGAAAAAACTTGCCGATAAACGCTACTTGCAATGGCTTGAGGACTTGGCTGGTAGAGGCACAATCTATGGCTTGATGTTGGGTGAACATATTGCAGGATTTATTGCTACTTACGATAATCAACTGCAATTGCATGCAATTGCAAATGAATATAGAGGAAAAGGACTCGCTAAATATTGGTGGTCAGCAGTGGCTAGCACGATGTTTGCAAGCGGTTATAAAACGGTTTCTAGTTCTATTTCATCTAGTAATTTACCTACGCTAAATCTTTATGCTGGCTTGGGCTTTAAGTTCAGCAGTTCAGTAGATATTTACCACTTACTAGTCAAATCCTAATCTATGAAACTTCTAGTATTGGTGATTCCGATAGCGCTATTAGTTGCTTACAGCCAATTAATTGTTAAATGGCGCACTTCGGCAGTTAGCCCAACGACATCTGAAAGCCAGAGAGTTGTCGAAAAGCTGTTCACATACTTACTAGATCCCTATATTGTTTCTGGTTACATTGCTGCCCTTGCGGGTTCATTTTTGTGGCTATTCGTAATCTCTAAAATTTCTCTGTCCATTGGCTTTCCAATCTACATTGGCATTACCTTTTTGCTGGTCATTCTTGGCAGTTGGCTCATTTTGCATGAGCCGATCACGCTGACTAAACTGATTGCTGTGATGATGATATTTACAGGTGTCACCTTAGGAGCCATGAAGTAATGGCTTTGGCAGACACTATTTTTGACTTGATTGAAGCAATTAGAGCGGAGATAAAGTTACATCACCCTGAGTTAATTTCTATCTTTGAAACATATGCCGCAGAAGCCGTTTTTGGACGGCAGATGATAGATGCGGATTTAAAGCAGCTACAACCAGCAGCATCCATCATTGAGGTTGGCGCAGGTTCACTTATCTTGAGTTGCCAGTTATTAAGAGAAGGCTACCAAATCACAGCATTAGAGCCGATTGGTGAGGGTTTTAATCATTTTAGAGCGCTGCAAGATGTAGTCTTAAAAGTTGCAGTCAATGCAGACAAACTGCTTGTAATGATTAACTCACCTGCTGAGCAGCTTAACGTAGAGTCAAGGTTTGATTATGCATTCTCTATTAATGTCATGGAGCATGTGAGTGATGAAAAGCAAGTCATCACTAATGTGTTAAAAGCATTAAAAACAGGGGCTAAATATCGTTTTATCTGCCCAAACTATACTTTCCCGTATGAGCCCCATTTTAATATCCCAACATTGTTCTCTAAACCACTGACTGAGAAAGTATTTAAAAAAAGAATCCTCTCACATCAATCATTGGCTGACCCTTGGGGCACTTGGCAATCGCTTAACTGGATATCCGTACTCAAAGTAAAAAAAATCATAGAACAATCAAATAACTCCAGCGTTATGTTCAGCAAAAACTTATTGCATAAAATGTTAGAGAGAGCGGTGAAAGACCAGCAATTTTCCAACAGACGTTCTGGCTGGATGAATGCCATTTTCAAAGGTGTCGTGTCCTTGAGACTTCATAAGTTGACTGTATACATCCCTGCGATGGCGCAACCTGTGATTGATTGTGTGGTTTTAAAAGAGCATTAATCATGTCACAAATCACCAGCGGTCTACGCACTATCCTCTCTGTACCATTCATATACTCAAGCTTTCAGGTCTTAATGGGAGCGAAGTCGATATGGAAGTTTTTAACTAGAGATGTGATGCAAGCAAATTCAAACATGGCAATACTCGATATTGGCTGTGGGCCAGCCGATATATTGGATTACTTGCCTAAAGGAATAAACTATTATGGCTTTGATATATCGTCAGACTACATCAAAACTGCTCAAAGAAAGTATGGTGCCAGAGGGCATTTTTCCAGCAAATTGTTAGAAGAAAGCGACTTAGCCAAACTACCAAAATTCGATTATGTTGTCTTGACAGGGGTCTTCCATCATATGGATGATATCCAAGCAAAAAAAATTGCCAAACTAGCCCATGCTGCCCTAAAAGAAGGTGGCAAATTAATTAGCGTTGACCCTTGTTACACACCAGATCAAAACTTTATTGCACGCTTTCTCATCTCAAAAGATCGTGGCCAAAATGTGCGTGTTGAATCAGCTTATAAAGCCATCGTAAATCGTACTTTCAAGCACGTTGAAAGCCGCATCGTTCATAGGGCTTGGATTCCTTATACTCATTGTTATATGGTGTGCACAAAATGAAAATCCCGTTTAATAAACCATACATGACTGGCAAAGAGCTATTTTACATTGCTGAAGCACATTTCAATGGGATGCTGGCTGGAGATGGCCCTTTTACAAAAAAATGCCATCACTGGCTTGAAGAGCAGACTGGCTCAAAAAAAGCATTACTTACGCATTCATGCACTGCCGCGTTGGAAATGGCGGCCATGCTTGCAGATATTCAGCCTGGGGATGAAGTGATTATGCCCTCCTATACCTTTGTATCTACTGCAAATGCATTTGCGTTACGAGGGGCGGTTCCCGTATTTGTGGATATACGTCCAGACACATTGAACATTGACGAGACAAAAATTGAAGCGGCCATTACGCCAAAAACCAAAGTTATTGTGCCAGTGCATTATGCTGGGGTTGGGTGCGAAATGGATACCATCATGGAAATAGCCAATAGGCATCAGTTGTTAGTCATTGAGGACGCTGCGCAAGGAGTGAATGCAACCTATAAGAACAAACCGCTTGGCACTATTGGACACTTGGGTGCTTATTCCTTCCATGAAACTAAAAATGTAATCTCTGGAGAAGGTGGTGCACTGCTTATCAATGATGATCGTTTTGTGGAACGTGCTGAAATCATCCGTGAAAAAGGAACCAATAGAAGCAAATTTTTTCGAGGACAAGTCGATAAATATACTTGGGTTGATTTGGGCTCATCTTATCTACCCGGTGAAGTGATTGCTGCTTTCTTATGGGCTCAATTTGAAGATATTGACAACATCACTCAACGCAGGCTTGAAATTTGGGAGAAGTATCACGAAGGGTTGTATGCGCTTGAGAGAGCGGGTTTGATCAAACGCCCTACTTTCCCTGCAGAATGCGTTCATAATGCCCACATGTACTACATCATTTTAAATTCACTCGATGCCAGAACTCAGTTGATTACTCAAATGAAAGCACTGGATATTCACCCCGTATTTCATTATGTACCACTTCACACCTCGCCTGCCGGTCTTAAATACGGGCGCACAAATGGTGATCTCAAGGTTACTGAAGATCTATCTGAACGATTATTACGATTACCCATGTGGACTGGACTTGAACCGCAATTAGATCGTGTGCGCTCGGTGATTTTTGATAGCTTCGCTTCTTATATGCCTCATGAGGGCAATAGACTCTATGCTTAGATACCTACTTCATATGTTGATCATCTAAGTAGTTTAAATTTATTCATCAGCCTACCGTACAATAAACCACATTTCCATCTTGAATATCCAGCGCCTGGCGAAGCTGGCGCTCGGCAAACTCTTCAACCCTATTGTTTAGCGGGTTACAAGCTCTACGCAATAATATTGGAACCTGCTCAGTGTCTTTTTCTTTGGATATCGTAGCCGAATAATACAAATATCCAATTCGCTTCAGTGGGATATAGGCATATTTCTCAGGGTAGCGGATATTAAAACCATCTTCTGCATAGATAGTTTTGTATAGCAAAAGCCTATGCACCACATCGTCTGTAACACCAAGATTTAATGTACCCGGATACAGCGTACTCCATCCGGTAGCAGCCAAAATACCTTGCTGTCTTTCTGGGTTTAAAGCGAGCACATCTGACTCTCCAGGCGGCCCACCAATTTGAGGTAGGCTGCTTCGTGATTCAACAACGCCTGCAAAGCGCATCTTTTTCATCTGGTTGCTTCCTTGTAACAAGTGAATCTCAACTAATTGCCAATTACGATCTCGCCTCACGGCGATGTGCTAAATAAAACTTTGATTCTACAAATTTGTAAGACAAAGCAGACATCAATGCTGCTAGCGAGACTGCCATCATAAATGCAGCTATAAAAGCCTCTAGACTCGTGTCATACCTATCTAACGCCACATTTGCGATAAATGGGAAAAATACAAGGTGCCAAATGTAAAGGCTATAACTCGCCCTACCAGTCATCAACATAAATGGTCGCTCTAATAGCATGACTAGGCGGTTCTTAACACTGGCTTTGATAATACCTACCAACATCATGGCTACTGATAATCCAATTAAGGTATAGCCATACAATTGCATCCAAGGCAGTTTTTTGTATGGAATGGTGGCTTGGCTGATGGTGTACATGATAGAAACAAATAACACGGCACCTGCGACTAAATACAAATCGGCATATTTCTGTGTAATTTTTGGCGCAACGGTTGCCAATAAACATCCCATTGCTAAAGCATCCATTCTGCATAGCGTGAATGAATATATTGCGTTATCGGACAAGTCTAATTGCTGAAACAGATATCGTGTTGCAATCGCTACAGCAATTAGAATAATCGCCGTCAAATAGACAGAGCGAAAAATCCATAGCAATACTGGTAACAAAAGGTAAAAATGCCATTCCACCGCAAGTGACCAAAAGTGCACAAGGTTGTATTGGCCATCCATCAGTGCGGTGCGGTGAATAAATGCGCTTTGGATGTTTGAAGTCATGGTCCAAAGAGATAACGCATTATTGAGCACTTTGCTATTGGGTGTAAACATCATTGCAATTAATGAAAACACCAACAGGCAAGCCACATAGGCTGGAATTAATCGCCACACTCGTCGATTCACGAATTTCAAATAGCCATCTAAAGATTGAATTGGGTTGTTCAGTAACATCTTGGCAATCAAATAGCCAGAAAGTACAAAGAAAATATCAACCCCTACCCAGCCCAAATTGGCAATGGCAGCATAGGCCTTCCATCCCCACCCTGCGTCATTGAGCAGAGGTGTGAATGGTGATGTGTAATGACGTAACATGACCGCAATCACAGCAATCGCGCGTATACCATCTAATCCTGGAATATAGCTAAGCGAACTCGAAGCCCGTATGCCTAAACTGCTCATTTTTACTTGCTTCTTTCTTTTAGGTTGCGATGGCAGTCTCTAGAGCCAGCTGCCCACTGATAAATCGCAGCGTCAAAACTTCCGTAATGGCGTGTTTTTGATGGTGGAATATAGGTGCTTAAGCGATATTCAGGGATGCTTTTAACAATTGAGTTCAACACTTTTGTGTCTTGAAATGGAGAACTGTTCGTAAGCATGATGAATTCCGGTGGGCACGCCTTAATCTCGGCTCTCAAGCTTTTTTTATCTCGATTGCTGTAAATATAACGATAGCTGAGGTGTGCAAGCTCAGGGCTACTTGGCTTGGCTTTTGCTAGTGGAATCACTCCAAGCATACTGCCATTGATTGCAACGGTTGGATTGCCTTGGCTATGTGTATGGATGTATTCGGCAATTAGCAAATAATTACTTTGCTGCACGATAGATTGGGGCCAGTTGATTGGGGCATTTTTGCTTCCAAGTTGCGCGGTATACTGGGTATAGACACCGTTGAATTTGGTAATTTTTGGAGTTAAAAACAATACAGCCAGAAATAGAATAAAAATGGTGGCGCGCGAATATTCTGTTTTTGTCTCTAAATAAGCGCGCCAACCAAGAGACACAAGCCCAGCTAGACCAAACATGGTGCTGGCGTAATGATAGGGGTATCCGTTTTTTAGTAACGGTTCCAGTAAGGGTGCAGTAGCTAAGAGCAACCAAAATCCCATTCTGTAAACATAAACTGGCTTGATCGTGCCTGCTAGCAACACCCAATAGATAGACACTACAGATAGCATTAATACGCTTAATGCATTTTTAGCAAAAGCTGCAACACTACTTTGCAGTAAGGCGTGCCTTTGATAGGCAATTTGCTGAAACGTGAGCGCTAAATCTGCATAACTTTGTATCAGATTCTGGTACCCCCCTCTCATCAAAATCATCAGCAGTAAAATCAATCCGCCCATCAGTACACCACCTAATAGGTAAGCGCACACTGCTCTAAAGCTAGCTCTAACATAGACCACCAAGACGCCTGCTATAGCAAATACAGCAAATGGCTCCCTTAATAGCACAGAAATTGCCACCAACGCCCCTGCTGCAAACCAAACGGTCGTCTCGATATCGTTGGCTCGCTGTCCGATTGCGATAGCAGCCAATAACGGGAGACTGGCAGCAGCAATGCTATTTTTAAAGCCATACTGAATAAATACTGGGTCATTCAAGGTGATTAGGAAAATGATCGCAATCACTGCCCCGACTAGCTTGCTGTTAGACTCATGGCTTGTCACTTGGTATAGCATGAAGCCAGCTATTGAAGCCACCAATGCATCTAGCGCCCTCAGCAATACTAAGTGGTTAATATCACAAGAAAATACCCAAGCCATCAAAGCTTGATAAAGTGATAACGTCCCCAACTCTGGCAATAAGTTACCGGGAGGCGGGTTAAGGTAAATCATCAGTGAATTGAAAGCGTAAATGCCTTCATCTGTGGCGGGTGGAGCCCCTATCATTAGCAATCTTGGTATCAATGTAGCGCTGAATACCAAAATAATCAGTAACGCTCGCAATACTCCAGCATTCAATTGGATAACTCCAGATAATCGGCAGGCAAGCCATCTAGATGGCGTTGATGCATCTGTCGATAGAGGTCCTCAATATGGGTGGTATACAGATCAATATTAAACAACGCTTGCGTGTCTCGATGCGCCGCCACTTGTTGCCTGATGGTATCTAACCTGTCTGTATCAAATGCCAACTGTCTAGCCAAATCAAAGTAAGCCTCTGGCGATCTGGTGATCATTTCCGGCATACCAAAAGCTGTAAGAATGCTCGCTGCCACTCGTCCTGGAAATGTACTGCCCAAGCAGGTTAATACCGGACACCCCACCCATAATGCATCGCTGGTAGTGGTGTGGGCATTGTAATGAAAGGTATCAAGCACTAGATCAGCATGGTAATAACGGGCAAGGTGCATTTCTTGAGGCACTTTTTTAGCAAAAATCAATCGTTCAGGTGCAATGCCATTAGCTTGTGCCCTACTTTTTAGATTCACAGTGGCGCTTGGATTGGCCTCAAATAGCCAAAGCACCGCATGCTCAACCTCATGAAGCAGACGTAACCAGATATCAAAAACATCTGGTGTAATTTTGTAATTGTTATTAAAGCAGCAGAACACAAAAGCATGTTCGGGGATACCATGATCCCGACGTGTTGTGGCATTTTGCGGCAGCACCTTTCGTCTTGCATTTACCTGATAGGTATCAGGCAAATACGCAATTTTTTCGGTGTAGTTAATTTGATCACCTTGTGGAATCAACACCTTATCTGCAATCAGATATTGAATATACGGTGCTCCTAAAGTGCCGGGATAGCCAAGATAGCTCACTTGTATTGGTGCTGGCATATAAGCAAAAATGCCCGGCCTTGCGCCACGCGTATACCCTTTTAAATCTACCGCAATATCAATTTCCTTTTTGGCTGCCAGCTTTGCAATCTCAATGTCTGACAAACTGCCGACATCGTAAAACGCATCAAATGCTTTACGTACTCTTAACGCCATTTCGTCTTGAGATTCTGAGCCAAACGAAAAGCCAATAATTTCAAATGTATCCCTATCATGGCGCTCAAATAAATCAGCCATGAGGTATGCAGTTGCATGATTGTGCAGGTCTGCAGAAAAATACCCGATACGAATTTTTGCATGTTGATAACGCGTGTTTACGTTTGTCAGCGCGTTCATCTGTGGAAAGTGATGCGCTGTATATTGTTCTGCACATTGCTTTTGTAACTTGGCAGAAAGCGGCGTTGCAAGAATGTTGAATGGCACCATCTTGCCTCCCTGCTTGATAGAGGTTTCAACTGCGGAAAACACATCATCAATCGCTTTCCAGTCACAGGCATGCAATTTATTTTGTACTAAAGCGCCTAATGCATCTGAGAAATCAGGTTTGATCGCAACTGCACGAGCAAAACACTCTATTGCAGGTTCCAGCATTTTCAGTTTTTTATAGGTAACCCCCAAGCTGTTCCAAACCTCAGGGTTGTCTGGTTTTAAAGCAAGCGCCTTTTTATAGGCATCTACGGCCTGTGGATAGCTTTTATGCTTGTGCAGCGCAAGGCCAAGTCCAGCCCATGCTTGACAGTAGTCTGGCTTATGTTTTACCGCACATACATAAGCCTCAGCAGCGTCATCTGGGCGATTTAACATTTGCAGAACCAAGCCAATGTTGTAATAAATGGTGGCAGAAGGCTTTATGGTGACTGCATCGCTATAGCATTTATAAGCGCCTTGCAAGTTACCCAGACTCTTCAGCACATTCCCTTTATTATTGAGCGCATCAGCATAGCCGGGGTTGATTTCTAGCGCTCGGTCATAGCAAGTGAGTGCCATCTTGAGATTGCCAGATTTGTGGTACACCAAGCCGAGATTAAAGTGAGCCTTTTCATGCTGTACATCCAGCGCAATCGTCCCGAGGTATGCTTGCTCTGCTGCTTTCAGATCACCCTGTAACCTCAATACATTACCCAAAGCAAAGTGCGCTGAGACACTCGCAGGTGCGATGCGCAACGACGACTCAAAACTTATTTTTGCTGCTAGTAAGTTGCCAAGCTGCCGCAATGCTAACCCCTTTAGGTAGTGGACATCCGCATCTTGCGGATTTACGTTCAACAAAGCGTCACAATGCAAAATAGCTTCGTCCGTGCGATTCTTTTCCAGCAGTTCATAGATGAGATGGTGATTAGGAGTGATTGGCGTGTTCATAGTCGTTTTTTTGATTACCCGAAACACAAAACAGCAATAAATATGCCGATGCAAATCACCCACTCCATAGCTTCACATTTCATGATTACAACGTGTTGCTAACGAGATAAAAATGTGGGAATAAATAGAGACTTAGCTCAAGCTGTAGACTATGTGTGTATCAAGCCATCATCATTTTAAATTGGTCGAAAACCTGTAAAAAAATGCGCTGTGTTGGTTGTAGTAAACCAATTGGTTGTAATCAACCAGTCTTACGTGGTTAGTCAGATAAATTTCAACATCAAATCAATCAGTTGCAATGATGTTAATCAGGAATGAAATTTGCATTAATACAAAATCAAATTACGTTACAAGGTTACCCATCATGATTCAGGTATTTATTGGTTTTGATGCAAGAGAGACAGTGGCATTTCACGTATTGAGTCACAGCATACACCAACACGCCTCGCAACCAGTCAGCATTACGCCCATCATGCTCAGTCAACTGAAAGACACCTACAAACGTGAGCGCAATCCTTTGCAATCTACCGATTTCTCTTTCTCCCGCTTTCTTGCGCCTCATTTGGCCAATTATGAAGGTTGGAGCATCTTTATGGATTGCGATATGGTGATGACCCGCGATATTGCCGAACTGTGGAATTTGCGAGATGACCGTTATGCAGTCATGTGTGTCAAGCACGACCACCAACCCAAAGAAGACACCAAGTTTTTGGATGCAGTACAAACCAAATACCAAAAGAAAAACTGGTCTAGTGTCATGCTATTTAATAACGCCAAATGTAAAGCGCTCACCCCAGAGTTTGTGAATACCGCATCTGGTTTGGAGCTTCATCAATTCAAATGGTTGGAGCATGATGATTTGATTGGTGAAATTCCACCCACATGGAACCATCTTGTTGGCTATAACGCACCCAACCCAGATGCGGCATTGATTCACTATACCCTTGGCGGCCCGTATTTCCACGAATATGCCGATTGTGAGCATGCGGATATTTGGAACCAAACCAAACAAGAGATGCAGCGTGTGGACCAACGCAACAACAAACAGGCAGTAGCCTAGAGAGTAGATGCTGGCAAAATAAGATGCAAGTAGGATTTATCAGTAACAAAAAGTATCAAGGTGTGGCATTGCGTAGAAGTATGCAGGGACAAGCTTTGATTGAATTCGCCATTATTTTAATATTGTTGATACTAGTTGTGGCTGGTGGTGCCGAGTTGGCGATTACCGCGTATGGTTCATCCAAAGTTTCGGATGCGGCTAAAGCAGGCGGCACAGAATGGGGGCAGATGATAAGCCATGCTAACGATTCCCAGAGGAATGGCACTTGCATTGGTAACGAACCATGCACGAATATAACAGTTACTGGAGTTGTAAGAAGCGATATTACTGGTTCTGTTCAGGGTGAATTTAGTGGCTCACTTACTGGTATTGTTACCAACCTAACCCCTTCAACTTCAACGGGTGATGTTGTCGGTGATGTTTCAGGTGAAATTACTGATTCAGTGACTGGGGTAAGATACACAGTTATAGCGGCAGTAACCGGCACCCTGAGCTCGATTGGTACCACTCCAGAAGGTGTTTTGACTGGGACGCTGACTGATGGAGTATTCGTAAGCGGCACTTTCACAGATGTGGATAACCCCACTAATACTATTCCCGCAGTAACATTTACAGATTTAATTACTGGTACTCTCACTGGCAGCAACCTAGACAGTGATAAGCAAGCTGATGTGGGGTTAGGTGATCATGCTTTTGCAAACTTCCAATCACCTAGTTGTGTCGCATTAAATGGTGACAGTGCTGACTACGATGATGGTATTCCAACAGACCGCTATCTGCTAGATAAAAAAAATCGAGATAATTATCAAATTCTGGTTGACGCGTCATCTGCAACGAAAAGCATTTACCTGTTTAACCCGATGCCAATAGATAATATAAGTTGCAATGGCACCGACCCCAACCGTGATGGACGAAGCCGGCTCTCGATATTGGTGAATGGTTATGGATTAATGTATAACGACAATGGCACACCAAATGATTTAAGTGACGACACCCCCAATCCGCTCTATGTACCTGGCTTGCCTAAAGCCAATCAAGCCATGTACTCAATGTATCAGCAAGTATGTCTGTCAGGTAACAACCTTCAAAGTTGTGAAAATGCAACGGAGATACTGCTTTTTCCGCCTGGCAAGCTTTGTTTAAGTGCAGACCCAAATGATGAACATTGTCCGACTGACGACGATGGTTACGTGCCAGTTAATATTGGTGAAACCGGCTATTATTTCTTTGGTGCCAATAATATTGCCCCTGAACCTGCGTCTGGGCCTGGTCAATATATTCCTAATCTTGCACCGCATTTCCGACCTACTTTTCAAATTGAATGCCAGGGCGGAGATGCTTACGACAGTTCACCATCCAACATGGTAAATTGTGATACTCAAGCGGCACCTACTGATGTGTGTTGGAATGATTCAAACACAGCGATTGCCTGTCAGCTAAAAGTACATGTCCGCTATCGTTCAATTTTTGAGTCGTTTATTACGTTTGGAATGGCAGAACTCCCAGACTCCAATCTGCCTGACCTGCCCTTCTTTTACAACCCCAGCAAAGTTGGGGTAGCAGGTTCCAATAGTGTTAAAGGGATTGCAGGCTCAGAGATTGGGCCAATCGGTGCTACGGGCAACCCAACTGTTAAACCGTTTAAAGATTTCCGTGGCTGTTATGAATCCGTTAATCCGGGTTCACTCAATTACCAAGTAGTTTCATGTAATTAATTTTTAGAGCAAGGTTTCAACTATGGCATTACAACCCACAAATCGTAAAAAGAACAACAGCAGACGCAATCTCATGATTATCCTCGCGTTAGTGCTGTTGATGATAGGCGGGGCTTATATGATGTTTTTTGGGGGTGGCAATAAGCGTGTGCAACCGCAAGTGCAACCACCCGGCATGGTGGCCATGCCCGTGGTAAGAGCGGACTTACCATCCGGTACGCGTATCTCTAACCAAATGTACCGAATTAAGTACGTAAGACCGAATGAGGTGCCGACAGATGCCGTGTTGTCAATCGCGCAATTTGTGGGCCGGTATGCTACCCGACCTATTGCCGAGGGTGAATATATTCGCGAGGATGATGTCACCGAACCTGGTGCGCATAAAGGCTTTTCTGGCTTTGCAAAATACGGCAAACGCTCAGTGGTGCTGGATGGCAAGCTGTTTCCCGGTATGGCAGAGTCAATTAACATCGGTGACAGAATTGATTTATTATCGATTGGCAACCCAACAGGTGTAAATAGAAACAGACGAGGTGCACTCACGGCCGCACAGCAAAGCCCAAATTCTATAGAGGGTGGCGGTATAATGCCGGGAGACTCCTTGGTAAAAAGATTGGCTCGACAAGGAGGCTTAAGTAACACTGTCTCTGCAACCACTGCCACACTGATTGCAGAGGATGCAGAAGTGGTGGCTGTGCCTAAACCAAGAACACGCAGATCGCCTGGTATTAATTACTTTGTATTACAGATGGAGCCAGAACAGGCACACATTACCATGTTGTCTGTTGCTTCTGGCGCTACGCTACAAGCCGTATTCAGACCATTTAGCGATCGTACTCGCGTGACCCCTGTACATACAACGTCTTCAACCGTGCGCTACCCAAAACCCCAAAAAGACCCAGATGCCATTACCATTATTTCGGGCAGTAGTAGAACGCTACAGATGCCTTATTCCAAAATATATAGTGGCACTACGATTAATGGTGGAGGCATAGAGAATGATGATGATTTAACTGATTTGGATGAGGGTGAAGTCAGAACAAATGCAACTGGTCTGATGCCCATGCAAGCACCAGCAGCGGTTGCCCCTGCTACTAACACAAATAATACAGCCACCGCCCCTGCTGCTCCACCTGCAGTAGCGCCAGCCAACAACACCATGAACATTGTGGACGATAGCTATTTTGATTCTTATTGATGTTGAGTATGTCTGAGACTAATCACAATATTAAAAAAAAGAGTCAGTCTAGTCAGGTATTTATCACTATCGTAGTGGTTGTGGTGGTAACACTTGCTGTGGCACTTTATAAAATTAATCGTACGCAGGAACGTATCGAAAACAAAAATATTAATGCCGCGCAAAATGTTGAACAAAAGCGTGAAAAATTAATAGATAAATACATGGATGATTATGCCGAAGGCGCGGCATGGGCGATGAAAAACAAGATTGCTAATCCACACGATTGTGAAGAGGCAGGCGTTTCATCCCTCAATAATCTTGGTTGCATGACCATTGCAAATGAGTATAAAGAACAAGTCGAAATGGATGCCTATAGAGCAGCCGTGCGAGACAGTATGGATCAAGGGCTCGGTGCGGAGGAACTCGCCCCAGAGGATCAGTTTTTAAATGATGCTTATCTAGAACCTGAAATCAACTAGAATTCAATTGATTAGGCTTTACTGTGCCGATGGGATTGCGTTGCCAATCTATCTGTCACCATTTTCAGCAACAAGCCAGTAAGCAAGATAGCCACTAAGCAGGCTAAGCATACACTTGTCAACGTTGGCATCTCTCCCTCAAGTATCCGTCCCATCATTCGATGTTGTGCAATGATAGGCATCAAATCGTGCACCCATGTTTCTTCCGAGGGGTCAATATGCCCCGCCAGTGGAAAGAGTGTCGCCATCAGCATGATGGCTGTCGCACTGCCTTGCGCTTGCTTACTTGTATTGGCCACTGCCCCTGCAAACATCAATAAGCCAGCAAATATTGCGGTTAAAGGGATTAACGCCACTGTCATGTAGAGCGCCTCTTCCGGCCCGTAAGCAAGCATGGATTTAAGCGTCTCCCCCGCCATGACATGTTGCGCAGGCACAAAACTCCAAGCGGCTACCATCACCAAAACACTGCCAACCAGCCAAACCGCTAACCATTTAGCACACACAATTGCATACATAGGGTTGGGACTTGATTGCAGAATTTCTAAAGTTCGGCGCTCCTTCTCACCAAATGTAGTATCTACCGCCCCACTCCATACTGAATAAAGGCAAGCTAGGATTAAAAAGTAGGGAATCATCCCAAACACTTTGGAGGTTTGCGCACGCAGGCTGGCAATATCATGTTCTTGTATGGACACCAGTTCATTGGCACCCATTGCAGTAATTTGCATGCTGTTTTCAATGATTGAGCGTTCATTTACAAATGCAGATAGCCAGCGTTTAAGTCTATTTGTGTTTGCTGTAATTTTTGCGTTTGCTGAATTGGTCATCATGGTGAGCTCTGCCGGCTCGCCATGCCGCCATTTCTGCTCAAATTTAGGAGGCACTATCAATACCGGATCTTGCAGTGCACCACGTTTGAGTTGTGCTTCATAATCATTAGGCGCTTCTATGATGGTGGCTGTTTCACGCTGCAAATGTATGCGTAAAGAAGGTGAATGCTCCAAGCCTTGCACCAAGACAATACGGAGCTCGGAACGTGACTCAAAAGCAGCCAATGTATTGGCAATCATCAATAGGATAATCGGGCCGACCAGAATGGATATGGCAGCAGTAAAAATTAAGGCGCGCCAATCCCTAAATATATCCAACAATTCTTTTTTAAAAACACCCCAATGCATCAGTTTCATATTTACATCAGTCAATCTCTGTCATCTGATACACAAGCTTGGCAAAAGCAGTTTCCAGGTTGTTTGTTTGGGTTAGCATACAGATTTCAGATGTAGTTCCTTGAGCGAGCACCTTACCTTGGTGAATAATAACCAAGTAATCAGCCAGCTTTTCAAGCTCATACATGGCGTGTGAACTCATTAATATGCCATGCTGTTTTTTTGCCAGCTCTTTTAGAAATTTTCTCAAATGAATCACGGCAGACAAATCCAAGCCGTTGGTAGGTTCATCCAGTAGCAAATATTTCGGCTGATGTATTAGGGTTCTTGCCAGCAAGGTACTCATCGTCTCACCGCGGCTAAGTTTTCCGGCCTGTTTATTCAGTAATGGTTTGATATTTAATACCGAGGCAATGTCTTCTATCCTGCTGCTTATTATCTCCGCGGGCAGATGATATAGCGTTGCTTGATAGTGCAAGTTTTCTAGTACTGTCAGACGATGGTAAAGACCTGCCTGCTCA
This sequence comes from Betaproteobacteria bacterium Ga0077540, assembly GCA_001464125.1. Classification (GTDB taxonomy): domain Bacteria; phylum Pseudomonadota; class Gammaproteobacteria; order Burkholderiales; family Methylophilaceae; genus Methylophilus. Next base: position 453,241 of record LNEP01000001.1, on the reverse strand, counting down.
TTTAGATACCCGAGTAATAATGATGATGATTGAACCGATTGACCATCAATAGTAATTTCACCCGTAGTAAGTGCATCTAAACCTGCAATAAGGCGCATGAGTGTTGTTTTTCCAGCACCATTGGGGCCAACTAAACCAACAATCTGACCTGGCGGAATTTGTAGTGACACTTCTCGTGTCAGCCAAACAGGTGCTTTATGATTGAATACTTGACGGCTAGCTTGGCTGATACGAATCATGGCGTTCTGCCAAAACGGTTAATCGGCCCCACCACAGGTAACGGTAAGTTTGTCAGACAGGCGTCATCCAGTGTCTCCTGCTGAAAATGCCTATCAGCAACAAAGCGATAAACAATATCTCTTGCGCAACCTAAGCTCAATACTCCAGAAGACGCGCCTGGAATTCGAATCACTTTCACATTTTTTCCAGCAGCAGGCATATCAGCCGCAAATGGATCAGCAAGTGGACTAAATATTAATACCGGAATTGTTTCAGGCAGTGCATATTGCGTGCCTTTTCCCCACTTTCCATCGCAGAGCGCATGCATCTTGTTTTTTTGCATTTTATAAAACCAATCAGCAGAATTTTCAAGATGAATATCAGGGTGTGCACGACCATTTTCACAAAGGCTTGCAAGCCACAAACCATGATTAAATTTTGTATTTAATTTGGCCCATGAAAGTGCGCCTAGTCCAATGATCGGTTGCCAATCACCCTCAGATGCAGCACGCAATACGTTTGGTAAAGCCGCGGCTCTGGCAGGTGACCGCAATATATTCATGAGAATTAGCGCAAATAGGTCTTGGTTTATCTTGAGTTTTTCTTTTAGACCTGTGTGCGGATGCGTAAGGGTTGTTTCTTGAGGCAATTTACTTAAAATATTTTTTAAATAAAGCGCGATTTGTGGATGATATTTTTGGCAATCCGTATCAATCTGGCAGGATTTATTGATGGTATCCAATACTCGTGCATAGGATTTTGCACGCTGAACGGTTGGATTTTCATCTAATGGTGGCGGACTATCCAATACCATGCTGCGTATCGCCTGAGGTGCAGCGCTGTGCCATGCCAATGCAATATTGCTTCCCACGCCATCCGCTATCACATTGACCTTGCCTAGCTTCAGGTGTTGTCTAAGTTGCTCGTAGTGCAGTGCAAATTGTTGATAGCTAAACTGCTGCATGCCACCACGCTCTGCAATTTCCTCATAACAATTTTGGAGCACTTGTGCGTTGCTAAAAATATCAATTTTTTCTGCAATTCTGCTTTTAGTAGGTTTAGCGCATCCCAACGGTGATGAGCTTCCAGAGCCAATAATGTCGATCCATATCAGGTCTCGACTATTCTTAAGCCTTGAAAGCATATTGATGACTGCGGGTGCTCGGTCAGTGGCATCTATACCCATGCCACCGGGTATCCAAATGACTGGGTCCGGGAGAGGATAACGTGCCCTAGCCTCTACTCGACGCCAAGCAATGTGGTCAACTTTGCCGGAAATGATGTTCTTTATTTCAAAAGTACCGCACTCTATTTCATGCGGATAATCGGAAATACGACATTTCTCAGCAAACGCATGGAGAGGTAGGCAGATAAGTAAAAAGAAAAAAGCTGCAATCCGTTGCTTGATCATGATTGCTCATTTAGCAACGAAACCATACGGTAGCTGACAACCAAAAAATAGATAGCCAGTAATAACCAAAACAATTGATAGCCAAGGCCTCCAAAGCTCTGGTGCATGGATTGTGCAACCTCGGTTAACCATAAAGGCATCGCAGCATATAGTTGGCTGCTAAAGGCATTAAAGTACAACATCATGCCTAAACACACTACAAAACTGAACGTTGAGGCAACCAAATGAAAAAGCCTATATGCCATCAACCAAACACTCATACTTTCCAACCTTTTCGTTGCCATAACACAAACGAAATAACGCTAAGCACAACAACGATGACTGTGAGTGTGAGCAGGTGTGCGCCCAGAAGCAGGTAATTGTTGCGCGTAATCCCGTTAAAAAACATGGACAATGCACTAATCACATGATGTTCAAACATGAACACTTTAAGCAAAGTAAACCCTTTAAAGTTTTGTGAGAGTGCAAATACAACGCCTACGAACATCAAGTAACAAAATCCCATTAGACTGGCTGACGTCTGGGTGCGATTCAAGCTCGTTAATATCGTGGCCACCCCAATTAGCCCAATGCTAGACGCAATTAGAATCCACCATGTGCCGACATAAAACAAATGTGCGGGTGAGATTACAGCGAGCATGATAAAGCTTGCGATTAAAGACAGTGATAGATGAAAAACCACCTTAACTATGAGCTGCAGTCTGGGGCTAGCCAGTGTCAGTGCCAATGCTTGCAAAATGGATTTTTCTTTCTCATGTGCAGTAAGCGAGATAAATAGCGCGCAACAAACAAAAAACTGCGTAGAAAAAATGAGCATTGCACTTACCATGGCTCTCGACTTTTTATTGCCAAGATCTAAACTCGCGCTGGGTTTGCTTCTACTATTGGGTAATGGCTTAAATGACTGCCCTATATTTTGATTGCTGTATTTGGCTGCCATGCTGGATAACACCCAACGAGCAAATCCGTTGGTTTTCTTGATGGAAGCTTCTGAGCCACCGTGACGAAAGATAATGGTTTGCTGGGGGCGCTTATCTATCCACTTCAGTGCTTGAATATCCTGAATTTCCGCAACGCAATCCACCACCGATGCATATCTGACCTTTGACGTATTCACATTGGGATTATGTTTAAATTTAACCCTGAGTTTTGGATGCTGATTCTGCTTAAGGTGCTGAATCAGTGCGTTATCTTCATTGAACACCACCAAGCATGGCCAATCTGATGATCTCTTTGCAGTTTGCTGAGCTTTGCTTTCGATATTCAGTAAAAATGCCATCAAAATAAGCAATCCTACCGCCATCAACGCGGCAGGGTTACGTTTTAAGCGCACCCATTCTTTTGCATACAGTGTTTTAAACAAATGAAAGCGCGAGACATTCATCGATAAGCCTCCCCAGTAAGCTTACGAAAAACATCCTCAAATCTAAACTCTCTAGAATGGACTCTGACGCACTTCTCATTGAGCACTATTTCAGAAAGGCGCTGTTTATCTTCTGGTTCATCCAAATGCAGTGTTGTGCGAATTAATTGATCTTGATGGTCATATTGCACATCGCAATAGCGTTCTGCATGTCGCGTAATGAATGCCGTGGGCGTATCGATATCGAGCAACTTACCCTTGGCAATAATCGCCACTCGGTCGCATATCTGCTCCACTTCATCCATATCATGCGTGGTGAGGAAAACACTGGTGCCTGAATTGGCGATTTCGCGCAATAAACCTCGAACTAACTTCACAGAATGAATATCAAGGTTAGCCGTTGGCTCATCAAAGAATACGAGTTGAGGTTCATGAATCATAGCGCGTGCTATCAGCAACTTTTTCTTCATGCCTTTGGAGTAATTTCTGACCTTCACATCGCTTGCTTCTGAGAGCTGCAAACGATCTAGCCAAACATCCACTCGGTGATGAGGAACACCGTACAAGTTGGCATAAAGCAGTAAATTCTCTCTGCCAGAAAAATCCTCGTAATGATTTTCGGTATCTGGAACAAAAGCAATTAACGGTTTAATTTTATGAAAAAATTTTGGCAAGGCATACCCTGCCACTTCAACCATTCCATGGGTGGGTTTGATAGTACCTGTTAGGCACTTGATGGTTGTGGTTTTACCAGCCCCATTGGGGCCTAGAAACCCAAATAACTCACCTTTATTTACGGAGAAAGATAGACCATCTACCGCTTTGAAAGCGCCATATTGGATAGTCAGGTCTTGTATCTTAATCATGATAGCGGCAACCTAACTTAGAATAAGTTGGTCTCCCACATTCAGTTTGTCGGCCGCGTATGCAGGCACTTCAAGTACATGTTTTGCCTGTTTAATGAAGCGAGTAAATTTCCATGGCTTTAGCGCTACTACTTTCTCCAATACCACCATTTCTTTATCAATAAAGATAATATCGACTGGATAACGCATAAAATGCGTGTGTATCTGCTGGCAAGGAGTAATCAATAAACCGCTGCCATTTTCTAAGCTTTTTGTACCCATGAGCCCGAGTAAACGGCTAAAGAAATGATTGGCGAGCTTAAGTTTTGAAACCAGTATGTCACCGTTTTTTAAATGTATCTGATGGTTTGTCATAGGTTTTTTTTATTTGCTGGTGATGTCTTCGATAATTTGAAAAATACGGATAAAGCTTGGTCCAGCAGCAATGGCCATCACCGCTGGTAATATCATGGTAAACATGGGAAATAGCATTTTTACGGGTAAACGTTCCGCCCTACGTTGTATTTCCGCTTCGTTCTCTTTTAGTAATGCTTGCGCATGATGCTTCATCACACCACCTAATGAGCCTCCAGTTTGATCTGCCTGAATCATTCCAGAGACCAAATCTGCGATTTCTACCAAATCACTACGCTTGGCCCATAATTTAAGCGCTTCCCCACGTCTTCTTCCACGTTGCATCGCCTCATTAACAATACTGAGATCTAAATACAGCGGATGCTTTAAATCGGATTCTTTAAGGAGGTTTGATAAGGCTGACTCGAAGGCGGAACCGCCTTCCATCACCGCAGCCAATGTTTCTAGTGCTGTTGGCAACTCCATCTTCACCTTAAACATATGTTCTTTTCTGTGGCCATATAACAGTGCAGTGATTGCAAGCAACAGCAAGCCCCCCGCCACGATGGTATAGGTAATAAATGAGGTGATGGATTTTCCTGTAATCAACACCGTGATGCCCCCAAATGCTGCACCAATTAGAAAAGTGACCCACTTACCTTTTGGGGTTGAAAGAAACTCTCTCAAGTTATAGAAAAAACGAGCGCCACCACGCAAACCATAGTCACGTGCAGATAAATCCACCTCATCTTCAGGCACATCAATCTTCATGGCGTAGAGCACGCGTTCGCGTATGCTATTGTTGTAACTAATCCGTTGAACGAATAAGTAAACACCAAGCAACATGGCGAATATCAATAGTATAAAAATGAGATTAACTAGCATGAATTAATACTCTAGGATCTTAATTTAGCAATGTGTCTGAGCCACAAAAAGCCAATAAAAGTACTCACAACCACGTAAATGAGAATCGATGTACCACGTGTATCGTTAAGCATTACATCAAACAAATCGGGTCGATAAAGGTAGGTAATCAATCCCAACAAAAAAGGTAAAGCACTTAGAATCCATGATGAGAGTTTGGCTTGTGCGGTTAGCGTACTCACCTTGAGCTCCATGCGTCTACGGAATTCTAGGGTGTCATAGATATGTTCAAGCACACTGGTCATCTGACCACCAGAGTCCCATTTCAATCGAATGCCTGATGACAACAGCTTGGTATCTTTGGTATCCCAAAAATCAGACCACTCTTTCCATGCCAATATGGGTGGGCGTCCCAATTGAATAAAGTTAAGCACTTCAGACATAGATTCTTTGAGTGGATTTGGCGCATTTTCTGAAGAAGCCATCAGCGCTTGTACAGGAGTACCGCCTGCTCGCATGGTATTAATTAAGCTATTAATCAACGCAGGTAGTTGTTTATCCATTTGCGATTGTCTTTTTTCTGCAAAATGCGAGACCACAAGCCAAACAATAATTGGAAACACAAATACCGCACCCAATGCCGCTGAAGCATTTTTGAAATAAGCATAGGTCACAGCGGAGATCACCGAGCTTATGATCACGACAAAAAAGATGGCTTGCATCAAGCCAATCTTAAAACCTGCTCGGCGTAAGGCCAAATCAAACGCTCTAGAAATGGCACTGGAATATACCAAACTTCTTACAGCCTCCAGCTGCACCAAGTTCATCGCACCAGTCCAGATACTATCTGCGTCGCTATCTTGGTAAGATGTGTTGATGCCTGTGGTGATGCGTTCGATAATTTTTTCGCGACGGCTGGTTTCTAGATAATCAAATATCAAATATATCAGCACTCCAGCGGCAATTGAAAATAGCAGTATTTCCATCAGTGTTACCTGGAGGCGTCAAAGAGGGTGTGATCAAGATCAAACCCGCGTTCATGCATCAAGTTAGCCAATGACGGTACAATACCCGTCGCCCGCATCACCATGCTATCGCCCTCTCGTTTCGTGACGAATATGTCTTGAATCAACACAACACCATTATCAATCCCTGTAATTTCTGTGATATTAGCCACCCTACGTGAACCATCAGAATAGCGGTTGACATGCACAATTAAATGCAGTGCTGAAGCGATTTGCTCTCTCAGCACGCGCTGTGGCAAATCTAACTCAGCCATCAACATCATGGTTTCAAGACGAGACAGCGTGTCTCTAGGACTGTTGGAGTGAAGGGTAGCCAGCGAGCCATCATGGCCCGTGTTCATGGCTTGCAACATGTCCAATGCTTCAGCACCGCGCACCTCACCAATAATCACGCGGTCTGGGCGCATACGCAGACTGTTTCTCACCAAGTCTCGAATAGACACCAGGCCTCTACCCTCTGTATTTTGCGGACGGGCCTCTAAACGAACGATGTGTTGCTGACTCATTTGAAGCTCAGCGGTATCTTCAATGGTAATGACGCGTTCACCCTCACCGATATAGCCTGATAGGCAGTTCAGCATGGTGGTCTTGCCGGAACCAGTACCTCCTGACACCACAATATTCAGTTGTGATTGCACAGCAAGTTTAAGAAACTCAGCAGCCTCATCGGTTAAAGCGCCGTATTGCACTAACTCACGCAATTCCAGAATATTGCGCATAAAGCGGCGAATCGACATGGTGGGACCATCCAAAGCCAAAGGCGGAATAATCACATTCACACGGCTACCATCTGCCAATCTGGCGTCAGCCATTGGTGTAGACTCATCTACACGGCGGCCAACACGAGAGAGAATCCTCTCAATCGTTAGCATCAAATGTTCATTGTCATGAAAGTGAATATCTGTAAGCTCGAGCAAACCGTGCCGTTCAACATAAATTTGATGCGGTCCATTGACCAAAATATCGGCTACCGTAGAGTCTGTCATTAATGGAGATAATGGCCCAAGTCCAAGCACCTCATACATCAAGTCTTCTACCAGTCGGTTGCGCTCCTGGCGTGAGAGTGGAAAAGATTCCTGTGCTAATGCAGCTTCAACGTAGTCTTCAACAGCGGCTTGGATTTGATGAATGGTGGCTGAGGCTACCGCTTTCGGATTTAGAATATCCAACAAACCACGATGCAGCTTGTGTCGGATTTGTGCATACGCCGATGCGGAGTTAGGGCTCTGCTCATTCTGATTAACGCCGAGTAGCCCCTGCTCCATCGCAGCAGATTTATTCAGTGCAGTGACACGCTCAATCAGTAGGCTGGGTTTAATTTCTTCGTGAGAGCGTAACTCAGCACGTAATGTATTTTCCTCAAAATCCTGCATGGATTAAATTCCCAGGAGCTGTTTGGCAATTCTGAAGTTCTTCTGCAAGAAGCTTTCTTCAAAATCGTTCATATTGGTTTCAACACCAAGTACCAAATCTGTGAGCTTTTGTACCCCATAAGAAATTTTTGAATTTGGGAAATCAAGCACAACGGGTTCACCATTATTTGCCGATATGGTCGCGCTCATGTCGTATGGAATCACTGCTGTAATTGGCCAAGCAAGTGTTTCTTGAACCAGTTCAGGTTCCACGTTGCCCTTGAATGAAGAATAACGGTTGATGATGACGCGAAGTTTATTTTCGTTGAATCCGGCTTTTTTGAGCACCTCTAAGTTGTACTTTGCGCTGCGCAATGAAGGCACAACCGCTTCAGTAACTAAGAAAATTTCATCGCACAAATCCATCATAGATAAGTTTAAGCTGGATAGCAGCGGAAATGTATCCACAATTGTCCACTCAAAGCTGCCTTTGGATACCAATAATATTTTGGATAATTGGTCTTCAGAAAAGTCCAAGCCTAGTGGGTTGTCAGTGCTATGCGCTAACACGTGTAGACCTGACTTTGGGTGAACTGTCATCAGTTCGGCCAATAGTTCTCCATCTAAACGCTTGTATTCAGCAATCGCATCCCTTAACCAGCGCTCTGGTCGCAAATCCAGCATGGGTGAAATATTGGGCGCTTGCGTGTTGGCGTCTATCAGCGCAACTTGCTTACCACCCAAACGGTTTTGCAAAGATATGGCAAGGTTGGTAGCCAGCGTTGTTTTACCAACTCCACCCTTGCTGGAAAAAAACATGATGGCTTTACCAGTTCTTGCTGGCTGTGCGGTTGAGTGATTGTTGAGTAGAGGGCCAGCTTTTTTAACAATCTCGCGAACTTCATCTTCCTGGACTGGTTGGGAGAGCACTTCACGGGCACCAGCCCTTACAGATCTCGTCATGAACTCTGTTGATAACTTATCAATACTCACCACCACTAAACGATTGGAAACATTCGCCAATTGTTTAATTGCAATCATCCCGGCCTCCACATTGCGTGTAAGATCCATAAAGATGATTTCCGCCTCAAACTGTACCGCCAGTTCTAGAGCTTGACCTATAGTCTCAGCGGTACGAACACTGACGTTCTCCTCAGTGACGCCCAGACAAGCCGCTTGCACCTGTTGCCTGAAATTGAGTTGGCTGCTAATAATCAAAATGCGCATAAATTATTCGCCTGCTTCTTCCGACACTTGCGAGGATTGATAGCTCTCTTCGATGGGTGCATTTCTTTGTTGTATCTTGGTGAGCAGTAACTCGTATTCTGCATTTACTTTTGATATTTCCTCGAATGGAACAATTTTGAGCGCTTTTTCATAGGCTCTTTGCGCTTTCTCATCTAAGCCAAGTTTTGCAGCAATACGCGCCTCTTGAATCAACCATTTGTAATTATTGGGCTCCAACTGCGTTGCCAAATGCGTGAGACGGATTGCCTCTTCAGCGCGACCGGCCTTAAACGTGTTTTCGGCAACTGCACCATACCACCTAGCTTGTTGTGGTTCAGCTTGCGCTAACTGAGAATAATATTCAGCAGCGTTTGAATGCTGTTTTGAATATTCGTAGCAGTCGGCAATCAACTTAATAGAGAGCAACTTTTTTAATTTTGTCTCTGGTTTATCCAAGTCTGGGATTCCTTCTTTTAGTTTCCCGATGATCTCTGGACATTGTTTTTTTGCAGCCAAATAATTACTTTTAAGCGCTTTTACCTTAGGTGCAATATCTTCGATATTCTTTTCAGCAACGGTTTTCCCCCAGTTTTTTAGAAATGTGGACGTGAAGAAAATGAGCACAACTGCAATCAAGCCGAAAAATAATTTTTTATGTTGAAGACTCATGAAAATTCCGCTACTTTATTGGTGATAAAAGGCATCATCAAACACATTCTTTCTTGCCCCTGCTTTATTACTTCCGCCTTGATAAAGGTTGCCATCATCTTGATTGGCATAGTAAACATCTGTTGTTTTCATTAAGTAGATGTTTTTATCAACTATTGCTGAGGATATTACCAATTCAAGCCTAGGTGCCTTATTTCCCCAAGGATGACTACTGGTTTCATTGGTGTTGTTTTGTAGCGCATTTGTATTTTTTTCAGGGACATTTCTGCGAACTACTAACCCATTTGACAATACTGTTTCCTCACCAAATTTGCTTGACGATGGAAAGTATCTATCCGAGTTGAATTCGATGGATTGAATCTTGTATTCAAAAACAGTGTTATTAGCGTTAGTTCGATTCACTTTAATGCCATTCTTAACCATGCCATCAATAAGAAAGTCATGAAATGCAACTGTAAACTCTGATTTCACGGGCGGATGTTTTATGTATAAAGGCGTCTGAGTGAGTTTCTGCTTTTCCAATACAATCAACGTCTGATTAACCAAATCCTGAGCGATATTTGACCAGTGTTCCACCGCTTGAACATGTTGCTGGGTGGTAATCGCAAAATCATGAGGAATCGGCGCATTATGTGTTGAGGGCGAGCTTTTGCAACCAACCAATATAACAATTGTTGTTAGAAAAAAATACTTGAACATTCTTACCTTATTCATATTCATACCTTTTATCGTATTGGCGAAGGTCGATTCTCAGGGTTGATGAAACTCTGATTTGACCTGTAGGCCCCTTTACCCCTGTTACCCTGATTTAAGGGCTCATTTTTTGGCTTATTTTTATTTTCAGGCATGCCTTCATTTGTTTTATTTACACTTAACTCATCATCATAAATAGCATCGTCCAACGCATTATTCGTTTGGGATTGAGATGAATTGCTTGGCGCAAGTCTACCTTCCCCATCAAAGTTGGTCGTGGTTTGGTTAACACCGTCAATCGTTCTAGCCGTGATGATAATCATCAGTTCATTGCGATTTACACGGTCATCAGTGTTTCTAAACAGAAATCCAAAGACTGGCATATCCCCCAATACAGGAATTTTGCGCAACACTTTTGAATCCTCTTCAGAGAGCAAGCCGGCGACAGCCCAAGTCTCGCCACTGGCAGACTCCGTAACGGTACTGACACTTTTTTGTCTAAATCCAGGGATAAAAGTACCTAACAGCTGAATGCGAACACCATTGTCAGGTTCAGTCATAGACTGATCAAGCAACATTGAAATTCGTCCATTTTCAAGCACGGTTGGACGTACAATCAATCTCAAGCCAAAGTCGATAAAATTGACATTGGTGGCAACTACAGCGTTTTGAGTAGCACTTCCTGCGGACAATGTTTGAACTGGAATAGGAATGCTTCCACCCACCAGGAAACTGGCTGACTCACCGCTAACAGCAGTTAATAAAGGTTCTGAGAGTGTTGTTGCAGCACCTTTCTCCTCAACAAAACGAAGAAATGTTGTGAGCCCAATCTGTTTATCAGAACCAATAATATTGCCAATGCCAACCAATGTTGAGTCGCCGGTATTCAATGTGCCAGATGCACTATCTAAACCACTGGGCAATCCGCCTGCAACACTTCCTAATAGACTACCTATGCTAATGCCAGTGGTAGTGCCGCCGTTAGTTAGTATTGAGGTCAATCGCCAATCAATCCCCATCTGATCTGTTTTGTCACGATCAACAGCAACAATTTTCATCTGAATCTCAACTTTGGGGGTTTTGGCAACTTTAATCATACTAATCGCCTTACCATCGGCAATCATGACCACATCGGCGCGATTGAGGTTTTGCCCCAAATTGCCTTTAGGATCCATCAGTGGTTGTCTGAGCGCTTGAGCAGATCCGCCCCCCCTTCCTCCTGCACCACCACCACCGCCTCCACCGCCTCCACCGCCGCCGGCACCACCCACAGCAATTCTTGGTACTGCTAGCGTTTGTAGTGGCGGTTCAAATTGTGTTTTTTCATCTAGATTTCCAGCAAGGATACCGCCGGCATCAGAAATCACCTTAAAGTCTGCTTCAATGTTTGTACTTAAAAACCTATCGACTAAAGAAATAATTCTGGCATGTGCTGCTGCATTATTCACCGTACCTTTTAGGAGAATCACACCATTTAGGTTATCGACACTGACATTTTTTTCCAAAGCATTTACTAACGGCTTCAAGCGAGCAATATACTCACTTGCCATCTCATTGCGCTGCCTTATCCTAAGCTGTTCCGTCTCAAACTCTGCATTACGCTTGGCGGCCATCCCGGCGGCATCTTTACGTGCTTGTATAGCCAACTGCTCCATCTCAATAGCAGTTCTGGTTGGGTCTAGCTTCACTTTTACATAGTGTTGATAGACCGCCCCACTTTTTCCATACACTGTCATAGAGGTGGTACCAACATTGGTAGCGTTTAGCAGAATTTGTTTGGATTTAACTGTTACCGTTTGAAAAATGGATGGGTCGCCAATTGCGATTGTCTCTGGCTCTTCAGGAAGACTAAAAGGGATGGAATGACCGAGAAACAACTCAATGTCGTAACCCTGCTCCATCTCTTTAAGATTTCCTGCCAACCCAATTGTGGCCGAGACTAGCAAGAGCGAAGCTATTATGAATTTCTTAATCATGCGAACTAAACTATCCATTACATCAGAGTTAGTTCAGAGCAAATTTCATTCCTAGCAATGCGGGAATTTTTCTTGCTTCTATATCAATAGCTTATATGACGAATGGGTGTGAACAACCAAATAAGTGGTTATTAACAACCACCATACTGGTTGTTAATAACCAAATTTGATATGAGGATAACAAAAATATTGATTCAATCTTTCTGAGTTTTGATTGAATATGCCAAGATTGCATCCCCTTGCTTGTACCCAAAAATAGAGCTGCCTCCACTGGCTACTGCAATATACTGGGTACCGTCAACGGTGTAAGTGATAGGTGGTGCGTTTACACCATAAGCTGACTTACCTTGCCATACCATCTCACCAGTTTCAGTGTTATAGGCATTGAATTGACCGTTGCCCTCCCCCGTAAACACCAAGTTGCCAGCTGTGGCTAATACACCACCCACTAATGGTTGAGCGGTTTTGACTTGCCAGAGCACTTTGCCAGAGACTAAATCAACTGCTGAAAGCAAGCCCCAGCGGGCATCATTGGTAGGTTCGCTTGCAGCATAGCGGATAGGGGCATTACCGTTTTTGCTGGGGGTTTCATGAAGCGTGTATTTAATGGGTGCATGAATCGCTGCAATGTAAACACGTTGATGCGCCTCATCTACACTCACCGGTGACCAATTGGCACCGCCCAAAATACCTGGATACACCACCGTGCCTTCAAAGGTTGCCTTGTTGAAAAGGTTGTGTTGCGGCACAAATGCATCTGTTTTCTTGAGTAGTTTGCCAGTGATGCGGTCATGGATAAAAAACCAGCCAGTTTTACTGGCCTGACCGACAGCAGCCACTTTTTTGCCATTCAATGTGTAATCAAATAGCACGGGCGGGCTCGCTAAATCATAGCCCCATAAATCATGCGGTACTTGTTGGTAATGCCATTTAAGCTGACCTGTTTCGGTATCTAGCGCTATCAATGAAACCGTGTAAAGGTTATCCCCCGGGCGTGAAATGTCGTTCATCTGTGGTGATGGATTACCAGTGCCAAAGTACAACGTGTTGGTGCGGGTATCAACCACAGGCGTGCTCCAGGCAGAACCTCCGCCAAATCGGGATGCATCCGGGTATTTAGCTAGATCTGCTTTTTCTTGCGCAATATCGCGATTAAAACTGGCACCATCTTTAGTGGTTTGTGTAAACTGCCCTTCCCAACCTTGGGCTGGAATGGTATCAAACTGCCAAACACGTTTACCGTTGTTGACATCATAAGCAGCCAAGAAACCAGGGCGACCAAAGCGCCCTGTTACCCCGATGACTGCACCTAGTGGTGCATCTTCTCTGGGGTTATCAATATGTAACCCATAGCCTACCCCAGTAATGCCCACTATCACTTTCCCTTGATACACGATAGGCGCCATGGCAATGCCGATGCCGGTACCCCCAGTGACTTTGCGCGCACTGTTTGGGTCGTTTTTATCGAGCGCATCTTGCCCTTCTGTCACAATGGCATTTTCAACGACATCGATATCCCACTCTTTCACGCCAGTTTGGGCATTCAATGCTATCAAGCGCGCATCTACTGTGCCTATGAACACTTTGCCATCCGCCACGGCCACGCCACGGTTTGCTGGCCCACAGCACATCTGCCAGTCTTTGCGTCTATCATGGGTATAACGCCATAACTCTTGACCGGTTTTAGCATTGAGTGCCACCACATGGTTGTAGGGAAGCGACAAATACATGATGCCATTTTGCACGATTGGGGTGGCTTGAAAGGTAGCCTTAATACCTGATTTATATTGCCAGGCTCCTGCCATTTTTTTAACATTGGTATGGTTAATTTGTGTGGCGGGTGAAAAACGTTGACCACTTAGATCTCGCCCGTAGCTTGGCCAATCGGCCTGTTGGGTACTACTCTGTTGGTTTTTGGTACATGCGGTAATAGTTAAGCTGGCGGCTAACAACATACCTGCATAAAGTTTAACGTTCATGGTGGCAACCTTCCAAAATGTATACAGAGCAGTATACAACATAAAAGGGTGATTATTCACTAGCTAAATGATATGGCTTGGTGAGTTGAATATCTTTTTTCAGAACACCAGATTTATAGGGGTAAGTTGAGGGCTTAAGTAGAATATTTGATAGCGTATTAAAAATTAACCCAATTAGTATATGATGATGGCTATTGTTGTTTGCACTGCAACTTTTTCAATCGTAAAACCTCATAAAAATGCTTTTGCAGTGATTGGCTCATTCAATAAGCAAATCTAGCTGCGTATCAACCAATATTCGATTATAAAAAAAGGTTTAAATTCATGAGTTTAGCAATTAAGCTTGCCGAAGCTGGAAAACTACCTGACGCTTTAGTGCGTAAAGGCATTAGACAGCTAACAGAAAAACGCTTAAAAGAAATCAACGCCGATGATTGCGAAGTTTCGATGGCACATTTAATGCAATTTATTGCGCAAATGAACGCATCTGAACAGATTGCTCCTTTGCCAGAGCTGGCGAATGCGCAGCACTATGAAGTACCTGAGCAATTTTTTCATTACTGCTTAGGTGCACGCCGCAAATACAGCAGTTGTTTTTGGATGCCGGATACGCTAACACTGGATGAAGCAGAAGTATTGGCACTGAATCAAACTTGCGACCATGCAGACTTGCAAGATGGTCAGCATATCTTAGAGTTGGGTTGCGGTTGGGGATCGCTCTCGCTTTGGATGGCGGAAAAATACCCCAATGCCTCCATTACCGCTGTTTCAAACTCTAACTCCCAGCGTGAATACATTACCGCCACCGCAAGGTCGCGAGGACTCACCAATTTGGTAATCATCACTGCGGACATGAATGTATTTGAAGCACCCTCCACATACGACCGTATTGTCTCAGTTGAAATGTTTGAGCACATGCGCAATTACCAAGTATTGTATGGCAAGGTGGCTAAATGGTTAAAACCTGGTGGTAAGTTTTTCAAGCATATCTTTGTGCATCGCAACACACCTTATGCCTTTGAAGTGCAAGGTGATGATGATTGGATGAGCCAATACTTTTTTAGTGGCGGCATGATGCCAAGTGATGATCTACCACTCTACTTTCAAGATCACTTAAAGCTGATTAATCGCTGGCGCTGGGATGGTACGCATTATGAAAAAACCGCCAACGCTTGGCTGGAGAATATGGACAAACACCATGATGCTATTACCAAGGTATTAGCCAACACTTATGGCGCAGACAATGTAGAGTTATGGCGTAACCGCTGGCGCATGTTTTATATGGCTTGTGCTGAGCTGTTTGGCTACAACAAAGGCCAAGAGTGGTGGGTCAGTCATTATTTATTTGAGAAGAAATAATGTCGACAAAGCGCGTAGTCCTTAACTTTGTTTTGTTTCAACTAGGTTGGTTTGCCTGTGTACTAGGTGCCGCCAATCAAATGCCTTGGCTTGGGTTTGTGATTGCAGCATCTCTGGCGGGCATTCAGTTAGTATTTATTGCCAATCCAGTTAAAGAACTGCAATTAATGTTGGTTGCCTGTGTGATTGGCGCAACGTTTGATCAGCTTATCCTTAATCACGGTGTGGTGCATTATCAGGCCAATGGCTGGTCACCTACTATTGTACCGGTATGGATTATTGGTTTATGGGTGGTGTTTGCAAGCACCTTAAATGCCAGTTTACGTTGGATGCGTCATCGTTATGTGGTTGCGGTGCTGTTTGGCGCTATTGGCGGGCCACTGGCTTATATGGCGGCTGAAAAACTGGGGGCAGTGACACTTACCATTACACCAAGCAGTCATATCGTATTGGCAGTTGGTTGGGGTTTATTAACACCGCTATTAATGTTTTTATCAAAAAAGTTTGATGGGTATGCACACGTTTAATTGGTCACTCTATTTATATAGCTTTTACGCTATTGGCTTATTTGCGCTGACGGGCTGGATGCTGAGCCTAATTACCGACAAAGTCAGCCATGTAGATAGCATGTGGAGCTTGTTTTTTCTATTGGCTGGTTACTCAGTGGCTTTGCTGAATTATCAATCTAGCCCCCGCATTTGGTTGGTGCTAACACTACTCACCATTTGGAGTGTGCGTTTGTGTATCCATATTGCATGGCGTAACGTAGGACACGAAGATCAACGATATGTGGTGATTCGTCAAAACAATGAACCTAACTTTTGGTTTAAAAGTGTTTACATCGTCTTTGGTTTGCAGGCGGTGTTGGCTTGGGTGATTAGCTTATCAATTTATGGCGCGTTAGACGGTGATACACCGTTCAATGCGTTGGATTACATTGCGCTTGCGTTGGTGTTATTTGGTCTGTATTGGGAAATTGTGGGTGATTACCAATTGAGCCACTTTAAGGCTAACCCTGCCAATAAAAACGCAGTGCTTAACACGGGGCTTTGGCGCTACACCCGCCATCCCAACTACTTTGGCGAATGTTGTGTTTGGTGGGGCTTTTTCTTATTTGCGCTGGCGGCCGGTGCTTGGTGGGCGATCCTCTCTCCTATTTTAATGACATTGCTTTTACTTAAAGTGAGTGGTGTCAGCTTGCTAGAAAGTACCATCACGGAACGCCGTCCTGCATATTTGCACTACATTAAAACCACCAACGCCTTTATTCCAGGGATGCCAAAACATGTGGACTAAAACCCTATTCCTATCCATGGCGCTATTCACCTTAAATGCGCACAGTAAAGATTGGGCTTTTGATGTGTATTTAGATAAACAAAAGATAGGCACACATACCTTCTCACTGAATGATAGTCAGTTGACCAGCAAGGCCAACTTTAAGGTAAAAGTACTGTTTATTAATGCCTATGACTACGTGCACTCGGCACAAGAGGCATGGCAAAACGACTGTTTAACCAAATTGAGTGCGCACACGGTAGAAAACAAAGTGGTGATGGATGTAGAGGCTAAACTCAAAGAGGACGCTTTTGAAGTGGCTTATAACAAAGTCTCACAAAAGCTACCAGCATGCACCATGACATTTGCCTACTGGAACCCCAAGATATTGACGCAAAAAAAGCTGCTTAACCCTCAAAACGCTGAGTATTTAGATACAAAAATTCAATCTATTGGTAACGAAACTATCCAAGTGCGCGGCCGTCCTACAGACACTACCCATTACAAAATCATGGGTGCCCTGAACGGAAAAAACAAACTCAACATTGATTTGTGGTATGACCAGACCAATGATTGGGTAGCGTTGAAATCGACCACGCCAGAAGGCTACATCATTGATTATAGATTGAAATAAATCAACATGTTAAATAATTTTTTTAAAGTAATTTATTCAATTTTTTTATTAGGTTGCTTAAGCGCTTGCGCAGGTAATGCCATGAACGAGATTAAACCGGTACAACAAGTAGATTTACCCAAATTCATGGGTGATTGGTACGTGATTGCGGCCATTCCCACCATGATAGAAACACAAGCTTACAATGCGATTGAAAATTACCAATTAAATGCCGATGGCACCATTGCCACCACCTTCACTTATTACAAAGGCGCTTTTGATGGCCCTTTTAAAGAGTATCACCCTAAAGGTTTTGTAGTACCCAATACTGGTAATGCAATTTGGGGGATGCAATTTATTTGGCCAATCAAGGCAGACTTTAGAATTGCTTATTTGGACCCAGACTATCAACGCACAATTATTGCTAGAAACGCACGTGATTATGTTTGGATTATGGCCAGAACGCCACAAATTGCGGACACTGATTATGAGGCTATGGTTAAAGCAGTGAAAGACATGGGTTACGAAACCTCCAAATTACGAAAAGTACCGCAATCCTGGCCTGCCACCAAGACTGACAAATCTACTTAATCGACATCATGCGTAGTCTTACACCTATTAAATTTATACTGAGCTGGTTTGATAACGAAGTGGCCAGCACATTACGTGATTCAGAAACGCATCGTATTGATTGGTGGCGGGTCATCCCTTTTGTAGGATTGCATATCGCATGCCTTAGCCTGATTTGGGTCGGTTGGAGTTGGTTTGCGGTTGCGTTTGCAGTAGTGCTTTATGCATTGCGTATGTTTGCTATCACGGGTTTTTACCATAGATACTTTGCACACAAAGCGTTTCAAACTTCGCGCTTAGGGCAATTAATATTTGCCATCATTGGTGCTACTGCGGTGCAGCGTGGGCCTTTGTGGTGGGCTGCGCATCATCGTGACCACCATGTGCACTCAGACCAAGAAGACGATGCGCACTCACCCGTACAACATGGATTTTTTTGGAGCCATATGGGTTGGTTTTTATCCAGCGCCAATTTCGCCACCAAGTTTGAACGTGTAAAAGAGTTAGCAAAGTTTCCCGAGCTTAGATTTTTAGACCGTTTTGATATTTTGGTGCCCATTGCATTTGCCATTGCCATTTATGTGTTTGGTGAGCTACTCGCCTCCTACGCACCGCATCTTAATACCAACGGCCCACAGTTACTGGTATGGGGCTTTGTGATCTCCACAGTGGCGCTGTATCACGCTACGTTTAGCGTGAACTCACTTGCCCACGTGTGGGGCAAACGCCGTTATCAGACACGCGATCATAGTCGCAACAACCTTTTGATTGCACTGTTGACACTTGGTGAAGGCTGGCACAATAACCACCACCACTACCCTGGCGCGGCCAAACAAGGTTTTTATTGGTGGGAAATAGATTTTACCTATTATGGTTTGCGCATTCTGGCCGCATTGGGTTTAATTTGGAACTTACGTACCGTGCCCACTGATATACGAGAATCAAAGAAATACCCATAACAATTATTAGAAATGCGTTAGCACCATGAAAATCGCCATCATCGGCAGTGGTATTGCAGGCAATACCTTAGCCTACCACTTGCATCAACAACACGACATCACTGTATTTGAAGCAAATGATTACGTTGGAGGTCACACGCACACGCATGACATTGCTCTGTTTGGCCAACGTTATCAGGTCGATACAGGTTTCATTGTATTTAATGACCGCACTTACCCCAATTTTTTACAATTGCTGGAAACGCTGAACGTAGAGTGGCAGCCTAGCCATATGAGCTTTAGCGTTCGGGATGAGCGCAGTGGTTTGGAATATAACGGCACCAGCTTAAATAGCCTGTTTGCTCAACGTAGCAACCTATTTAAACCAAGTTTTTACCGCATGATTCGCGACATTTTGCGGTTTAATAAAACAGCCATTGAGTTATTGGAAGATGGCACGGAAATTACACTGGGTGATTATCTGGCACAAGGCAACTACTGTGAGCAGTTTATTCATCAATACATTGTGCCTATGGGGTCTGCGATTTGGTCAACCGATGCTGCACAAATGATGCAGTTTCCTGCACGTTTTTTTGTGCGTTTTTTCCATCATCACGGCATGCTCACTGTGAATAATCGCCCGCAATGGCGCGTGATTAAGGGCGGCTCACATGCTTATGTAGAGAAATTAACCGCCGGCTTCAAATCCAATATCAAACGTAATTGCCCAATTGAGAGCGTACGTAGACTCAAAAACTCAGTGAAAGTAAAGCCAGTGAATCAAGCGGAACAAAGCTTTGATTATGTGTTTTTTGCCTGTCATAGCGATGAGGCACTGGCCATGCTGGGTAAAGACGCCACACAGGCTGAGCGTGAAATATTAGGTGCTATCCCTTACCAAGAAAACACCATTTATCTGCACTATGACCATAGCCTAATGCCAAAACGTAAATTGGCCTGGGCTGCTTGGAATTACCACATTACTGACAAGCCCACTGGCAAGGTGCAAGTCACTTACAACATGAACATCTTGCAGGGTTTGCAATCCCCAGAGCCCATTTTGGTCACGTTAAATCATACGGATATGATTAATCCAGCCAAAGTCATCAAGCGTCTTCGTTACATGCACCCTTTGTATACCGTAGAGGGGGCTATTGCACAGACCAGACATTCTGAAATTAGTGGTCAAAACCGTACTGGCTTCGCGGGGGCTTATTGGCGCAACGGTTTTCATGAAGACGGTGTGATGAGTGCATTGGCTGCGCTCAAACATTTTGAGCAAGCCCAGCATGCAGGCTAGCGCCATTTACACAGGGCAAGTTACGCATCAACGCTTTGCACCCAAACCACATGGCTTTACTTACCGTGTGTTTATGATGTACCTTGATTTGGACGAACTGCCACACCTGTTTGACCAAACACGCTGGTGGTCGTATTTAACCCCTAATCTAGCATGGTTTAAACGCGCTGATTATTACGGCGACCCTGCATTACCCCTCAAACAAGCCGTTAGTCAATTGGTAGAACAGGCCACAGGGCATGCGCCGCGCGGGGCTATACGCTTACTGACCAATATGCGTTATTTTGGACACTGCTTTAACCCGGTGAGTTTTTATTATTGTTTTGAGGCTGATGGCAAAACGTTACAAGCCATTGTGAGCCACATCACCAATACCCCGTGGGGTGAAGATCACGCCTATGTGCACTCACTTGCAGCCAAATCAAACCAAGCTTCACAACACAATGGCTTGGCGGTATTTAAACTTTCCAAAGCGTTTCATGTCTCCCCCTTTATGCCGATGGGTATTGAGTACGACTGGCGCTTTAAGCTTGATGACACACAACTACTCGTGCACATGAAGAACATTAAAGATGGTCAGACCATGTTTCATGCCACGCTTAACCTTCATAAAGAGTCGATCACCCCAAGCAAACTGCATTGGACATTGATGAAGTATCCGTTCATGACCATGAAAGTGGTGGCTGCTATCTATTGGAATGCACTCAAACTTTGGTTAAAGCGCGTGCCTTTTTATTCACATCCTAACCCTGTCAGTAAATAAATATGACGACCCAAACGCAATTGCAAGAAACCTTGACCACCCCACTTAAAGCGAAAAGCCGCGCCAAATGGGTGGCAGATTTGGCTAAATCACAAATTCTCAAACGCCTGCAAGGCATCCGCACTGGGCAACTCACGCTGATTGATGGCGCAGAGAAACATTGCTTTGGGCAATCTGAGCAAATCCAAGTCATCATTCATGTGCATGACCCACGCTTTTATGGCGAGATTGCCTTTGGAGGTAGCATAGGCGCCGGCGAGGCATATATGTTGGGCTATTGGACAACGGATAACCTGACCAATGTGGTACGTTTGATGGCTGTTAATCAGCAGGTAATGGATAGCTTAGAAGGTGGTTACCAATGGCTGAGCAAACCATTATTGAAGCTACTGCATTGGCTCAACAGCAATACTACCGAGGGTAGCCGCAAGAATATTGCTGCCCACTATGATTTGGGTAATGCCATGTTTGCATTGTTTTTAGATGACACCATGATGTACTCCAGCGCCATGTTTAATGCTGAGACACATACGCTTAAACAAGCTTCGGAGCTCAAGTTAAAAACGATTTGCGACAAGCTGGATTTGAAACCAACTGACCATGTGATTGAGATTGGTACCGGTTGGGGTGGTTTTGCTATCTATGCAGCCAAACATTACGGTTGCAAAGTCACCACCACCACGATTTCCCAGCAGCAGTATGCACTGGCTAAGTCGCGTGTGGAAGCCGATAATCTGCAAGACCGCATCACCCTGTTGCTGGAAGATTATCGCCATTTAACTAGGACTTACGATAAGTTGGTATCGATTGAGATGATTGAAGCAGTGGGGCATCAGTTTTACGATACCTACTTTGCCAAAGTCAGCAGCCTGCTTAAGCCAGACGGCTTAGCGCTGATTCAAGCCATCACCATTGCAGATCAGCGCTATGCGCAAGCCATTCAATCCGTAGATTTTATCCAACGATATATTTTCCCTGGTTCAAATATTCCATCCAATACCGCCATGTTGCAAAGCATTACGCGTAACACAGATATGCGTTTATACGATCTAGAGGATATTGGCCCACATTACGCCACTACCCTACGCATGTGGCGAGAAAACTTTTTTGCCAAACTCGCAGAAGTGCGCCAGCTTGGGTATTCTGAGGAATTTATCAGAATGTGGGAATTCTATTTATGTTACTGCGAAGGTGGCTTTGCTGAACGCGCGCTGGGTGATGTCCATTTGCTGTTAGCTAAACCGGACAATAGACGCGCTACAGTTCGCAATTAAGCATCACCAAGCTAGCACAAACTGCCTATCAACAAGGCTAAGTTGCTATACTGGCCGACATGTCCACAACTGTAAAAAATCAAGACAAAACAAGCCAAACATTAGATTGGCGCGATGGTCAGCCTTACTCATTACGCTTTCAAGATGTGTATTTCTCGACAAGCGCGGATAACCCTCAGCAAGGCTTATTAGAAACAGACTATGTCTTTCTCAAGCACAACCAACTTGCACAACGTTGGCAGCATTTAAGCCAACCCTCCTTTACCATTGCAGAAACAGGTTTTGGCACCGGTTTAAATTTTTTATGTGCATGCCAATTATGGTTAAGCACTGCGCCAAGTACAGCAAGTTTACACTTTATCAGCTCAGAAAAATATCCACTCACCTTAGCGCAGATGCAACAAGCGCATGCCATTTGGAGTGATTTAGCCAACGTTTCACAAGCATTGTTAGCGCAATATTCTGCGCTGTCTGAAGGCGTACATCGCTTTTCACTGTTCTCAGGTCGTATTGTATTCACACTGCATATCGGCGATATTCAGTCCTGCCTGCCAGAAATTCAAACCCCTGTTGATGCCTGGTTTTTGGATGGATTTGCACCTGCCAAGAACCCTGAAATGTGGGCACCAGCCCTATTTACGCACATGGCGCGTTTATCGCACAATACAACCACTTTTGCCACTTTTACCAGCGCTGGCGTAGTTAGGCGAGCCTTAATTGCGCATGGGTTTGCTGTTAATAAAGCCACTGGCTATGGCAAAAAACGTGAAATGCTCTATGGCCATTTTTCAAGTGAAAATACGCTTAAAGCTAACCCATCGCCAAACACTGTGGCGATTATTGGCGGTGGAATTGCAGGCTGCGCTACCGCTTATGCTTTGGCAAATCGCGGTATTAAAGTCACGTTGCTAGAGCGTCATGCAACCGTGGCGCAAGAAGCGTCTGGTAACCCTGTGGGTGTGCTTTACCCACGTTTAGCGGCTAATCCTAATACTGCAGATGCAATCGCTTTAAGCAGTTACCTCTATACGTTGCGTTTATTAACGCAACTGGGACTTGAGCACCCCGATTTAGGACGTTGTGGTCTATTACAATTAGCTTTCAATACAAGAGAGACCGCCCGAATTGAAGCAATCGCAAAGCGTGACCTAGATTCAGAAATTGGGCGTTACGTGGATGCATCAGAGGCATCCGCATTGGCGGGCGTGCCACTCTCGCATGCTGGCTTGTATTTTCCAAATGCAGGATGGATAAGCCCTCAAGCATTCTGTCGGACATTGCTACAGCACACTAATATCACTGTGCTTACTCAAGCATGTGTAGCACAACTCACAAAACAGCAACTTGAATGGCAGATTCATACACAGCAAGGTCAGACTTTAAGCGCAGATGCAGTGGTGATTGCAAACGCAAATGAAGCCCTACAATTAGCGCCTGCTGCCCATTTGCCAATTAGCGCGGTACGCGGGCAAATGACTACAGTTTCTGCCAACCCACAAAGCGCATCACTGAAGACTGTGTTGTGTACGGAGGGCTACCTTACACCCGCCATACAAGGCTCACATTGTGTGGGCGCAACATTTGACAATCAAGATACAAGCCTTGATATAAGAGAGGCAGATAACCTAAGCAATATCGACATGCTAGCGCATATGTCACCACAACTTGTGGGGTTAAAACATCAGCCATTGCAAGGCCGAGCTGCATTAAGATGTGCCACCCCAGATTACTTGCCTTTAGTCGGTCAACTGCTAAATGCAACAGCGCTGACTGCATCACCACCTAAACATAAAACATCTGCGCAAGACCTGCCTTGGCATAGTGGTCTTTATGTCAATGTAGGGCATGGTACTAAAGGGCTCACAACTGCGCCATTGTGTGCAGAACTGCTGGCAAGCAGGTTGGTCGGTGATCCTCTGCCAGTGGCTTTATCGCTTGCACATGCAATTGATGCAAACCGTTTTCTACTAAAAACACTGGGGCTAAAGCGACTGGTTAATCTAAACGTTTAAGGTAAACTTATCGCATGCAAATTCAACAACTATTACAAGCAATCAAGCAAACACCCAACGACCCAGGGCTTTATTATGAACTTGGCGGGCAATATTTAGCGCACAATGACACCGAAGCGGCTTTGCAGGCATATAAACAAGCATTGAAGCTGGCACCGAACCATCCGCAAATATTGTTGCAATTAGGCAATACCGAGACTGCAGCACAACGTTTTACGCAAGCAGCGGATTACTTCATGCAATGTATCCACATCCAAGTGGATAACGCAGCTGCGCACTACAATCTGGGTAATGCTTATATTGCTCTGGGCCAAGCCAAAAATGCTGTTAAGCATTTTAGGTTATCCTTGCAGTATCAACCCCATGATGCTGATGCCTACAATAACTTGGGGAATGCCCTGCGTGATTTAGGGCAACTGGATGAAGCGATTGATTGCTACAAACAGGCGCTTGCCATACAACCCACTTTACACCATGCCTTGACGCACCTGATTCATCAAAAGCAGCATACATGCGATTGGCATGGATTAAATGAAGAAATTGCACAGTTAAGAAATGTATTAAAACGTGACCCCAACGCACAAATCGCCCCTTTTGCACTGCTCGCCATGCCAGATACCACAGCGCAAGAGCAATTGCAGTGTGCAAGCCAATGGGCGCAACAACAATTTGGTCATCTGCAGGCAGTACCAAAGTCAACAGCAAGTCATTCGGGCATAAAACCATCTAACACAAAGATTAAGGTGGCTTATTTATCTGCCGATTTCAGGCTGCATCCGTTAGCCTTTCTAATCACCGAGCTTTTAGCCAGCCATGATAGAACGCAATTTGAGATTTATGCCTACAGCTATGGGCCAGACGACAACAGCGCGGAACGTCAACAAATCGCTGCCAATGTCGATCACTTTGTGGACATTCGCCAGTGGTCAGACCCTCAGGCTGCAGCAAAGATACAAGCGGACGGCATTGATATCTTGGTGGATCTAACGGGCTACACTAAGCATAGTCGCACAAGTATCGTTACGCTAAAACCTGCCCCCATTAGTATTAACTGGTTGGGCTACCCAGGCACCATGGGTAAACTTAAACAAGGTTCCGTGTTTGATTATATTTTAGTGGACAAAACAATTGCGCCAGACGCTGGGCAGTTTGCTGAGCAATGCCTGTATTTGCCATGCTATCAGCCCAATA
Organism: Betaproteobacteria bacterium Ga0077540; assembly: GCA_001464125.1. Classification (GTDB taxonomy): domain Bacteria; phylum Pseudomonadota; class Gammaproteobacteria; order Burkholderiales; family Methylophilaceae; genus Methylophilus. The sequence goes on along the minus strand of LNEP01000001.1, from coordinate 427,969 downwards.
ATGCGCAACGACCACTATTAGACACACCTAGCAAAGCTGCATTAGGGCTTCCTGAGGATGCGTTTGTATTCTGTAGCTTTAACCAAACCTTCAAAATCACAGAGGCAATATTTGCCACTTGGATGCAACTGCTTAAGCAAGTACCAAACAGTGTATTGTGGTTACTAGAATGCAACCCATGGGCAAAAGCCAATTTACTTAGCTATGCCAAACAAGCCGATGTGTCTGAACATCGTATTATTTTTGCCCCCAGAGTACCCATAGAGGCACATTTAGCTCGCCATACTCATGCCGATTTGTTTTTAGACACCCTGCCCTATAACGCGCACACCACCGCCAGTGATGCCTTATGGATGGATGTACCAGTATTAACCTGCATGGGTGAAACATTTCCGTCACGCGTAGCGGCTAGCCTATTAAACAGATTAGAGTTAGATAGCTTAATTACCCATAATTTGGATACTTATGTGGCGCGTGCAGAGTTGCTTGCCAAAGACCGTACGCTGTTAAATAACATCAAAACGCAACTGCAATCACGTAAATCGCAACTGTTTAACCCCAAGGGGTTTGTGCAAGGCTTAGAAACTGCGTATATTCACGTTTATAATAAAATTCCGTGAGCATTAATACACGGACTATATCGTCACAAAAGTAAGCATAAGTTAGGGGCAACATGGCTGTCATTGATATCTCACCTGTATTGAAATTCATGGTCGATAAAGGCGCTTCAGATATTTTCTTTAGTACCAACACCGCAATTCATATCGATATCGAAGGTGAAAATCTTCCCATCAACGCCCAAATCATGGGCCCTGGCATGATTAAGGAAATTGCTTATTCCTTGATGAACGAAGAGCAAATCCAAGAGTTCGAAAGAACACTGGAGTGTAATTTTGCCATCAGCAAGACCGATATTGGACGCTTCCGCGTCAACGTGTTTAAACAACGCGGTGAAGTGGCGATGGTCATCCGCCACATCAAAACAGAAATCCCCACCTTTGATCAGCTAGGCTTGCCGCCGGTACTTAAAGACTTGATTATGCGTAAGCGCGGTCTGCTGTTGATGGTGGGTGCTACGGGTTCAGGTAAATCCACCACCCTAGCCTCCATGATTGACTACCGTAATGAAAATGCCACTGGGCATATCATTACCGTGGAAGACCCCATTGAGTTTATTTACCAGCATAAAAAATCGATTTTGAATCAACGCGAAGTGGGTATTGATACCCTTTCGTTTGACAACGCGCTTAAAAACGCCATGCGCCAAGCACCAGATGTGATTCTGATTGGTGAGATTCGTGATATGGAAGGCATGAAACTGGCCATGGCCTATGCAGAAACTGGCCATTTATGCTTGGCTACCTTGCATGCCAATAACGCTAACCAAGCGCTGGAGCGCATTATTTCGTTCTTCCCACCTGAAATTAAACAAGGTTTGTTGTTGAGCGTTTCACTCAACTTGGTGGGTATCATTTCGCAACGTTTAGTCTCAGCCAAATCACAGAAACGCGTTGCTGCTAGCGAGATATTGATTAATACCCCTTATGTATCCGAGTTGATTCAAAAGCAAAAACTGGGTGAAATCAAAGACATCATGGCGGACAATAACGACATCGGCATGAACACGTTTGACCAGTCACTGTTCCGTTTATATGCAAACGGCAAAATTGACGAAGAAAATGCATTGGCCAATGCTGACTCACGTAACGATTTATCACTCAAAATCCGTTTTGCGGCAGAAAGTAACAAAAGCTTTTAGGCTTAACCCTGTTCCACTGCGCTATGCTGCCGTGCCGAAATCAACGCGGCAGCAATAATAAGGGCACCACCCAGCCATTCGTTCCAAGTCATGGCCTCATTCGCCAAATAGTATGAGGCCACGGCTGCCACCACCAACTCAAACAAGAACAATACAGAAGCACGCATAGCAGTAATTTTGGTCACGCCATATTGTACAAACACGGTAGCCGCCATCAGAAGTGCGGCAATCAATACCATGAGTTGCCATTGCGTTGCATCAAAAACGCTAACGGCTGGTACAGTTTGCCCCATCAGGGGTAATAGTACTAATGCCATGCCAGATACCCCTACCCAAACCAGCATTGATTTAGCTTGTACGCTCAAATAGGTTGCATGTCTGGTCATTACATTGGTGAGCGAGAATCCCATCCCGGACGACAACGCAAGCCATTCTGCCTGATTGCGCGGGATAGGCCAGTTGCCACTACCAAAATCATGCAACATGATGAGCGCTCCCAAGAGTGACACTACAATTGCAATAATGCCCAAACGGTGAAATGGCTCTTTCAGCCAATAATGCGCAAGAACAAGTGTCCATAATGGCGAGAGGTAAAACAGCAACATCACGCGCATCACTTCACCATCAATCACGGCCAGCACATAACTCAAATTGGTCCAACCGGCAGCTAAGCATAAAAAGATAGCGGATTTTGGCAAGGCCAACACGCCGCGCCAACGCTTAGCAAAGATCAAGCACCCAACCAGGACCGCAATACTGTAAGTGTAAAAACTCGACACCACACCGGAAAAGCCGGCGTCTGCCATCAGGCGATATGGGTACCAAATAATCCCCCAGCACACCGCGCCAAATAGCAGGCCAAACACTGCAAAAAAGTTTTGTTTATTGTTATTGCTCACTATAATACGCACCTATGAACCCACATTTACAGTTACTCCAGCCCTACCCGTTTCAACGATTGCGCGATTTGTTTCAAGGTATTACCCCCAATCCCGCACTTAAACCGATTAATTTATCGATTGGTGAGCCCAAACATGCCACACCTAAGTTAATTCAGGATGCACTTATTCAGAATATAGCCGGCTTGGCTAATTATCCCACGACTATTGGCGTTTTGGCCTTAAGAGAGGCGATTTCGAATTGGATAACGCGTCGCTACAACATTCCAGCACTCAATCCAGAAACCGCAATCTTACCTGTGACAGGAAGCCGAGAGGCTTTGTTCGCGTTTGCACAAGTGGTCATTGATGGTTCTAAACCAAATCCTGTGGTGATATCCCCTAACCCGTTTTATCAAATCTATGAAGGCGCTGCCTTTTTAGCGGGTGCAACGCCTTACTTTTTAAACACCTTGCCTAGCGAAGTTGCCGAGCAAGACCATGTGATGGATTTTGAAAGCGTACCTGCAGACGTGTTGGGCCGCACTCAATTAGCCTATGTCTGTAGCCCTGGCAACCCTTCTGGCAAGGTGATGACACTAACGCAATGGAAAACCATTTTTGAGCTATCCGACCGTTATGGCTTTGTGATTGCCGCGGACGAATGCTATTCAGAAATTTACTTTGAAGAAGGCAACCCGCCACTTGGTGCGCTGCAAGCAGCGCATTTACTAGGCCGAGACTACACCAACCTAGTAGTTTTCAGTTCCTTATCCAAACGGTCTAACGTGCCTGGCATGCGCTCCGGCTTTGTCGCAGGCGACAAAAACATCATCAAACAATTTGCCTTATATCGCACCTACCACGGCTGCGCCATGAACCCTGCAGTGCAATCTGCATCCATCGCTGCTTGGAATGATGAAGCGCATGTGATTGAAAACCGCAGATTGTATGCCGAAAAATTTAATACGGTTACGCCGATGTTGAATGCGGTTTGGAAGACTACAAAACCGGATGCAGCGTTTTACCTATGGGTGCAAACTCAACAACAAGATACCGATATGGCCGTGCAGCTTTACCGTGATTTAAATATCACCGTGTTGCCAGGCAGCTTTTTAGCGAGAGAAGCCCATGGGGTTAACCCAGGACAAGGATTTATTCGTATGGCCTTGGTGGCATCACTTGAAGAATGCGTAGAGGCAGGCACACGTATACAACAAGCTTTTAATTAAAGACTTTAATAGATAATTTTAAATACTTGTTTTATATGGTTTATATTTAATAACCATGTAAGCTGTCGTTTCAAAGCTTGCCCTAGCCTTAGGGAACTCACACAACATCAAATGCGTCATACGTGTATGAAGAGTATCGTTGTATCTTCATCCATTGCCTCATTCAAAAGACTCAAACCGAAAAAAGGAGCGTGTCATGAAAGTAGATATCTATAAAAGTGCCAGTAGCGCAAATAAATACATCTCAGTACTCGCTAATAGCGATGTTTCAAAAGTGGAAGTCCCCGACCCCGATTATGCTAAATTGATTTTTGAAAGAGCCGCGGTTGAGCTTGATGCGAAATCAGACATTACCGCAGACATTAAAAAGCATGGCTATCATTTGCATCTAGTGAAGTACCCTATCAACAGTTAGCCTTTCGACGATATAACCTGCTTAGGGCGCTTTAGAAGCAAGAATGAACGCCCTAAGCGTCAATGGGTCTATCAAAAAGAATTTTCGGAAGCAGAGCTAACAACTCAAATATAAATCTCACTTGAGCGTAACAAAAAATAATAACAGCCAACCAAAAAGGCAATATTGACAACTCGTTACTATTTACACTGTCATGTGCAACCCATGTAAAGAATAAGAATCCAGAGATTATATAAAACCCAAAATACTGAACCCCCACTTTCTTAAAGAACAGTTGTATTAGCTCTTTGAAAGTATCAACTTTTACGTATTCACCCTTGTTAGAACTGCGATTTGACGGATACTTTAAAAATCCTAGGCTGACTGGTATATTTGTCGATGAGTAAAGATGGTCTTCTAGAAAATCAGTAAACCCTTCCAAGGTAAGATAATAGCCCCTACTTGGGAATCCTGAAAAAGGACGAAATAGAGAAATATAATTGTTACAAAATATTAGCAAGAAAATAAAGTAGACCATTACTAAATATGCATGTGTCAGGTCAGGATTGTTACTAACATCAACAATCCATTTAACAAAAAATATAGGCGAAATCACCCAATCAGTTATCGGCATTACAAAATTGTGAATACTGATTAACCTACTGTCATTTACCCAATATAAGTTGATAATTACTAATAGCAACCCCAAAGAAAGACCGTTAATTACGTCTATAAATACCTGCCAATTACTGTCTTTTCTCATCTATTCACATCCTTCAATATCTTAAATATTGAAACTACAATTAATTTTTAAAATTAAACTAAACAAGCACAAGTAGGCTAAATCTATCAACTAGAAACTTTTAACATTTTGCAATACCCGCTCATTAAGTTGTGCATCCAAACAATCGAGCTCAACTGTGTCATCCATGCCACGTAGCCAAGTCAGTTGTCGCTTAGCCAATTGACGAGTGGCGAATATGCCACGGTCACACAACTCTTCTAATGGGTATTGCCCTTGCATGTACTCCAATACTTGGCGATAGCCTACGCAACGCATGGAGGTGCTGTCCATGGTCAGTGTTGGATATTTCTCTAGCAATCCTTTCACCTCCTCTACCAAGCCATCATTCAGCATTTGCTGAAAACGTGTGGCAATACGCGTATGTAATACGCCACGGTCACTGGGGATGAGTGCTAATTTGAGCACCCGATATGGGAAGCTTTGTGTCGATTGCTTAGCATACAGCTGCGTCATGGTTTCACCAGTAATGGCATGTACCTCTAATGCACGTTGAATGCGTTGCATGTCATTCGGTTGTAATCTTGCTGCAGTTTCAGGATCGATGTTGGCTAATTTGGAATGCATCATAGGCCAGCCTATTTGGGCGGCTTCTGCATCAATCTGTGCACGAATTTGCTGGTTCGCCTCAGGCAAGCCACTTAAGCCAGAGACCAGAGATTTGAAATACAACATGGTGCCACCGACCAGCACAGGCACATTGCCCCTTGCTGTAATTTCCGCCATTAAGGTTAAGGCATCTTCTCTAAAATTGGCTGCGGAATAAGCACTGGTGGGCGGGATAATATCAATTAAAAAATGAGGGGCTGCTGCAAGCGTGGTTTGGTCTGGCTTGGCGGTGCCAATGTTCATGTCTTGAAACACCAAAGCAGAATCGACACTAATCAGTTCAACAGGCAGATGCTGCTTTAAGTAAACAGCAGCATTGGTTTTACCACTCGCGGTTGGGCCCATCAAAAAAATAGCGGGTGGTAATGGTGACATCAAAAATTACGCAATCAGGTAATAATAGGTTAATCGTATTTAATGTATTTAAAGCGCTGGTCTTCATTCGGTGTGCCTTCTAAGGCAGAAGGCTGGCCTTTAAAGCCTTGCTTGTTAGGTTGCCATTGAATCACTTCTTCAATTTTGGTTGCCAACTCAAAGTCTTTATCGGTTATGCCTTTTGCACTATGTGTGCATAACTTCACAATCACAAATGCATACGAAACCGTTAAATCTGGGTGGTGCCAAGCGGCTTCGGCCAGATGCCCCACCGTATTCACCACCATCAGCGTGCCTTTCCAGCTACCTGTTTTATATTTGCGTCTTATCCAGCCATCTTCTAAATACCAATGGGGCAATTCCGCCTGTAGTTTTTGCGTCACTTCTGCTTCGCTATACACGCGTTCGTGAGTTGCTGGTTCGTCTGTCATATCGCCTCCTAATCAATATTACGGTGTTGGCGTGTTTATTTGCCACGCATAAACATTTTATCTAAATCTTGCATGGATACCTGAAACCAAGTGGGGCGGCCATGATTACATTGCCCAGAGCGCTCAGTGGCTTCCATATCACGCAGTAATGCGTTCATTTCTGGCACTGTAAGGTTGCGATTAGCACGCACTGCTGCATGGCATGCCATAGTACCCAGTAATTCGTTTCTGCGCTCTGTGAGCGCCCTGCTCGCGCCATATTCACGCAAATCACGTAATACATCACGTGCTAGCGTTACGGCATCAGCATGCTGCAACATGGTAGGCACTGCCCGTACTGCCAAAGTAGTTGGAGAAAGCACAGCAATATCAAAGCCTAGCCGCTGCAAACTATCCGTATTACTGGCTAACGTATCCTGCACGGTAGCCACTTCTAATCTGTCCGCATTAAAGCTGATCGGCAGCAACAATGGTTGCATTGGCACTTGCTTGTGGTCCAGCGCATCTTTTAGCTTTTCGTACATGATACGCTCGTGCGCAGCATGCATATCTACCACCACCAAGCCCAGTTTATTTTGGGCAAGCACGTACACACCATGAATTTGTGCCACGGCAAACCCAAGTGGAAACTCCTCTTGAGTCGTTGCAACGTCTTCCAGGCTCTCGGCGTAACATACCGGACTAGCAAATTCGCGTGTATCGTTGATGCTGGCAGGTGTTGTGGCAAACATAGTTTGATAGAAATTGGCTGGCTCGCTTGCGCTTAGATTAATCTGCGATTGATAAGTTGGGTATGCAGATTGCCCGTTGCTATTTGTAGCTGGTTGCGAAAATGGATTGTATTGCGCTTGGCTAGCAGTGACTGCATTGGAGACACCCGTAGGCGTGGCCAACGCTTTGTGCAAGCCATGAAAAATAAAACGGTGAATGGCTTGTCCATCCCTAAACCGCACTTCGGTTTTGCTGGGGTGGACATTGACATCCACCAAGGCTGGATCGAGCTCTAAAAACAGCACGAAAGCAGGATGACGGTCATGATGCAGCACATCTTGATAGGCTTGTCGGATGGCATGACTAATCAATTTGTCCCGTACAAAACGACCGTTGACATAAACATACTGCGTATCACGACTATTCCGGTTATATGTGGGCTTAGCTGCAATTCCCCATAAGCGCAAACCTGCGCTGGCTTCATCTACTGCGATTGATTCGGCTGCAAACTCAGCGCCCAGTACTTCTGCAAAGCGTTTTTCCGGCGCACTCACGGCATAGCGGCTAAGTGCTCGGCCATTGTGTTGCAACATAAAAGCAACATCGGGCCGTGATAGCGCTACCCTATGAAAAGCCTCCTCACAATGACCAAATTCTGTACCTTCAGTTTTTAAGAATTTTCGGCGGGCTGGTGTGTTGAAATATAGATCATTCACTTCAATGACTGTGCCTGCATCTAATGCGGCAGGCTCGATGTCAGAGATTTCGCTACCGTTAGAGGTAATGCGCCAAGCGTGTTTGGTGGCTTGCGCCCGGCTACTCACTTGCGTACGCGAGACCGAAGCAATGCTAGCCAACGCTTCACCACGAAAACCTAAGCTCACCACCGACTCCAAGTCTTCTAGACTGAAGATTTTGCTAGTGGCATGGCGTGTGAGCGCCAGTGCAAGGTCTTCCTGCGCAATACCGCTGCCATTGTCAGCTACCCTTAGCTGCTTCACGCCGCCCTGAACGAGTGATACTTGAATATCGGTACTGCCAGCATCCAAGCTGTTTTCCAACAGCTCTTTAAGCGCTGAGGCTGGTCGCTCAACCACCTCACCTGCGGCAATTTGGCTGATGAGCTGGTCAGGTAAAAGACGTATTTGCATCACGCTATTTTACTTGTTTGAATCACCACTTGGACATATTGAGGTTATTTTTATTAGCTTAGCGTCACTTTGTCTAGGTACTCAGGGACAGTCGCACGCCAATTCAGACGCTCCTCCACATGCCTGCGCATCATATCTGCGGCCACTGGCTCACCATGGGTAATAAACACTTGTTTGGGTGCCGTTTGCATAGGTTGTAACCACGCTAAAATTTCTTCGTAATCCGCATGCGCGGATAAATTTGAAATCACCTCAACTTTGGCTTTTACTGGAATATATTCACCATGAATCTTGATGCTCTCAGCACCGTCTATCATGGCGGCCCCTCGTGTACCTGCAGCCTGAAACCCAACAAATAAAATAGTGTTGTTTGATTTAGGTGCAAAGGCCTTGAGGTGATGCACTACCCTCCCTCCAGAAGCCATGCCACTGGCGGATAAAATAATCATCGGGCCCTTCAATTCATTTAAGCGTTTTGATTCTTCAACGCTATTTACCATATGTGCGCATCGGCTCATTGCGCGGCATTGCTCAGGTGATAATTTATGTTCACCTCGGTGTTGCGTAAAGATGGCGGTCGCGTCTACAGCCATCGGGCTATTCAGATAAACGGGAATATCATCTGCAATTTCGCCAGTTTGTTTTAACAAATGAATGTAATACAGCAATTCTTGTGCTCTACCCACCGCAAAGACTGGAATCAGCACAACACCTTTGCGTTTAACGGTTTTGTTGATCACGCTAGCAAGCTGCAATCTAGGGTCAGCCTTATCATGCAAGCGATTGCCATAGGTAGATTCCAGCACAAGGTAATCTGCAGGAGCGATTGGTGTGGGGGCATGCAAAAGAATATCATTTGGTCGTCCAATATCACCAGAGAATACAACTGAGGTGTTTGAATTAGCGACTCGTACACTGGCAGAACCGAGAATATGGCCGTTAGGTAATAAACGTATATGCGTGTCATTGCCCATTGGGATATCTTGCGCAAATGCTACCGGCTCAAATAAAGCTAAAGCACGCTCGGCATCTTCCTGGGTATATAAAGGCAATGCCGGATGATGCTTGGAAAAACCACGCCGATTGGCATATTCAGCCTCTTCCTCTTGCAGATGCGCGGCGTCTGGTAATAATATTTTGCACAAATCATGCGTGGCGCGACTGCAATAAATCTTGCCAGAAAACCCATTTTTAACAAACAGAGGTAAGTAACCAGAATGGTCAATGTGTGCATGCGTCAACACCACTGCATCTACCTGACTGGGTTGAATTGGTAAAGCAGCCCAGTTTTTTAATCGCAACTGTTTTAAACCTTGAAACAAACCGCAGTCAATTAACAGCTGAAAGCCATTTGACTTAAGTAAATATTTTGACCCTGTCACGGTCCCCGCTGCGCCTAAAAACGTAAGTTCCATATCAACCTTCTCACTTTTCATTGTTATTCAATCGGGTTTTGGGGTGATGTTTGGTATTCTACTCGCTTTAACACAAGCTAAGCTTTATGACGCATAGCCCCCACACTACTGGCATACATGGGTTTGCACAAAGCTTCAGCAAAGCGCGTAACTTGCGACGCCATCACCATTTTTATGTGGGCCCTACTAACTCTGGAAAAACCTATCATGCGCTGAATGCTTTAACCCAAGCGAAATCTGGTGTGTATTTAGCGCCATTGCGCCTGTTGGCGATGGAAGTGCGCGACCGTTTGGTGGCAGCAGGCGTACCCTGTAATCTGATTACGGGGGAAGAGCGTATATTGATGACGGGTGCGCAACATACGGCTTCCACTATTGAAATGATGAATCCATCCAACATGGTTGAGGTGGCTGTGATTGATGAAATCCAGATGTTACAAGATCCTGACCGCGGCTCTGCTTGGACTCAAGCACTGATAGGTGTACCGGGAAAACGTGTGTTTATTTGTGGTTCTAATGCTGTTACCCCGCCATGTATTGCCGCTATAGAGTCGCTAGATGAAACTTATGAAGTCACTGAAACAGCTCGCCTTACGCCTTTGGTGTTAGAAGACGAAAGTATTTGCGGTCAGCGTTATAGCAAACTCAAGTTAAAATCAAAGTTGCAGAAAGGCGATGCCATCATTGCCTTTAGTCGTAAGGATGTGCTGACATTTTCAGCACGGATTCGACAATGGGGCTTTAGCGTTGCCAGCATTTATGGCGCATTGTCACCAGAAGTGCGTAGAGCCGAATCTGAACGATTTAATTCTGGACAAGCAGATATTTTAGTGGCGACCGATGCTATAGGCATGGGGCTTAACCTGCCCATCCGTCGTGTAATATTCGCTAATACACATAAGTTTGACGGTGTGGCATCACGTTTGCTAAACGCTACTGAAGTCAGACAAATTGCCGGGCGTGCTGGGCGTTTTGGCCTGTATCCCACAGGGTACGTGAATGTATTTGAAGCTGACGAGCACATTCATATTGAGCATATGCTAACGACTAATGATGATGCCAATTTAAGTAAACTGCCAATTAGCATTGGGTTTCATCAAATTGAAGCATTAGGGAAGCAACTGCATACCGGTAAGATAGCTGAGATACTCACCTACCTTGAAGAACGCAGCCGTTTACAACACACACTGTTTGCAGCGGCGCCGTTGACTGGTCAAATTCAGCAAGCCCTACTGGTGGACGCCTATGCGCCCAGCATGTCGTTGAAAGATAAATATATATTTGTCTGTGCACCCATTGCCTTGAATGTGGCTTTTGAGCGGGACTACTACTTACTATGTTTAAAAAGCGTGGCGGAATCGCAGATACGCCATTTGCCGATTGCACCGGATTGGCTCGCTGGCAGTGCTCCCAAGCATTTAGAAGCTGCGGAGTTGCTGAGCCATAACTTGAGTTTGTATGCTTGGCTTAGCTTTAAATTTCCACACACATTTGTAGATGGAGATGACGTATCTGATTTACGTCAGCGTATTAGCTATTATATTCAGCGTGCCTTACGGGTACAGACAGGCTATGGTGAGACGCAACGTGAAAGTGAGTTGATTAAATATCGACGTTAAGCCAGTCAACTTTGATTGAGATATTGATTGGCACTACTTATTGATTAAGGCTGGATTAGCCGCAAAATATTTTTTCACACCCGCTAAAATCGAATCTACCAATTTATTTTGGTAATCATCATCCTTCAATTTTCGCTCTTCTTCTGGATTGCTGATAAATGCAGTCTCCACCAAAATTGAAGGCGTATCCGGCGACTTCAGAACAGCGAAACCAGCCTGCTCTACATGACTCTTGTGCAGCTTATTAATTTCACCAATTTTCAATAATACCGCTTTGCCCAGCTTGATGCTGTCATTAATAGTGGCTGTTTGCGATAAATCCAATAGAGTTTTAGCCAACTCTGGGTCTTTCCCACCTAAGCTCACTCCACCAATCAGATCAGATTCATTTTCTTTTTTAGCTAAATAACGTGCACTGGCACTGGTTGCACCGCGCTCAGACAGCGCAAACACCGATGAGCCGCGCGCCGCAGGATTAGTAAATGAATCGGCATGAATGGAGATAAATAAATCCGCTTTGAGCTTGCGCGCTTTGATTACACGCCCTTGCAGTGGAATGAAATAGTCCCCATCGCGAATCAAGACACCACGCATGTTGTCTTCTGCATCAATTTTCTCTTTGAGTTTTTTTGCAATTTGCAAAGTAATTTCTTTTTCATGCGTACCACTGGCGCCGCGTGCACCAGGATCTTCACCACCGTGACCTGCATCAATCGCAATCGTGATGACACGTTCTTTTTTCTTATTAAATTCTGGCTTTATTGGCTTTTCTTCTGGCAAGGCTGGCTCTTGTGCTACAGCAACAGTCTCAGCAGGATGTGTTTCTGGAAGCGGTTCGATGGGTGCTTCTTGTGCGGGTTCGATATTGGGCAGTTCGGCTTCTTGCTGAGTAACTGAGGGTAATGGTTCTTCGACAGGCTTAGACGTATCACTTTCACTTTTTTCATTATCACGTTTTTCCAACATCGCCATAATTGGGTCTTTATCCGGATAGATATCCACCACCAATCGGTGCTTGTAATCCCCTGCTGGTGCAAGCGCGAATACGTTTGGGCTCACTTCAGCCTTCAAATCAATCGCTATACGCAATACATTTGGCTTAAACATCCCAGTGCGAATCTGCTTGATATAAGGATCACTAGATAAAATGCGATCCGAGAGCGTTTTGAGTATGGGATTAAGCTCAACATCTTCAATATCCAGTACTAAACGGTGTGGATTTTTCAAAATCAAGAGCTGATGTTTGATGGGTGATGGTGCCTCAAAGGTGATACGTGTGTAATCCTGAGCAGGCCATACTCGCGCGGCAGTGATGGAGTTTGCGGCATATGCACTTTGGCATAGCGTAAACAACCATATTACTATCGTTAGACCTAAGTACTTAATCATCTTGTTCAAATTGTTGTATTACCTGTTTTGCAACAGCAGTGTTGGCTTGAAACTGTATTTCCCTGCCATCGGGTTGATGTAGCAAATGCACTTCTATATCGGCCGAAGGAAGCAACGATTGTGCTTTTTCCGGCCATTCAATCATGCAGATGCTGCTCGCGTTGAAATAGTCTCTGAACCCGGCTTCTTCCCACTCTTCTTCGTCAATTAACCTATATAAATCAAAATGATAGAGTGTAACATCCGGAAGCTCATATGGCTCTACTAAAGTGTAAGTAGGGCTTTTAACTTTACCCTGATAACCTAATCCTTGCAACACACCACGGATAAAGGTTGTTTTACCAGCACCTAAATCACCATGTAAAAACACTGTAAATCCTGTAGGCAAATAACGAGAAAAACGCTGACCTGCTTGCAGCGTAGCCGCTTCATCCCTTAAAACCTGTGTAAAATCACGCTTATCCATGCATACTCACTCAGATAACGCGTTTGCCCAACTGGCTGTCGACATTAAGCGATGGGGACAAGCATTGGGTTTTGCAGAGGTTGGCATTACGGATACTGACTTGCATAGTGCCGAACAAGCGCATCAAGCTTGGATTGAAAAAGGCTTTCATGGTGAAATGCATTATATGGCAAAACATGGTACCAAGCGCACCCGTCCGCAAGAATTAGTCCCGAATACCTGCCGTGTTATCTCTGTTCGATTAGATTACAAGCCACCTAATGCCAGAGATAGTTGGCAAGTCATGCGTGAATCAAGTAAGGCATTTATTTCCAGATACGCATTAGGTCGTGACTATCACAAGGTACTACGCCAAAAATTACAGCAACTATGCGACAAAATACAGGCAGCCACGCAAGAAGTCGAGTACCGCGTATTCACCGATAGTGCACCGGTACTAGAGGTTGCGCTGGCAGAAAAGGCTGGATTGGGTTGGCGCGGCAAACACACATTGCTCATTAATAAAGACCATGGTTCTTGGTTTTTTTTGGGGGAGATTTACACCAACTTACCTTTACCGATTGACCCACCAGCGAGTGCGCACTGCGGCTCTTGCACAGCTTGTCTGGATATCTGCCCCACGCAAGCAATCGTCGCTCCTTATGAAGTAGATGCGCGTCGCTGTATCTCATACCTCACCATCGAATTAAAATCAGCGATACCCGAAGAATTCAGGCCATTGATTGGTAATCGTGTGTATGGCTGTGACGACTGTCAGTTGATTTGCCCCTGGAACAAATTTGCAGAAATCACTCAAGAGCGTGACTTTTATGTGCGTCACGGCCTTGATGACATAGACTTGGTCACTTGTTTCGGTTGGAGCGAAGCAGAGTTTCAGCAAAAGATGGCTGGGAGTGCTATTTACCGAATTGGTTACATACAATGGTTACGCAATATTGCAGTAGGTTTAGGTAATGCAGAAACCTCACCAAAGGTAATTAAAGCCTTGCAAACGCGTGTCAACGATAACGAATCTATTGTTAGAGAGCACGTTGCTTGGGCGTTAAGTCAACACCTTACCAATGCCTAGCCAGCAGAGAGGCGCCAAGCATTCCCGCGATATCTCCAGTTTTTGATGGTTTCACCAGCAACTTTCCGCGCAGCACCGGAATTAAGTCAGCCTCTAATCTACTTTCAAAACTCGCACGCATCAAATGCCATGCATGCGCCATACCGCCACCAATCACAATAGTGGGAACATCCAGCACCTTCACAACACTAGCCAACATCTGCGCCAAACTGTCTCCAGCTTGCTGATAGGCAACCAAAGCTGAGGCATCTCCTCCATCTGCTAACTGGGCAATTTCATGAGCGTTCAAACGTTGGTTCGTCAACAATTGATAACTCATCATCACACCACTGGCTGAAGCATACTGTTCAACACAGCCATGATTACCACAGCCACACAAACGACCATTAGGCTCAACAATGATGTGACCTACCTCCATCGCAACTCCATGGTGCCCTGCAAACGGAGTGCCTGAGTGAATAAAACCACCACCTAAGCCAGTACCTAAGCCCAAATAGATGAGGCCAGTGGCTGGCTTATCTGCCAAGCAATATTCACCATAAGCTGCAGCAAGTGCATCGTTCTCTACAATTACCTTTTTCTGTAGCACATGCGCCAAATCTTGCGCTAAATTTACATTCTTTAGGCCGGGAAAGTTTGGAGATTGCGCGACTGTCTGTGTTTTGGGGTCAATGAAACCAGGGAAGCCAATGCCAATATGTTGTACTTCCGGAAACTGCACCAGTACATTACGTATACCTTCAGCAGTGGTAGAGATGATTTTCTCCCATGCCTCCTGTGGTGCGCATGTGTGACATATCTGGGAAAAATCAGCTTGAAAGCGCGTTTCTTGTAATAATTGATGGTCATCAAACACCCCCACTCTTAAGTTGGTGCCGCCTACATCAATACCAATTGCTTTAGCCATGTACGCTTCGCTCTGAAGCTTCAACCACTTCTTTAAGCGCTTGTTGGTGTTGCCAAGTCAATTGAGACCACTCAAATCGCCAAAGCCAGTTGTTTACAATCGTACCAGGCGTGTTCATCCGGCTATCACTGTCCAAACCTAGCACATCTTGCATGGGAACAATTGCCAAATAACCTTGGCTATACATCACCAAATCAATCAACGCTTTAGGCATATCTGGCGTGGTGCTACCCAAGTAGCGATGCAAGTGCTCTATGACATTCGCCTCTGCTTGACGATACCATCCCAGCGTAGTGTCGTTATCATGTGTGCCTGTGTATACAACACTATTAACGTCAATATGTTCCGGCAAATAAGGGTTGGATTCATCACCACCAAACGCAAATTGCAAAATCTTCATGCCTGGTAAAGCGTATTTTTGTCTTAGTGCATCGACTTCAGGCGTAATAACACCTAGATCCTCTGCAACCAAGTGAATGTGCGGTAAATGCCGATAAATGCTTGCCAGCAGTGCATCTCCGGGCGCTACGGCCCAAGCACCACCAATGGCAGTCTCTTCGTGCGCGGGGATTTCCCAAGCAGCTTCCAACCCTCGGAAATGGTCAATTCTAATCAAATCAAATAGCTCAGCTTGTGTATGCAAACGTGCCACCCACCAAGCATAATCATCTTTAGCCATGACATCCCATTGGTAATGCGGATTTCCCCAGCGCTGGCCGGTGGCCGAAAAGTAATCTGGCGGCACTCCAGCCACTACCGTCATATGCATGTTTTCATCAAGCTTAAATAAATGCGGCTTCGCCCAGACGTCCGCACTGTCATACGCTACAAAAATAGGAATGTCGCCAAACAACTGTACTTGCTTACTATTGGCATAGGTTTTTAGCGCTGCCCACTGCGAGAAAAACAAATACTGCACGAATTGAATCTGGTTGATTTCATCTACGTGTTGATTTTTCAGCTTTTCTAACACTTGCGGCGCACGATTTTTAAGTTGTTTCGGCCAATCAAACCAACCTTGGTGATGTCGCTGTTCTCTTAACAGTAAATACAAAGAAAAGTCATTGAGCCAATTTTGATGTTGCTGGCAAAACTGGATAAAGTCATCATAGATTGGCAAATGCTTAGCGGCAGTATGAGCAGCCTTAAGCGCTGCAATACGGCACCCTTGACTTTGCTCAATCGTAATCAAGCCCTGCTCTACCAACCTATCTAAGCTAATAAATGCCGGATTACCTGCATGGGCAGATAAACACTGATAGGGTGAGTTATCGCTATGCGGCATGTTGATAGGTAGTGTTTGCCACACACTAACACCGCTGGCGGCTAGAAAATCAACAAAGCGAAAGGCATCTTTGCCTAAATCGCCGCCGGGTAATGAACTAATATGTAAAAGTACACCTGCACTCCGTATCTGCTGACATGATTGCACCATTAAGTATCCTGTCCTCTACGCATAGTGCCTGCGTTTTCGGCATTGCCACCGCCTTGACTAATAGGTTGATGCAAGTTCTCTGGCACTGCCTGTTTTAACAACTGATACAAGTTGATTAAGTTTAGTCGGTATAAACGGTCAAAACTTTTCACACTGTCAGAAGCGTTGTAATCGCCGAACCACCAAAACCAGTCTGAACCTTCGCAGATAGCTAACTGGCGCTCGCACGCCTGCTGCTGTGCGGTAGGCAATGTATTAATAGTTTGATCGTATACCTTTTTGGCTTTACACAACAAATCCCAAGCCAAGTTTTTGGCTTCACTACCAATCCAAGTGCTAAAGGTGCCATACACCCAGCTTCCCGCGGATACTTGCGGCAATATTTTTGCTGGCGGTAATTGTCCGGTATGTTGCATCTTAATAATGTCGCTAAAGGTAGTCATAGTAATGGCTGAGTGATTGGCTAGAGCCTGATACAACTCTTTTAAAAAGTAATAACCGTTATAGGGATAATATTCCCAAGCATTCTCACCATCCAGAATCACGCTAACCACTTTGCATTGGCCTTTGGGGGTTGCGGCCAAAATTTCATCTAAGTTACGCATAAAATCATTCACGGCATCGGTAGAATGCATTTTGGCGTATTCAAAGCCAATCTTGTCAGACAGCGCATCATCCCTGAAAAAGCACAGCACATCATTTTTGCCATTGGTGACTCTGTATGGCTGGTACAAGTACTGATGCCTGTCTTCGGCACTCAGGTGGGATTTAATTAAACTGTTGGCTAATACACCTTGCCCTGTGGCTGCCCATTGCACACCGTGTTCCGCCAATAGCGATAAGGCTCCATGTGATACAGCACCCTCTGCCGGCCACATACCTTTGGGTAAGCTACCAAATAATTCTTGATGGTATTTACGAGCTGATTCAATATGTGCGCGAGCACGGTTTACCCCGTCATCGTAACGCGCATGCTCTGGCAATGGCGCATCTGGCATTGCATCTTTGGTCGAGGTGAAATCAAGTAGCAAAGGTAAAATTGGATGGTAATAAGGCGTGGTTGAAAGTTCAACCTGCCCTTTTTCCATCAATTTTTTGTAGCGCGGTATTAGGTTTTTAATGGTCGTACCAATCACATCAAGTAACTGCTGACGCTCTTCTAACGTGAATAGTAACCCTTTTTGCATCAGGTGTTGTATTAGCTTATTCTCACGTCGCAAGCTCTCGCCACACCATGCCAAGTGATACCACACCAGCAAATCAGCTTTGTACTGTGCCGATAAATAATGGAAGTCATTATTCTCCATAACCGGCTCAATCAGTTGGAATAACTGCAATAAACGCTGATAGTGTGGGAAAGGACTAAGCATCTTTTCATGATGCGATTTAAAGCAACTTTCGACAATCAGTCGACATTGCTCGGGGGAAATATTCTCTAAATCAGGCTCGACGAGTAAGGCAAGCAATGGGTCGCGTAGTTTGCCTGTTGAAAAATGTTCGGAATAATCCACCAACTGCTCAAGCAGAATTGGCACAAAATTAAAACTAGCACGGGCTTTAGGGTTCTGCTCCAAGTGATAGACCATATCGCTATAGTCTTTCATGGCATGCAGATATGTCCAAGGCAATACGTACTCGCCTGTGCTTAAATCTCGGTAATCCGGCTGGTGCATATGCCAGTACAGGTTCAAATACAATCTAGAAGAAGTTGGCATGTGCAAGCGTTTTATTCCTTACAATTTACTTTAAGTTAATCTATTAATTAATTGATTTCTATACAACTCTATATAGATCTTGACCTAACATATCCGGTGTTACTAGCACAATACCTTTTTCAGACACATAGAAACGTTTAGCATCCAATGCCAAATCCACGCCTATCTTCATGCCTTCTGGAATTTCACAGCCACGGTCTATCACCACATTTTTAAGCACCACATTTCTGTTAATCGTCACTTTTGGCAACACCACAGAACCCTCAATCGTACAGTAGTCGTTAACATGCACATCCGAAAACAGCACTGAGCTGGTCACGCATGAGCCACTAATCAAACAACCACCGGACACTAATGAATCTGTAGCTTTACCAGTACGACCTTCATCATTAAAGACAAATTTAGCCGGTGGCAACTGCTCTTGGTATGTCCAAATTGGCCATTCCCTATCGTATAAATTCAGCTCCGGCACCACTTTAGTGAGCTCCATATTGGCTTCCCAGTAAGCATCTATGGTTCCCACATCGCGCCAATAATAGTTATCGTCCAATGCACCTACGCAGCTATCAGTAAAGCGATGCGCCTGCACGCGGTATTTATTGATGATGTACGGAATAATGTCGCCGCCAAAGTCATGTGAAGACTTTTTCTCACCCGCATCACGAATCAACTGCTCATATAAGAATTTGGCATTGAAAATATATATACCCATACTTGCAAATGCTTGTTCCGTGTTGCCGGGGATATGTTTTGGATTATCCGGCTTTTCTGCAAACTCAATGACACGGTCAGACTCATCCACTGCCAACACACCAAAGCCCTTAGCATCTTCCAACGGCACATTAATACAAGCAATCGTCATATCCGCATTGCTGCGAGCGTGCGTAGCTAACATCTTGCCATAGTCCATTTTATAGATATGATCCCCAGCCAATACCAGAATGTACTCACCACCATTCTCTCTTAACAGGTCTATATTTTGATATACGGCATCTGCCGTACCTTTGTACCAGTCTTCGCTCAAGCGCTGCTGCGCCGGGATGATATTCACATACTCATTAAACTCACCGCGTAAGAAGCCCCAACCACGCTGGATATGCTGAATCAAGCTCTGTGCTTTATATTGGGTAGCCACGTTAATGCGGCGAATGCCCGAGTTAATGCAATTGGAGAGCGGAAAATCAATAATGCGGAATTTACCCCCAAATTGTACAGCGGGCTTCGCTCGCCAATCGGTGAGGTTCTTTAAACGGCTACCGCGACCACCCGCCAAGATAATAGCGACGGTGTTTTTTGTGAGGTTACTAATAAATCGATCAGAGGGACGTTCTTGCCGCCGATTAACTTTTCTACGTTCTTCTTCTTGAATGGATGATGACATCTTGATTTCCTAACCTAGCTCGTTACTATCACATCGAATTACATCTCAAACCCTTACAACTGCATTATAATCACCTTGACGGCGCTAGAACTTACTTTATCACATTTAATTCACAAAAATTAACGAGAAAATTTTGGTAAAAAATATACAATCCAGCTCTATCACTAATAGCGATAAACTCAACTTGCAAAGAGTATTAGATGCTACCCATCACGACCCTTTCAGTTTTCTGGGTGTGCATGCGCTTGCTGATCAATTCATTTTAAGAGTATTCAATCCACACGCAGATCATGTGCACGTTAAAGTGAGTGGCGATTGGGTAGCACTCACGCATTCTCATCGCAAAGGATTGTTCGAATACACCAGCCAAGTTGAAATCAGTACCCCCTGTTTGCTAAAAGTAGATATAGGCAAACGTAGTTTTGAAGCGTACGACCCTTATACCTTCCAAGCATCCATTACCCAAGACGAACTCTATTTGTTTGGCGAAGGCAGACTCAAGCAAGCCTATAAAACACTTGGGGCGCAAACACGAAGCCAACAAGGTGTTATGGGCGTACGTTTTGCAGTATGGGCGCCCAATGCAGAGCGTGTAAGCGTGATTGGCAACTTCAATCAATGGGATGGCCGCATCCACAGCATGCGCGCGCATGGTAGCAGCGGTGTATGGGAAATCTTTATCCCTCATCTCACTACGTACGATTTATACAAGTTTGAAATACGCAATCGCCATACTGGTCATATTCTTGTCAAAACAGACCCGTATGGTACTGAGTTTGAACAAAAACCGGGCACGGCTGCTAAGGTAAGCCAAAGCCAACACCAGTGGTCAGATCAGTCTTGGTTGCAACAGCGAAAGGCTAATGATTGGCTACATGCCCCATTTAATTGTTATGAGGTGCACTTGGGTAGTTGGCAACGGAATGCGCAGGGCCATTTTTTAAGCTACCGAGAGCTGGCTAAAACACTGGTGCCGCACGTGGTCAACATGGGCTACACCCATGTTGAGCTGCTGCCAATTACTGAGCATCCACTGAATGAATCTTGGGGCTATCAAACCACTGGCTACTTTGGTGTGACTAACCGTTTTGGCTCACCAGACGATTTGCGCTATTTGATTGATACGTTTCACCAAGCCAATATTGGCGTGATTTTGGACTGGGTACCCGGCCACTTCCCCAAAGATGATTGGGCACTGGCGCGTTTTGATGGTACCGCGCTATATGAGCATGAAGACCCAAGGTTAGGTGAGCATCAAGATTGGGGTACTTATATTTTTAATTATGGCCGTAATGAAGTGCGTAACTTTTTGATGAGTAACGCCTACTACTGGCTACAAGAGTTTCATATCGACGGGTTGCGTGTAGATGCGGTAGCCTCAATGCTTTACCTAGATTACTCACGCAAAGCTGGTGAATGGCTGCCCAACAAGTATGGTGGGCGTGAGAATTTAGACGTCATTGAGTTTTTGAAACAATTAAACATGATGGTGGGGGAAGATTTTCCTGGCGTGCTAACTATCGCCGAAGAGTCTACCGCTTGGCCGGCTGTCTCGCGTCCAGTCTACACTGGCGGTCTTGGCTTTAGTATGAAGTGGAATATGGGTTGGATGAATGACACCCTAGCGTACATGGAAGAAGATTCTGTACATCGGAAATATCATCATGACAAGCTGACTTTTGGCCAGCTTTACGCTTACAGCGAAAACTTTGTTCTGCCGTTCTCACATGATGAGGTCGTACATGGTAAACGATCACTGCTAGACAAAATGCCAGGAGATGCTTGGCAGAAGTTTGCAAACCTGCGTTTGTTAATGACATTGCAGGCCACCTCCCCCGGCAAAAAGCTCAATTTTATGGGTAACGAATTTGGGCAAGGTCGAGAGTGGAACGTCAATACGAGTTTAGATTGGCATTTACTACAAGAGGATTACGAAGGTAATACTTATCACCGCGGCATACAGCAACTGTGTAAAGACTTAAACCACTTGTACAACAATCAGAATGCGCTTCATAGCCTAGATTTTGAGTCTAGAGGATTTGGCTGGATTGATTGTCATGACGCAGATCAATCGATTATCAGTTATATCAGACGCGGAACTGATGATAGTTTTGCTATAATAGTGCTTAATTTTACACCTGTACCCAGACAGTCATACCGTATTGGCGTACCTTCAGAAGGCAGTTATCACGAACTATTTAATAGCGATGCAGCCTGTTATGGTGGTAGTAACTTGGGTAACAATGCAGGCATACAAACTGAATATGTACCGTGGATGAACCAGCCGCTCTCAATCGTGCTCACATTACCACCGTTGGCCGGCATCATCTTAACTTTAAAGTAAACAACCGAAGTAGATTTTGATTTAAATAATTTAATGATCATAAGAATATAAATGGCGACACTGACACAACACCCTAGCTGGCAATCTCTTTGCCAACATCAAAAAATCATGTCTACGCAGCATATGCGTGACTTATTCAATGCAGATCCTAAGCGTTTCGACACATTCAGCTTAAGCCACGAAGATTTACTGTTGGATTATTCCAAACACCGTATTACCAGCGAGACATTAACGTTATTGTTTCAAATGGCAAGAGAAGCCAAGATTGAAAATTGGCGTGACCGTATGTTTTCGGGCGAAAAAATCAACATCACTGAAAACCGCGCCGTGCTGCACACAGCACTAAGA
Organism: Betaproteobacteria bacterium Ga0077540; assembly: GCA_001464125.1. Classification (GTDB taxonomy): domain Bacteria; phylum Pseudomonadota; class Gammaproteobacteria; order Burkholderiales; family Methylophilaceae; genus Methylophilus. The sequence goes on along the minus strand of LNEP01000001.1, from coordinate 405,539 downwards.
AACAGAAGCAATACGCCCGTCTATGTAGATGGCAACGACGTGATGCCCGAAGTCAACGCTGTGCTGGCGCAAATGCGTAGCTTTACCGAAAAAGTACGTAGTGGCAGCTGGACTGGCTATACCGGAAAAGCCATTACAGATATCGTCAATATCGGTATCGGCGGCTCAGATTTAGGCCCAGTGATGGTGTGCGATGCGCTAAAACCTTATGCAAGTCCAAATTTAAATGTGCATTTTGTCTCGAATATTGACGGCGCGCATTTGATGCGTGCGTTAGAAAAATGCAACCCTGAGACCACATTATTCATTGTCGCCTCTAAAACATTTACCACGCAAGAAACCATGACCAATGCTACTTCAGCACGCACATGGTTTTTAGAAGCCGCCAAAGACAATGCGCATGTGGCCAAACACTTTGTGGCTTTGTCTACTAACGCAAAAGCAGTAGAAGCGTTTGGTATCGATACTAACAATATGTTTGCATTTTGGGATTGGGTGGGTGGTCGTTATTCACTGTGGTCTGCAATCGGCCTATCCATTGCTTTATATGTAGGGATGGATCACTTTGAGGATCTGCTCGCAGGTGGCCATGCCATGGATAACCACTTTAAAACAGCGCCGCTGGAACAAAATATGCCAGTAATCATGGCGATGATTGGTGTTTGGTATAACAACTTCTTTCATGTGGACACCCATGCCATATTGCCGTATGACCAAGGTTTAGCAAGATTTGCGGCGTACTTACAACAAGCCGATATGGAAAGTAACGGTAAATTTGTGTGCCGTGACGGTACTGATGTGAAGTACAAAACAGGTCCTGTCATTTGGGGCGAGGCTGGCACAAATGGCCAACATGCGTTCTATCAGCTAATCCATCAAGGCACACAAACTGTACCAGCTGACTTTTTAATGCCAATTCATAGTCACTATCAAGTGGGTAGCAATGGCGATCAGCATCACAAAATTTTGTTAGCCAACTTCCTAGCGCAAACGCAAGCATTGATGCTGGGGAAAACCAGAGAAGAAGCACGCGCAGAGCTTGAAGCACAAGGGTTGTCAGGCGATGCACTGGAAGAACTGTTACCACATAAAGTATTCCAAGGTAACCGCCCTACTACGTCTATTATGTTTGACAAGCTGACGCCATATACATTGGGCAAATTAATTGCTTTATATGAACACAAAATATTTGTTCAAGGCATTATTTGGGACATCAATAGTTATGACCAATGGGGCGTGGAATACGGCAAACAAATTGCACAGCAAATCCTGCCACTGCTTATGAATGGCGATACCATCAATAATTTTGACGGCTCAACCAACGGCCTTATTAGTTACGCAAAATCGGTTCAACCAGCTAAGCGTTAATATTTTTAGGCCATGAAACAACCATCATTATGGCAAGTAATGGGTGTGCTTGGCCTAAACCTAAGCACAACCGCTTATGCAACCAATGGCATTAACTTAATAGGTTTTGGCGCCGAATCTAGCCTGATGGGTGGTGCAGATACTGCTGTAGCACGAGATACTAGTGCATTGAATACCAACCCTGCTGGACTCGCACAAATTAAAACCAAAGCATTTGATGGTTTTGGCCAGTTATTACGCACCACAGATTTAGCGCATCAAGATGCGTTGAATGACCAACACGCGGATAACCGTTATACATTGCTTGCTGGCGGTGGCTATGCCGAACCGTTAGAGAATCTACCCTGCACTGCTGGTGTGGGTTTTTTTACGCAAGGTGGCGCAGGTGCTGTCTTTAAGCACATTAACAATGCGTTTGGTACCAACGATGAAATGAGTTCATTGTTTGGCATTGTGAAAATCACGCCTGGGTTTGGCTGCCAAGTCACTGATAAACTCTCGCTCGGCGCTACTGTCAGCGTGATTTACGCCAGCATTGAACAAGAGTTTTTTTATCACACTTCCGCACCACCCAATTTTGTAGGATTTAAGAACAAAGGTGCTGAAACCGTACGCTTTGGATTTAAATTTGGTGCGCAATACAGACTCACCGATCAGTGGGTATTGGGTGCCAGCTATACCGAAAAAACTAAACTACCACTCACCGGTGGCACCGCCAAATTTAACTTCTCTGGTGCTGGGTTGGGTAGCATTAAATACGATGAGTTAAGTATAAAGGGCTTTGCCTTACCGCGAGAGGTCGCGATTGGCGCTGCGTTTAAACCTAATGAGGATTGGTTGTTATCAGCAAAAATTAATTGGATTAATTGGGCAGATGCCATTCAAGACGTCACCACAACGGCTACGGACCCAAATAGCCTTTCGGTGCCTCAAACCATTACGACCACGACTCCACAACATTGGCATAACCAGATGGTATATGCATTAGGTGCAGCCTATACTTACGATGACAAAACCACGTTATATGCAGGTTATAACTATGGCAAGAATCCTGTGCCAGACAATAATGCCAGCCCATTGCTGGCTGCAATATTAGAGCATCATGTCACCTTTGGGTTTTCTCGTCAGTTAGACGAAACATGGAAACTGACTAGCGGGATTGAGTTGTTACTTCCTAAAACAGTCAATTACGATAGTGCATTGTTCGGAAACGACGCGGAGGTGCGCAATGAGGGCGCATTCTTTCATATGATGTTTAGCAAGCGGTGGTAAAAAGCTGTTAACTTACTGAGGTATTAAGCAAAACTGCTTTTTGATTCAACCGCCCGGGCCTGTTTACGTGCCCGCTTATTTTCGTACATTCTGGTGTCGGCAATACGCATAAGTAACGCTATGTTTTCAGCCTCGTATCCGTATACGTGACCAAAACTCGCCCCTGCAAATTCAAACCCGTTTCGTTTCAAAATCTCCAAGGCCTCTTCTAACGCACTTTCCACATTAGAAATATTCCCTTTGAGACTGACAACTGCAAACTCATCACCACCAAGACGATACAATTTGATATCGTCGCCTAAACTCTTATGATAGCCGTGTGCAAAGTGGCACAGCAAATCATCCCCTCGCGCATGTCCAAAGGTATCGTTATAAATCTTCAAACCATCCAAATCAATAAATGTGAGACTACCGTAAACAGGCAAGTCGACAACATCCTTGACGAGGGCATGCCGATTAGGCAAACCAGTCAATGCATCCGAAAGCGCCGTTCTAACACTCATCTCAAGTGCCACTAAAGCCTTATCTTTATCCTCTTTTAATTGTGAAAACTGAAACGCCAAGACCAATGCCAATAAAACCACTTCAATAGCGACACTCACCAACCCCATGTGCTCGATGTATAAAGTGAAATGATGATCTAATTTACTTAAACTTACAGTGACAAGCCCCATCACAAAAAATAAGCTGATGGCAACTAAATAGCGTTTGGCAGTAGGGTTTTTACGCATGCTCTCTGAAATAGCGGTCAATAAACCATAACTTAAAAACATGGTAACGCCATACCTGCAAAGCTCTAAAGCCCAATTAGGATAAACAACCGAAAAACCTAGAAATACCAACATCACTGCAATCAGACCAATCCCTATTCGATACAGTATCTGCCTGCCTTTTGACTTAATCTCAAGCAAATGAATGACAAACACAATATAGGCAATATTAGAAAAAAGGATGGGCATAGAGACCCATAAAATAGAGTGAATGCCGAAAATATCGGCCAACACCAATAGTGCAGCACTGTTGAAAATGAGGTTTCCCAATATGAACCCAGCATACATTGCCTCAGCCCAACGGTTTCTGCTCATTGCAAGCGCAGCGTAATAGATACCCAACCCTAAAAATACGCCTAATCCAATGAGCGTAACGACATTTCCTGACTTAATGTCCTGTTGATAATGCAATTTTTCATCTATGTAAGGCTCTGGAAGGGCTAAATAATTAGCCGATACAAGCTCAGTTGCAATCGTGTAACGACCTTTGTCGAGCGTCATCTCACGCCCATGCCTTAAGAAAAAAGGATTAAGCGCTTTGCTTTCAATCCCCCCTTCTAATGAGAGTATTAACTTATTCTGAGCATCGTAAAGTTGGTGTCTAAAATGACCTATCGTGGTGGTGTTTTTAAAATCCAATACATAATCACCCGATTGCTTGATATCAATTGACGCAATATGTAAGTAATGGCCACCTGTTAAATTAATGTCTTTCGAGACAGGAAAGCGCGCATCTAAAGGACTGTCTAAAAAAATTCGGCTAGGCTGAGTGATTGCAGAAGTATTGACAACATACCAAACGCCTTGCAAACGCTCTGGCGCTGCGTTGACAGATTGTGACAGCAGAATACCCAACAACAGCACTGCTAAATGTTTGATTCCGGCTATCAATCTAGGCATTGTGTATTGGCTGATTAATCTTAGTAAATTGATAAGCGTTAGGTTGTTGGGGAATTGTCAGAATCTCAATGACAAAGACTTGTTACTCTAGTGATGCATTTTAAAATGCATCACTAAGGCAAGCTGTTAGCGTAGTTGAATTTTGCTCGTAATACCTATCTTCTCTGCCATGCTAGCGCCAAGTCTCTTGGCAAAGCGATCTACAACAGTTTCTTGATAAGTAAAATCCACAATCTCTTCTTGTTTAATTACTTCTCTTGCAACGTAATCAGCGCTACCTAACGCATCTGCCAAACCAATTTTAATACTTTGTTCACCACTCCAAAACAAGCCACTGAAGGTTTCATCCGTTTCTTTTAGACGATTTCCACGCCCTTCACGTACGACTGTTTTGAACTGCTCATGAATCTCATCTAACATGCTTTGCGCATAGGCTTGATGCTTAGGGTTCACCGGAGAAAACGGATCCAACATCGCTTTGTTTTCACCTGCGGTTAACAAACGGCGCTCCACCCCTACTTTTTTCATTACTTCGGTAAAGCCATAACCATCCATCAGCACGCCAATTGAGCCAACGATACTGGCCTTATCCACATAGATTTTGTCTGCAGCTGCTGCAATATAGTAGCCCCCAGATGCGCAAATATCCTCAACAACAGCATATACGGGAATAGTTGGATGCAATTTTTTCTGACGTTTGATTTCCTGATTGATGATGCCCGCTTGCACAGGACTACCGCCTGGGCTATTGATGCGGAGGATGATACCCTTCGTACCTTTATTTTCATACGCATCATTTAGGCTGCCCATCACAGAATCCGCATTCACCTCACCACCGGGCTCAATGACTCCTTTAACCTCAATCAATGCAGTGTGCGCACTAGATGGCGTTTTCCCATCACCCAACCAGCCTATAGCAAGGAGAAGCAAGAAAAATAAATACAAAAAAGTAAGGGATTTAAAAAAGATGGACCAGCGACGTGCTGATTTCTGTTCCGCCAACCCTGATAAAGCAATTTTTTCTAAAGTAGTCTGCGCCCAATTTTGCTCATTACCATGAGTATTATTAGGATTATGCTCTGTCGTCATCTTATCTTAAGCTTTCTAAATGAATAATAATTTCACCATTGATTTCCTGCACTGGTATCGGCTTCAGCGACTTCCCCTTACAAGGCCCTAGCACGCAATGCCCTGAACTTGGCTCATAATGTGCACCATGGGTGGCGCAAATAATGTAATCTTTGGTCAGGTTGAAAAACTGGCCATGCTGCCAGTCCAGTTCTATTGGCACATGCGCACACTGGTTTAGGTATGCATAAGGCTTACCATTAAAGCGCACTATAAATCCAGTTGCGCGCTCACCATACTGAGGTACATTAAATCGCAAACCTTCAGACTTTTCAATCAAATCAGTACTTTTAAATCGAATATCAATCATCGTGACTTAGAAGCCAAGTACTCAGTTCATTAAATTGATGAAACATTTGCTCCGGCTTGTAAGCACTGAGGTGTGTTGTCGATTGCGCACCATAGGTCACTGCAGCTGCATGCACCCTTGCATTTTTGGCCATCTGCATATCATAATGTGTGTCGCCAATCATGAGTGTACGCTCTGGCATCACCACCAGTTCATCCATCAACTCATCCAACATTTGAGGGTGCGGCTTAGAGAAACACTCATCCACCGTTTTGGTGGCATGAAAATACTGCGTCAAACCACAATGCGATAGCGCTAAATTCAAACCTCTTCTACCCTTACCCGTCGCCACAGCTAACTTATATCCACGTTTATTGAGTTCGATAATGGTTTCTGAGGCTCCCTGAAACAATGGAATCTCACTCTCACCCGCATAATAGTTTGTGTTGTAATTAGCGGCCAATTCACGCGCCTGCGCTTCCGGCAAATCCCCATACAGTGCGTAGATAGACTCTCTTAAACCCAATCCAATAATGCTCGTTGCTTTTGCCGGATCTAACGGTGGCAACCCTACTTGCGCCGCGGCTGTTACGATAGCATTGGTAATCATACCTGTGGAATCTGCAAGCGTACCGTCCCAGTCCCACACAATTAAATCATATTGTTTCTGCATCTATTCTTGGTTACTTTCTTTTTCTTGTTGCTGTATAAATTTCTTGAGTTCTAGCGGCAATGCTGCTTGCAGCTTAAGTTTGTCACCGGAGATAGGGTGACGTATATTTGTTTCAGAGGAATGTAAAAACATACGTTTAAGCCCACGTTTAAGCAGCTGTTTATTCAATGCAAAGTCACCATATTTATCATCCCCCAGAATGGGGAAGCCAAGATGCGCGAGCTGCACTCTAAGCTGATGTGTACGTCCTGTAATCAATTTTGCTTCTAACAACGAGAACTCACCTATGTTCTTGCTCAGATAAAAAATGGTCTCAGACATTTGCGCCGCCCCTAATACATCTTTTTTAGGGTCAGTCACTACGTTAACTCTCCGCTCGCCTTCATTTGTAACATATTTTTGTAAATCTAGCGTGACATGCTTCTTCTTTTCTGTCCAAACGCCATGCACCATCATCACATAGCGTTTATCCATATGGTTATTGCGAATCGCATCATGCAAAGCCACCAATGCACTACGTTTCTTAGCCAACATCAATACGCCAGAGGTATCACGGTCTAAACGGTGTACCAATTCTAGAAACTTGGCTTGTGGACGCTCTAATCTCAACTGTTCAATGACGCCACGGCTAACACCGCTGCCTCCGTGTACTGCAAAGCCAGCCGGTTTGTTGATCACCAACATGGCGTCGTCTTCATACACAATCGCACCTTCAAATTTACTGGTAGCAGGCACTGCAGTCGGGGCTTGCTGTGGAACACTAGCTACACGAATTGGCGGCACACGCACAATATCTTCTAAGCTCAAACGAAAATCTGCATCAATCCGCTTCTTATTAACCCGCACCTCGCCGCTACGTAATATGCGATAAATGTGACTCTTAGGCACACCCTTCAACACTTTTTGTAAAAAATTATCGATGCGCTGACCCGCAGACGCTTCGTCAATCACCAACTGTGCAGAGGCTGTTGAAGATACCTCGCCAGACTGTGCTGCATTTGTTTCATTTAATGTGTTCATACTTTGCTTTAATACTACTTCTAGCCTATACTGACAGGGTTCTTATAGAATGCATGCTTTGAAAGCGCGCTTGAGAATATGTTTTAAGAAACATGACGTTTTTAGAAACAAATGTGACAACAAATACTTGGTTAATACCGCTCGCCAATAAGTAGCGATACGTAAAATTTATGCCATAGCCAACGCAGACAATTAAAAATCAAAGCGTGACTAAAGTTTGCTGAATATTGAATTTTAACGAATTAATGCCCTGCACGGGTATTAATTTTAGTGCAGTCGTAGATGAAACTAAATTAATCGCATCGATACAATCGGGAAACGCGATTATTTCGCTGGCCATCATCCAGCTAGTGTCAGCGCCATAACGCATGGTTTAATCACCAAAGCGACGACCACATGACGTTAACAGTAACGCGGTTAAGCAATTGTTTGCTTAACAAAGCGATCAGCGCATTAGATTGCCCACAGATATGTCTGCTCAAGTTATGCACTGGAGCTCACAATGAAAAGAATGTTATTTAATGCAACGCAATCAGAAGAATTGCGCGTTGCAATTGTCGATGGACAAAAGCTCATCGATTTGGATATTGAACACGCGGGGAAAGAACAGCGCAAAAGCAATATCTACAAAGGGGTTATCACTCGCGTAGAGCCCTCACTTGAAGCAGCGTTTGTCGATTACGGTACTGACCGTCATGGCTTCTTACCTTTCAAAGAAATCTCACGTAGTTACTTTCAAGACAAACCTGAAGGTGGTCGCGCACGTATTCAAGACGTCATCAAAGAAGGCCAAGAACTGATTGTTCAGGTAGATAAAGATGAGCGCGGTAATAAAGGCGCAGCATTAACCACCTATATCTCACTGGCAGGCCGCTATTTGGTATTGATGCCAAATAACCCTCGCGGAGGTGGTGTATCGCGTCGCGTAGAAGGTGAAGAGCGTAACGAGTTACGTGACACCATGGCGCAATTAGAAGTGCCCAATGGCATGAGTATTATTGCTCGTACCGCTGGTATTGGTCGTAATGCAGAGGAGCTGCAGTGGGATTTGAATTACCTCACACAATTGTGGACAGCGATTGAAGAGGCTTCTCATATTCAACCTGGCGCTTTCTTAATTTACCAAGAAGGCAGTTTGGTCATCCGCGCTATCCGTGATTATTTCAGCGCGGACATTGGCGAAATTTTGATTGATACAGTTGATGTCCACGAGCAAGCTGTTCAGTTTATGAACCACGTAATGCCTGGCAACGTGGCGCGCGTTAAACTATACCAAGATGAAATCCCCCTATTCTCCCGTTTTCAAATAGAACACCAAATTGAAACAGCGTTCTCACGCGAAGTACGCTTGCCCTCAGGTGGCGCGATTGTCATTGACCACACGGAAGCCTTAGTATCGATTGACGTTAACTCTGGCCGGTCTATTAAAGGCTCCGATATTGAGCAGACAGCCTTTAATACAAACCTAGAGGCTGCTGAGGAAGTCGCTCGCCAAATGCGATTGCGCGACTTAGGCGGCTTGGTTGTGATTGACTTCATTGACATGGAAAACCCACGCAATCAACGTGAGGTGGAAAACGCGTTGCGTGATGCTTTGCATTACGATCGTGCACGCGTGCAAACCGGCAAAATATCTCGCTTTGGTTTATTAGAGCTTTCCCGTCAGCGTTTACGTCCAAGCTTAGGCGAGACCAACCACGCGACCTGCCCGCGTTGTAACGGCACAGGTCACATCCGTGGTATTGAATCTACCGCTTTACATATCTTGCGTATCACGCAAGAAGAAGCAATGAAAGACAATAGCGCCATTATTCAAGTCCAATTACCAGTGGAAGCAGCGACGTTCTTACTGAATGAAAAACGTGCGGATATCCATAAAATTGAACAGCGTATGGGCGTTGAGGTGATTTTGATTCCCAATATTCATATGGAAACACCTAATTACAACATTATCCGTATCAAGCATGATGATGTGAATGAAGAAACTTCTCGCGCCAGCTACAAAATGGTGGAACTACCATCTGAGACAGACTACATAACCAGCCTGAATCAAGAAAGTAAACCAAGCGCACCAGAAGCACTAGTCAAAGGCATTACACCAGCGACAGCTGCACCGATTGTAGAAGCCAAACCAGAAAAAGTGGAAGCCGTAGTAAAACCTTCTATTTTTGGTCGCATTAAAGCCTTATTTGGTATCAGTGAAGAAGCTAAACCAGAAGCAGAAAAACCGGCAGAGCAACGCACACAAAATCGCGAGCAACAACGCGACCGTGATCGTAATCGTAATCGGGATAGAAACAAAAATCGTAACCGCGACCGTAACGCATCCGAGAAAAATAGTGCTGATCGCCAACCAAATGAGCGTAACCGAAACGAGCAGCCACAACAGCCACGTCAAGAACAAGCGCAAGTACGTCAAGATAAACAGCAACAGCACAAGCCGCCTGTAGAAAAACGTATAGACACAGACACTGCTGTTGAAAAAACGAATGATCAAGCAATCAACGCATCAGATGCAACAAATGAGCAAGGTCAGCCACGTCAAGAACGCTCTGGTCGTCGCAACCGTCGCGGCCGCCGTGATCGTCGTCCACGTGATGAAGCCAACAAAGACAATCTACAATCAACAGCAACGACAACAGAAGCTGTGACATCGTCGGCTGAAACGATTGCCGAAGTGACTCAAGCGCCAGTGGAAACAAAAGCTGCAGAAGTTGAAGTTGTGGCTACAGCGCAAGAAGCAACAAATCCACCTGCAACTGAAGGTAAAACTGCTGCTAAAAAGCCAAGTAATAGAAAATCACAAAACAAGCCTAAAACTAACGTTGAAGCTACAGAGACTGTGACGACTATTGAAACAACAGTGTCCGTGCCAGCCACCGAGACAGTTCAAGCTGAAGCGCCAAAAGCAGAGAAGAAAAAACCTGCGCGTAAGCCAGCTAAGTCTAAAGCAGCAGAGTTATCTACCAATTTAGCTGATAACGGTTTGCAACTAGTAGAAACCAAAGGTGATTTAAAAGCAGAGTTACCGGCAGCAACGCCAGCCAAACCAAAGGGCCCACGCAAAACTGCCAATTGGAAAAAAACGCAAGAAGCCTCAACTGAAGATGCACCTTTAGTGATGGTAGAAACGCAGAAGTAAATTAAACAACCTAAACACTTAGGTTGCACGACGGTTTATAAGGTATAAGGGCTCATGAATATGAGCCCTTTTTTTAGCTTCTCAAATACTGTACCGTTAAGTATCCTAAGGCTGTCATCAGCAACGAACCAAGCACATGCAACAATACATGCGCTATTGCAAAACCATATTGCTCGCGGTGCATTAGATGAAACGCCTCGGCAGAAAACGTAGAAAACGTGGTTAAGCCCCCCAAAAAACCGGTGGTAATAAATAGTTTCATCTCTGCACTCAACTGTGGCAGATGCACAAGACCCGCAAACGCCAAGCCCATCAAATAACCACCTATTAAATTGGCGGCCAAAGTGCCCATAGGGATGATGCTAGCGTTTAATAAAATAGCCAACCCCCAGCGCACCCAAGCCCCAATGGCTGCACCAAGGCCTACTGCAACAAATGCATTTATCATTTTTCACCTTTTAATTGATTCATCAATCTATTTTTAGAAATATAATATCAGCTGATTCTCTAATCCTAGAAAGAATATTTTGCGCGTTTTATTTGTAAGTTCTGAAGTATTCCCGCTGATCAAAACTGGAGGTCTTGCCGATGTCAGTGGCGCACTACCCGCAGCGCTTAAGACATCGGACGTAGACGTAAAGTGTCTTATTCCAGGCTACACCTCAGTATTGGAAAAAGTTGAAAACAAAACGCATTTAGGAACGTTGGAGGTATTCAACAATATCAGTTGCGAATTAATCAGTGCAACCATTCCCAATACCAAGGTGGAAGTCATTATTATTAAACATGCTGGTTTATACGAGCGTGATGGCGGCCCCTACACACATCCTCACGGTCATGATTGGTCAGATAACCCAATGCGTTTTGGCGTATTATCCAAAGTTGCGAGTTTATTGAGCATTTATCAAAGCTTTTGGAGTTGGGTACCCGACATTGTGCACTGTAATGATTGGCAAACAGGCCTGACCCCTTACTATATGCGTCAACAAGGTATTACGGATGCCAAAACTTTACTCAGCATTCACAACATCGCATTTCAAGGGAATTTTGAGCAACATTGGATTCAATCGCTTGGGCTATCACCCATTGATTTTCAAATAGATGGGTTTGAATTCTACCAACAAGTCTCTTTCTTAAAAGCGGGTATTTTTTATGCCGATCAGATTTCGACTGTCAGCCCAACTTATGCACTTGAGATTCAAACGGAGGCTTTTGGCTTTGGTTTGGAAGGATTACTGCAAATACGCAGCAAAGATATCACTGGTATTTTAAATGGCATAGATACTGATGAGTGGAATCCAGAAGCTGATCCTTATCTACCTAGCACCTATTCAGAAAAGAAGTTGGCGGGCAAATCACAGGTAAAAACAGCTCTACAGGAAGCGCTTCATTTAACTGCTGACAGCAAAAAGCCTTTACTTGGTATCGTCAGTCGACTAACTCATCAAAAAGGATTAGATATTTTGATTGAGTCAATGCCGGAGCTCATTGAACTCGGTTGCCAATTTGCAGTGCTGGGTGGCGGTGAAAAATCGTTTGAAGCACAGTTTTTGGCATACGCAGAGCAATATCCAAATCAGGTAGCCGTGACAATAGGCTATAACGAGCCACTTTCACACCTCATCATGGCTGGCGCAGATATATTTATCATGCCTTCCCGTTTTGAACCTTGCGGATTGAATCAGTTATACGGTTTGCGCTATGGCACGCCTCCTGTTGTATCTAACACAGGCGGTTTAGCAGATTCAATTTGTCACACTAATGATGAAACCATTAAAAATAATACTGCCACAGGATTTGTGATTGAAAATGTCAACAAGATGTCACTTTTGGTCACAATCAAACAAGCATTGTCAATATGGAACGACCAAAAAACTTGGAAAAAAATACAAAAAAATGGAATGAAAAAAGATGTAGGTTGGAAACACAGCGCCAATGCTTACGTAGAACTGTATAAAAAATTATTAAACTAGGGAGTCTCAAGTTGGCATGCTTGATGCTTATGTATAACTAAGCTTCTCCAAAGCTAACTTCTCCTCCCTCGGGACATCATAAAAGATGTCCTTTTTTTTGTGCCTTTTGTGTGTGAGCGTGTTATTACTTCACAATAAAGTGCTCGCGGTAGTACTTTAATTCATCAATAGACTCGTAAATGTCAGCTAACGCCTCATGTTTACTAGCTTTTTTAAAGCCACTATAGATTTCCGGCTTCCAACGGCGCGCCAACTCTTTAAACACACTGACATCTAAGTTTCGATAATGAAAGTAACTTTCGAGGTCTGGCATGTAACGTGCCATGAAGCGTCTGTCTTGGCAGATAGAATTGCCACACATAGGTGATTTTCCAGCTGGTACGTATTCTTTTAAGAAAGCAATCATTTGCTCGGTCGCCATTTTTTCATCAACGGTAGAGGCTTTCACTTTGTCTATCAATCCGCTACGCCCATGTGCCCCTTTATTCCAAGCATCCATGCCGTCTAACACCGCATCACTTTGGTGAATCACAAATACTGGAGACTCCCCAAGCACATTTAAATTAGCATCGGTGACCACTGCAGCCAACTCTAAAATACGATCAGAATCTGGCAATAAACCGCTCATCTCCATATCCAACCAAATTAAATTTTCGTTATTCACGTTGTTATTACTAGCTACCATCATGATTTCCATTAAAATGCGGGTTAATTATATTGTCTGTGAACCATTTTAGAATGGATGCTTCACAATAGTGTTAGTTTAACTTAATTAGTGAAATTTATAGAACATGGCATCAACATTAACACTCGTATTTGTCGGCTTATTGGCTCTGACCACCTTAGTGAGACTTTGGTTAGGTAATCGTCATATTCAATATGTGCAGTCACATCGAAATCAGGTACCTAATGCATTTGCTCATACGATCTCGCTAGATGCACATCAAAAAGCGGCAGATTACTCCAGCGCTAAATCACGACTCAGTATTGCAGAAACTGTTGCACAAGCAGTCTTGCTACTGGTTTTAACTATAGGTGGTGGCTTGCAGTGGATTGATCAAGTTTGGACACAATGGTTACCTAATCAAGAAATTATTCGTGGTGCGTTGGTGATTTGTAGCGCACTGCTGGTGAGCACGCTTGTAGAGCTGCCTTTTGACTACTATAAGACTTTTACTATTGATGCGCGTTTTGGTTTTAATAAAATGACACCCGCTATGTTCTTTAGCGATATGTTTAAACATGGCTTAGTTGGCTTGGCATTGGGTGCACCAATTTTATTTGTCGCTTTATGGTTAATGCAAGGTGCTGGCGATTACTGGTGGTTTTATTTATGGGCCATTTGGAGTGTTTTCAATATCGTGATGCTTGCCGTTTACCCAACCTTTATCGCACCACTCTTTAATAAGTTTACGCCACTTGCAGATCTATCTCTGAAAAGCAGAATTGAAACCTTATTAACTAAGTGTGGTTTTAAATCACAGGGCTTATTTGTCATGGATGGCTCTACCCGCTCTGGGCATGGTAACGCTTACTTTACAGGCTTTGGCAGTAGCAAACGTGTGGTATTTTTCGACACATTGTTAGACAAATTAAATGCTGATGAAATTGAAGCTGTACTTGCGCACGAGTTAGGCCACTTCAAGCATCACCATGTCATTAAGCGTATTGCCATGATGTTTTTTGTAAGCTTAGTTGGATTAGCTTTATTGGGTTGGCTGATCAATCAGTCATGGTTTTATGCTGGTTTGGGCGTGTATCAGCCAAGTGATTACATGGCACTTGTCTTATTTTTATTAGTGTCCCCTACTTTTCTGTTTTTACTCCGCCCATTGATGGCTAGTTACTCACGGAAAAACGAGTTTGAGGCAGATGATTATGCTGCAAAACATGCTGACGCAAAATATCTCGTAGATGCTTTGGTAAAACTGTATCGAGAAAATGCATCCACACTTACTCCAGATCCTTTGCACTCAGCATTTTATGATTCACATCCACCTGCAAGCATACGCATTGCTAAGTTGGCTGCTTACACTGGGAATCGCGGCTAACTAAAAATGAAACAATTACTCATAACAATATTGGTAATGCTGGCATCAACATCTTTGCAGGCCAATGATTTGTTCAAAAACGCGGATGTGGTTGCTGGAAAAAAACTGATTAATGCGCATTGCATTAATTGTCATGCATCCAGTTTTGGCGGTGATGGGTCTGAAATTTACACACGCGAGTTACGAAAAATCAAAACACCTTCCGGATTGGTTGCACAAGTGCGCAACTGCAATACCATGCTGGATTTAAAATGGTTCGAGGAAGATGAAGTTAACGTGGCTGCTTACTTAAACCAACAGTATTACCATTTCAAGTAACCCTAATGCATGCTTAGAGGATTAGTGGTCGCAGCATTCGGCAAACGTTACGAAGTCGAACTTGAAGATAAACACCGCATCAGTTGTGTGACGCGCGGAAAAAAAACGGACATTGCTTCTGGTGATATTGTCGAAATTGCACTGACTGACCATCACGAAGGTGTTGTAGAAAAAATCACCCCGCGTAAAACCCTGCTCTACAGAAGTAACGCTTTTAAAAGCAAACTGCTTGCCGCTAATGTCACTCAAATTGTGATTGTACTTGCCACGCAACCTAGCTTTTACGAAGCACTGTTAAATCGTTGTCTAGTAGCTGCAGAGGCAGCGGGTATCAAAGTACTCATCGTGTTGAATAAGTGCGACCTGGCAAACAGTGATGCTACTGAAAAGTTAGCGCAATATGCACAGTTGGGCTATCAAACGCTATCGCTTAGCGCTACGCAAAATATTGAACCATTACTCCCTTTTTTGCATGGCGAGCAAAGCGTAATGGTAGGTCAGTCAGGCATGGGGAAATCTACCATTATTAATGCCTTGCTGCCCCATGAGGCGGCACGCACACAAGAGTTTAGTGCAGCTTTGGACAGCGGCAAGCACACAACAACGGCTACCCGCCTTTACCATCTGGATGCAGACTCTAGCCTGATAGACTCACCCGGCCTGCAAGAGTTTGGCTTGTATCACATCTCACAACTAGAGTTAGAGCAAGCATTTATTGAGTTCAGACCCTATTTGGGCCACTGCCGTTTTAATAACTGTAGGCATCTGCATGAACCTGATTGTGCTATCCTCCATCAATTGAATTTGACGATAGCGCCTAATCGATTGACGCAATATCAGCAATTAACTGAGGAGTTGCATCGCAACACATCATGAAAACAGCATTTATCTCTCACCCAGATACCTTGCTTCATGTCATGGATGGCCAACATCCTGAATCGCCAGCCCGTATTAACAGCATTAAACAGGCAGTCATGCACTCGCCTATTCACAAAAATTTGCAGTACTTTGATGCACCGCTTGCCACTAGACAGCAATTAACGCTAGCGCACCAAGCAGAATATGTAGACAGTATTTACGCGAAATCTCCCAAGGCTGGCTTAGTTAGGTTAGATGCGGACACTGCAATGGGTCCACATAGCTTAGAAGCTACCTTACGCGCCAGTGGTGCTGCAATATTAGCCACCGACTTAGTTATGAGGGGCCAAGTGAAAAATGCTTTTTGCTGTACCCGGCCTCCCGGACATCATGCCGGGCAAAAAAACAGCGCTGGCTTTTGCATATTCAATCACGTTGCAGTCGCAGCCATGCATTTACTCACACATTACACTATTAAACGCGTTGCGATTATTGATTTTGATGTGCATCATGGCGATGGAACAGAAGATATTTTCAGAGACAATCCAGCTGTGATGCTGTGTTCTACATTTCAACATCCTTTCTACCCACACAAAGGCGCCAACACAAGAACCGACCGCATGATCAACATACCCTTGAAAGCTGGCACTGATAGTGTGGGCTTTAGAAAGTCTGTGGTAGATGAATTTACACCAGCACTCAACCGATTTAAGCCCGAAGTGCTATTGATCTCTGCGGGATTTGACGCACACAGCCAGGATCCATTAGCTAATTTAGCGTTAGAGGTTGACGACTTTGCTTGGATGACACAATATAGCACTGAGCAAGCCTCAAAATTTTGCAGGGGCAGGTTAATTTCATGCCTTGAAGGTGGTTATCATCTACAATACCTTGCAGAATCTGTAGCTGCACATATCAAGGTGCTTACTGAATCAACATAAAACTGAATCACTATAAAAATGGATATCAGCAAAGAAAAGATTTTTTCAAGTCAGTTACAGTACGGCATGTTCGTGGCAGATCTTGATAGGCCATGGCTGGAATCCCCATTTTTGTTACAAGGCTTTGTCATTGAAAATGATGAGCAATTACAAGCCTTAAAGCAGCTTTGTGAGTTTGTATATGTTGACCGCACCAAATCCATCGGTGATCAGTTCAGTGCAAAAGCCAGAGAAAGTGTGGCTATCAAACGAGAGGCCGCTCCCATACTTGTCAAACAATCCGCACCTAGCTCCGCCAAATCAAAACCTGCTTTTAGCGCCACCCCCAAGGTGATGGTGAAAACCTCAAATAATCAGAAAAAAACCATACAACAATCGAGTTTTTTTGAAATTTTAAGTGCTATTAAACAAGGCGCTATTACACAAACTAAAGATGGCATCATATTCAATGTAAGTTCTGTAAGCGCTAAGCCAGCTACCAACGGGGAGGCTATAGCTGGCAATGGGAGCGACCATGTTGCCAATGGAAAGAATGGTGATGCATTTGGTTTCTTAAAAGGCCTCTTTGGCAACAAGAAAGAAAAATTCAAGAATACCCAAAACGGTACCGCCAACGATGATGATCCATTTGGCATTACCGAATCCGAAATGTACCGGATTCATGTCCACCAAAATGAGGTGCCTCGGGTAGAACAAGAGATGGCTGTTATCTATCCCACATTCGAAAAATCACAACTGGCGACAAAAGAGATTTTTGAGGCTATCGCCAATAAGCAAAATCTCGATATCAGCACTGTATCTGAAGTGTTGGACAATATGGTTGACAGTATCAGTCGTACGCCGGATGCATTGATGTGGCTTGCCAAACTAAAAGACACTGACAATGTTGCTTATGGTCAAGCGCTGAATGTATCGATTAATATGATGGCGTTTTCCAGTTTTTTAGCATTGCCTAAACTTGAAATCAAAGAAATGGGCTTGGCTGGCTTGTTGCAAGACGTAGGTAAAGTGAAAATTCCTAAACGTATATTGCACAAAAATACCAAGCTCTCACCAACCGAGTATGAAATTGCTAAACTGCATATCGAAGAAGGTCTTCGCATACTATCGGAAACAGATGATATTCCTGGTGCCGTGATTGATATTATCAAACAGCATCACGAGCGCTTTGATGGTAGCGGCTATCCGGATGGATTAGACAGTGACCACATTGAGATCCGCGCGCAGATTGCTGGATTGATAGATACCTATTGTGCACTTACCACGGATAGAAGCTACGCCAAGAGCATGCATAACTTGCAAGCATTAGACGAAATCCATCAAATGCGCGACAAAGCATTTTCTGGGAATCTGGTTGATCAACTGATTCAATTTTTTGGAATCTACCCAGTAAGCTCATTGGTTGAGCTAAACACTGGAGAGGTTGCAGTGGTAATACAACAAAATCAAGTACGTCGCCTGCAACCCAGAGTCATGGTCGTGCTAGCGCCAGATAGAACTAGAAATGAATTTCCTGTCACTTTGGATTTACTGAACTCCCCTACAACCCCTGATGGTGATGTGTATAAAATTATCAAAGCTGTTTCTGCTGATAGCCTAGGCATGAAAGCAGACGACTTTTACATATAGTGTCGCATGCCTCTAGCCAATATTATTGAAGATGACGTACACACGCCTTATCTGCGTGCTTTCGATATTGAATATCCGATTGAAAATTTAAGCCTAAAAGCCGAGCAATATCAATTAGATACAGAAACCCTCACAAAGAGCTATCAAGTTGATTTAACACAGCTAGAGCACTTATTCCGCCAAACCTCAGAAGATGAGCGCAACGATGCACTTGAGCAACTCTTTGTGCTAATTGCCACATGGCCAAGTGTTATTAATTGGGGCGACTTTTGTGTACGTATCAATCAATGTGTAGAGTGTTGGGTGACTGCGACACAGGTCAACACTGCCATCACTACCATTACAAATTTACTGCGCTGCTTGCATATTCAAAACGATACACAGCCACATATCAGCCAGCAATTTCATTTGTATCTATTTGAAATTTTGGGTGAAAGCCTACACCTCTACGAACATAATCAAATTCACTATCTATTGAATCATGACGCAGTAACCAACTTACCGAATACGCACTTGTTACTGCAAGAAATCGAACACTGTAGCAATCGCGGTAGTGGCGAACCGTTAAGTTTACTTTCCATACGTTTTCTTATTGAACGTGGCACAAACTCGGTATCCCCCGTGTTACAACCTACACTCAGCATTAAAGTTGCTGAGCTACTATCCACTTGTTTTCCTGGCGAATTTTCCATTTATCAATCCGGTGCTTTGTTTTTTAATGTACTAATTGAAAAAACCATAAATCCTACACAACTAAATTTATTGGCTTCCAAAATCCATCGTTGCTTTGAGCAATTGATCAATGTTGACCATCAAGTATTTATCGTTATGCCTGTCATTGGTGCTGCCATAGGAACTAGCTTAGCCGAATATTCACGTATTTATGATTTCGCTCGCATTGCACTGAATCATGCGCTGGCAAATCATATCGATGTGGTGATGTACACGCCCGCTATTTCAAGTGAAGTTGAGCGTCAGAAAAAGCTGGAGCTAGATGTAACAGAGGCATTCAACAATGAAGATTTAGAGCTATATTTGCAGCCTATAGTCGGCCTGCCTGAAAGGCATTGTGTAGGTGCCGAAGTATTACTACGTTGGCCAAATGCAAAAACTAAGGGCATATACCCAAACGTGATGGTTGAGATTATCAACAAAGTCGGTTTGGGCAAAATGTTTACGCGCTGGCTGATTCACTCAGTGTGTCGTTTAGCCCATGAACTGATTAACAAAAATCACTTGTCCGTTTACTTGACGCTGAATCTGCGCGCTGAGGATTTATACGACAAAGATTTACCTTTGCTTATCTTGCAAAGTAGTCAGTTTTGGAAAATTAAACCTGATGATTTGATTTTAGAAATTACAGAAAATGGTATTTTGGAAGAAAATGAGACCACATTAGGTACGATTCAACAAATTACTGACAACGGCTTTAAGCTGGCGTTAGATGATTTTGGTACTGGCTACTCTTCCATGGCACGTCTACGCAATATGCCCATCTCGCTTATCAAAATAGATCAGTCGTTCGTACGTGATATTCACCTATCAAACAAAGACTTCAGCATTGTACAGTCGATGGCATCGCTAGCTGAAAGCATAGGCAAAGAAGTGCTGGTAGAGGGTATAGAGAATCAAGCTGCTTTAGATTTGATTAATCAAATTGGTATTAAAAAAGCGCAAGGCTACTTCTTTTCGAAGCCCATGCCATTTGACGAATTTGTGCAATGGGCCAAAATTAACTCTGTGAGCTGATATAATTTCGCCTATGCAAATCACTACACGCCTTGAATTTGATGCGGGTCATCGCATCCCTGATCACAAAAGCCAATGCCGCAACTTACACGGCCATCGTTATGCCATAGAAATCACTTTATCTGGCGATATCATTCAGCAAGATCACGCTTCCGAAAACGGCATGGTCATGGATTTTTCTGATGTAAAGAAAATTGCACGTGAAACGGTAGTCGATGTATGGGATCACGCTTTTATCGTGTACGAGGGTGACCAAGTCGTGTTGGACTTCTTAAGCAGTTTACCCAATCACAAAACAGTGATATTTCCCACTATTCCTACGGCGGAAAACATGGCATCAGAAGCATTCAGGCTGCTTAAAGCACAATACAAAGATGTGTACGGCAACCACCTCACGCTTGAGCGCGTACGCCTATACGAGACGCCTAACAGTTGGACAGACGCCGTCCGCTAATCAAAATCCTGTATCTGCTGCATCACTGCTTGCAGTGATTGCTCCCATGCCGGCAGTGTCACACCAAACGTCTGATTCAATTTAGCCTGATCTAATCTAGAGTTGTGCGGACGCACAGCGGGTGTCGGGTAGTCCGCTGTCGTAATTGCGCCCACTGAATTTGCCTTAACTTTTAACGGAGGCAACCCTAAACGCACTGCCTGCACTTCGTATGCATCTAGAATAGCGCATGTAAATCCATGCCATGTGGTACTACCGCTGTTGGTAAAATGATAAACGCCGGACTGCGAAGCTGTGTTCATCTCCCAAACATTCAGTAACTGATTAACTGCATATGCAATCGCGTTGCTACTGGTCGGTGCGCCCCATTGGTCAGCAACGACTTTTAATTGATCACGCTCTGCGCTTAACCTTAACATGGTTTTAAGAAAGTTTTTACCGTGTGGCCCGTAGACCCAGCTAGTACGTAATATCAAGTGAGGCAGCCCCACTGACTGAATGGCTAACTCCCCCGCCAATTTAGTACGTCCATAGACGCTGAGAGGGTTTACAGCGTCTGTTTCCTCATAAGGTGTCTCTTTGTTACCATCAAACACATAATCAGTAGAAAAATGTATCAGGCTGGCATTCAGTTTGGCCGCTTCTTCAGCCATCACACCCGGTGCAACAGCATTTATGGAATGTGCAAGCGCAGGCTCGGACTCTGCTTTATCGACAGCAGTGTAAGCTGCTGGGTTGATAATCAGCGTTGGTCTTACTGATTGCACCACACGCCGGATGGCGTCAGTGTCTGATAAATCCAGTTGCGTTCTATCGAGCGCAACAATTTCATAATCACCTTCAAGTGTTTTCAATAACGCATGGCCAACTTGGCCATGCACCCCCGTCACTAAAATTTTCATGAGGCAAGCTGTCTTTAAGGAAACGTTCTGGCGTCACGCAAGCTAACGGCTGCTGCGTCTTTAGCTGACAATATTGGACTGGCATCGCTAGGCCATTCAATACCAATTTCTTTATCATCCCAGCGAATGCCACACTCAAACTGCGGCGCATAGAAATCTGTCGTTTTATATAAAAACTCTGCGAAATCAGACAGTACTAGAAACCCATGCGCAAAACCAGGAGGAATCCACATTTGACGTTTGTTTTCAGCAGAAAGTATCTCACCTACCCATAGTCCAAAAGTGGGGGAAGCTCGGCGAATATCCACCGCCACATCAAACACTTCACCTTCCGAGACACGCACCAACTTACCTTGTGCTTGCTCAATCTGATAGTGCAAACCACGTAATACGTTTTTGGCTGAACGGGAATGGTTATCCTGCACAAAATCAAAAGATTGTCCTACAGCATCTTCAAATTGCTTGGCATTAAAACTCTCAAAAAAGAACCCACGATCATCACCAAACACCTTGGGCTCAAACACCAATACTTCGGGAATACGCGTTTGAATCACATTCATTAAAACACTTTCTCTGTTAACACTTGTTTCAAATATTGACCGTAGCCATTTTTAGCATATTTTGCTGCTAATTTTTCTAAAGTAGCCGCATCAATAAAGCCTTTACGGTAAGCGATTTCTTCTGGACATGCGATTTTTAAACCCTGACGCTTTTCGATGGTTTGGATAAATGATCCTGCCTCCAGTAATGACTCGTGTGTGCCGGTATCTAACCAAGCCATACCGCGCCCCATCACTTCCACATGCAAATCTGCCCAGTCTAGGTATTGACGGTTCACATCAGTAATCTCCAACTCACCACGTGGGGATGGTTTTAAATTTTTAGCAATCTCAACTACGCGATTATCGTAAAAATAAAGCCCTGTGACCGCATAACGCGATTTTGGATTGGTTGGTTTCTCTTCCAAGCTGATGGCCTGACCCGCTTGATTGAACTCTACAACGCCATAACGCTCAGGGTCATGCACAGGGTAAGCAAATACAGTCGCACCCTGTGTCCGTTCTGCTGCTTTCTGTGCCATCAATGCCAACTCATGCCCATAAAAAATATTGTCACCCAGCACTAGTGCACATGGATCGTTGCCAATAAAGCTTTCTCCTAGAATAAAAGCTTGCGCCAGACCATCTGGTGATGGTTGTACCTTGTATTCGATATGCATACCCCACTGACTGCCATCACCGAGTAGCTCGGCAAATCGCGGCGTATCTTGTGGTGTCGATATAACTAACACATCTTGAATACCAGCAAGCATGAGTGCCGATAGCGGATAGTAAATCATAGGTTTGTCATATACAGGCAATAATTGCTTTGATACCACCTGTGTGACTGGATATAAGCGCGTGCCAGAACCGCCGGCAAGTACGATGCCTTTCATAGCCATTATGCTAACTCCTCACCGCGTTCGGAATAATTCTGATTGACCCAGTTTTTGTACTCACCACTGGTAATATTGCTCACCCATTGAGGGTGGTTTAAGTACCATTTCACTGTTTTTTGAATACCCGTTTCAAATGTCTCTGCTGGTTTCCAACCTAATTCACGCTCAATTTTGCTTGCATCAATCGCATAGCGCTGGTCGTGGCCGGGTCTGTCCAACACAAATGTAATTTGGTCGCGGTAACTGCCCTGAGCTTTTGGTTTCTCTTTATCCAAAATATCACACAGCGTATGTACCACCTCAAGGTTGGTTTTTTCATTCCAGCCACCAACATTATAAGTTTCACCCACTTTACCCGCTTCAAGTACACGTCTGATTGCACTGCAGTGGTCTGTAACATACAGCCAATCGCGGATATTGCTACCGTTACCATATATTGGCAGTGGTTTCCCGTTGAGCGCATTATGAATCACTAATGGGATTAGTTTTTCCGGAAAGTGATATGGCCCGTAATTATTAGAACAATTCGTCGTCAATGTTGGTAAGCCGTAGGTGTGATGGTAAGCTCGCACCAAATGATCTGAAGCCGCTTTTGAAGCTGAATAAGGGCTATTCGGCTCGTAAGGATTGGTTTCTTTAAACGCTGGATCAGTTGCAGACAGAGAGCCATACACCTCATCAGTAGACACATGCAGAAAGCGGAACTCAGACTTATCGGTGCTACCCAATTGATTCCAATACGCTCTAACCTCTTCTAACAAGTGGAATGTGCCTACAACGTTGGTTTGAATAAATTCATCAGGGCCATGAATCGAGCGATCCACATGGCTTTCAGCTGCAAAATTCAGCACTGCGCGCGGCTGGTGAATGCTTAATAACTTGCGCACCTCTTCCCGATCACCAATATCTGCATGTACAAATACGTGATCTGGGTTGTGTTGAATCTCAGAAAGATTTTCCAAATTACCTGCATAAGTCAACTTATCAAGATTAACCACTTTGCCAAGCCCTAATCTCACCCACTCATTGACGAAATTACTGCCGATAAAACCAGCACCACCTGTTACAACGATACAATTTTTCATATTATTTCCATTGCTTTCAAATCAAATTCGTTCAACGTAGCGACTATATGCTTCCACTACCAGTGTTCTGCGCCAGCTTTTTTCAATCCATCTAAGTAAACCCTGTGCGCCTGCAACTCATCACCATCTGCTTGCAGCACTCTTAGTTTGACCGAGCTAGTTTCTATAGTCACGGCTTGCTCTTCTTTTACTTGCTGCAGGTCTATCAACAAGCTATCTTGGCCACGCGTCATGGCCATGTAAACCTCAGCCAACAACTCGGCATCTAGCAAAGCTCCGTGCAATGTGCGTTTGGAGTTATCAATACCAAAGTGCTTACACAATGCATCCAGATTGTTGCGTTGGCCTGGCCTAGCCTCTTTAGCCATTTTTAATGTATCAGTGATTCTATCGCAAATAGTTTGAATTGGCTTTAGCCCAATACGACCAAACTCTGCATTTAAAAAGCCCACATCAAACGGTGCATTATGAATAATCAATTCGGCATCCTGTACAAACGCGACCAGTTCTTGTGCAATTGCAGCAAATAATGGTTTATCTTGCAAAAACTCTAAGGTTATACCGTGGACCTCTTGCGCAGCAGCGTCAATTTCGCGTTCCGGATTTAAGTAGACATGAAAATGATTATTGGTTGGTCGACGATTGATCATTTCCACCGCAGCAATTTCAATTACTCGATGACCTTGGTCAGGATATAGCCCAGTAGTTTCTGTATCTAAAAATATTTGCCTCATTCTATTGCCCCACGACCTCTAACACACCCATGTTTGCTAATGCGTCTGCGCGCTCATTGCCTGCATTACCAGCATGCCCTTTTACCCATATCCATTCAATTTGATGCGGCTGCACAAGCACATCCAATTGTTTCCATAAATCGTCATTTTTCACAGGTTTTTTATCAGCAGTGCGCCAATTACGTAGCTTCCAGCCTGCAATCCATTCCGTCATCCCTTTTTGCACATAAACGGAATCTGTATAAACTTTGATTTGGCATGGCCGTTTAATGGCTTCCAGCGCGCGAATCACCGCAGTAAGTTCCATGCGATTATTAGTTGTCATGGCCTCGCCACCCGATAATGCTTTTTCTTGACTACCGAATTGAAGCAATGCCCCCCATCCGCCGGGCCCAGGATTACCTTTGCATGCCCCATCCGCATAAATTTCAACCATGTTCACATCCATACTTATTGCGCGTTTTTCCCATTGATTTTTTGACTCGGTTTCGTTTTCTGTTGTGTTTGCACAAGCGCAGATTTGACTAATGACTTTTTCCAGTTGGGTTTGATTAAATGCATGTTCACGACTCGTTTTTTTGCAACAATATAATAAATACCCCCCAATGGCAGACTCCACTTTGAAGCGACACGCTCAACGCACTGCTGGCGGGCAATCCATTTGTCATCGTTGATAGGAAGAATGAACGCCTGTGTTCCACCTGTCACATACTCCAACCCTAGCAACGCCAACCAATCTTTAATACGTTTTAACGATAGCGTTGCACCACACCACGGATAGTGCTGTTTTTTGGACATCAAGCGTCGCATCCCCCAGGCGCTCATCGGATTATATCCCGTCAATATTAGATGCCCTTCTGGCACTAATACGCGCTCCACTTCTCTTAGGGTTTGATGTTGATTTTGGCTGAACTCTAAAACATGCGGTAGACACAACAAATCAATGGTTGATGATGCAAAAGGCAGATACTCACTCTCACACAACACATCACCTGCTGAAATATCCACATGTAAACGCTTCGCAATGCGAGATTGCTGCAAAAGATTCATCTCTAGCAAACCAATTTGTAATGCGTTGAATCCAAATATATCCGCTACGTGTTGGTCGTAAATCGCTTGCTCACTTGTCAGCATATACTGGCCAAGTGGCGTGTTTAACCAATTCTGTTGTGTATCTATATGCATTTATCGGTTGACAAGGCTAGACAAAACCACAACCATAGAAACATTACTCATCCGTATTTTCTTTGCATTTCTACACATGATCAACATCGTTCCAGTTCCAGCATTTGAGGACAATTATATATGGCTTTTAGTGCATGAGCGCAATGTCGTGGTAATTGATCCTGGTGACGCAATGCCAGTACTAAAAGCTTTAAAAGAAAACAACTGGGCGCTAAAGGCAATACTGATCACGCATCATCATGATGACCATATTGGTGGTGTACAAGCACTACGCTTCCAATTCCCAGTACCAGTCTATGCACCAGGCTATCGATCCTATCCCTTTGAGCATATTCCAGTTAAAGAAGGTGACAGCATTCAACTTAACGATATTGGCGAGTTATTTCAAGTACTTTGGCTACCTGGCCACACGCTGGATCATATCGCTTACATTAATGATAATTATTTGTTTTGCGGCGATGTTTTGTTTGGCGCTGGATGCGGCAGACTGTTTGAAGGCACACCGCTACAGATGCTCAACTCGTTGAATAGAATAAAACAATTGCCAATATCCACCCAAGTTTTCTGCACACACGAGTACACAGTAAAAAACATCCAGTTTGCTCGCATGCTAGAACCTAGCAATCAGAAACTAAAGTCTAGAGAAATCAAAGTAACGCAACTACGCCAACACAACTTACCCACTTTACCTAGCACCATAGCAGAGGAACTTGAGACCAACCCCTTCTTGCGTTGCACACATCATGAAATCATGCAAAATTCTGGTGCAAAATCAAGTGCTGAAATTGATATTTTTACTGCTATCCGTCAGCTTAGAAACCATTATTAATCAATAAGATAAATTACTTAGTATAAGTAACACTTTTACTTGACTCATCTAATAATCACCGTTAGTATTCAGTCATCTTTTCAATGCAATGGCAGGACACTACACTTTTGCGCGTTATGACTTCCCTTCAACAGCACCTCATTAAGCAGCACGCTTTGCTCAAATCCAGCTTATTAATAGGCGTCCTTCTGGCATTCATACTGCCAACGCTATCCATTGCGGCAACGCCACAAACCAATGTTGCTGGTGATCAAATGCTGATATTAGATGATCACATTGACAGCAATCTTACTGCAGACCCTATTGAAGAGTTTATCAGCGAGCATGATGATAATACTTATATTGGCCAAGATGATATTTGGGAGCGGATTCGTAGCGGCTTTAGCATGCCAGATATAGATTCTGAATATACGGCTAAACATGAAAACTGGTACGCATCACGCCCCGATTATGTGCAACGCATGCTTGAGCGCAGCCAGAAATACTTGTTTCACATTGTGGAAGAAGTTGAAAAGCGAGGTATGCCTACTGAAATCGCGTTATTACCAATGATTGAAAGCGCATATAACCCTCAAGCTTACTCACGCAGTCACGCTTCTGGGATTTGGCAATTTGTTCCAGCCACAGGCAAAGATTACGGTTTAAAACAAAACTATTGGACAGACAAGCGTCGTGATGTCACGGCTGCCACTAATGCTGCATTGAACTACCTGCAAAAGCTTCATGGGATGTTTGGCTCTTGGGATTTAGCGCTTGCTGCATACAATGCTGGTGAAGGCACGATTGCACGCGCCATTGAAAGAAATCGCAAGCAAGGTCTGCCTACTGACTATCAGCACTTACGCTTACCAGTGGAAACAAAAAACTACGTTCCAAAACTGCAGGCCATCAAAAATATCGTCTTTAAGCCAGATGAGTATGGCTTGAGTTTAGTCGAAATTCCTAACCGTCCTTACTTTGCGCGTGTGCTAGCCCCTAAACAAATTGATGCAAAATTGGCGGCAGAATTAGCGGAAATTTCATTTGAAGAATTCAGCGCGCTCAACCCTAGCTATAACCGCCCAGTCATTGTATCGAATAGTGAAGTTCACCAACTATTATTGCCAACATGGGCTGCAGATAGATTTAAAGAAAATCTGCAAAACTACGACAAACCACTCACGAGTTGGAAAACTTATTCTGCAAAACGTGGTGAGCGTATTGACTATATCGCAAAAAAATTCAACATTAATGTGAGTGAGTTAAGACAAGTAAACAATCTTTCATCTAAAAAGAACATTGCTTATGCAGGCCCACTTTTAGTGCCAACCAATGCAAGTGACCTCAATACAGATGGTCAATCAAGCATTAATTACGACACAAGCCTTGCAGAGGTGCGCACAAATGTAGAAAATGAACCTAACAACACCAAAACAATCAGATACAAGGTTAAACGTGGTGACACCATCTCTAGTCTTGCAGATAAGTTTAATGTTGATAAAAGCCATTTACTAAGTTTTAACGGTATTAGTGCGCGCGGTTTAAAAGCGGGACAAATTATAAAAGTTATAACCAATAATACGGGATTGAAAGCTTCAACTAATAAATCTGGTAAGCGTTACACTACTAAAAAATATAAATCCAATTACAAGACCAAATCTTCACGATATGTTAAATCAAAATCGAAAAAGTCCTCTAGTACGTCACATCGTAGAAATCGGGTTTCTAGCAAGATTCATTAGTATTTGTCGTTCACACGTAAAGTTGGCAATAAAACCTATTCGCCATTTACAACGCGCCATTCAAGTTTCATCCCTGCTGACATTTAGCTTTGTCATCATAGCCTGTAGTAGCCCTCAGCAAGACACTCAATCCCCAGACTACTCAAAACCCTACCCCAGTATTGTTGGCGGTACTATGATTAGTGCCATGACAGCTGAGCCCAGTGGTCTAATTTACATGGTGGCCGGCGAATCTGCATCTGCCGCTATTGCTTCTAACATTTTCAATGCCTTGCTTAAATACAATGCTACGTTGGATTTAGAAGGTGATTTAGCGGAAAGTTGGAAAATCTCTGATGACCAGAAAACCATTACCTTTAAATTGAAACCAAATTTAAGCTGGGCTGATGGCAGGCCAATAACCAGCGCTGATGTGCTGTTTACTTGGAAGTCGGTGACAGACGAAAAAACACGCAGCCCCTACGCTTCCGATTATCAGCTTGTCAAAAAAGCAGAGGCGCCCGACGCACTCACATTTACTGTGACCTATGACCAAGCCTATGCGCCTGCACTCGATAGCTGGTCAGGGCTGCAAATTCTGCCAAAACATCTGTTAAAAGATCAGGATTTACATACCACTGCATTTGCGCGCAAACCTGTTGGCAGCAATTATTACAAACTTGATATTTGGAAAAATGGTGAAAATATACAGCTATCGCGTAACGCCAAAAGCGTATTGGGGCCAGCACAAATCGACAAACTGATTACGCGTATTATTCCGGATAACTCAGCGCAATTTTTAGAGTTGATGGCAGACAATATCGACACCATGGGATTAGACCCGATTAAATATTCGCGCATTATTCCCGCACGCCCAGAGTTACAGAAAAACCTTAACTTATACAAAGAGTTAGGCAATAGTTATACCTACATGGGCTTTAATCTCAAACACAAGCCATTTGACGATGCACGTGTACGCAAAGCCATTAACTACGCCATTGATAAACAGGAAATTATCGATGGTGTGTACTTGGGTTTGGGTATTAACATTGCTTCACCATACAAGCCCGGCACACGTTGGAGCAACCCCAGCTTACAACCTTACCCATACGACCCGGCCAAGGCCAAAGCACTCTTAAAAGAAGCCGGGTTTGTGGATACGGATGGCGATGGTATTGTAGAGCGAGACGGTAAACCGTTTGCCTTTGAAATCATCACCAATCAAAACAAAGAACGCGAAAAATCAGCTGTGCTGATTCAACGTAGATTGAAAGAAGTTGGCATCGACGTGAATATCCGCGCCATTGAATGGGCCAGCTTTATTAGCCGCTTTATCAAAACCGGTGATTTTGATGTCGTGGTGCTTGGCTGGGGGTTGGGACTAGACCCTGACCAATACAATATTTGGCACTCCAGCCAACAAGCGCCAGGGCAGTTCAACTTTATTGGCTATAACAATCCAACGATTGATAAACTGTTAGAACAAGGCCGTACTGAGTTGGATCCCGATAAGCGTATGCGCATCTACCATGAGTTTTCCAAAGTGTTGTTAGAGGACTGCCCGATTGTGTATTTATCTGCAGGTTACGGGCTAACGGCTATGCATAAGCGCGTTCAAGGCATCGTGAACCCCATTCCACCGGCAGGCGTAGGTTATGATTCACATAAATGGTATATCCCTGAGCCACTTAGAAGAAATGAAATGAGCGCGCAATAAAATGCTAACTTATCTGATTAAACGCGTGTTGTGGATGATACCAATGCTAGTCGGTATTAGTCTTATTTCTTTCTTTATCATGCACTTGGCGCCGGGCGACATTACCAACAACGAAGCTGCGTTTAACCCTAAAGCGTCGGAAGAGTCACGACAAAAGCTGCGTGAACTCTATAATTTGGATAAACCGGTGATAGTGCAATATGGGCTGTGGCTAAAACGTATGGTGCAATTGGATTTTGGCAACTCATTTGCCGGCCATCAAAAACCAGTGTTTTGGCAAACCACAGACAAAGATGGCAATGTTACCAAAGGCATGATTCAGGAAGCGTTGCCTGTCACGCTCATGATTAATATTCTTGGGCTTATCATTACCCTGTTATTAGCTATTCCATTAGGTGTGATTGCAGCAAAACATTATCAACATTGGCAAGACCGCTCTATCACCCTGTTTAATTTTATTGGTTTTTCTATTCCTGGCTTTTGGCTTTCACTCCTATTGATGTACTGGTTAGGTGTGATGAATAACTGGTTGCCTATCTCCGGGCTACATAGCCTCAATTACGATACGTTAGACACTTGGGATAAAGTTAAAGACAGCGTGAGTCACCTGATTATGCCAGTGTTGATTCCCTCTGTGACTGGACTGGCTGGCATTACACTGTTTGTGAAAAATGGCATGTTAGATGTACTTAACCAAGACTTTATTACTACTGCACGCGCCAAAGGCCTCAACGAGCATCAAGTAGTTTATACGCATGCGCTCAGAAATGCCCTGCTACCGTTGATTACAATTGTGGGCCTCTCTATTCCCGGTTTAATTGGTGGGTCTGTGATTGCAGAAACCATTTTCGCAATCCCTGGCATGGGCAAGCTATTTTATGATGCGGTGCTGATGCGTGACTTCCCTGTGGTGATGGGTGTGTTGACCATTGGTTCTGCCTTAACCTTGCTTGGTAATTTAATCGCAGACGTATCCTATGCATGGGCAGACCCACGCGTAAGACGCGGTGTGGTGAGAGGCTAAGTATGCGCATTGAGATGATTAAAAAAGCATTATCTAACCCGCTTGCCTTGGCTGGATTCATCATTATCCTGACCATTTTCTTGCTAGCCATGCTCGCTCCTGTGATTTCTCCATATGATCCGGATGAGATCAATGTAAAAGCCATTCTATTAAGCCCGTCATGGAGCCATTGGATGGGCACCGATGGCCTCGGCCGAGATGTTCTTAGCCGTATGTTGCACGGTGGTCGTATCTCACTACTGGTCGGTTTGGTTGCTGTAGGCATCTCCACGGCTATCGGCATATTTCTCGGCGCTTTGGCAGGCTACTACAGAGGTTGGGTGGATACGCTTATTATGCGCTTGGTGGATATCATGTTATCTATCCCTAGTTTCTTTCTTATTTTAGCCGTTATTGCCTTCCTAACGCCCTCTATTATCAATATCATGATTGTCATTGGCTTAACCTCGTGGATGGGCGTAACCCGACTAGTGCGAGCGGAATTTTTAAGCTTGGCTGAACGAGA
The DNA here is from genome assembly GCA_001464125.1 of Betaproteobacteria bacterium Ga0077540. Lineage (GTDB taxonomy): Bacteria > Pseudomonadota > Gammaproteobacteria > Burkholderiales > Methylophilaceae > Methylophilus. The sequence continues at coordinate 373,885 of LNEP01000001.1, read as the reverse complement.
ATTTGTACAAGCATCTCGCACGCTTGGTGCAAAAGATATGCGCCTAATTTTCACGCACTTGCTACCTAACAGCCTCACACCGATTATTGTCAGTGCAGTATTGGGCGTAGCCAGCGCTGTATTGATGGAATCCGGCCTCAGTTTCTTGGGACTCGGTGTTCAGGCGCCGCAATCGTCATGGGGCAACATCCTCACCGATGGCAAAGAGTATATTCAGTTTGCTTGGTGGCTCTCACTCTACCCCGGCATGGCGATTTTAATCACGGTGTTAGGGTATAATCTGCTTGGTGAAGGGTTGCGCGATGCGCTTGACCCCAGAAGCGGTTCTAATCGATAACCTTATCTATCCTACGTGATAGTAAGCACGAGTGGACCTATCACCGACAATCAATAATTAGGATAGATTATGGGCTTTCTCTCAGGTAAAAAAATTCTTATTGCTGGCCTGCTCAGCAACCGTTCGATTGCATATGGCATTGCCGCCGCTATGAAACGTGAAGGCGCCGAACTTGCATTTACCTATCAAATGGAAAAACACTCACAACGCGTAGCAGATTTGGCCGCGGATTTCGGCTCCACTATTGTGCTCCCATGTGATGTGGCAGATGACGCACAAATTGAAGCGTTGTTCTCAGCTTTGGCTAAACATTGGGACGGTCTTGATAGCTTAGTACACTCTGTAGCCTTTGTGCCTAAAGTGGCGCTAGATGGTGATTATTTGGATGCCGTTAACCGTGAATATTTCCGTATCGCGCACGACATTAGTTCCTATAGCTTCTCTGCGCTGGCCAAAGCCGCATACCCAATGATGCAAGGCCGTGGTGGCAGCTTGCTTACCCTTAGCTATTTAGGCGCTGAGCGCACAATGCCAAACTACAATGTCATGGGTGTAGCTAAAGCCAGCTTAGAGGCTAATGTGCGTTATTTAGCGCAAAGTTTGGGTCCACGTGGCATACGAGTTAATGCTGTTTCTGCAGGCCCCATCAAAACGCTGGCAGCATCAGGCATTGCGGACTTCGATAAGATGATTGGTTTTAATGAGCGCCATGCCGCTTTGCGCCGTAATGTAACTATCGATGAGGTTGGTAACGTTGCGGCATTCCTATGTAGTGATTTGGCATCAGGTATTACTGGTGAAATCACTTATGTCGATGGTGGCATGAACATCACCGCAGCTGGTCAAATAGATTAAAGTTACATCTCTGAACAATTCGTAGAAATAAAAAAAGCTGATGTAACATCAGCTTTTTTTACATGTCTTAAATCTATTATTCAGCCTTATTAAACAGTACGCTGGTATTTACCTTGATATCCTCTTTTGCTCTAAGTGATGCAGCATAAGCACTGACATACTCAGCAGCTACAGCGGCCTCATATTCAGCAATAGCTGTATTCTTAAACTCTTCATCATCACCAAGCTGATTGCTCACAGCTATTACTTTTACAATCACATAAGTTTTATTATCATCCATAAAACCAGCATAAGCCGGGAGTTTATCAGTGTTGATTTTAAACACCTGATTCATCACTCCATTCGATAAACCTTGCGCATTTTTACGATCAACGGTCACAGGTGAAATCCAGTCCAATGATTCCTTAGCATCACCTGCCTTCAACTCAGCTAAAGTAGATGCCCCCTTCTCTGATGCCAATTTTACGGCTTGCTCTAGTTTCAATACCGCTTCAATACCACCTTTTACTTCATCAAAAGTACGTGGCGCCTCTGCTTTGTAATCCATCACACGCACTGATACTAAATTGTTCGGTGACACTTCTACGGCTTCAGAATTACGCTTTTCTTTTAACACTTCATCTGAAAACACCAAAGCCATTAGCTTATCGCTCTTGAAATATTTAGCACCATCTTCGCGGCTCATCCACGCAGAGGTTTGCAATTGTAAATTATATTTTTGTGCAACTGGCGCTAAGCTGCCAGATTGCTCATAGACCATATTGCTAAAATCTTCTGACAGCTCCGCGTACTTAGCTTGTGCCTTTTGGAAAATCAACTCTGCTTTAATCTGAGGTTTCATTTGGTCAAACGAAGATGACTGACCAGTAATACCGTTTAACTTGATGATATGGTAGCCAAACTCAGACTCAACTAACTCACTGATTTGGTTAACCTTCATCGCAAATACAGCATCTTCAAATGGTTTTACCATCGCACCACGTCCAAAGCTACCTAGATCACCACCCTTAGTAGCAGACCCAGTATCTTGGGAGTTTTTTATGGCAAGCTCTTCGAAGCTATTAGGATTCTTTTTCACTTGCGCAAGGATGCTAGTCGCTTTAGCTTTTGCGGCTTCTTTGTCTTGTCCAAAGTTGATTAGAATATGGCTCGCTTGACGTTGTTCGTCACCTTGAAATTTAGCCACGTTCGCGTCATAAAACTCCTTCACCTCTTGATCACTCACGCTGACCTGACTCATAAGACCTGCCGCAGATAATAAAGCAAATTCTAATTTTACTTGCTCAGGCACTTTAAACTTATCCTTATGCTGCTCGTAATATTGCTTCACTTGCTCAGGCGTTACCGATACTTGCTTAATGTAATCCGCCGCTTTTACATCTAATGTTGTGACTTCTCTTTGCTGGAAAGCAAACTGCAATGCTTTTTCTGCAATCGCTTTTGGTGCAAACGCTAATTTAGCTACGCCATCACGTGCTTGCTGAGTCACCATGTCACTACGAATACTATTTTCAAACTTAGCAGCAGTCAGCTTGTTTTGCTTTAACGTTTTTTGGTACAAATCCTCAGAGAACTTACCGTTATCCTGAAACTCAGGCATGCTCAAGATGTGTTGATTAAGTTGATCATCGCTAATTTTAAAGTGCTCACGTTGCACCTCTTTATTGACTAAGCGTCGAGTAATCAAACCATCCAGAACAGACTGCTTCAACTCCGGACTATCTAACAAAGCAGAGTCTACTTTCTGTCCTTCAGATTGAAGTCTATTGCGAACATTCTCAATTGAATTGCTAAATTCTTGCACCGAGATTTTCTCACCTGCTACTGTGGCTACTGCAACATTACCACCTGCCTGATTCAAGTAAGAGTCAATACCGAATAAAGCGAAAGGAATTGTAATAATGGCTAATATTGCTTTGGCTAACCAACCTTGTGTATGCTTTCTAATGGCGTCTAACATAACAACTACGTCTCTCAATCAAACTTAAACAGTTAAATAAACAATCATCGCGGGCAAAGCCCATTAACCCAACAATATATCACAAGCCCAGAGCGATTTCAGCTCAATCATTACACATACCAACATGTGACTGTGAATTGTACGAATTGTTGACTATTTTAGAAAATAAAAAAGCGAACCATGTAGATTCGCTTTTTTATTAATTGGCGGAGTGGACGGGGCTCGAACCCGCGACCCCCGGCGTGACAGGCCGGTATTCTAACCAACTGAACTACCACTCCAGTTGTTTGCTGTTTATATCTATGTCCCACTAAAAACAAAGAGTGCTAATAACTAGCACTCTCAATTATTTTAAGCGACATGTCTGTAGGTTTTGGTGGGTGCTAACGGGGTCGAACCGCTGACATTCGCCTTGTAAGGGCGACGCTCTACCAACTGAGCTAAGCACCCTGCAACACTTTACAAACTTAACTCTATAAACTTTGCAGTACTGACTGATTAATTACTTAATCAGTAAAAACGCTAGTTTACAGCATCTTTGAGCGCTTTACCAGCTCTAAATTTAGGAGAGTTTGCTGCGCTGATATTGATTGTTGCACCTGTGCGAGGATTGCGACCAGAGCGTGCTGCACGCTTTCCAACATAAAATGAGCCAAAACCAATTAAAGTTACCAAATCACCTTTTTTAAGTGCTTTTGTAATTGCTTCTGTTGTTGCATCTAGTGAGCGGCCAGCGGCAGCTTTAGAAATTCCTGCTGCTTTAGCAATTTGATCAATCAATTCTGATTTATTCACGTGTATCCCCTCAAAGGTTGTTTTTAAAAAATGTTACAGGCCTTCCTGTATTAGCTTTATATCAAGTGACAAAAGCCTATGTCAAGAACTTAACGATTAAATTCTGGTTATTTGCCTTAATTTAATGCGTGGTCAGTTGATTTGCTTCATCTGAGCCATCTTTTGCCACATTTGCTATCGCTTCAGCGTTAGCCTGTAACGGTTTTGGTGCTGTTTCTAACGCCAAATCTAATACCTGATCAATCCATTTAACAGGGTGAATCGCCAGATGCGCTTTAATATTGTCGGGAATTTCAGTAAGATCTTTTTCGTTTGCTTCTGGGATTAAAACGGTTTTGATGCCACCGCGATGTGCAGCCAATAACTTCTCTTTTAATCCACCAATTGGAAGCACTTCACCACGCAAAGTAATCTCACCAGTCATTGCAACATCAGAACGTGCTGGAATACCAGTTAGCACTGAAACTAAGGCAGTTGTGATTGCAATACCTGCGCTAGGACCATCTTTGGGTGTTGCGCCTTCAGGCAAGTGAATATGAATATCTTTTTTTTCATAAAAGTCTTCATTGATGCCCAAGCCACTTGCGCGACTCCTGACTACACTCATTGCCGCTTGCACTGACTCCTGCATCACATCGCCCAATTTACCTGTGGTGATGGTTTTACCTTTACCAGGCAACACAACGGTTTCAATGGTCAATAACTCACCACCCACCGAGGTCCACGCTAAACCAGTGACTTGACCCACTTGGTTTTCTTTAGAAGCAACGCCAAAGTCATAACGCCTTACGCCAAGATACTGATCCAAGTTTTTGGTCGTCACATTCACTTTTTTTGCGGTTGATTTAGACTTCTCTTGTTTCAGTAGCAGTTCTTTTACAACTTTGCGGCAAATCTTTGCGGCCTCCTGCTCAAGTCGTCTAACGCCTGCTTCGCGAGTGTAATAGCGCACTATATCGCGAATCACAGCTTCAGGCACATTAATCTCTGTGGCTTTCAAGCCATGCGCTTTTAACTGTTTAGGGAAAAGATAACGCTGCGCTATATTTACCTTTTCGTCTTCTGTGTAGCCAGCAAGACGAATAATTTCCATGCGATCTAGCAATGGCGCAGGTATATTCATGCTGTTAGCAGTTGCCACAAACATCACATCGGACAAATCATATTCGACTTCTACATAGTGATCGGCGAATGTATGGTTTTGCTCTGGATCCAGCACCTCAAGTAAGGCCGATGACGGGTCACCGCGCATGTCCTGCCCCATCTTATCCACCTCATCTAAGAGGAATAACGGGTTTTTCACCCCTACTTTGGTCATGCTCTGTAGCACTTTACCTGGCATAGATCCTATATAAGTCCGACGATGGCCACGAATCTCAGCCTCATCACGCACACCACCCAGTGCCATACGCACAAATTTACGGTTAACGGCTTTAGCTATACTTTGCCCTAGCGAAGTTTTACCAACACCAGGGGGGCCAACTAAGCATAAAATAGGCGCTTTAAGCTTGCCCACTCGTTGCTGTACAGCAAGATACTCGACAATACGCTCTTTCACTTTTTCCAGACCATAATGGTCGGCATCGAGTATAGCTTCCGCTGCCTTTAGGTTTTTGCTGATCTTGGTTTTTTTCTTCCAAGGTAAATTAACCAGTGTATCAATATAGTTTCTCACCACCGAAGCTTCTGCCGACATGGGTGACATTAATTTAAGTTTTTTAAGTTCAGCGCTCACCTTGGCCAATGCCTCTTTGGGCATTGCAGAGTCTTTAATACGCTGCTCTAGCTCTTCCATCTCCGCGTTTTCATCATGCTCGCCTAATTCTTTTTGAATGGCTTTCACTTGTTCATTCAAATAGTATTCGCGCTGGCTCTTCTCCATTTGACGCTTCACGCGGCCACGGATACGCTTCTCCACTTGCAGGATATCAATCTCGGATTCCATCAAATAAAGCAAATGCTCTAGGCGCTCAATCACGCTAAGCATTTCTAAAGTTTTTTGCTTTTCTTCCAGCTTTAATGTCAGATGCGCAGATATGGTATCAGCAAGCCTGCCAGGGTCATTGATGGTTGCCAATGATGTCAGGATTTCAGGAGGAATTTTCTTATTCAGCTTCACGTACTGATCAAACTGCGTGAATACAGTACGCATCAAAGCCTCAGCTTCGCTGTCATTATCGTCCGTTTGATCAACTTTATCGGCATAAGCCATAAAGCACTCTTCGGTCTCAACAAAACCAGAGACACGCACACGATGCAAACCTTCTACTAGCACTTTTACCGTACCATCAGGTAATTTGAGCATTTGCAACACAGTGGCCATCGTGCCAATTTCATATAAATCATCAGCGTCAGGGTCGTCTTTATTTGCCGATTTTTGTGCTACTAACAGTATTTGTTTATTGGTGTCAGACGCAATCTCTAAAGCCTTAACTGATTTCGCTCGCCCAACAAATAATGGGATAACAAGATGGGGATACACGACGACATCGCGTAGCGGTAGAAGAGGTATTAACTCTTTTTGTTCTTCGGGTTGTGCTTGCAAAGTTTGTTCGGTCATAAATTCTTTCAAGTGAAAACAGAGAGAGCAGCAGTTGCTGGTCATCTCTGTGTTTAAATGGGGAACATTCTTTGTTAGTTCAAGTATTACGACTTAAATATATACTAGTTGCTGAGTATATCAATAGGTTAATCAAAGAAATCTTGCATTAACCTGCATTTTCTACGCGTTTTTGTGGCTCTGAGTAAATCAGAATTGGTGAAGACTCTTCATTGATGACGCCTTCGTCTATGACCACTTTGCTTAAATTTTCGATAGAGGGCAACTCATACATGATGTCTAGTAAAGCATGCTCTAAGATTGAACGTAAGCCCCTAGCGCCTGTTTTGCGGTCTAGAGCTTTTTTCGCAATCATATGCAAGGCAGCTTCTCGGAACTCCAGATCCACGCCTTCCATTTTAAACAGCTTGACGTATTGCTTAGTGAGTGCGTTTTTAGGCTCCACTAAAATCGTCATCAATGCTTTTTCATCTAATGATTCTAGCGTAGCAACTACAGGTAAACGGCCAATAAATTCAGGGATTAAACCAAATTTAATCAAATCTTCCGGCTCTACATCTCGCAACACTTCACCCACTTGACGCACATCATCTTTGCTTTTAACTTCCGCACCAAATCCAATACCGCCTTTTTCAGAGCGATGACGAATCACTTTTTCAAGCCCGTCAAAAGCACCACCGCAGATAAATAAGATGTTAGTGGTATCAAGCTGCACAAATTCTTGGTTTGGATGCTTACGTCCACCTTGTGGTGGAACCGAAGCTACCGTACCTTCAATCAACTTCAACAATGCCTGCTGTACGCCCTCGCCTGATACATCTCGGGTGATGGAAGGATTGTCGGATTTACGAGAAATCTTATCAACCTCATCAATATAGACAATACCGCGTTGCGCTTTTTCAACGTCGTAATCACACTTCTGTAGCAATTTTTGCATGATATTTTCAACGTCTTCACCCACATAACCAGCTTCAGTCAAGGTGGTGGCATCTGCCATCACAAACGGCACGTCTAATAAGCGCGCAAGTGTTTGCGCAAGTAATGTTTTACCTGATCCAGTAGGTCCTATTAGAAGAATATTGCTTTTCTGAATTTCCACATCATCTTTAGCTGTGTTTTCAGAAATATGATTATGTCCAAGGCGTTTGTAATGGTTATATACCGCAACAGATAAATTTTTCTTAGCCTGTACCTGACCAATCACATACTGATCAAGGATAGCGCAAATTTCTTGCGGTGTCGGCAACGACTTATCTGTAGCCTTGATATCGTTTAAATTTTGAATTTCTTCACGAATGATATCGTTACATAAATCAACACATTCGTCGCATATGAATACGGATGGCCCCGCAATCAGCTTTTTTACTTCGTGCTGACTTTTGCCGCAAAATGAGCAATATAATAATTTTTCGCCTTCAGCTTTAGTTGCCATGCGTGTTTCCTAATTTCAACTACAAAAATGAATTGTGATTATGCCGCGTCCGAGCGTGCTGAAATCATTTTATCAACCAATCCGTATTTCACTGACTCTTCTGCACTCATGAAATTATCACGATCAGTATCATTGGCAAGTGCATCAACCGATTTACCAGTGTGATGAGCCATGATTTTGTTTAACTTGTCTTTAAGATACAAAATCTCTTTGGCATGAATCTCAATGTCTGAGGCTTGTCCTTGAAAACCACCTAACGGTTGGTGAATCATCACGCGTGAATTTGGTAAACAGAAGCGCTTGCCCTTAGCGCCAGCCGTCAGCAACAATGCGCCCATACTGGCTGCTTGACCGATACATAAAGTGCTCACATCCGGTTTAATAAACTGCATGGTGTCGTAAATTGCCATACCTGCGGTCACAGAACCACCTGGGGAATTGATGTAAAGAGAAATGTCTTTGTCTGGATTTTCCGCTTCCAAAAACAATAATTGCGCAACAATCAGGTTGGCGGTCATGTCATTGACTGGCCCGACCATAAAAATCACCCGCTCTTTCAGCAACCTAGAGTAAATATCGTATGAGCGTTCGCCTCGTCCACTTTGCTCAATGACCATTGGGATATAACCCAAGCCTTGCGGTTCATAGATTTCTCTTGTGTTTGTCATCAGACCGCTCATACCTTTCACCATTATGCACTCGCCATTAATTCATCAAATTTAATTTTTTTGTTGGATACTTTCACTTGATTGAGTACCCAATTCACCACATTCTCTTCTGTCGCCAGTGCTGCAGGTTCATCCAAGCGTTTTACGTCAGCGTAGTACCAATTCACTAAATCGTCTGGTTTTTCGTAACTCTGCGCAAACGTTTCAACCATAGCGCGAATTTGCTCAGGTGTCGCTTGCAAGTTATTTGCATTCACCACTTCAGCCAGAATCATGCGCAGCGTTGCATTGCGTTTTGCTTGTTGCTCAAACATCGCTGGCTCTAATTGGATGGCTTTCGGATCCATTCCACGTTGCTGTAAATTTTGCGCAGTCATTTGCATAATGCGGTTAATTTCAGAGCCAATCACTGCTTTAGGTGCATCTATCTCAACTTGCTCAATTAACGTATTAAATACGGACTCTTTCACTCGCGCCTTGATACGCTTTTCAACTTCTTGCTCAAGACTGGCTTTAATTTCCGCCTTCATCGTGTCAACATTACCGTCTTCCACGCCTAGGCTTTTTGCGAAATCTGCATCCACGACTGGTAGTACTGGCTGTGAAACACTGTTAAATGTCACTTCATAGCTGACAGTTTTTCCAGCTAATTGTGCAGGGTTATGATCAGCTGGATACTGAATTTCAAATGTTTTAGTAACACCTGCTTTAGCCCCAATCAATGCATCATCAAACTCAGCCATACGGCCAGGCTCACCAAGCACCAAATCTATACCATTATCGGCAGTTCTCTCAACTTCTTTACCATCTATGGAGGCAATCAGGGCGATATTAACACTATCCCCTTTTTTCGAAGCGCGCTTCACAGGTTCAAACGTCACGCGCTGCTTGATAAGCACGTCTAGTGTTTTCTCCACATCGGCTTCTGCCACTTCCAAAGTTGGCTTTTCAATCTTTGCCTTAGATAAGTCATTTAACTTGATCTCAGGAAACACTTCAAACGTTGCAATGTACTCAAAATCTTGTGCAGCTTCTGCAAAAGGCTTGTGTTCAATGTTTGGAAAACCAGCCACGCGTAGCTTATTTTCTTCTACCGCTTCACCAAAACTAGTTTCTACTGCTTTTGAATAAACCTCATCACGAACTTGATCGCCATAATGTTGGTTTACCAAGCCAATTGGTGCTTTACCCGGACGGAAACCAGCAAATTTTGCTGTGCGCGAAATCTGGCTAAGACGTTGTCTAATTTGACCTTCTAATGGAGCTAGAGGTACTTTAATCGTCATGCGACGCTCTAAATTACTGATTTTTTCAACAGATACTGCCATGTTGCATTTCCTGTAAAAGTCGTTCAAATGAACGGTTGGTTATGATTGCACGACTATTTGTAATCGTGCCTGTAAGTAAATCGTTTGAAGCGTTTATCACTCTGCGAAAAACAAATTTGCTTATCGCATACTGAGCATTAAGACACCAAAAATAGCACTAAAATATATCACATGTCGCCCATGAAATAAACTCAAGCTTAAAAGTTGTTATGCACAATATTTAAAGCATACTCACACCACGTCAGACATGATTTAGACTTTAGTCCATATGCACCCTGTGTTTAGGACAAATCTACAATAGCCTCAATTTCCACTAATACATCTCGCGGCAATTTAGCCACTTGCACAGTTGATCTAGCAGGCGTATGCGTGCCAAACGCTTCGCCATAAATGGCATTCATTGCAGCAAAATCGTCTAAATTCTTCAAAAAGACCGTAGTTTTTACTACTTTGCCCAAATTTGCACCCGCCTGCTGAATGATTGCTGTCAAATTAGCAATGACTTGTTTAGTTTGCGCAGTAATATCACCATCTTCTAGTGAACCATCTGGACGCAAAGCAATTTGCCCCGAAGTGTACAAGATGTGACCAACCACAACACCTTGTGCGTACGGCCCAATGGCAGCTGGTGCATTAGGCGTTTGAATCATTTGCATAAATATCCTTTACTCTGTGCGTATACAGTTATTAAAAGTTCAACGGCGTAATAACTTCTGTCACTTAGACGGCGTATAGAAAAACTTGCCGTATAAATAATAAAGGCCTCTCCTAAGAGAAGCCGTTTATCATGGTATTACTATATTTTGGTGCGAAAGGAGAGACTCGAACTCTCACGCCTCGCGGCGCTGGAACCTAAATCCAGTGCGTCTACCAATTTCGCCACTTTCGCATGCGTTTGTTTTTACACATTCGCTAAAACGTTATTGTATCTCAACTTTATTAATTCCGAAAACAAAACCTATCAACAAAGCTGATTCATTTAACTGTGCATTGACAAACCAAGGACTTAAACTGCACTATGCTAAATCAATTTGAATAAAACGATTATTTGTTAGATATTAAGTAGACCATTATGCCAAACACCCAACAAATCGCAGAAAACAGCATGTTGCGAGCCGAACTAGAGCTTTTAATGAAAGAGCGTGAAACCTTATTAATTATTGCTGGCGCAGCGGCTGGCCTAATTGCTGAGTTAAATACAGAAGATTTGCCCATTCGTACGGTCGAAGCGGCAGATTTGCTTGCAACTACTATTAACAAACTGCCTGAAGAGTCACTGCAAGATGCTTTAACTGCAGTGCACGCCACGATCGACGACTAAGTCTCTGGTGTTAGCTTTAGGCTATGTATCCTGTTTTTCGCGTTGTACTGCTTACAACCCTTGGCTCAAGCATTTTACTGGGCTGTCAGCAAATCCCCTACTTTGCAAAGCCCATTGATGCACAGCAATTAGCATTCAAGCTATCTCAAAAAAGTATTAATAACCCCGAGTTCATCACTTACCTTTCTAGGCTTGGTGTTGATGGGCAGACACAACTTCAGTCTTGGGATATCGAATCCCTTCACCGTGCTGCGTTGTTTTTCCATTCAGACTTAGCCGTTTCCAAAGAAAAGCTCGCACTTGCTGAGTATTCTATACAAACGGTAGCCAACAAACCTGCTATTGGTGTCAGCGGTGGGATTGGCCGCAGTGATCGCGCAAACGGCGACATTAACCCAATGTCCTATACATTGCAGATTGATATTCCGTTTGAAACGACATCTAAACGTGCAATCAAAGTAGAAGAAGCTGAGAATTTAGCAGAAGTAGCAAGGATGGATGCTGCCGAAATCGCTTGGAATCTGCGTCACCGAATTCAATTAGATTTAATTTCCTATTATGAACAGCAACGTCTTTCTGAATTACTGCAGATAGAACTTGATAGTTACAACCAACTGATTAGCATGCTCCAAAAGCGTGTGGCCTTAGGTATGGGTTCCAATACCGAGCTTTCGCAATACCAGCTGATGCAACAAAAAAATCAGATCCTACTGCGTAATACGAATGCTAAGACTGAGATTTTGATTGCAAAATTAGCAGCCGACGTTGGTTTGAGCGTTTCAGAGTTTAAGCGCATTCCCATTGCAAACGCAAACGAGGATTTAAGCGCCAATCATAATGCAACATTATCTCCAGAAACTTTGCAAGCCGATGCGTTAATCAACAGGATTGACATACGCCGTGCACTTGCACGCTATGCCGCTTCTGAATCTAAGCTAAAACTTGAAGTGGCCAAGCAAATACCGGACATTTCGCTTTCGCCTAGTTATGCTTATGAATTCGGGGATCGCGTATGGTCATTGGGGTTTGCCACGCTACTTAATTTATTGCAACAACAACCTAAGTTAATCAAGGAGGCTGAGCAACTCAGAGCGATTGAAGGCGCTCAATTTGAGGCAGTTCAGGCTTCGGTCATTGCACAGACCAATGTAGCATGGGCACAATATGATGCTTCAAAAACAAGTCATTTGAGCGCAAAGGAGATGCTCTCATCGCAACGAGCGCATGTGCAGAAAATACAAAAGCAATTCGATAACGGCTTGGTTGATCGTGTAATGCTTACGCAAGCCCAGTTAAACTTACACTTAGCAGAGCAAGACGTGAGCACCACAGCGTTTGAAATGCTTAGACAGCATGCTTTTTTAGAAAATGTGGTACAACGCCCGCTCACTGAAACGACTTCAATGACGCAACTCAACGCACGGTAACAGACCATGAACAAAAAAATCATTTGGATTATTGGCTTGCAGGCATTAATTATCATTACCTTATTTTGGGTGTTGGTATTTTATGGCAAGGACGAGTTTGAAGCTTATCAAGGTGAACACGAGGAAGAAATTGAAAGTCCTACCTTAGTGAGCGAGAAAGATGGTATCAGCGTGGTAGAGTTAACGCCGGAAACACAAACCAACAGCGGAATATCAACCAGTAAAATTCAACCCATCACCCATCAAGGCAGCATTAAAACATTCGGTAGTGTACTAGCGATTGACAAGCTGATAGAGGCAAAAACGCAATACGTGGCACTGACGACTGAACTCAACATTGCCAGAAGTAGTACACAGCAGTTACAAGCCCAGTTACATCGTCTGAAAACATTGAATGAAGATGACAAAAATGTCTCGGATAGCGCTGTTCAAGAAGCGCAAGCTATGATGAACGCCAATCAAGCAAAAATTCAGGCGATTCAATTACAACAAGCTAATTTAAGATCTTCGGTGCAGCTGATGTGGGGCGAATCATTGGCACAACTTATCACTGGAGGTCAAGTTGCCCCGGATTTAAATCGACTGCTGACTAGGCAAAACGTGCTGGTACAGGTGAGCTTACCTGCTACCGCAAATACACCGACCACTGGCAGTAGCATTCAAATTTCCTCTCTGAATGAACGCGCATCTACAGTCAAAGCTTTGTATATTTCTCCAGCCACCAATGCTGATATTAGTGGCATTGGCAAAACCTATTACTATAGTGCGCCAGCTGAATCGCTACGTGTGGGCATGCGCGTGAATGTCATACAAAAAGACATGACGAATGGCGGAGATAACGGTGTGTTGATCCCGAGTAGTGCAGTGGTCTGGCATGGCGGAAAGCCATGGATTTATGTAAAAAAACAAAACAATCAATTTGTTAGACAACCCATATCAACCGACACGGAAATGTTGGAAGGATGGTTTAATCGAGGGATTCCTGAAGGTAGCCAAGTCGTTACGAGTGGCGCTCAGTTACTACTGTCTGAAGAGTTTAAATATTTGATTAAAAATGAAAATGAGGATTAATTTGATGAAATTTATCCTCGTTTCGTCGCAGGCTAATATTTGCTTCACAAATATTAAATGCAGTGACCTTAGCCAAAATGTACTCAGTTCCTGTAAATTTGTCCGTCATCAGGGAAGCATAAGGTTAATGTCGCTGCTTGAAAGCATGCCATCATGATGGCATCGATTGTCCGTTTCTCCATACGTTTTTATGGCGTGATTATTGGGCTAGCCGTGCTTATTGTGTTGTATGGGATGTACAGTCTCACTCGCAGTAATTTAGATGTATTCCCGGAGTTCTCTCCCACACAGATCATTATTCAGACTGAATCTCCTGGATTATCTGCAGAATTGGTAGAAATGCTGGTCACTCAACCGATTGAAAGCAGCATATCGGGCACTGTAGGCGTGATTAACCTTCGCTCACAATCCATTCCTGGCTTATCGATTGTGACTGTCATTTTTGACGAAAAAACCGACATTTACCGAAATCGACAAGTAGTTGCTGAACGCTTAAGCACGTTAACCAGCCAATTACCTAAAGGGATTATTCCCAGCATCACGCCACTCACTTCATCAGCTAGCACTGTATTAGGGTTTGGCGTGACATCCAAAACGCTCAATTTGATGCAATTGCGCACCTTGGTCGATTGGACTATCACACCGCATTTACTCGCCATTCCTGGCGTTGCAGATGTCAATGTGTTTGGTGGTCAGGTGCGACAATTTCAAATACAGATTGACCCAGACAAACTGGTGCGCTACCAGCTCAACATCAAGGATGTGGTATTGGCAGCCCAAAAAGCAACCGGGGTTAGCGGTGCAGGCTACATACAAAATAGCAATCAGCGCATTATTCTTAACACACAAGGGCAAGCAACCGATGTCAACACGCTTGCAAAAGCCACCCTATTCCACAGAAACGGTGTGACGATTCGATTAGGTGATGTTGGTCGCGTAGTTGAAGGGGCCGCACCTTCTATCAGTGCTGCTGCAATCAACGAAGAAATAGGCATCTATTTATCTATTCAAGGTCAATTAGGCGCCAATACACACGCAGTTACCTTGGCGATTGAGTCTGCATTACAAGAGCTCAAACCCAATCTACAGACACAACATGTTACGCTACACGAAGGCTTATTCAGACCAGCCAACTTTATCGAAACGGCCATTGATGGTGTACGCACTGATATTTTAATTGGCTCGATTCTCGTTATATCGATTTTGTTTTTGTTTTTGTTCAACGCACGCACAGCATTTATTTCGGCGACAGCGATTCCATTGTCATTATTAACGGCGATTGTAGTAATGAGCTACTACAATGTTGGCCTAAATATTATGGTATTAGGTGGCTTAGCCATTGCACTTGGTGAAGTAGTGGATGATGCAATTATTGATACTGAAAACATCTTTAGGCGTTTGCGAGAAAACCGCAGTTTAGAAAAACCACACCCAATCTACCGTGTAGTATTTGAGGCGTCCATGGAGGTGAGGAGTTCTGTGGTGTACGCCACCATTATTGTAGCTCTGGTGTTCATGCCTCTGCTCACACTTTCTGGCGTTGCTGGCAAGCTGTTTGCTCCGCTAGGTTTTGCCTATATAGCAGCGATTTTGGCATCGTTGGTGGTAGCGCTGACGCTCACCCCTGCCCTTTGTTATATGCTACTTGGACATGCAAAATTAGAGACTGAAGACTCTCCTATTATCAAGTACATCAAACAACGATACGTAAAACTACTGCACAAGATAGAAAAAAACTACAAAGCAATTATCGCAATCAGCTTCATCATGATTGCAATTGGGCTTGGTGTGCTACCCCTATTTAAAAACCAATTTATCCCGGCACTGCACGAGGGGCATTTTATTATGCACATGACCGCTGTGCCTGGCACTTCTGAAGAAGAGTCTTTGCGCTTAGGTCAACGTGTGTCTAAAGTCATCCGCAGCATTGAGGGGGTTAAATCGGTTACCCAATGGGTAGGTCGTGCTCAAAATGGCGCCGATACTTTTGGAACACATTACAGTGAATTTGAAATTGAGATAGGCACGCTTTCTGGTGAAGAACAAACACGAATCCTTAATGATATTCGCGAGGCGCTTGCAGGCGACCCTAACGATGACGATGACGACGGTATTGCTGAAGTAGGATTCGTGGGGGCCAACTTTGCCATTAACACATTTCTCACAGAGCGCATTGAAGAAACGATTTCTGGTTACGCTGCAAGCACAGTGATTAACATTTTTGGTAACGATTTAGATGCACTAGACCGAGATGCGCAAAAGATCGCTGGCATACTCAGTACTACCAAAGGTGCAACGGATGTCTTAGTACAATCTCCACCCGGAACACCACAGGTAGTCATCCGACTAAGGCCTGACCAGTTAGCCATTTGGGGTATACACCCAACCGATGTGCTTGATACCGTGCGAGCAGCCTATGAAAGCGTTCCTGTCTCACAAATATACATGGGTAGCCGTGCTGTTGGGTTGAGTGTATTGCTTGACTTAGATGCGCGTGACGATATCGGCGATATCAGTCGTATTCCTTTGTTTAATCCTGATGGTAAGTTGCTGTACCTTAAAGACGTTGCATTTATCACGCAAGAAAACGGTCGCTCCAAAATATTACATTCAGGCGCAAAACGGATTCAGACAGTTACGGCAAACGTTGAAGGCCGGGATCAAGAAAGCTTTGTGAATGAATTGAAAAAACGCATCAAAGATGAGATTACATTAAGCCAAGGCAACTACTTAGAGTTTACTGGTGAGGCAGAAGCGAATGCGCAATCGAGAGAAGATTTAATTGTGCATTCGTTATTGGCAGGTGTCGCCATTTTCTTGATGCTCTACATTGCTTTTGGCAAGTTGCGCAACTTACTGCTGACATTTGCGAATTTACCATTTGCATTGATTGGCGGGGTGTTAGCTGCACTCTTCACAGGCGGTTGGATTTCACTGGGCTCACTCGTCGGATTTGTAACACTGTTTGGGATTACGCTGCGCAACTCTATTATGATGGTGTCTCATTTTCAGCACTTGGTGGATGAAGAAGATTGCGTTTGGAACCTAGAAACTTGCATTCGTGGTGCTTCGGAGCGCTTACCTTCTGTATTAATGACCGCATTGGTCACTGCTCTGGGATTGCTACCGTTAGCGGCAGGTAGCGGTCAACCTGGGCGTGAGATTGAAGGCCCAATGGCCACCATTATTGTGGGCGGACTCATCACTTCCACCATCTTGAATTTGTTGATTTTGCCTACCATTATGTTGCACTACGGTAGGTTTGAGAAAGACTTACAACGCTAAATAGCTATATTAGCAAATGTCCCACTTGCGCCAAGGCTGGCTCGTGGAACCCATCTACAAAGGCTGTGTAGTCTCCCTTGTAGACCACCCAAGGCTTTACGTCACTGCCGCTAGTAAAAGATGAAAAGGCAGAATCTATTACCCCCTGCTTGGTGAGTGTGGAGAGCGTTGCATTTGGCTCAGGACGCTGCGATTTAATCAACAGCAAATGTTGCGCCGAAACCTTATTGGCCAACCAAAGTGACAAGCTATCTGAAGTGACATCCCAACTATGTGGGATATCATCCCCATCTGACATCACCATTTGACTTGGCATCCATACAATGCCGCGATGCTGCCAGCTACGTTCTGCGATTTCCAACTCACTATGCGCTGGCACGAGTTCAGGCATCTGGTCAATGAGTAGAGTACCCAATTGATTCATCGCACTCACTGCTAAAGCATGTGCACAGCTTTCACTCATAGGTACTTGTTTATAGACTGCTCTCACCGTGTCGGCAAATACACCTCCACCTGGAACAATCACAACACGACCATCTCCGTGTTGCGCGACCAAGGCTAACCAGTGCCTTAACTCGTCTGTACCGAGTAGGCTACCCCCTAATTTTATGATCCACACGGCCACTCCCTTTCAGCCATATTGATTACTCTTATTGTGTATTTACAGTTTTATTTAAATTTAAAACTGATTCATTTTCAGTCTGTTTAGAAGCATTAGCGATACGCAATTTAGATATGCCCCTAATGAGAGTTGCCTCGTCGCTTTAAAGCATCCATCACAGTAAAGAAATTGGATGCTTTATCTAATGTCTCTTTATACTCTTTTTCGGACGTAGAATCTGCAACCACTCCCCCACCCGCATAGAAATATATCGAGCCGTTAGTCACAACTGCAGTACGAATTGGGATATTCATATCCATATCCCCATCAAAGCCAATATAGCCTATCGCACCACAATAAACGCCGCGACGGTGTGGCTCAAGTTCTTCAATAATTTCCATCGCTCGCAGTTTGGGAGCCCCAGTAATAGATCCGCCAGGAAAACAACTTCTCAATAGATCTACCGCTGTGTATTGGTAATCTAGCTTCCCCGTCACAAAACTCACTAAGTGATGTACATTAGCAAAGCTTTGTAAATTGAATAGCTTCTCTGCTTTCACGCTACCGCGCTCACAAACTTTACCGATGTCATTACGCAACAAATCTACAATCATTACATTTTCGGCACGATCTTTCTGGCTAGTGACTAACTCAATCGCACTGCGTAAATCCTGATCGGGGTCTTTATAACGAGGGCGTGTCCCTTTAATTGGACGCGTCTCTACTTGTTGTCCAGTTAATTGCAAAAAGCGCTCTGGCGAGGCAGACAGTATTTGCAAAGTCTGTTGATTACCATAGCTTAAATCCATATAAGCCATAAATGGCGCTGGACTGACACTTCTGAGTGTTTGATAGCACTGCCAACTATCTCCAGCCACTTTTGCAGAGAAACGCTGTGCTAGATTGACTTGATAACAATCGCCCTCATAAATATAGCGCTGTACTCTAGCAAAAGCCCGTTGATATGTAACCTCATCAAAATTCGAAACAATGTCAGTCTCTACTGAAAAACCACTTGGCTTTAATTGCGGCACGCTTGTGCAAAGCACGCAAAGATTATCCCAACTGTCTTGGCTAGTGTAAAACTGATGTGAAACGATATGTGTGGTCTTTTCCCGATGATCAACAATAATTGCCCAGTCGTAAATACCAACCATCATTTCCGGCATTTGTGTATCGTTTTGCGCAATGACTGGTAAATCCTCTATGCGTCTGCCTAGGTCATATGAAAAATAACCTAACGCCCCGCCAGTAAAGGGAAAGTTGCTATGCGCGCTTGGTGTTTTGCGCAGAGCCTCTTTAATCAAAGCAAATGGGTCCTCTTCAGAAACACTATGCGTATCCGCATGTGTAATCGTGGTTTGCGCGCCGGTAGTCACAAATGTAATGGCTGGGTCAGCCACTAAAATATCATATCGGCCAAATTGGCTGGATGGCTTGTCAGTTTCTGCATTTAACATTTGTGCACTGTCTAGTAACATAGGCCAACGCATGTGCCTGATCTTTTCAAACAGCACCACAGAATCGTGGTGGTAAGGTAAAGCATGTTGAATTAAAGACATTAACTTGCCAGCCTAGCTACCGCATACGCAGGGAAACAATTGACAGCCTGCTGATGTGTTCGATTGTCAATCGCGTGCACAAAATCGGCTACGCTAAAATATGGAAATCCCAACTCGCCCGCAAGTTCTTTGCATAAAAACGTGCCAATCCCAGCAGCCAATATTGGCAGCTTATTTTGATTGGCATGTACTTGAATAGCTTGCATTAGTAAGCTCTTTTGCAATTGTTTAAATGATTGTGCTAAAGCCGCCCAGTCTGACATTGGGTATTCTTCCATGTCATGGCCTATCATACGTGCAAGGCGTCTCGCCGTATCAGTTAGCGTTTTACCTTTACCATCCGCCGTATCCGCCATATCAGCATCTACAGGCAACTGATGCAGCATACGATACACATCAGAGGTGGTCGCAAAATATTCAGCCGCCAGATAATATGTCCGCTCTTTAAATATTATGGTTTGACCTAATGCCATCAACGGCGTTCTTACCACGCCTGTGTAAATTAAGGCATGATTTGCCATGCGATGTGCGTCGGTCTGACCAATAGCGGCTAAAGGGTCCTTCTCAATTGGAATCATATCAGTGGTCGTACTTCCAATGTCGATAAACAAACCCTTACTCATAAATTGTGACAGATATTGAGTGCTTGCATGCCAATTCATCGAGGCTATTGCATCTGCATTTGCGCCAACTTCACCGAAGTTTACCCAACCTGAAGCGCCCGCATAAAACATAACATTTCTGCCTAACAGCGTATTGACCACTTTGGCAATCTCGCACACACCGGTTTCTCGATTAGGAAAAAGATCAACTAACTCACCCGTCATCGTCACCAACGATATCGCTTCTGGCTGTTGTAATAGATGATACATTTCGGTCATGGCACGTTCTAATTCAAGCAACCCTTTCCATAACGGACAAGCAAGTTGATAAGCTTTTAAAGCCACGCCATCGGCATCTAACAACACCGCTTTAAGGTGCGCACCACCAATATCCCAACCAATCTTATACTGCATGTTTAACACCAAACTCCACTTGATTTCTACTCACGATAGATAGGTCGCTATTTTCGCTCAACATAGCGTTCATGATTAAATGTGCGGGATTGCAGCCCATCGCCTTGTGTAAATGTACGTAGCTTGTGGTGAGTCTAGGATTGATTTCAACCACGGTTAGTGGTTTTTGATTATCCACATCTATCAGTACATCCACCCCAAAATAACCTAGTAAATCTGGCATTACAGCCTTGATTTGATTAGCCAATTCACTCAATTGCGCCCAATATTCGGAGGCTCCATTCACTACACCACCGGTGTAACTCAACTGTCCTTGTTCTAAATCAATAGACTGTAAGTTGCAACTGAGTACCATGGCTTGGTCTATAAGACCTAATACAGAAATACTGACGGGAATGCCTTTTAAGTAAGGCTGAATAATGTGTGTTGTTTTTCTTTGGTGATCCTTAGCAAACCAATCATCTACGGCTTGTTGACCATCCAGCACATAAGTAGCTTCACACCCAGCGCCATCATTTGGCTTGACTAGCCATGGCCCCGCATGTTCTGCTCCCCAATTATCATAGAAATAACTCGGGATGATAGGTAGCTTTGCATCACCTAATACCTGAGCCATCAAATACTTGTTGCTGGCAACTTTAATGGCTTCAATACCAGCCCCTATCCACAGAGCTTGGCTTGTTTGCGCCAATTTAGCCAGCCTAAGCAATACGTCGTCGGTTTCAGGCGCGATCACCCAAACCGCGTCTACTACACTCATACACTGCTGCCATATTGCCCAAATATCTTGTCCGTTCTCAACTTTAATACTTCTCACACCTACTAAAGGCGCATCCAGACGTACATCGTACGTAGTGATGATATCCCAGTCGCCGCAACCAATAAGGTCGTCTAATAGCGCATCGCGCATCAAAGAACCCTCTCTCGCTAATCCAACCGGCAAATCTGTCCCCACCAAACCACCACCAGTGATAAACTCGCACACAAATAGTGTTCGTTGTGATTTCATTGTGCGTATTATTCCTGTGATTGATTTATTAGAGGGTGTTGTGGTGCATGCCAAACAAGGGCAACGCCAACACTATCAACCGATTGTTTCTTCACTGACCACCTCCAACAAACCTTTAGATATTGTAAAGGCTTTTATGGAGATTTACCCGTTTGAAACGCTCTATATAGCTGATTTAAACGCCATACAAAGGCGCAATTCAAGCGTCAATCACAAAGCAATCATTGCAGAGATTAAACAGGCATTTCCCAAACTCCAGATTTGGCTAGATGCGGGTATTCGTAACCGAATGGATGTAACGTTATGGCAATCACCTGACACGTCAATGGTCATTGGTACTGAGAGTATACAAAGTTTGGAGGAATATCAGATTTTACTCAATACAATGCCAAACAAAGTCGTATTGTCACTAGACTACATGCCAAGCGGCTATAAAGGTCCGGGAGAATTCATACAAAGCCATCAATACTGGCCGGAAGATGTCATTGTGATGACACTCAATCATGTTGGCACTCAGCAAGGCATTGCAAGCAGCACGCTGCAACCCATGGTACAGTTATCGTATCGACATCACCTATATGCAGCTGGGGGTGTTAGCAACCACAATGACATTGAAAAACTACAATCTCTAGGAGTCCATGGCGCATTAGTTGCCACTGCACTACATAACAAACAGATTGATAGCCAAATATTGCAACAACTCTTAGAAGCGTAAAAAAAGCCCGAGTAAACTCGAGCTTTTTTAGCAGATATCTGGATTACTCTAGGTTTGCGTGAATCGCGCGCATACCTTCTTCTGTCAGATTTTTTGCAAAAATCAGTTCAGAGATAGCACCTTCCAAGAAAATCAATGTTGACAGCTCAAATTGTGAACCCATTGGCATACCTTTAGTCAGTGGGAAGCTATCATCTTGACCAATTTGAATAACTAAATCTGCCACGTCAGCCATAGGTGAAGACTTTTTCATAGAAATCACTGCCAATTTAGCACCCACAGATTTTGCTTTTTTAACGAATGGGAGCAATGTTTCCGTACCACCAGAGCCAGAAACCAAGATTAATAAATCGCCAGCTTTAATTGCAGGCGTCACCACCTCACCAACCATATTCACATTGTAACCAGCGTGTACTAAACGCATCGCAAAGAAACGTGAAACCAACAATGAGCGGCCAGCTCCACCGATAAAAGTACGACCAGCACCTTCTACCAACTTTAACAACTCAGCCGCTTTGCTTTTGTCTGTGGCATTGGTGATACGTGTTAAGTTATCTAAAATAAATTGTTGATGATCCATCGTATTAATCCTTTAATTTTCAATCAGTTTGATTTTTTATAATAAAAAATCCCGACACATTGCTGAGTCGGGACTTTTAATTGCTCATATCAATAATTACTTATTGATACACTTGAATTAAGCGTGAGCGATTTTTGTGATTTCTGCAGCAGAAGCAGCAGGATCAGCAGCACCGTAGATAGCAGCACCAGCAACAATGATTGTCGCGCCAGCGTCACGTACTTGAGCAGCTGTTGCAGCTTTAACGCCACCAGCAACTGAGATCTCAACGCCTAGGTTCAAACCAGAAACCAATGCTAAGTCAGCAAATGGAGTTTGGCCAGCAGCTTGTTGGTCTAAACCAGTGTGCACGCCAATGATGTGTGCGCCTAATTTTGCAACTTCTTGTGTACGTGCTTTTTTGTCAGCAACGTTGATCAAGTCAACTTGTGCTTTTTTGCCGTATTTGTTTGCAACGTCAATTACACCTTTGATTGTACCGATATCTGCAACGCCCAATACAGTAACGATGTCTGCACCAGCTTTGTAGAATGGCTCAGCTTCGTAGAAGCCAGCGTCCATAGTTTTCAAGTCAACTAAGATTTGGTTGTTTGGGAATTTAGCACGTAATGTTTCTACTAATTTGATACCGTTGTGCTTGATGCATGGTGTACCGATTTCTAAGATGTCCACGTGTGGAGCAACTGTAGCTGCTAATGCAACTGTTGCGTCGAAATCTAATGAATCTAATGCCATTTGGGTTTTAGCCATGGTGTTCTCCAAAGTTAATAATGTGTTTTTCTAAAATGCTAATTTCTAGCGTAATACAGAATTTAAGCAGGACGCTTATGTTAAGTGTCCTGCTCAATTATGTCAATGTTAAAGCAGTTTAATTACAGCGATATGACCAGTTAAGGTCTTGGCCGTTCAACGCAAAAATTATAGTTTTGCGCTTAATGCTGCTTCCAGTTTGTTTTGGTCAGCAACGAAGCCACGGATGCCTTCTGCTAATTTCTCAGTTGCCATTGGGTCTTGATTTAATTCAAAACGGAATTGCTCTTCAGTCATCTTAGCTGGAGCTTCTTTTGTCTTGCCACCGTCTTTCAACACTTGAACCAAAGTACCTTCAGTTGCAGCCAAATCTTGTAACAAGTTTGGTGACACTGTTAAGCGATCACAACCAGCCAAAGCGATTAACTCGCCTGTGTTGCGGAATGATGCACCCATCACAACAGTTTTATAACCGTGTTCTTTGTAGTATTGATAGATTGCGCGAACTGAAACTACACCTGGGTCAGTTTCTTGTGTGTATTCTGTACCCGGGTTTTTAGCTTTGTACCAGTCTAAAATACGGCCAACGAATGGCGAAATCAGGAATACACCAGCTTCAGCACAAGCACGAGCCTGACCGAAACCGAATAACAATGTGAGGTTACATTGGATACCTTCTTTTTCCAGAATCTCACCGGCCTTGATGCCTTCCCATGTGGAAGCTAATTTAATCAACACGCGATCTTTGCTGATGCCTGATTCTGCGTAAAGCGCAATTAATTTGCGGCCTTTCGCTACCATTGCGTCTTGGTTGAATGACAAACGTGCATCCACTTCTGTAGAAATACGGCCTGGCACTACTTTAGTGATTTCGGTACCGATTAATACAGCCAGTTTGTCAGCTGCGTTTTCGATCTGCTGCTCTTTTGAACCACCTTGCGCTTTTGCGTAAGCAATTGCTGTCTCAATCAATGGTGCGTATTCTGGGATTTGACTTGCTTTTAAAACAAGTGATGGATTAGTTGTTGCGTCCACTGGCTTCACTGATTTAATTGCTTCTACATCACCGGTATCAGCCACGATTGTGGTCATTGCTTTAAGTTGGTCTAATAAATTTGCCATTGCATCCTCCTAGAAAATTGCTTCGCTTGATTGTGCCAAAAATTTAAGCTTAGCATTATAGCTTAATTTGCCTAAGATGCATGGACAACTTATACAACAAATTAAATTGAATACTAGCGAAGCTGGCTTGTTATCATGAAATGCTATCGAATTAATGCTAGCAGGTACAGCGACCACACTGCTGTAGAGTTGCTAATCCAGCTAGACCAATCGGCTATTCAGTTAAATGATGCCAGCACAGCGTGGCAACGGTGAGATCGGCACTGGTGCCTGGATTAAGTCCCCGCTCTTTTAACTCGCGGTCAAACGCTCGCAACTGCGGAAGATACAGTTTTGGGTTGTCTTGTTTTAAGAATTCTAGGTAATGTAGCTGCGCTTCTTTCTTTAAAGCATCTGCAACTTCATGCCCATATTTGCGCACGACATGACTGTCTGCGTAATGGGCTAGCCAATATAAATACAACGCTGTTGTTGCCCATGCAGGCCTTTCCCAGCGTTGAAGAGCCTGTTGGTAGTGGCTCAACCCTTCGGTAGCAATTTGATGAAATCCATTCGCATATTGAAGCGCCACAAAATCTTTCATGGCAGCCGCTTGCATGGCTTCCAGTAAAGTGCAATCAGCCTTATGATGAACATCGTGTTGTTCACTATGCCCTAGACCTGCTGGACTTGCCAATCGAATGGCATCAAACACATGTTGCGCATCGTCTTCTGTGGTACTTGCCAGCACATCAGCCAAACGCTCTTGAAAACTAGATGAGGATTGTTTTAATGTCGCTTGCAATAGTGGCGCACATAACAATACGATACCAAGATTAGTATTACAACCGACTGATTGCTGAGTTGCTTCAATGGCTCTATAAATACGCTGACCCAAACTTAAGTCTGCTTCAGAGATATAGCCCACAGAAGCTTCAGCACTACTGATAAATTGCTCCACCACCATGCCATGCCCATCAGCAAAAATATGGACGTTCCCCGGCTTGAGTGCCTCTAACTCGGCCAAGCAAGCATTTTTATAGGCTTGTGCGCAGCGCTGTTGTAATTGTTGAGGTGTCTGGATCAACATTTGAATTTGATAAGTAGACTTCGTGAGAGTTAGATTTAGGTTTTATTAATCAAATCATCCACCAGTAATTGCGCAATATTTGCGTCGCACACACTTTGCAAGCCGCGCCATGCAGGAATACTATTCAATTCCAGCACCCAAAGTTTACCATCTGCGTCGCGAATAATATCTACGCCGCAATAATCAATATCCAAAGCTTTAGATGCTTGTTCAGCTAGCAATGCAATGTCTTGATCATGTATCGCTGTACATCGTGCACCTCTAGCAACATTGTGTAACCAGCCTTCACCGCTTCTTTGCATGGTAGCCACCGCTTGATGATTAATCACAAATACGCGGTAATCATAATTATGAGCACCTGTTTCAATTTTTTGCTGAAGATAGTAAACACCATCTACAAACATATCGCGTGGCAATGGGTATGTATCATGAGATTGAATGAGCCTAACGCCCTGCCCTTGTGAGCCAAACAATGGCTTAATGACTAGCGCAGGATGACGCTCCAAATCTGACTGGATAATTTCATGGGCTTGTTGTCTAGACTCGCACACCCATGTTGCTGGTGTAGGAATGCCATGCTGTCTCAACAAAAAACTGGTCATCCCTTTATCCACAGTACGTTCTATCGACTTGGCATCATTGTAAACATAGGTACCTTGCATCTTGAGTATGTGCAAAATATTAAGACGTGTGATTACTTGCTGCAACGTGCCGGCGGCGATGCCACGGATAAAAGCACATTTTGGCAACTGCTCAAAGTGGGGAATGCGAATATAAGGTTGCTGGCCAGACAAATCAATCATGCAGTCCTGCAACTCAACAAACACGGCCTCACATCCCCGCGCTGCAAATGCTTGACTAAGGGCAATACCATGCCAGCCGCCCTGTTGGGCAGCCTCATCGGTAATAATGGGGACTCTCATTATTAATGTATAACTTTAATTTTTATTTATAACTTATTGTATTTTAATTGAAAGACTTTTCCAATAAAGCCTCATTGAATTGACCTGCAAAGTAACTGCGCCCAGTTTCTAAATTTGTCACCGCCACTTTTGCAGGTGAAAATAACAATGGATCTATTTGGTAAAAGTCCATGTTGACCGATTTGAAAACCTCTGCGAATGGTCGGCCATAGTCTTTAGAAGAACTGCTAGGCAATGCTTTGGCTAAAGCCTCCGCCTCTTCATCCTTACACTTCACATATAAATGCACAAACCCACCAAATAAAATAGCATCATTGGTTCTTCCCATCCCTGTCAAAAAGTCTGGGGATGGGGCTGGAATCGGTGCAACACCATACCCATCCACTAATTGGTGCAATGGGAAGTGAACGGTGTGCAGTTTGTGTAGCGCCACTTCCAGCACACGTGCCGTAATTTGCACCGTACCTGCCAAGCTTCGTGTGGGTGTCAAAATAAATGTCAGCTGGTTTGCAGGTATTTGGGTATCACGGGCGACCTTCTCAATCACCTCTTTAGGTGGCACCTTATCAGTTTCCAAAACGAGTACAGTTTGCTTTGCAGCGTCTACATAAGCAATCTCTTTGTAAATATCTTCACGTTGCGCAATGGCACGCGCAGGGCCGCTACCCAAAGAAAAGAATTTCTCATGAGACAATGCCCAACCAGCATATTGACTGCCTAAGCAGGCAATCACTGGACTCATGGCATGCACTTTGACACTTAGAGGCCAATTGGCAAAAGTAGTATTGTTTTGCAAGGTCACTTGTCCTAGCCCACCCATACATACTTCGGCAATCAATCGACCTGCTTCTAGGCCTCCAGGTACTTGAATGCCTGCATCGATCATAGTTGCACCTGTTTCATGTTTTGACACTTTTACTTGCAACGCATCTGCATGCGCAACGATTCGCTCGACAATAGGCAATGTAAGTGCATGAATACTAGTAGCTGATGAATTGGTTTGGTTTTGCATAATGACACCCCGTAAAATTATTGTTATAGGCTAGCTGCTCTTAATTTCACTAGCTGTTTAGCTGCATGCACGGTATCAGCAACAGATACAACTGTGCAAATCGGCATGCCAACATCAAATGTTTGTTGTTGACTTGGTATATCACACACCCAGTCTGGCCAAGCCTGATGCGCTTGGGTTTTGGTTATTTGTTTTGCGTATACAATATGATGTGCCTTTGGATGATTTAACACTTTGGGCAAGGTCACAGTTCGTGATTGAAATGCCGCCACATGAGATGCGAATAAAGAGCCCTCCTGTGTAGCATACAAATCAAGTGTTGCGCTTAATCGAGGATTAATCTCCAAGAAAACAAGCCGCTCACCGTCTAATAACGCATCAACGCTATTCAATCCTTTGAGTCCAAAATAAGCAGTGGCCAACGTAATAAAACGTGAATACTCTGCCAATACGTTGGCTTCTAGCGCATGATGACTAACCGCACCTCCATATTTAAATGGCAAGCCCATCTCTGCATCCACCCATTGCTCATTCATGCCAATGATACTTACGCCCGAGTCAGTCGCTAAAAACAAACACGAAACGGAGACACCTGGTTGAAACTTTTGATAGTACTGGTCTATTGCCAATCCTGACGTATTGCTTTGCGCAAAACAAACATGCGCACCACCACTTCCGCCAATCGTTTTAATCAGCCACTCATTTATATGATTGGGTGGTGTCATCAATGCAATTGCTGGCGTTACAAAACCATGTGTCTGACAGAATTGAAAGAAAGCTTTGGGATCCTTAGATTGCTTAACCGTGCTAGCTGCGTTAGCCAGCAATGGTAATCGAGATTGTATTTCCGCTATCAATGCTGGCTGCGCTTCAAAGCCGGCGCCGTAGCTCAATCCGAACAGTGGTTGTTGCTCATGCGCATCAATCACGAGTGATATAGCATCCAACATAGATTGCGCATCAAATTGCTGATTGACGCATGGCACGTAATAGCATTGCTTTGCCATAGATTGCGTGTCTTGATCTAGATATGCGTCTATGGCAATCACATCATAACCAGCGTCTACAGCGGCTTTCACATAAGGCCGACTAGAAATGGCTGCGATAATAATTATTGGTTTATTTTGCATTTGCGCAGGCAAACTCATACGCATCGTGATAATCGATATGCATAGGCACATCGCTACTCAACATGCGCTGTAAGAGCTTGTGCTGAGTCACATATTTCAATTGACCAATCGCCAGTGCGCCAAATCCTGCAATTTGTGTATTCGCTATCAGCGTTCCGTTTGCCATTACATCCACACCCTCAATTGCAGATGGCGGCACTGCGTTTACATCGGCAACTACTTTTAATGAAGTGGATTTCGCGAACTGATCTATTTCTAACACTCGTATGCCTGCTGGCGTTGCACACAAAGCAACGGTGGCCTGATCTAAAGCTGCCTTTTTAGCTGATGGATTACTTCCATCCATCACTTTTAGCTCTACTCCGTAGCGCTCTTGCATGTTATCAACATAGGCTTGCATGCTGGCTGTATCCGCATGCGCCATCATATGTATTGTTGCGCCTTGACGCGCTGCGATTAATGCTGCGGTAGAGCCGACAGTGCCGCTTGCGCCAAAAATTGCAATGGTTTGCTGCCCCAATGACTGCTGACTTTTTTGCAAATGCGCATCTACTTTGGCCAACATGGCTGCAGCTGTGGTAAAGGCGCCTGAAGGATCTGAAAAGGTAGACATTTCAAATGGTTTAAACATTGCGCTTCTCGCTGTTTTTTGCATATCCAACGCTAAATGAATATCGCGACCTCCAAAAAAGAAGGCTTCCTGCTTAATACCGCTAGGACTTCTAGAGAAAATAGCATCCTGCGTTAAGGCGATGACTTCATTTAACAACACGTTGGTATAAGGCATGATTTTTTCATAGCCTGCATCAAACGCCATGTTGACATCAAATGGGCTAGCATTTTTAGCAGCAGTGACTAAATGCAATATACTGATTTTATTCATCATTTATCTTCTTTAATAGATTATCTCAAGAATACTATCGATTATTTTATTCCTACATGCTCAACTTTAACCGCAACGCACAACATTCAAAGCGGTGATTAACCCGTCTATTCGCCCTTATTTCTTACAATAATACGCGCACCTTGATTGTTTGCTGAGCATAATTGCCAGCCTAATTGAGGATGTGGAAACGCTGCTTGCAATCGCCGCATATGCAACTCTGCTGTCACTTGATCTGGAAATATTGCAAAGCCCGTCGGCCCCCAAGAACTCTGCCCTGCACAGTGAATGTCATGCGCATTGAGATCATTGAGCACTTGAGAAACCAAGCGACTAGCATAGCGTCCACCTTGTACAGGTGCAAAATAATCACCGTTATAGATTTGCAAAGCCGACACTACTTTAGCAAACGCACTCATATCCTGTTCCACTAGTGCTGGCAAACCCTGCATCAATACCTGATGACTAAGCTGCTGTGTATGCCCCAAACTTTGATCAGACAACACTTTAAACGCCTGCGTCTCTGCAGGGCCATGCACACCAATATATTGGTTATCAAAGATAAGTAAAATACGCCAAGTCTCAGGAAATGGATGCTGCGCAACAACCGGTGGAACCTGCTTACTCGCATTGACACCGCCGTCCACCACCACCCCACCCGACGCAAACGTGCCAACACCGATGCCTGACCGTGCGCCTCTTCCAATACATTGTGCTATCTCACGCAAGCTCAGTTTTAAGTCAAACAACTCCCCAATCGCGACACCTAGCGCAAGCGCCATTTGCGTGCCCGAGCCTAAACCCGCATGGCGTGGTATTTCCTCAAGAACTTGAATAGAGACAGGGGCATGAATGCCAAAATGCTGTAATAACGCACGTTTGCTACGTTCTAAATAGTCTGGCACAGCGGTCGCATCACCAACGGATACCTGTATACGCGTCTGTGGCGCGTTCAAACTTAACCCCATGCTGCCATAACGCCGACCCAGCGAACCATTCAAATCAAAAAATCCCATATGCAATCTTGCAGAGGTGGTAATTTCGACTTGTCGCTGATTTGAATGTGTATGCATAGTGCTTTAAACAAAATGAAATGGCTAAGGTACTCAATCGCACTATACCAAGCTTTGCTCAATGGTTTTAGTCTATATAGACTAATCAAGCAACGTGACATCATTGGGCTAATTTGGCATAATGCCTAGGCAAGAGTTTAAACCATATTCAATGTAAATCTGATTCCAAACGCAAAGTTTGTGCAGGTGTTAGAACAATTTTAAGGGATTCGTATGTCTAGCCATGTCATTCCATTTGAAAATCTACGTAATAGCGATGTACCATCTGTTGGGGGTAAAAACGCTTCACTAGGTGAAATGATTTCTCAATTAAGTGCTAAAGGCGTACGTGTTCCTACAGGGTTTGCCACGACTGCCGATGCTTATAGAGAGTTCTTAGCGCAAGGTGATTTAGATAAAAAAATCAATGATTTACTTGATAAACTTAATGCAGATGATACACAAGCATTGGCGAAATGTGGCGCACAAATCCGCGGCTGGATTATGGAAGCACAATTTCCACCTGCATTACAAACAGCGATTGCAGAAAACTATGCCCGTCTAATTGAAAAATCTGCACCAGGCACTACATTTGCGGTACGTTCATCCGCCACTGCAGAAGACTTGCCAGATGCTTCTTTTGCTGGTCAGCAAGAAAGCTTTTTAAATATTCATGGCTTAGACAATATTACCCATGCTATTAAAGAAGTGTTTGCCTCTTTATATAATGACCGCGCGATTTCTTACCGCGTACACAAAGGCTTTGTGCACGCAGATGTAGCACTCTCTGCTGGCGTACAACAAATGGTGCGTAGCGATATCGGCTGTGCCGGTGTGATGTTTACCATTGATACTGAATCTGGCTTTAAAGATGTGGCATTCATTACCTCATCTTATGGCTTGGGCGAAACAGTGGTGCAAGGTGCCGTAAATCCAGATGAGTTCTATGTGCATAAGCCATTGTTAGCGCAAGGTAAACCAGCCATCGTACGCCGCACCATGGGTTCTAAACTCATCAAAATGGTGTTCTCAGATGCAACACAAGCTGGCAAATCCACACATACTGTGGATGTAGACCCAGCAGATTCAGACCGTTATTCATTGACTGATGCAGATATTTTGGAATTGGCAGGCTATGCCATGACCATTGAATCACACTATGGCTGCCCAATGGATATTGAGTGGGGCAAAAACGGTTTGGATAACAAACTGTATATTTTGCAAGCCCGTCCGGAAACTGTGAAATCGCAAGAAGCACACAATAATGTGACCGAAACCTACAAATTGCAAAAACACTCCGCTAAGCCTTTGGTGGCTGGCCGCGCTGTTACGCAAAAAGTTGGTGTTGGCCCAGTGCGCATTGTATTAGACCCAGCTGAAATGCACGAAGTGCAACCAGGTGATGTATTGGTGGCCGATATGACGGACCCTAACTGGGAACCGGTGATGAAACGCGCAAGCGCTTTGGTGACTAACCGTGGTGGACGTACTTGCCACGCGGCGATTATTGCGCGTGAACTGGGTATTCCTGCCATTGTAGGTTCCGTGAATGCGACAGACTTGCTGCGTGAAGGCGAGATTGTGACTGTGTCATGTGCCGAAGGTGAAACTGGCTTTGTCTACCATGGCGCTCTGGACTTTGAAGTCAACACACAGGCCAACAGTGCATTGTCTAAACCACCTTGCAAAATCATGATGAACGTGGGCAATCCAGACATGGCGTTTAGCTTTGCACAAACGCCTAATGATGGTGTTGGCTTGGCACGTTTAGAGTTTGTGATTAACAACATGGTCGGCATTCACCCAAAAGCTATTTTGAATATTGATGCAATGCCAAAAGCGATTCAAGACACGATTAAAAACCGTGCGCGCGGCTATGCATCACCAAAACAATTCTATATCGATAAAGTGGCTGAAGGCGTTGCGACTATCGCTGCAGCGTTCTATCCAAAACCGGTGATTGTGCGTACTTCTGATTTCAAGTCTAACGAATACAAAAAATTGGTGGGTGGTGAGATTTACGAACCAGATGAAGAAAACCCAATGATTGGTTTCCGCGGTGCTGCACGCTACATGGCAGAAGACTTCAAAGAGTGTTTTGCCATGGAATGCCAAGCCATGAAACGTGTGCGTGATGAAATGGGCTTGACCAACGTCGAGTTGATGATTCCATTTGTACGCACATTGGATGAAGCGCGTGCTGTGACAGAAATTATGGCTTCCAATGGGCTCAAACGTGGCGAGAATGGCTTACGTTTGATTATGATGTGTGAGATTCCATCTAACGCCCTGCTTGCAGAACAGTTCTTGGAATACTTTGATGGCTTCTCGATTGGTTCTAACGATTTAACCCAATTAACCTTGGGCATGGACCGTGACTCTGGCATCTTGGCAGATGGCTTCGATGAACGTAACGATGCAGTAAAAGTATTGCTAAAAATGGCGATTAATACCTGCAATCGTTTAGGTAAATATGTAGGCATTTGTGGCCAAGGCCCTTCCGACCATCCAGACTTTGCAGAATGGCTGGTGGCAGAAGGCATCCAATCCGTTTCATTAAACCCAGATACCGTTGTTGCTACTTGGCAGCGTCTGACCAAAAAATAGTCAGGTGGTTATTTTGGATCGTACTGTTTTCTTTATTTCAGATGGCACAGGCATTACAGCTGGTGCGCTTGGTAAATTACTGGAACATTTTCCTCGAACGCACTTTAAGCAAGTGCGCATGCCGTTCACCGATACGCTGGATAAAGTAAAACTGGCGAAGCAAGCGATTCATGAAGTAACCGAAGAAGACCAGATTCGTCCGGTAGTCATTATGTCTGTGGGTAATTTAGAACTACGCCAGGCACTCAAAGAAGTTGACGCGTACTTTATTGATTTATTCAATGTGTTTATAGATCCATTGGGTGAAGAGCTACAGCAAAAACCGCTGACGGGCGCAGGCATTGCACACAGTGTGATGGGTAGCAATTATCATGAGCGTATGGAAGCGGTTAACTTTACGCTGAATCATGATGACGGCATGACCAACTCTGGGTTAGAAGAAGCGCAAGTTATTTTGATTGGTGTATCCCGTTGCGGCAAAACCCCTACCAGCGTTTATTTGGCCATGCAGTTTGGGATTAAAGCGGCTAACTACCCATTGATTCCGGAAGATTTTGAACGTGGCTCATTGCCTGAGGTTTTGCACAAGCATATTGATAAAATCTTCGGCCTAACCATTAAACCAGAGCGCTTACATTCTGTACGGAATGAACGCCGTGCCGGTAGTTTTTATGCCTCTCTAGAAAACTGCAAAAAGGAAGTGGCAACCGCTGAGAATTTAATGCGTAACGCTGGCATTACATGGGCTGACTCTACCAGCCGCTCTGTAGAGGAACTGTCTGCGATTATCATGCAAAAAATCAGACAGCCAGCAAAAACCGCAGCTTAAACTTATACTTAATACAAAACCATTGAAGTTAAAAAGCCACGCACATGCGTGGCTTTTTAATTTCGAACCTACTACTTAGTTGCTTTTAAATGGGGTTTAATTTTACCCAAAATTTCTTTTGAATCAGGCTGCACCATACTATCGTATGCAAATACTTCTTTTCCGCCTGGCAATATCAAATACTTATAGAAATTCCATTGAGGCGATTGACCAGTCTTAGCAATCAGCTGTTGATATAGTGGATTTGCCGCTGAGCCAGTTACACTGCTCTTGCTCATCATCGGAAACTTTACTGCATAAGTAAGCTTACAGAAATCCCCTATCTGCTTAT
The DNA here is from genome assembly GCA_001464125.1 of Betaproteobacteria bacterium Ga0077540. Classification (GTDB taxonomy): domain Bacteria; phylum Pseudomonadota; class Gammaproteobacteria; order Burkholderiales; family Methylophilaceae; genus Methylophilus. Next base: position 339,655 of record LNEP01000001.1, on the reverse strand, counting down.
TATCTCCAGGCTCTTGCTTAAAATCGTTGGATGGAAATCCGATCACGAGCAACCCCTGATCTTTATATTGACTGTAAAGTCCTTCTAACGCTTCAAACTGTGGGGTAAAACCACATTTGCTAGCGGTATTCACTACCAATATTGGCTTGGACTGAAAATCACACAGATTTAGCTTGGATCCTTGCAATGTAGTTAATTGCTGGTTATAGATTCCATCACAACTGGCTTGTGCAGCGCTCACAGTAGTCACTCCTAGTGCAGTTGCAAACATTGCAGTGCCTACAATCGCTTTGGTTAGTTGGCGAAAAAGCTGAGGGTTCATTTCACATCCTATCAATATCAACACTTTGTAGACTGCACAGTGAGATTTTCGTTCTTTTAACTAGCAATGGCATTTAGATTAAATCACTTTTATCAGCTGCAAGACCAGCCCTGCCACAGCAAATAAGCCAATCAAGCGAATTACGCTCAACCTGAACTTTAACAATCCAATAAACCCTATTGCAGAAAACAGCATAGCTAGGTAATCAGGACTTACTTGCGTCGCTGGAAAAAACAAATGCCAAGCAAAAAATAAAGCCAGTGCCACAATTACGCCCACTACAGCTGCTGTGATGGCCGCCAACGGAGCAGCTAGCTTTAGGTTATGTTTGGTAGACTCAATAAACGGTGCACCCAGCAAAATAAAAACAAAAGAAGGTAAAAACGTAAATAATGTCACCACTAAGGCGGCTATGACAGCAGAATTGAATGGATCCATGTGAGCACTTTGTGTCCAACCACCAACAAACCCCACAAAAGTGACTACCATAATTAACGGGCCAGGCGTGGTCTCTCCTAGGGCTAAACCATCCATCATCTGTGCAGAGGTCAACCAATGATAATGCTCAACTGCGCCTTGAAACACATAGGGCAACACCGCATAAGCACCACCAAACGTGAGTAAAGCGGCTTTGCTAAAGAACAATGCCATTTGACTGTACACAGATTGCCAACCGTAGCAGACAACCAATACTGCCACTCCGCTTATCCAACAAATTAATCCCGTTAACAACACTTTAGTGAAACTAACCCACGAAAACTTTGCATGTTCAGGCAGAGGCGTATCATCATCCATTAAGGCCATACCCTTGCTCGCGGATTCTGCATGATGTTTTGTTGCACGAACACTAAACCAGCTGGGCATGTAGTGGTGCCCTATGAAACCTATGAGGCCGGCTACTAATATAATGAGGGGAAATGGTGTGGAAAATAACGTAATAGCTAATAATGAAGTCAGAGCGATGAGCCTAAATGCACTATTTTTAAGCGCCCTCGTGCCAATTCTGTGCGCAGCGAATAATACAATCGCAATCACTGCTGCTTTGATTAAATACAATACACCTGCAATCTCTGGTAAGTGCCCAAACCTTAAATATCCATAACTCAGCAATATCAGCAACACTAGGGATGGCAATATAAATAACCCTCCCGCTATCAAGCCGCCCCAAGTGCGATGCATCAACCAACCGATATAGGTAGCCAACTGCTGCGCCTCTGGCCCAGGCAATATGATGCAATAGTTCAATGCGTTTAAAAAACGATGCTCTGAAATCCATCTTTTTTGCTCGACTAAATCATGATGCATGATAGCGATTTGTCCGGCTGGCCCGCCGAAACTGATGCATCCTAATTTGAGCCAATACAAAAAGGCTTCATACAAGGTGGGATACGAAGGCAAAGATGCCGATTCTTGACTATGTGTTGGCATATTATTTGCTTTATAATAACGGCTGTTTTTACCTGCTATGGATATTATGGCATATAAAAGCCGACAAGATTAACCCCTTAGACTTAGCTAGGGTTGACCTGTTAAACCAGTTAAATAAACGGAGATTAGATTGAAATTAGGTATTTTACTCACTGCAGCTGCATTATTAACTTCACATACTGCGTTTGCAGAATGCAACACAGTTATGGGTGGCTGCACCAAAGAAGAAGCTGTGAATGTGGCGCCACATATGCGTTCTAACAATAACAAACCTGTAACTCCTGCCAAACCTGCAGCAGCACCAGCAAACAAGAATATTAAAAATATTGATGCTAACAACAATCAAACTGCAAAACCCGCAACAAAAAAAATATAACGTTTAGTTAAGCATCTAGTGTAGATGCAAAAGTGCAAAAAAAGCAGGTAGCTATGTCTACCTGTTTTTTTTATGCTCTTTCTAAGAACTGTCCATTTACAAGCGCATGTGACTAAAAATTGTCAGTGGTACCCAATGCATGATGGTGCACATAGCACACATCATCACACTTTGAATTGCGATTTAAGCAGTGTTTTTATTGCTTACTTTTAGCCTTTAACGCTGTTTATCGGCAAAAACAGTCATTTTCAATCAAATTGTAATGTTTGGCATGCAATATGCTTTTATGTAATTAAGTAACGCATAAAACGCTTACCAAACTTAACGCAAGTTGAAAGGATGACGAAATGCCAACCGACAATGTAAAAAAAGTAGACAAAATTAAAGTGATCGATCAAATGCTGGAAGACTTTGCTGGCGATGAATTTGATGATTATCAAGAAAGTTACAGTGGAATGAGTACTGGCAATAAACACTACTCTGCTGATGAAGATACTGTCTCGCTTGATGATATTTATTAATCAACAGATTGCTTAGCTTTACTTGTAACACGCGCTAACAGCGCAAGAAGCATTTAATTTTTGCCTCTAGCTGCCGTTAACAGTATCACAGGAGAAGCATTTGCAACGCGCATCTCTTATGGTCTGTTTAATGAATCGAGGTTAAGATGAAACTTCTATACGCGCTTATCACACATGCATGGTTTGCCATCACATTTAGACATAATGGTGAAGGCATGCCAACTAAGCTACCAGGGGCCATAACGCTAGTTAGCCTCTATATTGCACTTATCCTTACCAATATTCATATTCAACAAACATTCAGCATAGAAAGCCTGATTGGATTGCTGTTTATTGCTCAAATTTATGTGTTTAGTTTAAGGAATCGTGTGATTGGCTTAATCATCCTGATTGGCGTTATTGCTAACGCTTTGATGCTGGGTGTGCACATGCTAACGGGCATTCCCGAACAACAGCTGTATGCCATTACCATCATGGAATACGCCATGGTATTTTCCGCTGTATTAAATGTGATTAAGTACCATTTAAGCACCAGCGAATATTAAAGCGGTTAATTTGTCTGCCAACATTAACCAAACCTAGTTAAAATCAGGTTTTAATTAGGCGGCATTTCATGAATCAATCTCGCGCACCTTATTTGCTCCAGTTTGGCTTATTTGCCACTGGTGTAGCAATTATTGTATCGGGCATTCAACCATACGATTTAGGAACATGGTTGATGGAAGCATTGCCAGTCATGATTGTGTTGCCACTATTAATACTGACATATCGTCGTTTTCCGCTCACACCCTTGTTATATTTAGGTATCTTTTTGCATGCCTTGGTGCTACTTTTAGGCGCTAAATACAGCTATGCCAGAGTGCCATTAGGCTTTGAGATTGCAGATTGGCTCTCACTTTCACGTAACCCTTACGATAAGATTGGTCACTTTTTTCAAGGGCTGGTTCCGGCAATTGCAGCCAGAGAAATTTTGATCAGACATCAATATATCACCCATAAAGTCATGCGAGTTTTTGTGGTCATTTGTATTGTGCTAGCCATTAGCGCAACGTATGAGCTGATTGAATGGGCAGCGGCGCTTGCGCTTGGTCAAGGCGCGGTAGAATTTTTAGGCACACAAGGTGACCCATGGGATACGCAGTCTGATATGTTTTGTGCGTTATTAGGGGCAATTACGGCACTTCTTGTATTTTCACGGCTACATCAACGCCAAATAAATGCATTGAATAAGTTTGGACTGGCTAAATAATAAGCAAAAAAAACCCCACACTAAAGTATGGGGCCACCCCTTGAGGAGGGAAAACTAGTGTGAATGACACATTCATACACAACATCAATTGTTAACAATGATACCACACTAACGAATCGCGTGTTAATAGTACTAGCCGGCAATTGTGTATGTGATAAATAAACCGCTACTAACCTAAATACAATCTGATACAACATCTCTAATTAGAACTTAATCAAGCCAAACAGAACCAATGAGAGGCGAACTGATAAAAGCTACTATTTTTGTCACCCGCCCATCAACCACAATAATGCATAATCACTCACCATGACTTCGAGACTATCCAGATTACTATCACCGCTAATGGTCACAATAGCAACCTTTGCCAGCACTGCGTGCTCGCCAGTGAAAGTGCTAAACAGTTTAATCCCCTCCAACGGGCACACAGTAAAAAGCGACATTTCTTATGGCTCAGTTGCACGCCAGCAGCTAGATATTTACATACCAAAACATCAAGCTTCCAATAAATTACCGGTTGTTTTGTTCTTTTATGGTGGTAGTTGGGAGTCTGGCGAAAAAGAAGATTACTTATTTGCGGCAGAAGCGTTTGCCTCGCGTGGTTATGTGACTGTCATCCCCAATTATCGCGTTTATCCAGAAGTTAAATTTCCAGAGGTAATGCAAGACCCTGCGTACGCAGCCAGATGGGTAAAAACACATATTGCAGAGTACGGTGGTGATCCTGATCAAATTTTCATGGTCGGCCACTCCGCAGGTGCGCATTTATTGACCATGCTAGCAATTAATACTCATTACTTAGGTCAAGTAGCGCTCACGCCCAAGGACTTTAGAGGCTATGTTGGTTTGGCTGGCCCGTATGATTTTCTTCCGCTAAAATCAACCAGACTTAAAGAGATTTTCGGGTCAGAAGAAACACAGTGGAAATCACAGCCCATTCGCTTTGTGGATGGCAAGAACCCTGCCCTATTACTCTTGGTTGGGTTAAAAGATGGCGTTGTCTGGCCACACAACACGTATAACTTGGCTGCAGAAATAAAGCAGCATCAAGGCATGGTGGAGGTGGTAGAGTTCCCAGACTATGGGCATATCGATATGGTGGTAAAACTGGCAAAACCACTCAGAGGCAATAGCCGTCTACTTGATGAGGTGGATGCCTTTATGCAAAGACACAAGCTGTCTGTCAATCTCACAAACTAAAGCATTTATGCCTATGTGATTGCAAACTTAATCACTATAGGTCTATAGTATTCTTGTCTCTTGTATAGGCAGAGTATTGCAAGATGATATTCAGAAAGATAAAAGTCAGTTTGAAAACTTGGCTAGTGCTGATTGCATTCTTTGGCAGCCTACCGTTGTTTATCTATGCCGTATATCTAATTCATGCTTTAGGCGATACCCAGCAAAAATTACACAATCGAGAGCTAATTGAGCGTACGCAATCCATTGCCAGTAATCTCGATGAAAAAATAAACTCATCCGTTGCATTTTTAGATGGTATCGCCACCAGTGATGCCGCTGTTAATACTGATTTGAGAGCGCTCTACACGCACTCTCTTCGCCTTAATATTATCAATAAAGAAGCAATTGCTATCACGCTTATAGATGTTAACCGTGATGTCGTGCTGTTTACAAAGCGTCCATTTGGCAGTCCACAATTTCATGCGAGCGACCTTCCTTCAATTGCCACAGTATTTGATACGGGCAACCCGACTGTTTCCGCATTATTCAAATCACCGCTAAATAACAAACCTCTATTTGCAGTGGGTGTACCAGTGTTTCAGGGAGGCAAAGTTGCTTACTGTCTGAGCATGATTTACCCCATTGATATTCTAGATAAGTTAATCGACAATCAAAATCTTTCTTCTGATTGGATTGTATGGGTGCTCGATCGCAACGGCACAATTATGTCGCACTCACACGACCCTGAGAATCATGTTGGTAAACCACCCAATGCCGATCTTACACATGCGTTGCAAAACCCAACCAATGCCATATTTGATGCAGTTACCACAGAAAACATTGAGGTAAAAGCTTCGCTAGTCAAAGTGAATAACTGGGATTTATATGTAGCGATTGGCGTTCCTAAAAAAACCTTGAATCAAGATATCAATCAAGCACTATTACAACTGGCAGGTTTCTGCTTGCTACTCATTTTCGTGACTATTGGCTTGTCAATTTTCTTGGCTAATTACTTAAGCCGGCATGTAAACGATATTATCGAAGGCACGCATGCAAATGGTGTTAAGCCATTTAAGTTTGGCCCAGTAAAAGAATTTAACCGTTTAGCCAAAATGCATGATGCAATGAAAAAACAACATATCATCTCCTACAAAAACATTAAAGCGCTTGCGGAAGAAAAACAGGCCATGCGCGAGGCATTAATCGACGCCAAACACGATACGCTTACCCAATTGCCTAGCCGAGCCTACTTTTATGAGAAGCTAGAAGACATACAACAATCTTTGTCTCAGTCGCCCGACGTAAGGTTAGCTTTTGTATTTATTGATTTGGATGGCTTCAAGCAAGTGAATGATCAACATGGTCATATAGAGGGTGATAAGGTACTGACGGAAACAGCGCATGTCATTCGTCAATCAATCAGAGACAATGACTGGGCTGCACGCTATGGTGGCGATGAATTCATCGTTTGCCTACACTTGAACGAACATCATATGGAAGAAGTACTAGCGCAAATTGCGGCAAGAATTATTCAGGGCGTCAACCAAATCGGCAATCATATTGGTTGTAGCATCGGCATTTCTGTCTGGCACCACACTTCTGAGCACTTTGATGATGCTATTAAACGTGCCGATCAAATGATGTACAAAGCCAAAACCAGAGGTAAAAACCAGTATCAGCTAGATTTGCATGCACCATTTTGACTAGGCCATACGTACGACAGTGATTCTCGGCCTAACTACCAACACATTGAATTATGCATATTGATGCTGTGGGGTCTGTAAATGCAAGCATAGATATGGCTGAACTTAGTTGGCATTCTATACCTCATATCTTTATATCAATTGATACAAGGCACTCCATGCGAATTCAAAACATTAGCCTGACTCTAGCAACATTGTTATTTACGGCCGCCGCAAACGCTGCGGAAATTTCAATTAAGCCAGGTTTATGGGAAATCACCACTACCTCAAACTTGTTAAGCTTAACATCTCAATTGCCACCAGATCAGATGCAAAACATCAACGAGTTAGCGAAAGAGTATGGGGTTGAACTACCAGACATTAAAGATGGTGCAGCAAAATCCACCACATGTGTAACACCTGAGATGGCCAAACAAAAAATTGTACCGAGTACATTTGAAAATCAAGCAGGTTGTACAGTCGGTAATATTACGCGTAACGGAAACGCATATCGGATGAACTACGTCTGTAAAAATCCACAGCTAGAAGGAAGCGGCGAAGCACACGGAACGCTGACGGATACTCAACACTTCAATGGTCAGACCACTTTCAATGGCACGGTACAGGGTAACCCAATCAATGAACAAGCTAATATTCAGGGTAAATGGATGGGAGCAAACTGCAACATCGCAAACAACTAGCCCCTACAACTTATAGGCTAAGTGATTGCTTGAATGTAGACAGAACTGCGTAAAAGAATCACTCCATATCCCAGTAAGGCTCATGACCAAATCTTTCTGCTAAAAAATCAATCAACACCCGTATCTTTAGGGGTAAGTTTCGTTTAGGTAAGTAAAGTGCATATACGTGTTGCTCTACAGGAATGTACTCTGACAATACGGATTTCAGACGCTTAGCCTGAATATCCTTACCGATAATAAACGTTGGCAGTAAGGCTAGGCCAAAACCACCTAGTACCACCTGTGAAAGTGCCTCGTCGTCATTGATACGTAGCCTGCCCGATACAGGCACCGAGACCTCTCCACTCGGACCTGTAAAGCGCCACAGCCCTTTATCCCCAGAGTGGATATAGTCCAAACAGTTATGCTTTACTAAGTCTTGTGGCACTAAAGGGGTCCCAAACTCATCAAAGTAGCTGGGAGTAGCGCACAGTTTTCGGCGTATAGGCGCCAACTTTTTTGCAACCAATGCCTGTGGCAAATCTCGCATCACGGAAATGATTACGTCGTATCCTTCTTCGGTTAAATCGACCACTCTGTCGGTGATGGTCACATCGATATCTAACTTAGGATGTAATCGCATAAAATCACCAATGGCAGGTGCAATATGCAGGGTGCCAAATGCCACAGAGGCCGCAACTTTCAGTACACCTCGGGGTTGGGTGTTTAAACTCTCAATCATTCTATGCGCTTGATCAGCTTCGTAATTAATACGCGTGCAATAATCAAAAAAGGCTGTGCCCACCTCAGTTAAGCTTAAGTGACGAGTGCTTCGATTGAGTAAACTTGCACCTAGCGCATGTTCTAATTTAGCCACAGCCTTGCTCACGGACGAGCGAGATACATTCAGCTTTTTTGCCGCAGCAGAAAAGCTTTGCTCATTCACTACATGCGCAAAAATAATCATTAAGTTTAAATCGTACATCAATTGATTGTATCCCTATTGGAAACAGTTATGTTCATTTACAGGGACTTATTTAATTTAAATATACGACTTATGATGCATCTGTGCATCAAGTTAAAAGTTTTGAAAGTTTTAATCAAATCAATATAGATGATGGAAACAAGTACTGGAGGTACTTAATGATGAATAAAGCGCTAGCTAATACAACTGTGTTTATCGTTACATACGTTTTATTGATGATTCCAGCTTATCTTACTTATGTTGACTCAAGCTCTACAATCAGCAGTGGCAGTTTGGGTATGAACATACTGACTTTGCCCTTACTTTTGCATATGGGTTCGATGTTGATGTTGTGCTACGTCTGCTTTATCCGAGGCAAACTAATTGGCAAATCATGGTTAGGGTTTATTCCGTTGATTGCAATTGCGTTTGAATTTTTACCAGCCCTCAGCGCGATTCCTCTTGTGCCTTCGGTTTATCATTTACTGGCGATTGTGATTGGGAGCTTTGCTTCATCGGCTGTATCAGTGCCAACTGACACTAGACCACTTCATTCGTAACGTATCGGGGGGCGACTAGATGCGTCGCCTCACAGAAATGACACTTGGGATGCCTCCTATCAAGCCCATTAATCGACTCAATTGCTCTCGATCAGCAATCTGAAGTGTAAACTGCATAAGCGCAAAATGGTTTCTCGTCATGGTATTTGCTTGCATAGCATTCACCTTTTCACGATAGAACAAATCACTAATATCACGCAATAAGCCCTGTCTATCATGGGCTTCTACCTCAATGCTTACCTCAGTGCGCGCCACTTGATGCTGGCCCCACTGCGCAGCCAATAATCGATTGCGCCTCTCTTCTGGCAGACGTACAACAAAAGCACACACGTCCCTATGAATGGTCACACCGTGGTCACGCGTTAAGTAGCCTACGATTGTATCTGGCGGCATGGGTTTGCAGCACTTTGCTGTGGTGGTTTGTAAGTTACCCACACCCTCTACCACCACCCCTGTTTGGGATACATGTCCACTTCCAACTCTTGGGCTAGCAATTTTCGGCAACTCAACTGCGTTAGGCGCAACTTCTTCTTGTATAGCCAGCGCAATTTGATGCTCACTGACATCTCCCCGCCCTATCGCCGCCAGAAAGTCCTCTAACTTGTGGAACTGTAATTTCTGTGCAATTTTCTCTTGATTGACTGCACCCGCCCCAGCACGATGAAGTTCCCTATCCAGTTTTGCACGCCCTTGCGTCACATTTTCTTCAAAGTGTTGATACTTAAACCAATGTCTAACCTTGGCACGCGCGCTGGCACTTTGTAAATATCCCAGCGACGCATTTAGCCAATCGCGACTGGGCGAACCAAGTTTAGAGGTTAGTATTTCCACACGCTGACCATTTTGCAGTTTGGTATTGAGCGGCACGATACTGCCATTCACTTTAGCGCCTCGCGTACGATGCCCTAAATCTGTATGCAAAGCATAAGCAAAATCGACTGGAGTAGCCCCCATCGGCAAATCAATCACCTTGCCTTGTGGCGTCAACACATACACCTTGTCTTGAAATAACGCGCTATTAAACTGCTCCAGCAAGTCACCAGTGTCAGCTACCTCGTCTTTCCATGCCAATACTTGACGCAACCAAGCGATTTTCTCATCAAACTTAGCGTCTGATTTTCCACCCTCTTTATAACGCCAATGAGCGGCCACACCCAATTCTGAATGTTGATGCATTTCAAACGTGCGAATTTGCACCTCTAACGCCAAACCACGTGGGCCAGAGACTGCCGTATGCAAAGAACGGTAATTGTTGCTTTTGGGGCGCGCAATATAATCATCAAACTCACCGGGGATTGGCTGCCATAAACTATGGATTAGGCCAAGCGCCGTATAACAATCTTTAATATCATCGACCAAAATCCGCACTGCTCGGACATCATAAAGCTCATTAAAATCAAGATGTTTGCTCTTCATCTTCTTAATAATGCTAAAAATATGCTTGGGTCGACCTGTGACCTCTCCTTTGATTCCCGCTTGATTCAGCTCGTCCTTGAGTTGCGCGACTACATCGACGATGTATTGCTCTCGATCCACGCGACGCTCGTCCAGCATTTTAGCCACTTCTTTATACAGTTGCGGCTCAAGATAACGCAATGAAAGATCTTCTAGCTCCCACTTGATTTGCCAAACACCCAGCCGATTCGCCAACGGGGCAAATATTCCTTGGCTTTCTTGCGCAATCCGCCTTTGCAGTTCTGGCGTCGCGCCTGATAAACATCGTAAGGCTTGGGTACGCTCTGCCAGTTTAATCAGCACCACACGAATATCTTCCACCATTGCCAACAACATTTTGCGCAGGCTTTCAATCTGATGTGCGTGATCATCTTCTTTACGCTCAGGCGCATGTAAGCCTTCTATCACACTAAATTCTTGAATTTGCTCCATTCGCGATACGCCTTCGACTAGCCCAGTGATCGCGTGGCCAAATTGCGCATCTACTGTCTCCCGCCAATCTGCCAGATGCTCTGGCACTGCGTATAAAATGGTTGCCACTATGGATTCTGCATCCATATTCATATCAATCAGAATCGTGGCAGCACCCAACACGTGCTCCATAGTGGAAATGCCAGTAATTTCACGATGCCCTGCATATAATGGCATCACTAGTGTGCAGGCTTGCTCAACCAACGCTATTTCCTCTTGTGAAAAGCGTTTGGTTGCATTCTCTATCCAGTCAGCAATATTGTGACTGCTGGCGGCTAGTGAGGTAGCAGATGAGTGGTGAACAGAAACCATAAAATATTATCGCATCAAATTATGAAACACCCGACCAAAGAACTTTAATACTGATGGCTATTAGTAAGCAGGCAAAAATCCGCTTAATGACATTGACCGGTAACTGATGCGCTAGATTTGCGCCTAGCTTAACCGTAAAAACACTCATGATAGAAACCAAGATGACTGCTGGTAAATAAATATAGCCTAAGGTTAGCGGTAATTTGTCCAGCCATGTCATGGCAGGACCGTTATAGATATACCCTAATGTGCCAGCCAAAGAAATAGGAAAACCTAAAGCGGCTGAAGTACCAATAGCCTGCTTAATAGGTACATTTCTGTAAGCAAGATAAGGCACTGTTAGCGACCCACCGCCAATTGAAACAATTGCTGAAACCACGCCAATCAATGTTGAAACCATCAGCAACTCAATCTTTGATACCGCTGTCGGTGACGTATCTAACGATTGCCTAGTATTACTTCTGAGCATCTGCCAAGCAACAAACACCAAAAACACAGAAAAAATAATCATTAACACTGTCGTTTTTAGACTCGCTACCCAAAAGGTACTCAAAAACGCCCCTAAGACCACGCCCAAGGCCATCGATTTTACGTAGTGCCAGAGCACACCTTGTTTGCGCTGATGGGCCATTAAACTAAAGACTGATGTCAGTACAATACATGCCATCGAAGTACCTAACGCATAATGAAACACTGTTTCCGACGGAAGCTTAAGTGCAACAAACATAGCAGAAAAGAAAGGCACTAACACCAGTCCACCACCAATACCTAGCAAGCCAGATAACACCCCTACGCAAGCGCCCACCAAAACAAACAACAATACTATTTCAACAGTCATATCAAATCTTTACAAATTCACTACAATATTCATGTTCAATTAAGCCTGACGGTTTACTGTGGCTACTTTCAACATACTCACTTACTATTTAGTATGAAACAAATTTTCATTCAAATTAAAAGCAATCAATCACTACTATTTGCTTTCTTAGTTTTTGGCTATGGTGTGTTGCTAAACCCTGTTCCAGTGCAGGCCGACATTAGCCAAGCAACTGCGCGCAAGCTTAGTGCGTCCGGGCAAATACTACCATTGGAAAGTATTCACACCAAAGCCAAGTCTATTAAAGCTGGCAAGATTCTTGAAACAGAGCTGGAATCCAAAAAAGGCATTTATGTATACGAGGTTGAGCTTTTGGATAGCCAAGGCACCGTCTGGGAAATCAAACTAGACGCCAAAACGGGCACATTAATCAAACTGGAACAAGATTAATTATGCGCGTTTTGCTAGTTGAAGATGACGTTACGCTAGGCACCCAGTTACAGCTGGCCATGAAGAAGGCGGGCTTTTCTGTCGATCTATCCCGAGATGGGATTGATGCCGAAGCCCTAGGCGATATTGAGCCATATGACTTAGTTGTTTTAGATTTAGGATTACCTAAAAAGAATGGGCTTGATGTACTCAAAAGTTGGCGCGCGCGACACAATCAAGTGCCTGTGGTAATTTTAACGGCTAGAGGTAGCTGGCAAGAAAAAGTGGATGGTTTTAGAGCGGGAGCGGATGATTACGTTGGCAAACCATTTCAGTTTGATGAGTTGCTGGCGAGAATGAATGCCGTACTTAAACGCAGCATTGGTGCGACGATTGGCCACCTGAGTACAGCACAATTTACACTTGAGGAAGACAAGCAGCAAATTCAGTTGCAGAATGGGCAAACGCATCAGCTTACTGGCACAGAGTTCAAGTTGCTTCGCTACTTTATGTTGCACCCGGGCCAAGTGCTCTCTAAGTCTAGATTAACCGAGCACGTTTATGAGTATGATGAAGATAAAGATAGCAATGTTATCGAAGTATACGTAAACCGACTACGTCAGATGATTGGCGCGGATTTGATTAAGACCAGAAGAGGCCAAGGCTACGTGTTTGAAAGTGATAGCGCATGACCTCACTAAGAGCCAGATTATCATGGAGCTTAACCGTCAGTTTGGTCTTATTACTCGCATTACAATGGATGATTGCAAGTTACGCCATCAGTGCACTCACTGAAAATCAGCTGTCAGACAGACTTCAACGCGAGAGCGAAAACTTGCTAGCAATTTTATCTTTTAGCCCTAACGGCGAGATGATATTGGACGCAAACCGCATGGGCGCTATTTACCAGCGCCAATTCTCTGGTCATTACTATGTGGTATCAACAGAGCAACAACAGCTTATTTCACGCTCACTGTGGGATTCAACGCTTGATATCCATACACTTGCCGCTGGGAAGAGTGAAAAACTGAACATAACAGGCCCTGAGCAGCAACCTTTGCTTGTCATGTTGTATGGCTATAAAAAAAATAACCATGTCATTACTATTGCAGTGGCCGAAAACATTCAACCACTGCAAGCAAATATCCGTCATTTTCAATGGCTGTACGCTGCAATATCTATATTCGGATTAGCCATCATCTTATTTGTTCAGCGCCACATGATATTAAATGCGCTAGCGCCTCTACAAAAAGTACAAGCTAATATTGCACAGCTAGAACGCGGTGAAGCCACCCATTTAGATGTTGCAGCGCCCTCTGAAATCATGCCTTTGGTTACACAAATTAATCGCTTACTCACGGCAATGGATAGCAAATATCAACGCTCTCGTGAATCGATTGGTAATCTGGCGCACAGTCTAAAAACAAGGCTTACGCTCCTCAACCAAACAGCAGAAAAACTAAGCACTTGCAGCCCTGCAGAAGCGGAGTTGTCTATTTACGAGTCGACCCAAGCCATGCACCAAGTGATAGAACGTGAATTAAAACGGGCTAGATTAATTGGCGACATCCGCCCTGGTCGCCAAGCTAACTTAAGCCTCAGCATTACCGAACTTATCAACACTCTAAGACAAATCTATGGAGAGAAAAATGTCACCATCACTTGGGAAATCATTGCTGATGCACAGTTTAAAGGTGATAAAGAAGATTTACTCGAGATGTTAGGGAATTTGCTGGATAACGCCTGCAAATGGTGTCGTAACCGCGTTTCTTTGACCGTGATTGGTGGTGAGAGTACTTCGTTTGTCGTAGAGGATGATGGTCCGGGTGCATCACTCTACGATTTGAATTTGCTCACACGCAGAGGTTTTCGTGCAGATGAATCTAAACCGGGTAGCGGTTTAGGGTTGGCGATTGTGAATGATATTGTTGAAAGCTACGGCGGGACATTAGTATTTGGTAGGTCGGCAGCTTTAGGTGGCTTACGTGTTGAAGCTAAATTCAAATAACGTTTATAGCCATTACGCTAACAGCATGGACTGTACATATGCCAAACAGCCCATGCTTGCCACATGTTGATTATTGATTAAAACCACTCACGGTTTACACTTTTAACTTTACCGGTTTTAGCGTCGATCTTGACTTCCCACTCTTTACCATCGCCATCCACAATTTCAAACTCATAATCCCAGCCTTTACCAAATTTGCGGTTTTCTAAGTCCGCATCTTTTACCACGCCTGGCTTAGCTGCGATTGCTTTAGTTTTGGCTTCGTCTAAGCTAATAAATCCAAACTGTTTAGAGATTGCTTCCATTTCTTGAATATCATCGTCATCTGCATATACGCTAGATGTCATGGCTGCAAATGCAAATGCTGTAGCCACTGTTAATTTGTAAATTGATGTTTTCATTGAATCACTCCTTTGTTGAACTAGAGTGGTCAATTTACAGAGTGAAACTTAAATCAAGCTGAAAAGTGCAGAAATACAATGTGCGTACTAGTTATATTACTGGAGCACAGAAAAAATCAGGAAATGTTTGCTTCAAGAATTTTGGCGGAGAGAGAGGGATTCGAACCCTCGACAGAGTTGCCCCTGTGCCACCTTTCCAGGGTGGTGACTTAAACCGCTCATCCATCTCTCCGTGTGGGAAGCGGATTATATAGCATCTATGATTGGCTTCCAAATAGTTGCGTTATTTTTTAATCGGGGCTTTGAGCAAATAGGTATCGACCAACCCTTTGCCTTTAATCTGCACATCCTGTCGGCGTTCAAACTCGTAATCATCCTTAAGCAACTGATAGGTACTCTCTGATACTTGTATCTCATCAACCAACCCAGTCTGCTCCATGCGGCTGGCCATATTGACGGCATCCCCCCAAATATCATAGGCGAACTTACTGGTGCCAATCACGCCAGCCACTACTGGGCCAGAACTTATGCCTATGCGCATTTGTAATTGGTGCCCAGTTTTTTGATTAAAAGCACTGAGTGCAGCGCGCATTTCAATAGCAAACTCAGCAACTTCGTTAGCATGATTTTGTAAAAAAAGTGGCACACCACCCACCACTAAGTAGCCATCCCCAATGGTCTTAATTTTTTCTAACTTGTGCCCTTCGGCCAGCATGTCAAACATAGAAAAAATACCACTGAGTAAGTTCACCAAATCAAATGGCTCCATGGTGGTGCTAAGTTTGGTAAAACCCACGATATCCGCAAACAAAATGGTGACCGATGCATGACTGTCTGCAATACGTTTATCTTGATTTTTTAAACGTTGCGCAATTGAGGTTGGCAGTATGTTCAGAAGCAACTTATCTGAACGTGCCTGTTCTTCTGCTAGTGCACGCAACGTCCGTTCTTTTTGCGATTGGAAGTAGCTCATGGCCGCGTACAAAATGCATGCCGTACCAATGATATTCATCAGCAAGAAGGTATCTTTGACACTTGCGGGCATGGGCATGAGGTTGCCTGAGAATAAATCGTTAAATAGCCATGAAAAACCTGCCAAGAATACAAACAACATAAACCAAGGCAAAGATTTGCGTGTACCCAGTATCATCAAGGCGCCAATTGGAGACAGGATGGCCCAAATAGCCACACCACCTGCGGCTTGATAGCCGCCAATCGTCCACTGTAGAAAGAATGGCATCACTAGCAGCATGATAAGTTGTGTAAAAATAAAGTAGTGGTAGCGTTGTGTGCGGTAAAACACAAACAAACTTAAATAAGAGAATATCAAGTACACATAAGGCGTTATCGCCATGAGCGCGTAACCCTCTCCTAAACCCGATATTGTGAATATCCAAAAAATGCTGACCGCACTCTCTGCCAGTACCAACATAGATAGAATAGTCTTACCAAGCGTCTCATCACTTTGCGTGATAATGTTTTGCTCGACAGCCTGTTTGAACGCTTGCCGTGCCCTGACGAAAAATTGAGGTGAATTCGCAATCATATTCGCTGTAATAGCCGCCTGATTAAGTCTGTAAATGCTGAATTATCACTATAACCTAGCGCGTAAAAGGAAGCTATACAAGTGTATTGAAATGCTGTTTTATATATTACAAATAATTAAATGTTTAATGCACAAAGTACTTGATTTACAGGTTAGTAAGGTTTAATGTTTTATGATAATTCACATTGAAAACCCTCTATTGGTGAGGGTTTTGGGCGAATTAAGTGGTCGATTGAAATTCACTTTCAATCATATGGGGTGCGAGTTAGTTATATTAGATTATCTACAAAAAAACTATAGGAGTTAGCATGAGTTTGGATATATTAAAAGGCTTGGGTGTAACAATCCCTTATAAAGCCAAATACGACAATTTTATTGGTGGCAAATGGGTTGCACCTACCAAAGGCGAATATTTTGATGTGATTACACCGATTACCGGTAAAGCCTATACCAAAGCCGCTCGCTCAACTGCAGAAGACGTAGAGTTGGCATTAGACGCTGCCCATGCAGCCGCCGATAAATGGGGCAAAACCTCAACCACCGAGCGCGCAAATGTACTTCTAAAAATTGCCGACCGTATTGAAGCCAACTTAGCGCTGATTGCGACGGCAGAGACTGTAGATAACGGTAAACCGATTCGCGAAACCATGAACGCGGATATTCCACTCAGTGCTGACCACTTCCGTTACTTTGCCGGTGCCATTCGCGCACAAGAAGGCGGCATCAGCGAAATTGATCACGACACTGTGGCGTATCACTACCATGAACCTTTGGGTGTAGTGGGTCAAATTATTCCATGGAACTTCCCAATTTTAATGGCGGCATGGAAACTGGCGCCAGCCCTTGCTGCAGGCAACTGCGTGGTAATGAAGCCAGCAGAATTCACACCGATTTCTATCTTAATTTTATTAGAAACCATTGCTGATTTAGTGCCTCCAGGCGTGATTAACATCGTCAACGGTTATGGCCGTGAAGTAGGCGCACCATTGGCTAACAGCAAACGTATTGCCAAAATCGGCTTTACCGGCTCTACTGCTACTGGCCGTGCCATTGCTACTGCTGCAGCAAACAATTTAATTCCAGCCACGTTGGAATTGGGCGGTAAGTCTCCCAATATTTTCTTTGCAGATGTGATGCAAGAAGATGATGCATTCCTAGATAAAGCGATTGAGGGCCTAGTATTGTTTGCCTTTAACCAAGGCGAAGTGTGCACCTGCCCATCTCGTGCAGTGATTCAAGAGTCTATCTATGACAAGTTTATGGAACGCGTGATGCCGCGTATTGCCGCGATTAAACAGGGCAACCCGTTAGACCCTAACACCATGATTGGCGCGCAAGCTTCTCAAGACCAACTGAACAAAATCATGAACTACATAGACATTGGCAAACAAGAAGGTGCGCAAGTGTTGTGTGGTGGTAACCGCAAAGTATTAAGTGGCGATTTTTCGGACGGGTACTATGTTGAGCCTACCTTGCTTAAAGGCCACAACAAAATGCGTGTATTCCAAGAAGAGATTTTTGGCCCAGTGCTCGCAGTGACCACCTTTAAAGACGAAGCAGACGCACTAGCGATTGCGAATGACACTATTTTTGGTTTAGGTGCAGGCGTTTGGAGCCGTAACGGCAACACCGCGTACCGCATGGGTCGTGGCATTAAAGCTGGTCGCGTGTGGACTAACTGCTACCATGCTTACCCTGCACACGCTGCATTTGGTGGTTACAAAGAGTCTGGTATTGGCCGTGAAAACCACAAAATGATGTTAGACCATTACCAACAAACCAAAAACTTGTTGGTGAGTTATAACCCTAATAAGTTAGGCTTTTTCTAGTTGTTAGGTTAAGTATGCTGTCATGATGGATAAAGGAGGCGAGATTTCTCGCCTCCTTTTATTTAAGCCATGAGGGTTTCCTCATGTCACGGAGAAAATAAAATGGCTGAACGTGTATCTGCAACCCCACCGGCTATCGCTTTGATAGATAAACTGGTGGCTGAACATGGCGATATTATCTTTTTACAGTCGGGTGGCTGTTGTGAAGGCAGTGGCCCACTCTGTATGCCTAAAAATGAGTTTCATCCTAGCCCTTCAGACGTTGTGCTCGGAATATTAGGTACAGAGAAAAAAGCAACGTTCTATGTGGGCGACAGCCACTTTACCTTTGCTGAAAATATGCACACCATCTTGGATGCACAGCCAGGCTCTAGTGGTTCATTCTCTTTAGATTGTGGCAGCGGATTTGCGTTTATTACACAAGGAAGGTTGTACTCGGACGAAGAGTTAGCCAGCCTCCCACCGGTAGTGAGAGTTGGCTATTAAGTTAGTCTTTATTAGAACCCTAAGCTATCTAACAAATCATCCACTTGCTCTTGGCTTGCCACTACATCCACTGTGTTAACTGGGTCAATTTGTGGCCCATTCATTAATGAATCGTCTTCTTTCTTGTGTACTGGCGGTGAAAAATCTACCAATACTTGTACCAATTGCTTTTCCAAATCTTGTGCCAGAGACGTAATTTTCTTAATCACTTGTCCAGTTAAATCTTGGAAATCTTGCGCCATCATAATATCCATCAGCAATGCTTTGGTTGCGGCTGTGTTTTTGTCTGTGAGCTTTAAAAACGCCAGCGTTTCTTGCACCTGCGCATTGTATTCAGACTTGAGTGAAGGCTTGTCCATCACTTCTGTCCAACGCTTTTCCAACGCTGCGGCAGCGGTTGCCATGTCTGTTTGTAGTGGCGTTGCTTCATCTGTCGCGTTCAACACACGCTCAGCAGCCTGTTCTGTCATTCGCGCCACATAATTGAGACGATCGCGCGCATCTGGAATTTCAGACGCCACTTGTTCCAACATTTTGTCAAAACCTAAGCCACTTAAATTATCATGCAAAGCACGGGTCACATGCCCAATGCGGCTCAGCATTTCATCATGGGGTGGAATATGCGGCATAATTTCAGGTTGCGGCGTATTTTTATTAATTGTTTGCGCCTTCATAGTTAAGCTCCAGCTTTCTCAAGCTTCTCGAATATTTTAGATAGCTTTTCATCGAGCGTGGCTGCTGTAAATGGTTTTACTACATAACCATTAGCACCTGCGCCAGCCGCCGCAATAATGTTTTCCTTTTTGGCCTCCGCCGTCACCATCAGCACTGGCAAATGTTTAAGTGCAGGGTCTGAGCGAATATTTTGTAGCATGGTGAGACCATCCATATTCGGCATGTTCCAGTCCGATACGACAAAATCAAAATCGCCACCCTTTAACTTACTTAAACCAATGGCACCGTCTTCTGCCTCTTCTACATTGCTGTAGCCAAGCTCTTTCAGTAAGTTGCGGACGATTCTACGCATCGTAGAAAAATCATCGACCACTAAAAATTTCATATTGGGATTTGCCATGTCTTACTCCGTTACCGTTTATTCATTAAATGTATATATATGCTAAATGTGCGCCTATCTTTATTATCGGCAAAACATCCTTAAACTAAACCTTAAAGTACATCTAAAAACACATATTTGTTTGTGCATTTAGCGTTTGTTATTTACTAAACGCGTAGCGCCCTAGTGCTGTTTTCCGTGAGGTAGGTCAGTACTAATTTTGGTAGCTCGGTTAAATGCGCTACCTCATCTACCCCACCATGTGCTACTGCCTCTCTTGGCATGCCGTACACCACACAGCTTTCTTCATTTTGTGCGTAGTTAAATGATCCTGCTTCCTTCATTCTAGCCATGCCTGCAGCACCATCTTTACCCATGCCGGTTAAAATCACGCCAATCGCGTTTTTACCAGCATTGGTGGCTGCAGAATCAAACAACACATCCACTGAAGGTTTGTGTCTATTCACAGGTTCTGCATCACTGAGTTTGGTGATGTAATTGGCACCGCTTCTCGCTAGCAATAAATGTTTATCACCTGGCGCGATATACGCATGGCCTGGCAATACCCGTTGACCATCTACCGCTTCTGTGACTGAGATTTTGCATAGGGAATCCAAACGATTTGCAAAAGATTTGGTGAACCCAGCCGGCATATGTTGCGTAATTAAAATGCCTGGGCAATCGGACGGCATTTGTAATAAAAACGATTTAATCGCCTCGGTACCACCAGTAGATGCGCCGATAATAATGAGCTTTTCACTACTGATTAGCGGATTTTTAAGCATGCCCAAGGTTTCACCCTGTGCCGCTGGCTTTGCAGAGCGTTGCAAACAAGCTATTTTTGCTTTGGCGGCGGTGCGAATTTTGTCGGCAATAATGTTGGAATATTCACGCATGCCTTCGGTAATTGCAGTCTTTGGTTTGGTTACAAAGTCGGTAGCACCTAGTTCTAGTGCACGCAATGTAATCTCTGAGCCACGCTCAGTCAGTGTAGATACCATGAGCACTGGCATCGGACGCAAACGCATTAACTTCTCTAGAAAATCCAAGCCATCCATCTTTGGCATTTCAACATCCAGAGTCAGCACATCCGGATTCAATTGCTTAATCATTTCACGCGCAATCAGTGGATCTGGCGCAGCGCCCACCACTTCCAAATCTTTCTGCTGATTAATCATCTCCGTCAGCAAGCTACGGATAAGCGCAGAATCATCAATCACTAAGACTTTGGTTTTCATACATTACTTTCAAATAATTTCGCGTCGTTGTCATCAACACAGCTTTTACAATCCTACGGATGAAGTTGATTAAAATAGATCCACTTCACCACCCACATCATTGGTTTTGAGTTTGCTTGAGTAAGCTTCTTCACGTTTAACCAAGGTGTAGTTGTTCAATTGTTTCAGCTTCTTCACCAACACTTTGCCGGTTTTGGGAAAGAAGTACACTTTGCGCGGGTAAATATCCAACAGGTCTTCCCCTGTCACACGTATACCCTCGTCTTTTAAATACTGTTTTACAAATGCTGCATTCCTATCGCCCACGTTATTGGTGGTAAAACTACGTAACACGTTGCCGCCGCCAAAAATTTTGGCTTCCAGATTTTCTCTGCGCGCACCGTTACGTAAAAGCTGATTAATCAGCACCTCCATGGCATAGGTGCCATAGCGCATAGACTCTGAAACCGGGCTATCCCTGTCTGCCTTTGCACTGTCCGGCAACATAAAGTGATTCATGCCACCAATCCCACTCACGGTATCGCGAATGCAGGCAGACACGCAGGAACCAAGCACGGTGACAATGAGCATGTTTTTGTCGGTAAAGTAATATTCGCCAGGTGAAATCTTGGCCGCATCTAAATCAAAGGTGCGGTCAAAATACAGCGTAGTGGCGACCTCTTCATGCATTACAGTCATGCCGTTGCTCCTTGCTTAAGTGCAACAATGCGACTAGTAGCGCTGGTATTTTTAAGTTGGTATACCGTTTTGCCCAACAGCTGAAGTGCAGTTGAGACATAGAGAAAGTTCTCGGAATGTCCAGCAAACAACAGTGTGTTTGACTTCATCAGCGGCACGAAACGGCTTAAAATTTTGGTTTGTGTAGGTTTGTCAAAATAGATCATGACATTCCTACAAAAAATGGCATCGAACTGCTCTTTCATCGGCCATTGTTCATCTAATAAATTGAGTTGTGCAAACGTAATTAAGCTTCTTAATTCGTTGCGTACTCGCACACTCCCCTCGTTCTGTCCGGTGCCTTTTTGAAAAAACTCTCGACGACGTTTTTCGGAGAGCTTGCTCACGCGCTCATACGGGTACACCCCTCTAGATGCGGTGGCCAGCACATTGGTATCAATGTCTGTGGCATAAATTTCAACAGGTGGCTTGAGTGTGCCAAAGGCTTCGCATGCCGTCATGGCAATGGTATAGGGCTCCTCACCTGTAGAAGCTGCTGAACACCAAATACGTATGGGTTTTTGCAGTTTCACTAGGTGATCAGCCAAAATTGGAAAATGATGCTCTTCTCTAAAGAAAGAGGTTAAATTAGTAGTTAGCGCATTGGTAAAGGCTTCCCACTCATCCGGATTTTGGTTTTGTTCTAAATCGTCTAAGTATTGCTTAAAAGAATCATGCCCCACCGCACGCAATCTGCGGCCAATGCGACTGTAGACCATGTCGGTCTTTGCATCAGAGAGGGAAATACCAGCGTGCTGATAAATTAATTTACGTACGCGTGCAAAGTCTTGCGCCGTAAATTCAAACTCCCGTTCATCTTGGTATTTTTCTTTTAGCATTGCATACTTTCATATCAAAACTATCTGTTCAACATCAACCCTGATGTTGCATGCTAAACATCTGTAGCTAGCAATCAAAGGCGTAACGTCTGTAACGCCTAAGATTGCTCACTAGATTGATGTCACCACCATTAGTCGTGTGCGACTAAGCCTTTACGTTGTTTCATTTGATCCAAGGCTTTATCAGCAGCGTCCACAACCGTTGGTTTTGGTGTCAATGGGTTGCGTGATTTCATTTGCTCAATCGCTAATGCGTACGCGTGATCTTCAACGCGACGTTGTTTAGTTGCAGCAAATGGATGCAATGCTTCTTTGTAATGTTTCAACACTTCAGCCGCTTTTGGCTCACGTGCAACGGCCGCTTTAATCGCCATTTTAGTTGCGCGGTAGTTCCAGTCTTGAATACGGTCATCCATGTCTGCTTTGTGGTCAATAAATACACCTACGCAGATATACACGTCATCAGCTTCTTCTACAGGAATGGTGCCGTCTTCCACACACTCCATCACTGCCATCGCTACACCGCGTTGTGCTGGGCCAAACATTTGTACTGCTTGACGACCATCTTTAATCGTCACTTTGTTAAACATTACTGTGTTTGGTTTGACCATCATGTTTGGCGCTGCAATCGCCAATAAACCATTTACTCCTTGTTTTTGGTCGGTGAGCGTACGACAAAATGCGTCTTCTGCAGCGCTACCGCGTGGGCCCATGACTAAGTCAATGTGCGCCACATTTTTCAAATCGAGGCCTGAACCATCTGGACGTTCTTCGATGACTAAACCTTCGCCAATTAATACTCGATCAATTACAGCCATTTTATTTCTCCTAATATCAACAAACACACTTCAAAAATTTGCAACCCTTACCTCTGTCGCACTTGTTTTACTTCTACTACATCTACTATTAACTACTACTTCAGGGCTAAACAATTTGTCGAAAAAGACTGTTTAACCATTGCTAACTTTTAAATACTCAGTTTCGTAACGTTGCTGCTGGCCACTTTCAAGACTAAACACACTGACGGTTTGTGTTAACTCATCCGCTTGTTCCATCAATGATTCAGCAGCAGCAGCGGCTTCTTCCACCAATGCCGTGTTTTGCTGAGTCACGTCATCCATCTTCATGATGGCTTCATTGACTTGCGCAATCCCCACGCTTTGCTCACCAGAAGCGGCGGCAATCTCAGCAATAATGTCTGACACGCGTTTTACCGATGTCACGATCTCTTGCATGGTCTCGCCAGCCATTTCAACTTGTTTAGTACCTTCAGTGGTTTTATTCACAGAATCCGTAATCAACTCTTTAATTTCTTTAGCTGCTGTAGAGGAGCGTTGTGCCAAGTTACGCACTTCGGCCGCCACTACCGCAAAGCCGCGGCCTTGCTCACCCGCACGCGCAGCTTCTACCGCAGCGTTAAGCGCCAAGATATTGGTTTGGAAAGCAATGCCATCAATCACAGAAATAATGTCTTCAATTTTGCGCGCACTGTCGTTAATGGCGCTCATGGTATTCACCACTTGACCTACTGCCTCACCGCCTTTTACGGCTACAGTTGATGATGCCAAGGCTAGTTGATTAGCTTGTTTTGCATTTTCTGCATTCAGTTTTACAGTACCCGCTAACTGATCCATGCTGGATGCCGTTTTTTCTAAACTGCTGGCCTGGTCTTCAGTACGGCGGCTTAAATCAGAGTTGCCTTGTGCAATCTCTTTGGCAGCCGTGTTAATCGCATCTGCTGCAGATTTCACTGTAATAATCGGGCCCACAATCATTTCAAGCGTTTCATTCACACCTTCTACAATCTTGCGGAAATCGCCTTGGTGTCGTGTCACATCAGCACGTACGCTAATACGGCCTTCTTTCGCTGCATCTGCCAACATTTGCGCATCCGCATTCAAGGCTTTTAGGTTCACACGTACTTGCTCAATCGCTTCATTCACATACGCTTTTTTGCCTGGGAACTGTTCAAGTGGTGCATCAAAATTACCCTCACCAAACTGTTTCACGCAAGCTAAAGCTTTTTCTGTCATGTCCATTTGGCCACCCACGATGGTATTCACGGCCGCCGCAATTTCTGAGAAACCACCTTTAAACATATGGGCATGTAGGGACATATCGATATTGCCTTTGGTATGTTCCTCAGTTACCCATTTCACAGATTCCAAGATGCCTTTGAGCTTGCCTTGTAGGCGATCTAGGTTTTTGTTGATTTCGGCTTTTTTGCCTGGGTATTGCTGAATTTCTACTGCAAAGTTACCGTCACCCAGCAACTTCATCACTTGAATCATCTCTTCTTTTTCTTGCACGTGTGCGTGCACCATGCTGTTTACGCTGTTGACCATCTCAGCATAAGCACCAGTGTATTTTTCCGCTTCGATATAAGCATCCACATCACCGGCATCATGCTGGTTAGACATTTCTTTTGTATCGGCAATAAATGTTTTGATGTTATTGCGTAACAGCTCAACACTCTCATTAATAAACGCACGTTTACCTGGAAATTTTTCCAAAGGTGCATCGAAGTTACCTTTAGAGAATTCAGAAATACAGGTGGTGACTTTGCGCATGACTTCTGCTTGGTTAGCCGCCATATAATTGACGTTCTCCGCCATGGTTTTGTAGCTACCTTGGAATGCAGATACATTGATAACTGCATCAATATTGCCTGCTTTGTTTTCTGCAGACATATGGCTTTGCTCTTCAATCACACTTTTGAGCGTTTGCTGCATTTGATACATAGAGGCCATTAAGCTGTCTTTATCTTCAGCGCTTACCCTGATTGGGCTATTTAAATCACCATTGGCAATGTTATTGGCAATATTCGCCACATCGGCAGGCTCACCGCCCAATTGTTGTAGCAAGTTACGTGTGATATAGAAGCCCAAACCAAATATTGCCAGCACCACCAATACGGCAATGGTCAGCGTTAATTTAGCTGATACACTTTTCACTGCAGCAGCATCTAAAGCACTTTGTTTAGCCATACTCACGTTGTATTCCATATGGCGTGTAATGCTCTCATTGGCTTGTTCTGCTGGAGTACGTATTGCTACATATAGCTCACGTGCAATATCTTTTTTATTGATACTAGATGCATTAATAATTGGTTGCATACGCAAAAAATACACATCTAAGTTTGCAGCAACTTCTGTCAGTAAAGCCTTATCATTTTCATCAGCAATGAGTGGCTCATAGGCTTTCAAGCTAGCTTTTAGTTCAGACTCTAGCGTTTTAATTGCACCTTCTACTTCGCGCATTTTTTCTGGTGCAGCCAGCATAGTATGGTTAGACAATCTAATGCGTAACGTGTTGAATTTATAACGAATATCATCAATCGCCATAATGCTAGGCAAGCTATTCTGATTGGCATAATTCGTCTTATCAAACACCGAACTCAGTTGGTGTTGACTCAATGCAGCCAAGCCAACCAATCCTAGTACGCTGATCAGTACCAACCCCATCATTTTTTTTGCAACAGTCAGTTTCATGTCTATTCCTTTAAATGCTCTAAATACTTAAATGCTTGCTTAATTAAAACTCTGCCCAATCAGCATCGTCTGTACCTGTTTTTGCATATGTTGCTGCTACTGGTGCTTTATTGACGACTATGCTCGGCTTGCTCTTAGGTATACTAGCCACGCTTTTTGGCGCACTTTTTGGCGCTATTCGATGCGAAGCTGCACTGCCTTCAATGCTAAACACACTCACCGTATTCATCAGCTCATCGGCTTGCTCCATCAGTGACTCTGCCGCGGCTGCAGCTTGCTCCACCAATGCAGTGTTTTGTTGTGTGGTGTCATCCATACGAATAATTGCGTCATTCACATGTGAAATGCCCACACTTTGCTCTTGAGAAGCCGCAGAAATTTCTGCAATGATGTCAGCCACATGTTTCACAGAAGAAACAATCTCTTGCATGGTGGCACCGGCAGTTTCTACTTGCTTAGTACCTTCCGTGGTTTTATTGACGGAATCAGTAATCAATTCTTTAATCTCTTTGGCAGCACTGGCAGAACGTTGCGCCAGGCTTCGCACTTCACCCGCAACAACCGCAAAACCACGGCCTTGTTCACCTGCACGTGCAGCTTCAACCGCGGCGTTGAGCGCAAGAATATTGGTTTGGAAAGCAATACCGTCGATGACAGAAATAATGTCTTCAATTTTGCGTGCACTATCGTTAATGGCGCTCATGGTATTGACCACCTCACCCACGGCTTGACCACCTTTTACAGCCACATCAGAGGCAGTAATGGCAAGTTGGTTGGCTTGTTTGGCATTGTCCGCGTTTTGTTTGACGGTACTTGATAGCTCATCCATGCTAGAGGCTGTTTTCTCTAAGTTGGCAGCTTGCTCTTCGGTACGACGACTCAAATCAGAGTTGCCTTGTGCAATTTCTTTTGCTGCGGTGTTAATGGTTTCTGCCGCAACTTTGACAGTGGTAATCGGAGTCACAATCATGTCTAGGGTCTCATTCATACCCTCAACAATCTTGCGGTAATCACCTTGATGTTGATTCGCATCGGCACGCTGTGTTACGCGTCCATCTGCGGCTGCTTGTGCAAGCATATTGGCATCGGTTACTAGACGATTCACCGCCTCAATACACGTATTCAGGTTGCTCTTAATGACGTTAAAGTCACCGTTGTAGTGGTCAACAATTTTCTCTGGGATATTCCCTTTTGAGATGTTTTCCACATACTCAGCCGCCATATTCAGCGGTGTAATCACAGAATCCAGTGTTGCGTTCACACCTTCTACTATCTTACGGAAATCACCTTGATGTTTGCCTATATCTGCACGTGTAGAAAGGTTACCATCTACAGCGGATTGCGCCAGCATCGATGTATCTGCAACTAACGCGTTTACAGCATCAATACAGGTATTCAGGTTGTTTTTGATGGTGTTAAAGTCACCATGGTAGTCATCCGTGATTTTGGAAGGGATGTTGCCTTTTGCAATACTATCTACGTAGCTTGCAGCCATATTGAGCGGCGTGATCACAGCGTCTAATGTGTTGTTAACGCCTTGCACGATTTTATAAAAATCTCCTTGATGCTTACTTGCATCTGCTCGCGTTGAGAGTTGACCTTCCACCGCAGAATGTGCCAACTGATCTACATCTGAGACAAGTGCTTGAATATTGGCACGCACTTGCTCAATAGCTTCATTCACAAATGCTTTTTTTCCAGGGAACTGCTCGAGTGTTGCGGTGAGATTACCTTCACCAAAAGCTTGGACTACGCTGATGGCTTTTTTATTCATATCTATATGACCAGCTACCATCTTATTGATGCCTTTGGCCATCTCTCCATAACCGCCTTTAAAGCGTGTGTCATCCACCGTGCAGTCGATGTCGCCAGCATCATGTTGCTGACTCACGTATTGTAAAGACTGCACTAAACCATCTAAGGTCTTTTGTAATGTGCGTATTGAGTACGCCACGCTTGCTTTATCTGATTCGGGCAAGACAATTTTTTGCGTGAGATTGCCCTCAACAAAGTTCTTGGCAATGACAGATAGTTCGGAAGGCTCCATACCAAGCTGTTGCAACAAGTTACGTTTGATATACAAGCCAATTGAAATAACGGCAGTGACAATTAAGCCAGCAATCACTAGCAACAATAGCACAGCGCTATTTTTCATTTCTGCCGCTTGTTGAGCACTGACTTGGCCTAACTCAAAGTTGTACTCACGATGTGCTTTAATGGCTTGTTGCACTTGCTCAATTTTGTCTGAAGAAGCAAGCAACGTATCACGTGCGATATTTTTCTTGTTCGCCAATGAAAGGGTAAGCACTTCGCCACCCATTTGGTCATAAGCCGCTAACATCTCAAAGTCTTTATCAAGTAATGCTTTGTCTTTAGTGTTACTGAGGTTGTTCTTTTCGTAGTTTTTGAGTGTCGTTGTGAGTAATTGATGTGTTTCAGCTACTTGTGATTCAATCACTTGCATCTTGCCACTATCGGTATTTAGCATGTGTTGCCAGATAAGGCTATTTAAACGTTCAAATTGAGCCAACGCGTCATCTAGTGTTTGTACACTGGGTGCTGAGCTTTTATTAGCGAAATTCGTGGTTTCGTAAATACGATTCATCTGAAAGTAGCTAATTCCTGACAGCGAGAATAACCCTACCGCTGCTAGCAAAATTAACGCGTACATTCTATTGGCAACACTCATTCTTTTCTCCAGGTTTTTTTATTTCTAAACTGCTTGGTTGATAGGCTTAAATAACTTTTCTCACTACTACCTTCAACGACACAATTGTGTGCTTTCTTGAGGGTTTTTGATTAATAGATAAACATCATAAAAACCCCTCTTTTCATCGTTAATCAGATCGAATTAAATACAAATTTCCATGTAAAAAAAACGCCCCTAGGTGTTATGCCTAGGGGCGTTTCTGTGGGTACAACTAAATTCGATTAAATTATCGAAAATTGAGCATTTATGCTTAGTGTGATACTGCTTATTTACTTACTAATTTTTTGGTTTCCTTAGAGGCATCAGCAACTTCTGTTTTTTTCTTAGCGGCAGCATCTGCAACAGCGTTGCCCTTCATGTGTGCTGCAGTGGCTTCTGGGCTACCTTCTTCGTAACATACTCGACCCATCATGGACACTGTACATACTTCCGCTGCTAGTGCTTGCTGTGTTGCTAAAGTCAAAACCAATGTTGTGAATGCTGTTGCTACTAATTTAACTGCCATAAAAACTCCAATAACTAGGATTTAAAAAAGTTTTAGTATTTGTTTGAACACAACCAAAACCACTTATTAGAATTAACGGTGTTGCTAGCATATTCTTTAAGTGTTTTACAATGTAGTTACAATTAATTTTCACTGGGAATATTTCATTACATATTGGTTACAAAATCAGGCATTAAGCCCGCGTCAATATTTACTTTTTGTGTTTGCTAATGGCGTTGAATAAAGTAAAAAAAGCGAGCATAAAGCTCGCTTTTTTTTACCTAGATTTTTTACCTTACTGCATGATTAAAACTCTTCCCAATCGCCATCATCGGTGCCGGTTTTAGCCAATTGTGGTTTTGGTGTAGATTTAGCCACGGGTTTGCTCATTTGGGCTGGACGTTGCGCGCTACGCATAGGACTATGCGCAACACGACGCTCGCTAGATTTAACGTTAGACGCTCCATCCACTTTGAACACACCGACCACATCTGATAATTGATTAGCTTGCTCTAAAAGTGATTCAGCCGCTGCTGCTGCCTCCTCTACTAAGGCTGCATTTTGCTGTGTTACCTCATCCATGCTAGTCACGGCTTGGTTCACTTGGTCAATGCCCGTGGTTTGCTCAGCAGAAGCTGCAGCAATTTCACTGATAATATCGGCCACGCGTTGCACAGAGGTCACCACTTCTTCCATGGTGCTGCCTGCGTTTTCAACCAATTTGGTGCCTTCTGCAGTTTTGTTTACAGAATCGGTAATCAGCTCTTTAATCTCTTTAGCTGCGCTAGCAGAACGTTGTGCTAAGTTGCGCACCTCACCTGCCACCACTGCAAAACCACGACCTTGCTCACCTGCACGTGCAGCTTCTACCGCAGCATTAAGCGCCAAGATATTGGTTTGGAAGGCAATGCCATCGATGACAGAGATAATGTCCTCAATTTTGCGGGCGCTATCGTTAATACCGGTCATGGTGTTCACCACTTCTGCCACTACTTGACCGCCTTTTACCGCCACACCAGATGCAGTAAGGGCTAATTGGTTGGCTTGTTTTGCGTTATCGGCATTTTGTTTCACAGTACCTGCAAGTTCTTCCATGCTGGCTGCTGTCTCTTCCAAGCTAGACGCTTGTTGTTCGGTACGTGCAGATAAATCGCTGTTACCGGTGGAGATTTCGCCTGCTGCTGTGGTAATGGTTTCTACTGCTAGTTTTACAGCCGCTATCGGTTCCACAATCATGTCTAGCGTTTGGTTGACACCTTCCACCACTTGGCGGAAGTTACCTTGGTGTAAGGTTACATCCGCACGAGTAGAGATACGGCCTTCGCGTGCGGCATCTGCCAGCATATTGGCATCGCTCACCAAGCGGTTTACCGCATCAATACAGGTATTGAGGTTGTCTTTAATTTGATTAAAATCACCTTGATAGTGATCAGTAATTTTGGTGGGGATATTACCTTTGGAAATATCATCCATGTATTGGGCAGCAATGTTCAAAGGTCCAATCACAGAATCTAAGGTGGCATTCACGCCTTCCACCACTTTGCGGTAATCACCCCAATGTTTAGTGGCATCTGCGCGGGTATCCAATTTACCTTCAGCAGCCGCTTTCGCCAGCATGTTGGCATCTGTAACTAGTAAGCCAAGTGCATGTACACAGGAGTTCAGGTTATCTTTAAGCGTATTAAAGTCACCGTTGTAGTTGTCTGAAATGGGTGGCGGAATAATGCCGTTGGCAAATTTATCCACGTAATCGGCTGCCACGTTCAATGGCCCAATCACTGCATCCAAAATCTTGTTCATGCCCTGGCCGATGTCCATAATAAAGCCTGTTGGCAATACACTCAGGTCAACGCGTTCAGATAACTTGCCAGCTACAGCATCGCCCACTAAGCGAATCACTTCTTGCTCGGCAATCACTTCATCGGTACGGTCATTCCATTGCGTCATACGGCCCAAGTAATCGCCTTGCTCGTTGTAGACAGGAATAATGACTAAACCAATACGACGGCCATACATGTTGATTTCCATGGCTTTGGATGTGGTTAATTTCTCAGCGAACACTTTGCGGTCATCTGTATTTTCGATGTATTGACCAATGTTGTGACCCAACATGCCCTCAACATTAAAACCATCGTGCTGTTTGGCAATTTCAGCTTGCATACGCGTCCAAATCGTTGCTGCAGATTTGTTCATGTATTGCAGTTGGTTATTGTGATCGCCAAAGGTAAAGGCAGTAGAACTATTATCCAGTGCAGATTGCAGGCGCAACGCTTGCTCGGCGACTTTTCTGGCATCGTTCACATCAAAGCCAATTTTGATTTGCATGGATTTGAGTGCTTGCATGATTTTGCCAAACTCATCATTGACTTTGGTATTAATGGCAAATGTAAGATTGCCCTCTGCAAATTTGTTCAAGGCATTAGTGGTGTTAACTGCTGATGTTTGAATTTTCTTACCAATGATTAAACCGCTGGCCACACCCACAGCCAAGCCTAATCCAGTTAATACTGGTAATGAGTTAGCCCATCCGAAGTATTGGGCAGCACCCACTGCCAATACTGGCACTGTGGTGGCCGCCAACAGTTTGTAGCGTATGGATAGATCAAATACTTGCTTGACTGCCTTGGCGACTAAGCTAGGCTTGGCAAAATTGCCTTCGCGCCATTGGCGGTACAAACGATCTGCCTCTTCCACTTGTTGGCGTGAAGGTTTTGAACGTACTGACATATACCCAATGACTGCACCACTCTGGCGAATGGGTGCCACGTTGGCCTCAACCCAATAGTGATCGCCGTTTTTGCAACGGTTTTTCACCATGCCGTTCCATGGCTTACCAGATTTAACGGTATTCCATAAATCAGCAAAAGCCTCGGGCGGCATATCTGGGTGCCGCACAATGTTGTGACTTTGGCCAATCAGTTCAGCCTCTGTGAAGCCGCTAATATCAATAAAGTCACGGTTAATGTAAGTAATGCGGCCTTTTAGGTCGGTTTTAGAAACAATCGAGCTGGTATCTGACAGCTCAATTTCTTTCTGTGTTACTGGCATGTTAATTTTCATCATTCCACTCCGTTTTCAATGTTGATCACAATTTTCCCCAGTCATCCTGTGATCTATGTTCACTATTCTGTTACAAGCTCACTACTTTTCATGCCCCAATAAAACCTACAAACCGCATTCTGTTTATTTTGTGTTGCTGCAATTAAAACTCTTCCCAATCGCTATCATCTGTACCGGTTTTTGCAGACACTTTAGCCGCGACCGGTTTAGGTGTAGGTTTTGGCGCTGCCACTGGCTTTGATGCACGCATTGGGCTATTGTGAGCACGACGCTCTTGCTGAGCGCCCGCACCTTTTAACTTAAAGTTACCCACCACTTCCATCAAACTAATGGCTTGGTCGACCAGTGATTCCGCTGCAGCTGCAGCTTCTTCCACCAAGGCCGCGTTTTGTTGGGTCACTTCATCCATGCTGGTAATTGCGGTATTCACTTGATCAATACCTGCACTTTGCTCTTGTGATGCGGCAGAAATCTCACCCATGATGTCCGTTACACGTTGTACCGATGACACGATTTCTGTCATGGTGCTACCTGCGTTTTCCACCAAGCGGGTACCTTCTTGAACCTTGCTGACTGAGTCTGATATCAACTCTTTGATCTCTTTGGCTGCACTGGCAGAACGTTGCGCTAAGTTACGCACCTCACCTGCCACTACCGCAAAGCCACGGCCTTGCTCACCTGCACGTGCCGCCTCAACCGCAGCATTCAACGCCAAGATATTAGTTTGGAAGGCGATACCATCAATGACGGAAATAATGTCTTCGATCTTGCGGGCACTTTGATTAATGTCACTCATAGTCGTGACTACGTTGCCTACCACCTCACCACCCTTTACGGCCACGCCTGATGCCGCAGCAGCCAATTGGTTAGCTTGCTTTGCATTTTCCGCATTCTGTTTCACAGTTGAAGCTAACTCCTCCATACTGGATGCAGTTTCCTCTAAACTTGATGCTTGCTCTTCTGTACGGCTAGATAGATCATTATTACCTGTAGAGATTTCACCCGCTGCGGTATTGATGGTCTCTCCAGCCTCACGTATGGATATCAACACCTCAGTCATTTTATCCATGAGTGCATTGACACCATCACACAAGCTAGCAATCGCACCTGATTTTCCATCCAATGTTACGCGACCAGTTAAATCACCTGCTTTGGCCGCTTCGATCACATGTTGTGTTTCTTCTACTGCAGTTTGTAAGACTACACTCGCCTTATGCTGCTCGGTAATATCGGTTGCATATTTAACGACTTTAAATGGCTTACCATTCATGTCTAAAATCGGGTTGTAGCTAGCTTGTAGCCAAACCTCTTTGCCACCTTTACCAATACGCTTGTATTGTCCTGCATCTGCCTCACCCCGACCTAGCTTGTCCCAAAACGCTTTGTATTCTGGACTAGCTTTGTAAGTAGTATCCACAAACATACTGTGATGATTACCAACAATTTCTTGTTGGCTATATCCTGTGACCGATGCAAAGTTGTCATTGACTGCTGTGATGTTACCTTTGAGGTCAAACTCAACCACCCCTTGAATTTTGCTAATCGCTTCAAGTTGCCCGGCATTGTCTGCCGCGTCCAATTTCGCTTTCGTGATGTCAGCTGATTGCCCAATCAAATCCAATAGTTTAGAAAACATTACTTACCCCTTTATTGTTGGTTAGTTAATTAATGAATAGCTGAGTCGATGAGTTCCATCTCTTGACTACTCATAAGCCTCTCGATATCCACCAAAATCAGCATATGCTCTTCTACAGTCGCCAGCCCAACAATGTATTTGGTATCAATGCTGGTGACTAAAGAAGGTACTTCACGCAATTGCTCTTCTTTCAAAGCCATCACGTCAGACACACCATCGACCACAATACCGACAATGCGACCGCTTAAGTTCAAGATAATGACGACCGTGAATTCGTCGTACTCCACCTTGCCCAAGTTAAACTTGATACGTAAATCCACAATTGGCACGATCTTGCCGCGCAGATTCACCACCCCTTTAATAAAGTCTGGGGTATTGGCAATTTGGGTTACGGAGTCGTAACCGCGGATTTCCTGCACTTTTAAAATTTCTAAACCGTATTGCTCTGTGCCCAGTACAAAGGTTAAATATTCGCCTGCCGCGCTTTTTAAGTTTGCGCTGTTGCTGGTTGTGACTGCTTCAGTATTCATGTTCATTGCATATACTCCTTATGCATTCGCTGTGTTTGAAATGGCAGGGGCAGATGGATGCGCAAACGTAGCAGCCCCGGTAATGTAATTAGTGGTTTGGCCCATCTGAATAATGGCGGGCACGTCTAAAATCAACGCTACTGAGCCATCGCCCATGATGGTGGCGCCTGAAACACCTGGTACCTTTTTAAAGTTAGTTTCTAGGCTCTTAATGACTACTTGTTGCTGGCCGACTAAGCGGTCTACAAACAAGGCAGATTTTTTACCATCCGCTTCAATCAACACCAATACGCCTTGGGTTGGGTCGGTAATTTCAGTGTGGTGATTAAATAGACGGTGTAATGCAATAATCGGCAAATACTCACCACGCACATGCACCATATAGCCTTCGCCGGTGACGGTTTTGATGTCTTCGGCTTTGGGCTGTAAGGTTTCAACAATAAGGTTGAGCGGTACCACATACACGCTGTGACCTAATGACACAGACATGCCATCCAAAATCGCCAAGGTGAGTGGTAACGCAATGGAAATCGTAGTGCCATAACCGAGAGCAGAGCGAATCTCAACTACACCGCCCATGGCAGTGATATTACGTTTCACTACATCCATGCCTACACCACGACCCGATACATCGGTGACCACCTCTGCGGTAGAGAAACCTGGTGCAAAGATAAGCGAAAAGACTTCGCCATCTGACATATTCTCACTGACGACTAAACCGTTAGAGCGCGCTTTGGCCAAGATTTTTTCTCGGTTTAAACCAGCGCCATCATCGGTCACTTCAATCACAATGCTACCGCCTTTGTGTGCAGCAGATAGCGTGAGTACGCCAACTTCTGACTTACCAGCGGCTTTGCGCTTTTCCGGTGTTTCAATGCCGTGATCCACACTGTTACGCACCAAGTGGGTGAGTGGATCGACAATACGTTCAATCAAGCCTTTGTCTAATTCGGTGGTAGCACCAATGGTGACAAATTCCACTTTTTTGTTCAGTTTTCCAGCCAAATCACGCACCATGCGTGGGAAGCGTGAGAATACGAAATCCATCGGCATCATACGAATCGACATCACCGACTCTTGCAAATCGCGTGTATTGCGTGTTAACTGACCCACGCTGTTAATCAATGCTTCGTTGGTGACAGGATCCAAGGAATTAACGCGTTGTTCAATCATCGCTTGGGTAATCACCAACTCACCCACTAAGTTAATCAGTTGATCCACTTTCTCAATGCCCACACGAATAGATGTCGTTTCTGCGTTAGCGGGTGCTTTGTCTGATTCACGTCTGGCTTGTGTGCGTTTCTCAACAGGTGCGGCTGCCGCTGCAGATGCTTCCGGTGCTTGTTCAACCACCGGAGTAGCCCCAGAGTTTTCGGGGGTGACGACGGTATCATCACCTATTAGCTGTGTTTCAACTGCATCTGGATGAGGCTTGAACGGTGCAAAGAAGCCATAGCCTTCTTCCTGCTTTTCTTGGCCTTCTTCAGTAAACAAGCCCCAACCGACTTCTTCTTGTACTTTCACTTTGCCGTCGGCAACAGGCTCCTCTGCAGAAGCGCTTGCAGAGCTGGCTAAAGCCTCTGGTGCTGCGGTTGCTGCAACTGGCTCACTAGTAGGGGTAGTTTCAACTTTAGCCGGCGCAGCTTTGGCGACCTCACCCAGCGTAATCACCAAATCATTGGGGTCTAAAATAAAAGAGCAAATCGAAATAATGTCGTCTTGGCTAGAATCCGTTACCAAGGTCAACACGTGGCGTTTATCCGCTTGTTCGGCCGAGCTTACCTCGCCCAACAAAGCTAATTCATCTTTAATATTGGTTAAGTCTTTTTCGGAAATTACTGGTAAGGCCACATGGAATATCACATGACCGTCTGGAACATTGGCCGGCACATTTGCAGGCGCAGTTGGCGCTGCTGCAACAGGTGCAGATACAGGCTCTGGTGTTGGTGCAGCTTCGGCTTTTACCGGTTCAGCTTTAGGCGTTGCAGCAGGAGCCACAGCATCTGCACTGGCTTCAGACAGTGATTTCAACACCATCTTCACATCGCCCACTTGGTCTTGGTCCACATCGGAAGCATGACGGTGACCATCTAACTCCATTTTTAGCACATCTTTAGCCGCCAAGAACGCATCTACGTGCTCACTGGTCAGTTTCATCTCGTTTTTACGAATCTTATCCAGCAGGTTTTCCAGTACATGGGTAATTTCCGCCATGTCCATAAACCCAAATGTCGCCGCTCCACCTTTAATGGAGTGCGCCGCTCTAAAAATCGCATTCAAATCTTCCGTATCGGGTTGATCAATATCAATCCCTAGCAGCAAGCGTTCCGCTTCTGCAAGCAGTTCTTCTGCTTCATCAAAGAAGACCTCATAAAACTGACTCATGTCTACTGTCATTGTGATACCTCGTTTTCCGTTATATGCGCTCGATTAATCTCAATTAATCAGTGGGCGCGGTGGACTGTTAACCACCCCAGTACATTGTGCTTTTTATTGACCAATCACTTTTTGAACCACTTCAATCAAGCGTTTTGGGTCAAAAGGTTTCACCAGCCAGCCGTTCGCACCCGCTGCTTTGCCTTTTGCTTTCATCTCATCGCTTGATTCTGTGGTGAGCATCAAGATAGGCACCTTTTGATAGGAACCCAACTCGCGCAAGTTCTTGATCAAAGTCAGGCCATCCATGATGGGCATGTTTTGGTCTGTTAACACCAAATCTACTGTTCGCTCTTTCGCTTTGGTTAAGCCATCTTGCCCGTCCACAGCGCTAAAAGCCACCATTTGACGAAGAGAACCTGAGTCATCGACTGCTAAAATTGTTTTTGCCATTTCGTACTCACTTTTACTTTGTTAAAAATAACCACCCAAGAATTTGTTGCCTATTTGTTGTCCGTTTTAAAACAAATCAATATCGCCTGTGGCCATATCCTGTTGCCCTACCACTTTTCTTAAACTGCCAGAAAGGGCATGGCTGCTGTTGTCGAATGTTTCATGAATATTGGCCAAAAATCTGGCAATATCGTTATGCTCACGATTCGCATCCATGTCATAACCATGTTCTGCCAACTCTCGCAGCAATTCTTTTAATCCATTCACACGATTAATCGTGCGGTGCAGTAGCTGATTGGTCATGTCTTGAAATTGCATCCCAGTAACTACAGAATTCACCTCATCACCAATTTTTTGTTCATAGTCGTTTAGGGCAAACGTCATGGCCTCATTGCATTGCCCGGAGGTCATCAACAAGTTATGCTGCTGTGCAATCAATTCATGAATTTTCATAAAGCTGACGCTCAGCTTTTCAATCGCTTCATTCAATAAGAAAGCGGTTTGCTGTAAATCTGACTCGACCTCAAGCAAATGCTGCTCTCCGTGACTGGCCACGGCAGCTAAAAGTGTTCTTAACTCTTGGATAGGTAATGTGTTCATAGTCATCATCATGCCTCATCGTTCTTGTTCTTAATTGGTTGAATACCGCTGTAAAACATGCCTATTTTTGCCCTAACGCCCTACTTCCGATGCTGTCGTAGATGCTGTCGATGCAGGCGCAACCGGCACAGCCCCCATCGCATCTGGTGCTGTCAATTCAGCTTTTTCCGTCTCTGCATCCTTCAATGCTTCTTCCTCGGCCTGCTTGTTCATCACCACTAAACTGATGCGACGATTGGTCGGGTTATAAGGATTGTCTTTGTCGTACAATTGTGCAGAGGCTAGGCCTACCACCCTGAGCAATTTCGATTCATCCATACCGCCTGCAATGAGCTCTCTGCGAGATGAGTTGGCACGATCGGCTGACAACTCCCAGTTGCTGTAACCCTTTTCACCGTTGGGATAAGGCGAAGCATCGGTGTGCCCAGACAAGCTGATTTTGTTCTGCACGCCATTCAGCATCTTGCCAATTTCGTGCAGTATTTCTCTGGCGTATGGCTGCAATTCAGCTTTAGAGGACTCAAACATCGGGCGATTTTGTTCATCCAGAATCTGAATGCGTAAGCCTTCCGGGGTGATATCCAACATCAGTTGGCTTTTAAATTTTTTAAGTGTTTCGCTTTGATCGATGGTCTGCTCGATTTTTTGTTTCAAATCCTCGAGCTTGGCCTGCTCAGCTTTTTTCAATGCTTCTTTGGCATCTTCAATCGTGACTTTTTTCTCTTTGCCTGGAGGGCCTTCCACAGGTTTCACTTGACCCTGTTTCTTAGTGATGTCTTTGCCGCCGGTGTTCTTTAACAATGAGTCTGTAACACCCACGGCCGGGCCGCCCAGCATGGCGACTTTAAGAGGTGTTTTAAAATATTCGGCAATGCCTTCTTTTTGCGCTTTAGAGGTAGAACCCAACAACCACATCAGTAAAAAGAACGCCATCATCGCCGTCACAAAGTCGGCGTAGGCAATTTTCCAAGCACCACCGTGGTGTCCACCACCACTTTTCTTAATTTTCTTAACGATAATCGGTGCAATGCGATCTTCAGCCATGGCAACTTCCTTTGGTTAGGTATGCAAGTTGAGTTAAGTCCATCGTTTTTATTTACCCTTGGTCTGTTTCACATGGTCTTCTAACTCAGCAAAGCCAGGACGCTCTGTGGAGTAAAGCACTTTGCGGCCAAACTCAACAGCAATCGCTGGCGCATAGCCATTTAAGCTGGCCAATAAGGTAACCTTCACGGTTTGGAACATCTTGGTGGACTCTTCAAGTTTTTGCTCAAGCAAACCTGATAAGGGCCCCACAAAACCGTAGGCCAATAAAATACCCAAGAAGGTACCCACCAAGGCGTGCCCAATAAGTACGCCCAACTCATTAGGGGGTAAATGTAAACTTTCCATGGTGTGTACCACGCCCATCACCGCAGCGACAATGCCAAACGCTGGCAAGGCATCACCCATTTTAGAAATACAATGCGCAGGCACATGGCCTTCCATATGATGGGTTTCAATTTCATTGTCCATCAGGTTTTCTACTTGAAAGGCGTCCATATTGCCGGACACCATTAAGCGTAAGTAGTCTGTAATAAACTCAACCAGATGATGGTCATGCAGAATCTTTGGATATTTTTGGAAGATGGTGCTGGACTCAGGATCTTCGACGTCTTTTTCAATCGACATCATGCCTTCTTTGCGGATTTTGCTTAGAATTTCGTACAAGAGTGCTAACAACTCCATGTACATGGCTTTAGTGAATTTTGAGCCTTTAAACACGCTGGGCAGCG
This sequence comes from Betaproteobacteria bacterium Ga0077540, assembly GCA_001464125.1. Taxonomy (GTDB): domain Bacteria; phylum Pseudomonadota; class Gammaproteobacteria; order Burkholderiales; family Methylophilaceae; genus Methylophilus. The sequence continues at coordinate 299,977 of LNEP01000001.1, read as the reverse complement.
CCTTCATGGTGGCCTTAATGGCTTTGTTATCGTTACCAACTACAAATGCACCAATCGCACCGCCAAAAATCATTAAAACTTCCAACGGCTGCCATAAGCCGCCCAAGTGCCCGCCCGCCATGGCATATCCACCGAAAATAGTGCCGCAAATTACAACGTATCCAATGATGACAAACATGTTCTCGTCTCCGAACCACCAATAAAAAACTTCTTAAATTGGTATCAGAATAACAAGCAAGGTCATAAATCAATTGAGGGAATAAAGGGTATTTACTAGGCTTTTATTACTAATCGTCAAATGGTGCGGTATCACACTTTAATGGGGTACCAACATATTAAAGCGCTGATTAAAATCAGCGCCTAAGCGTGACCAGTGCTAGATTACATGCGCCAAACGTAGAGCTTAGGCGTGGTTTGTCCGGTATGGATGATTTGATTGGGCACGGCGTCAGGGATCTCGAATTCCAAGCTCACCAATAAGCTGCCTTTGCGCATTTCTTGTTTGGCTTTTAGCCACAAGTTTGGCATGGCTGCCGGTGATAAATAAGCAAACACGATGTCGTATTCAGAGAAGTTGAGTGCTTCATAATTACCCATCGTAAATGCTGCGCTTGAACCTTGCATACCAGCACGCACTTTGCTAACCAACCATGGTAATGGTGCAATCTCAATGCCCTCCACAATGTCATCTGGGCGACGTTGTGCAATGTACATGGATAAATCACCCAAGCCACTGCCAATATCGATCATGCGCAAGGGTTTTCTGGGGCTGTGTTGTTGCATCAATACAAATAAAGCATGCCACACCGATGGACGGGAAGGATAAAACGGTACACGTGTTTTAAAGGTGGTCCAGTAAATAGCCAGCGTTAACACAAATCCTACGAGATAAACACTGTTGGGGACTTGTGCAATCGACATCATCCATAAGGCGATGGGGAAGAAAAAGTGAATCCAGCGCCACCATATGGCCATACCTGCACATATAGCGAGTGTAGTGGCAATCATTGATTGCAGCAGCACTAATGTGAAAATATAAAAAGTTAAGTCTAATTTAAACAATGGGTTATCAACACCACTGCCCATATTGGCATAAAGCCAAATCAATCCTAACGACACCGCTTGCACCATGAGCGCGAGTAAAGCCGGCGTTTTGTTTAGGCTTTGCAGTACCCGCGTATACCAAGCCACTGGTTCAAACAAGTTAGCATGTCTTTGGCGCGTATGAATCTGCATGGTATTACCCTCTAGCCTATTTGCTAACCGTTACTCTTAAGCTGTCATACTCACTAGTTTGTAGCTTAACTCTTTGGCTTTTTTGGTTTTACCGGCACGTGAAGGCACGTGGCATAAGTTGCAAACGTATTGTTGGTTCAAATCATACGTATTCACGATAAATTGACCACCGCAGCAGTTGCAGCCTTTCAGTGTCAACATTTTGCTTTCCACAAAACGGACCAATGTCCAAGCGCGGGTCAATGACAATACTGGCTCTGCCTCTGGGTCTGCGTTCTCATCTGTTACTTGTTGCAGATACAAACCGTAAGCTTTGATAATCGCTTGAATACCGCTTACATCTGCATAGTCCACCATAAATTTATAGATATTATAAAAAATGGAGGAGTGAATATTAGGCTGCCATGTTAAGAACCAGTCGGTTGAGAATGGCAACATACCTTTTGGTGGTGAACAGCCTTTCATTTCTTTATAGAGTTTAATCAGGCGCTCACGCGATAATGTGGTCTGTGATTCTAGTAGCTGTAAACGCGCGCCTAAACGAATCATTTCTGCCTCATTCACTACGCTTTTCTTTTGCATGATAAACCCCTTTATCTCAATATCGCGTTGGCGACTATGCCATTGCTTCTGCAGTTTGGCCTGCCATTAACACTGCTGTATGCAAGTGTGCTTGTGCACGGTCTTTGGTGTAATTAGTCAGCATGCTTAAAATGTCGCTGTCATCAAAACGGAAGCGTGCTAACATCATGTTGGTGTTGCAAAGTTTTAACAATTGCAAGTTAGTTAAACCTTCCAACAAATCTGCAATGTCTTTGCTGATACCCAAGCGGAAAATGGCTGTGGCTTTGTCAGCGCGAATCAATTGCTGAGCTAACATTAAGTAGTTTAAGTTTGCATCTTTAATTTCTAACATCATTTCTTCTTGATTCATGATTTTCCCCGTTCGTTGTTTGCTGTTAAACAATGTGTGTTGCGTTAGGCGTACTTTGAACTTATTGATGCCGTGCAACAATTGGGGTTTGTCGGTTAATTGCGTAGGATAAGCAGGCGCGAGCATGTAGGCGTTTGTCCTACAAACGCCTACATGCTGCATATGAACTCTAGTTAAATCAATCACTTAAATACTAAAGAGTATTCAAGTTTCCATCTAAATCTGGTTAGAAGATTGCGCTCATCGCTGGTTTCTCATCAAAATTTTAAAAAATAATTAAAGTTTTATTCCAATACTGCCGTTAGTACTTCGGTCATGTTGATTCGTACAACACACCACCATCAATCGAATCTTTTTACGTCTATCTCAATTAACGGTTTTGCTTTAAAAAACTTTAGAAAAAAATCAAAATATTTTTAAAAAAATTAATAAGTGATTGATTTTAATAATTAAAAAAGTTAAATAAATTTAAATTTTTGTCTAAAACCAACCAATTTCAACTGCCATTCAGTAGCACTGCCTGAAAGAAAGGGGGGAATAAACCCTTTTATTCTCAAGATGTAATTGTCATGACTTATCTAATAATTCAATCATCGATATTGAAGTGATGAATGTAACTAGAGATAAATCATGGCTGAAGAAAGTGATTTAGAGAAAACCGAAGAGGCCTCCCCTAAGCGATTAGAAAAAGCTAGGGAAGAAGGCGATGTGCCCCGCTCTCGCGAGTTGGCGGCATGTGCTGTGCTGTTTGCAGCCGGTTTAAGCCTGATGATGTTGCAACAACCACTCAATACTGCTTTAAAAGAGTCACTAAAGTCTGGCTTACAGTTTGACCGCACCATGGCGTTCGACCCAGTGACTTTATTAATGAAGTCTTCTCATACAGTCATGGACTTACTCATTGCCTTTGCACCGCTCGCACTGATCTTGTTAGCAGTGGCCATAGCCTCACCAGTGCTTGTCGGTGGTTGGGTATTTAGTAATAAAGCGTATATGCCACAATTTGGTCGCCTCAATCCACTCCGTGGTATTGGCAATATGTTCTCCAAAAATGCTTTGGCTGAGTTGATTAAATCCATCGGCAAAGCCTTCATCGTATCAATAGTGGCTTATTGGGTAGTGAGCAGCGATATGGAACCCATCATGTCACTCTCGAATATGCCGATTGAAGCAGGCATCTCAGAAGTCAGCGATTTAATGATGACTGGCTTTTTAACCATTGTGGCTGCACTCATTTTTATCGCGGCTATGGATGTGCCTTATCAGCTCTATCACTATGCTGAAAAACATAAAATGACCAAAGAAGAAGTCAAGCAAGAGTCTAAAGAAACTGATGGCAACCCAGAAATCAAAGGCAAGATTCGCCAACAACAACGTGAGATGGCACGCCGTCGCATGATGTCAAAAATCCCAACGGCAGATGTAGTCATCACTAACCCTACGCACTATGCGGTGGCGGTGAAATACCAAGAAGAAGGTATGAGCGCGCCGATTGTGGTCGCCAAAGGTGCAGATGCCGTGGCATTAAAAATCCGTGAAATTGCCAAAGAACACAAAATTGTGACTTTAGAGTCACCTAAACTTGCCCGTGCTTTGTATGCACATACTGAGTTGGATCAAGAAATCCCAGAGGCTCTGTATGCAGCAGTGGCTGAAGTATTGGCTTATGTATTCCAATTACGCATCTTCAAACAACAAGGTGGTTTCCAACCAGAAGCCCCTAAAACATTGCCAGTGCCAGATGCACTAGACCCACACAGTTTATTGCCTGCCCCTAACTTAATGATGAACGGAGGTACTGCATGAACAACCTACCTCCATGGTTAGCCAATATGGGTGCGCGTTCAGCGGCTGCACCAGTCATCATCATCATGCTCTTAGCCATGATGATTTTGCCATTGCCAGCTGTGATGCTCGATGTGTTCTTTAGCTTCAATATCGCACTGTCCATCCTAGTATTGATGATCGGTTTGCAAACCAGAAAAGCACTGGATTTTATTGCCTTCCCAACCGTATTGCTGATGACTACCATGTTGCGCTTATCCCTCAACGTGGCCTCTACCCGTGTGGTACTGACAGAAGGCCATACTGGCCCAGATGCTGCTGGTAAAGTGATTGAAGCCTTTGGCCACTTCTTGATTGGTGGCAATTATGCAGTGGGTATTGTGGTGTTTGTGATTCTCACCATCATCAACTTTACCGTGATTACCAAAGGTGCTGGCCGGATTGCCGAGGTAGGTGCACGCTTTACCTTAGATGCGATGCCAGGTAAACAAATGGCGATTGATGCTGACCTGAACGCAGGCCTAATTGGCGAGGATGAAGCTCGCCGCCGCCGTACCGAGGTGGGTCAAGAATCAGAATTCTACGGCGCCATGGACGGTGCAAGTAAATATGTACGTGGTGACGCGATTGCTGGCATCTTGGTCATCATTATTAACATTGTGGGTGGCTTGATTGTGGGCATGGTGCAACACGACATGCAATTTGGCGATGCCGTGGCAAATTACACCTTATTAGCCATTGGTGATGGCTTAGTGGCACAAATCCCATCCCTCATTATTTCTGTGGCAGCCGGTGTAGTGGTATCACGTGTGGCCAATAACGAAGACATTGGTGGTCAATTGATTACCCAATTATTCAACAACCCTACCGTGATTTATCTCACAGCGGGCATTATCGGCGGCATTGGTTTGATTCCTGGTATGCCTCATTTTGCATTCTTGATGTTAGCCGCTATTTTGGCAGGCATCGCATACGCAGTTGACCAACAAAAAGCGCAAGCTGCGTTAGAGCCAGAAGTGGAAGCACCCGCAGAAGTCATCACCGAAGTGGAAGAAGCTAGCTGGGATGATGTCGTGCCCGTGGATATCGTGGGCTTAGAAGTCGGCTATCGCTTAATTCCTTTGGTAGATAAAGCCCAAGGTGGTGATTTGCTTAAACGCATTAAAGGTATCCGTAAGAAATTTGCTCAAGAAGTGGGCTTCTTGGCCCCTACTGTGCATATTCGCGACAACCTAGAGTTACGTCCAAACAGCTATCGCGTCACATTAAAAGGTGTAGAAGTGGCGACTGGCGAATCTAACTTTGGTCAATTCTTGGCGATTGATCCAGGTGCAGTCACCGGCCCATTAGAAGGTGCAGTGACTACAGACCCAGCGTTTGGTTTACCTGCCGTTTGGATTGATGCCAGCATGCGTGACCATGCACAAGCCATGGGCTATACCGTGGTAGACGCAGGCACTGTAATTGCCACACATCTCAACCATATGATTTCTATGCACGCTGCAGAGTTACTGGGCCGCGAAGAAGTGCAAAAATTGTTGGATCATGTCGCTAAAGAATCACCCAAATTGATTGAAGATTTGGTACCAAAACTCTTATCTTTTGCCTTGGTGCAAAAAGTGTTGCAAAACCTATTAACAGAAGGCGTGCACATCCGTGATATGCGCACCATCTTAGAAACACTCTCAGAGTACGCCACACAAACAGTGGACGCCAACGAACTCACTGCCTTGGTGCGTGTAAAACTTGGCCGCGCCATTGTGCAAGACTTGTTCCCAGTGGGCAATGAAGTCACTGCCATGACACTGGATAGCAACCTGGAGCGTATTTTGTTACAAGCCTTACAAAACAATGCCAACAACAATACATCGATTGAGCCAGGGATTGCAGAAACATTGGCCAGACAAGCCGAAGTGGTCTCAAAACAACATGAGCAAATGGGCTTAACGCCTGTGCTATTAGTACCCGCGCCATTGCGTGCAGCGTTGGCCAAATTTTTACGCCGTTCTGTTCCACATCTTCGTGTGTTATCGCATGAAGAATTACCCGATTCAAAAACCATTCGCGTCACTAGTCTTATTGGAGGTCAAGCATGAACATTAAACGATTTTTCGGAAAAAACTCACGCGAAGCGTTGAGCATGGTACGTAAAGCCTTAGGCGAAGACGCGGTGATTATTTCTAATCGCGCCAGCAATGGTGGCAACGAAATTTTGGCAGTGAGCGAATCGGACATGCATGCCATGGCCAATCAATTTAGCCCACTGAATGGTGACAGCTTGGATAGCCCCACCATACAAATGCCGCAAGAGGCTTATGAAGAGGAAGAAGTGGACTTCTCTGAAGCACCTACCCTGCTCTCCATTTTGAATCAGAACAAACGTGCGGCCAGCCAACCAGAATTTGCACCAGAAAGACCAAGAGCTGCAGCGCCTACACGTGCTCCAGTGCAAAATCCAGCGGCCAATATGGCGCCGCCAACGCAGGCACCTGCGGCTAGACGTGCACCGGTGGCACAACCCAACTATATGCAACCCAACTATGCACAAGCTAGTTTTGAGATGCCCTTGCAAGATGAAATTGCTGGCATGTCACACCAAGAGTTAAGTGAGCAATTCCGCATGATGATGCAAGAAATGCGCGGCATGCGCAGCAGTGTGCAAACACAGCTCACCACCATGACATGGAATAACCACCTGCAAAACAATCCAGTAAAAGCCAAAATTTTGAGCACTTTATTGGCTGCTAACTTTAGCGCATCGCTCTCTAGACAATTGGCAGAAAAATTACCTAACAGCTTGGATTTATCTAGAGCGTCTGCATGGATTAAAGGCGCGTTGGCCAGAAATCTAGACACAATTAAAGACGAAAGTGAATTGCTAGATCAGGGCGGCGTGTTTGCCTTGGTTGGCCCGACGGGTGTTGGCAAAACCACCACCACAGCCAAACTGGCTGCACGTTACGTCATGAAACACGGTACGCAAAACTTAGGCTTAATTACTACCGATGGCTACAGAATTGGCGGACACGAGCAATTACGCATTTACGGCAAAATTTTGGGCGTGATGGTGTATGCCGTGAAAGACGAAGCTGATTTAAAAATTGCACTGAACGAGCTTAAACACAAACACACCATTTTGATTGATACCGTGGGCGTGAGTCAGCGTGACCGCATGGTGACCGAGCAAATTGCCATGCTCTCTAACATGAATGTAAAAATTAAAAAGCTTTTATGCTTAAACGCTACCTGCACAGGTGAAACCTTAACTGACGTCATTCGCGCCTACAAAGGCCGTGCATTGGATGGCTGCATTATCACCAAACTGGATGAAGCCGCCACCATTGGCAACACCTTGGATGTGATTATTCGCGAAAAACTTAAATTGTATTACACCACCCACGGTCAACGCGTGCCTGAGGACATCAAAATGGCCAATAAGGTTGAATTGATTTCCCGAGCAATGACCCTTAACTCGACCAGTTGGCCATTCCAATATCTGGAAGAAGAACTGCCATTTGTGGTGGCCAATGTTGATAACTACGCTGATTACGTCAAAGCAACGGAGGTAGGCCATGCTTAATATTCAACAGGATCAAGCCGCTGGCTTACGCAGAATTATGGCGGCACCTGCGCCGCGCATTATCTCGATTATTTCTGCTGCCGCTACGCATGATAAATCACGTTTGATGACCAATTTGGCGGCATCCATCAGCGATCAAGGCAATAAAACCTTGGTGGTGCATGCTTCTAAAGAATCATCCGAATCCTTTTATGGCATCAATGCGTTACCGACGCTAATCGACACAGGACTCAAAAAAATTGCACTGAACAAAGCGATTCATTTGTCTCAACATGGCTTCTCTATCGCCAAAATGATGCAAAAAAGTCAATTGGATCAAATGCTGAATTACAGCATGAGTGAATACCTGACAGGCTTATTCAACACACTGGCCAACCAATATGAAATCTTGCTGGTAGATGCCTCTTTGAATAAAGCCCATTTGCTCCCGATTAGCTTGCTCAATGATGGCGAAATCATTATTCAGCTGACGCGTGAGCCTGAATCAATTAAAGATGCTTACGCCATGATTAAAAACATCTACAGTCAGATTGGCCGTCGTCACTTTGGCATTATTGTGGATAACGCCACGGAGCAACAAGCCAAGGTGGTATTTAACAATATTTCGTCTGTCGCCAAACGCTATATGCGTGTCGATTTGGAATTTTTTGGCGCCATTCCCAAAGATGACCATTTAAGCAAAGCGTCTCAGTTAGGGCGTTCTGTAGTAGAGGCGTTTCCATTAGCAACGGCGTCGAATGCATTTAAGAAAATGGCGTTGAAATTAAATTACAAACAAGTAGCACCTGCAGAGTTTATGTCTGCGCAATTTGCCCAAGAACAATACGCCTGAGTTTAGGCCAAAGGTCATTTATGTATACAGTTACCGGAAAACACGATCAAACGAGTGACATGCTTGCAAAACACGCAACCATGGTTAAAAAGCTCGCTTACCAGCTCAAGGCAAAACTACCGCCCAGTGTGGAGTTAGATGACCTGATACAAGCAGGTATGATGGGATTGTTGGATGCGATTAATCGTTACGAGGACACGCATGGTGCGCAGTTTGAAACCTATGCTGCCCAACGTATCCGTGGTTCCATGTTAGATGAACTACGTAGCGCGGATTGGGTGCCTCGCAGTGTGCGTAAAAGCATGCGCGATATCGAAAGCGCCATCCATCAATTGGAGCAACAACTTGGCCGCTCTCCTTCAGAAAACGAGATTGCGAAAAAGCTGGATGTTTCACTGCAAGACTACTATGAAACCTTGGGGGATTGCCAAGGCCATCAACTCGTCTATTACGAAGACTTTCATGATGAGGAAAATGGTGGTGAACACTTTTTAGATCGCTTTCTGGATGATGCAAGTAGCGACCCGATAAAAGGTTTGTTGGAAAGTGATTTCCGTGAAGCTTTGATTGAATCCATTGAAGCGTTGCCAGAACGCGAAAAAATACTGATGGGCCTTTACTACGAGCAAGAACTTAACCTTAAAGAAATTGGTGCCGTGATGAGCGTCTCAGAATCTCGCGTTTGCCAATTGCACAGCCAGGCTGTGGCGCGTTTACGTGCCCATTTGAAAGAAAGAGCATGGACTGGGGTAGTTTAGCCGGCCTCGCCATTGCCCTGCTAGGGCTGCTGATTGGCCAAGCGGTTGAAGGGGGGCAAATTGCCTCGCTTGTGCAGCCGGCTGCGCTACTGATTGTGCTGTTTGGCACTTTTGGCGCGGTGTTGCTCCAAAGCAATTATCCGACTTTTATGGCTGGGCTAGTCATGGCAAAGCAAGTATTTGTAATCCCCAATGACGACAGGCACGAACTGGTCGCCCGCATCAATGCATGGGCGATATTTGCACGTAAAGAAGGTATTTTCATGTTAGAAAACTTCTTATCGCGCGAATCAGAGCCTTTTATCCGCAAAGGTTTGCAGCTCATGATTGACGGCACACCGCCAGATCGCATCCGTGAGATTTGCGCCATTGATATGCATTTTTATGAATTAAAGCAACGCAATGCCGCCAAGATTTGGAGCGCGGCTGGCGGCTACTCCCCCACTATTGGTATTTTGGGGGCGGTGATAGGCTTGATTCATGTCATGGAAAACTTATCTGACCCCAGCAGATTGGGTAGCGGGATTGCCATTGCGTTTGTGGCCACCATTTACGGTGTGGCCTTGGCCAACTTAGTGTTTCTCCCTATTGCTGGCAAATTAAAAACGTTGATTAATCAAGAAATGATGCGTCGCGAGATGCTACTAAACGCTTGGGTCTCTATCGCCAGAGGTGATCATCCCAAGATTGTAGATGAGCGTTTGCAATCGTATTTGCACTAGCCCCCTGACAACACCATGATTAGACGGCAGCCCTTTGATGATGATGACGATAATCCAGACCGCTGGTTAGTCTCATATGCAGATTTCATCACCCTACTCTTTGCATTTTTTGTGGTGATGTATGCTATTTCTTCTGTCAATTTAAGCAAATACAATGCACTGACTAATGCCATGGGCAGTGCATTTACTGGTAACAATCCGCAATCCATTCAAATCAAAAAGTTGGAAGTCAAACCGCAACCGGAAAAAACCATCATTAAACCGTTGCCACTCAGTTATTTGTATCAAGAAAAATCCAAACGCGAACGTGAGAACATGGCGCGTATGGGGGTGGATATCTCCAATAAATTAAGCCCGCTGATACAAGAAGGCAAAGTACAGGTCATGCAAAACAACCGAGGTGTACGCATCGATATCAACGACAGTGTGCTGTTTACCGCTGGTTCTGCTGATATTTCTGGGGCAGCCATAGCATTACTCAATGAGATTGGCACCATTTTGAATACCAATCAGCGCCTGATTCAAGTGGAAGGACACACCGATAATACGCCTATCCATAATCAATTATTTTTTTCAAACTGGGAATTATCTGCAGTGCGTGCCACCACCGTAGTGCGCCTATTAAATCAGGCAGGAATCACTGAAACTCGCTTAAGTGCAATTGGTTATGGCGATACACAACCCTTGAGTAGCAGTGATACTGAGTTTGGACGTGCTAAAAATAGACGCGTTTCGATATTGATTTTGTATGAAACCAATAGTCCAGTCGATGATAATTTAGAAATCAGGCCACAATTGTCTGTAGAGCAGACAGGTAGTCCTGTGGCTCTAGATAGAGCGATACCGGCTACAACTGCGCCAAAAGCTCCCATCCTGCAAGCGCCTCTACCAGCACCTAGTGCGCAATAGTTTTAAACGAAGCGTTAAACTGTTCAATATCCATAGGCCTTCCAAAGTAGAACCCTTGGTAACGCCTACAACCGTTAGTCAACAATAGCTCGCGTTGCTCTAAAGTCTCCACCCCTTCAGCAATCACGCCTATGTACATGCTCTGTGCCATCGCAATAATCGTGCGCACAATCGTTCTATCGTGACTGTCTGTCACAATATCGCGTACAAAAGATTGGTCAATTTTAAGTTGGTAGAGTGGCAGGCGTTTCAGGTACTGCAGAGATGAATAACCCGTGCCAAAATCGTCCAATGAGAACTGAACACCCACTTGTCCTAGCGTGTTCATATCCTCGACAGTCTCTTCAACGTTTTCAAGCAACATGCTCTCAGTGAGCTCCAACCTTAAATACATAGGGTCTATGCCATATTTTTCGATACAGTTTTTCACCTGCTGTACAAAATCTGGTTGCCTGAACTGTTTAGCACTGATATTGACTGACAATGTCAGCTCTCGAGTATTCGCGTTATTTTGCCAAGCTTTAATCTGTGCGCAAGCAGAATCCAATACCCATGCACCGATTGGAAGAATGAGTCCTGTTTCTTCTGCCAATGGAATAAAGTCTGCGGGTGAAATCATACCGCGCTCAGGGTGCATCCAGCGTATCAACGCCTCGGCACCAAAGGGTTGGCCTAGGTGATCCACTTGCACTTGGTAATACAACGTTAATTGATTTTCGCTGAGCGCTTTTCTCAACTCTGCTTCCAGCCCTACTAAGGCAGTGATATTGGCCTGCATTTTAGGGTCAAAGAATCGGTAAGTGTTGCGTCCAGATTTTTTGGCTTGGAACATGGCAATATCTGCCTGCTGCAATATTTCCTCGCCATCTAACTTTTGCTGACCAAACAAGGTAATGCCCACGCTTGCGCTGATGTGATGCTTTTGTTTGGCGATGGTATATGGTTTATTTAGAGCTCTTAGCACACGAGCAATCACCAGCTCAACTTGCTTTGCAGCCTCAATAGGTTCGCTGGAAAGGCCTTCCAGCAATAGCACAAACTCATCACCACCTACGCGCGCAATGGTGTCTGCCGCATGTAAGTTTGCCCTTAAACGATTGGCCACTTCCAGTAGCAGCATATCACCAATATCGTGCCCTCTTGAGTCATTGATGGTTTTAAACTGATCTAAATCCAGATACATCAGTGCTCCGTTAGCACCCGACTCTAAGTTCATCGCGATTGAGCGCTTCACTTGTTCAAATAAAAATCTGCGATTTGGTAAACCGGTGACATCATCGTAATACGCAAGGTGTGCAATTTTAGAAATGGACTCATTACGCTCCAATGCAATGCTTATTAGCCTAGCTGACTGCTCAATCAACGTAATATCAAATTCATCTGGCGTTTGTGCACCATGGTGATATATGCCAAAAGCACCAAGCACATTACCTTTAGAGCCCATAATAGGCTCCGCCCAGCTTGAGCCTATGCCATATTGTTGCGCAATCTCTCTTTTTTTAGTCCCATATGGGTGCGTCATGACATCCTCTACAATCACGCGCTCTTTGGTAAAGGCTGCCGTTCCGATAGAACCAGCGCCCATGCCAATTTTCATGCCCTCCAAAGATTGTACAAATCCATCTGGCAAGCTCAGCGCAGAGGCTATATGCAATTGCTTGGTCTTTTCATCCAACAATGCAATTAAGCAAAACATGGCCGGATTAATTTGCTCCAGCCCGGATACGATGCTATCCAGCACCACTTGCAGATTTTCCTCACTGACTACCAATTCAAGCATGCGGCTTCTAAATTGCTCGTAATTGGACATGCGGCGACGGTTGGAAATATCCCTTGCAAAACCCACCGTCCCAACCACTTTATCACCCACAATGACCGGAGACTTGTAAGCTTCAAACCATAAGCGCTTACCTTCCACTTCAATGATTGCATCCAAAGTCTTTGGCTCACGGCTCAGCATCACTGCTTTATCTTGGGCACGGTAAGAATCTGCTAAATCGGGTGTCCAGAAATCCGAGTCTGTTTTACCAATCACTTGATCAAATGCAGTTGCGCCACATGCGTGCAAAAATGCACGATTCACAGTGAGAAAACGGCTATCTTTGTCTTTTAACCAGACCATGAACGGGAAGTTATCAAGCAAAGAACGTTGGTAGGCCTCTTTTTGCCTTAGCTCTAGCTCGGCCTGTTTCATGGCCGAAATGTCAAACAGTGTCATGCGCACCATCGACTGATTTTCCATGGCGTCTGTCCGCACGCAACTCAGCTTCACATCTACATGGGTATTGGCCTCTTCATTCGAGAGGTTAAGCTCAAACTCTTGTTCGGCACCTTCTTGCAAACCTTTAAGCACGGCAAACTGTGTTTGCCAGTATTTTTTATGCGATTGAGAAACAAAGTGCGCAAAACGTTCTTTTCCTAAATCTTTGCGCTTCAGGCCTAGAATAGAACGCGCTTTCCAATTGGCTTCTGACACCATACCGCTTTCATTCACTGTTAGATAACCCACTGGGGCAAACTCATACAAATCCATGTAGCGTTCATTTGATTCCAACAAGGCTTGCTGTGTTTTACGTAACTTCGCCTGCTCTTCTTTACGCTCAGTAATAATATCGAACACACCTAACAAACCAATAATCTGATTATTTGAATTGCTAAGCGGCACCTTTGATTTCAATGCCCAGTCACGTTTACCTTGATGATTGATAACCTCTTCTTCGTAAAACAATTTTGATTCAGCCGCTTGCATAATAGCGGTATCGTCTCGTTTGAATTTAACGGCATACTCGGATGGAAAGAAGTCTTCATCTGTTTTACCAAAAATATCAGCTGGATCTTGCAAGCCCATATCTTGCGCGAAGGTTTTGTTGCAACCTAAATAGCGTGACTGTTTATCTTTCCAAAAAATTCTGGAAGGCACAGCATCAATGACGGTGATCAGTAAATAACGAGACTCCTCTATGGCTGATTGCAGCGCATTTTGCTCGGTAATATCCCTAATGACACACACATAATTACCGGCTAATTGATTATCATCCACGACTGGTGTAATCGTGATTTCATTTAAAAAAGGACTCCCCTCTTTGTGGTAGCTAATCACCTCGCCAGAGTAGGCTAAATTTTGCGCCAGTAGCTGCTGAATTTCATTCAAAGTATCTGCATTAGTGTGCGTCGAATACAAAAAATCAAGGTTTTTGCCAGACAAATCATCTGAGGTATAACCCGTAATTCTGGTGAAAGCATCATTCACTGCCACGATATTTCGCTGACTATCAGCGACCACCACCCCCTGCGAAATAGCGCGAAATGCATAAGAGTCAATTCTAAGTTTGTCTTGTGCTTTCTTTTGTTCTGTAACGTCGCGAACTAAAATGACATAGGTATCTTTAGGGTCCTCTTTATTATTTCTGACGACTGACAATTCAAACCAGCGCTTACCTTGTAACAAATCCAGGCCAAACTGTTTACCCTGCGATCTTCCGTCCCGCTTAGATTCTTGAATCGCCTCTAAAATCAATTGGCAAGCGCGTTTAGGTAAAAACACATCAATCGGCTCACCAATAAATGCGTTGTGTGATGCGCCCAATAGCTCTTGTGATGCTGAGTGCACCGATTGGCACATACCAAACTCATCGGCCTCAAATAGCAAATCAGGCACCGAACCTAATTTGGCATGCAATGCAATACCGCCCATCATTGCGGTCTGCTGCAGTTGCTTATTCTCCGTGATATCTTTGATATAGCCAGTCCATAAAATACTACCGTCTGGTTCTAGCTCTGGTGAGGAATTACCGAATAACCAACGCACGGTCTGATTATCGTATTTAACGCGGAACTCGCACTGCCATGGGGAAAGCTGTTCTGCCGATACGCGACCAGTTTGCACAAAGCGGTCGTAATCGCGCGGGTCAATTCGGTTCAATAGCTCAGTGGCATCTTCTTTGACTTGCTCGGGCGTTAAACCAAATAGCGTTTCAATATGCGAACTGGAAAATGGAATGCTGATCGATTTATCAGGCATTAGGCGAAACTGGTAAATCATCCCTTGCAAATGCTGGGTGATTTTTGAAAGTAGACTTAAAGCGTGTTCACCAGCTTTAGCTACATCTTGGTCAGTAGGGCCCATTTTCAACTTTCAATCATCTCAAGTCAAACAACGGATTTCTACTTTGTTTTAGAAAAAATGGTAACTTAAATGTGCGTACACATACGCTGTAATTCACCACACTCATTTCCAAAAACAATGATGTTCAACTTATTTTTATTGTTGTATAAACATACACTTGTTGATGTATATTTATGTAGTAGATTCAGTATTGAATGATGCAAAGATTATTGAGCATTGTCAATAAGTTTGTGTGAATTATTTTTAAACGATAAGTGGGCCGCGCAGATAGTGTTGCGATTTGGTTTGCCCGTTTTTGCCATAGGTATCTGTACGCACAGATTCCCCTTGTAAATGGCTGAGCATTTGTTGATTACGATTGAAATGCTTATTGATGAGCACGCCGTTAAGGCGGTTCATTTCTTTTGCTTGCACCAATGCTTTCTGAAAGTTATCCCAAGCACGATTCAGCATAGGTTTGGCTTGTACCATTAACCATTTAGCCATACCTTTTTCGTTTGGTTCATAGCCATTTGTAGCTAACGCATCATAACGATTTTTAGCAGCCACACTCAACTGTTGTAGCAACACCAGACGCTTGTCTATTAGTTGCTCAATAGTATGCACATCAGACACTACCAACGCAGCCTGTTCCTTCTGTAAGTCGGTTAACAATTGGTTGACCAACATAGCGTCCTGCTCAAAGTTAATGTCTGAGCGCGTTGTTTTAGCTGTCTGAGATGTGGTTAACATAGTGCGCCTCTGCTTCGATTATTTTTTCAGCAAATCTTTCACAGTATCAATTAAGCCATCAGCCACTTTTTCAGAGTTCACTTTAAACTGGCCGCTCTCAATCGCTGATTTGATTGCGTTTACTTTTTCTGCATCGAACACGCCTGAGGTTGAGACATCAGATGTAATCGATTGCAACTGTACTGAAATAGGTGACAAAGTCACATTTTCACTGGATTTAGATGCGCTTGGCTCTGCTTTATTGTTAGCCACTGCATTGGCACCCGTGCCTTTGCCTGCGCCTAACTTGTCTGTACCAAGCTCTACTTTGTTTTTGATGGAATCGTTAATTTTCATGGTGAAATCCTTTTCGCAAAATCTTATGCTAAAACTGCTCAGCTAAAATACTTCTGTATATTAGTGGTATCGGCATAGTTTAAGCGAACTTTAATCCTTTGTGATATTTTTTATCATCATCCACACTACAAGTAAATTTTAATATTAAATTTAATTTATTCATATATTTATATTTAATATCTAATAAATTACTTCAACTTTTCCACCAGTACGGGCAATGCCAGATACCAGTTGTCCGTTGGCCACTTTGACTTGAACGACCTGACCTTCGCTCGCTTTAGCCATGGCTCGACCCTCTGCGGAGACTGAAAATCCCTGACCACTAGAAACCACCATGACCGTTTGCCCTTGTTGTACAACAGGGCTAGCTTTCAGCATATCCTGTCTCAGCACTGTGCCAGCTTTCATCGAGATATTGACTGTACGCCCCACTGCTTGGGCCATGTCAGTAAAAATACCTGCTGGCAATTGTGTCAAATCACCAGATTCAAACAACATATCTTGTTGGGTTACCTGCTGACCTTGTACCAATGGCGCGGATGCAACCAGGTACTGCGCATGCACACTCACTGTGGCTTGAACATAAATCGTCCATGTGGGTGCTGAACAACTCACCCCCACGCTGGTTTTCCCCCAAGGGCGACTGCCATTGGGCATAAACACATTAACGTCAGGACAAGCCGCTAACTTGAGGTTAGGGTCTATGCTACCGGCTTTTACGCTGACTTTACCTGGAAAGCCTACGGTTTGCACACTGAGAAAATCGGTAATTTTTTGTTTGAGTACAGCAATATCTTGCTTTTGTGTGTAGGCAGTATTGGTGGCAACATGCTGTGGATTTGCATCGTTTGCTAGCGCAAAAGAAGTACTCCATACAAAAAAAGCCAATGGCACCAATACTAAGCCATTGATTTTGCTAAATGTTGTTGTGAAAAGTTGCATGATTCAACCTATAAACACACTGAATTAATGATGCATTCTACGCATTTGCCATACAACTTAAGTCATGAAAAGGGCTATTTTTCTCCCTTTATTTCAGCCATAAAACTGCACAACTAAGACTTAGACTTGCACAAGACTGATAAAAGTACATCAGGCATTTGGGTCCAGCACTATTTGACTTTGATACTGATAGACGGAAGGAATTGTGATGTTAAATAAATTAGATGCAGCGTTGAGTTTTCATCAAAATGCGTTACGCGTGCGGAGCCAACGCCAAGAGATTATTGCGGCCAATATTGCCAACGCTGATACGCCCAACTATAAAGCGCGTGATATTGATTTTAAATCGGCCATGCAACAAGCCCTTGGCCAAAGCGCGCAAGCGGGCAGCACTACAAATGGTCTCATCAAAACGTCAGATTTACATTTAAACGCCACACCCAGCAACAATGCAGCAGGCCCTAATGAGCCTTTGTTTAGGCCGATCATCCAAGGCAGTGTTGATGGCAACTCAGTGGATATGGACGTTGAGCGTAACCAGTTTGTAGATAACGGCCTACGCTATGAAGCCAGTCTTAATATGATTAACGGGCAAATTAAGAAAATGCTCACGGCCATTCAAGGCCAATAATTTTCCTTTAAAAGGAGTTCACCATGTCTCTATTTAACGTATTTAATATTTCCGGCTCGGCGATGAGTGCGCAATCACAGCGCTTAAACACTGTGGCCAGTAATTTAGCCAATGCCGATAGCGCGACCAGCGCAAATGGTAAACCGTACAAAGCCAAGCAAGTGGTGTTTAGTGCGATTCCCAGTGCCAACCCGGCGGCCAGTGGCGTTAAGGTGAATAAGGTGATTGAGGATAACGCCCCACCAAAAGTGATTTACGACCCCAAGCATCCACTCGCCGATGACAAAGGCTATGTGACCATGCCGAATGTGAATGTGACAGAAGAAATGGTGAATATGATTTCGGCCTCACGTGCTTACCAAAACAACGTAGAGACCATGAACGCTGCCAAAACGATGCTGATGAAAACACTCAGCATTGGGCAATAAACGAACAATCGCCCAATAAAACATCAATTGAATTTTATAAAGGATAACGCAAATGACAACCGTACAAGGCACTAACGGCGCATCACAAGCCCTACTCGATAACGTGAACGGGACGCAAAAATCAAATACGTCTAGCGTGAATGATGTTCAAGATCGTTTTATGACGTTACTGGTCACGCAAATGAAAAATCAAGACCCATTGAACCCAATGGATAACGCGCAAGTGACTAGCCAAATGGCTCAGCTCTCTACTGTGACTGGGATTGATAAATTAAACGACACCATGTCGGCATTGATTGCGAGCGTGCAAGTTGGTCAGTCCTATCAAGCCTCTGGCATGATCGGCCATAACGTGTTGGTCTCTGGTAGCAATGTGTCTACGGAGGGTGCTGGCGGCTATTTTGGTGTGGAATTGCCAGTAGGCGCAGACAAACTATCCATTGCCATTAAAGACAGTGCTGGCAATACCGTCCGAGACGTTACGCTAGGTGCGCAGAGCGAAGGCACGTTACCACTTACATGGGATGGCAAAACCAACGATGGCTCTGTGGCTGCCACTGGCGACTACAAAATTGAAGTCACGGCAATGATTGGCAGTCAAGCAGTAGAAGCTTCTACGTTAAGTTACGCCAAAGTATTAAGTGTATCTAACGTCAACGGCGGCATTAAGCTGAATTTAAGCAATAACAGCTCGGTCAACACCGCCGATGTAAAAGAGATTTTTTAACGCTTTTAACAAATGTATTTAAGTGTGTCTGGCAAGTATTTATCAGCATCAGTTTAGGAGAACAAGATGAGCTTTCAACAAGGTTTAAGTGGTTTAAACGCAGCATCCAAAACATTAGAAGTGATTGGCAATAACGTTTCCAATGCCAACACAGTGGGTTTTAAGCAATCGCGTGCTGAGTTTGCCGATGTATTTGCCAATTCACTGACAGGCAGTGGCACTTCACAAATTGGGATTGGTACCAAAATTGCCACTGTTGCGCAGCAGTTTACGCAAGGCAATATTAGCAGCACCAACAATCCATTAGACATTGCCATTAATGGTGGTGGATTTTTCCGCATGAGCAATGATGGTGCGATCACTTATACAAGGAATGGTCAATTTCAGATGGATAAAGCTGGCTATATTGTGAATAGCCAAGGCAACCGATTAACTGGATACACCGCTGATATCTCAGGTGTACTAACAGCTGGTGCGCCATCAGAGCTCAACATTAACACCTCTGATTTACAACCGATGGCCACGACTGAAGTAACGGGCATTGCAAATCTAGACTCTAGAAAAACTCCGTTGACTGCAGCTGGCTTTGATCCTACTGACCCGACCACTTACCATAACTCAACAGCGGTTACAGTTTATGATAGCTTAGGTAATGCGCATAACGTGCAAAGCTTTTTTGTAAAAACTAGTGCTAATGTATGGGATATATTTACCACAGCCGATGGCGTACCAACTACTGTATTACCAGCGCCTACTTCAACCCTAACATTTAATGGTACAGGCATAGCACCAACTTCTGTTCCAGCATTACCAACAGTAAACTTTACCCCTACTACTGGCGCAAACCCTGTGTCACTGACATTGGATTACAGTGACAGCACACAATTCGGTTCAGACTTTAGCACGAGTGCTCCCGTGAAAGACGGCTACTCTTCAGGCAGCTTGGCTAGCTTTAGCACCAGTGACAACGGCATGATTATCGGTCGTTATACTAATGGTCAATCGCGTGTATTAGGTCAAGTGGTATTAGCAAACTTCTCAAACCCTAACGGGCTGCAATCATTAGGCGGCAACGCCTGGGCAGAAAGCGGCACTTCTGGCGACCCAACAGTTGGCGCCCCCAATACTGGCACCTTTGGTGTGTTGCAGTCTTCAGCAGTGGAGGACTCTAATGTGGATTTAACGGCAGAATTGGTGAACATGATTACCGCACAACGTGTGTATCAAGCCAATGCGCAAACCATTAAAACGCAAGACCAAGTGTTACAAACCTTGGTGAACTTACGCTAGTAGCTAAATAAACTTGAGGCTTTAGAGGAGTAGAAGATGGATAAGATGATCTACACCGCCATGACAGGCGCAAAACATATCCTAGAACAGCAGGCAACCACTGCGCACAATCTGGCCAATGCCACCTCTACTGGCTTTAAAGCCCAAGTCGATTCATTCCGCGCAGTACCAGTCATTGGGCAAGGTTTGCCTACGCGTGCTTTTGTGGTGGATTCTACCGTGGGAGCTGATTTCAACTCTGGGGCCATTGAACATACTGGTCGTGATTTAGATGTGGCTGTACAGGGCGATGGCTGGTTAGTGGTGCAACGCCCGAATGGCTCTGAGGGTTACACACGTAACGGCTCGCTTAAAGTGAATGAGAATGGCGTATTGCAAACCTCTAACGGTTTAACTGTGATGGGCGATGGTGGCCCTATCAGCATTCCACCGAATGTCACAGTATCGATTGGTAAAGACGGCACCATTACTGCATTTATGAATGAAACGATGCCGGGCCCCGCCAATATCATTGGACGTTTGAAATTGGTCAACCCTGACAATGTCACTTTAAAACGTTCTGAAGAAGGTGTATTTGTCACCAAAGATGGCTCTCAACCAGCCATGGATGCTAGTGTGAGTGTGGTAGGCGGCGCACTCGAAAGCAGTAACGTCAACGTTGTTGATGCGATGGTCAACATGATTAGTCTAGCTCGCCAGTTTGAAATGCAAATGAAATTGGTATCAAGTGCTGAGAATAACGCCAATAAAGCCAGTCAACTCTTCAATATGAGTTAGTAATGCTTGTATTACCATGGTGATAAGGTTAAGCAAAATGCTTACAACGCTATGTGAAAGGATACATCATGATACGCTCGCTATGGATCTCCAAAACTGGGCTTGATGCACAGCAAACACAAATGGACGTGATTGCCAATAACTTGGCTAACGTTAGTACCAGCGGTTTTAAACGCTCCCGTGCCGTGTTTGAAGATTTGCTCTATCAAAATATACGCCAACCTGGCGCACAATCTTCACAACAAACGCAGCTCCCATCTGGCCTACAATTAGGTACAGGGGTAAAACCCGTGGCTACTGAGCGTATTTTTACGCAAGGTAACTTGCAACTCACCGGTAACGATAAAGATGTGGCGATTCAAGGCCAAGGCTTCTTTCAAGTATTGCTGCCCGATGGCACCACAGCTTACACCCGTGATGGTTCATTCCAAATGGATAGCCAAGGCCAAATGGTGACCTCAAGCGGCTTTCCGGTACAACCCGCGATTAACATTCCAGCCAACGCGCAAAGTTTAACGATTGGGCGTGATGGCGTGGTATCAGTGACGCTTCCAAACAGTGCAGCGCCCACCCAGATTGGACAATTACAACTGGCCACCTTTATTAACCCAGCCGGCTTAATGTCGAAGGGTGAAAACTTATATGTAGAAACGGCAGCTTCTGGCAACGCCAATACCAATAACCCTGGGGCTAATGGTGCTGGTTTGTTGACGCAAGGCTATGTAGAAACGTCTAACGTGAATGTGGTGGAAGAGTTGGTAAATATGATTCAAACGCAACGTGCATATGAAATCAACAGCAAGGCGATTACTACTTCTGACCAGATGCTACAAAAACTCACACAAATGTAATGCGTATTAACCTGCTAGCGAGATTGCAATGAACACATTATTGAAACAGTTTATCTTGGGGTTGATGCTCGGTCTATTAGGGGCATGCTCCATCACCCCTGATAGCATCGTGAAGCAGCCGATGACGGCAAGGCCACAAGCGGCATCCACACCCGCAAAATCTGGGGCCATCTTCAATCAAGCGGCCTACCGCCCTTTGTTTGAAGATCGTCGTCCACGCTATGTGGGCGATACTGTCACTGTCCAAATTGCTGAAAACACTTCCGCCACTAAAGCAGGTGGTAGCTCTGCCAGCAAAGATGCCTCCGTAAGCGGGTCCATTACTTCCTTCTTAGGCAAAGCGGTACCCAAAGCCACTGTTGGTGCAACTGGCTCCAGAGATTATGAGGATGAAGCCGCGGCCAATTCCAGTAACGCATTCAACGGTGCAGTCACCGCAACTGTGGTTGAAGTACTGCCCAATGGCTTCTTAGTTGTCAGCGGCGAAAAACAAATCTCCTTGGATAAAGGCACAGAATTCGTGCGCTTCTCCGGAGTTGTTAACCCAGACACCATTACCATCGGCAACGTGGTGAATTCCACCAAAATCGCGGATGCGCGTGTGGAGTATCGCACCAATAGCAAAATTGATGCAGCTGAGATTGCCTCCATGTTTGCACGTTTCTTCTTAAGCCTCAGTGCCTTATAAGGATTAGCCTCATGTATGTCTCATCTGAAAAACTGACTACTAGCCTTAAGCGTTACGCAAGTGAGTGTCTTAGCTTGCTCATGCTGTGTTCCGTCATGTTCATCTCAGATGTACAAGCAGAACGTTTAAAAGACATCACCTCCATTCAAGGGGTACGCAGTAACCAGTTGATTGGCTATGGCTTGGTAGTGGGCTTGGATGGTACTGGCGACCAAACTGTACAAACGCCTTTTACCGTACAAAGTATCATCAGCATGATGCAGCAAATGGGGGTGAATTTACCTCCAGGTACTAATTTGCAATTAAAAAATGTAGCGTCTGTGATGGTCACCAGCAGCTTGCCTGCATTTGCACAACCCGGCCAAACGCTAGATGTCACGGTCTCTTCCATGGGTAATGCCAAAAGTTTACGCGGCGGTACCTTGTTAATGACCCCGCTTAAAGGTGCAGATGGCCAAATTTACGCTATTGCTCAAGGTAACTTGGTGGTGGGTGGCGTAGGCGCCTCTGCCAATGGCACACAAACCCAAATCAACCATTTGAGTGTGGGTAGAATTTCTGAAGGGGCTACGGTTGAACGCGCTTTACCTAACCCAATTGCGCAAACTGGCAGTTTTAATTTAGAGCTGAAAGAAAGCGATTTTTCAACCGCTGCGATGGTGGTCGATGCCATTAATCGTCGCTTTGGTCAAAATACCGCCTTTGCAGAAGACGGCCGTGTGATTAAAGTCAATGCACCACAAAGTACCAACCGTGTTGCATTTTTAGCCTCATTGGAAGCGATTAACGTCTCCCCTTCTGCCACGCCCGCAAAAATTATCTTGAATGCACGCACTGGCTCTGTGGTAATGAACAAAGCAGTCACCTTGGATAGTTGTGCCGTATCGCATGGCAACTTGTCTGTGGTCATCAACACTGCCCCTGTCATCAGCCAACCTGGTGCGTTCTCAGATGGCACAACGGTATCCACAGCAGTATCAACTGTGGACATTACCAAAGAGCCTGGCAAAGTACTTAAACTCAACAGCGGTGCTAATTTATCGGATGTGGTGAAAGCTTTAAATGCCATCGGGGCGACGCCACAAGATTTGTTGGCGATTTTACAAGCGATGAAAGCTGCGGGTGCTCTACGCGCAGAACTCGAGATTATTTAACATGGTCAACGGTGCCGATTTAACTGGGAAAGTGGCCTTTGATGCCAACAGCCTGAATCAGCTCAAGCAAGCTGCAAAAGAAAACTCGCCCGAAGCGCTCAAAGCGGTAGCCAAACAGTTTGAATCCATCATGATGAACATGATGATGAAAAGCATGCGTGAAGCCAGTGCTCAAGATGGCGTGTTTGATAACGAACAAAGCAAGATGTTTACTTCCATGTTGGATCAACAACTCAGTAGCAACTTGAGCGCAAAAGGCTTGGGCTTGGCCGATGTGTTAGTGAGACAACTGAGTAAAGGCAGTCAAACCGAGGTGAACAACGTGGGTGACGTGCTAGAAAAATTACCCGCTAAGGCAGGCGATTTAGTGGATAGCTTAATTGCACCGCACTTTTCGAATACGCAAGATAAAAAAAGCAACGCTATTCAGCCTAGCAATAGCACAGAGAAACCAGCAAAAAGCAGCAGCATGACTGAAAGCATCTCCAATAGCGTCTCTGGATTTATCAAAGACATGGTGCAACACGCCAAAGCGGCAAGCCGCAGCACAGGTATGCCCACCCACCTGATGCTAGGCCAAGCGGCATTAGAAACAGGCTGGGGCAAAAAAGAAATCAAAGCCGCCGATGGCACACCTAGCTTTAACTTATTTGGGATTAAAGCGACTGGCAACTGGCAAGGCAAAGTGGTTGAAGCCACCACCACTGAATACATCAACGGTGTGAAACAAAAGCGCATTGAAAAGTTTCGCGCCTATGACAGCTACGCTGATTCATTTAAAGATTTTGCCAACATGATGAAAAACAACCCACGTTACCAACAAGTGGTGGCCAATGTGCATCACGTAGAGCAGTACGCACAAGCTATGCAGAGCGCTGGCTACGCGACTGACCCTGCTTATGCAAAAAAACTAACCAGTGTGATTCAAAAGATTATGGGCAGTTAATGTGCACGCTGTTAGAACAATGATAAAACTTTATTAAAGTTTCAAAAAAATGTGCCGTTAGGCAACACATGAGGACTAAAAGGACCATATCATGGCTTCCAACATTTTAAACATCGGCAAAAGCGCACTCAATGCTGCGCAAATTGGGCTCAGTACCACTGGACATAACATTGCCAACGCCTCTACGCCTGGCTATTCCCGTCAAGTAGTCGTACAAGCAGCTGCGCAAGCGCAAAACTTTGGTTACGGCTTTATCGGGCAAGGCGCAGAAGTCACTGGTGTCATGCGCGTGTATAACGACATCCTAGCGCGTCAAATGATTAGCTTGCAATCGACTAGCGCGGCCTACAGCACTTACGGCAATCAGCTCAACGCGATTGACAACATGTTGTCAGATGAAACCGCAGGTTTAAATCCTGCGATGAATGACTTCTTTGCCGGCGTACAAGCGTTGGCATCCAAACCGAATGATATTGCCACACGACAAACCATGTTGTCGAATGCGCAATCATTGGTCAATCGCTTAAATAGTATGGATAGCCGTCTGACTGAAATCGAGCAAGGCGTGAATAACCAGCTGGCATCCAGTGTGGGTTTGGTCAACAGCTATGCCAAACAAATTGCCAGCCTCAACGGTATTATCGAACAATCCATCAGCACGACAGGCAACATCCCGAATGATTTAATGGATCAGCGCGATCAATTGGTGGCTGAATTAAGTAAACAAATTAAAACCACGGTTGTGTCACAAAACCAAGGCACTTATAACGTGTTTGTGGGCAATGGTTTGCCACTTGTTGTTGGCGAAGATACTTATAATCTGGTCACCACTACTTCACCAACCGATCCATCACGTATTGAAGTAGGTTACCAAAGTGCGTCTAAAGTTACCGTGCTTGGCGCCTCTAGCCTCACTGGAGGCGCCATTGGGGGCTTGGTGCAGTTTAGAAATGATTCGCTTGATGCCGTACAAAATCAAATTGGGCAAATTGCAGTCTCATTGGCGGGCACATTTAATACGCAGCATGCACAAGGGTTGGATAGAAATGGTGATCCAGGCGGCATCTTATTTAACATTCCAGCACCGGTGTCGACCAATAGCAGCAACAACACTGGTACTGGCGAACTCAGTGCGCAAATTGTTGACCCTACGTTAGTGACCAGCAGCAATTACCGTGTGGAGTACGATGGTAGTAACTTTAAAGTAACGCGTGTTAGCGACCAAACCTCACAAACTTACAGTAGCTTGCCACAAACCATAGATGGCTTAACCATCTCACAAGCGAGCAGCCCGATTAATGCAGGCGATGAATTTTTAATTCAACCTACTGCCAATGCCGCTGGCAACTTGTCCTTAGCGATTAAAGACGTGAATAAGCTTGCAGCAGGCAGCCCAGTACTGAACGCAACTTTAAACGCTGGCAACACGGGCACGGGTGCCATCAGTGCGGTATCTGTGGATAGCACTTATGCCAGTACGCCACTCACAACGGCATTAAACTTTACTTATAACAGTGGCTTGCCAAACACATTAACACTAGCACCTTCTACACAGCCAGTCACTGTCACTTACGGTGGCGTGAGCACCACCTACCCGGCTGGCGCACCCATCACCTACACCAGTGGCGCAACCATTTCTGTGGCGGGGACTAGTTTTACGTTATCAGGGTCACCTGCTAATGGTGATCAATTTAATATTGCGCCAGGATCAAGTACTGGTGCAGGCGATAACCGCAATGGCCTGTTACTGGCCAACTTACAAACCACTGGCAATGTGGCCATGATAGGTAGTAACAGTAAAAACACTTACACCACTGCATTCTCACAAATGGTGAGCAGCGTGGGCAACAAATCACGCGAGCTTAAAGTCACGGGTGAGGCAGAAACCAAAGCACTCAGCCAAGCCACCGCCGCCATGCAGTCTGAATCTGGCGTCAATCTGGATGAAGAAGCCACCAATCTGATTCGCTACCAACAAGCGTATCAAGCGGCAGGCAAAATGATGCAAATCGCCAGTGATCTTTTTGATGTATTGCTACAACTCGGTTAGTCGCAAGTAATTAAGGAAACGTATCATGCGCATCAGCACCAATACATTTTTTGACCAAGGCATTGGAAAAATCACCTCTTTGCAAGCTGACCAGTCACGCCTACAAGGCCAAATTGCAACAGGCAAGCGCTTCAGTAATCCATCTGAAGACCCCGTTGCCGCTGCACGTGCGTTAGAAGTGTCTCAGCAAAAAGAAATGAACGCTACATATGCCAATACTCGCACCGTGGCCAAAACCAATCTGGAAACGGTCGAAGCCAGCTTAACCAACATCACCAATCTATTGGTTGCGGCGCAATCTACGTTGGTGGCCGCTGGTAATGGTGCATATTCAAACCTTGAGCGTGGATTTGTAGCGACAGACCTTAAAAACTCTTTAGATGCATTGGTGGGTTTAGCGAACGGCAAAGATGCCTACGGCACTTACTTATACGCAGGCTACAACTCCGAAGTTGCTCCATTTACCCCCACAGGTGCGGGCGCCACTTATAATGGTGATAACAATGTGCAACAGCTTAAAGTAGATGCACAACGTTTAATGGATGTATCTGTGAGCGGTCAGGAAGTATTTTTAGCCAATGGTACCGATGTATTTAGCACCTTGAATGACATGATCAACTTACTCAACACGCCAATTACCGATGCCACAACGCAAGCTGCTTTTTCAAATGGGTTAGCCACTGCCATGACCAATCTACAAAGCTCAGTAGATAACATCATGAATGTACGCGCTGCGGTTGGCTCTAAACTTAATGAGCTTGATACATTAGATATCTCCGGTCAGGACCGTGATTTGCAGTATGCAAAATCGTTGTCTGAGATTCAAGATCTGGATTACGCAGAAGCGTTATCTGAGTTTGCTAAAAACCAAACCATTATGGAAGCCGCACAGAAATCGTTCTCTTCTACTGCACAGCTTTCTTTATTTGATTTTATTTAGCGCTTACAAGCGTTAAGTAAAAATTAATTTAAGCCCTGCAATCAGTAATACTACCGCCAGTAATTTTTTAATGACGGATGATTCTATCCGTTGGCTACCCATATAAGCCCCAAGCGTGCCACCGAGCGCCACTGCAATCAGCATACTGATGATATAAGGTGGTAGCGATTTGGTGGCTGCAATATTTCCCGCCAAGCCAGATATTGAGTTCATCAACACAAACAATGCAGATACCGCAGCGGCACGTTTTGCCTCTGCCCATCCCATAAAAATAAGGAGTGGTGTCAGAAAAATACCACCGCCGGTACCTGTTAATCCAGACAGTAATCCAATTCCACCACCAGCCAGAATAGCTTGCGAACGTGGCGCATCTTTTACTGCAATCGTTTGTTTGGCGCTCATCAGCAATCTGGTCGCGGAAAAAATCAGCACCAACCCCAACAAAATTTTAAACACATGAACTGGTAGCGCCATATGCCCGCCGACAAATGCAAGCGGGACCGCCAGAATGGCAAATGGCCAAAATAATTTCCATGAAAAATGACCGGCACGATAAAACTGCCAAGTGGTGATAGAAGCCACCAATATGTTGAGTGATAAGGCAGTGGGCTTAATCATCATGGGGGATAATGACATCAGTGACATCACCGCAATGTAGCCGGAGGCGCCCGCATGGCCAACCGATGAGTACAATGCTGCCACCACAAAAACACCCAATAAAAGTATCAACAGTTCTGGTGACATAACATCCTTACAATCGTGACTAAAAATAATTAGTCGGATTATAAGCATGATGGCCAGCAAGGTGTGGCAAACAAAGATAAATTCTGTTTGTTTCGAGTAGAGATACCTTTTAACTATTTAGTTACTTGCAGCATGTGGGTTGCCCCTACCTCTATCATTTTCTCGAATGGTTTAACAATAGTAGGTAACGAGATAGCAATCACAATAAAGCCAATGCTGATGGTAATTGGGAAGCCAATACCAAACAGATTAAGTTGCGGCGCGGTTTTAGTGAGAATACCCAGCGCCATATTGGTAATTAGCAAGGCGGTGACTACTGGTAACGCTAACAACAGGCCTGAGCTAAAGATGGTGCTGCCCCAACTAGCGATTTTCATGGCATCAATGCTTGGGCTATCTAATGCAATAGGCATGACTGTAAAGCTATTGGCAATGGTGGTGACAAACATCAAATGACCATCCAAACTTAAAAATACCAACATACAGAGCAATACTAAAAACTGGCTAATCGCGGTGGTCTGCCCTTCTGTTTGCGGATCATAAAAGCTGGCAAACCCCAAGCCCATGCTCATGCCTATCATGTGGCCAGCCAGCTCAATCGCCACAAATACCAAACGCATGGCAAAGCCCATGGCAATACCAATAATGAACTGTTGCACTAATATCAACAGCCCTTGTAATGAGAAGATTTCAAACGAAGGCAGTGCTGGCACGGTAGGCATAATGACCAATGTCAGCACAATGCCAAAGCCGAGTTTGACGCGGTTAGGGATAGATTGATGCCCAAGGATAGGCGCCGCTGCGATAAATCCTAAGATACGAGTGAGTGGCCATAACAAGCCAATAATCCAAGTTTGTAGTAATTCGCTGCTAATAGTCACCATATCAAATGCGATCTAACAAACGAATATTAGCCTGCCAATGCTGGGATACTAGTGAATACGGTACGCATATAATCGACCATGGTAGTGAGCATCCAAGGCCCCGCTATGACTAATGAGGCGACAACACCTACCAACTTAGGAATAAACGACAGAGTCTGCTCGTTAATTTGTGTGGCGGCCTGAAAAATACTGACCAACAAGCCAATCACCAGCACAACGACTAGCACTGGGGCTGCTACCATCAAAGTGACTTGCATGGCTTGTCCGCCTAGGGTCATTACGCTTTCAGGGGTCATGATTATGTCCTTAACTTAGGATAATTTAATGAAAACTTTGCACGAGTGAACCCAAAATCAGCTGCCAGCCATCCACCAATACAAACAACATGAGCTTGAACGGTAAGGCAACAATCGCGGGCGACACCATCATCATCCCCATCGCCATCAAGACACTGGCCACGACCATATCAATAATCAGGAACGGGATAAAAATGGCAAACCCAATTTGGAAAGCGGTTTTGAGTTCGCTGGTCATAAACGCTGGCACCAACACGCGTAGCGGCACTTGCTCCGGTGTTTCAATATTTTTTACTTCTGCCATATTGGCAAACAGCGCCAAATCACCTTCTCGGGTTTGTTTCAGCATAAAGCTTTTGAGTGGCTCAACCCCTTTGTCCATGGCTTCTTGCATGGTGATTTTGTTTTCAGATAAGGGTTGGTAAGCCTCGGTGTAGATTTTATCTATCACTGGGCTCATCACAAAAAATGTTAAGAACAAAGCCAAACCAATCAACACTTGGTTTGAAGGCGCGGACTGTGTACCCAAGGCCTGACGCAACAATGACAGCACAATAATGATACGGGTGAAGCCTGTCATCATCAGAATAGCTGCTGGTAAAAAAGATAAAGAAGTCAGCAGGATTAAGGTTTGCAAGCTCAGTGTGTAGTCTTGCCCACCACCTGCACTGGGTGTTGCATTAATCAGTGGTACGCCGTTTTCTGCCCATACTTGCATGGGTAATACCATCAAGCATAAAGCCAATAAAACACTACGTACAAACCAGTGAGATAACGCAGATTTAGTCATATTCATTCACTTATTTCTGTGGAAACTTTTGCATGGATTTTTTCAACCAATTGGTAAATGGCTGTAGCGGATCATGTCTGAGTGTTGATGGTTCTGTTGTGTTGTTGCCAGCGCCTAAATCAGTGAGCGCAGCAGTATTACCAGGTTCTAGATTAGCAATTTGTGTCACTTGACCACTCGCCACACCCACCACTAACCAACGCCCAGCAACCTCTAGCACTACAACACGCTCACGTGAACCCACACTAGCGCCACCCACCACACGAATGACTGAAGGTTGTGAAGCTACGCCAGGTAAAAACCGTTTGGCACCCCAAGCAAATAAAGCCATCACCCCTAACACCACCACCAAGCCAAATACCATTTTGAGCACGCTCATGGTGGGGCTAGGTGCAGCAGCGGTATCTGCAACACTCACTAGGCTGTAACTGCTGAGTGCAATCAAACTGAACATTCTAGATATCAACATAACGGCCTTTTTCAACGTTTTTATGAGTGATTTGGATGGTTTAGCGATTGATTTTGCGAATACGCTCTGCCGGTGTAATGATGTCGGTTAAACGAATCCCGAACTTGTCATTCACCACCACCACCTCACCTTGCGCAATCAAACATCCGTTCACCAACACATCCATCGGCTCACCTGCCATACCGTCCAACTCCACCACTGAGCCTTGCGCTAGTTGTAACAAGTTTTTGATGGCAATCTTGGTACGGCCTAAT
This sequence comes from Betaproteobacteria bacterium Ga0077540, assembly GCA_001464125.1. Classification (GTDB taxonomy): domain Bacteria; phylum Pseudomonadota; class Gammaproteobacteria; order Burkholderiales; family Methylophilaceae; genus Methylophilus. The sequence continues at coordinate 269,166 of LNEP01000001.1, read as the reverse complement.
TCAACCGTGAGCTGTACCGGAATATCCAAAATAAAGTCGATGTCATTTTGAGTATCATGTAATTTATTGCTAGGGCTAAACTCAGTAAACACCTGAGCTTTTTCTACAGTTTCCGCTTGTAATGCAGAGGACTCAGCAGTCGCCTGCTCTGCCATCGCAGCACCCCAGTCATCTTCTGCAATTGTTTCCACGCCATTGTCTGCCATTGTTTCGTCCATTTCTGTTTGGTTATCTGCTGCTAAAGGATCAGTCGCCATTTGGTTCCCCCTTCACATATTCTGTTGAGTTAGCGCGCAATAGTTTTTCAACACGCAAAGCATACTGCCCGTTAAATACGCCGTATTTGCACTCCATCACCGGAATCCCGTCAATTTGTGCTTCTATAGAATCGTCAATACTGATAGGAATCACATCACCTGCCTTCAAGTTCAGCACTTCGCCAAGATGCACTTTGGTTTTAGCTAAGTCGGCCACAATCTCGACTTCTGCGGCTTGCACTTGTTGCGTCATCAATTTGACCCAACGCTTGTCTACGCCTAGCACTTCGCCCTGCAAGGAAGATGTGAGTAAATCTTTAATGGGCTCTACCATGGAATAAGGTACACAGAAGTGCATCTCGCCACTGGCTGGGCCAAGTTCAATATTGAAAGTAATCGCCACTACCACCTCGTTGGGCGTGGCAATATTGGCAAACTGGGTATTCATTTCTGAGCGAATATACTCAAAGGTCAATGGGTAGACTGGCTCCCAAGACTTACCGTAGGTTTCAAACACAATATTCAAAATACGGTGAATAATGCGTTGCTCGGTTTGGGTAAAATCACGGCCTTCTACTCGGGTATGAAAGCGACCATCGCCGCCAAACATATTGTCCACGACTAAAAATACTAACGTTGGGTCTAGCACCATCATCGCAGTACCACGCAACGGGTTAGCGTGCACCAAGTTTAGATTAGTTGGCACCACGAGGTTGCGAATAAAATCGGTGTATTTGATGATGCGCACCGGACCAACTGAAACCTCTACCGTGCGGCGCAAAAAGTTGAACAGTTCAATACGCAATAAACGAGCAAAACGCTCGTTAATAATCTCCAGCGTAGCCATACGGCCACGCACAATGCGCTCTTGCGTGGCTAAGTTGTAGCTGCGTACACTGCTATCATCCGCGGCTTCACTGTCGTCGCCTTGATCGCCCTCAACGCCTTTGAGGAGAGCATCAATTTCGTCTTGCGAGAGGAATTTATCAGACATGGCTTGTCTCGTTCCGAATTACTGCACCACAAAAGAGGTAAACAAAACGCTGCTGACTTCTTGCGGCTTTTCACCTTTGGCATAGGGTTTTCTGAGTTCGGCTAGCATTTCTTCGCTTAGCGTTGTTTTACCCTCGGAGGTAGAAATTTCTGAGGCCGTTTTACTGGTTAGCAACATCAACATGCGGTTTCTCACCGCTGGCATTTGCAATTTGATGTATTCCGCTACTTCTGGCCCTGCTACTTGCAAGGTCACGTCTAGCTGCAAAAACTTTTCATCAGGATCAGGTTGTAAATTAATGGTAAACGTCTCTAACGCCAAAAACACAGGTGGCTTGGGCGCCTCCACATGTTTTTCCTCTTTTTTATCCGCAGGTTTGGCTTTCATAAAATACCAAGCCGCACCGCCACCACCTGCAGCCAGCACCAATACTGCGGCCAAGATAATAATCAGTTTCTTTTTGGAAGATTTAACCGGTGCTTCTTCGGTCGTTGCGTCTTGTTTTGGATCCTGTGCCATGTGTCAAACCTTTCTAACTCAATCACTACACACTTAATCGCACATCAAAGTGCACGTTGTATGGTGACATTATGAGAAGAAATGCAACAAGAATATGGCTAGATAAGAGATGGAAAAGACCGTCTAATCCCAAGTTTCAAAGCATCAGTGTTTAGGGAATAGCACAAAAATGTACTATTCCATGTACTTAATTAAGCAAATGTATCGACCAAGCCATTGGATACACGTTGAATCACTGGGGTGGCAGGGGCGCTATCAGCGCTGTCATTTGTGGATTGTTCTAAACGTTGTTGCGCGCGTTGTTGCATGGCCTGTTCAAACTGGCGTTGGGATTGGGCTTGGGAGCTCACCTGCGCGTTACCTAGCTGCATACCTGTGTCTTGCATTTTATCGCGCAACATTTGCATACCGTCTTGTAAAGCTTGGCGTACTTCTGGGTTATCTGAGATAAACGTGGTGTCTACATGATCGTTATCCACCTGAATCACTACCTTTAATGGGCCCATATCGGGTGGGTTAAGGGTCAAGGTCGCACTTTGCTCACCTTTACCTACCATCCACACCACTTTTTGATTCACCGCTTGGCTCCACTCTGGCTTGCCAAATGGCGTAGGTATCTCACTGGCAGCCATCGCTGCTGCTGTACCAGTTGCTTCTAAGGCTTTTGTTGGTGCTTGCTGAGCGATTGCAGCAGTATTGATTTGCGTTTGTATCGCTTTGGTATCCAGCTCTTTACTATTGCTCTCAGCAGCTAGTGCAGGGTTTAGTATCGGTTCTTGCTTACCCACCACATCGCCTGCTGCTTTTGAGGTGTCAGTGATATCCGCCGGCTGATTAGCCATATTGGCACCTAATTGCTGCGCAAAAGATTGGCCGTTTCCACCCACTTTGCTGCCAACTGAATCAGTTGTTGGTTGTGTTCCCACGGTGAGCGCGGGCGATTTCTCAACAGCTGCTTTTGCCTGTTGAGATGCCAATTCAGGGGTTGCCAGCACATCATCTGTTACCGGCTCAGTAGCCACTGCAGCTGACTGATTTGGATTAATTTGCGTAGCTGGTTGCAAACCCATTTGCATCAAAATCACATCTTGTATTGGTGCTGGGGTATTTTCTGTATGCACTTCTGCATTTGATTTTTCGTCCAGCGCAGATACTCTTAACTCTACATTGGTTTTATCAGCAGGCACATCTTTACCCGCTTTTGTTGGTAAAGGGTTTGCTTCTTTGGTTGCCATTTCATCGCGGTTGCCATTGGCCTCTTTCTGCTTTACTTGTTTCTTTAACATTTCCGCAAAAGGATTAGGTGCACCGTTCACGCTAGAGTCCGCCGCATTATTGGCCACATTGTCTTGATTAGCCATTTGCGGTCTTGCTGGCGCAGCTTTTGCCATCTGTAAAGTTAAGTTTTGCATCTGTTGATCCTTATTTAAATACGATTTCACGTTATTTAGCATTTCTGGTCGCGCGCATGGCAAACTCATCCATCATGCGCTGTTCTTTTTTACCCGCCACCTTGGCCTGTTTATCTAAATCTCGTTGCTCTAACACATCGTATGAAAGCTTTTTACGTTGCGATTCTTTCCAGCGCTTCTTTTGCACCAATACATGGTGTTGGGCGGATACCAGCATTTCAAATTGGCCTTTCACCGCCTGATCTAACTTGCGGAAAAACCCTTGAAAATTCTGGTAAGCCATCGCACCAATGCCCATTTCTAAACTTTGCTGCAAATTCTTGCTGTAATCATTGCGGTATTCCACCAATAAATCGTATTTCGATTTCGCCTCATCCGCGATTTTCATCGCTTCTGCAAGTGCTTCGGTGGCGGTGTCCACTTCTTTCTGGGCAATATCTTTCAACATACTCATCACACCCGCCGCACGTGTTGCCATAGTGTATTACCTTCTCTTTCATACGTTATTATTGGTTGTTAATCTGCCAGTACATGCGCCAAAAACTGCACACTTTCTTGCATATCTGCCCGTTCTGAAATATCTTGCTGTAAAAACTGTTCTATCAATGCATGCTTGCTAATTGCGGTGTCCAATACTGGGTCAGACCCTGCTTCATACGCACCTACACTAATCAAATCAATACTACGCATGTAGCGTGAATTCAATTGTTTAAGCTTACGAGCCAGTTTTTGATGTTCCGGGCTGGTAATGTTGTGCATAGCACGGCTGATGGATTGCTCCACATCAATCGCAGGGTAATGTCCACTCTCTGCCAAGCTACGACTGAGTACAATATGGCCATCCAAAATGGCACGAGCCGCATCGGCAATCGGGTCTTGTTGGTCATCGCCTTCGGTCAACACTGTATAAAACGCGGTAATGGAGCCCTCTCCCTCCGCACCGTTGCCAGTACGCTCTACTAAAGCAGGCAATTTAGCAAACACAGAAGGTGGGTAGCCTTTGGTAGCGGGTGGCTCACCAATTGCTAATGCAATTTCACGTTGTGCCATGGCATAGCGTGTGAGTGAATCCATAATTAACAACACGTTTTTGCCTTGATTACGGAAACTCTCGGCAATGGTGGTGGCGTAATTGGCGCCTTGTAAACGCATCAATGCAGAGGCATCCGCCGGCGCTGCCACAACCACAGAACGCGCCAAACCGTCGGCACCTAAAATCTGCTCAATAAATTCTTTGACCTCACGGCCCCGCTCACCAATCAAGCCCACCACAATCACATCTGCCGTGGTGTAACGTGCCATCATGCCCAACAGCACACTCTTACCCACGCCGGAACCTGCAAACAAGCCCATACGTTGGCCACGCCCTACTGTTAACATGCTGTTGATAGCACGTACGCCTACATCCAAGGTTTCTTGAATCGGCGCGCGAGAAAGCGGGTTAGTCGGTCTAGCACTTAATGGCGCACTTTGGGTGGATTCAATTTTGCCCAACCCATCTAACGGGTTGCCAGCCCCATCCACCACTCGTCCCAGTAAGGCATCGCCCACTGGCAAATGCCTTGCTCGGTCATTAACTCTGCGGCGTGGCGGTCTGCCAGCACTTGGTTTGGGTAAGGTTTCGGCCACATCCATGGCAAATACCTTGGCACCTGGCACTACACCATCCACGCTGCTTTGTGGCATGAGTAATAAGTGTTCACCATCAAAGCCCACTACTTCGGCTTCGACACGGCTACCTTCAGATAACGGCACATAACACGCACTGCCAATCGGCAATTTAATGCCAGCGGCTTGCATCACTAACCCAGTGAGTTTGGTAATGCGTCCGGCAATCTCCAGCGGTTCTACAATTTGCAATATCTCATTGCAATCGCTTAAATAGCTGTGCCAGCGTTGGTGATGTATGTTGTGTGCGGTTTGCATTATGGGAGCAACCAATCATCGTGTTTAGCCAATGCTTCGGTGATGCGTTTCCAGCGCATTTGATTACTGGCATCAATCTGGTTTGCACCCGTCTCCACCAAGCAGCCACCGCGCTCAATACTGCTATCTTCTTGAATCTGCCAGTGTTGGCTAGAAATCTCTTCGGCTAAGTATTCACGCAAAATATGCGCGTCTTCATGGTGCACCAAAATACGGGCAGGTTTTTGTACATGCGGTAAATAATGAATGGCATCTACCACCACCGGAATCACGGCTGAGGCATCCACATTCAGTTTGACCTTAAGCATGGATTTGGCTAAATCAAGCGCCAAACTTAACAATTCATCTGCAATGGCTTCGTCTGCTTTTTCCAAGGCACCACTAAAGTTATCCATTAACTGTAAAAACTGCTCACGCTCAGCGGCTGCGTGCTCTTTGGCTTTGGCCATGCCCACGGCAAACCCTTCTTGCATGCCTTTGGTATAGGCCTCTTTACGCACGTTTTCTAAAATCTGGTTCACCGCATGGTTGGGTTCTTCCAACTTTTTCTTGGGCTTAGCCATCATGGCTGCGGTTGGCTTATCATCCCCAAACGATGACATTTCCCAACGTTGGTAAGCCGTTTGTTGCTCTTTAGGAACCGCCATATTAGCCATTTCTCATATCCTTAAACGTACTGATCATCATCGCCTTTTCCAGCCAACATAATTTGGCCTTCATCGGCAAGTCGTCTCACAATTTGTAGAATTTGTTTTTGTTGCGCTTCCACTTCAGAGAGCTTGACTGGGCCTTTGCTTTCCAAGTCCTCTTTCATCATCTCTGCCGCGCGAGAAGACATGTTTTTAAATATCTTGTCGCGCATCTCTTGCGTTGCGCCTTTAAGCGCAATAATCAGCATTTCAGATTGCACTTCGCGCAACATAACTTGAATGCCTTTGTCATCAATATCCAGAATATTGTCGAAGACAAACATCTCGTCCATGATTTTTTGCGCCATGTCATCGTCGTAATTACGCAGACCTTCCATCACGCTGGCCTCGTTGTCACCGCTCATGTAGTTCATGATTTCGGCCGCCACTTTAATGCCACCCATGGTTTGTTTTTTGATGTTCTCATTGCCGGTCAGCAACTTGGTCATCACATCATTCAATTCTTTTAATGCAATCGGTTTTACACCATCCAATGTTGCAATGCGCAACATCACGTCTTGGCGTAACCTGTCAGTAAAATGTCCAATAATTTCAGAGGCTTGATCTGGTTCTAAATGCACCAAGATTGTTGCAATAATTTGTGGATGTTCATTCTTAATAAACTCCGCAACGGTATAAGCATCCATCCATTTCAAACTCTCAATGCCGCTGGCATCGCGTGAGGATAAAATGCGGTTAAGTAGGTTAGAAGCTTTGTCGTCACCCAGCGCTTTGGTCAATACAGAACGGATATACTCATCAGAATCCAACCCAAAATCACTGCTTTGTTCTGCCTCAGTTAAAAAGTCAGTCACAACGGTATCCACTTGCTCCCGTCCTACTGATTTCATGGTGGCCATGGCCGAGCCCAACTTTTGCACTTCCTTAGGGCTTAAAAATTTCATTACCTCTGCGGCTTCGTCTTCACCCAAAGCCAGCATCAGAATCGCACTGCGCATTACACCATCATCAGCCATGCTTACTTCTCACTTCCATTCGTCCAGTTTGATACCACACTTGCAACCATTCTTGGGTTATCTTTAGCCAACTGCTTCACCATACCCAAGTTCTGCTCATAGCCAGGCGCACTGAGTGCTGCTTGTGGCTGACCACTGATATTCACAATGGCGTCCTCACCGCTCTGTTGCGCTTGGCCTAACATTTTTGGGTTGCTCATTGGGCTAGATAACTTGGCTAACAATGGTTTGAGCATGCGGGTATACACCAAGAACAACACCACAATGCCCACCAAGAAGCGTAAGCCGTCTTTGCCATACTCCACTGCCACTGGGTTCTGCCACACAGGCACTTCTGGCAACACCTCGGCTGGCTCGCCGGCAAATGAGCTATTCACTACAGTGATGGAATCGCCACGCTCTTTATTAAAGCCCATGGCTTGCATCGCTAAATCATTGATTTGTTGTTTCTCAGCCGCAGTTAAAGGACGGTATGTCACTTTGCCTTTTGCATCGGTCACAGGCATATTGTTCACCACCACCGCCACATGCAAGCGCTTGATACCACCTTTAGGTTGCTGCACATAGCTCACAGTCTTATCCACCTCATAATTGGTGGTCGTGTTTTTTTGCGTTGCCACTGTTGCACCACCTGCACTCGCTGTCGCCGCTGCATCTGCAGTGGTATCAATTGGAGCAGTTGAGTTTGGTGGTGGTTGGTTAGATAACGCACCTGGCACACCAGAAGCATCAGCACCAGCGCCATTGCTAGATTCATTGCTTTGCATACTTCTAACAGCCGACTCTTCTGGCTTAAAGTTAGGTTTATAAGTCTCAGCCGCTTGCTCGGTGGTAGAAAAATCAATTTCCGCACTCGCTTCAGCGCGCACATTCTTAGCGCCCACTAAAGGCGTGATAATGGATTCCACACGTCTAGCAATGCTGGCTTGCATGTCTTCTACATATTTGATTTGGGTTTGGTCTAAGCCGTTAGCGCCTTGTTTTTTAGAGGTGTCAGAAAGCAAATTACCGTTTTGATCAACCACTGTGACATTAGCTGCTGGCAAATTAGGTACGCTACTAGCCACCAAATGCACCACTGCAGCTACTTGTTGCTGGTCTAACGTTCTACCAGGGCGCAAATTCAAAAGTACCGATGCCGTTGGATTTTGTTGATCGCGCACAAACACGCTTGGTTTAGGAATAGCCAAATGAATACGCGCGACATCTACCGCAGCAATCGCTTGAATACTGCGCTCTAACTCACCTTCTAACGCACGCTGAAAATTCACTTGCTCTACAAATTGAGAAACCCCAAATTTTTGGTTCTCTAATAATTCAAAACCAATATTGGCACCTTTAGGCAAACCTTCAGAGGCTAGTTTTAAGCGAGCGGTATGCACTTGCTCTGCCGGTACTAAAATAGCAGAACCACTTTCAGAGAACTTATAAGGCACATTCATTTTCTCTAAGGCCGCCACAATCGCGCCACCATCTTTATCAGAATAGTTAGAGAACAAAATACGGTAATCGGGTTGTTGGCTCCATAACCAAAACACCACCATCACTGCTACTACAGCAGCAACGCCTGCCAGCAACATCAGCTTGCTGCCAAGCTGGGCGGCACTAGGCAATCCATTTCCACTCATCAATACGGCTTCGTTTCCTGCTGCCATTGTGAAACCTCCAAAACATCCTATTAACTGTCATCACGCTTACTACCCTACACGGATGACTACTACGATTGAGTACCATTATGCCGATAAAGCCAATTTTCAATTTTGCGAATAAAGCAGTTTTCCCTCGCCTATTTCAACGCTCACGCAAAACCACAAATGCTAAAGTGTGCATAAGCCAAAAAAGGATGTAACAGGAGGCAAACATGAAAGCAGGTGGAATAGATTCAGCCAGAATTGAATCAATGTTGGCGCAGCTTAAGGCCGCTGCGCAAAACCCGCGCGTGGCGCAAGAAAACCCAATTGGGGGTGGTTTGGGCGTTCAATCCGCCAATAGCGCCCAATCTTCATCTAAAGTCAGCTTTAGCGATGCGCTTAAAAGCTCGTTAGATCAAGTGAATCAAATGCAAAAGAGCTCGGAGCAGCTTGGCAAAAACTTTGCAATGGGTGATGACAGCGTGAGCCTATCGGATGTGATGATTGCCGGGCAAAAAGCCAATATTGCGTTTCAGGCTACGGTTCAAGTACGTAATAAACTAGTGTCAGCGTATCAAGATATGATGAACATGCAGGTGTAACTAAATCTACAAACTATCGAGAGGGCTAGCCACACCCTGCCCGCCTTTATTCAATACATGGGTATAAATCATGGTGGTAGCTACATCGCTATGCCCCAACAACTCCTGCACAGTACGAATATCATAACCACCTTCCAATAGATGCGTAGCAAAGCTGTGTCGCAATGTGTGAGGGGTTGCAAGCTTAGTAATACCCGCCAAATTCAATACTTTTTTCATTGCACGCTGTACCGTCTTTTCATCTGCGTGATGCCGTCTAATCACTTTTGATAACGGATCAACAGACAACTTAATGGATGGAAACACATATTGCCATGACCAATCTTTACCGCCATTCGGGTACTTTCTATTTAGTGCCATCGGCATAAAGACTTCACCATGCCCTGCCGCCAAATCCTCTTGATGCAAGGCTTTAACCTTAACCAAATGTTGTTTCAATGGCTCAACTAAAGATTTAGGCAACATGGTCACTCTATCTTTAAAACCTTTTCCCTCGCGGACTAAAATCTCACATCTTGCTAAATCCACATCCTTAACCCGCAAGCGCAAGCACTCCATCAGTCGCAAACCACTGCCATAAAGCAAACTAACTAATAACCACATGGTGCCGTCTAAGCGATTCAATAATGCTTGCACTTCATCCTTGGTGAGTACCACAGGTAATCGTTTAGGTGCTTTGGCCTGGGTCACGTTATCTAACCAAGGTAATTGAACGCCCAACAGCTCTTTATACAAAAACAATAATGCGCTTTTGGCTTGATTTTGCGTGCTGGCAGAGACATTACGGGTAACAGCCAAATGAGATAAAAAGGCCTCAACCTCCGCCGCGCCTAAATCTTTTGGGTGGCGCTTGCCATGGTGCCAAATATATCGTTTAATCCAATCCACATAGGATTTCTCTGTGCGCAAGCTGTAATGCTTTACACGCATACGCGTAACAACTTGCTCAAGTAACTTGGGTGGCTGAGATTCTGCAGGTGTATTTATCATTTTGTTTTATTCTTTTTTAGGTGTGATAAAAATAGGTTACCCATTGAATTAATGATGATAATACAAATTAAAAACAATATAGACACCTGTCCTACTAATTTTTATTGGACGTTTTTGGGGTCTACTTTACGTTAGGTGCTTATGGATTCAAGTTGCCCACATTGCCATAAATCACTTTCTGGTCGTTGGCTTCGTTCACACATTTCTAGCAAAGCCACCTTTGCATGCACAGCGTGTGGCGCTGGTATTGAATTCAACGTTAACCCCAATGAAGGGCGCATTAGTTCACTGGCTATGGTTCCCGTCAGTATGGTCATAATTGCTCATCTTTTTGGCGTTCAAATACCTATTATTTTGGTATTTGCTGCTGCGGCCTCTCTCGTCGCTGGAGTTTTCTACGAGTTCTATTTTTATTTGGTAAGTCATGCTACTTGGCCACGTTATCGCTTAGTTCATGCACCTAACCCATCATTCAAGCGGGACGCCTAATGGCGCCCCTTAATTCAAACGTTAGGGCTTAATCCTTTGTGGAACCAATTTGTCATCGTTAAAGAAATACTTTGGCTATGTGTGGCTATAGCAATTTCATTTGCTATTTTGAAAGATTTCTATTTACCAACACTTTTCTTTGTTTTTATAACCCTGCTTGTTGTGTTGGTTTTTCTATTAAATAATCAGGCAGCTTTAAATAAAAAATATCTGGCACTTGAGGCTAAAGCCGCCATCCCCAAAGCCAATGATAAGTTTCTCTATGGTAAACATAAACCCACTGTTAAAGGCCTTGCACCTTGGTTGGGTCTTCTTGGTTTATTTAGTTGTTATCCATCTTATTTAGCGGCAAATGGTGATAAGCCAACTCGCTTAGCAAAAATTGCTTATGAATTTGGGGGCGTGACTGGCGTCGTTTTTTTCTGGTCAATAATAAGCACAACCTTATTAGCTATCGGTATCGAAAATTGGCTTGGGTATCGCTTCAGCCAAAAGTCAGCCCTAACCCATCATTCAAGCGGGACTCCTAACGGCGCCCCTTAATTCAAACGTTAGGCATAACTAAATTGAGTGAGTTACAGCAAAATTTACGAGCGAACTTAATAGCTATTGCAGAGCTTTTTAAATCAGCTGATGCTGTGAGAGAATTTCAAACTCAAGTGCCCCATGTATTTGTACCTACTGAGCTATTTTGTATGTGGTTTGATGACACCTATATTCCTGATAGGGTAGAGTTTATCAATGCTTTTTCATCAGTCGAACTTGATGCAATTAAAATCTTTAATACCAGTATGGAACATTTATCAATCGAAGCAGGTGACCCGCCACCTTCAATCGAAAGTCTAGTTACTCTCTCGTCATGGTCAGTGGTAGAGGCAAATGCAAATAAACTGTTGGGTGTACTAAATGCCTAACCCATCATTCAAACGGGTCGCGCCAATACGCCTAATCACGACAACCAACCATTAACCTATCAATAAAAAATACCCTGTGGACATCATCACCTCTGAAATACTTTGGGAAATACTCAAACATGCCAAATCTTGGCTTGCTAATTTAGTACGCGCTGGCGATAAACGCAAAGAGCAATCGGTGAGTGCAGTACGAGATGTCATTAAGGCATCCAGAGAAACCGCCGTTTATATGCGCACTGTGAAAGAGCTTGGGACTCGCAAGCCAGAAACCGAGGCAAGGTTATCTGTGTTATGGACGGAGCTTGGCTTTGCACTGCAAGATATTGGTATTCATAAACTTGCAAAACGTTGCGAAATTAGAGGAAAGCTTTGGGCAAACCCTACCCAATTTGACCAAGATTTTTTAGATAAAGCAGATGTGAGTTTGGAGAGCATTGAAGGGCTTGCTCACCAGATTCTTGTTCAAATTAAGCACTGATTAAGTAGATAATTTTTTATGCATAAATCGCTATTTGATCCAATTGATATTTATTGTGAGCGGATTGGCTCAGCTTTTTGGGATGAACCTTTAAATGCAATCTCAAATATCAGTTTCATTATCGCTGCCTGGTTTGCTTGGTATCTTGCCCAAGGTAAAACGGATAAAGTCGCCTGTGAAGTTAAACTATTAGCCGCTTTGATTGCGATGATTGGTCTTGGAAGCTTCCTTTTTCACACTCTTGCGGTTCGTTGGAGCATGTATGCAGACGTTATTCCAATTTCTCTTTATCAGGGTACTTTTCTATACTTTTATTTACGCAATATTTCCAAGCTTTCGCATGTAGTTGTCACCATCATTTTATTGTTATTTTTATGGATGCACCTTAACGTGGGCTTAGTTCCAATACCTTCGCTTAATGGCTCTATCGTGTATGTGCCAACGCTTCTTTTCTTATGGGGTATTGGTTATTACCATCTTAATTCAAAAAAACATTCTGCATGGGGTCTATTAGTCGCAAGTTCACTGCTCACAATCTCACTTGTTTTTCGCTCGATTGATTTTAATGTTTGTGAAAGTTTAAGCATTGGCACTCATTCGCTTTGGCATCTATTGAATGGCCTTGTGCTTTACCTTACAGTGAGCTCTTATGTGTTGAATAGACCAAATAAGAATAAAAGTTGAGTTGGAAAAATCAAGATATGAGTTCATGATTAATATTTGCGATGGCTAAATTTTGTTTAAAAATTTTCTTAATGGCATTTGCAACCATTAGCTTTGCGGATACTTGCAACATACCCACGGAAGCTGCTTTGACAATTTCTCAAGTTAATTCTGCAGCACAACAAAAGGATTTTGAAGCACTTCAATTATTAATGACGGCTGACTTTACTTGGAGCTTTGGTGGTGATGCGAGCGCAACCCAAGCGATTACTGAATGGAAAACCAAACCAGACGCGTTAAAGCAGTTAATCCAAGTAACTAGTCAAGCATGCGTTATCAACACTGACAATACTGTGGAATGCCCAGGTAATGCAGTCCTTGGTTACCGTGCCGGGTTTAAACAAAGCAACTTTGGCTGGCGTATGTACTATTTTGTGCAAGGCGATTAATGCCACTGCCCTGTCCACACTGCATTGTTGTATGCTTTTACTTTAAACTAATGCTCATATTAGTGATATGAAAATTGCTTATCATGCCAACACCATCATGGATGCGCATATTGTTGCGGGCATGCTTAACGCTTGTGGCATCCTGAGTTTTGTTAGTGGGCATTACTTGCAAGGTGCGATTGGTGATTTATCACCGATGGGGTTTGCAAAAGTCATCGTGAATGACGATGACATGGTCGCTGCTTTAGCCTTGATAGATGACTATGAGCGCGCAGAGGTTAACATTGATGCAAATGCAGAATACGCTTACCCCAAGCCTAAAAAGCTGTAGCATAATCACCAAAAAGAGTTACGCAGATAACACACAAAATAGTTGAGGAGGTTTGGATGAAACAGCGTATGCAACAGTGGAATTTTTATGGAGCTTCGATACTACTATTGAGTCTCCTTGTTTCAGCCTGTAATCAAGAGAAAACCATACCCCCACCAGAACCTGAAGTGAAGCCACAGCGAGCTGTCAGTAACACCGTTTTTCTAAGCCTCACCGATACTTGGATTGGTGAATGGAAAGGCCCTGAAGGTACCATGCTTAAAATTTCTGGCGCAGAGGGGCGGTACAGGATTGCGATTACCAACTTGGATAGCACTAAAACTTATTCAGGTAATTCTGTGAATAATCGCATTGTGTTTATGCGCGATGGTAAAGAAAGACAGATTCAAGCAACTGATGGCCTAGGTACCGGCATGAAATGGCTCAGTGAAAAATCTAACTGTTTAACCATACAATCTGGCGAAGGTTTTTGCCGAGATTGATATCCAGTGACACTAAAATAAAGTTTATAAAAAACCGATTTTAGCAACCTGATTGACACACCCAAATGATGAAAACTTCCTTTATTTTAAGCGCTAGCCTAGCTATTCACGCTGCTATTGTGGCGCATGAGGCCGAGATAGAATCTTTGGACCGTGCCATTGGCGATGGCGATCATTACATCAACATGAAGCGTGGCTCTGAAGTGATTGCAGGCATGTATAACGAGCTATTGGCGCTGCCCGAAGATGACGTATTGAATAAAATCGGCATGAAGCTTTTAAGCACCATCGGCGGCGCATCTGGGCCGTTGTTTGCCAGTTTTTTTATGAGCATGGCCAAAGTGACCAAGCAAAATGTTGCTGACACGCCATTAGAAGTTGCCGCTGCATTTGCAGCTGGCGTGCAAGCTATTATGCAGCGTGGCAAAGCGCAAGTAGGTGAAAAAACCATGTTAGATGTACTAGTGCCAGTTTCAACCCAATTTACCACGCTGGCCGCAGAGGGTAAATCCAGTATAGCGATTGCACAAGCGCTCAAACAAACAGCATATCAAGGGTTAGAATCCACCCGCAATCTTATTGCTACCAAAGGCCGTGCAGCGGGCTTGGGAGAGCGTGCGATTGGACACCTAGATGCCGGCGCAAAAAGCTGCCAAGTGATGATTCATACAGTGTGTGATTTAGTGATTAAAGGGGCTCATGAGTGAAAAAATTCATCAACAAAGTCGATAACATACTTACTGAGAGCTTGTCTGGTTTTGCGAGTGCGCACCGTGATTTAGTGACCTTTCAGTTAGACCCTAACTACTTAACGCGTGCGCAAAAAGCACAAAATAAAGTCGCCATTATTTCTGGTGGTGGCTCAGGTCACGAGCCACTGCATGCAGGTTATATCGGTTACGGTATGTTAGATGCAGCCTGCCCTGGCCAAGTGTTTACCTCCCCCACCCCAGACCAAATGTTAGCAGCTGCAGAATCAGTACACGCAGACAAAGGCGTGTTGTTTATTGTGAAAAACTATGCGGGAGACGTGATGAATTTTGAAATGGCATCAGAAATGCTGCCGTTTGAACACGCCACTGTGTTGACCAGTGATGATTGCGCTGTCGTCAATAGCACTTATACCACGGGGCGTCGTGGTGTGGCAGGCACAGTCATTGTAGAAAAATGCGTGGGTAGCCTTGCCGAAACCGGCGCAGATTTAGCGTCCTGCAAAGCCTTGGGCAATAAAGTAAATCTTCGTACCTCTAGCATTGGGGTTGCGCTGACTAGCTGCACTGTGCCTGCTGCCGGACGTGCCACGTTTGATATTGCAGAAACCGAATTAGAAATGGGTGTGGGCATTCATGGTGAGCCGGGCCGCAAACGTGAGCAAATGCGTGAGGCTGACGCGATTGTGAATGATTGCGTGCAGGCAATTGTTACAGATTTTAAAGCCAAAAACTTAGCCACCAATCAAGAAGCCCTGCTTCTAGTGAACGGTTTTGGCGCAACGCCGTTAATGGAGCTCTATTTGATTTACCACAGCGCCGCGAAACTGCTGGCTGCTCAAGGCATCTGCATTACACGCTCACTGGTGGGCAACTACACCACCGCTTTGGATATGGCTGGTGCATCTATCACGGTATGCTTGCTAGATGATGAAATCAAACAGCATTGGGATAGCCCAGTGCACACTCCAGCTTTACGTTGGGGACGTTAAGCGCCACTAAACAATTGTTGCCATAAGGTGACCACAGCGGTTTGATGTGGCTGAATTTCAATCAAAGGCACTCTGGCGTCTTTGGCTTGGAGCTTTTCGCTATGGATAATTTTGCGGTAGGTGCGATACGCTGAGGCCACATCTTCTGCCAACATTGCATCCACCATACCAAGCTCAGCGAGCAGATGCAGTAAACCAATATTGCCAATATTGCCTAGCAATTGCGGATGCGCATGTGCATGCAGCAAGACCAGATATTGCACCATAAACTCCACGTCAATAATGCCGCCTTTGTCATGTTTTACATCAAACAGCTCTGGCTTGGGTGGGTGACTAGCGCGCATTTTTTCGCGCATTTGTGTCACTTCTTGCATTAAGGTTTGTGGGTCGCGTACTTGCATCAACACCTTGTCGCGGATACCTGAAAAGCGCAGCCCTACTTGCACATCTCCCGCCACAAATCGAGCGCGCGAGATGGCTTGATGCTCCCACACCCAAGCTTTACGTAGTTGATATTCTTCAAACGCATCCACACTGCTCACCAGCAAGCCACTGTTGCCATCAGGCCGGAGCTGTAAATCTGTCTCATACAACAAGCCTGCATTGGTCAAACTGTTAAACCAATTATTGATGCGTTGCGCAAAACGCGCGTAGTTATCCGAGGCATCCGGATGTGCGTCTTCATATAGAAAAATAATATCTAAATCAGACACATAGCCCAGCTCTTTACCCCCTAATTTGCCATAACCAATGATGGCAAACTGCGGCGTTTCTTGGTGTTTAAATTTAAGCGTGGGCCAAATCACCTGCAAACTTACTTGCAAAATCAGCTCCGCCAGTGCACTTAAATAATCTGAGAGCGTCTCTAACGCTAGCAGTCCACCAATATCCTGTGCCGCAAAACGCAACACTGCCGCGTTTTTAAAATGGCGCATGGTATCCATTTGCGCTTCGGTATCGCCTTCCAGTGCTTGCATTTTTTTGGTGAGTTCTGCCTGCATGGCTGTAAAGTCCGGTGCATCGTACAGTGTTTGGGTGTCTAGCAACTCGTCCAATAAAATGGGGTGTGCGGTGAGATATTGTGCCAACCATGGGCTTGCACCACAGAGTTTGATGACCAATTGCAATGACTCTGGAAACTCCGCCAGCAATGCTAAATAGCTTGCTCTACGACAAATACTTTCTAACAGAATGATGCTTCTCAGTAGTGCCACATCTGGGCTTTGCGTCTCTGCCGATTGCTGAATCACCATTGGCATCAATTTATCAAAGCGAAACTTACTCTGCTCAGGTAATTGTTTGTATCGGCTGCTACCATGAAGCGCTTGTAAACGTTGATAGGTCTCAGCCGCATCTTGATACCCAAGCCCTGTCAGGTAATCGAGGGCTGCTAATTTTTCAATCGTGCCCTGCCAAATAGCCGTTTCTTGCTCTAGTGCTTGATGCCCAGCATCGCTAAATGTGGCATCGAAATGGGCCTGAATAATGGCGCGATGATGGTTCAATTGCGCTAAAAATTCGCCCCAGCTTTCTAACCCCATCATCATGATTAAGCGCTGTCTAGATTCTTCAGATTTGGGTAAATCTTGCGTCTGCTGATCATCAATGTACATTAAACGATGCTCAACATTACGCAGATAAATATAGCCTTCGGTGAGCTGCGCGACTGCCTCTGGTGGCAACATACGTTTTTGTGCCAAGAGTTCTAGCACCTGCAAGGTTGGTTTCACTTGCAACTCGGTATCTTGACCACCGCGTATCAGTTGAAATACTTGCGCAACAAACTCCACCTCACGAATACCGCCACGCCCTAATTTGATATTGTCTTCAAGCCCGCGTTGCATCACATCACGCTGAATTTGTACCTTTAAATCACGCATGGACGCATAGGCATTAAAATCCAGATATTTTCTAAATACAAAAGGTTTAAGCACATTGCTGAGTGCCTGCGATGGTCCAGCAACCACGCGCCCTTTGATCCAAGCGTAACGTTCCCACTCACGTCCATAATTTTGATAGTAGTCTTCCAGCGCGTCCAAACAACTCACCAACGCCCCTTCAGAGCCAAAAGGCCGCAAACGCATATCGACACGAAACACAAAACCATCTTCTGTGATGTCATCTAGCGCAGCAATCACCTTTTTACCCAGCTTGGTGAAAAACTCTTGATTGCTGATGACCTGCCCACCATCGGTCTCACCTTCTTGCTCGTAAGCAAAAATCAGATCAATATCGGAAGATACATTCAGCTCTGCCCCACCAAGCTTACCCATGCCAACAACAATGAGTGATTGCACCTCTCCATCCTGGCCTCTGGGCATGCCATATTGTTTACTGAGTTCAGTAGTATGAAAAGAAATGGCCTGCTGCAATGTCACTTCTGCTAACGCAGAAGTAGTCTGCGCTACCTCATGGAAATTGGCCAACCCGTTTAAATCTCGCACAATTATTCTGAGTAACACTTGTTGCCGCAACCATCTTAATTGCTGTTTTAATGACTGTTCATCAAAAATATTTTGCGCTGTTAAGGTGGTTTGCATGTCCTCTGTTTGATACGCTTGATGTAGATTATTTAGCAAATCAGAGATTAATTGCGCATCTTTTGACAACAATCTGGTCACAAATGAGCTGCACTTCACAGCATGGAGCAAATGTGCCTCATCCCTAGACGCAGAGCGGTTTTCTGATAGAATCATGTCCAGTGTTAGCATAAGTTGATGTATCTTTTATGGCAGTAGTATTGGGTCATTTATAACTTAAATTATATGTGTGTTGCAGAATATTAGGGGAGCTGTATGTCAATTGAATCCGTACTTCATGAAAACCGAGTTTTTGCGCCTAGTGCAGAAACGGTTAGCAAGGCAGCCGTTTCTGGCATGCAAGCGTATCAGCAATTATGCACTGAAGCAAAAAACGATTATGAAGGTTTCTGGGCAAAGTTAGCGCGTGAATTATTAGTTTGGCACAAGCCCTTTACCAAAACACTCAATCAAGAAAATGCCCCTTTTTACAAATGGTTTGAAGACGGCGAACTCAATGTCTCAGCCAACTGTTTAGATAAACATCTCAACACCATTCCTAATAAAACTGCCATTATTTTTGAAGGTGATAATGGCGATGTCAAAACCGTAACCTACAAAGAGCTCTATCATCAGGTGTGCCAGTTTGCGAACGGCCTCAAAAAACTCAACTTAAAGCTTGGCGACCGCGTCATTATCTATTTACCCATGGGTATTGAAGCCGTGGTGGCCATGCAGGCTTGTGCTCGCATAGGCCTCATTCACTCTGTTGTCTTTGGTGGATTTTCTGCTAAAAGTTTGAATGAACGCATTATTGATGCAGGTGCAGTGGCTGTCATTACCTCAGACGGGCAGTTCCGTGGTGGTAAAACACTCCCACTTAAACAGGCGGTAGACGAAGGTATTGCCATGGGCGGTTGCGAGAGCATTCAATCAGTAGTGGTGCTCAAAAAAACGGGCCAAGAGATTCAATGGGCAAGCAACAATATTTGGTGGAGCGATCTAATAGCTGGTCAGGCAGACGAATGCCCCCCTGTGATGGTAAATGCAGAGCATCCACTATTTCTGCTCTACACCTCTGGCTCCACTGGCAAGCCAAAAGGCGTACAACATTCCTCAGCTGGCTACTTACTGCACGCCATGAACACCATGCGCTGGACCTTCGACGTAAAACCAGATGATATCTATTGGTGTACTGCCGATGTGGGTTGGATTACTGGCCATAGTTATGTAGCCTACGGCCCACTCGCCATGGGTGCTACGCAAATTGTGTTTGAAGGCATCCCCACCTACCCTAACGCTGGCCGCTTCTGGCAAATGATAGAGAAACATAAAGTTTCAATTTTCTACACCGCGCCGACAGCGATTCGCTCCCTCATCAAAGCAGGAGAAACCGATCCTAGCACCCATCCAAGCCACTACAATTTATCCAGCTTGCGCTTGTTAGGTACGGTAGGCGAACCCATTAACCCAGAAGCATGGATGTGGTACTACGAGCAAGTAGGCAGTAGCCGTTGCCCAATTGTGGATACCTTCTGGCAAACCGAAACCGGCGGGCATGTGATTACGCCTTTGCCCGGCGCTACAGCGTTGGTACCTGGTTCTTGCACACTCCCCTTCCCCGGTATTGACATTGATGTGGTGGATGAAACTGGCAAAGATGTACCATGGGGCACCGGTGGCTTGTTAGTGATTAAAAAACCTTGGCCATCCATGATACGCACCATCTATAACGACCCTGAGCGATTCATAGCCAGCTACTACCCTGCCGATTTGGGTGGTAAAACTTATCTGGCAGGTGACGGTGCAATACGAGATGCCAAAACCGGCAATTTTACTATCATGGGTCGCATTGATGATGTGCTCAACGTGTCTGGTCACCGCCTTGGCACCATGGAAATTGAATCTGCATTGGTGGCAAACCATTTAGTTGCCGAGGCTGCTGTGGTGGGTAAACCGCACGATATCAAGGGTGAGTCTGTGGTGGCTTATGTGGTGCTCAAAGGTTCGCGTCCACAAGGCGATGATGCCAAGAAAATAGTCTCTGAACTACGCGAATGGGTGGGTAAAGAAATTGGCCCAATTGCCAAACCCGATGAAATCCGCTTTGGGGATAATTTACCAAAAACGCGTTCTGGCAAAATCATGCGCAGACTGTTGCGTAGCCTTGCGAAAGGCGAAGAAATCACTTCGGATATTTCCACATTGGACAACCCAGCCATTTTGGACCAACTTAAAGAAGTGGTGAAATAATTGGAAGGTTTACTGGTGATGGCAGCGTTGATTCTGGCTGCCGTTTTTTTGATGAGGTGAATATCTGATATATTTTTAAAGTGATTACTACGTTTGTAACATTTAAACGATGTTAATATTGAATTCATCGTTTAAATGTATAAAGCATTATGAATTTTTTGGCCAACTTAGCTTTGAAACTTAGGGGCAGTCTAAACCAAGGTGGAGATTATGGTTATATTTCCGCGAAAGCCATGGGCAACCACATTCCAAAAGTCATTCATCAAACTTATTATCACAGAAATTTACCCGTCGAGATTCAACAAAATGTTAACTATTTAAAATCATTAAATCCAGATTGGGAATATAGGCTATACGATGATAATGATATCGAGGCATATATTGCAAAGCATTACCCTCAATTACTGAAGATTTATAATAAAATTAATCCTACTTACGGAGCTGCAAAAGCTGATTTTTTTAGATATATTCTGATCTATAACGAGGGTGGTTTATATCTAGATATTAAAAGTAGCCTGCAAAACCCTTTAGATGAGGTTTTGCTACCATCAGACCGCTATTTACTATCCCATTGGCAAAACGAGCCAGGGCAAATACATGAAAATTTAGGCCACCAAAATGGAGTGGATCATGTTCATGGTGAATTTCAGCAATGGTATATAGCCGCCGCAGAGGGACATCCATTCCTGAAAGCCGTGATAGAAAATGTTTGCAATAACATAGAAAAATATAATCCGTTTATACACGACACTGGCCAATGGGGTACATTAAATTTGACTGGTCCTATTGCTTATACATCCACTATTTTGCCTCTTCTACAAAAACATCCGCATAGATTAGAACGTGACAATTCAAGATATGGCTTTATTTATAGCATTTATGAGTCAAAAGGCGCGCGTTTGGGACATATACAACTCTCAAAAAAACATTACACTTTGTCTAACGAATCTATAGTCAAATTAAATTATGTTAGTGGTTTTATTTTTAACCTATGTCAGCCAATATACATTTTTGCTAAAAACTTCTTACGTAGCCTAAAAAACTAATCCTATATATTCAAATAAATCTTTTAAACACAATACATTTAGCTTTATTTGGAATACAACTGTAAAAATATTATTTAAAGATTGTTAATGAGCTCATTATTACAAGACATCAATCAACGCCGTACCTTTGCGATCATTTCCCACCCGGATGCGGGTAAAACCACCCTCACCGAAAAACTATTGTGGTTTGGTGGTGCCATTCAGGTTGCAGGTGAAGTGCGTGGACGCAAAGCTGCGCGTCATGCCACCTCTGACTGGATGGAGCTGGAAAAGCAACGTGGCATTTCGGTGACTTCATCCGTCATGCAGTTTCCATATCGCGAGCACATGATTAATCTGCTAGATACGCCTGGACATGATGACTTCTCTGAAGACACCTACCGCACACTCACAGCCGTGGATTCCGCCGTAATGGTGATTGACTCGGTGAATGGCGTTGAGGCGCAAACCATTAAATTACTGAACGTGTGCCGGATGCGCGACACGCCCATTATTACATTTATCAACAAACTCGACCGTGAAAGCCGCGCGCCGATTGAGTTGCTGGATGAAATCGAATCTACCTTGGGCATGGAGTGCGCACCGATGACTTGGCCAATTGGCATGGGCAAGACGTTTCGCGGGGTGTATCACCTCTATAACGATGAAATCTCGTTTTTTGACCCACGTGCGGAAAAAGGCACTTCGGAGACTATTAAAGGCTTGGATAACCCGCGCTTGGACGAAGTAATTGGTCGCCAAGCCGAAGAGTTGCGTGTTGATATTGAGTTGGTTCGTGGTGCATCGCATAGCTTTGATAAAGAGCGCTATTTGAACGGCAAACAAACCCCGGTGTTTTTTGGGTCAGCGATTAACAATTTTGGCGTGCAATCACTCTTGGATGCCGTTGTAGACTTATCGCCACCTCCCCAAGCCCGTAAAACCGCCACTCGTGAAATTGCTGCGGATGAAGCCAAATTTTCAGGCTTTGTGTTTAAAATTCAGGCGAATATGGACCCAAAGCACCGTGACCGCATTGCGTTTTTACGTGTCTGCTCTGGGCGTTTTGAGCGTGGTATGAAGATTAAGCAGGTTTCCACCAGCAAGATGCTGAGCGTCAATAATGCCATTACCTTCATGGCGCAAGACCGTACTACGATGGATGAAGCATATTCTGGCGATATTATTGGTATTCCCAACCACGGCACCATTAAGCTGGGCGACACGTTTACCGAAGGCGAAAACCTTAAGTTCATTGGCATCCCCTCATTTGCACCAGAATTTTTCCGCCGAGCACGCATTAAAAACCCAATGAAAATGAAACAGTTACAGATTGGGCTCAAACAACTCTCAGAGGAAGGTGCTGCTCAGCTGTTCCGTCCGTTGCTCTCCAATGATTTAATTTTAGGCGCAGTGGGTATGCTGCAGTTTGAGGTAGTCGCCCACCGTTTGGAGCACGAGTATGGCGTGGACATGATATTTGAGCCTTATGATTGCTACACTGCTCGCTGGCTAAAAGGCAGTGATGCTGATTTAAAAGCGATTGCCGATAAATACGGCTTTAACGTTGGCTTGGATAGCGCTGATGATTATGTTTACCTGGCGCCCAATCGTGTTAATTTACAAATGGCACAAGAAAGATACCCTGATATTCAATTTGCAGAAACAAGAGAGATAAGTTAGTTATAATCTGGCAATGAAATGCGCATTGTGCGTGCATTTCACCCTAGCAAAATAAATATTTAAAATTAAGAAAGCTAGTCATGAACCACGTAAACTCTAGTTCCAGTGAAGACAATGTAGCGTTTTTAATGAGTGTCTATAACGGTGCAAAGTTTCTGGAAGAACAACTCAATGCCATCTTGCAACAAACCCACCGCAATTGGCAGCTTTACATCAGAAATGATGGTTCTAAAGATAACAGTTTAGAGATTATCAAAGATTACGTAAAAAAAGATGCACGTATTCATCTTATTGATGAGCATGGGGTTAATTTAGGCTATACCAAAAGCCAAGCGTTTTTAATGTCACATGTGACTGAACCCTATATTATTTTTTGCGATCAAGACGACGTATTTTTACCTCAGAAGACCAGTCTTTCGCTCCAAAAAATCAAAGAAATTGAAACGAGCGCAAAATTACCGGCACTGGTGCACACGGAAGCCATTGTTGTGGATAGCCAACTCAATCCTATCAAACCCACTTTTATTGGTGAGCATGGCAAAATTAAAGGCTTGAACGGTATTATTCTTGCAAATTGTGTGTCTGGCTCATCAATGATGATCAATGACAGCCTAAAAAAAATCGTGCTTGATAGCTTATCTAAGATTCAATTTGACTTGCTTGACTATCATATTGCTATCTTAAGTGAGTTAATTGGCGTGCGTGCATTTATTCCAGAACCCTTGCTTAAATACCGACAGCATGAAAACAATGCTGTTGGAACAGTCGGCACGCGTAAAACCAATCAGGATACAAAATACACCTTAAGTTTGACGAATGCCTTCAACCAATACCCTTTGTTTAAACATGAATATACCAAGCTGAATCTTGCAACACACATTAAGCAACAATTAAACGAGTATTTTTATTTGTTTGAGGGGAATAATCGATTCAAAAAGTTGTTTATTTTTCTCAAAAATGGCTATGGGCTGACACGAAAAAAAGATTATTTAGTATTGCTTTGGCTTTTGCTCTGCAATCAAGACCTACGTCAACTGATGACTGTAAAGCGCGCATATTCTGAATGAAATTTGGAAAAACCAACACTGACCATCACTACACGATCACGATCGTGATGGGCACCTATAATGGTGAAAAGTATATTGCAGAACAAATTGACTCGATTATCCAACAAACGTATCGAGATTGGTGCTTATTGGTGCGTGACGATGGCTCTACCGATGGAACAGTGGCCATTATTCGGGCATATACACAGAACCATCCTAATATTTTTCTGCTAGAAGATACGCTTGGTAATGTTGGGTTCAACCGAAACTTCATGACCCTGATTGAGCAAACAGGTAGCCCTTATATTAGCGTTTGTGACCAAGACGACGTGTGGCTGCCCAATAAATTAATGACTTCACTTAATGCCATACAAGCCATTGAAAAATCTTCTGACATGCCAGCCTTAGTGCATTCAGATGCATTGATTGTGGATAGCCAACTAAAACCGATTGCTGAGAAATGGATTGGTAAGCGAGGCGCAATCGAGGGGTTAAATGGAATTGCGTTTGCAAACGCTGTTCAGGGCGCGTCATTAATGTTTAATCGAGCGCTGAAAGAGCTTGCCGTTGCCACGCCATTACTGGCCCCATACGATTATCATTTAGCGCTATTGTCTGTGCTAAAAGGAAAGCGTTATTTCATTCAAGAGTCGTTGCTTCTCTATAGACAGCATTCAAATAACGCAATCGGTGGGATGCAAGCAGATACTCAACTCAACATGCAGCATTACGTTAGGCAATTCAAACAAATTGCTGCAAATCTAATGGCGAGCTTGGATTATCAGAAATTAAATCCAACGATACATCACAGTCTCAATGCCTATCATTTGATTAAAGATAACTACGCACATGGGTTGATTGTTGCAAGTCAAAAAAAAGCGTTAGACGAATACTTTTATATTTTTGAGGGCCACAGCACCATCAAAAAAATCTATCTTTTTCTTAAAAACAAGTATGGCTTTGGTAGTAAAAAGGACCGTATTATTTTTTTGATGTTGATTATTACAGGCCGCAACCTGCTTGATCCTTCAAGTTGGTAATCCAAGTGTAATCCTATATGGATATTGTAAATCTTAGCGAATTGGATCCAAACTGGTGTTGGCTTAGAGATGAGTTTAAGCACAGCTCTCATCAATGGCATCATTTTAGTAGTGCTGAATCTTCATTGCCAAACTGGCTACCTAAAAAGCAATCGATTGAACGTGTGATAAAAGCGTTTCGAGCCGTGCATCATGCCAAACAACAGCCTAGCCTTCTCGTGTCACATGGCCCACGCCCTGCTTATTATGGCGCCCGCATGGCACGGCTGTTGCAGCCAAGTTTGCCACATTTAGTCTATTCGTTTAACTTCACCAATTTACCCACTGGTTATCAGCACAAAGCCATGGCAAAGGCGTATCAACAGCCTGACCGTTTTGTGGTGTACTCCAACCTAGAAAAAAAACTATACGCTGATTATTTTAGTATTGCGCCTGAACGTATTGATATGCTGCATTGGTCAGTGCACGCGCCTAGCGTGCCATGCGACGAGGCGCCAATAGAGCAAGGGGATTACATCTGCGCGTTAGGCAGCCAAGGACGTGATTATGAGACTTTATTTGCGGCAATGCGTGCATTACCACATATCCGCCTTGTTGTAGTCGCCACGGCAGACAGCGTTAAGCAATTATCTGTGCCAGAAAACGTGACGGTGCATACGCATATTCCACTTGCACATGCCCATAATATTTTGACGCATAGCCGCTTTATGGTAGTGCCGTTGCGCGATAGCCAAGTACCATGCGGGCATGTCACTATCGTATCCGGCATGTTCTTCCAAAAAGCCATGCTCGTGACTAACTCGGAAGGTGTGCATGACTATATTCAAGACCGCGCAACCGGATTGTTCTTTGCTCCTAAAGAAACGCGTGATTTAGCTGAAAAAATCCAAGAATTGTGGGATGACCGCACGTTAACACAACAACTGGCAACCACTGGTTACGCATTTGCGCAAACACACTGTTCCGAAAAAAATATAGTCAGCTACTTTTCCAACTATCTCATTCAACATCAGCCGCTATGAAGGCAAGTGCAACGTCTAGCGAATGCCCGTGTGGTTCAGGTCTTTGCTATGCCAGCTGCTGCAAACCTCTACACCAAGGACATCTAGCCACCACTGCTGAAGCCTTAATGCGGTCACGCTACTCTGCGTATATGCTGCGTCTTGAGCCCTATCTTTTAGCGACTTGGCATCCTGATACCCGCCCAGACACTTTAGATTTATCGCAAGATAATATGAAGTGGCTGGGACTAAAGGTGATACGTGCAGAGACCACTAGTCCAACTACTGCGATTGTGGAGTTTATTGCACGCTATAAAATAGGCGGTATGCGAGCTGAACGTTTGCATGAAATCAGTGAGTTTGTGTATACCGACGCTTGGTATTATGTTGTGGGTAAAACTGATTAAGTGATATCTAGAACCATTGTGGAATAGTCATGGTGACGCTAAATCCGTATGGTTTTAGGTTGGCAGCCCAGACTTTACCGCCATGCGCCTCAATCACTTGTTTGGTAATCGCCAAACCCACACCATGACCGACAACTTGGCTACCAGAGTGACCTCTAACAAAAGGTTTAAAAATATCTTCTAACTCTGTTTCAAGCACACCTGCACCCTGATCGGTAATGATTATCTCAATCGATTTAGTTGCTGCAATGACCTTACAATCAATATTAACAATTGAGTCGTTTGGCGCATATTTCACAGCGTTGCGAACCACATTTTCAATGGCTCTGTGCATTAAATCTTGCTGCCCAGAAACTTGCATGGTTTGCTGTGCGTTCAACGCGATGCGGATACGCTTATGTGATGCCTCAAACGCTGCATCTTCTACAATCATATCCAGTAATTCGTTAAGGATAAAAGGTTCCCTCTTAAGCTCTACCATGCCAGATTCGAAGCGTGATAACTCTAATAACTCACCTATCATCTTATCCATCCGCTCGGCTTCCAACTCAATGCGGTGCAAAGAACTCTCGGCACGCTGCGGATTTTGCAATGCCAAACCCAGCGCCATTTGCATTCTCGCCAGGGGTGAGCGTAATTCGTGCGATACGTGATGCAATAGACGTGTTTGCCCTTGCAGCAGCGCACTGAGTCGGCTGGCCATATGATCAAAATGACGACCCAAATCTGATAGTTCGTCTTTACGCGCACCCATTTTGTCGGCCACCGCAGTATTCAAGTCACCACTAGCAGCGCGTTCAAACGCCAACCGTAAGGTATTGATTGGTTTGGAGAAATACCAAGCTAGAATTGCCGCAAACAATGCACTGGCCAAAGTACCTATCAACAAACCTTTGACGGGGAATTTAGCAATGATTTTAAACAGTGTATTGGAGCGCTCAAATCGCTTGAAGTCTGAAGGCCGTTCATGCTCAAGCCCAGGTGGTGGTGGCGGTATACCAGCACGTGCTCTATTGGCCCGGGTAGAGACAACAAACATTAAATATGATTGTTGATTGCTTAATGTCACTTGCGCAACACTGTCTTGCACCTTCGATTTAATAGAGTCACGCGCTGCATTGAGCCAAGTAGCGTCTACCTTACGGTGCAGCACATCCTGCGCATTGCGATCCACGACATACACACGGTGTGCTAAACGTTGCGACTCCCATTGCTCTAGCAACTTCTTAGTTGCTGGTATACCGCCTAATTGCAACGTGGATTGTGCTGCATCTATCAATGCCTGACTGATAGGTGACTGGTCGATACTTGGATTTTGGTTAGTGATATTGAAAAGCACAAACGCACTCACGCCAAGAGCAGTGGTAAGTTGCGCTAAAAAGAGAAAAAGAAAGAACTTCCAGAATAAGCGACCCATCTGTTAGTCTTTTAACAACTGGTAACCCATGCGATATACCGTTTGTATCACATTAGGGTTATCTGAATATTGCGCAATTTTTTGGCGGATACTGCTGAGATGCACGTCAATACTGCGATCGAATTTGGCTAACGGCCTACCAAGTGCTTGTAATGATAGTTCATCTTTTGTCACCACCGCCCCAGCATGCCGCGCAAGGATTTCCAGCAAATTAAACTCGGTGCTGGTCAAATCGAGCACATGATTTTGCCATTCCGCACGTCGTTGTGAAGACCACACTTTTAAATCACCCACCGCAATCACATAAGTGCGAGAAGTATTTGATTGTATTCTTCTTAATATCGCGCGCACCCTTGCTACCAACTCTCTTGGCGTACATGGCTTAGGTACATAATCGTCCGCCCCGAGTTCTAGCCCGGTGATTTTGTCATTGTTATCCCCTTTGGCCGTCAGCATTATCACGGGAATAGTGCTATTAGCACGAATATTTCGTAAGGTTTGAATGCCATCTTGTACTGGCATCATCACGTCCAATATCATCAAATCAAAATGGCCAGCCAACACATATTGCTCTGCCGTCACGCCATCATGTGCAACTGTCACATCAAAGCCTTCTTGCTGCAAATACTCTTTGAGCATGCCAACCAACTCAACATCATCATCCGTTAATAACAATTTATTCATTTTTAATCTCTATATCAACACCTTAAGGTGAGCGTTACATCATGGCCATCATAGCGATGAAGCCACTATATTAACAAGTGTTAAGTCCTTGTTTTACGCAACTTTACACCTCTAATACTTTTGCAAAGATGCCATATATTTACATGTTTTTACGCCACCTTAACAGCACTTAACAAGTAGTTTCCGCAAAATGCAATCGTCTTCATTGAGACATATTCTTGAAAGGTAAAATGATGAGAACAACATTCAAAACATTATTGGCGACAGCATGTATTACTTTGGCGGCGACAGGCATTGCAGTTGCAGAACAAGGTAGTCATGGCGAAAAATCTGGCTACTGCACAAAAGGACATCATGGTAAACGCCACCATGTGGGCGGTCCAGAATTTGGTCAACCACGTTACTTACATGGTATTGCTTTAAGTTCAGAGCAAGAAGATAAAATATTTGCGCTGAATTATGCTGAAGCACCAAAAGTACGTGATCTAATGAAACAACGTCACGCATTGCATCTAGAACTGAGACAAGTGAGTCAAGCTGCGCAATTTGATGAAAGCAAAGCTAAAGCGATTGCCGATAAATTAGCTACTTTGGAAAAAGATAGTGCATTAAATCGCGCCAGAACAGAAAGTAAAGTGTTGGCTGTTTTAACGCCTGAGCAACGTGAGCAAGCGTTAAAAAATAAAGAGCAATTTAGCAAACATCGTGGTGAACACCGTCCAGCTGGCTTTAGAGGTCATCCTAAACAGCGTCCGGATGTAAAAAGCTAATCTAACGTCTCAAATCCATACTAGTAAAAAAAAAGACCACATTACTGTGGTCTTTTTATGTTTATCCATTACTCGTTAGACTTGCTCAAAAGCCTCACACAACTGGCTAAGCAACTGGCCAAAAATCGGCAATACCTCATCTTTATCATGTGGACTGTCATCATCGGTTCCAGCAATCACATAACTCACCGTAACTTTATCCACGTTCTCTCTAAACTCCGCCCAGTGTTCAACATCTGCATCGCCAATCAGCTTGAATTTATTCAAGCCGGATTCAATAATCTCAACTAGTTGTGCATCGCTGATACCAGCAAACAATGTCTTTGCAATGGTGATTTGTGCAGTTTGATAATCTGGCGTAATGTCCTCTTGCGTGAGCGGCATGGTTAAAAATGCAAACAGCAATAAACCATATGCTTGATACACGCTTAACATATCAAAATTTTCTTGCAACTCATGCCCTGGCTGACGCCCTGCCTCTTGAATCGCCTTAAACGTGAGGAAACTCGACAAATAATGTGCTGCATCGACAGCATCAAAGTCGTTCAAATCAATGGTGGATTTTGCGCCATCGTCATAGGTTTCTGCCAAACAAATAGCATGTAATAGTTTTAAGCGTTGGGAATACGTCATTTCATTCATACAAATACCTATTAAAAATTATTGAATTTCGGGAAGTGCTTCTAATGCTTCATGTAACGCCAGCCACTCTAGCTCAGCGGACTCAATCAATGCGGCTAGCTCGGCTTGGCGTTTCAAATGCTGTTGCAACTCGGCTTTACGGCTTGGCTCATACAATGTAGCGTCTAACGCGCTAGCATCCAATCCTTGCTTTTCGGTTTGGTACTTTAACAAGTTTTCATCTACCAGCGTTAATGATTTCAAAAGAGGTCTGCGTGCCAAAATACGTGCTTGGCGATCTGCTTTATTCTGTGCGTACTCATTCTTTTTAGCAGGCTTTTCGACAACATTCGCAGCAACTTCTTGTACCTTTTGTGTTGCCAACCAGTTTTTATAATCGTCCAAATCGCCATCAAACACGTCGGCTTTACCTTCTGCCACCAGCACAAAACGGTCGCAACTGGCACGCAATAATGCACGGTCATGCGAAACCAAAATCACACCGCCGACATAGTCTTGTAGCGCCAAGGTCAAGGCATGGCGCATTTCCAAATCCAAATGATTGGTTGGTTCATCTAGTAACAGTAGATTAGGACGTGTCCAAATCAGCAAAGCTAGCGCCAGCCGCGATTTCTCTCCGCCTGAAAAGTTGGCGCAAGGTGCGCGTGCCATATCGCCTCTAAAGTCAAAGCCCCCCAAAAAATTCAAATGCTCTTGCTCACGTGTTAAAGGGTCTAAACGTAGCATGTGCTGTAACGGTGATTCATTAGGGCGCAACTGCTCCAACTGGTGTTGCGCAAAATATCCGATATTGAGGTCTTTGCCCTCTACTCGTTTACCAGATAGTGGCTGCAGTTCAGCTGCTAGCGCTTTAATGAGTGTAGATTTACCCGCACCGTTCTTACCTAACAGGCCAACGCGTTCGCCGGGACGAATAGTGAATTGCACTTTGTTGAGTATCGGCTTATCCGCATAACCGATGGCCATGTTGTCCAATACCAGCAGCGGGTCTGGGGCACTTACTGGCGGCCGGAATTCAAAGTTGAATTGCGAATCCACATGCGCAGCAGAAATCATTTCCATGCGCTCCAACGCTTTGATACGGCTTTGCGCTTGGCGCGCTTTGGTGGCCTGTACACGGAAGCGATCAATATAGCTATGTAAATGCGCGACTTTGCGTTGCTGCTTTTCAAACATCGCTTGTTGTAATGCTAATTTTTCCGCACGCTGACGCTCAAAATCACTATAGCCGCCACGGTACAGCGTCAATCGTTGCTGTTCGATATGCAGGATATTGTTGACTACACTGTCCAAAAAGTCGCGGTCATGCGAAATCAGTAATAAAGTACCGCGATAATCACGCAACCATCCTTCCAGCCAAATCACCGCATCCAAATCCAAATGGTTAGTGGGTTCATCCAGCAATAGCAAATCTGAACGACACATCAATGCACGTGCTAGATTTAGACGCACACGCCATCCACCAGAAAAATCACTGACTGGCCGAGCCAAATCCATTTGCGTAAAGCCCAAGCCGTCCAGCAGTGATGCCGCTCGTGCTTTAGCACTGTAGCCATCAATATCGCTTAAGCGTTGATGTAACTCTGCAATCTTTTCACCGGCATGAGCGGTTTCTGCATGTAATAACGCTTGTTCAATCTCACGCAATTCCACATCGCCATCTAAGGTGAAATCGATTGCTGACTGGGACAATGCTGGCGTTTCTTGCGCCACATGCGCTACCGTCCAATTCGGTGGAATATCCAAATCACCGACTTCTGGATGCAGTTCTCCACGTAGCAATGCAAATAAAGAAGATTTACCAGCACCGTTGGCACCAGTTAGACCCACCTTATGCCCAGGATGCAACTGAAAAGAAGCCTCTTCAACCAATATTTTTGGGCCTCGCGTCAGCGTTAACTGTTTAAATTGAATCAAAATTTACCCGTTAGTCAGCCAAAGTTGGCAAAAGGCATTATTTTAAAGCAAAGCATGACTTCCTTAACTGAACTTTACGTTTTCTTTTCATTTCTGGTAAGAAAATACAGTAAAATAGGCCTCTAAATCTATGCCTTACGCCCGCCTCTCACTCATGACCATCCGTACGTTATCTCGCTGGGTCTCCTACCTCTTAATTTTCATCGCTGCGATAGTGTTGATTGCCATATTGGCTATTCGCTTCTTTGTATTTCCAAACATTGAACAATATAAGGATGACATTGCCGCTTATGCGAGTGAAACCATTCAACGCAAAATTACTATCGGCGATATCCAGACTGGTTGGCATCATATTTCACCACGCGTCACCCTGGAAGAAGTAAGTATTTATGATGAGCAAAACAGACCTGCGCTCACACTGAAAAAGATTGACACGCAGCTGTCATGGCTCAGTATAGGCTTACTCGACCTCAGGCTCTCAGAACTCACGGCATATTCGCCTAAGCTCATTGTTCGCCGCTCTAAAGATGGCGTATTTTATTTAGCGGGGGTCAATTTAAGTGGGAGAGGCAACCCTGACTTTGCTAACTGGCTGCTCGCACAGTCTAAAGTGAGTATCCGCGATGCAAATGTCACTTATATCGACGAAATGAGAAATGCACCACCACTCTCGTTACAAGCACTCAATCTAACGCTCAGCAATTCCGCTTGGAAAAGTCTTTTTGGACGCCATGAATTTCAACTGAGCGCGCGTCCTTCGATTGGTACGACCAATCCTATCCATCTGTCTGGCTACTTTATTGGCCGTGATATGTCTAATTTGCAAAACTGGCGTGGCAATATACATGCCTCCCTGCAAAAGACAGATGTCGCGGTGTGGCGTCCATGGGTGGATTACCCCATTCCATTACAAAGTGGCATGGGTGATGCTGAGGCAGACCTACACTTTTCAAAGCTGGAGATAGATGCAGTAGATGCAAATGTGCATTTAAAAAACGTAAGCATTGAACACTCTTCAAATAACAAACCCTTAGTTGCGAAAAAACTAGATGGCTTATTGGGCTGGAAAAAAAAATCCAAAAACACCCAAACTCTCACCGTTAAATCATTTAATCTTGCTTTAGATACAGGATTACTTGTTGAAGCGGCAAATGGTGAATGGGTTACCAGTAGCAAAAACAATAAGCCGTGGGTGGATGCTTACTTATCCATACAATCAATACAATTAGACAAAGTTGCTGAGTCAGCAGCCTATTTGTCATTACCACCTACGTGGTTACAGTGGATTGAGGGTGTATCGCCCAGTGGTAATATTCATACACTAAAAACCGCGATCTCTGGTCACCTAGATCACTTACAACATTATTCGGCATCAGCAGAGTTCTCCCAATTGGGAGTGCAAGCATTTAGAGAGCTGCCTGGCTTTAGCAACATGTCTGGCAATGTTGATATGAATGAGCGTAAAGGCGAGATTCAACTTGATACGCATGATGCATCGTTAGATTTGAAGGACATTTTACGTTGGCCAGTACCCATAGATACGATGCAAGGCGACGTTACATGGGAAATAAATCAGCAAACAACCAAAATTTTTGTGGATAAACTGCAGGTTAAGAATCAGCATATCGGTGGCGTAATCAAAGCACAATATGAACACACCCCCACCAAGGGCGGACATTTGGATTTGAATGCAAAATTCAACCAAGGCAATGCTAAGTTTGCACCCTATTACTACCCTATCGTATTAGGAGAGGACACACTACATTGGCTAGATACCTCTATCCTAGCAGGACGTGCCGATGACGTTAATGTCATTATTAAAGGTCGCTTGGCAGATTTCCCATTTGTAAATCAAAAGAATCAACCTGACCCTGCGCTAGGTCAATTTAAAGTCACCGCAAAAATTCAAGATGCGCTGATTGAGTACGGTACAGGCTGGCCAGTGATTCGCGGCCTTAATACACAGATGTTGTTTGAAGGTAAGCGCATGTTGCTGAATGCAAATAAAGGCTATGTATTTGGCAATAAAATTGTGAGCAGTGTCGTAGAAATCCCGCAATTAGATGCTGATTGGCCGATGCTTAACATCACCAGCGAGGTAGATGGCCCCATACGCGAAGGTATTAAATTTGTAAATGAAAGTCCGGTAAAAGAAGTTACCATGGGCTTTACAGAGCCGCTTAAAACTGCGGGTGATGCACATTTACATCTAGAGCTCAAAATCCCTCTACAAGACCTAGAGGCTGCCACTTACGCAGGTGCATATCAAATTAAAAATGGGACTTTGTATGCCAATGATGAGGTGGGTATTCCTGAGCTAAGCAAAATCAATGGCACCTTGAATTTTAATGAGAATGGCCTGTCTGCGCAGAGTATCAGCACAGAAATCATGGGGGGTGCTTCTCGCTTAACGCTGAATACTGGTAAAGACAAAACTATCCAAATCAATGCCAGCGGCAGAATCAATGATGCTGGTATAAAAAAACTGGTCTCACACCCAATTGCCAATGCCTTTCAAGGGACTACCGACTGGAAAGGTGACATTCTCATCAAAAAACCACTCGCGGACTTTACTTTCACTTCTAACCTTGTAGGCATGTCTATCAATCTGCCAAGCCCATTTAACAAAGATATGGGTCAAATTATGGCGCTACGCATAGAGAAAAATCAGCAAGAAGCGAACAGCGATGAAATTAACCTGCAATACGCTGACCTAATCTCAGGCAAAATTATGCGTAGTGATGTAGAAGGTCAACGCGTCATTGATCGTGGCGAGATTGGGATTAACACTTCAGCAAACATACCGCTTAACAAAGGCTTGGCGCTTAGAGCTAAGTTCGACACATTGGACGTAGACCAATGGCTTACTTTTTTCAAACAAAATACCGAATCAACTTCAACCCAACAAGCTAATAGCACACTACCAAGCTGGGTAAGTCAGGCTGAAGTGTCTGCAAGTACATTAAAAATCCTGAGTCGAGAAGTGCATCAATTAAAAGCAACTGCTAGGCCCTCGCCTGCTGGCCTGACACTCTCTATTCAAAGCCAAGAGCTTACCGGCGATGCTATTTGGCAAAGTGAGGGCAATGGGAAAATCAGCGCGAAACTTAAAAACTTGATTATTCCAAAATCATCAGAGAAAGCCGATGCGACCAATAAAAACGAAATCAAACGTTTAAGTAAGGAATATCCTGCGCTAGACCTTGAAGTAGAAAACTTTGAAATAGGTGACAAAAAATTAGGTGCACTCGCAGTGAATGCCTTTGAAGATGGTGATAACTGGGAAATACAAAAGCTCAAGATTAGCAACCCAGACTTTGTATTAAACGGTGAAGGCACATGGCAAAACTGGACACGTAATCCTAATACCGCACTTAAATTTAATTTTCAGGCAGAAAGCATAGGCAAGTCTCTTAAGCGTTTTGGTCAGCCAGATGCAGTGAAAGGCGGCAAAGCCACTATCTCTGGCCTTTTACGCTGGCCCGGTAGCCCACATGAGTTTGATACATCAAGACTCAGTGGCAACATCAAGTTGGACGCAGAAAAAGGTCAAATTGTAAAAGTACAGCCTGGGGTTGGTCGCTTACTTGGACTACTCAGCTTGCAAAGCTTACCTAGAAGGCTCAGCTTGGATTTTAGAGATTTATTTAGCGAGGGCTTTGCTTTTGACAAGATTAGCGCAACAGCTACCGCAAATAACGGTATTTTGCGCAGCAATGATTTCTACATGACCGGCCCTGCAGCTGAAGCTAAAATTCAAGGTGAAACTAATTTAAAAACAGAGACACAAAACCTTAAGGTATCCGTAATACCGCATGTAAGTGATTCTTTATCCCTTGCTGCACTTGCTGGTGGGCCAATTGTAGGTGCAGCAGCCTTTGTTGCGCAGAAGATACTAAAGGATCCATTTAATAAAATCGCATCTACAGATTATGTGATTACAGGTACTTGGGATAATCCACAAGAGGTAGAATCAAAAAAAGAGTCTCAGGAAAAAAAGAAAGAATCTTTAGATAAGCAATAACATCATTTTTCGACAAGCAAAGACCAAGTCAAATAAAGAAGACACCATGGAAAGCAAGCAAAAAGTTAAATCCGCTAAGAAAGACAGTATTTTTAAAGTTGCCGCCGTACAAATGGCGTCTAGCCCGCATGTTTCTTCCAATTTAGTAGAAGCAAAGCGGCTGATAGAGTTAGCGGCCAAACAAGGCGCTAAGATTGTTGCTCTACCTGAGTATTTTTGCATCATGGGAACAAAAGATTTTGATAAAGTCACCGTGCGTGAAAAACCGAACGAAGGTCCGATTCAAACTTTTTTATCCAAAACCGCCAAGCAATACAAGGTATGGATTGTCGCTGGCTCTATTCCCCTCGTCAGCAACTTTCCCAACAAAGTAAGAAACAGCTGTTTGGTATATAACGATAAAGGCGAGCAAGTGGCGCGCTATGACAAGATTCATTTGTTTGGCTTGGACTTGGGCACTGAGCATTATCACGAAGAAAATACCATTGAATCTGGTGACCAAATTGTTACCGTCGAGACCCCTTACGGCAAAATCGGCTTATCTATTTGCTATGACTTACGCTTTCCTGAGTTGTATCGTGCCATGGGTGAGGTGGATATGATTATGGTACCCTCTGCTTTTACCGAAACTACTGGCAAAGCGCACTGGGAAAGCCTGATACGCGCGCGTGCGATTGAAAATCAATGTTATGTAGTTGCATCAGCGCAAGGTGGCTACCATTTGTCTGGCCGCGAAACCCACGGCAACAGCATGATTGTAGATCCATGGGGCGTGGTACTGGATCGCTTACCGAGAGGATCCGGCGTGGTGATTGCTAACATTAATCGAGAGTATTTGAGCAGCCTACGCCAAAGCCTGCCGGCACTCAAACACAAAACCATTAGAGCGATTTAATGACTTCCATGATAACACCTCAAGCAATTGCCCCGCGCACCCCACTTGTGTTGTTGTTACCATACAATAATAATTTGAAATTTTGAAACGAGCCATGAGTACACTCGCAAACCATAGTCATCTGGAAACCGCCCAGCAATTATTGCTTAGGCCTACCGGGATTGATACCTCCGCGCTGCAAAGCGTGCTCGGGCAAATGATGTCGCATCAAGTAGACTATGCCGACCTTTATTTTCAATATAGCCGCAGTGAGTCTTGGGGCCTAGAAGAGGGTCAGGTTAAATCAGGCAATTTCAGTATAGACCAAGGGGTTGGCGTACGCGCTGTCAGCGGCGAGAAAACTGCTTTTGCGTATTCGGATGACATCAATTTACCCGCACTAAGAGAAGCAGCTAATGCCACTAAGGCAATTGCTGCCATAGGGGCGGAGCAAACAGGTAAAACCATCCTGACGCGTCAAAGCCCTACACTATATCTACCGCAAGATCCGATTGCCAGCTTAAGTGCTGACGCTAAGGTAAAACTGCTTGAGCGCTTAGAACAGTTTGCAAAGCAAATCGATCCACGCATTTCACAAGTCATGGCTTCCATTGCCGGGGAGTATGAAGTGATTATGGTGGCCCGTAGCGATGGCCTCATGGCTGCAGATGTCCGTCCACTGGTGCGCATCTCAGTGCAAGTGATTGCGGAACATAATGGTCGCCGCGAGCAAGGCTCCAGCGGTGGTGGCGGACGCTTTGATTACAGCTATTTTACTGACGAAGTGCTGCATGATTATGCACAAAAAGCAGTACATCAAGCACTAGTTAACTTAGATGCACGCCCTGCTCCTGCTGGTAGCATGACAGTAGTATTGGGCGCCGGTTGGCCAGGCATTTTACTGCATGAAGCGATTGGACATGGCTTAGAAGGTGACTTTAACCGTAAAGGCAGCTCTGCATTTGCTAATATGATAGGCCAGCAAGTAGCCGCCAAAGGCATCACCATTGTGGACGATGGAACGATTGCTGACCGCCGTGGCTCGCTTAGCATCGATGATGAAGGCAACCCAACTAACCGTACCGTATTAATTGAGGATGGGATATTGCGTGGTTACATTCAAGACAGTTTAAATGCAAGACTGATGGGCATGCCAATGACAGGCAACGCCAGACGCGAAAGTTATGCGCATATCCCCATGCCGCGCATGACCAATACTTACATGATGAATGGCGACAAAGACCCGCAAGAGATTATTAAATCTGTCAAAAAAGGTCTGTATGCTGCTAATTTTGGTGGTGGCCAAGTAGATATTACCAGTGGCAAATTTGTATTTAGTGCTGCTGAAGCTTATATGATTGAAGATGGCAAAATCACCTACCCAGTGAAAGGTGCTACACTCATTGGCAACGGCCCAGATGTACTGACACGTGTCAGCATGATAGGCAATGATATGGCATTAGATTCCGGCGTGGGCACTTGTGGCAAGGAAGGTCAAAGCGTACCAGTAGGTGTTGGCCAGCCCACGCTAAAGATTGATGGGTTAACGGTAGGTGGAACCGTGTAAGTGTTTTTACTTTCACCTACACACTCATCACAGATTTCTTGATTACTTTGCAAAAGGAGACACCGATGGCAACAGCAAAAAAAGCATCTGAAAAACAAGAAAAACCAAAAAAAGCAGCAGCAAAACCAGTAGATAAAGTGAAAAAAGTGGCTGCGGTCAAACCCAAAGCCAGCACT
Organism: Betaproteobacteria bacterium Ga0077540; assembly: GCA_001464125.1. Taxonomy (GTDB): domain Bacteria; phylum Pseudomonadota; class Gammaproteobacteria; order Burkholderiales; family Methylophilaceae; genus Methylophilus. The sequence goes on along the minus strand of LNEP01000001.1, from coordinate 230,616 downwards.
TCCACCAAAAAAACCACTTCAGCTAAAACCCCAAAAGCCGGTGCGCCAGAGCGTTACAGGATGATAGAGGTAGCGGCTTACTACATTGCGGAAAAAAATGGTTTCGCTGGTAACGCTTCGGACTACTGGGTGCAGGCTGAGATGGAAATCAACGCAAAATACCCAAAATAAAAAAGGCGCCTTGAGCGCCTTTTTTATTGAAACTGTTTCACTATTATTTCATCACTCGGTTACGGTACTCACCAGTACGCGTATCGATTTCGATTTTGTCGCCTTGGCTCACAAACAGTGGTACAGGAATTTCAAAGCCAGTTGCAATTTTGGCTGGTTTCATTACCTTGCCAGAGGTATCGCCTTTGACAGCTGGCTCAGTGTAAGTGACTTCGCGTACAACAGTAGTTGGTAGCTCAATAGAAATCGCCTTACCGTCATAGAAGCGTACTTCGCATGGCATACCATCTTCTAGGTATGGCAATGCGTCTTCCATAAACTCCGCATCTACATCGTACTGGTTGTATTCAGCATCCATGAATACATAAGTAGGATCAGCAAAGTATGAGTAAGTCACTTCCTTTTTCTCTAACACAATCACATCAAACTTATCTTGTGCAGCGTACACGTTTTCGCTTGGCGCATCCGTCAATAGGTTTTTCATTTTCATTTTAACCACTGCAGAGTTACGGCCAGATTTGTTGTATTCTGCTTTAACAATGACCATTGGGTCATTACCAATCATTACCACGTTGCCAACGCGAAGGTCTTGTGCGATTTTCATAATATTTGAGTGAAGGAAATATAATTTTAGAAGCGCGCATTATACGCAATTTTTACAAATTGTTGCAAAAAATCACCAACTTAGAAGCCAAACTGGGTTGGCTGTACAGTGCATGACTAGCCTGCTGAGTAGCAAGCGCAATGCTAGGCAATGCCGAGAGGTAACGCTGCCAGACCTCCGTCTGGAATGTTATATCCAACCAAGCCAGATGCATGGCTGATACAGCTTCTCGTTGTGCGAACGGCATGGCTTGATAATACTGCGCCAAAAAAGCATTTAGTTTGGGTATATGTGCAGCGCCTTCTTGTTGATAAGGCTGCCAAATAAATGGCTTACCTGCCCAAATAGCACGCACCCAACTATCTTCACCGCGCACAAAATTAATATCGCAGCGTGTGAGCAGGTGGTCATAATCGGTTTGTGATAAAAATGGTAAAACCTCAACCGTGAGTGAACCGCGCCGTATTGTTTGACCAATTTTCAAATTACCTTGACCAAAAAAATCTTCTACTTTCGTTAAAATTGTGGTGTCCGGCACATAACAATGAATCGGCTGCGTTCCTATAGCCATCGATTCCAATAATCGATCAACGGGTGCATGCGGATAGCAAAACAATGAAACTTGGTAGGTGTGATTTGCACCTGTGCTGTTGGTGACTGGCAGAGGCAGATCACGTTCACGAATCAAGCCACCGGTGGCTGCTGTAAAGCCAGGAAAGTAAAAGTGACGCACTAACCCACTGGGTTGTGGGGAGGATTTGGCATGAAACCCCTTCACCCAAGACTCGGCGCTAAGATATTCAAGGTTCACCCACTTGGCTTGCTGTAATTGCATAGCAGAAACATAGGCTTCCGGTAAGCCACAGGCAAAGGCTTCAACCACAACCTCTGCCGCATCGGAAAAATCCGCTTGTGCATGCCAATACTTGATATTCACACCATCTATTTGCTGTGTTGTTGCGGCTAAATCTAATGTGGGTATCAAACGCTGCGCTACTTGTAGATCGTCTATCCATAACCGTACGTCAAGCGCATGCTCTGTTTTCAGTTGGCGTGCCAAGCGCCAACATACGCCAATATCGCCAAAGTTATCGACAACTTTACAAAAAATATCCCAGCGTTTTTTCATGTCTACATTAATTCAATGCCAAACCGTTTTAGCATCATGGCATAGAGTACAAAGATAGCGATTGAAATCAGCAGACTCAACAACAGACTGGGCCAAAAACCAAATTTACTTAAAAAATACGGCATCAGTAAAAACATCGGCAAGGTGGGAATCACATACCAAAAAGTGTAATAGGCATGGTTTGAGATTTTGGCGACAGGTTGCTGTTCATAATTGAGCCAAATCAGCGTAAACAAGGTCACCAAAGGTAAGGCAGCAATTAATCCACCCAGTTTGTCATTTTGTTTGGCCGCTTCAGACACAACCAGAATCAGTCCAGCTGTGACGCAGTATTTCATCAGCAAATACATATATCCCCCTGATATCACACCGACCGCTAAGGGCGGTCGGGCGAATGATTACGCTTTACAAAATAATGGGCGCGATAAAGGCAAAAAAGCCGCCAATCAAGAATATCAACACCGAAAACAAATAAACGCGCCAAGAGACTTTGCGTGTTGCCATACAAGCTGCGGCTAACAGCGGGTCAGCTGGGCATGGTAGTCGCCTTGCCCGCCATTGTAACCCGCCTGAGAGCAGCAACATGAGTGCAGCAAACAGAAATACCTCCACTTTATGCTCTGAGAACCAGACAAGCTGCGGTACATTGGTCACCAAACTCGACATTGCGGCCCCAGCCCCAATGCCAACGAGTAATGCCGGCAATGCGCAGCAAATCAGCGTGCCACCGCTGGTCAATAATGAAAATATAGACGCCAGCTTTGTATGTTTGAGCTGCGTCATCTCGACATGGTGATGGCTGGTCATTTATTTGGCTCCCTGTTTAGCTTCAATCTCAGCTTTAATGTGTGCAACTGGGTGATCGGTCACTTCAATTGCAGTCACATCATACCCAGCGTCTTTGATTAAATCCTTCACCGTATTTTCCGATAACGTTTGTCCTTCTTTTAACTCCACCGCCACAATACGCTGTTTTAAATTGACGTAGACCTCTTTGGTTTGCGACAAACTACGTATTTTTTTCTCAATACCCTGCGCACAAAATGCACATACCATGCCATTCACTTTGGCTTGAATGGTTTGTGTAGCCGCCAGTGCAAGTTGGCTGAAGAGTGACAATGAAACGAGTGAAACGCATACTAATTTTTTCATGATGAATTCCTTAAAAAATATACATAAAGTTAAAGCGCGGTTCGCGTGAGTTATTCACGCCGGCTTCGACAAAATAGTTTTTGTTAATTAGCCGCAACATTGGGGTAACTTCAACATTTTCAGATAACCCATTCATATTGCGTGCTTCTAAAATGAACCAAGGCTGGGTCTTGTCGTAATCGGTCTCATAGAACGAAAAGCCAGCCCGCACACTGGTAAAGTCATGGTTGATATCAGAGGCGCGATAAAGTCTATGCGCTGCTTGAAAGTAAAGTCGTGTGGTTTCATAGTCAAACTGCACACCGGGTGTCACCATCACTTTATCAAAGCGATCGTTCTCTCCAAGCCTTCTATTCTCACCTTGCAATGCGCCCACACCCCCTTGAAACCAAAAATTGGCTTGTGCATGGGGCAGATTCCAACGATGAATTAGACGCGTATAGGTGAACTCTTCCAATGTGCGGGATTTGCTTTTATCATCCGCACGCATGTAGGTCGCACCTATACCAAATGCATCGCGTGGTGTTGTGGCGTAATTCATATTGAGCTCGCGCCAATTGTTATTGAAATCGCCCATCACCATGAATGATTCGCTGAATCCCATGGGTGCCGCCGTGGCAAATGGGCTGATTAGCATGGCCATGAATAGCCATGCGTCGTTAAATTTTAAATAAGGCATTTTGATTCCTTTACCTGACAGACCAGACAACTGCGCAAAGTTGACCAGCGTTATTTACACGTCCAAATTTTGGACGCAATGAGGGTGTCAGATTAGGAAGATGGGTGGGCGATGCGGGTTTGGTAGTGTGATAGAAGCGTAATTGAAATATGCGGTAGTGGGCAATTGACTTGCTTCAAACAAAGTGACTGAAGCGATACTGCTTGGGAACGCCACCAAAGAGCACATACTGACACAGGCGCTGGCGCAACCGGATTGACATGCAGATTGATGACTATGGTCATGCTGAGTGTGTTTGGTGGTTTGGTGTGAATGGCATGGCATCGCATTAGTGTCAACGTCTACCACAGCTTCAACTTGCATTTGGGTTTCGACTTGCAGAGAATGTATCGCTTTTTTTGCTTGCATCATGCCATGGCATACCAGCATATTGGCAGCTGCAAATGCCTGCATTGGCAAAAACACCAATAGCAAATAAGCAACAATTTGTCTGTAACGTTTAAGCATGTTAACTTTAAGAGATGCTTCCTAATCTATTAGTTCAAACAATACCTTACGATGTAGCAGTTGCCATTGCTGAGTAACGAATATCAACCACTTCATAGGTTTCCTCACCTTTTGGTGTTACCACACGCACGGTATCACCAATGCTTTTTCCTAACATCGCTTTTGCAAGGGGTGAAATCCAACTAATGTAGCCTTTGCTGGGCTCAATCTCATCTTTACCAACAATGCGGTAGGTGTGTTCCGTATCGTCATCCAAATTAAACAAAGTTACCCATGCACCAAAAAACACTTTTTCCAGATGCTGCTGCAAACTGCTATCGACAATTTCGGCCAAATCCATGCGCCGCATCAAGTGTCGGCAACGACTATCTATTTGACGTAATCTGCGTTTACCGTAGATATAATCACCGTTTTCACTGCGATCACCGTTACCTGCAGCCCATGACACGGTTCTCACTACCTCAGGTCGTTCCACTTTGTATAACTGATGAAACTCAGCTTGCAATGCGGCAAATCCTTCCGGCGTAATGTAATTTTTTTCGTCGCTGGCAGCCATCGTTATTCAAGCTCGTCCTTTTGTATCATTTCAATCTTTGGGTTATCCAGTAGTTCCACCCCAGTAATAAAATGACGTGTTTCACCAAAACAGGTGGTCGGTACGCCCACGTGCTCCTCGTAAATCAAACGTACACGCTTGCCTACCGTCTCGTTAATGCGTTTGGCTACCGCTTTATCTCGCACTGAGAAATAAAATTTTTCTGCTTGTGTGCCCGGCATAGAAACCAATACCAATTCGCCCTCATAGGTTTTGCACACCCACCCTTTAAGTGAGAGTTTTTGTACATAGCCGGCACGTTCACCAGACGAATACACCCAAGTTAGCGTCGCCCATGTATAGAGCGCCAGTAAACCAATAGGAATTAGGATTAGCCCAATGCTGTACTTTAAAAATTTTGCCAAACCGCCTAGCATATTTGCCCTTTCAAACTTACTGTCGAATAACACCTATTATCCAACAAACCACCCATTTAATTGTTAATTTTTAATAGTGAGCTATGCGCATGCTTCATTAGGGTCGGTTAGAATGTGGCCATGCAATCACAAGCCACAAGCCCCCTCATTTTATGCTCTACCTCGCGTCTTGCACGCAGCTTGTACCAAGACGCACAACGCAAACAAGCAGCAAGTGGCGCACAACAGTGGGTTTCTCCGCTTATTGAAACCTTGACGCAATGGCTGCACCGCCATACCAACTTTGCCCTGTTGGCAGGTGATATTGCTGCAGATTACTTTTCACCGAATACGCTGGATAGCTTTACTGAAGCTATGCTTTGGCAGCAGGCGATTGAAAGTTGCCTGAGCAAACATGCGTTTTCCGAGTTATTTGACGTCCCTAATCTAGCGCAATCTGCGATTACAGCCAACCAGTTGCTGATTCACTGGCAAATTGAGGAATCGCAACTTGGCGATTATTTTGCCAGCACTGAGACTCGCCAGTTTTTGCATTGGCGCAATACGTTCTTTAAGTTATGTGCACAGCATCAAACCGTTACGCCTGCTTGGCGACTTCGGCAAGAAATAGAGGCGCTCTCACAATGCCAAAGCACACTACCTAGCCATATTCAATTGGTGGGTTTTGATCGCATTACACCATTAGAGCAACGCTTAATTGCCATATTACAAAGCAAACAGGTTGTGGTCGAAGTACGCAAATTAACCGTAGCTAGTCCTCAATTGTTAAAAGTGCAACTACCTGATTTACAATCAGAATGTCGCGCGGCAGTGGCTTGGGCAAAGCAACATCTCAGCGAAAATCCGCAATCTAATCTTGCAATAATCTCGCCCATCCAAAGTGAAGTTCGACGCATATTGAGTGATTTATTAGATGATACGTTTCATCCTGAAACCTTACATGCACAGCAATACGAAACACCTCGAATATACGATTTTTCTGTAGGGATTGCCCTTAGCGACCACGCTTTATGTCGCACCGCACTTCACCTACTGCGCTTAGCCAGCAACCATCATGCACTCACGCAAGCAGATATTACGCCGCTTTTGCTAGATGTATATTGGAGTGACATCAACGAATTAGATGCTCGCAGCCTTGCCGATGCAAGTATGCGTAAAAAGTTGATGCGCAGTTTGCATTTACCGCAATTGATAGTTTTGGTGGAGCAAAGCGCTCAACTACCGCATTGCACAGCACATCTGCAACGCTTGCATGCCGCGCAAACACAATGGACTAAGCCATTACTGCCATCAGCTTGGGCACAGTTATTCACCGCCTTGTTACAAGATTTAAACTGGGCACAAACACGGCCACTGAGCAGCCATGAATATCAAGCAAAGCAATCATGGGATAGCGTACTCAATGCATTTGCTGCACTCGATACACTGACTGGGACAATTCGGGCAAGCAATGCCGTACAAAAGCTATACCAATTGGCGCGCAGTAAAATGTTTATGCCAGAAGCCACTGGCGATATTCGTATTCAAATGTTAGGTATGCTAGAAAACTTAAGCCAGCCTATTGATGCGATTTGGGTAATGGGCATGAACGACCACATATGGCCGCCCCCTACTGATTTGAATCCGCTATTGCCAGCCACACTACAGCGTGACTTGCTGACGCCAGGGGCCAGCCCCAGTGCCCAAAGCCTGTTTGCGCAAACCATACACGCACGCTTATGCAACAGTGCGCAGCAAGTCACATTCTCGTGGTCGCACAAATCCGGCGAACGTGAGCTGCGTGTCTCCCCATTGCTAGCCGATATTCCAGCAATAGCAAACATAGCAAAAGCCAACACCATGGCCGAAGCGCTAGCGCAGCCTTTGCCCATGCAGCTATTGGATGACACATTAGCACCGCCATTACACGCTGATGAAAAGATACGTGGTGGCTCCAAACTATTAGCCGCTCAAGCCGCATGCCCAGCATGGACGTTTTACCAATACCGTTTAGGTGCAACAGCAATGGAAGAACCCAGCGACGGCTTAGACAACATGACGCGGGGCAACTTAGTGCATGCCGTGTTACAGCATTTTTGGCAGAATTGTGGCGACTTACCCACACTCCAGCAGCTGACTAATGATGTGCTTGAAGGCAAAATTCAACAGGCGATTTATAGCGCAATAGCAGAGATTGCACAGACACTACCGCCTCAATTAGTAAGTATTGAGCAGAAGCGTCTGCATCAATTAATGCAAGCATGGCTGGCTGTTGAAATGCAGCGCAATAATTTCCGCGTAGAAGCCTGCGAGGCCGTGTACCCTATCGAGATTGCCGGTTTGGCGATTGAATGCCGTATCGACAGAATTGATAGACTAGACGACGATACGCTGGTTATTATTGATTACAAGACCGGCAGCAGTGACCCTAAGACCAACAGCTGGGCGCAAGATAGAATTAAAGAACCGCAGCTACCTTTGTATGCCTCGGTTGCGTTAAAAGATCATACCGTGGTTGCCGTATGTTTTGCCAAAGTACATGCCGATGAGTGCAAATTCAATGGGCTGGCACAAGACGAAGGCATGCCCAACATTACGCCACTTGCACAACTCAAAAGTAACTCTGCGTTTAAAGCATTTGAGACTTTTCCCACCTTGATTGCCCATTGGCGTAACCGTCTTGAAAGCATTGCAAACGAGATCTGTACCGGCAAGGCTGCTGTAGTGTTTGAAGACGAAATTGATTTGATGTATTGCGATGTGAAGCCATTGTTGCGACTACCAGAAAGACAATTGCAGTTTGAAATGCAACGTATTGCAAGCTCCAATAAGGATGTGCAATCGTGAGCGATTTGATGAACGACCTAATAAACGACTCTACGCCGCAAGCGTTAATAGCATTAGATGCCAGCAACCGCCTGACTGCTTTGAACGAGCGTGAGTCTTTTATTGTGGAAGCGCCGGCCGGTGCCGGTAAAACTGAGCTGCTAACGCAACGTTATCTTAAATTACTTGGCACCGTGCAATCACCGGAAGAGATTATAGCCCTCACCTTTACCAATAAAGCAGCGGCGGAAATGCGCAACCGCATTTTGCTTAGCTTAGAAGATGCCGAAAAAAATACGCCGATAGACGCCCCGCACAAACAGCAAACACGTGCACTGGCGTTAGCTGCATTGGAGCAATCCCAACAGCACCACTGGCAATTACTTACCCAGCCTTCCCGCCTGCGGATTCTCACCATTGATGCTTTATGTAGTAGTTTGGCTGCGCAAATGCCGCTACTGAGTCGTTTAGGTGGTCAACCCCGTGTGGCAGAAGACACCGACATACATTATCTAGAGGCTGCCAAACGTACTCTGGCCATGGTTGCGGATGAGTCTAGTATGGATGCACCGGTGAGCACGGTACTGGCCTTTATGCAAAATGATGCGCAAAAGTTAGCACTGCTATTAAGCGATATGCTGGCTAAACGTGAACAATGGCTACCGTTGACCTCACATCAGCAAACGGCAGATGTCGATACCATCTCCCGTCATTGTGCGGAGATTATTCGTGCGGTGATTGAAGATCAACTATCCCTTGCCGCCAAAGTGCTACCTGCCAACCGCCAAGCTACCCTGATGCCTGTGGTGCGATTTGCGGTTAGCAATTTACTTGCTTCAGGCAATATAGATCAAGCACATCCACTAAGCGCACTGCTGGATTGGCAACTGCCTTTCACCACACAAGTAGATGAGTTAGCTAATTGGCTGAGCTTGACCGACTTTTTACTCACTGACAAAGGCACATTGCGTAAAGCCGGTGGACTGAATGTAAAGGCTGGTTTTCCTAAAGACCATCCGGATAAAGCCACGCACATTGAGACATTTGAGCAAATTACTGGCTTGATTGATGACCCAGCGCCTTTGCATCATTTGCGCACTCTCCCGTTGTTAAGTGTAGATGAACTGCATCACAACAGCGTAATTGTGCAAGCCTTTAGCCAAGTGCTGCAATTGGCGGCCGCCCATCTGTGGCAAGTGTTTCAGACCGCCGGTGAAGTAGATTTTGTGGCTATTTCACGCTTAGCTATTAATGCTCTGCGCGACGAAGACGGTGTAACCGATTTAGCCTTAAAGCTGGATTATAAAATCTCACATCTACTGGTAGATGAGTTTCAAGACACCAACGCGACACAGAAAGAATTGCTGGAATTATTGACTGCAGGTTGGCAGCCCAATGATGGTAGAACCCTGTTTTGCGTGGGTGATCCTATGCAGTCCATTTACCGTTTCCGCAAAGCAGATGTCAGTTTGTTTCTGCAAGCCGCTACGCATGGCATTGGTCAAGTAAAGTTAGCGCCACTGAAGTTAACGCGCAACAATCGCTCGCACCCCAAAATCGTGGAATGGATTAACCAGAAATTTAAATCTATTTTTCCGGCGACAGACAACATGTTGGAAGCCGCGATTAGTTATCGCCAATTTATTGCAACGCGCCCTAGCGTGCAAGATGAAGGGGTGGAAATACATGCGCTGGCAGTTGATGGGGATGAAGAAAGTGCCGCAGTCTATACGCATGAAGCGCATTATGTCGCCGCACTGATAGACCAAGCACAGCAAGAAAATCCATCACAAAAAATTGCCGTACTGGTACGCTCACGTTCGCATTTACATGCCCTAGTTTCTGAGATTCGGCGCCACTTTAACCATCTGAAATTCCAGGCAGTAGAAATTGAAGGCTTAAGTCAGCGCCAGACTGTACAAGATGCACTCTCCTTGACACGCGCCATGCTGCATCGGGCAGATCGTGTGCACTGGCTGAATGTATTGCGCGCACCATGGTGTGGGTTGACGCTAGCAGATTTGCATACGCTTTGCGCATACGACCACCGCGCTACTGTCTGGCAATTAATGCAACAAGCAACATTAAGTGAGGATGGCCAAGCGCGGCTAAACCATGTGCGGTCTGTGTTAAGTGATGCATTTGCACAGCAAGGCCGTGTCCCTTTGCGGCGCTGGCTAGAAAGCACTTGGCTGCAATTGGGCGGTGGCCATACCTTAATCAGTGCTGGTGACAACCGTGACATTCAAGCTTTTTTTGATTTGGTAGAAAAACTAGCACAAGGCCATACGCTTGATTTCTCGCAACTGGAATCGGCCATGGAAAAGCTTTATGCCGAACCGGATATTACTGGCAGTGACCACCTACAATTCCTGACCATTCATAAATCCAAAGGCCTAGAGTTTGACTGCGTCATCCTACCTGCATTGAATCGCAAGCCACGGCATGCCGACTCCCCACTAATGTTGTGGGAAGAAGTAGCGACTGACACACATACCCAATTGCTAGCAGCACCCTACAGCAAAAAGAAAAAAAATAGCACACCAAGTATTTACGATTACATTAAACAGCTGGAAGCCACTCGAGCTAACAATGAAACAGCTCGACTGCTGTATGTTGCAGCCACGCGTGCCATACGCAAACTGCATTTGGTGGCAGCAGTAAAATCTAAGACCGATACGATTACCCCAGTAAAACACTCACTACTGGAACTACTTTGGCCTAGTGTAGCCGCAGAATTCATGCAAGCTGAGCCTATACGCTTGGCAGAAGAAACAACTTCACTAGCTGAATTCACGCCACAGTTAAAACGTATAGCCATAGCGCAAATCCCAGCAGTGCTAATCACACATCATGCTAACAGACCAAGCACCTCCGCTTTTACGCAGACTGCAATACCGGATGAAGCTACAACCGCTACGTTAGCAACTGACAAAGGCACATTAGCGCATTTGTATATGCAATTAATAAGCAATAGCGGCCTTTCATATTGGCCGGCATCTCGGTTAGAAAGTTGCAAACCAGCCATGATAGGCTGGCTATTGCAACAAGGACATGCACAGCCGCTTTGCGTCACAACGGCAGATGAAATTATTAAGATGCTACAGACCACGCTGATGAGTGAAGACGGACAATGGGTACTGAAAGCACGAGATAACGAAGCGAACGAACTAGCTATTGAATCGCTCAATCAGCAAGAGATTCAGAAAAAAGTAATCGACCGCACCTTTGTTGAAGATGGCGCGCGTTGGATTATTGATTACAAATCCATCCCTTTGGATCAATTATCACCAGCTCCTGCCTTGCAGGCTATTGCCGAGCAATACCGTGCACAATTGGAAGCTTATGCGCAGATGTTTAAAGATGAAGGCTTGGCTGTACAAAAAGCAGTGCTCTTTCTAAGTTTAGGAAAGCTAGTAAAAATAGTATGAAATGGACGCAATGTTTAACGTCGATTTTAGTGCTGCTATCACTTAATGCTTGCAATCAAACTAGCCATGATGAGACTAGCAAAGAGTTAAGAGTGGTGATTGTACGGCACGCTGAAAAACCTGAAAAGGCGATAACTTATCTTGCCAAGGACAAAACCGTGCGTTGCAATTGGCGCAAGTGTTGTATCAGCAATTTCAACTGCCTGATTACATTTACGTACCATCACTGGATGCAGATAAAGAAACATCGCATAGCCGTATGTTTCAAACCATTACGCCATTTGCGATCAAATACAATTTATCTATTAACAGCAAGTATCAGGATGATGACTACGCTGGAGTTGCCAGCAGTGTATTGAAAAAGCGTGGCACGGTATTGATGGTATGGTCGCACAACTCCATACCCAAGCTTGCCAAGGCGCTAGGTGTAAAGAAACCTGCGGATTGGGAAGATGGTGATTTTGATTCCATCTGGGTAATAAGCTACCGGCATCAAAGGCCGGAACTAACGCTAGCGCGAGAAGGACTTAGCCCTTCCGCCACTTGCGCTTACTAAAATAAACTTTACCAATATGAATACTTGGATTAATGCTCATTTTTAAAGTGACGGTGAATGTACCAAGCCACAAATATCACACCTAAAGCAGCAATCACGTAGTGTGATTCATGGAAATACACTTTAAGGTCTTCCCAATGCTCACCTGCTTTCATGCCTATATAACCTAGGGCATAGCACCAAATCAGCGAACCAACAAAGGTATAACTCACAAACTTAGTCATATTCATGCGTGCTACACCGGCTGGAAAAGCAATAAATGTACGGACAGCCGGCAGTAAGCGCGCAATAAAAATAATAATCTCGCCGTGCTGCGCAAACCAACGGTCTGCCATGTCTAAGTCTCTTTTGCTAATCAACACATATTTGCCGTATTTTTCTGCGAGTGGCCTGCCACCAAACATCCCCACATAATAAGCAGGAATAGACCCCACCACACAGCCCACTGCGCCGGCTAAGGCAATACCCCACAAAGTCATCTCGCCTTTACTCACTAAAAAACCAGCGAACGGCATGATGATTTCGGAGGGTAATGGAATACATGCAGACTCAATCGCCATCAGCAGCACAATACCGCCATACCCCATGCTTGAAATCACCATCATGATCCATGCCGCTACTGCAGCGAGCGCTTTTTCTAACATCGTGCACTATCCTTGAAAGTTGAATACGGTCGAATATATCATTGTTTTGCCAAGATACACGCTCGACTACCCAACTAGGCTATGCCGAAGCGTGGAACTGGGCTATAAATTACGCAAACTCTTTTAGCAAAGTCTTTACCAGTTCTGCACGATGATTAACGTTACCCAACTGCACCGTCACGCGCAACTTGTCGGGCCCATTCATACGGCATCGCCTATCACGCTGCAGTAAATTTACTAACTTCATCGGGTCAATATCGGCTTTGATATTAAACTGCAACTGAATGGCCGCATCGGACGCATCGATTTTAATAATGCCCAACGGTTTGGCCGCAATGCGTAAGCGATGACATGCCATCAAGGCCTCGCCTGGTTCTGGCAAGAGGCCAAAGCGGTCTATCAGCTCTTCTTGCATCGCATCCAGCGCATCATCATCTTCACAGTTAGCCAAACGCTTATAAATCACCAAACGCTCATGCACATCTGGGCAATAATTATTAGGCAGCAAGGCTGGCGTATGCAGGTTGATTTCTGTCGTTACGCCTAACGGCGCATCCAAGTCAGGTTCTTTACCCGCTTTAAGTTGCTTCACGGCATGATTCAGCATATCCGAATAAAGCGTGAAGCCAATTTCTTGCATCTCACCGCTTTGACTATCGCCTAGCAACTCTCCTGCCCCACGGATTTCCAAATCGTGCATGGCCAAATGGAAGCCTGCACCTAAGTCTTCTAGTAATTGAATCGCATCCAAGCGTTTTTGCGCTTGCGGTGTAATTTTTCGGTGCGGGTCGGTCAGCAAATAGGCATAGGCTTGGTGATGGCTACGGCCAACACGGCCGCGCAGTTGGTGCAATTGTGCTAAGCCAAACATATCCGCTTTATTCATGATGATGGTATTGGCGGTAGGCACATCAATGCCAGTCTCAATAATGGTGGTGCACAACAGTAAGTTTGAACGCTGTTGATAAAAATCGCGCATCACATATTCCAGCTCGCGCTCACGCAACTGGCCATGTGCAATCGCAATACGCGCTTCTGGCAATATTTTTTCCAGTTTTTCTTTTTGCACAAAGATGGTATCCACTTCATTATGCAGAAAGTACACCTGACCACCACGTTTAAATTCCCGCATCACGGCTTCGCGGATAATGCCATCAGAATAATCCGTATGGAATGTTTTAATCGCCAACCGTTTCTGCGGTGGTGTGGAAATCACTGAGAACTCACGCAACCCTTCCATCGCCATACTCAAAGTACGCGGAATAGGCGTTGCAGTCAGCGTCAGCACATCCACTTCTGCGCGCAAGGCTTTCATTTGCTCCTTTTGACGCACGCCAAAACGATGCTCTTCATCCAAAATAGCCAAGCCTAGATTTTTAAACTTCACATCTTTTTGAATCAGACGGTGCGTACCAATAATGATGTCGATTTTGCCTTCGGCTAAACCACGTAGCGCCTCTGTCTGCTCCTTAGCGGTTCTAAAGCGTGAAATCTCAGCAATCTTAATCGGCCAATCGGCAAAGCGGTCGCAGAAGTTTTGGTAGTGTTGCTCTGCCAACAATGTGGTGGGCACCAAGACAGCCACTTGTCTGCCGCCCATTACGGCGACAAAGGCTGCGCGCAACGCTACTTCGGTTTTGCCAAAGCCCACATCGCCACAGACCAGCCTATCCATGGGGCGACCAGATTGCATATCTTTGATGACGTTTTCGATGGCTTCTAGCTGGTCTGGTGTCTCTTCAAACGGAAAGCCTTCACAGAAGGCTTCATAATCATGCAAACCCAAGGTAAATGCGTGGCCTTTGCGCGAGGCGCGTTGCGCATACAAATTCAACAACTCAGCAGCAGTATCGCGGATTTGTTTAAGCGCTTTTTTCTTGGCTTTTTCCCATTGACCGCTGCCCAATCGGTGCAATGGTGCACTTTCGGGTGGACCACCAGAGTAGCGTGAAATGAGGAACAATTGTGACACCGGCACATAAAGCTTGTCTTCGCCAAAGTATTCCAACAGCAATAACTCGGTCTCGCCTTCACCAAAATCAATGCTTACCAAGCCTTTGTAGCGCCCTACCCCATGTTGCTCATGCACCACTGGGTCATCCAAACGCAACTCGGATAAGTCTTTGAGCATGCCCTCGGTATTGCGCGCTTTTTCTTTATCACGGCGACGTTGCTGACGCACGGTAGAGGCATATAGCTCGGCTTCGGTAATAACAACATAATCATCATCAATAAAGCCTGTATGCAATGCTGATACGCCCAACATCACAGGCGCTGTGGTCTGCGTAAACTCTGCCCAAGTCTCGCAAGTCTGCAGCGTTAAACCATGCTCATTGAATAATTGCAGCATGGTTTCACGACGCCCTAGGCTTTCTGCGGTAATCAGCACGCGCTGTGTGGTTTGCGCCAAAAACGATTGCAGCTTATGCAAAGGATGTTCAGCGCGTCGGTCTACATCGACGGGCACCAATGCATTTTTTGGCTCTAACTGTGCTTGTACAATGCCGAAGTCATGCGTCTGGCTAAAAAAAGCATCCGCTTTAATCAACAAAGTTTCCGGCTGTAATATTGGTTTTTCCGGATCATGCGCCATCAAGCGATAACGGGAGCTGGCATCAAACCAAAAACTTTGTGCTGCTTTATCCAAAGCACCGTGCAAGCACAGTACCGATTGCTTGGGCAAGTAATCAAAAATGGTCGCTGTTTGATCAAAAAACAAAGGCAAATACCACTCAATACCACCACTGGCGGTGCCTTTGCTCACATCTTTATAAATTTTGGCGCGTTGCGGATCGCCTTCAAAATACTCACGGAACTGACTTCTAAATTTGGCAATACCCGCTTCATCTAACGGAAATTCACGCGCCGGTAACAAGCGGATTTCTGGCACGGGGTACAAGCTACGTTGGGTATCAATATCAAACGTACGTATCGTCTCAATTTCTGCATCAAATAAATCAATACGGTAAGGCAACACACTGCCCATGGGGAACAAATCGACCAAGCCGCCACGAACGCTAAACTCGCCTGGGCTCATGACTTGACTTACATGATGGTAGCCTGCGTGCGCACATTGGTTACGCAACGCTTCTAAATCTAGCTGCTGGCCTTTTTTAAGCATAAAGGTGTGAGCAGATAAAAACGCTACCGGTGGCAAGCGCAATAAGGCTGTAGCCATCGGCACAATAATCACATCACTCTGGTTTTGGCTGATTTGATACAGCGTCGCCAAGCGCTCTGAAATGAGGTCTGGATGCGGTGAGAACACGTCATACGGCAACGTCTCCCAATCTGGCAGTAAGTTGACTTTTAAATCGGGCGCAAAAAATGGCATCTCCTCTAGCAAGCGTTGTGCTTCAAACGCGTTAGAGGTGATGATGACCAAAGGCGCTTGTGTTGTTTTTAAGCGACAAGCTAGCGTGGATAAAGCAACGCTATCTAAGCCATTGGCAGCATAAGAAAAACGTACAGGATGACCAACCGGAGGTTGTGATAAGACCATAAATGAGTATTACAAATAGCTTAAGATAATGAAGAAAAACTTGGATTAACACCAAACATTGCCTATTATAACTGTAAGCGCGTGGGTAGATAATGCGATTTCATATCGACACTCTTCGGCGACACACTTGCCTTAACGTATCACTCATGAACCAAGCTTGCACATCAAAAATCAAAGCACACACGCATTGCAGTTTCAATAGGGGGAATACCAAAAATGAACGAAAAACAACTTGTTGCCATTCATGCCGCAAGCCATGTGCAATCGGGCATGCTGGTTGGTCTAGGCACTGGCTCCACCGCAAACTTTTTTATTGAAGAGCTAGCACGAAAACAGCGTGAAGATGGTCTGAAAGTCACCACCATTGCCAGCTCTAATATCAGCATGATTAAAGCGCAAAGTCTCGGACTCACTGTGATTGGTCTGCAACAAGTTTCATCGATTGATTTATACGTGGATGGCGCAGATGAAATAACCCCCAACATGGCTTTATTAAAAGGCCGCGGCTACGATTTGGTGATGGAAAAACTGCTGGCCAAAGCGGCCAAACAGTTTTTGGTGGTGGCCGACAAATCCAAACTGGTGGATCGGATTGGCACTAACTTTCCTATTCCCATCGAAGTCATGCCATTTGCATGGCAAGCCGCCAAAAAGAGTATTGAAGCGTTGGGCGGTGTTGGTGATTTACGCCCGAATGTTGCAAAAGACGGACTAAGTATTACTAGCTATGGTAGCTTGGTGTTGGATATGCGATTCCCAGCCGAAATGAATGAAGTAACGCTTAACCAGAGCCTGAATAACATTCCCGGCGTAGTAGAACATGGCATTTTCAGTGGGCTGGCGCACGGCATTTTAATTGCAGACCAAGAACAAGTGGAAGAGCGCTGGAGGTAATCGACACTCACTGTCGATACGCTTAGGATTGAATGTGCGCCTTATCCAGCTAACCCTTGGATTGATGATGCTGATGCTACTTGGTTGCAGCGATGAGGCTTCTTTATCTGCGCAAAAAAAAGCGCAGCAAGCGCGCGATAAGCATACTATCCGGTTCGTCACAATCAACAGTCCTAACACTTACTTCATCAATGAGTTAGACGAAAAAGCGGGCTTAGAGTACGACCTTGCCAAGCGGTTTGTAGAAAGTCTTGGTCCTGAATACGTGCTAGAAGTCATAGTGGTAGACAGCTTTTCTAAAATCATTCCAGCACTACTCTCGAATCGAGCAGATATTGCAGCTGCAGACATTACTGTGACGGTTGAACGCAGAAATATCGTGGACTTTTCAGAACCATTCCATGATGTACAGCAGCACGTTGTTTATAACCGAGACCACAACCCTAAACCTAAAAAACTAGACGTATTGGATGGACACATCATTGCAGTGCCAGCTGGCACCAGTTTTGCTGAACGCATGCGCAAGCTAGGCAAACAACAATCTGGTCTAGTTTGGGATGAAATTGAAAATACCAGCTCTGAGCAACTACTTGAAGCACTGGCAAATGGGGAAATTGAATACACCGTAGCTGATAGCCATTTGCTAGCAGTAATGCAATATTACTATCCAAGTATTAATTCAGCATTTACCTTGGGCGAACCGGAGAAAATTGCATGGGCCATGGCCAGAGGCAAAAACCCGGAATTGCTCAAAAAGATTAATGCATTTTTCAAGCAAGTTAAGCAAGACGGGACGTTACGCAACTTGGTGGATCGTTATCACGGCAACACCAAACGTTTAAAGACCATTGATGTGAAAACCTTTTTGGCGCGTATGCAAACCTTATTGCCAAAATACACGCGCTTGTTCAAAGAAGCGCAAGACATTACCGATGTAGATTGGCGACTCATCGCTGCCATTAGTTATCAAGAGTCACACTGGGATACTTACAGCACCTCTCCCACCAATGTGCGTGGTTTGATGATGCTCACTGAGCAAACGTCGGACATGATGAATGTGCAAGATCGTCTTGACCCTAAACAGAGTATTCCTGCCGGTGCAAAATTCTTTTTGTGGATGAAAGACCGCTTCCCCGAGCGCATACCAGAACCAGACCGCACCTACTTTGCCTTAGCGGCCTACAACAATGGCGTGGGGCATATTGAAGACGCAAGAGTGCTTGCGCAAAAACTTGGGCTTAACCCTGATAGCTGGGCTGATGTCAAAACCACCTTGCTTAAATTGAACGACCCGCAATACTATACCAAAGCCAAATATGGCTACTGTAGCTGTGGCGGACCAATTATTTATACCGAATCAATCCGCAGTTACTATCAGATTTTATTGAAACATCTGCCCAGCCACAGCCCGGATTTAGAACCATTTAAGATTGCTGGAAATTAAAACAACTACCCCCTAATTTCCAGCCAATTTGACTGCGCAATCGCTATCTTTGCAACACAAGCAAGCAACTGAGCATATGCTCCTGATTTAAAGCGTGATTGCAGTTTTACCGCCCATATAAGGCTGTAACACTTTCGGAATGGTGACACTACCATCGGCTTGCTGATAGTTCTCAAGCACAGCAACTAAAGTACGTCCTACCGCTAAGCCAGAACCATTTAAGGTGTGCACTAACTCAGGTTTGCCTAGCGCATTTCTAAAACGCGCTTGCAAACGGCGGGCTTGGAATGCCTCACAATTAGAAACAGAGGAAATCTCGCGATACGTATTTTGTGCAGGTAACCACACTTCTAAATCGTAAGTTTTAGCAGCACCAAAACCCATATCGCCAGTACAAAGTGATACCACCCGGTAAGGCAGTTCTAATGCTTTGAGAATATTCTCTGCGTGGCCGACCATTTCCTCAAGCGCTTCGTAACTCTTGTCAGGATGCACAATCTGTACCATTTCCACTTTATCAAACTGATGCTGGCGTATCATGCCCTTGGTGTCTTTACCATAAGAGCCGGCCTCAGAACGGAAGCAAGGCGTATGCGCAGTGAGCTTAATTGGCAAGGCTTCGGCAGACACAATTTCATCGCGTACGGTATTAGTGAGCGTCACTTCGGAGGTTGGAATCAAATAAAGCTTGCTGTCATTGTGCGCCAGAGAAAATAAATCTTCTTCAAACTTAGGCAATTGGCCAGTACCAATCAAAGTTTCTGCATTCACCATATAAGGCGTGTAGCATTCAGTGTACCCATGCTGCTCAGTTTGTGTATCCAACATAAATTGGGCAATCGCGCGGTGGAGTTTGGCAATTTGGCCACGCATTAAGGTAAAACGTGCACCCGATAACTTAGCCCCAGTATCAAAATCCAAGCCAAGTGGCGTACCTACATCGGTATGGTCTTTAATCGCAAAATCAAATGTACGGGGCGTGCCCACTTTGCGCACTTCCACATTCTCAGTTTCATCTTTACCCACGGGTACGCTTTGATGTGGCAGGTTGGGTACATTCAGCAATAAATTCTGTAGTTCGGTTTGAATTTCAGCCAAACGAAGCTCATCGGCTTTTAGTTGCTCACCCAAACCGGCTACCTCTGCCATGATGGTACTTACATCTTCCCCTTTAGATTTTGCAATGCCAATTTGCTTGGAAGCGTTGTTACGCTTGGCTTGCAAATCTTGCGTGCGCGTCTGCACCACTTTGCGCTCTGTTTCCAAAGCGGTAAACGCAGCTGTATCAAACACAAATTTGCGTGACGCCAGTTTGGCGACCACGTTATCTAAATCATTTCGTAATTGTTGAATCTCTAGCATGAAGCTCTCTATTTCTTATCTTTTTGACGTTGCTGTTGGTCTAATTCGCGCAGGCGCGCTAATTTTTCTGCTATTTTACCTTCCAAACCGCGTGGCGTGGGCGCATAAAACTGAATCGCCTCTAAATCTTCCGGGAAATAATCTTCCCCTGCTGCATAAGCATCAGGCTCATTATGCGCATAGCGATACTCTTTGCCATAATCCAATGCTTTCATCAGCTTGGTTGGCGCATTACGTAAATGCAATGGCACCGGGCGTGATTTATCCTTACCAACAAAGGCTTTGGCTTGATTATAGGCCATATAAGCGGCGTTGCTTTACGGCATTGGAAAGTGCCAACTCCCCTTCTGGTGAGCCTAAACGCTCATAAATCTGGCAGGCCTCTAGTGCCATGGTTTGCGCGCGTGGATCAGCAATGCCAATATCCTCAACCGCCATACGGATAATGCGTCGGCCCAAATACAGCGGGTCTGCCCCACCATCAATCATGCGTAAAAACCAATACAAAGCGGCATCTGGGTTAGAGCCACGCACCGATTTATGTAAAGCGGAAATTTGATCGTAAAACGCTTCACCGCCTTTATCAAATCGGCGCATTTTGCTGGCCATACTGGCCTGTAAAAATGCTTCATCAATCACTTGGGTATGACTGGCAAGCGCGCTATTAAGCAAGCTCTCTGCAAAATTCAGCAGTCTTCTCGCATCACCATCGGCATAAGCCAGCACTTGCTCTGCCGCCTCTGCATTAATTTGAATATCGGGTGCCATTAATAAACGCGCTCGCTCTAACAACTGTGAAAGCTCTGACTCAGAAAGCGCGCTGAGTACAAATACCTGCGCACGGCTGAGCAACGCACTATTCACTTCGAATGATGGGTTCTCAGTAGTAGCGCCAATAAACGTAATCAGCCCGCTTTCCACAAATGGCAAAAACGCGTCTTGCTGGCCTTTATTAAAACGGTGCACCTCATCCACAAACAAAATAGTTTTGCGACCAGTTTGCTGAAGTATCTGGTCGGCACGCTCTACCGCTTCCCGAATATCTTTAATTCCGGATAGCACGGCAGAGAGTGGGATAAACTCGGCATCAGCTGTTGCTGCAATGAGTCGCGCCAGTGTAGTTTTGCCAACGCCAGGCGGGCCCCATAAAATCATGGAGGGTAACTTGCCAGATTCAAAGGCACGACGCAGTGGCTTGCCCTCTCCCAACAAATGGGTTTGCCCAACCACATCATCCAGCGTTTTGGGTCTGAGTTGCTCCGCCAAGGGGGCTTGCGGTGCTACAGGTTGAAATAAACTATTCATAGATTGTTATTATGCAGCGATTTAGCGCGGTATTTACCAATTAAAATCACGGCGAATATTGATACTCATGGTAGCGCGCTCAAATCCGTTTAATTCGATATTTGAGTCGTTCTTTATCAGACTGATTTGTGGTTTCACCGTCCAGTAACGTGCCGGCACATAATTCACACCCAGCGTAATATCGTATTGATCGTCTCTACGCTTACGCAAAAACGCTAAATCTTCTGCTTGATAATCACGAGACTCATAACCTGCTGATACATAAGCTAACCAGCTAGGCGCCACAGTTAATTGCCCGCCAGCGCGCACACCATAAATATCCTGATCCAAGAAGCGTACATTGGCACGCACAGTATCTTCTTTAGCAACATAGGCGCCTAAAAATACCACCGGGTTAGTAGATGCTTCAAACGCATGCGCATAGTTAACACCTAAGAGATAGCGATTTGCATCACGAATCGGACTGTCTTCATACTCTAATTTGGCATATTGCCCATAAATGCTTGCTTGATTCACCTGATCTATATTTTTTTGCCACTGTGCTGTGGCACCGAAAGCGTGGCGAAATCTGGCGTCATCGACATAAAAGTGACCATCTTGTAGCGCGAATGTATAAGTATCATCGTCGTACTTCATCTGCACGCCCAGATTCAAATCTATAGCTGCTGTTTCAAAGTCGTGATAAGTTTGGTTAACTCTTTTGGCAAACTGCACATTGCCAACGTATGCAAGATTCTCTGTAGCAGGAATACGAAAGCCCGCCCCGCCTGCCGCACTGAAAAAGCCGTCAGACTTCTTTTTGGCCTCATCTGCCAATTCAAAGTTTAGTCCGCCAAACACTGGGACAGAGATAGTGTTTGCTCCAGTAGCGCTATTCACATTACTGTCCCAGCCTAGCCCCGCTTCTAAAAACCCATGATAAGTGGTGCTTAGGCCCATCGCCTTATCAATGGCTGATAAATATTTCTCAATAGCCCTAGCAGCTTCTGCCGAGGGGTTTTGATTTAACAGGTAGCTGAATTCTGTTTTAGAGGATGCAACTTCACCCAAAAAAAAGTGGGCTTTCGCAATTTTGGCACGTGCAGCTTGATGATTGGGTTCGATAGCAAGCACACGCTCGAGCGCGAACATCCCTTGGGTGTAATGTCCGCTCTCGACAGCGACGCTACCCAACAATACATCAAAGTCTAAATTGCCCGCGTATTGTTGCTCTAAAGGCAAAAGTGTTTGATAGGCAGACTCATAATCACCAGATTGCATGAGTACTTCAGCATGTTTGACACTTGGATGAGCAGTGGCTTCTTGTGCCAGCACCTGTGCTGGTTTGGTAAAAACAAGCACACAACCAATCAGCCAGATTGCATGCAGACGTTGCATGGTAAGTTATTCGCCCACCACATCCACCCCTTTAGGCGTGGTGAACAAGAAAGTTTGGGTGGTTAATGCAGGGTTACGTTCAATTTGATTAAACGCAATATGCGTGACATGGCTAAAGCTGTCATACAACTCCATTTTTTTGAGCTGACCTTCTTTAAAGCCAAGCAGAACGCGGTCGAAGCCGCTTTCTTTATCCTTAGGCAATGCCAACACCCAAGTTAAATCATCTTTACGTACCGCATTTTTAAGCGTAAAACTTTTTTCAACCGCTTCGCCTCCAGCCAGCATAGCTGCCGGACTAGATCCAAGCGTTTTGCTTAAATCACGGACTGTGACCTGTTGTAAATCCACATCGTATAAAAATACTTGCCTACCATCGCTGATAATTTGCTGCTCGTAAGGTTTTTGGTAATCCCAGCGGAACTTATTAGGACGTTGCAATTGCATGGTGCCTTCTACCTTTTGCACCTTACGTCCTTGTTTATCTACGACTTCTTGCTTGAAATCCGCGCGCATCGATTGTGTATTTAAGAAAAAATCTTTCAAGCTGCTTACACCATCGGCATGCGCAACACTGACACTAATCAGCCAACATGCTACTATTGAGACGAATTTAGTCACTACTCATTACTCCCAGAACCGCTCACTAACACCTCTCGGTTACCATTACTTTGCATAGCAGACACCAAGCCTGCACGCTCCATTTCTTCAATCAAGCGTGCGGCACGGTTATAGCCAATGCGAAGCTGGCGCTGTACAGAAGAAATAGATGCGCGGCGGCTGGTCAATACGATATTCACGGCTTCGTCATATAAAGGGTCTTTCTCACCGCCGGTATCGCTCAGCACACTGCCTTCGCTGCTATCCTCTGTTTCATTAGTGAGAATACCTTCTATGTAATTTGGTTCACCTTGCGCTTTTAGGTGATTGACCACTTTATGTACTTCTTGGTCAGACACGAACGCACCGTGAATGCGTTGCGGGAAGCCGGTACCGGGTGGCATATACAGCATATCCCCTTGGCCCAATAATGCCTCAGCACCCATCTGGTCTAAAATAGTACGGGAGTCGATTTTGCTAGACACTTGGAACGCTACGCGGGTGGGAATATTGGCTTTAATCAAGCCAGTAATCACATCGACCGATGGACGTTGTGTCGCCAATACTAAATGAATACCGGATGCTCGCGCTTTTTGCGCTAAGCGGGCAATCAGTTCCTCAACTTTCTTGCCCACCACCATCATTAAATCAGCCAACTCATCAATCACCACCACAATCAATGGCATTTCATCTAAAGGCTCAGGGTCATCCGGTGTCAAACTAAATGGATGCGGAATGGTGGTATCGGCTTTTTTCGCGTCATTAATTTTTTGGTTGTAACCCGCCAAATTACGCACACCCAACATCGACATCAGCTTGTAACGGCGCTCCATCTCTGCCACACACCAATTCAAGGCATTGGCCGCTTGACGCATATCGGTCACTACGGGCGCCAACAAATGCGGAATGCCTTCATACACGGAAAGCTCCAACATTTTTGGGTCAATCAAAATCATGCGTACTTTGCTGGCTTCTGCTTTGTAAAGCAAACTTAGAATCAATGCATTAATCGCTACTGATTTACCTGAGCCAGTCGTACCTGCAACCAATACGTGCGGCATTTTGGCTAAATCCGCCACCACAGGCTTGCCTGCAATATCTTTACCCATGGCAATGGCCAGTGGCGAGTGCATATCCGCATAGACCTGGCTACCCATAATTTCGGATAAACAGACAATTTGTCGCTTGGGATTAGGAATTTCCAAACCCATACAGCTTTTACCTGGGATTGTCTCCACTACACGAACGCTCACCACAGACAATGCACGTGCTAAATCTTTGGCTAAATTAGTGATTTGACTGCCTTTTACTCCTGGTGCTGGTTCAAACTCGTAACGCGTAATGACAGGGCCAGGCTGTGCAGAAATAACTTTGACTTCAATACCAAAATCTACCAGTTTGCGTTCAATTAAACGCGAGGTGAAATCAAGCGTTTCCGCAGACTGTAGCTCAACCGTGGCCGTCACTTCATCTAATAAATGCAAAGGCGGCAATGCGCTATCCGGCATACTCTCAAACAAAACAGTTTGGCGCTCTTTTTGCACACGCTCGCTTTTAGGAATCTCCAACTCAGGCACTTTAATCTCGATAGGCGCCCTGTCTTCTGTGCGTTTACGCTCTGCCTCAATAAACTCATCACGTTTGATTTCAACTTGTTTACCAGCTTTTCTGTCTTGCCAGTCGTAATATTTATCCATGGCCCATGCGTGTGTAGCTAATACCCAGGCGCCGAGCTTTTCTGTCATCATGATCCATGACCAGCCTGTGAATAAACTAAAGCCTATCGCCATGAGAATAATCAAACACATGGTAGACCCGGCAAAGCCAAACATGCTACGTAGCATGCTATCTAACGCATTACCAATCATGCCACCTTGGGTCAGCGGAAACTGCGCCGGCAAAGCCAGCAAATGCCCTGACTCAAAGGCTGAAGAAGCTAGAATTAACAGTACGAAACCCACTAGATTGAAGAGTAAAAATGGGCGCTCACTGATGGTGCTACCCAAGCGTTTATACACTAACCACATGCCATAAAAAGCCAATACCACCCACCACCATGCTGAAAATCCAAATAGATACAACAACATGTCGGACACCCAAGCACCCACTGCCCCACCTGCGTTATCTACGGATGCTCCTTCACTAGCCATGTGTGACCAGGACGGGTCTTGCGGTGAATAGGTCATCAAAATGACAGCCAGATACGCACCCACCAATACCAAGCCCAGCCACCAAGCTTCTCTGACTAAACTAGCACCATGTAATGCTTTTTCACTGGGCTCAACTTGAATACGACCGTTGGATGGGGAGGATTTTTTATTAAAAAACAATGTGTTATAAACCCTATGTTAAATTTATGTGGGAAAGCAATTTATTGAATAATTATAGCAAAATCAAATTGCACTCAGTGAGTCTAATCCTTAAAATGTAAACTTAATCATAAGGAATCGATATGGATACTGGAATTAAAGCAAAAGATAGAAAAGTAATCGCTGAAGGTTTGTCCAAATTACTCGCCGATACATACACCTTATATCTCAAAACACATTATTTTCATTGGAACGTGACTGGCCCAATGTTCAACACGCTACACTTGATGTTTGAGACACAATACACGGAACTAGCACTGGCAGTAGACTTAGTCGCCGAACGCATTCGAGCATTAGATGTGTATGCGCCTGGTACGTATAGCCAGTTTGCCAAACTCACCTCTATAAAAGAGGCTGATGGCGTGCCTAAAGCCAACGATATGATTAAAGAGTTGGTGGCTGGTCATGAAGCGGTTTGCCGAACTGCACGCAGTGTATTCCCAGCTGCAGATGCTGCTGCGGATGAAGCCACTGCCGATTTACTCACTCAACGCTTGCAGTTGCACGAGAAAACCGCATGGATGTTGCGTAGCTTGTTGGAATAATCGTAGCAAGCACAAAACCAAGCCTTGTTTCCTACCCCCTTTAAATAGGGATTTAAGGCCCCATCTTTAAAGTTAACATAGCAACGAAAGCACACTCATGGCAACAAAACACGCGCACTTACTTATTTTGGGCTCTGGCCCTGCTGGCTACTCAGCAGCAGTTTATGCTGCCCGCGCTAACTTAAAACCTGTACTCATTACCGGTATTGCACAGGGCGGTCAATTAATGACCACTACAGAAGTAGACAACTGGCCCGCCGATGCCGACGGTGTGATGGGGCCGGAGTTAATGGAGCGCTTTCAAAAGCATGCTGAGCGCTTCAACACCGAGATGATTTTTGATCATATTCATACCACGCATTTGACTGAAAAGCCTATCCGTCTGGTGGGTGACTCTGGCGAATACACTTGCGATGCACTGATTATTGCAACCGGTGCATCTGCCAAGTATTTAGGTTTGCCCTCAGAAGAAAAGTTTGCTGGCAAAGGTGTTTCCGCTTGTGCTACTTGTGATGGATTTTTCTATCGCAATCAAGAGGTTGCAGTCATTGGTGGTGGCAATACAGCCGTGGAAGAAACGCTATATCTTTCCAATATCGCCAGCAAAGTGACTTTGGTGCATCGCCGTGACAAGTTTAAAGCCGAAGCGATTTTAGTAGACAAGCTGATGGAACGCGTAAAAGAAGGTAAAGTGGTCTTAGAAACCTTCCACACCTTGGACGAAGTGCTAGGCAACGATAGCGGTGTGACCGGCATGCGCCTAAAAGATGTGAATACGGGCAATACAAAAGAAATAGCGGTAAACGGCGTATTTATTGCCATTGGCCATCAACCTAATACTGAGATTTTTGCCGGTCAGTTGGAAATGGAAAACGGTTATATCGTCACACAAACGGGTCGCCAAGGTAACTTTACCGCTACCAGTATCCCTGGTGTATTTGCAGCGGGCGATGTACAAGACCACATTTACCGTCAGGCTGTTACCAGCGCTGGCACCGGCTGTATGGCTGCATTGGATGCTGAGCGCTATTTAACCAACTTATATTAACGCATAGCGCACAAGAACGCACAATGCAGGCTAATATGGCTTGTTTGTGCGTTTTTTACTTTAAGTGAGGGCGACCCCAAGTGGCTGCGCAAGATGATAAACCTGCAGAACCTCTGTTAGAGGATATTGCGCTGTTTTACGAAGCAGTGAAAGGCGCACGCCCGGTTAAAGTTAACCGACTATTGCCTCCGGTTAAAAAACCAAAACCCATTCCTAGACAATTGCTTAAAGATGAACGCCAAGCATTGGCGGATTCACTCAGCGATCATTACTACCCTGCCGACGAACTAGAAAGTGGCGAAGAATTACTGTACTTGCGCGATGGTCAATCCCCATTGGTGCTCAGCAAACTCCGGCGTGGTCATTGGGTTGTGCAAGCAAGCATTGATTTACATGGCCTGATTGCAGACGAAGCACGCATGTATGTCTCTGAATTTATTGCAGATTGCAAAAAGCGTAATATCCGCTGCGTGCGGATTGTACATGGTAAAGGCTTAGGCTCTAAAAACCGTGAGCCAGTGCTCAAACATAAATTACGTAGCTGGTTGATGCAAAAAGATGAAGTAATTGCCTACGCACAAGCCAAAGCTAACGATGGTGGCAGCGGCGCAGTGATTGTGTTGTTGAAGGCCTAGCGTTAAAGCTACGCGTCTAGAATGGGAAAAAGTAGACCTAAGAACGTTTCAATTAAGGGGCTCAGTTAGGCGTCTCGTTTGAATGAGTGATTAGGTAGATCACTTGCAAACGGAGCCTGAATTAGTGATCCCAACAACAACTTCTCTTTGCCTTAAAGTTTTTTCTGGCTCAGCTTTTACACCATCAGGTGTACTCACAAGTTTAATTACACCTAAAGAACAAGCACCTTCATTGTAAGAATAATGCATCTCGTCAGTTTGATTGAGAGTTTAATTTGAGTTGTTGAAAATTTTTAGCCTAGCAATTTCCCCTTTTGAGGGCTCTATATACTTCGTCATGCAAACACTCGACAATCCACACAGAGCGGACATTCGACTCATGTACATTTAAGTACAATTATTTTAGTCCATCGGAGCCTGTGAAGAGAGATAGGGTCACTAACGTGTAATTAGCAACCCGATTTTGAAGCGATTTTAAAGGTTAATTCACTGCGTCTTTAAGTGCTTTACCTGCTGTAAACGCAGGTGCATTGCGTGCAGCCACTTTAAGTTCTGCACCTGTGCGTGGATTACGGCCTGTACGCGCAGCGCGTTTGCTTACTTTAAAAGTACCAAAGCCAATTAAAGTAACGGCATCACCTTTTTTCAGTGAGTCTGTAATTGCGGCTGTAGTGGCATCAATCACTCGCCCTGCCTCTGCTTTAGTAATACCTGCTTGGGTTGCAATTTCAGCAATCAATTCTGTTTTATTCATTTATGCTCCTTCTAGTTAGTTGTTGAATGACTACGGGGCTTTACTTTGCAAGTTAATACAAGTTGTGTCAACCGGTTATTTAACTTACTACTCACACTTAAACCCCCACAGGCACAGTCACCGTAAAAGTCTTACGCTCTAAATTGGCATGTAAGTCCACCTGCTCTATGGCTTTCTTAATCGCTCTCATCGCCTCTTCATTCAGCACATGTTGTTGCGTTGGAGTATTAATTGTTTGCGGCTTTTGATGAGATGCTTCTGCAGTGACTGTTGATACCTCATACGTTTGCTCTAATGGAACTTAATAGATTTGTTCTGGCTTGGGTGGCTAGCGCTGAACGCTCTGTTCTAGTTTTGGGCGGTTCGGGTGATTACGAAACAATTAAATAATAGTTGTTCAAATATCAGTTGACATATTGAAGTGACCGATTGAACTCACAGGATAAAGCAGCCGTTTGGTTTCTCGCCTGCATAAATGCAATAAAACCGACTTAGCAGGTCTTATCTCTAACCGCATGTATCTTTCTATAGCTGTCAATCAGACGGTGGTGCCTGTCCAGCCCTTCAAGTTTCATGCTAGTGGGTGTCAAACCAAAGAAGCGCACGCTACCCTCAACAGAGCCCATCACGGCATCCATCCTATCATTACCAAACATACGTCGGAAGTTAACATCGTAGTCGGCTAACTCCAGATCATCATCCAGCTTCACCTCAAGTACTACATTCAAGGCTTGGTAAAACAAGCTGCGCTCTAACGTATTGTCGTTGTACTGCAAGAAGGCACCAACTAGATCCTGTGTTTCTTCAAACTGCTGTAAAGCCAGATGAATCAGTAGCTTTAATTCCAGCACCGTAAGCTGGCCCCAAGCCGTGTTCTCGTCAAACTGAATGCCAATCAAGGTACCTATATCGCCATAATCATCCAGCTCATTGTTGTCCAAACGTTCCAGCAGTGCTTCTAGGCTGGCTTCATCCAGTTGATGCAGGTTGAGGATATCTTCGCGGAATAATAATGCTTTATTGGTGTTATCCCATACTAGGTCTTCTACCGGATAAATCTCAGAATATCCCGGTACTAGGATTCGGCAGGCTGTTGCCCCAAGTTGGTCATACACGGCCACATAAGCTTCTTTGCCCATATCGGCCAACATCCCAAACATCGTTGCTGCCTCCTCGGCGTTGGCGTTGTCGCCTTGGCCGGAGAAATCCCATTCAACAAACTCATAATCGGCTTTAGCACTGAAAAAGCGCCACGACACCACACCGCTGGAATCAATAAAGTGTTCCACAAAGTTATTCGGCTCGGTCACCGCTTCGCTGGCAAAGGTCGGTTGCGGCAAATCGTTCAAACCTTCAAAACTGCGGCCTTGAAGCAATTCGGTCAGGCTGCGTTCTAGCGCGACTTCCAGTGTCGGGTGAGCGCCAAATGAGGCAAACACACCACCGGTGCGCGGGTTCATCAGGGTGACGCACATCACCGGGTACTGCCCGCCCAGCGATGCATCTTTCACCAACACAGGAAACCCCTGCTCTTCCAGCCCTTTGATGCCAGCCACCACGCCAGGATATTTCGCCAGCACTTCCTGCGGCACATCCGGCAGCGCAATTTCGCCTTCAATGATTTCGCGCTTCACTGCACGCTCAAAAATCTCAGATAAACACTGCACCTGCGCTTCCACCAGCGTATTGCCCGCGCTCATGCCATTGCTGACAAATAGGTTTTCCACCAAGTTAGTCGGAAAGTACACTACCTCGCCATCTGACTGCCGCACAAACGGTAGCGAACAAATACCGCGTTCAGCATTGCCGGAATTAGTGTCTATCAAGTGTGAACCCCGTAGCTCGCCATCGGGGTTGTAAATCTCCAGGCAGTAATCGTCCAGAATCTCTTTCGGCAGCGCATCTTTACGGCCTGGTTTGAACCAGCGCTCGTTCGGATAATGCACAAACTTGGCATTGGCAATTTCCTCACCCCAGTACGAACCCGCGTAAAAATGGTTGTTACTCAGCCGCTCGATATACTCGCCTAATGCTGACGCCAGCGCGCTTTCCTTGGTTGATCCTTTGCCGTTCGTAAAGCACATCGGTGAATGTGCATCGCGGATATGCAACGACCACACGTTAGGCACAATATTGCGCCATGAAGCGATTTCGATCTTGATGCCCAGCCCAGCCAGCACGCTGGTCATATTAGCGATGGTTTGCTCTAGCGGTAAGTCTTTGCCGGTGATATAGGTCTGTGATTCTGCCGCGGTATTTACGGTCAGCAGGGCCTGCGCATCGGCATCTAGGTTAGCCACTTCTTCAATGATAAAGTCAGGCCCTTCTTGTACTACTTTTTTCACGGTACAGCGATCAATCGAACGCAAAATGCCAATGCGGTCTTTTTCAGAGATATCGTTAGGTAACTCGATTTGGATTTTGAAAATCTGCTTGTAGCGGTTTTCTGGGTCCACAATATTGTTGTGCGACAGCCGGATATTTTCAGTAGGGATATTGCGCGTGCTGCAATACAGCTTCACAAAATAAGCCGCACACAAGGCCGATGAAGCCAAAAAGTAATCGAATGGCCCAGGCGCCGAGCCATCGCCTTTATAGCGGATAGGCTGGTCGGCAATTACCGTGAAGTCATCGAACTTGGCTTCCAGACGTAGTTTATCGAGAAAGTTGACCTTAATTTCCATGGGAGCTTATTCCAAGTGTGCTGCAAAAAATGCTGAGGGCACTATTATCCCCCACAACGTCGATGCCGTGTGATACATAAATCTTGCTCTAGATTGCTGAGATGCTTGAGTGACGGTCTGAGTAAAGGCTACGAAGATTTAACTAATACAAGTTGAGAAGAGATTAGTAAAATGGTGGCGAATTAATTCAAGAGTTCGAAATTAAGGCTATTAATTTCAAGTAGCTAACCTAAACTATTTTAATCCTCAGATAAACGGGTAATGAAATGACAAACATCGCCATACAGCGTTGTGCATGGGCACAAAACAATTTATTGATGCAGCACTACCATGATAAAGAATGGGGCAAGCCTCAGCATGACGCTCGTATGCTTTGGGAAATGCTGATGTTAGAAGGATTTCAAGCAGGCCTATCTTGGATCACTGTGCTACGTAAACGTGAGCAGTTTCGTAAAGTATTCGCTGGTTTCGACCCTGTAAGCGTCGCCCAGTTTAATGAAGAGGACATTCAACGTTTGATGGATGATGAGGGCATCATTAGATCAAGAGCAAAAATTGAAGCCACCATCTCTGGTGCTAGAATTTATTGTGAAATGATGGCACAAGGTGAAAGCTTTAGTGATTTTTGCTGGTCATTCACGCAAAACAAAGTATTAAAAGGCGATGGTCAACACGTGCCTGTATTCACACCGCTATCTGTAGAAATTTCTAAAGCGTTGAAACGCCGAGGCTTTAAATTTGTTGGGCCAACCATTGTTTACGCTTGGATGCAGGCAGTAGGTATTGTGAATGACCACTCCACACAATGTTTCTGCCGTGAGTGCTAAATGCTTTTTTTGCTTATTTAACAAACTAGTGCGACTACCAACAGGACTCTAAGAGGATGAAATTGAGAAGTCACAAGATACTGACTAGCATATTGCTGAATTGGCTTAGAAAATTCAAAGAAGGCGGCTGAGCACCTTCTTTGACTCTATCAAATTACTCAGTAATTTTCTTTAAGTTTTCCAAACCACCTTGATACACGCTGGTAATGACCTTAACAGCAGTCCCGTCATCTTTGCCCTCTGCTGGGTTAGCAGACAAATCTTTGCGTTTGAAATCACCCTTCCAAATCACTGATGAAGTATTTTCACCAGTTGCTTTCACTGTTACAGACGAAACGTAATTTGAAACTGGCAGAACGCCTTCAATAATTGAATATTTGAATGATTTCGCTTTAGCGTTATAACTTAATAGTTTTTCTTTGATGGTGCCGTCGTCTTGAAGGGTTAATAAACGCTCTGCTCCAACCTTATTGTTTTCACCCCTAATAATTTCAGTCTTTTTTACTGCAGGGTGCCATGCGCCAAGATCGTTAAATTGACTTACTTTTTCCCACACCTTATCCGCAGGTGCATTAATCACCACTTCTTCATTCACTGTCAGTATTTTTGCATTATCCGCAAATGCATTAAAAGTAGCGCTCAATAGCAATGCGGAAATTAATAGTCTATGTTTCATATTGTGCTCCAAGAGTGATTAAAATGAATATATCCTTTCAGATATATACAGATTAGTATACTCCCGAACTATACAGATTGGTATACCTTGATAAATATTTTAGATTACGCGCTTTAACAATTTAATTATTAGCTCCTTTTGTGCCAAGCATGAGCTGTGTTTCTCGGAAATATTACTTCACGCTCTATCCATAGCTTGAATTTCATTGCGGTAACATTGCTGGAATCTTGTAGATAATTTACCAGCGCATTCGCACGTAACCTTGATTCTCCAGATTTGTTGTCGATTATGAAATCGTCTGGATACATCTTATTTATCACTGAATCTCTGGGGAAGCCCTCAATGACCTTCCTAACATCTTTTAGGTTGAGCCAGCATGCGTAATTGTCATCTTCAATAATATCGATAGATATATTTTGAAATACATAGTGTCTTCCATTGATATTTGAAAAGACCCCGTGTTTTATGGCGTGTTTAAGATGGGAGACTAACTCTAAAATTGGGCTTGAAAGTGCTAGCCCAAAAATAAGCGATGAGAATACCAAGCCAATCACTTCCGCTTGTCGCCATGCTAGATATGCAATAACAACACATAACAATAATCGAAAAGTAAGGTTAGCTATTAAATGCAGCATTTAGAAGCGTGTAGACAGAGTAATAAGCCAATCTGGAGATATTGCGACTAAAAATGACTCTAGCTGTTTGTCTAAGCCTGTCAGAATCATTATTCCAATTAGCAGCATCACACCCCCTAAGACTTGTTTACCTAGTTTACCTGCGGCAAACAACTTACCACGGATATTCATCATGACTTGTCGAGATAACATGCCCAATAGTATCAATGGCAAGCCAGCGCCTAGACCAAAAATAGCCATGACAATGACCACTTGACCTAGTTGTTGTCCTTGGCTGGCTAGTGTTACCGTTGCACCTAAGATGGGCCCAACACATGGGCTCCAAATAATCCCCAGTACTAAGCCTAATCCAAATTGCCCAAGCAAGGAGTCGGTTGATAACTTGTCTAAAAGTTGCTGTCCAGAGCCGCCTAGCCCAGAAGTAATATTTGCAAAACCAGCCTGCAACCTAATTGACAAAAGCACCACTCCAAATAGCATCAATAACCAAGCTGCAATTTGTCGAAATAGTTCTTGATTAATGCCCAGTGCATCACCCAGTGTGGCCAGAAAAACACCTATCATTGTAAACGAAATGGCCAGCCCTAGTGCCAGAGCGTATGGACCAAAACGATGTGTATTGAGCGCAGTGCCTACGATGATGGGCACTAACGGCAAAACACATGGGGAGAGTATCGATAAAACCCCGGCAATAAAACTGAGTCCGTAGGTGGTGATATCAATTAGCATCTCTTTGGCCTAGAGTGCTTTTTGAAGTAAAGATTCAATGCCGAAAGCCGTGGTATCACCTAGGCTTCTGCCCACTTCTTTTCCGTCTTTAAACACAATCAAAGTGCTCTGTCTTCTTACCCCAAGTTTTTTCAATACTTCTTTTTGGCTATCAAAGTCCACATATAAAGCAGTGATATTTTGAAACTCTTTTTTTGATAATTCTTCCTTAAGTACTGGCGCTTGCGCACGACATGTTGAGCACCAAGGAGCATGCACAGCAACCACGATTGGTTTGCCAGATTTAAGGTCCGCTTCAAATTTGGCATCATTAAATGGTGAAGATTCAGCGAAGCTAACCACACTGAAAAACATTGAAATAACAACTGTGATGAGTGTAAAAAAGTATTTCATATCATTTTCCAAAAAAAGTTAAAGATGTTGTTTAGTCGCTTTGTTACTTAATTTACTTACACTTGTAATGAGACTTTTTAAGATGAAATTTTCACGACATTGAATAATTGCCTCAACAAATTGTAAGGACATGAACCCTCCTCCGACAAAAGCTTACGTATAACTTTGCGTTGTACGCATTACAGACTTTTTTTGAGGAGATTAACATGGCAGGTCAAAGTTCTAAATTGCGTTCAGGCGCATTGATTGCGGCAGGTGCAGCAGCACTGATTTTATCGGGTTGTGCAAGTAATGGTGGTACCAACACAGCTAACGCAGCTTCTGTACATTGCGTTGGTGTGAACGCATGCAAAGGTACCAGTGATTGTAAAACTGCGGGCAATGCATGCAAAGGTCAAAACGCATGTAAAACACTCAACAACTCTTGCAAAGGCACATCGTCATGTAAAACCGCAGGTAATAGCTGCAAAGGGCAAAGCGAATGCAAAGGACATGGGATGAAAGTCATGTCTTCTGCTGAATGTGATGCCGCTGGTGGTCACGTAGAGTCATAATCAACCATGAACTAGAACAATCGGTGCTGAGTGATAAAACCAGCATCGATTGATAACCAACAATGAAACCTATTCATCAAAAAACAGCTCATCATTTACCAAACTTAGGGTTTGGATTAGGCCTGCGTACTGAGCATTATCAAGAAATTCTGGACAGCCGCCCTAACGTAGATTGGTTTGAAATCATTTCAGAGAATTACATGATTCCTGGCGGTAAGCCTCTCTACTACTTAGATAAAATCAGAGCGGATTATCCCATGGTGATGCATGGCGTTTCTTTATCAATTGGTTCTGCTAGCCCTTTGGACAAAAACTATCTGTCTGAACTTAAGCAACTATCAGAAAGAATTGAACCAGCTTGGATTTCAGACCACTTATGCTGGACCGGCGTGCATGGCGTTAATCTGCATGACCTACTACCGTTATCGTACACAGAAGAAACGATTCACCATGTCGTTGACAGAATTTCGCAAGTACAAGACTTTTTGGGCAGACCGATATTGATTGAAAACGTCTCGAGTTATGTTAGCTTTAAAAATTCTGAGATGACGGAATGGGAGTTTATTAATCAGATTGCAAAGCGGTCTGGCTGTTTGCTGTTGCTGGATGTAAACAATATTTATGTCAGCAGCATCAATCACAGTTTTGATGCATTTGAATTTATGAATGCAATCGATGCAAGTCGAGTTCAACAAATCCATCTAGCTGGGCATGAAGACCATGGTGATTACATTATCGACACGCACGATGCGCCCATCGTAAATGGCGTCTGGGATTTATATTCGCATGCGATTCGCCGATTTGGGCCTGTCTCCACCATGATTGAACGCGATGACCATATTCCACCCATTGCTGAACTGATTGCAGAGTTAGACCACGCCCGCAAACTCAGTGCCTTAGAATTGGCAGCATGATGCGTTTACAAGAGCTACAAAATACGCTTCAACAATATTTAATGGCTAGCGAGGTTGACGCTACCATCGCAGCAGAGATTACACCGATTGCAAAGGGCAATATTACTGAGCGATTAAACATCTATCACCATGCCTATCGGTCGCGAATTCGCGAAGCGCTCTCTAGTCAATTCCCCAATTTAGCAAAATTACTGGGAGCCCAAGTCTTTAATCAGCATATGGATGCCTTCATCGCTCGTCATCCATCCACACATCGAAATATGCGCTGGCTTGGCGATCAACTAAGTGATTTTTTGCAAGCATATGCACCTGATAAACCGTTGTATGCTGACATGGCAAATTTTGAATGGCGCTTAGGCCTTGCTTTTGATTCATTAGATACACCATGCCTGACCCTTCAGGATTTATCAGCCTTTACACCAGAGCAATGGGGGGATTTATCTTTTCAATGGCTTCCATCGGTTTATTTAGGTCAAGCACAAACCAATGTCATCCGTGCATGGATGGCATTGGAAAACAACGATCAGGCAAATCTTGATATGGCATTAGAACCCACACAGTTTTTAGTGTGGCGTAAAGAAATGGTGTCTCAATTCAAAAGTCTGACAGCACTAGAGGCTGAGGCCATTGCTTACATGATGCAACGCCATACATTTGGCGAATTATGTGAATATTTAACAGCGCATATGGATGAAGAGGATGTGCTTCCGTATGCAGCTGGATTGCTGTCTGAATGGTTACAAGAAGAAATGTTGATTAGCGTAGCACTCAACACCGATAGCGACCATCTGTAAAAAAATAAGAATTTTTTAATTAATTATGTAATGAATCCCTAAGCACTCCGACTAATCTATGTAGGAAATTTATTAATACATTCAAGGAGTTAATCATGAAAAAATTAGTTTTAGCTTTATCAGTTGTGGCATCATTGTCAACCTTATCTTTAACAGCCAACGCACTTAGCCAAGGTGGTTCTGGGCTCACTTCAATGACCCATGCCAACACCAACACCACAGCCACCTTAACTGGCATGAATTCCACCTCTACAAATCCAGTGAGTGTTATTCAACCGATGGTGCAATCACCCAAAGTAATTAATGGGAAAGTATCCGAAATGGGTTCAGCAATTAACACGATACAACCCATGGTAGATGCACCAAAAATCAATTAAGTTAAATTTAAAAACAATAAAGCCAGCTGTTCGCTGGCTTTATTCTCACACTATCGGATTTTATGCTAATAATTTACTGCGGCTAAACTTTTTCTGAGATTGCCATGGCTTAACAAACCTTGCGTTTATAAGGTCTGCTTAAGTCACTTTTATCAAAATACTTCCCATTCTTCATTATTCGTACCGGTCTTTTGGCTGGTTGATTTATTTGATGAAGCGTTAAATTGCTTAAAAGGCTTAGTTTTTGGGCTAAATTTGGCTATCTTTGATACTGGTGAAGTCACTTCATTAGCCGAAGTTTTAAACCCATTAACGGCTTCCATCATTTGTTCTGCTTGCTCCATGAGTGATTCAGCCGCTGCAGCAGCTTCCTCAACCAAAGCTGCGTTTTGTTGCGTTGTTTCATCCATGCTAGCGACTGCAGAATTCACTTGATCAATCCCAGTGCTTTGCTCTTGTGAGGCTGCGCTGATTTCACTAATAATGTCCGATACTCGCTTCACGGATGCCACGATTTCATCCATGGTACTCGCAGCTGTTTCAACTTGCTTGGTGCCCTCAGCTGTTTTACTGACTGAATCAACAATAAGCTCTTTAATTTCTTTGGCTGCACTCGCGGAACGTTGGGCTAAGTTTCGAACTTCACCAGCGACTACTGCAAATCCACGGCCTTGCTCCCCTGCTCTTGCTGCTTCAACCGCGGCATTGAGTGCAAGTATATTGGTTTGGAAAGCAATGCCATCAATCACAGAAATGATGTCTTCAATTTTTTTAGCACTGTGATTGATTGCCGTCATGCTGTTAATCACTTCAGCCACGACATCACCACCCTTCACTGCAATACTTGAAGCAGCCACTGCCAACTGATTGGCTTGTATTGCATGTTCTGCGTTTTGTTTCACGGTAGAAGCAAGCTCTTCCATGCTTGACGCGGTTTCCTCTAGCGAGGATGCTTGTTCCTCAGTTCTTTGAGATAGCGCATTATTCCCCGATGCAATTTCTTGCGCGGCAGTATTAATGGTTTCAGCGGCTTGTTTAATGGTAATAATTGGTTCAGCTATCAGTTCTAAAGTTTGATTGACGCCCTCTACAATTTTTCTGAAATCACCATGATGCATATGGACATCTGCACGCTCATAAATCTTTCCATCTTTTGCTGATTCGGCTA
Source organism: Betaproteobacteria bacterium Ga0077540 (assembly GCA_001464125.1). GTDB lineage: Bacteria > Pseudomonadota > Gammaproteobacteria > Burkholderiales > Methylophilaceae > Methylophilus. The sequence continues at coordinate 192,380 of LNEP01000001.1, read as the reverse complement.
AATGCTTGGTGTCTTTAATTAGGAAGTTAATCGCATGAATGCAGGTGTTCAGATTGTCCTTAATCTTAATAAAATCACCTTGATACTGCTCAGTGATTGGGGATGGTATATTGCCGCTTGCAATGCTATCCATACAATCGGCAGCAATATTCAGCGGCTTAATCACAGCATCTAAGGTGTTATTTACACCCATCACAATTTTTTTGTAATCGCCCCAATGTTTTGAATCGTCCGCCCTCACCGACAGTTCTCCATTGGAAGCCGCACCAGAAAGCATTTGTGCATCGTCTACCAACGCTTTTAATGCGCGGACACATGCATTGATATTTTGCTTAAGAATATCAAAGTCACCACTAAATTTGTCATTGATTGGCTCTGGAATATTGCCAGCCGCGATATGTTTAATGTATTCAGCAGCTACCCCAAGAGGACCAACAACAGCATCTAAAGTTGAGTTAAAGCCTTCTACAATGTTGCGGAAATCGCCTTGATGTTTTGCGTTATCTGCACGCACAGATAGATTGCCAGCAATCGCGGCCTCTGATAATAAGTTGACGTCTGACATCAAACTTTTTAAATGGGCTCTGACCTCTTCTATGGTGTGATTAATAAATACTTTTTTACCTGGAAAGGCGTCAAGCGGTGCATTAAAGTTACCCTGTCCAAACGCTTTTACCACAGCCATCGCCTTATTGTTCATCTCAATATGGCCGCTGACCATCTTGTTAATACCAATGACCAATGTGTTGTATGCACCCTCAAACTGTTCTGATTTTAATGTATGGTCAATATCGCCCTCATCATGTTTTTGAGACATCTGATTTAACTCATTTACAATCGTCTTAATGACAATGCTCATGTGCTGCATTTCTTTTAGCAGCTTTCCTGTTTCATCATCGTAAAAGTGATCATTCGTTGTTTCTAAATTACCTTTTGAAATATTTTGCGATATTTTTAATGCTTTTCTTAGTGGTTCAGTAATCGAATAAGTGATTAATACAGCTGTTGCTATGCCTAGTAGCACTGCAATCACTGCAAAAATTTCAATTTCCAAAACGGTCTTTTTAACAATATCAGTCAACGCTAGCGATGATAAATGCGTGCTTTCATTGTTGAGTTTCATCAACTTTTTAAGCGCCTCATTCAATGGCTTATCTGCCCCTTTGATTGAAGCATCAATTTCAGCAATTGATTTTTTGTTCTCTTTAAGCTGAACGGCAGACTCCATAGACTGTTTGTATACTTTTACACCATCCAAAATATTGTTGATTTCAATCAATTCTTCTTTGGTGATATTGCCAGTGGATTTGTACTTATTTGCAGCATCAACAATGGCATCCATGTGTTGATTAAACTTCACTTTATAATCGCCACCACGAAGGATGTAGTTTTTAAAATAGTGGATACCGCCACCAAGTGCATTGGATGCGTCTTCAATGTAATTACGTTTTTGTAATGTCACCTGTTCAAAATCAGTCCATGTAGATTGCACATTTTTAAACCCTTGATATGAGAGTATAGAAATGACGATTGTCAGACCAATCACAATTAAATAACTGATGCTCAATCTTGATCGAACACTTAAATTCATAAAATAAGAAAACATGAAATAACCTTTGTAAAAAAACTCTGAAAACTTTCAGGGTTGGCGCACACATCAATTGCTAGCCAATACATCAATTGGCTTGAGAAGCTACTGAGCATAAGTTTAATGCGATGCCTAAAGACTTCATTAATCGAAGTGATAGGTGTTTATCGGTTAAATCAGTTGGGTATTTAGCAATAATGCGTTTGTCACAAAAATTTAATATTTCGTCTTATTTTTTGGAAGGTTGAAACAGAAGTTAATGCGCATATCGGTAGGTTATAAACGTATAGATTAGCCTCTAGTAGTATTAGTCCAAGTTAGGGCATAAGCCATATATTGAATGTAGTATTTCACTTATCAACATGCGTTCCGCAGCCGCATGTTGAATGAATTGAAAAGATACTTATCAATTTAGTCAAATGTGATTACAGCTGTCACATAAACTTCATATAAGTATCCTAAAGTGATCTTCTGAGTTTGTCGTTAACGAGAAGTTAATACCAAATCAATGTGATTATTTTATTTTCAATAACGACTGTCTATGACCTTGCCAACCGCACAAATATCTAACATGAATCAAAGCCCCACTGTGAAGCTCTTGATGAGGCATGTACAACCCTCTCACGAAAATGATGCCTGCTTATCAGTGCTGGAAATTTTTCAAGAAAATCCAAATTTATTTGCCATACCGGTAGTGAATTCAGCAGGTACTCCAGTAGGAATCGTAGACCGACATCTGTTTGTTGAGACCTTTATTAAACCCTACACCCGAGAGCTATATGCGAAACGTAAGATCTCTGAGTTTATGGTTGAAAATCCTATTGTGGTAGATATGGGTACCACCATTGATGATGTATCTAAAATCATCATAGATGCTGGCATGCAACACATGGTGATTGGATTCATTATCACTCAAAACGGGCTATATGTTGGCCTTGCCAATGGTCATGATTTGCTTAACGAAATTATGCAACGTAAACAGGAAGGTCTGTTTTATCTTGCCCATTATGATCAACTGACCAATCTGCCAAACAGACTGCTGTTCATGGATAGACTCACTAGAGCATTGGGCGATGCACTCAGAAAAAAGTCCTCGGTTGGCCTTCTTTTTATTGATCTGGATAACTTCAAGAATTTTAATGACTCCATGGGTCACGGCTTTGGGGATCAAATACTGATTGCAGTTGCGAATCGCCTAACTGGTTGCGCCAGAGAGATTGATACCGTTGCCCGACTCTCAGGGGATGAGTTTATTATGATTATTGAAGATATAGAGAATCAGAATGCTTTAGAAACTTTGTGCGAGCGGATACTCGACAGCATGAAATCACCTTGGGAAGTGATGGGTCGTAACGTATTTCTTACAGCAAGCATTGGCACTTCCATGTTCCCTAAAGACGCATCTGAACCCAGTGAATTGATTTTAAAAGCCGATGCCGCCATGTACGAGGCAAAAAGAGGTGGCCGCAATGCCTATATGCATTACGTCGAAGGTATGCGGCTGTATTCAATGGATAAGATGACACTAGAAAATGATTTGCGCTTGGCCATAGAACGTAACGAATTTCAATTATTTTATCAGCCACAAGTATCGGTCGACAACGGCAGCATAATTGGAATGGAAGCACTCATCCGCTGGAATCATCCTGAGCGTGGCTTGCTAACACCAATACATTTTATTGAGATTGCAGAAAAAACCGGTTTGATTATTGCTATTGGTAAGTGGGTGGTAAAGGAAGCTTGCCAGCAACATCAACGATGGATTTGGGCTGGAAACAACCCCCTACGCATCTCAGTCAATATCTCGCCTTTACAGTTTTACCAAACCAGCTTTTGCGAAGATATTCGCTCGGTGTTAGCCGAGACCGGTATGGAACCTTCTCACTTAGAGCTAGAGCTTACAGAAGGCATGTTCATGCATAACATTGATAATGTAGTCAAAGTGTTAAACGAACTTCATGATTTAGGTGTGTTGTTGGCTATTGATGATTTTGGAACTGGCTACTCAAACCTCAGCTATCTAAAACGTTTCCCAATAGACCGACTAAAAATAGACCAGTCGTTTGTGAGAGGCATTGAGAGCGAGACAACCAACATGGAGATTGTTCGAACAATCTCAAATTTGGCCAAAACAATGTCTCTTGAACTAGTTGCTGAAGGGGTCGAGACTGCAGATGAAATGAACACTGTGGGTGACTGTGGCTGCGATTTTATGCAGGGGTATAAATTCTCAAAACCATTGTCTTCCGATGATTTTTTGCTTTGGCGGAATGAATATGAAACCAAACGTGAATCCCAACATATTCAACTGCAAGCTATTTAAATGTCTGCTTAGGGGATATTTTGAAAGTTAGGATTCACCGAGCTTTTTGAGTATATCAAGCGCCTTAGGCCACGCCTGAGAAATGTACTCTTCCCACTCTGCGCTGACGTCTTGATCGACAATCATGCTTGTACCTTCCTTTGTGGATAAGAACGTATAGTTCTCATATGCCGGTGCCCAAGCTCGGACTGCTTCGCTTACGGTGTCTTCAACTCCGTTTGCAATGAATCCAAGGTGACGAATTGAGATGAATTCATTTACGCGACTCTCGGCAATCTCGGAAACCATTCCGTCGCCATTTGGGCCCAAGAAGAAAATCTTTGCCCCTGACTCCCAAGCGCCCTTAAAATGTGAGCCTTCGGCGAATGGCGATGTCCACTGTCTGTAACTTTCAGGATTAGTGACGTGTTGCCAAACCACGCTCACAGGAGCTTTGATATTTACAGTGAACTGAATTCGTTTCGTTGGTGGCATCTTACTCTCCAAGTGGCGTTTCTCTGTGTAAGCTAGCAGAAATTAAATAGTCAGTTAATAACCGCAAAATGATTTTAGACGAAGTTGGTTTGTCCAGAAAATATTAATTTTGAAAAGGCAGTTTTGGGGATATTTATTGTTACTAACAAATGGGATTTTCAACGATTAAATTAACACAACAAAGACTAATAAATTAGGCATAATTTCTAGCATGGCCGTTTAAACATGTATTGAACATTTTCTTCTTCGATTGACTCACGATAAACAGGAGTTGATATTAACTCCCAGCCTTGTTGCCCAAGGTCGTTAAGGACCTCTGGACCACTTTTGCCTTTGAGTGAATTATCGCCCCAGTCAAATTTTTTTGTTCTAGAGTTGTATGTGCGAATTAAAACTTTATATTCCCATTTTTGCATTTTTTTCTCCAAAAACTAACTAAGGCAAATTAGTTCAATTTGTAGTAATCCAAGTATGTAGAAGTAGAACCATCTTTACAATGTATTCTAGACGAAATTGATTTATGTGAAAATTTTGATTTGCAAGTGTCTGCTATGGGGATGCCAAGTACCTCTAATCAGCTCAAGAGTTACCAAAAATAAATTAACAATCCCCATCTGCATTTTCAGATGATTGAATAGTTAACTAAATGCCACTGTTCTAGTCCATTCAGCCTACTTTCATTTGGTAGCTTGTCATCAAAATAACATTAAATGTTTGAATGTTTTAATAAAAACTATAAACGTGTTGAGGAACATTCAATGTCTAAATCAATAGTTCTATTCATGATGTCGTTAATATTATCAGCAAGTGCATTCGCTGCTGTTGGTGGTGGAGGTATGCCTGTAATTACGTTTCCAAGCACTCCAATAGCCCCGAGTCCCGGGGGCTCAATTGGCAGCTTAAGCTGGGATGGAAGTAGCCCCTTCATCGAGAATGCAGAGAGTGGTAAGAGTTACTTACAACTTGGTTTACTTAAAAACTACACCTATCAACAAACTCTTGATGCGATATCAACTAGAGGAAAGTGGTCTGATTTCCATTTAGCAACAATTGATGAGGCTTATGAATTTGCAAACGCTATCTCTAAAGTTGAGTTTAAGAACAATCTTGCGTCAAATATTGACTCGTTTACTGCTGATACAAAAAATGCTTTTGATGATGGGGTTCTAGGATTTAACTATAACGGCAGTTTTGACAGTTTTATTTTCTTTTCAGATCCAGCTGAAAAGATGGTTGGTATTTTGTATTTACATCCTCATCTTGACCAAGTTTATTTTAGTGAAATCTTTGGTACTTATGACCCATTTTACTTTAACAGGTTTGCTCAATACGGTTCACAAGAAACAAGGTCTTGGTTGCTTGTAAGTAATTACACTACGCCTGCCCCTGTCCCAGAACCAGATAGCTCCTTAATGATGCTGATTGGAATAGGTTTATTTTCAAGTTTATCACTCCGCAAAAAGCTTAAATAATTTATAGATTACACAACCATATTAAAAAAATATCCGATTAAAACAACTAGAAATGAGTGAGAAGTTATGAAAAATCTGCTTTTAGTGATGCTAGCCTCTACTGTTGCTTTCATGTCGAATTTATCGCATGCCGATACAATTTTCGACACTGGACCTATGACGAATGAAGGTATCGCAAATTACGCAACTTATCGATTAATGGCTGATGACTTTTCGTTGCCTTCAAATTTCGATCTTACCGGGGCTACGCTCCAGGTCATGGGTAAGGGAAACTTTTCATCATGGGATGGGATTGCAGAATACTATCTATACAGTGACGATGGGGGTAAACCTGGACAGGTAATAACTCGTGGTTATGGAAAAAACATCAATCTCACAGATACTGATTTGAGTTTTTACTATTGGGGTACAGTCAAAAGTCTAGCATTCGATTTTGAGTCGCAAATTCCAGTAAATGCTGGCTCAATTTACTGGCTTGGAATGCATTTAAGTGAAACCTATGAATCTAATCAATGGGTCTATGACAATGCATTATGGGGTTACTCCTCTAACATAGGAAATACCGTCTATTCACACGAATTTAATCTAAGTGAGTGGTTTGATTATTACCCCGGTACATTGGCCTTTTCCTTACAAGGGGTTGCAGCAGTCCCGGAACCAGACACGTATGCGATGCTATTGTGCGGGATAGGCTTGTTGGGGTTTGCGGTTAGACTAAGAAACAAACAGATGTAATCGTTTTAATGATTGATGAATTGGTTTTGAAGTTCGGCTAAGGGAATTCAATAATTATTGCCTATCCTTAGATTTGAACTAAGAAAATGTTGCCATGTTTATTAAGTAAATATTACAAGGGCAGTACTTTCGGCTTAAGTCTTTTATAGAATAGTCCTACTACACTCGGTTAACGAAAATCATGATAAGGCTGCTTTTAATGGGAAAATTTCTTGTCTTTTTATTACCCGCCCTCCTTTTTTGCTCGTTAGCACAAGGCGCGGTTTTGATCGATACTGGTGCGCCATCTGGCTCTACGTTCGCACCAATTTGTAGAGATGATAACTATGGTCTTCATTGTAATAACTCAGTCGCATTAAAAGTGAACTTATCACAGACAACTAACATAACCGAAGTCCAAGGCTATTTCTTATATTACGCAGACCCAAGAGATATTACGGTAGCTCTTTACAACAATGTAGACAACCTTCCCGGGCAAGAACTTTACAACAACATTTTTTCAGTAGGAGGTAATGGCTGGTATGGCCCTGGCAACCTAGATTGGTTAGTTGATGCTGGCAGTTATTGGGTGTCGTTTGAGGTCAGAAAAGGTCAGTTTTTTTCTGGAGGATTAGTCATTACTGCACCATACCCAATTGAATCTGCATTTTCTTCGAGTTACGGTGAAACATGGAGTAATGTAGGTTATGAATATGCCGCGGGACTAATTTTGGAAGGCACTCCGATAGCAGCATTACCAGAGCCAGAGACTTACGCAATAATTCTAGCTGGTTTGGGCGTTGTTGGGTTTGCTGCACGCCGTAAACATACACAACATTTATCAATTGAACGCAGGTCTTAAGATTCTCTTCAAGAGGGGTCTTAGGGACACAACGCCAAGTAAGCCTGAATATGGAATGACCGCTAAGGGGATTTATCTGCCACTAGCTCGTCACTAATCCAGTAAGAAACCTCCGCTTTGGTGTGCCCATAACTTGGCGTACACACCATTATGTGACAGCAACTCTTGGTGTGTGCCCTGCTCTACTATTTCGCCAGCATCCAACACAATCAGCCTGTCCATAGCAGCAATAGTAGATAAGCGGTGTGCAATGGCCACCACGGTTTTACGTTCCATTAACTGATCCAAATGGCTTTGGATAGCCAGTTCCACTTCAGAATCCAATGCACTGGTAGCTTCGTCTAACAGCAATATTGGCGCATCTTTGAGCATGACGCGGGCAATGGCAATACGCTGACGTTGGCCTCCAGACAGCTTCACACCTCGCTCTCCCACATGCGCATCATAACCGGTACGCCCTTTGGCATCTCGTAATGTCAGAATGAAGTCATGCGCTTCGGCACGTTTAGCCGCTTCAATCATGTCCTGCTCGGTGGCGTCTGGACGACCATACAAAATATTGTCGCGCACGGAGCGATGTAATAACGAGGTATCTTGTGTGACCATACCTACATGCGCACGTAAACTATTTTGTGTGACTTGCTGAATATTCTGCCCGTCAATTAAAATTTGACCGCCCTGAATATCATAAAAACGCAGCAGTAAATTGACCAAAGTTGATTTTCCCGCGCCAGAGCGCCCGACCAACCCTACGCGCTCACCTGCTTGAATGTGAAGCTGAAAGTCTTGCAGCAACGCCGGCTGGCCTTCATAACCAAATTGCACACGGTCAAACAAAATCTCGCCACGTTTCACTTCTATTGATTTTGCGTCAGGCACATCTTGCACTTTATGCATGGCAGATAACGTATTGATGCCATCTTGCACCGTACCTACTTGCTCATATAGCGAAGTCATCTCCCACATCACCCAATGGGAGATGCCGTTTAGGCGCAAACACATGGCGGTAATGGCAGCCACAGCGCCCATCCCTACTTTGCCTTGTGTCCATAGCCACAAGGCCATGCCGCCACAGCCAATAATCAACAGCATATTGAGGAAGTGATTAATGGTTTCGACACTGCTGACCATTTGCATCTGTTTTTTTACCGTACCTAAAAACTCATGCATGGCAGACTTTGCATAATTGGCTTCGCGCCCAGCGTGCGAAAACAATTTAACGGTGCTGATATTGGTATAAGCATCCGTAATACGTCCAGTCATGAGCGCCCTTGCATCAGCCTGTCGCTGCGAAACTTTAGCAAGACGTGGGATAAAGTAAGTCAGCGCACCAATATACAATGCCAGCCAAATCAAGAATGGCCACACGATGACCAAGCTGAACCCACCCACTACGGTCACAATGGTCACAAAATAAATCACCACATACACCATGATATCGGAGACGATAAACCATACATCGCGCACTGCGAGCGCAGTCTGCATGACTTTGGCAGAGACACGCCCAGCAAACTCATCCTGATAAAAACTCATGCTTTGCCCCAGCATCAAACGATGGAAACTCCAACGTAAACGCATCGGAAAATTACCAGCCAATGTTTGGTGTTTAAGCAAGGTTTGGATCCAAATCACCACGGTACTGAACAATAAAATACCAGCCAATAGCAGCAAATCATGCAAGTGCTGTTGCCATAATACATTCGGGGCGATATGGCTTAGCGTGTCCACCACTTTGCCCATCATGGCAAATAGAAGCGCCTCAAACGCACCTATGATGGCGGTGAGCAAGGTCATCCCCAAAATAAATGGGCGCATACCCTCCGTGCAAGACCACACAAACGCCCAAAACTGCTTGGGCGGTGTGCTAATCACCTGCTCTGGAAACGGGTTAACAAGATTTTCAAACCAACGGAACATGCTCACTCTACTTAATGTTGACTAATTGTGACTGGATTGAATATGGTGGGGCTATTGCGACATAATCAAACATACCGCCTCGGCGGCAATGCCTTCACCTCGGCCAGTAAAACCGAGCTTCTCTGTGGTGGTGGCTTTAACATTGACTTGTCCGACAACAATCGCGCAGTCTTCTGCAATATGCTGTTGCATTTGTGCCGTATGCTGACTGAGTCTTGGCGCTTCACAAATGACCGTTGCATCAATATTGCCAACCACAAAACCATGGCCATGCAATAAAGCCACCACATGTCGTAATAGATTACGTGAGTCGATGCCTTTATAACGCATATCGCTAGGTGGAAAATGTTTACCAATATCACCTAATGCAGCCGCGCCTAACAGCGCATCACAAATGGCATGCAATAACACATCAGCATCAGAATGCCCATCCAAGCCACGCTCATAAGGAATATTCACGCCGCCAATGACACATGGACGCCCTGTCACTAAGGCATGCACGTCAAATCCGTGACCTACTCTAAAAGGAATCTTCATACGGCCTTTTTACTCCGTTAAATGCAATAGCGCGCCAACTACTGCAAGATCTTGGGGATACGTTATTTTTAGATTTCTGAGCGCACCGGCCACTAAAGTGGGCTGTAAGCCAAGTGCTTCAATAGCCTGTGCTTCATCGGTAGGTTGTCCATCAAATTGAGTAAGCGCTTCAATTAGCACACCCAATCTAAACATTTGAGGCGTTTGTGCTTGCCAAAGTTGCTCTCGAGGGATAGTTTTTTTGACATGGCGCTTCGCATCGGCTTGTTTCAGCGTATCTGCTAACGGCATAGCAAGCAAGCCTCCCACGGCATCATCTCGTAATTGTGCAATGAGCGTATTAAGCAAAAACTGATTTAAACCAGGCCTTGCTGCATCGTGCACTAGCACCCAGTCTTCAGGCTCTGCAACTGACTGCAAGGCCAGCAAGCCATTCAATACCGTTGCTGCACGCGTGGCACCACCACAGGTGTGAACATAAGTTTTTTCACCACACACAATACCAGCGTCATGCCAATGTGCGTCATCTTCACTTAACACCACATGCACAGAATGTATGTTTGCAGATTGCTCAAAAGTCTGAATGCTATGCTGAATTAAGGGCAACCCATTCAGTTTAAGATATTGTTTGGGAATTTCCGCGCCCATGCGAGCGCCATTTCCAGCGGCAGGAATGATGGCATGAAAATTTGTCATGCCACATTTTAACATGGCTGATGCAGAGCAAAGCCATACGTATTTCTAAGATATATCCGGGAAATAAAAAGGCGCAAAATGCGCCTTTTTATTCTACTTACATCACTCTGCTAGGTTGGCAGTAATTACTCTTGGCCAATCTGATAGTTCTCGTAGCTGACTTCTACAATCTTACCTGTAGTTGCATCCACTTCGACCTTTATTTCTTCGCCGTCTGCTTCTAGAATATCAAACTCATATGAGCCTTTGCCGTCTGGCTCTAACTCATATTCAACTTCTACTACTGAACCAGGATGAGCAGCCAATGCAGTCGCTTTAGCGTCTGCTTCTGACACTTTAGCTAAGGCTTTAAATCTAGCATCATCTGCTTTTACTTCCTCTTCTACTTCTGTGATTTTGCTAGTTTTTGCATCACACTCGATATCCCAAGCTTTACCATCGGGAGTCTCGACATCAAATTCGTACACGCCTGCTTTTTTCTCTGACTTGTACTCAACTTTTACAATTTTCCCGTCGTGCTTAGTTAAAGCAGCTTTCACGCACTTACCTAAACTATCGTAGCTTTTTGGTTTTAATGTTTCATGGCCTGCGTTTGCAGCACCTGAAAACGCCAATGCCAATACCGCAGCACCCATTGTTAAACGTAACATACTTTTCTCCTCTAGGACTTTTTTACAAAAAACTTGCCTATATAGTATGGGTTCACAGTTTAAAAGTTCAATAGGTAATTGATTTTTTTACATATTTTTTACATTTCTGGTTATATTCAGCCAAATTATCTAGGCATTCACGTGAAATTGAATCAGTTTTCAGGGATTACAATTATTAACTAAGTTCTACAGCCTCTATATTGTCGTCACCCTTAGTTAGGGATTAATATGTATAAATCCTGCACAGGCACGTCGAATCACACTAATCACAAAAACGTATAAGAGATATTTACCAAGATGACCACTCACACCTCCACACAGCAGTACCACAAAGTATCCATCGCGCTACATTGGTTAATGCTGGTACTGATGATTGCAGTATATGCATGCATTGAACTGCGAGAGCTTTATCCGAAAGGAAGCGATATCCGTGAAAACTTTAAAACATGGCACTTCATGATGGGTCTCCTGATACTCGGCTTAGCGTCTTTTAGATTGATAGTTAGAATCTCTCAAGCAACCCCTCCAATTCTGCCCACACCGCCAAAATGGCAAACGGGCTTAGCGCACTTGGTACATACATTTTTGTATATTTTGATGATTGCGGTGCCTATTGGTGGCTGGCTAATGCTCAGCGCAGCAGGTAAGCCAATTCCATTTTTTGGCTTATCTCTGCCAGCATTAATTGAAGAGAATAAGGATCTCGCCAAAACCATCAAAAAAATACACACCACAGTTGGGGAAATTGGTTATTACGTGATTGCGTTGCACGCAGTCGCCGCGTTATTTCACCATTACATCATTAAGGACAACACTTTACAGCGAATGCTGCCCACCAAGAAAAGTTAGTGGTATGTAACGTACCACTTACAATATTCAGTGAAGAGGATACAAAAAACAAGGGCTTGAATACTCAAGCCCTTGTGATTTTATTACGGCAATTAATACGCTAGTTTAATCTTCTGAGCGTGCCGGAATTTTATGGATACTCAAGTCAGCGCCATCAAATTCAGCTTCTGCATCCATGCGGATACCCACCACTGCCTTTAATACACCGTAGACAACAAATCCACCTACTAAGGCAACCACGATCCCCAACCCAGTTCCCACCAGCTGTGACATCAAACTCACGCCCGCTTCACCGCCACCTGTGCCACCTAAGGATTTTGCGCCAAAAATACCAGCAGCAATACCACCCCATGCACCACATAAACCATGTAATGGCCATACGCCTAAGACATCATCAATTTTTAAGCGGTTTTGAGTCAGAGTAAACGCCCATACAAACAATGCTCCTGCCACCAAACCTGTGGTTAAAGCACCCAGCGGATGCATAATGTCTGAGCCTGCGCACACTGCCACCAAACCAGCCAGGGGGCCGTTGTGGACAAAACCAGGGTCATTTTTACCTAATACCAGCGCCGCTAAAGTACCGCCAACAAGCGCCATCAATGAGTTGACTGCAACCAATCCCGATATACCCTGCACCGCTTGTGCAGACATGACATTAAAGCCAAACCAGCCTACGGTCAAAATCCAAGCACCTAGTGCCAAAAATGGAATATTTGAGGGTGGGTAGGCGTGGAGTTTTCCCTCTTTGCTGTAGCGGCCATTTCGCGCACCCAACAGTATCACTGCAGTAAGCGCGATCCATCCCCCCATGGCATGCACTACCACAGAGCCTGCAAAGTCTCTAAACTTAGCACCAAAGGTGGCAAGTAACCAATCTTGAATACCTAAATGTCCGTTCCATGCAATGCCTTCGAAAAATGGATAGACAAAGCCCACCACTAAAAAGGTAGCTGCCATTTGTGGATTGAATTTAGCGCGCTCAGCAATACCACCCGAGATAATGGCCGGTATGGCTGCTGCAAACGTCAGCAAAAAGAAAAACTTTACTAAATCGTAACCATTTTTTGCTGCAAGTACTTCCGCACCACTATAAAAACTGATGCCATAAGCGATGCTATACCCAATGAAAAAATAGGCGATGGTGGAGATAGAAAAATCCACCATGATTTTCACCAAAGCGTTTACTTGGTTTTTACTGCGTACTGTCCCCACTTCTAAAAATGCAAACCCTGCATGCATTGCTAGCACCATGATGGCACCTAATAATACAAACAAGACATCATTGGCCGAAATTAAGCCATCCATGGCAATCTCCTTGATCATTATGTTGATTATTTATTTTGAAAGACAGAAAGCAAATTGCGCGCCAAAAGTTAGTGCGTTGATTATTATAGGAAAAATAAAATAGATGCAAATATACCGCACTACGAATGTGCAATGCACAGTGCATTGCACAAAATTTGTGCATTTTATCTACAAAATACTAACCTTGTTGATTTTAAGTACATGGTCACGAGCATCAGGATTGCCTGACCAGAAGTGATAAAACTCGCGCACCACCACTAAAAACAGTTGACGTGTTTTTTTGAGTTCAAACAGAGGGGTAGTAGCATCTACGGCAATGCGATAAGCGTTTTTTTGCGTCACTGGTGCGTCACGTAAGCGCACAATTAAAATCTTGGCAAACTTAATGCGCACATCAATAACTTCGGTGGGGGCATGTTCATCATTTAACGCTTTATTGTAGGATTTAATGGCCCAGCTCTCGGCCGTTGAAAACTTTTCTTGATCGATCTTTTTCCAAAGGTCTGCTAATGATATTTCGGTCGGCATCCAATCTACCGGGTGCAGATCAAAACCAAGTTCTGAGTTTAGATGACTAATCGCTTTAATATCACTCATCCAGAACGGGTAAAACTCACGAGCAATCACCAGATTGGCGGGCCAATCTACAGCAGCCTGGCCTTCCATAAACTGCTCTAATGCTTCACGGTATACGGTGCCCGTAAGTTCTTTATCTGCCAGAAAAGGAACTAGCTGATGCAGGAAGTGCTCGCGTTGCGCGATACTTGCATCATCTCCACCTTTACCTCTTAGCAACTTAAAATAAGCAACTATTGCATCATCTTCGCGTGTTTTATTCATTTTATGATGATTAATTCAGGATTGTTAGCTAATATAATTCAAGTGGGCGAATATGCAAATATATAATTGTCTAGTTAGTTATAACGACGTTGATTTAGCGAGTATTCATTGGAAATTCTATTACTTATCATCCTGATTGCTGTTGCATGGTTTTGGCTAGACACCATTTCTAAGCGCGAAGCAGCGATTCACTTTGGTCAAACATTAGCGCAACGCTGGCAACTTCAACTACTTGATGAGTCTGTTGCATGCGTTAAGATAAGCCTCGGTCGCGATAATAGAGGGCATGCTCAATTTTTGCGTGAGTACGTGTTTGAATTGAGCGCCAATGGCTCCGAGCGGATGCAGTGCTCCTTAACATTACTAGGCAAACAACTACATAGTTGGGATATTCCCCCTTACCTACAAACCGTTCAATAACCATGCCTGAGTATGTTGGCCGATTTGCGCCCTCACCCACTGGTCCTTTACACTTTGGCTCGCTGGTAGCCGCAGTCGCCAGCTATTGCGATGCAAAATCCGCAGATGGTAAATGGCTGCTGCGAATTGAGGATGTAGACAAACCTCGTGAAGTAAAGGGCGCTGCACAAAGTATTATTGAAACGTTGGCGACCTTTGGTTTTGAGTGGGATGACGATATCGTTTATCAAAGTAACCAAATAGCCCACTATGAGCAAGCACTAAGCCAATTAAAGCAAAAGTCACTAGCATATCCATGTACTTGTAGCAGAAAAGAAATCGCCGACTCCTCTAACCTACAAGGGATTGAAGGTGTTATTTACCCTGGCACATGTTTGCATGCGCCGATTAAGCCTAATACTCCGAATGCGTGGCGCATAAAAACACAAGGCTTTATCTGTCAATTTAAAGACGCTATTCAAGGCGAAATCCTTCAAGACTTATCAAACGAAATAGGTGACTTTGTTATTAAGCGTGTTGATGGTTTATTTGCATACCAATTGGCAGTCGTCGTCGATGATGCTTTGCAGGGCGTTACACACGTTATACGTGGCACTGACTTATTACTTTCTACCCCTCGTCAGATTTATCTTCAACAGGCACTCAACTTACCGAGTACTCACTACGCGCATATTCCAATTGTTAAAAATTCAGCAGGTGAAAAGCTGAGCAAGCAAACACTTGCAACTGCAATAAATCCTCTACAGGCTAAACAGCAACTATTAGAAGCACTCTCATTTTTAAATCAATCCCCACCAGATATTCTTTACCAAGCTACGCTCAATGAGATATGGCAATGGGCGATTTCTAACTGGCAACTCAGCCGCCTAACAACATAAATAGCGCGCAAACCATTCACCCCATTCAATATTTATTGATAACCGTTATCATTTGCATTATCATTACAAAAATTTACAACTGTTAACAGATTGCTACCCAACACATGGGTACATCCACAGTATTGATTGAAAGGCTTGTTAAGGTCATGCATCGCAAATTGTATTCGCCCTCTCCTATTTTTAAATTAACTAGCATCCACAGTGCGATCCTAAAAACTGTTGGTTTAGTGCTGGCTTCGGGCTTAATCACATTAACTACATCAGCTTATGCAGAAGATGAAACCATCGAGCTAGATACGATTCAGGTGCTAGGTGAAAAAGAGAGCGACACACGCCCAGTAAAGGGTTATAACGCAAAAAAAAGCTCTTCTTCTACAAGAACTGACACACCACTGCGTGATACGCCACAATCTATCAGCGTGATTCCACAAGATTTAATCAAAGATCAATCTATTCAAAGCATCTCGCAAGCTGTGCAATACGTGCCAGGTGTGCAAGCAGCACAAGGTGAAGGAAACCGCGATGCGTTAGTGTTTCGCGGCAATGCTACGACCGGTGACTTCTTTCTAGATGGTTTACGTGACGACGTGCAAACCTACCGCGACATTTACAACACAGATCGTATTGAAGTATTAAAAGGCCCCAATGGCATGGCGTTTGGTCGTGGCGGTGCTGGTGGTGCGATTAATCGTGTAACAAAAGAGGCAGGCTGGGATCCTATTAGTGAACTCACAGCTAGTTATGGCGCGTACGACTTTAAACGCATTAGTGGAGACTTTGGACAAGCGTTTACTGATGAAGTGGCATTCCGCCTCAATGCAGTCTATGAGGACTCAGGCTCCTACCGTGACGGTGTTAATATTGAGCGTTATGGTTTTACGCCAACATTCACGATTCTTCCTGACGATAAAACTAAAATTGTATTAAGTGCAGAGTATTTTCAAGACAAACGTGTTGCGGACCGCGGTGTTCCGTCACAAACTGGCGGCACTGGTGCGACAGCCAATTTGGGCAATCGTCCATACCGTATTGGCGATGAAGATACCTTTTTCGGGAACGCGCGCTTAAGCCCAACCGAGACTGAAACGGTTGCCTTCAACGCAAGAGTTGAACATATATTTGATAATGGCATAGGTGTAAAAAATAGTACTCGCTATGCTTTTTATGACAAATATTACCAAAACGTTTTTGCTAGAAGTCCAGTGAGCTTAACAGACACGGTTCAGCTTGGTGCGTATCGCGATGAAACAAAGCGTGAAAACCTGATTAACCAGACCGATATTACTTATACACTCAACACAGGTAGCCTTGAACACAAACTATTGGCTGGGGCCGAATTTTCCGTCCAAAATACAGACAATAAACGTCTGACACCTGTTGGCGGTGAAAACCTAGCACCTACTTTTTCTGCAAGCAATCCTTTTGTTCAAAATGTGGTATTTGATACGCCAACCCGAAATCAAAAAAGTGATATCACTGTTGCTGGCTTTTATTTGCAAGACCAGATTACGTTTTCTCCAAAATGGCAAGCGATTCTCGGGTTGCGCCATGACAATTTTGATACTGATTTCACTAATTTGGCAAATAATACTGAGATTAATGTCAGCGATAACCTGTTGTCGCCGCGTGCGGGTTTAATCTTTAAACCGTTGGAACCGGTTTCACTATATGCCAACTACAGTGTATCGTATGTACCAAGAGCAGGTGACCAGCTAATATCAATAGCAGTTAACAATGCATCTTTAAAACCTGAGAAGTTTATTAACTATGAGTTAGGTGCTAAGTGGGATATTAACCCTTCTCTTGCTTTTACTGCGGCGATATACAAGCTTGAACGTGAAAATCTCCAGGTAGCTGACCCTAACGCCCCTGGCCAGCAGACCGTTATAGATGGTCAAGAAACTAAGGGTATAGAGTTAGGTTTAACCGGCAACATTACAGACAAGTGGAGCGTATTTGGCGGTGTGACATTCCAAGATGGAAAAATTACCAAAGATATAATTACTTTTAACAATGCTGGTGTAAGAACACCTGGAAACGATACTTTAAGTGGTTCAGAACTGGCGCAAACGCCTGACCGCACTTTGTCATTGTGGAATAAATACGAAATCAACGACATGTGGGCAGTAGCATTGGGTGTGGTGAGCGTTTCTGAGCGTCTGGCCGCTTTACCTACCGCAACCACTAGCACGGTGATGCCTGGCTATACCCGCTATGATGCAGCTGTATTTGGCAAGCTAAGTGATAAATTGCATTTGCAATTCAATATTGAGAACTTAACCAATAAAGAATATGCCTTGTATGCACACAATAATAACAACATCACGCCAGGCTCACCTATTACTGGGCGTGCTACCCTGATATATAACTTCTAGCTAACAACTGTTAGAAGCGCATCACACTTAAAGCCCATGAGATACATGGGCTTTTTTGTCTGTGGAAACAAGCTTGCCAATGCTAAAATAGCAACATGCAAAATCATCAAGACACCCTACACCATTTTATTTTTGAAAATACACCCATTCGTGGCAATTTGGCACACCTCAACGCAACCTATTTGGATGCGTTACAACATCAAGCCTTACCTGCTGTATTGAGAACCGCGTTAGGTGAACTCATGACTGCAAGTGCTTTATTGATTTCCACCCTAAAGATGGACGGTGCGCTCATATTGCAATTGCAATCTAAAGGGGTACTTAAACTATTGGTGGTGGAATGCAATTCAGATTTAGAGATACGTGCGACTGCCAAGTGGGATCAAGAGTTATTGGATAGCGCAATATCGCAACATAGAACTGGCGCTGCATTTACGCAATTGATTGCTGATGGACAATTTGTTATCACCTTAGACCCCAAATTGGGCGAACCATACCAAGGTATTGTGCCAATTGAGGGAGACTCTATTGCAGAAATGTTAGAAAACTACATGCTACGCTCACAGCAAATTGATACCTCGATTTGGCTACATTGTAGCGATACCCAAGCCTCTGGCATGTTGTTGCAAAAACTACCCAACCAGCAAACTGAAGATGCAGACATGTGGAACCGAGTGAATCAACTAGCTGGCACCATTACTAATGCTGAGCTATCTACGCTGGCACCTGCGGAGCTATTAACTAGACTCTTTCATGAGGAAGAAGTCCGCTTATTTCAACCAAGACCAACCAAAGCATTTTGTAGCTGTAATCGCGATAACGTCGCCAATATGTTGGTGATGTTGGGCCAAACCGAAGTGGAAGGCATCATCGAAGAGCAAGGCAGCATCCAAATTCATTGCGATTTCTGTAACAAACATTATGTGTTTGATGAGACAGAAACGCTACAGCTATTTGACGAAGCTGTGCCGCCGATTAAACATTAATGCAACGCAGACAAATTCCATGCGCCCTAAGACTAAACGCTTATGGCGTAGCCGACTCTGGCTTGTCTGTCTGATGGTTAATGTTTTCTAAGATTGCCTCAATATCCCAATCGATATTTTTGCATGTTGCACATGGATGTTTGCTTGCAAACTGTTCTGCCAACTGAATACGGTTGCTGGTATCAGGGTGAGATGACAACCATTCCGGCACGCGCCCTGCTTCAGGTTGCTCGCTAGCCAGACGTTTAAAAAAGTTGGCCATACCTTCCAGATGAATGCCTTGTTTTAATAACAGCTGCGCTCCTTTTAAATCCGCCTCTGCTTCCACCTGTCGGCTAAAAAACTGGGTGGATACTTGATGCGCTATCAAAATCAGCGCTGCATTGGCATCACCCAATACCAGCATCACAACAGCGGCCACACCAGCACTGTTCATCATATTTTTGAGCGCATGCCGTTGCTCCACATGCTGAATTTCATGTGCAAGCACTGCGGCTACTTCGTTGGCGCTACCCGCCTTTTTTAGTAGGCCGGTGTTCACAATGACAATACCACCAGGCATGGCAAACGCATTCACCGCATTATCCTTAACCACCAACCACTGATAAGTGTAACGAGAACCTTTGGTTAATTGCTTGCCCAGATTTTCAACAAAGCTAACTGCAGCACCCGATGGAATGGCGTGTTGGCGCTGATTATAGGACTTAAGCACCGCTTTACCCATTTCATGCTCGGTCTCAATCGAGATACGGCTGGCTGCCCAATCCAGTAAACGGTCATATTGCCAAACTGCCATCATGGTTAATAAGGCAAGCAAGCCTATGCTATACACTAATCCGTTCCAGACCGTTTTTTGGCTCAGTGTAGCGACATGCCAGCCTTTTAGACCAGTGACTAAAGAACTGGGCAGCAATTGCCTAAGTTGCTTTTGCGCAGCAGGAGAGTCGGCCACCAGCATAAAGGCACCCTCCGCACTTTGCCAATGCAACTGCAGTTGATCATGATCAAACCCGCCAATGTCTGCTTTGAGCGCAGAAAAAGGGATTGAATATTGATACGCATTGATTCGTAGCCCCTGCTCGTTTAACTCGCACACCGTTGCAACACCTGCGGGTGGCAGTTTAGGCCCAAACAACAACACCGTTAATGTCTGTTGCATATGAGTGCTACTTACCGAACAAGGCAATCAGTACGAATACAATAATGAAGATAAGATAGAGTTTGCCCCAGATAGAGCCTTTACTGCGCCCAGACATGGCAGCAGTCAGCACTACTTGCCCAAGGCGGTTCATCGGTAAAGACTGTATCCAAACACGACCTGGCCCAGCCACCGTGGCATAAAATAAACCCTCACCACCGAACAAACTGGTTTTTAAACTACCCGTATATTTAATGTCATAACGCACAGTGGACGACATCCCGACCAAACATCCAGTATCAATATTAAGCGTATCCGTTGGGCCGAGTTCTACTGTCTTTAAAGTACCAGAGGCATGAATAAACACGGTGCCTTCACCGCTAATTTTTTGCATGATAAAGCCTTCACCACCCAACAAACCAACGCGAATACGCTTTTGAAAAGCCAACT
This sequence comes from Betaproteobacteria bacterium Ga0077540, assembly GCA_001464125.1. Lineage (GTDB taxonomy): Bacteria > Pseudomonadota > Gammaproteobacteria > Burkholderiales > Methylophilaceae > Methylophilus. The sequence continues at coordinate 171,903 of LNEP01000001.1, read as the reverse complement.
CAAGCTTCTGCCCCACCTGACCAGCCAGATAGGCTCCCTTTTGACAAATCAGCGTACCACCTTGTTCTGCTAGTGCGATAGGTACGATTTGGCCAGGACTGGGGGCTGCAATGGCTATGGTTTGGTCAATGTGTCCACTATTGGTATACACGCTACTGAACATAGATTCACCAGTAAATCGACGCTTAATGGCTTTAAACAGTCTGCCCAACACGCCAAAAGAAGATTGACTACCATCACCCAGCACTGCGCGCATCGCAATAGATTGATCGGTATACATCATGGCACCTTGTTCGGCCATAAAAGATTCCCCTGGTGCGAGGTTGACCTGAATGTACTGTAAATCATGGCCGTGCAGGGTGTAATTTAGCGGTGTCATAGTTTTCCTTATTATTGGTATGTTTAAGTTTTACAGGCAAGACTGAGGTAAATACTCATTTGGAATTGTGGTTTTATTCTCGCCTTTGACCACCATTGGTGGGGGTGGCGCAGCATTACCACATACCCAAGCGATAGGCACAATTTGCGAATCCTCAACCACGGCAGGACGAATGCTTAAAACCTTACCCTTAATTTTTGGGTGCGCTTTATTACCCAAGGTCATATGGATGGCACCATCTTGTACCACCAATGCAGTCACATAATTGCTTACAATCTTTTCTGCGCTTGGCAAACCCGCAGCCGCATTGTCAGCGGGGAGTGTTTTGTTAACTTTCCAGCTTTCTTGGATGGGCTCTTTAGCGACATCGGCCCAAGGTATGGTGCCCGCCACTTGCGTTTTGACAATGCGTGCCAAACTGGATGGAATGGCAATCATAGCCAGTATGACCAAAATGGCCATCACCACCATAATTTCAATGGCACTAAACCCTAATAGTTTGCGTTGCATAATACCTCCGATTAACCCATATTGATTGCGTTATTGATTGCGCTGGCGCTGACACTCAAACAAACTAATGGCGGTGGCAGCGGCTGCATTAAGCGATTCCACCGCCAGCGTACTACTATTCGCCATCGGTATCGTAATCTCTGCCTCAACCGCATTGATAATCTCTGGGCTGATACCAGCCCCCTCATTGCCAATCACAAATAAACTGGGTGCTGCTAAATCTTGCGTGTAAAGCGATTGCCCGTGCATGGTCATGGCGTAACGCTTGCCTTTGAAGTTCGACAAATGTGTTTGCAAATCGGCTTGCTCAACAATTGGCAACACAAACTGAGCCCCTTGGCCACCACGCAATGCTTTGGGTGACCAAGCATCGGTGCAGCCTTTGGATAAATACACCACTTGCACCCCAGCTGCTGCTGCGGTGCGAAGCATGCTGCCCATATTGCCGGGGTCTTGAATATCTTCCAGCATCAATGCAAAGTCAGGTTGGCTTGGCGCTTCTAATTGTGGAATCTGCACCAAAGCCAGAATACCTGTGCTGCTGGCTACTGGAGTCAATTCTGCAAACATGAGCGTTGGCAGCATCACGGTGCTGACATCTTGCAGCTGTTGTAGTAACTGTGTGGCCTCTAGCGAGCTTTTGCCCTCTGGAATTATCAAGGTTGTGGGTTCGCCAAACACTTGAAAATAGGCTTCGATGAGGTGCACGCCATCCAGCAAGGTAGCAGCCTCACGTCGGCGTTCCCGCGCATTGTCTGCCAATTTCTTAAAATGCTTAAAAACAGGGTTGTCCCGCGAGGTAATGTGTTTAAACGCCATGAGTTATATTTTTACGGTAGTAATCTGCATTCTAACCGATGCTTATTGTGAAACATAAAATTTGGGCGTAAATTTGTACCGCAACAAAAAAAAATATTCAACTTTTGGAGGATACAGAGATGTCATTAACAAAACGTGCAGTGGCGGAATTGATTGGTACCTTTTGGTTGGTGTTAGGGGGATGCGGTAGCGCAGTGCTAGCAGCAGGCATCCCTGAATTAGGGTTGGGTTATTTAGGGGTTTCATTAGCGTTTGGGCTTACTGTGGTCACCATGGCGTATGCAATTGGGCATATTTCAGGCTGCCATCTCAACCCAGCAGTTTCTGTGGGTTTGGTGGCGGGTGGACGCTTTAAAGCAGCCGAGTTGCCTCACTACATTATTGCGCAAGTGATAGGCGCAATTTTAGCGGCCTTGGTCATTCGCTGTATTGCCAGTGGTGCAGAGGGCTATGCTGGGGGACTGGCATCGAACGGCTTTGCTGAGCACTCACCTCACGGTTATAGCATGGTAGCGGCCTTGGTCACTGAAATTGTGATGACGGCTGCCTTTCTATTTATCATTATGGGCAGCACCGATAAACGTGCACCAGCCGGGTTAGCGCCACTTGCTATTGGGTTTACGCTTGCTTTGATTCATATGATTAGCATTCCAGTCACCAACACTTCAGTCAATCCTGCCCGCAGTACTGGTCCAGCCCTGATCGAAGGCGGTATCGCAATTGATCAACTTTGGCTGTTTTGGTTAGCACCCATTGTAGGGGCAGTGATTGGCGCGCTAATCTATAACTTTGTCAGCAAAGAATAGAAGTGTGACATTTAGCATCAATTAGTCATATTTTTTGAAATGCTCACCCGGCATATTCTGGGTGAGCATGTTTATTTCTACTTTATAATGGCCCTATGGCTAAAAAACTAGATTTAGAACGCATCTTGAAGCAACAAGGATTTGGCTCTCGTAAACTCTGTCGCATCATGATTCTGAACGAGGAAGTGACCGTTAACGGCACACTTTGCGATGATCCAGACGCTGAGTTTGAACTAGAAAACTTGCGCTATACAATCAAAGGTGAACCTTGGGAGTATCGCGAAAAATCCTACCTGATGATGCACAAACCCAGCAATTATGAATGCTCACACAAAACGCAGCATCACCCGACCATCTATAGTTTATTGCCGCACCCTTTGGTGGAACGAGGAGTGCAGTGCATAGGCAGGTTGGATGTAGACACCACCGGACTGATTCTGATTTCTGACGATGGACAGTTTATCCACCGCATGAGCTCCCCCAAACACAAAGTGCCTAAAATTTATGAAGTCACCTGTAAGCACCCAGTGCAAGAGGAACAGATTGCGCAGTTACTGAAAGGCGTGCAGTTGGTCGATGAAGACGCGCCGATTGCAGCACTGGCATGCAAACGTATCACTGACAACATTATCCACATGACATTGGCTGAAGGTAAATACCATCAGGTCAAGCGCATGGTAGCGGCGATTAGCAATCGTGTTGAAGCGTTAAAGCGTATTCAAATTGGCAAATTACACCTGCCTGAAGACCTAAAAGTTGGAGAATGGCGATGGCTAAGTGATGATGACCTAGCGGCTTTAGCCAATGCACCAGCTTGATTAGGCTATCTCAATCTTCATGAATAACGCAGTCAAATTAACCCCACTCGCAGGAGCAATTGAATGATGAAGCATGTTTCACAATACTTTTTTCGCGGGCTACTGACAGCACTGCCCTTGGGCTTTACCATTTATCTGCTCTATATTTTTCTGGTATGGGCAGAACGTTTTAGCATGTGGATGATACGTCCATTTATTGGTGATTTTTATTTACCTGGCATGGGTATCGTCCTTGGCCTTGCCTCCATCATTTTGTTAGGTTATTTGGTCTCACATCAATACTTTTACAAGTTGCTGGCATTGATAGAAGTCCCCTTCACCAATCTACCAGTAGTGAAAAGCATTTATTCATCCTTAAAAAGTTTTGCCGACTATTTTGCACCGCACAAAGAAGGCACAGCGCAACAAGCCGTGATTCTTAAAATGCCAGGGCACGCACTGGAAATTGTGGGATTGATTACTCGCCAGAGTATGCAAGGGTTACCAAACGGGTTTTTAGAGGGTGACCGTGTAGCCGTGTATTTACCAATGGGCTATATGATTGGTGGCTATACTGTGTTTGTGCCTAGAGATTGGTTGCAAGTGATTGATATGCCGGTAGAGGTTGTGATGCGAGAATCCTTATTTGCGTTTATGACGCATGAAAACGATAAATGAAAGCATCATCAAGCCACGCATATTGAGTAATGAGTGGCTTGATGTATTGTTAAACCAAGTTACTGGGTGTGCTTTTTATAACTTTGGATACACAAACTTGCTAAACACCGCATAAACCGATTCGGTACCTTGAATAATTTTTGTAATATTGTCTGCATCCGCTCTGGAAGCCACTTCACCCGCTGCATTCACAATGCCTTTGTCATCCACCTGAATCTCTAGTTGTGTAGTATCAATTTGCTGGCTGTTAAGCGCAGCTTCAATATTGGCTTTGACTACTTCTGCTGGCTGATAATGATAAATAGGCTCGCTGGCATTTACCGCAGCGTTTGCGCCTGTATTAGCAAAAGCATAGCTGGATGCTAATAAGCCTAACGCAACTAGCCATGATTTTTGTGTAGTAACTAATTTTGTCAACATGTGATGTCCTTTCAAACGATTAATGTCAATCAACGACAAGCACATTTTAAAAAAACCAGGTTCAGCTCCGTATCCGTACATTTCTTATTTTGCTGTCGGAATATTCCTGCACAGCGCTACTTGGCTAATACAAAGATAACGCTCGCTTTTCTGGCTTAAGGCCGTATAATGCGCCTACCCAATGCCCACCAATCAGCATTGCGGCTTAACCAAGTGCTAGCAATCATGCTAGTCCGGTACCACTACTTATTCGTCTGTCTCGATTGGTGTTGCTATCAAGCAACTGACCGTCGCAGGAAAACACATTACATGCATACCCAAGATACGCTGTCACCAGCGGATACAACATTACAATTCAATCAATTAGGCTTAGCCGCCCCTATTCTCCGCGCCATTGAAGACGCGGGCTATACCACGCCCACCCCCATTCAAGCCAAAGCGATTCCGCAAGTGCTCAATGGTGGTGATTTATTGGCAGGGGCACAAACCGGCACTGGCAAGACAGCAGGCTTTACTTTGCCTATTTTGCATGTGCTCAGCCAAGCGCCTACAAGCACAGCCAAAGGCAAACCACGCTGCTTAATGCTAACCCCCACCCGAGAGTTAGCTGCACAGATTGAAGAATCCGTTCAGACTTACGGTAAATACCTGCCATTAAAATCCATGGTGGTTTTTGGTGGCGTCAACATTAACCCACAAATCAACCGCCTCAACCGTGGTATTGATATTTTAGTTGCTACACCTGGGCGCTTATTGGATTTAGCCAATCAAAAAGCAGTGGATTTATCTGGCATAGAGATCTTGGTGTTAGATGAAGCAGACCGTATGTTAGACATGGGCTTTATCCACGACATAAAAAAAGTGCTGGCAATGCTGCCTAAAAAACGCCAGAACCTGCTGTTCTCGGCCACTTTCTCGGATGAAATCAAACGTTTGGCAGATGGTTTATTGAATAACCCCGCTTTTGTTGAGGTGGCGCGCCGCAACACCGCTTCTGAGATGGTTGCGCAAACGGTGCATATGGTTAAGCAAGCGCACAAAAGTGCTTTGGTCTGCCATTTGATTAAACAACACCAATGGCAACAAGTCCTCATATTTACACGGACAAAACACGGGGCTAATCGTCTGGCCGAAAAGCTCATGAAAGATGGCATCACTGCCGCAGCGATTCATGGCAATAAGAGTCAAGGTGCACGTACTAAAGCACTGGCTGATTTTAAAAATGGGGCTGTGACTGCGCTCGTAGCGACTGACATTGCAGCTCGCGGTTTGGATATTGACCAATTACCGCAAGTAGTGAATTTTGAGTTACCCAATGTGCCTGAGGATTACGTGCATCGAATTGGTCGTACTGGCCGCGCTGGCAGCACAGGTGCTGCCATTTCATTAGTCGATTTTGAAGAAGCTAAATATCTCAAAGACATTGAAAAGCTGATTAAACGTGAAATCCCCAAAGCCACAGTAGAAGGCTTTGAACCACCCACAAAACAAGAACCGGAAGCACCCAGACCACCAAAACAGCCACAGGGACGTCGCCCCCAGTCAGGTCAACAAACTGCGAATGGTCGTAATACTGGACAAGCGCAGCAAAAAAATAACGCTAAGCCGCAGAAGCAACATCAAAGCAAACAAAAGCCGCAGAGCCAATCATTGGGACAATCTCAACAACATGCTCCAGCAAAACCAACCATGCCCCACGGCAGATTGATTTCTGAAGCGGCTAAGCACCAAGCGTTGCCACAAACACCCTTATTTGCGCCTAAACCGGTGCATCGTGGTGGCCAACGCGGTCGTTAATGAGCGTAAGGCCACGAATTGATTGCTCCGGTATTTAGGCTAAAATACCTTTAGCTTTGCTATCACTTTAATTTGCATTCACTGCCGTTGAAGTATAGTTTTCACTAAACACTGGACACCCATGATGACTGCTACTGTTCACATTGTTCCGGCCTACGCAGGTGCGCTAGCCTTGCTGTTCATCTGTTTGAGTATATTGGTCGTTAAGCAACGCAGATTTCATCGCGTGCCTATTGGCGATGGTCATAAACCTTCGCTTAAACGCGCCATCGCTGTACACAATAATTTTGCACAATATGTGCCCATGGCATTGCTGCTGTTGTTAATGATGGAATTGAGCCTAGCTCCCAGCTACTTAGTCCATGCACTTTGTGTAGTCTTAGTGATTGCACGTTGCGCACACGCCTATGGTGTGAGCCAAGACCCAGAGCCATTTAAATATCGCAAATATGGCATGATAAGTACGTTTGGAGTCATGGCACTTGCTGCATTCTATTTAATCTATACGGCGTTGTTTGCATGAAGATTTGGGTAGATGCAGATGCCTGCCCAGTGGTGATTAAAGAGATACTGTACCGAGCGGCGAATCGCGTCAAAGTGCATACCGTCTTTGTGGCCAATACATATTTAAAGCTTCCACCCTCACCTTTTATTCAACTGCTCACAGTAGACAAAGGATTTGATGTGGCTGATAGCCGCATCGTGCAGGAACTCAACAGCGGCGATTTGGTCATTACTGCGGACATTCCGTTGGCGGCATTGGTGATTGCGAAACAAGCGTTTGCGCTTAACCCAAGAGGCGTGTTTTATTCCAAGGCCAATATGGCGGAGAGACTAGCCATGCGTAACTTAATGGAAGAACTCCGCAGCACTGGTGTTGAATTGTCTGGACCTTCAGCGTTCAACCATGCAGACAGACAACTCTTTGCCAGCGAGCTAGATCGATTTCTGGCAAAACGCCACACCACAACCTAATAATAGGAAATATAAGCAAATGCTGAACCTCATAAAAGTAATAGTGTTAAGTTTGTTCATCTTGCCTGCCGCCTGCATGGGGGTGCCAGACAAGGTGAAGGTAGTGGATAGTGTTGATGCTAATCAATACTTAGGCACTTGGTATGAAATTGCGCGCTTGGACCATTCTTTTGAACGTGATTTGGAACAAGTAACTGCCACTTACACTAAAAATGAGGACGGCAGCATCAAGGTGATTAATCGTGGCTACAACCCTAAAACGCAAGAATGGCAGCAAGCCGAGGGCAAAGCCTACTTTGTGGATGCCCCTAATGCCGATGGCACTTACACAGGCAAGCTTAAGGTATCGTTTTTTGGCCCGTTCTATGGCGCTTACAACATCATGGAATTGGACAAACCCTATTACAACTATGTGATGGTATGTGGCCCGGACAAATCCTACTTGTGGATACTGGCACGTACACCTCAACTAACTTATCCGATTAAGCAAGAATTAATGTCTAAAGCCAAAGCGCTAGGCTTTGAGACCAATAATTTGATTCATGTGAATCAAGTACCCGACGCTCGTGTATTTAAAGCTGGCCCACACGTCCAATAAAACCAACTACTGTAGACGAAAGCATAGCTTGTAACTCACGTTGAGCAATGAAATTAATATTGTTCAACGTGAATAGTCTATGGCGCTTTATCTTTTCTTTCAGAAATCAATTGGCAAATCAACGCGCTCCAGTATGGTAGCGATTGCAAGGTCAACATCAATACCCATAACTGAGCATCCAAATTCGCAAACCCGCGCGTGGCCAGCATGGAGACGCTGGCGAGTATCAACGCTAGTAACAAACTTACTTCTTCATAAATAGGCTTGAATATCTCCCATTTCTTTCCTTTGATTTTGCCTTTAGCAGTGACTTTAAACACACCGCGCTTTTGAATTAAGCCCATCAGCACGCCACGTGCAATCGCGTGCGACAAACCTAAACTTGCCAAAGAAGCACCCCAGATATCCAGCCAACTACATTGCATGGTTTTACGGTACAACACAGGGCCAAGCGCTGCTTTAATGGCCAAAAAGCATAAGATAGGCGTAATCATAATGGCCACAGGCAGACTAAACGTATTGGGGAAAGCGAGCATTGCAACTGTCCAGCCAATAGAACCTAACGTAAAAAACAGCTGTAAGGCATCCCCCAGCCAACCAAACCAACCCGTGAGGAAATGGTAACGCTGGCCAAATGTTAAGGTAGACCGACCCAACAACTTGGGCATATGGTGTTTTAGAATCTGCATGGCGCCAAATGCCCAACGGAAGCGCTGAGATTTAAGTGCATTAAAATTGGCGGGGGTCAGTCCACGTCCAAACACATCATCCACATAACGCAATTCATAGCCGCCCTCTAGCAGACGCAGGCCTAGCTCAGTATCTTCACATATACACCATTCTGACCAACGCCCATTATCCATCAAGGCCTGACGGCGTACCAAGGTCATGGTGCCATGCTGAATGAGCGCATTGCGTTCATGGCGATGGTGCATGCCGATTTTGAAGAAACCTTCAAACTCCCAGTTACACATTCTTCTGAAAAAGTTATTTTCCCAATCCCGATGCGCTTGCGGGGCTTGAACCACCGCCACCTTTTGATCGGCAAAGTGCGGCACCAAATCAGATAGCCAATCAGGCGTCACTACATAATCCGCATCAACGACCCCAACTACTTGCGTTCTGGCATCGGTTTGTTGCAACGCAAAGTTAAGCGCACCTGCCTTAAAACCAGGCCAGTTAGGCAAGTGAAAGAACTTAAAGTTGGCTGGCAACTGCGCCATATAAGCTTCAATTGGCTTCCACTTCGCTTCATCTTTGGTATTGTTATCTACCACAATCACTTCATATTGGGTGTAATTGAGCTTGGCCAAACTATCAATGGTGGCAATCACCATTTCCGGCGGCTCGTTATAGCATGCCAAATGAATAGAAGTAAATAACTCTTGCTCAGCTGGTAGCGGTTTGGCACGTTTAAACGCCCTCACCCATAAACCCTTGAACATCACCTCACTAAACTCTACCGCATAGGTCATCAATACTGCCGAGGTCAGCATCATGCCAACAATCAGACCTATTAATACAATAAAATCTCGTAGCGTGTAGTAGTAATCGCCTGGCAAGTTCCAAGCGACTACCAATGTGGTAATACAAGCCTGCAACAATGCCGCCATCGACACTTTACCGCCCAGCCCCCAATGCCTAAAGCGCCAGGCAATGAACATAATCGGGAAGAATGCAATCAACGTTGCCCACTTAGCTTTGACCACCCACCGATTGTCTTTTGGTACAGCCCCTTTTAGTGAATATTTTGCAATTCGATCTGCATCAAACATTCCCCAATAAGCCCCAGCCCAACCTTCAATCTCTTTTTTCCATGGCTGGTCAAAAGCTTCCATCAAATAATAATCGTAGTTTTGGTAGGCAGTTTTGGCTAAAAACTCACGTATAAATCGTGCCTGATTGATTTCAGAAGCTCTGGCTGCGCCAATATCTGGGCCGCGGCTTGGCCAACCAATTTCTGTGATGATGATTTTTTTACGAGGATAAGCATTCATGATCTCGTTATAGCGCTGCATGGCATAATTTACTGCATCTTCAACTGGGACTCCCTCGTGGTATGGCAGAAGATGTACGGCAATAAAGTCCACATGCTTCACCAGCTCAGGGTATTTCAACCAGACATGCCAAGGCTCCGCGGTAGAAACAGGAATCTCTGCGCTTTTCCTTACTTCATCCAAATACGGCGTGAGCTGTTCCAGCGTTAAATCTTTTCTTAGTAAAACCTCATTACCGACAATGGCGCGCGTAATATTTGGGTAAAACTTAATCTTTTCTTCTAACGCAGCTATTTCACGTGCATTTAAGCTAGGGTCTGGGCTAATCCATGCGCCTGCAATCACATTGAAGTTGAGTTTAGAGGCGATTGCCGTTACTTCTGTGTTTTCCAATGACCCATATAAACGAATACGGTTGGTGAGTGGGTCCAACAGCTTTAAATCTTTGGCCAACTCTGCAGTACTTGGGTACTTGCGTTCAAGAGGACTTTGATCCTTTTGATAGCCACTGTAAGCAAAGCCTCGCACAAGGGGTGGAGCATCCAACAACTGAATGGTATGGTTGGTGAACGCCCAAATACCAAAGTGTACAATCGCGAACAGGATTGCAAATAGGATTGGAAAAGTCAGACGTTTAAAAGTGTGATGCATATTCAACGATTCTTGATTGATTATTGTTGTTTGCTTTTGAATAGTACTGGCATCACCATCAACAATGTGAGCCCCAGCCAATATATTGCGTTTGTGTTCAGTGGCTCTATTAAATAAGCGATGACGGCAGCGGTAAATGCGGCCATAGCCAATGACAACGATAACGGTTGAAACCATTGCACGGACAATTTCGCAATCACCATGCCGAGCGATAACTGTAAAACCGGTAATGCATACAACATGACTGGGAAATCACGATAACGCCCGTCCACCGTTAAGAGCACACCGATGGTGGCGGCTCCAATCAACAGGATAATTGCTGATAGCTGGATGAGATGTAATGACAGTGAGCGATATTGGGGCAACAGCGTCAAGCTGAATACGATTGCCCATGTTGCCAGCATTGCTCCACCCAATGAGCACCATTGCAACAGCATCACCACACCAGCCAATGGTCGCCCAGCGTTGGGTACACAAGTCAGCGCGCTTAGCAAAGCACCGTCTCCACAGGCCGTGCTTAGGTACTCAAACTGCAACATGCCCGCCACACCTGTCAGCGCTCCCAACACGCCAACAGCGATAAGCGATTGCTGATGTCTCACACCAGCCAAGTAAGCAACCCCTATTAATATCAGCATACCAAGCCCACCAAAATAGATGAGGGTCCATTGGTCATCTCTTTCTGCCACCTCACCACTAAAGTTAAATTTTGGGTTAAGGTCAGTATCATAGACCCCCCAGAAACCACCCACCGTACCTTCCAACTCGCGCTTCCATGGCTGATCAAACGCTTCAATCAAATTGTATTGCCATTGTTTCTGATGCGCCTCACGTAAGAAAGCGCGAAGATAACGAGCTTGGTTGAGTTGACTTGGGGTAGACAATCCGCGCTGACGACCAATCGATGGCCAACCTGTTTCACCAATTAAAATTGGTTTTTCAAAAGCGGCATCCAATTTAGTCATCACGTTATTGGCATGTGCTATCGATTGCTCAACCGATTGTGGGTCATTCTCCCAATAGGGCAGTAAATGAATGGTCACAAAATCTACGGACTGTTCCAATTTGCTGTGCTTGAGCCAAAACTCCCAGACATCAGCATAAGTAACAGGGACTTTAGTCAATTGCTTGGCTTGTGCAATATAGGCCAGCATGGCCTCTTCTGTTTGCTCGCCTCGAAGCAGCACCTCATTTCCAATAATCAACGCCTTCACTGTGTCTGGATATTGATTTGCGAGGGTGGTGGCTAACTTGATTTCTTTTTCATTGTCTGCGGCTGTCCAGCCTATCCATGCGCCTACGAGCACCTGCAGTCCATGCTTTTGCGCAGCTTGTGGCACATAATCTAGCCCTTGCCCCACAGAGTAAATGCGAACACAGTTTGATTGATTGGCAATACGCGCTAAGTCTTTGTCTATCTGCGATTTCGGAATCACAGTCCCAATTTTGAACGGGGTTTGGTCTTTTCCGTAATATGGCGCATACGAAACGCATTGCACTTTACCATCAGCTGGTAGCACGGCATCTACGACTGTCACAGCTTGGTTTTTTTGCCATAGCCATGCGCCCAGCAATACCAATAAAATCAAATTAAACAAAGTAAAACGCCACGATAAATGGGGCTGAGCGCTATTCATAAAGTGAAAGTTCCAATGCGTTTGCGTGATACGAAGACCACATCAACTTGAAGAGCTGACATGATAAAGCAGTCCATGAATAAAAACAAAAAACATGAGGAGATATTGCCCTGATTTCCCCTGCACACAGTACAATAATACTATTGGATTTGGTTCAGTTAGGTTTCGTATTTTATGGTAAAGATTTTATTATCAGCCGCACTGATGGCTGTTGTGAGTGTAGCGCAAGCAAAACCGGCATTTACTGGTATCAATTTCAGCGGCATCTATGATTGTAAGGGTAGTAATGAGTTAGTGGGCAACTACCAAGTCACCATTAAACTCAAACTCAACCGCATTAGTAGCTATGGCAAATTTGGGGCTTATGATTTCAGTACCGAGACCGATAATGCCGTCACATATCGCGGTCAAGCAGTAGCTAACGGCAACCGATTAGCGCTTTCATACAAAATGAGTGATGGCAAATATGCGGAATACACCACGGGCATTGCTGAGATGAAAAAACTTAGCCGTGGCCGCTGGAGCTTCAGTAATCTGTACTACGAACCTGACGACAGTGGTGGCAACTACGGTAAAGAAGATTGCGTGATGCAATTCGCCTCCGTCATCAAGCCAGCAACTAAACTTAAATTAAAACAAAAATCTTAAGCCGATTTGAAATGATTACCGCGCACCAGACTGACACGCGCTTGGTCTAATAACGCAGAGAACTGCGCAGATGCCAGCACCTCATATTCTGTTCGCCTAGCTGCAAATATAGGGTCATCTAGTGGATCAGTTGTACTTACCCCACAGGCAGGATGACACATTAATGCAATAGGCCCGGGCAAGCTTTTGGCCATGCCCATCCAATTAGCCAAATGTTGACGGTACAGGTCTGCCGTTAAATTAAACCCATATACACCCATTAGTGTTTTAGTGTTCAGCAGGTTCTTATCAACCGCCAACTGCTCTATGCTTGCTGCACCCAAAGCTTTAATCACCATGCCTTTAAAGCCATCACTCAATGGCGGTCTTGCAATCCTAATCCAGGGGCCATGACTTCCATAGCGTCTAGTCAGTTCATCCATTAAGGCATCTCTTATTTGAGGTAATTGATGCACATGCTGATGGCCATCTACATAGTCAGGCGGCGTCCCAAGCGCATCTTCAAAGATATCTAGTTGTCTTTGTATCACTCGCTTCACTTTGGCATTCGGCAACATTCTAAATGTAGATTTAACAATGAGCGCACCTAAACTGTGGGCTAACTCATGCGTAAATTGGGTGAAATCTAAATGCAATCCAATATCTGCAGATTGTCTAATTTGAGAAGTGAGTTGCTGTGCGGCTTGCGGCCAACGCGGACTCAGCACTAAACAAGATGTTGCAGTAAGCCGCCCCATAGCAATTAACGCTAGTATGCCGTGATCAATTTCTGCACTTTGCGCGTAGTCGTCAGCCGTCATAATAATGGGAGTCATAGGATTCAAAATGCCCAATATTTACTTAATAAATAGGTGCTGACTGCCACAAGTAGCATCACCACAGCTAAGACTAGCCAAAATGGTAACAGGGTGAAATGAAGGCCTAGCAAGAGCAAACTTTGATTAGCAAAAAAACCGAGTATTGCTACTAATAAAAATCTAGGAAATGCATGTCGATGTGACTTAGTCTGGTCTGGAAACGAGAAGGTGCGATGCCCGACATAACTGACCGGAAATGCAAAACAAAACCCCAGCAAATTTGACCAAGCTGGCTGGATATCATATACACCCTCCAACACAACGGCGACCAAATAATGTACCAGTGCCGCCAACGCACCCACCAGCAAAAACCATGAAACAGAGCGCTTGAGCGGTTCCATATCAAGACGCATGGCTTGATTGCTCAAGGGTTGGTCTGCTTACTTCAGCCACAATGTAGGGTGGGCGTCCTTTTACCTCATCGTAGATACGTGCTAAATACTCCCCCAAAATACCGATAAATAGCAGTTGCACGCCTGATAAAAACATCATACTGGCGACCACAGTGGGCCAACCGGGTACAGATTCGTTAAAGAACAACTTATCTATCACCACCACAATGCCATATGTAAAGGATAGCAAGGCCAACACTACACCAACAGCACTGGCAAACCGCAAAGGGAGTGAAGAAAAACTGGTAATTCCGGTCCAAGCCAAGCTCATAAGCTTAAGGCGTGAGAAAGCACTTTCACCGTGTGTTCTGGGCAGCGGCGTGTAGGGAATGCCAATAGAGCGATACCCCACCCACGCATAAATGCCTTTCATAAAGCGATTGCGCTCGGGTAAGGCACACAGGGCATCTACCACCACCCTATCCATCAAGCGAAAATCGCCAGCATCTTTGGGAATCTCAATTTTGCCACTGGCGCTCATCAGCTTATAAAAAAACTTAGCGCCCCATTTTTTAAATTTAGATTCTACTTCGCGGTCTTGGCGCACTGCATAGACCATGTCGAAGCCCTCGCGCCATTTGTTGAGCATCTCAACCAATAAACTGGCGGAATGTTGCCCATCTGCATCCATACAAATCACGATATCGCCGGTGGCATAACTGAGGCCCGCAGTAATCGCATACTCTTTGCCAAAATTACGGGAAAATCTGACTAAGGTAGTGTTGTGCGTCTGAGGGAGCTGTTTGACGATGTTAGAGGTCTCGTCGCGGCTACCATCGTCCACCACCACAATATCCCAAACTGAGCTCAGCGCTGATAGTGTGTGGACGATATTCTCGACTGTCTGCGTAATCGCCAATGCCTCGTTATAGGCAGGCACTATCACCGTCAAATGTGGATTGGCCATAGTACGATTCTTAGCCTGCACAATTGGTGTATGACGCATTGCTAATTGCTTATCTGGGTGCTGGTGTTGCATTATGCGCCTCCCCTACTAAGTTTCTTCTATCTTTCACCACGGCTAATACTGTATCTAATCGTTTCACTTCTGCAACCACCTCACCTTGCAACACTTGATCACAGTTCATATTGGTGGATGACATGTAGAACTCTGCCGCTACCCAATCTTTAGTCACCTGAAAACGATGATCCAGATAAGCACTGCCTTGCACATTTTCTGCGCAAACAGCCACTAAATAGGGCGACTGGCGCGTTGGCAACGCTAATGCCATCAACGCTTTAGATGCTTCACGCAGACTACTTGACCAATAATCACTCTCCCACTGCTTTTCTGCTTTTGCAGTATCACCCGCCAAATGATTATAAAAAATATATTGGTAAGGGTGTAATTGCACCAACTCCACCAGCGTGGTTAGCGCCAATATCAGGCATAACCCACCATAAGCTGCGAGTATGCGTTTTGACGACTGTAGCGCAATCCAAGCTTGGTCTATGCCAAGTGCCGCTAACACGGCAAGTGGAGGCAATACAAACGTAAAATGCCTGACCCCATTATACAAAGCTGGCTTATCGGCGAGTACAAACGCTAAAGGGAATAGGATTGCCACCAGCAATGGAATATAAACTCGTGATTCCTTTGATGCTAAACATTGCTTGTACTTACCTAAATTGAGGACAACGACGAGACCTAAACTGAGCAGGCCCAACAAACAGATTTCTGGCAAGCGCACCAATAAATAATGCAACAGATAAGTTCTAGGCACCTCACCGATTGAAGTCACCAAGCCATTGTCTATCGTCAACATATTAAATGAAAAGTTAGAAAAGGCTTTCACTGCCTCTGCCGGGTGGCTGGGAGACATTACCCCCCAAGGCCAGAAAATAGCCATCACCATAAAAGCAATCAACGCTGCAGGCACTAGACGCCAGCTACTTACAAGCAAATAATGCAGTCGCGCCGACATGCCATTTGCCATCACCACGCTGCTCACTATCAGCGACAACACAAGATAGACCACCGCAAACCCACCACCAATACGCAGCCCCAACGCACAACCCACCGCCAAACCAAGTTTGATACTGATGTGCATGGGTACCGCAGGCGCCGCCTTACAAACCAGAATGGTGTAATACAGTGCCCAAGTCATACAAGTGGCAAAAGGAATATCCTTGGTGTGGGTAAACATTGCCCCGGTCCAAGCAGCGGTAAGCGCCAATACCAATAAGGCAATTAAACCGGTTCTCTCTGAACCAAGAGTTAAAGCGATCTTATAAACACCGAGTAAGCCCAAAAGACCAAACATTGCAGAGAGTAAATGCCGCATATCCCATACCCAAAGCAGATTAGCCCTTTCCAACAACGCAGCAATCACATCAAACAAACCGCCATACAGATACAGGTTTTTATAGTGAAAAGCGGATTGATCTTGAAAACCGGATTGGTAAAAATCCAAGAGCAGTCGCCCGTACACATGTTGCACTTCCTCATCATTACTGATGCCATAGTGCTTAAACGTCAGCAAAGTGAACAAACCTAGTACAGCAAAAATACCATAGCTAGCGAGGCGATAAAAATTGGATGGCATGAAGTAATGTGATTGATTTATCAGGATAAAGGTGCGTGATTATCAACCAAAATCAACCGTAAAGGAAGCGAATGAACATGACATATATCAATCCTCATCTACGTTCTTAATGGCACAATAAAAATGTGAATACGATATAAATGCGCTAGGCCGGATTAAATTGCTATAGGTAACACCAATTGCCAGATGTGTTATTTATCTGAGCAACCTCACAAGTTCCCGTCAATATGGATTTAAAAGTATGATAATGATTAATCACTGCGCGGACAGACAATAATCTTTATGATTCGGCGTCTCATTTTTATCCTACTTATTATTGCAGGCATCGTCACTGCTTTTTGGTGGTTAAACAAACCTAAACCAATTGCTGTCACCCTGGTTGATGTCAGCGTTGGAAAAGTAGAGTCCAGTGTCGCAAACACGCGCGCCGGTAGCGTAGAGGCTTGCCAACGAACACGGTTATCTCCCATTAGCGGCGGTCGCATCGCTTATCTTGGTATCAAAAAAGGCGATCATGTCAAAAAGGGACAAGTCTTGTTGCGTTTGTGGAACGACGACCAGCAAGCCCAAAGTTATTTTGCACAAACACAGGTCACCAGTAGCCAAAAGCGCATAGAAGAGGTTTGCACGATGGCGGATAACGCAGAGCGTGAGGCTGCACGCATGGCTGAGTTACGCGCTAAAGATTTTATTTCTAAAAGTGGTGAAGAAAAATCTCGTTACGAGGCTAAATCCAGACGTGCCGCTTGCGATGCGGCTCGCGCTGACGTGGCTCAAGCCCAAGCTCGCGTAAAAGTAACCAAAGTAGAACAAGATCGCACTGTCCTTGTCGCGCCGTTTGACGGCATTGTGGCAGATATTGTTGGCGAACTTGGTGAATACGCCACACCCTCTCCACCCGGAGTAGCAACCCCACCTGCAATTGACTTAATTGATAACAGTTGTCTTTATATAGAAGCCCCCATGGATGAAGTAGATGCCCCTAAGATACGCATTGGGCAATCTGCAAGAGTTTCATTAGATGCGCTGCCTGGCATGGTTTTACCAGCGCATGTAAAGCGCGTTGCACCTTATGTGGTTGCTGTTGAAAAACAAGCACGAACTGTGGATGTAGAAATTTCCCTAGACAACGCAGAGGATAACAAAAACTTGTTAGTAGGATACAGCGCAGATGTAGAGATTGTGCTCGATAGCCATGACCATGTCTTGCGTATTCCCACCTCGGCATTGATCGATGGTAGCAAAGTATTGGTGTATGACGCCAAGAATCAAATATTAGAAGAGCGATTGATTAAAGCCGGTATTACCAATTGGGAATATACCGAGGTGGTGGATGGCCTAAAAATGGGTGAACAAATTGTCACATCACTTGAACGCGATGGTGTGAAATCTGGGGCTAAGGTTAAACCCGAATCAAATAAAGACAGCATGCCTGAACAAACCAAGGCCAAATAAGTACACATGACTGCCGAAAGCCTCATCAAACTCATCGGCATAGAGCGCACCTTTATCTTAGGTGACAGCAAAGTGCATGCGCTTAGAAATATTCACTTAACGATTGCAGCTGGCGAATATATCTCTGTGATGGGCCCCTCTGGCTCTGGAAAATCCACGCTGCTGAATATGATTGGTTTGCTGGATGTGCCTGACGCAGGCACTTATCAGTTAGATGGTCACGAGATTAAATCGTTAAGTCATGATGCGTTAGCGTCCTTGCGAAGCGAAACCATTGGTTTTATTTTCCAGAGCTTTCATTTGATATCGAGACTGAGTGCTGCTGCCAATATTGAACTGCCTCTCGTTTTGGCAGGCATCTCTGCTTCAGAACGAACAAAACGTGTATCACAAGCACTTAAAGATTACGGGCTGATTGATAGAGCGGAACATCGCCCAAACGAGCTTTCCGGTGGGCAGCGTCAACGTGTTGCCATTGCAAGGGCGACTATCTTAAGACCTTCTGTCTTACTTGCTGATGAACCTACAGGCAATCTTGATAGTGCAACTGGGGAGGAAGTGGTGAGTTTGCTGGAAGCCTTAAATGCACATGGCATGACGCTTATTGTAGTGACGCATGATCATGCGCTTGGTGCACGGGCTAGACGACAGATTAGAATGATGGATGGTGGCATTGTGAGTGATATTAACCAAGCCGATGTCGCCACCTCTTTAGCAACGTAAACTACCTAGCATGAAGATTGTTGATACGTTCCGTTATGCAGCACAAGCTGCAACTGGAAGTCCGCTTAGAACCTTGCTCGTGATTTTATCCATGTCGATAGGCGTTGCCGCAGTGGTCATTCTTACCGCGCTGGGGGATGGAGCGAGGCGCTATGTGATCAACGAGTTTTCTTCCATCGGTAGCAATCTTGTCATCGTTTTACCTGGTCGCTCAGAAACCCGAGGTTTTAACCCTGCCAATCTTGTCACCAGCACACCACGAGACCTAACTGTGGATGATGCAGAGGCCTTGCTTAGGTTGCCAGATGTTGCACGTATTTCTCCTATTCTAGTCGCCACAACCGAAATCAATGCCGCTGGAAAACTTCGCGAGGTGATGTTGTTAGGCACCAATGCCGAGTACGTGAAAGTACGGCAGATGAAAATGGGAATTGGACGTTTTCTGAGCAAGGTTGAAGTTGGACATAGCGCTTCCGAAGTGGTACTGGGCGCAGAAATACGGCGTGAGATTTTTGGTGAAATGAACCCGTTAGGCAAAACAGTACGTGTAGGCGATAGGCGATTGCGTGTCGTGGGTGTGCTGCGTGAAGGTGGTAGTGGCATGGGCATGACGACAGATGAGTTGGTGATTGTACCAATAGCCACTGCACAAGCCATGCTAGATACCAACACGCTTTTCCGTATATTGGTTGAAGCGCGTAGTCGAAAGCGAATAAACGAGGTGAAAACCAGTGTATTAAAGCTGATTACGGAACGCCATGAAGGGGAAGAAGACATCACCGTCATCACCCAAGATGCGGTGCTTGAGACATTTGATAAAATTTTGAATGTACTGACCCTAGGTGTTGCTGGTATAGCCGCAATTAGCCTTGCAGTTGCAGGCATTCTTGTGATGAACGTCATGCTGGTTTCTGTCACGCAGCGCACCGCCGAAATTGGATTACTCAAAGCAATTGGCGCAAACGCAAGCACTATTCGCCATCTGTTCTTGGTCGAAGCGAGTTTACTCTCCCTCACCGGAGCATTGGTGGGGATTGTATTGGGCTACTCAGGCGCATGGGTTTTACGCTTCATTTACCCCAACTTCCCCGCATATCCACCTCTCTGGGCAGTGTTCGCCGGTTTTGGCACTGCACTGATATCAGGGCTAATCTTTGGGGTCATGCCTGCTCGTCAGGCTGCAGAGCTAGATCCAATCCAAGCGTTATCTAAGCGTTAGCTATGTTGATAGCCGATTCCACTCGATTTGCCCTGCAAGCCACCTCATCACAGCGCATGCGAAGTTTTCTCACGTTATTGGGGATTGCAGTCGGTATCACTGCGTTTATTCTACTGACCTCCATTGGTGAAGGTGTGCACCGCTTTGTGCTCACTGAATTTACGCAATTTGGCACAAATGTCATCAATATTGCACCTGGCAAAGTGAAAACTGGAGGGCAACCTCCATCTGGGATTCCAACAACGGCCAGGCTTCTAACACTGGAAGATGTGCAATCTCTCAAGCAAATTCCACAGGTCACAGCCGCGTCTCCCATGGTATGGGGTAATTCCGAAGTTGAAGGCAATGGAAGGCTAAGACGCTCAACTATTTATGGGGTAGATAAAGATTTCACACGCATTTTTAGCTCTAAAGTGCAAATAGGTAGCAGCCTTCCCCCTGAGGGTGCAGGCAACGCGCGTGCTTTGGTGGTACTTGGTAGCAAGCTTCGTTATGAATTATTCGGCATGAGCAATCCACTTGGTGCGCGCGTGCGGATTGGTGGATTGCATTTCAGAGTCATTGGAGTGATGGCACCCAAAGGCCAGTTTTTAGGGATAGATTTAGATGATTCGGCATTTATCCCTGCCCAGCGTGCGATGGAGTTATATAACCGAGAGGGGTTAACAGAAATTCACGTGATTTATGCTGAAGGAGCAAGCTCTGCCAGCGTAGCAGAGGCGGTAAAAAAAAGACTCATTTTGCGTCATGGTCTTGAAGACTTTACCATCACCACGCAAGAAGATATGTTAAAAACTCTCTCCAATATTCTCGACATATTGACCATGGCGGTGGGCGCATTGGGGAGCATTTCACTGCTTGTGGGCGCTGTGGGCATCGTCGCTATTATGACCATTTCCGTTACTGAGCGTACCAACGAAATTGGACTGCTAATGGCCTTGGGGGCGCGTCGGAGCACTATTCTAAATTTATTTTTAAGTGAGGCTGTGATATTAGCTGCCAGTGGTGGAGTACTAGGATTGCTTATAGGTGGTGGCATTGCGCAAGTCATACATCTAGCGGCGCCAAACTTTCCGGTACATACCTCTTGGGCTGTTACGATAGGAGGTCTGCTGTTGTCAGCCTTGATAGGTTTGCTAGCCGGGGTCTTACCTGCAAGAAATGCCGCACGTCTAGATCCGATTGAAGCATTACGCGCAGAGTGAATTCACCTAAAGTTAGGTCGTGTCTGAATTTTTACTAAGTGCACAAGTAAAAATAGACTAAAAATATCTTGCTATCAGTGTTTCAAACTTCATTGGTTTACCCAGATAAAACCCCTGTACCTCGTTGCAATCGGTAGATTTCACAAAATCATACTGCTCTTTGGTTTCCACGCCCTCTGCGATTGAAGGAATGTTGAGTGATTTTGCCAAATTGATAATGACTTTTGCCAATGAGGCACTTTCACTGTTAGCTGTAATGTTTCTAATAAAGCTCTGATCAATTTTAATGCGGTCAATAGGAAACTTGGTGAGATAGCTTAAGCTGGAATAACCTGTACCAAAATCATCAAGCGCAACTTTAACGCCCGCTTTATGCAGTTGCGCCAAGATATGTTCAGAATTTTCAATGTCTGTCATGAGTACGTTTTCCGTAATCTCGACTTCAAAAAACTCCGGGCTCAGTGCTGCTTGCTTGAGTGTATCCAATATGCTCGTTGCCATATCTTTTTGGGAGAATTGGCGTGGTGATAGATTGACAGCCATTCGGATAGGTCGGCCAAATTTCTCTTTGATTATTTTGGCATCTGCACAGGCCGTTTTGATAACCCACTCACCCAATGGCACTATCAAACCTGATTCTTCAGCGATAGGAATAAACTCTGCTGGCGAGATAAATACACCCGCGGATTTTTGCCACCTTAATAGCGCTTCGACCCCAGAGATTTGATTACTTTTTAAATCAAACTGCGGCTGATAATATAACTCAAAGTCTTCGTCCAATATCGCTTGTCGTAAGTCTGTCTCTAAGGCCATGCGTTTTGTGGCTTGCGATTCCATCTCGCTGGTAAACAATTGCAAATTGTTTCGACCAAGCGCTTTGGCTTTATACATCGCAGTATCAGCGTTTCTGAGTAATTGAGAGAGATCATTGCCATGGTCTGGATATATGCTAATGCCAATGCTGGCTGTCACATGCAGTTGGTGGTTTGAAGCCGTCAGTGCTGGCTTGAGCGTTTTAAGTATTTTATTAAATACAGACAGGACGTCATCTGATTGTTTGAGATTAGGCAAGATAAAGGCAAATTCATCTCCTCCCATCCTAGCCACTGTATCGGTAGGTCTTATGCTCCTATTTAGCCTCTGCGTAACCTCCTGCAACAGAACATCGCCAATGTGATGCCCTAGTGAATCATTCACATGTTTGAAATGATCTAAATCTAGCAGCGCAATAGCCACCTTTTTATGTTCACGCTTAGCATGTTCAAAAGCCATGCCGGCGCGATCTGAATAAAGGGTACGATTGGGTAAGCCTGTCAGAACATCGTGCAATGCAATATGCTTGATATATTCTTCGTTACGTTTAAGTTCGGTCATGTCATAGGCGATGCCTAAATAACCGCAAACTTGCTGTTGTTCATCCTTGAGTTGTGCCACAGATAACTTCACCGGAAACCTTGAGCCATCTTTGCGGATATACGTCCACTCACGCTCCTCAGGCATGCCTTCATCAGCTTTTGCAACAAACACTTCAAATCCAGGAGCAATATAACGCCCCAACTCCAAACTCAGCTCGCTGGCACGGGCAATCACTTCGTCTTTGTCATGGATAATTTCAGGCGTATGCTTGCCCACCAACTCCTCTGCATCATACCAAAGCATATTTTTTGCAGCTTGGTTCATCGAGATAATCGTGCCCTCAATGTCAGTCGCGATAATGGAGTAAGCCACGGATCGTACAATTGCAGATTGGGTGCGCTCAGACTCTGCAAGTGCCGATTCAATTTTCTTTTTCTTGGTTAAATCACGCATGGTGACCGCAACCCCATCACCCAACTTCACTACTTGATGACTAATCCATGTGATGCTAAACGCTGGCAAATCTACTTTTAACTCTTCAGAAATGGTTTTACCACTTTCAATCACATATTGATATTTGCTAGAAAATTTTGTGCTTCTTAAGAATGGCAATACGGTATAGAGCAAACTGTCAGTGAGTGCTTGTTTATCACAATCAAACATGGCACACACAATGTCATTCGCGTAGGTACAGACATAATTCTGGACTTTTCCATGCTCATCTCTAACAGCTTTTAAGATTAAAAATGCGTCCAAGCTGCCTTCTGCAGCTGCAATAAACTGTTGCATGGCTTGTTCGGATTGGTCTTTAGAGGCTTTTAATCGACTCACCAAAGGGATAAGCCTGCCACGAATGAGTAATAGCCCTAGCAAGATAATTACAGACAATGCTGCGACTGTCTTATACAGTTGCAAACGCACTGGCTGGTATAAGGTGCTCAAATCCGTTTTGACTATCATGGCTAAATTGGTATTCGGGATTTTGCCAAAGCTGGCCAAGACACGGTTGCCACGGTAATCAATATTTTCACGTATTCCTGTTTCATTCAAATCCAAAGCACGGCTCATGACTAAACGTTGACGCCCATGGAATTTAGGCATACTAAACGGCTTATCTTCAACTGAAGATGGGAAACATTTGAATGTCCCGCCATCAGCGCCACAGACAATCATATCGGTGATATTCTCGTTCACTCGGGTGTGACTTCGCAACTCATCCAAAGCCAGTAAACGCTGTTTGGTCACCATATAGCCTAAGATTGTATTACCTTGATTCTTAATGGGAATCTGAGTATTTAACACATACCCATTATGCCAAAACAACCATGAACCGTATTTCGCGTTTAGAAAAAAAGCAGGCCCTTGGGTTTCACCAATATAATCAAATCCAGCAATTTTCTGTCCAGACACTTGTGTGAAATACACAGCATCAAACCCATTTGGAATGAGATTAAAAGCAATTTCATTGAGCCGAGCCACTGGCGCTTGATTGCCCCCCTGCTGCTTAATGCTAGATAAGAGTTGCAGAATCTCTCGATTCTTGGAGGCGACCAAGGCACGCTCCGACCGGTATTTAATTGTGACATCAAATAAGAAAACTCGGTCAGTAGTGGCTTGCTTGAGATTTTCCGCCAGAATTTTTTTAGTGTTATTGGTGAGGAGAATAAAGGAGGTAAATGTAGAGATGAATGTAATAAAAACCAATATAAACAATACTTTGGAATATATCCTCTTAACTAAAACCGCATCATCGTCCCCTACTTTTTCCGTATTCAGAAAATATAAACCAATGGCAAGCAAGGTCAGATTAATGGCGGTAGGCAATGCCATCTGCGGATAATTTTTAACGGTATATAAGGCTGAAATGTTGAATAGATAGCCTATCAAACCCAAGGTAGCAATTACAAAGGTGATAGTAGATAGTACTTTTCGTAAGCGTCTTATATGCTCTGTTTGTTGATTTAGGCTAGTAATTAACAGCCCTATCCCTAACATCAGTAAACCGATTGCTGTATTGGGAGCCATTCGACCAGGGTGCGCTTTATCAAATTGATAAACGCCATGTAACTCTGGCAAATCAATATTGATAGGCAAATTAAGCATCATTTCTGCCAGCACAAACGTGCTGATAGCGATGATGATGAGTGCAGAGGCTCTATGAAAAATTTGTGCAGTATTAAACTTGAAAAAATAGTTTAAATACAAGGAAATCGCGCAAAGTAAACTGCAAATGGCCGTATTCATGACCATCGAGTTCCAGAGCGCACTGATTGATGTGATCATGGGTAAATCAAACAACCAACCGAATATCACCAAAGAAGAAATACATATCACAGCGAGCGCTGCAATCAATCCAACCCAATCTGCTTTATCTTGTGTATTCACTTACTAATCAACTTCAATGTCTATGATGTCTATATTGCACGATTTATGATAAGGCTAACAATTAATATTTAAGACATTAATGATTTATGTCAAACGGTATATATCATTTGTTGCATATTGCCACATTTAAGCGCCATACAATCCCTCAAATTGAAGGGCTTTTATTGCGCTTGGTTTCTTAAACTATTACATTACCCTCCATGGTTGGCTGGAGGAGATAACTATCATGTCTGATAAGATTTTGTTGGGTTCGCGCAAAGGCACCATTATGATTGAGCGCATACATGGACAATGGCGACCACGCCCAATTGCGCATGCAGGTATTCCAGTATGTTATGCCGCATGTGACCCACGTGATGGCACACTTTGGGCCTCTTTGGATCATGGGCACTGGGGGCCTAAGCTATCACGTTCACGTGACGATGGTGCCACTTGGGAGGACATTACCTCGCTGAAATACCCCAAGGGCGCACGCTATATTGTCAAATACCTACCTACCCCAGATTTCGACCCTAGCGCACCTTCCGGAGAACCAGAATACGCAGATGCCGCCGTGTTCAAAATATGGAATATTGCGTTTGGCAATGCCAATCAGCCCGGCAGGCTTTATGCAGGCACGATTCCTGGTGGTTTGTTTGTAAGCGATGATGGCGGCGATAGCTGGGAACTCAATCGCCCGCTGTGGAATCACCCCAGCCGAGGGGGTGATTTATTCGCCGGTGATGCAAAGACTACGAACCAATGGCACGGCACCCCCGCAAGTATCGATTACGGTGTGTTTGAGCCCGGCATTCACTCTATTGTGGTAGACCCAAACAACCAACACCATCTATATGTTGCAGTCTCCACCGCAGGGGTGATTGAGAGCCAAGATGGTGGTCTCACTTGGGCACCACGTAACCAAGGCATGCTCAACGACTATATGCCCAACCCAGAAACAGAATGGAGCCACGACCCGCACTTTGTAACACATTGCGCTGGCCAGCCTGAGCATATGTGGCAGCAAAACCACTTTGGCATTTTTTACAGCGACAACGCCGCTAAACACTGGAAAAGAGTCAGTGCACCTGACCAAGGGGTGCACTTTGGCTTCCCGATAGCGGTGGATAAATCTGATGGACGCACCGCTTGGGTAGTACCCGCACATAGTGATGCAGAGCGCATGAGCATTGATGGTGGTTTGTTTGTGGCACGGACTTCCGATGGCGGGCAATCATGGCAGCGTTTCAGAACTGGTCTCCCGCAAGCCCATGCCTATGACATTGTATTACGGCATGCTTTAGATGCATCGGGCGATGTGGTATGTTTTGGCAGCACTTCCGGCAATGCTTACATCTCTGAAGACCGTGGCGAAACTTGGCAATGCTTGGGAAATAATTTCCCGCCTATCTATTCCGTTCGGTTTGGTTGAGCGCTATGCCCAAAGTCGAAATGACACAACACTTGTATCGGTTTTTTCCACAGTTAAAAAATCAAACTATCAATGTGCCTGCTGGGTCGGTGGCAGAGGCATTGTCTGCAATCAATCTGCTAGCTCCGGGCTTTACTGATTATGTACTGGATGACCATGGTGCGCTGCGTCGGCATGTCAACCTCAGCATCAATAGCAACATTATCATGGATAAAAAAAACCTCTCTGACCGCATTCCAGAAGATGCAACGGTCTATATTTTTCAATCATTGAGCGGCGGTTAAACGTACAGCAAAATTGTTTAGCCGTGTATGTTTTCGCCATTAAAAACCCACACCAATATGGCGTGGGTTTTTGAGCGAGCGTTGCGATATTAAAACGAATTAGCTTTTTACAACCAAGCCGTTTTTAATGGACTTCACGCCTTCCACAGAAGCCACTACCTGTTCGGCTTTGGCTTTCATAGTTTCATTGGCTACAAAGCCACTCAGAATCACCTCACCTTTGTAGGTTTCTACACTAATTTTGAGTGATTTAAGTGATTCCTCAGCCAGCAACTTGGCTTTGGCTTTGGTGGTAATCACACTATCGCTTACCACTTGCGATACTTTTTGTTCGCTGACTTTGGTTTTAACTTCTGCGTATTCGTCTTTGTTAAGCGTACCATCGTTGTCTTTGTCAGCTTGTGCAAATAATTTGCTGTTTAGCGATTTATCTTTTTCCGCTTCTGTCATGGTCAGCAAGTCATTGCTATTGGTGTCCAAGCGTTTAAATTGCTCAGCGTAAGAAGCTTGCGCATCTTGCACTTGGTCAGTATCAAATGCACTGGCGTGAAATGAAAAACCAGCGGCTAACAGCATCATCGCCATGGTGGTTTTTTTAGTATTGATATTGTTCATTCTGTCTTCTCCTAAGTATTTAACATGCACAAAACAAAGTTCGTTTTGTTGGATGCCATCTTAGGGAGGTCGAGAACTTAGGTCAGTCGTACATTCTCCGATTATGTTGTCAGAAAATGACTACAAGGTTGATTGCGATTCAGCCGCCTTTACATCTAACGGTAAGATTGCACTTGTAAACAGCCCATTTCCTAAGCTGCTGGCTACTTCAAAGTGTCCACCAATCGCTAGTACACGATGTCGCATACCACTTAGGCCATGGGTGTTGGCATCTAAGTTGTCTAAATCAATCCCAACCCCATTGTCTTGAATTTCAATCTTCAAATGTTTTTCATCGTTAATCATATGAATAGAAAGGGTTGTGGCTTTGGCATACTTATTACAGTTATTCAGCGTCTCTTGCACAATTCTATAAGCCACCAAACTAATCGTCTCATTAATAACAGTATTTTCATCCGGTAGGGTGAGGGTCAGCTCCCACTTGTTACGCTCGACTGCATCATCGATCAACGCACGAAGTGCTGGCCAGAAACCAAACGATGAGATCATGGCAGGGTGTAACTCTTGCACCACTTGTCGTTTGAAATTAATACCTTGATCCAAGTAGCTATTGGTTTTCTTGAGCTTCTCAGCGATTTCAGGATGTGTTTTACCTATGGTTTTGATGACCCAGGAAATATCCATTTTCGAAGCGGTGAGGATAGACCCCAACTCATCATGCAACTCCCTTGCCAGCTTATAACGCTCACGTTCCACATCGGCCTGATAATCCAATGCCAGGCTACGCAACAACTTGCTTTGCTCCATTGCTTGCGCTTCATGCCTTTGATTTTCATCAGATAGACGCTGTTGTAAGGTGGCTTTATCGGCCAATTCTTGAAGTAATTGCTTAATCACCAGCACCACCAAGAAGATCAGGATAATCGGTCCGGCAATCACCGAGGTGCGGATAATAGTGCGTGTGACATTTCTCGCTGCATACACAGTGCCTAGACGTTGTTTTAATGTGGTCTGCATCTTTTCAATATGCATATTAATGTTGTTCATCTGCGCCATGCCATTGTCTAGATTGAGTACTTTTTTTGCGTCGAGCACTTTGCCTTTGGTGGCAAACTCAATCGTCACATCCATCTCAGAGATTTTTGCACCAACGTCGGAAGATAACTTACTTAGTATATTTTGCTCTACTTGATAAGCGGTCGCTGGGGTTAACACCAGCAGAGCCGTTTGTATGGCTTGTAAATTCTTTTTAGCCTCATCCACGCCCACACCGTAATACAGCAAATAGTCTTTAGCGCGTGTTAATAAGTATCCGCGTTGCGCACTCTCTGCTTTATACAAATTGCTTTGTAGCTGACCCACCGTTTGCAACATGTGATTGATACGTGCGATTTCATTCGACTTTTCGGTCGCATCGTGTAACCAATTCTCATTGAAAAATAAGCTAAAGATAGTGATGACTAGCGAAACCCCTAACAATGCAATATTACGTCCACCAAATATGCCAAATAGCTGATCCAGCTTTGCAAATACCAGTTCTAAAAATTTTCGCATCTTATGCAGCTACCTAATGGTTTTAATGAGTTGTTTCTAATGGATTTAATGAGGACACACGCGAGCATATCACGAAATCAAATTTAGTTTATGCATTATATATATGCATGTATATTTTTTATATCTTAGTCACTTAAAGCAAGGCTTGTAGGCCGTTTCTTACACACAATTCGGACATTCTCCACTCATGTTATTTTGCAGTTTTTTTTAATATGGCAACACGTTGTACACAAATACTCATGTGTACTTATTTAGGAGAACAACATGCTTCATTACACCGTTGTATTTTTAGTGATTGCGCTAATCGCTGCAGTGTTTGGTTTTGGCGGTATTGCAGCAAGCGCGGCGGGCATTGCAAAAATTCTATTTTTTGTGTTTTTGGTGCTCACCATTATTTCATTTTTAAAGTCTAGAAGTTAATACAAACCATCTTAATTGTTACACAAACAAGGAGTCTATTATGTTTAATTTAGGTAAAGAAAATATCCGTTCTGATGCTGATCAACTTGCACAGGAGGCTAGCAACACTGTAGAAAAAGTAGCTGAGCAAATCAAAACCTCTGCTGCAAAAGTATCAGACAAAATTGCAAATAAAACTGATGCCACTAAAGACCAAGCTGAATCACTGATTCACAGCTTGAAAAACTTATTGGATGAGCACAAACAAAAAACCAAAGTGGAACAGCTTAAAGAGCAACTCACTGATAGAGCTGCTGAGCTAAAACACGTGGTGACAGATGAAGTAGCTAATGCTTATGCTACAAGCAAGCAACGTGCAGCTGAAACTGTGAAAGAGAACCCTGTAGGCACTTTGGTATTAGCAGCTGGCGTAGGCTTGTTGCTGGGTTATGTGTTAGGCTCAAAACAATCATCACAATAAGGAAACACAAGTCATGTTTGCATCCGTTCTTAAAATGATTACTTTCTATCTAATTGGTAACCGTATCTCAGAGGCCAAAAATGACCTCATCGAGGTAAGGGAAAATGCTGCCAATTATGCGGAGAGTCGTTCTCTGCGCATTAAAGAGAACGTGATGCAAGACTTGCAACGTGTCGTCCATAGTTTTATAGGCTATCTGATTATGTTTTCCGCGATTATTTTCAGTGGCTTGCTTGGGTTGATGTGGTTATTTGCCACCGCCTGGGAAAGCCCTCACCGAGAAGTGATATTAGGAGTATCTATGTTAGTCCCTTTATGCATTAGCGCTGTTATTTACACTTTGATTAAATCTTCATGGCAACAAAAGCCTTTGCTTGCGGAAACAACAGCTCTTATTTCCAAAGACTGGCAATCATTCAGACATGGCTTGGATGGTACTGCCGATATCTCTGATGAGGCGAACCGCTAAGCATTGTGGTTTAATAACCTAACAGTCAACACTACGGACAAAATGCATGAAAAAGATTTTACTGGCAGACGATCATAAAATTGTGCGTCAAGGCTTGCGCAATTTAATTGAGATGGAATCCGATTTAGAAGTCACTGATGAAGCCTCTTCAGGTGTAGAGGCTCTAAATCTGATTCGCAAAAACAAATACGATGTAGTGGTGTTAGATATTTCTATGCCAGACAAAAATGGCGTAGACACCTTACATGATCTCAAGCATATTGCGCCAGACTTGCCTGTATTGGTGCTGAGTGGTTATGCAGAAGAACAATATGCACTGAATTTGATGCGCAGTGGCTGCAAAGGCTACTTGTCTAAAGATGCAGATTCTGAGGAAATTATTCGCGCGATTCGTACCGTTGCACAAGGCAAAAAATATATTTCTTCTCAGTTGGCCGAATTAATGACCAATGAGTTAAGTCATCCATCAGAAAAGCAATTGCATGAGCAATTGTCTGAACGCGAGTTTCAGGTGTTTTTTAAATTGGCTAGCGGGCTCACGCCCACCGAAATCGCTGAGGAATTACATATCAGCATTAAAACGGTTAGCACTTATCGCACCCGCATACTAGAAAAAATGAGCTTAAAAACCAATGCAGATTTAACCTATTACGCTATCAAATATGCCTTGGTCACTTAACCATGCCTACACACTGTTTGTAGGACAAACCCTGATACCCAGGTTGATATCAGGCATTTAGAATGAAAGGTGTTTTGATTTTTTGCAGAATTCCAACATGCGTGTACTGTTAGTAGAAGATTCAAAAATATTGCGCGAAGCCATCAAAGAGATGCTCAAAGACTGTGCGCGTGTCAATATTGATGATCACGCCACCAACAAGCACGAAGCCATTTCCCTGTTAGACACCAAAGAATATGACTTTATGATTGCTGATATTGAGTTAGCAGAGGGCAATGGGTTTGATGTAGTTAAACACACGCTCAGCCCAGACTATAAATTCAAACGCCCACTGACGCTGATGCTGACCAACCATGCTCACGGTTACTACAAAAGTATAGCTAAGCAGTTAGGTGTGAAATACTTTTATGACAAATCCATGGATTTTGAAACAGCGATTCAAACCATAGAAGAGGAATCAAAAAACTTTTCTTAACCATCTCCACCATCAACGTGTAGCCAACACATGTTGATTCTGATTCTTGTGTTTATCCTAGCTCTTGTGTTTGCCTTAACGCATTTTAAGTGGCGTCAACTTAAAGCCAGCTTGCTTAAACGCTGAAATCAAACCACTATTTCCTGCCAAGTGAGACGCCCCTACCGCTACAAACGTTGCACCTTGGTTGGCTTTAGCAATGGTGCGTTCAGCCATCACCACATTGCGTTCATCCAATAACTTGGCACGCATTTTTTCCCAGAGAGACGCTGGTAGCATCCCACCGGTAATCTGTGCATCTAAATTGGCAATTTGCTCCGCGTCGCCCTTTAAATAAGCGCTCATCAATTTTTCAAAATCTTTTTCCTTTTGCTCAGGTGTGCGCTTTAATACTGCGCGCAACATCACCATTTGCTCATCTAAACTAAAGCTATCCATCACGCCAAAATGCTCTTGTGCCGTTTCAATCCCCACGACCTGTTTTGATAAATCTTCAGACTTTGTCATCAATAAATTATCTTGTGCAAACGGCGTTTGCGGTTTGGGTAAATCAAAAATCACCGCCAATAACCAAGGTTTCATCTGCATGGCAGCGCCCAAATGCATCACATGAAAGTCAGCTAATTCACGAACCTGCTCAAACTCTTCATTGGTCATCAGTGTTGCAATATTGCCCTCTGGCAACATCAATAGCTTGGGGTCTTGCCCAGGTGAGACTTCCATCATAAATGTCTCTACGCTATTCAGCGCATTCAACACTTGGGGAGAAAACTCGGTAACACGATTATCGTCGGTATGCATGGTGCCAAACAAATAACTGGTCACGCCACTAGGTGATTCTGCTTTCCAAAATAGGCTCTTGTCTGCGGCTTGCACGTACAAAGGCGCGATAAGCAGCATGGCTAATAACCAGCGGCCGACTATACTGCCTAGAAAAGACGGATTAGCAAAACGATACATGGTAGTTCCTGACATGACGACTCCTAAATGTGTACTGATGCCTTTGCAATGACCATGAGCCATCTTACTAAGTTCTACCTAAGCTAACTTGCCGAAATATTTCATCTAACCGTGCAATCAACGTGGCTTTTTAGGAGGGCGTCCCTGTGCAGATGCCTGAGCTGTGTGCTTTGCGCCAGCTGGATACGGTTTTTTAGCATGGCCTTGGTGTGGTCTGGCCGCATTTTTCATATCATTAAATGCTTTCGGCAATACCTTTTTAGGCTTGAAGGTTGTCCCATCGGATTGCCGAATAGTACCCAGCACCGCTGGCTGAAACGCTGGCACCAATTGCTTCTTACCAGCGCCAATTAAATCTTCTCTACCCATACGCTTAAGCGCCTCGCGCAACATCGGCCAGTTTGCAGGGTCGTGGTAACGGATAAACGCCTTGTGTAATTTACGCACACTCCCCGCTTTAGCCACAGGCACATCTTCCGAGTCTTCCGTAACTTTGCGTAACGGATTTTTCCCTGAATGGTACATGGCAGTTGCCATCGCCATGGGCGTAGGCGTAAAGTTTTGAACTTGGTCTAACCTAAACTCGTATTTCTTCAGCCAAAGTGCTAAGTTCAGCATATCTTCATCCGTTGTGCCAGGATGAGATGCAATAAAGTATGGAATCAGATATTGCTTCTTGCCCGCCTCCGCACTAAATTTCTCGAACATAGCCTTGAATTCATCATACGCACCCATGCCCGGCTTCATCATTTTACTTAAGACATTCTCTTCGGAATGCTCAGGCGCAATCTTCAAATAGCCCCCCACATGATGCTGTACTAGCTCTTTGACATATTCGGGCGATTTCACAGCTAAGTCATAACGTAACCCAGAGCCAATCAAGATTTTCTTCACACCTTTGATGGCGCGCGCTTTGCGGTAAAGTTGAATCAGCGCACTATGGTCAGTATTCAGGTTCTCACACACCCCTGGATAGACACAACTAAGTTTACGGCAGTTTTTTTCAATGGTTTCTGATTTGCATGCAATACGGTACATATTGGCAGTGGGCCCGCCTAAATCTGAAATGATGCCGGTGAATCCATCAACTTTATCGCGGATTTCTTCAATTTCTTTCAAGATAGATTCTTCGCTACGGCTTTGAATAATGCGGCCTTCGTGCTCAGTAATTGAGCAGAAAGTACAGCCGCCAAAGCAGCCACGCATGATATTGACTGAGAAACGTATCATTTCCCAAGCAGGAATTTTGGCTTCTTTATAAATAGGATGCGGTTTACGTGCATAAGGCAAATCATAGACGTAGTCCATCTCTTTGGTAGTGAGTGGGATTGGTGGCGGGTTGAGCCATACTTCGCGGTCACCATGTCTCTGTACTAGTGCACGTGCGTTACCTGGGTTAGCCTCCAAATGCAGCACGCGCGAAGCATGCGCGTACATAACAGGGTTTTTAGACACTTCCTCGTATGAAGGCAGGCGTACCACTTGTGTACTACGGTCAGCCTTGGGTTTACGCACAATGGCAATTGTGCTGGTGCCTGCCGGCAATGCTGGTTTGTTTGCAGACTCTTCTGTTGCACAGCTGGCATCGGCTTTACCCATTTTCATTTCGTAAGGGTCAACATGCTCCTCCACCTTGCCAGGGCGGTCTAACTTAGTGCTTTCAATTTCACTCCAGCCCGACGGTATTTGTTTGCGTAAAAAAGCCGTACCACGAATATCTTGCATCTCGCTTATTTTTTCGCCTTTGGCAATGCGATGACTGATATCGATAATGGCGCGCTCTGCGTTTCCATACACCAAAATATCCGCTTTAGAGTCCACCAAAATAGAGCGGCGCACTTTGTCTGACCAATAATCATAGTGCGCAATACGGCGTAAGCTGGCTTCAATACTGCCGATGACCAACGGCACATCGGAATACGCTTCGCGGCAGCGTTGCGAGTACACCAGCACGGCGCGATCGGGGCGCTTATTGGGCGCCGCATCTGGCGTATATGCATCATCCGAGCGAATTTTACGGTCTGCCGTATAGCGGTTCACCATGCTATCCATATTGCCTGCGGTAATGCCAAAATATAAATTAGGCTTACCTAAGGTTTTGAATGCACTGGCGTTTTGCCAATCTGGCTGCGCGATAATACCTACGCGAAAACCCTGCGCCTCTAGTAAGCGACCAATCAAAGCAATGCCAAAGCTGGGATGGTCAACATAGGCATCGCCGGACACCAAAATAATGTCACAACTATCCCACCCTAGCGCATCCATTTCGGCGCGGGTCATGGGTAAAACAGGAGCGGTTCCAAAACGTTTTGCCCAGTATGGGCGGTAGGTATGAATCGGCTTGGCCAAACTATCGGTGTAGACTTCCATAGGGCGACTATTTTACGCGCTAATGATTTGATTTAAAACCTTTTTTTATAATTGTAATTAAAAACAAGTCGTACTATGATTTAAGCATGGAAAAAATAACTTACCAAGTTTCTGGAATGACCTGCGGTGGTTGTGTCAACCGCGTCAAAACAACCCTATCAGAGTATGCATCGCATGTAGACGTTGCACTAGATCCTCCACAAGCAACTCTCCACCAGCCAACAGTGAATATTCAGGTATTAAATCAAGCGCTGAGCCAAGTGGGGCATTACACATTAAGTGAGCTCAGCACAGTTGTTGCCACCACTCCTGAGCCAGAAACGCCAAGCTGGTTCAGCACCTATCGCCCCCTACTGTTGGTGTTTGCTTACATTTTGCTGGTCTGTGTATTGGTTGAGTGGTCGGCTGGCGGATTTATGCTGCACCGTTTTATGCCCAACTTCATGGCGGGCTTTTTTCTTACCTTCTCATTTTTCAAATTGTTAGATTTATCGGGATTTGCCAGTAGCTATGCGATGTATGACTTATTGGCCAAGCGCTTGCCTGCGTATGGTTACGTCTATCCGTTGATTGAGTTGGGCTTGGGCATTGGCCATTTGGTGCAAGGTGATAATGTTTGGCTAAACCTAATCACTTTTGTGGTCATGACGTTTTCCACACTCGGTGTCATCATTGTAGTGAGTAATCGCCAAAAAATTCGCTGTGCTTGCTTGGGCGCGGTGTTTAATCTGCCCATGAGCACGGTGACAATTGTTGAAGATGTGCTGATGGCAGCCATGGCTCTTTGGATGTTGTTGGTAATGTAATAATTTGTTTATATTTGCAATAAATCAAGCTAATGCTCGTATAATCCACCACTAAAGTTAGCTTTCACCAATCATACAAGTCTAGATTATAACATCATGAAAAGATTGGCTTTTTTTCAACGTTTCTTACTTCCACTATTACTAGTGGGTCTGTTAGCGATACTCTCCACCACGGTGTATATGTTCACGCAAAACATGCGTGACATCGAAAATCAAGCACGCCAAAAAACCAACGAACTGACCTATTTACTGGCCATGGCCAAGAGCTTGGTGGGAGAGCGTGTGCAATCTTCCATGGAGCTTCTTAAAAAAAGTAGTGAAGGCCGTGGTGCGCCCAATATCGATGGCGCCACAGAATTAAATGGCGACACGATTCCCAATTTGAAATTTGGTGAGGAAGCACAAACTGGTCAAAGTAGCTTGGTCGATGGTGTCACCAGTATTGGCAGTGGGACCGCCACGCTATTTGTGAAGCATGGGGATGCTTTTATTCGGATTGCCACCAATGTAAAAATTAAAAATAGCGCGCGCGCAGTGGGTACACGGTTGGATCCAGCAGGCAAAGCCATTCCCTACCTATCTAAGGGCCAAGCTTATTATGGGGTGGTGGACATCTTGGGTGAGCCTTACATCTCTGGTTACGAACCTATGTTTGATCAGCATGGCGCTGTGATTGGCGCCTGGTATGTGGGTTATAAGGTCGATGTAGCGGCGCTAGATCAAGCAATCAAGAAATGGGACTTTTTAGGCAGTGGCTTTGCAGCCATTCGCGACTACAACCACCAACTAAGGTTTGTGTCAGAACGCACTGATCCAACAGAAGCGCAGTCTATCCTCGATGCGTCACAGTTTGGCTGGAAGGTAATAAAGCAGCGTATCCCAGATTGGGATTTTGATGCTTATATCGCCTACCCCGTCCATGAGGCCTACCTCAAAAGTATTGGTAACCTTTACCCTATTCTCATTTTGGGCGGGGTATTTGGTTGTGCATTAGCACTGTTAGCCATGCATGGTATTCGGCGGTTTGTATTGACACCTTTGGGTGGCGACCCTGAAGTGGCATCCAAACTGGTACAACGAATTGCGCAAGGAAATCTGGACGAAGATGGTATGCAAGCACCGCCAGACACGCTGATCAATAACATGCTTAAAATGCGGACGCGCTTGCACGAAATGGTGAAGGAAATCAAAGACAGTGCGGATCGCTTAAGAGTATCGTCTAGTGTGTTTGAGCATGCACATGACGGTATTTTTATTACCGATTTGAAAGCGCAGATTATAGAAGTCAACCCAGCCTTTTCCGTAATCACAGGCTATAGCCGTGAGGAAGCTATCGGCAAATATCCGGAGGACTTAGGCTTTGCTTATCAGATTGAAGCTTTCTTTTCTCAGTTTTTTGAATCTACCGACCACCAAGGAGAATGGCGTGGTGAAGTATGGAGCCGTCATCAAAATGGTGAAACTTATGTAGCATGGCTTGACGTATTTCCAGTACACAGTAAAGCAGGCGAGTTCCAACATTACGTAGGATTGTTTGCTGATATCACCCAAGCCAAAGAACAGCAAAAATCATTAGAGCATCTGGCATACCACGATGCGCTGACTAAACTACCCAACCGTATATTGTTTTCTAACCGCTTACAAAAAATTCTTGCGCATGCTGAGCGCACCAAAGAAGTGGTTGCCATTTGCTACCTTGATTTGGATGATTTCAAACCGATTAACGACAAATTTGGGCACGAGGTGGGAGACCAACTGCTGGTCATGCTAGCAGAGCGCCTACAAGAGAACTTACGCAAAGAGGATACGATTGCACGTCTGGGTGGCGATGAATTTGCCTTATTATTGAGCGGATTACACAGCGCCATTGAATACACAGAAACGCTAGACCGGATATTGGTGGCCATAGAAGCACCTTTTCATATTGCACAGAACACCTTTTCCATTTCGGCTAGTATCGGCTATACGGTTTACCCTAGCGACAAAAATCCACCAGATACCTTGCTACGCCATGCTGACCATGCGATGTATCATGCCAAAACGCACGGTGGCAGACAGCATCACTTATTTGATTTACAACTCGCGCAATTGTCCCGTGATAAGCATCAGCTAAAAGAGGATATTGCCGAAGCCTTAAAATCTGAGCAGCTCAAACTATACTTTCAGCCGCAAATCAATGTACAGACAGGGCAAGTCATGGGCATGGAAGCACTCATACGTTGGCAACATCCGCAAAAAGGTCTGCTGCTACCCAATGAGTTTTTACCATTGATTGAAAACACACATCAAATCATTGAGATGAGCGAGTGGGTGATTGATGGCGCGCTACAAGAGCTCAGAAGTTGGCGTGAAGCTGGGCTTGATCTTTATGTTGCAGTCAATATCGCAGCGCATCATCTAATTGAAAAAAGTTTTGAGCAACAATTATCTAAAACTCTAAAAGAGTTTTCAGATATCCCACCGCGCTACCTCAACCTTGAAATTACTGAAAGCGCTGCGATTGGCGAAATCACAAACGTCACGCATATTATTCAACAATGCAAAAAATTGGGCGTCACCTTTGCCATTGATGATTTTGGCGCAGGGTATTCTTCTCTCACTTATCTGCGCAGACTACCCGTTGATAGCATCAAAATTGACCGCTCTTTTATCAATGGCATGTTGGTGGACTCTGAAGATTTGGCTGTTGTTTCCAGTATTGTCACGCTATGCAAAGAATTTAAGCGTAGCGTGGTTGCAGAGGGCGTGGAGTCTGCCGATCATGCTGAAAGACTATTGCAGCTTGGTTGCCATTTAATACAAGGACATCGCATTGCTAAGCCCATGCCAGCCAATGAAGTGATTGAATGGGTACGGGCACACTCCCCTTTTCTATTTTAGGTTTTTTGAAGTATGTCCAATCAATATTACCGACTAGCAACAGGTTACGTATTGGCACTTCAAGCAAACAGTGCCTTTCCCCCATTGCATGAAGCCCTGACAGAGCCCAACGGCCTGATTGCAATTGGCGGCGATCTATCAAGCCAACGATTACTGGATGCTTATCGGCATGGTATTTTTCCTTGGTTTAGCGAAGGTGAGCCTATTCTTTGGTGGAGTCCTAGTCCACGGATGGTGCTTTTCCCTACTGAACTTAACGTGTCACGCTCACTCTCAAAAGTAATCAATAAACAATTGTTTGATATCCGCTTCAACACTGCTTTTCGCGAGGTAATTACTGCATGTAGCTTAACAGCAAGACCGCAGCAATCTGGCACTTGGATTAGTCCTGAGATGATAGAAGCGTATTGCCAACTGCATGCGCAAGGTTATGCGATATCTGTAGAAAGTTGGCAAAATGACGTATTGGTAGGTGGCTGTTACGGTATTAAAATCAACCGTATGTTTTATGGAGAGAGCATGTTTCATCACGTATCGGATGCGTCAAAAGTAGCTTTTGTGCATTTAGCGCGCGATTTAGAGGCTAAGCAAGTTGGCTTAATAGATTGCCAGATGCACACCCCGTTACTAGCCTCCTTTGGAGCGCACGAAATACCTCGCGATGAGTTTTTACAGCATTTAACTACACTGACGGCTAGCCCATGACCTTACCAAATGAGTCTTCATTACAAAAACTGCAGTTCTACGTCACCACACCTTATCAATGTGGCTACCTGCCTAACCAATTAGCGCAGAGTCTGATTGCGTCTCCACAATCTTTGGTCAATGGGCAAGTCTATAGCGGATTAATTCAACAGGGGTTCAGACGTAGCGGAAAATTTGCTTACCGTCCACATTGTGAGCACTGCCATGCCTGTACGCCCGTTCGCCTAGAACTAGCCGCATTTAAACCATCGCGTAGCCAGCAGCGTGCTTTCAAACAGCACCAAACTTTATCAGCTAGCATCTTGCCACTGAGTTTTCACGAAACACATTTTCAGCTCTATGCTCAATATCAGCAGTTACGTCATCACGAAGAGTCTGCTGGCATAAAGCTAGAAAATGATGAGGCTGAGCAGTACCGCCAGTTTTTATGCATGAGCAATGTGGACAGCCTCATGATTGAATTTTGCGATGCCCAAGGCAACGTCAAAATTGTCAGCGTGGTCGATGTGGTACAAGATGGCGTATCTGCCGTATATACGTTTTACGATGCAACCGACACCAAAAACAGCTATGGCACGTTTGCTATTATGTGGCTAGCCGAGTGGACCAAAACGCTGGAGCTGCCTTATCTCTATCTAGGTTACTGGATAGCCAATAGTCCAAAAATGGCTTATAAACAAAGGTTTAATCCGCAGCAAAAATTAATTGATGGAGAATGGGTTTAAAGCACCTGAACGCTTGCTATAAAGCAGCTATTAGGGCTGAACCCAATTGCCATAGCCTTTAAACTGCCTAAATACCGCCTGCATCTCATCATCATCAAGAATATAAGGCATGCCTAGCTGCAAAGCACGCCAGTATTGTTCAGCCAGGTTTTCCACCTCTACCGCAATCGATAACGCTTCTGTCAAATCTCGCCCTAGCGCAATCATGCCATGATTTGCCAACAAGCAAGCTTTACGCCCTTGCAATGCTGCAAGCGCAGCATCGGACAATGCTTGTGAGCCAAATAGCGCATAGGACGCGCAACGAATGCTATTCCCCCCTGCCACAGCAATCATGTAATGGAATGCGGGAATTTCACGCTGCAAACAGGCCAGTGTGGTGGCAAACATACTGTGCGTATGCACCACTGCGTTCATTTCAGACCTGTGCTGCAAGATATCTCGATGAAACCGCCACTCGCTGGATGGTTTCTTATCGGCTTCGGCGCTGCCATCTAAACCCATCTGGACCATGGCCTGTGTTGATAATGCTTCAACCGGCATGCCAGAGGGGGTAATCAAGAAGCCAGCGTTATTGCGCACACTAACATTGCCGGATGTGCCTTTATTCAACCCAGCCAATTGTAATTGCTGTGCTGTCTGCAATAGTTGCTCAGCTAAGTCGGTATCTATTGGTTTCGTCATATTGATGGTCGCAGTTGAATAAGATCTGCCGGAGAATATACGCCTTTTTCAGTGATGATACCGGTCACTAATCGGGCTGGGGTCACATCAAAGGCAGGGTTTAAAGCACGGCTCTGCTGAGGTATTACGCGAACTGACTCTACAACGCCTTGCGCGGTCAGTCCTTGAACCCATGCCACTTCGTCCGCACCACGTTGCTCAATTTCAATCTCGCTCAAAGCGTCGTCTATCTGCCAATCAATGGTTGGGCTGGGCACCGCCGCATAAAAGGGAATATGCTGGTCAAACGCAGCCAATGCTTTTAAATAAGTACCTATCTTATTACACACGTCGCCACTGCGCGTTACGCGATCTGCCCCCACAATCACCATATCCACTTGCCCGTGTTGCATTAAATGTCCACCGGCGTTGTCTGTAATCACGGTATGCGGCACACCATGTTGTGCTAATTCCCATGCCGTTAAACTCGCACCTTGATTACGCGGCCGGGTTTCACCCACCCACACATGTACAGGCAATCCAGCATCATGTGCAGCGTAAATAGGCGCCAGCGCAGTGCCATAATCCACGGTTGCCAGCCAACCGGCATTGCAATGCGTCAATATCTGCAACGGTTTACCGCTGTAACATGCTTGCAAAGATGCCAAGCCGTGTTGGCCAATGGCCT
Organism: Betaproteobacteria bacterium Ga0077540; assembly: GCA_001464125.1. Classification (GTDB taxonomy): domain Bacteria; phylum Pseudomonadota; class Gammaproteobacteria; order Burkholderiales; family Methylophilaceae; genus Methylophilus. Next base: position 130,889 of record LNEP01000001.1, on the reverse strand, counting down.
GATTCTGTTGCACATCTTCATCAGCAATTTTGGCTGCTTCATCCCATGCGGCCTCAATGCGTTGCGCTGGGGTCAACGTTTTCAAATGCTGTTGCATACGCGTAAGGGCCCAAGCCAAATTGACTGCCGTTGGCCTGCTTCGCAATAATTGTTGTGCCGCTACATCAAGTGCCATATCGGAGCTATCTTGATGCATGGCCAACGCAATACCATAGGCTGCAGCTACACCAATCAGCGGCGCACCACGTACTTGCATGGTTTTAATCGCAACCACCATATCAGCAACGTTATTGATGCGCACCGGCACAAAAGCGAAAGGTAAACGAGTTTGGTCAATAATATTGACATATCGGTTGTTGGCATCAGGCCAAATGGTGCGGTAATGTTGTTGCTGTACGTTCATAATCTAACCATTAGTTTTTTTAGTGAAATAGCAAGCGCTAATCTCAAAAAAAATATCAAAAAAATAATTGCATTTTTAAAATAAATAATATCGATTTTTTCCATCCACAAAATCTGTGGATAACTTTGTGGATTACTGTGTCTTAAAAACGTAACTTACCATTTTATAAGGACTTTTTCTGAAAGTTCATTTTTTAATCTATTTTTTTAATCAATATAATCAATGACTTACAACACACCCTTTGTTTATTAACACTTTTTGATGAAAGTTAATGTAACACTTCAAGTGGTGTGTATAAATGGGCTAATTTTGGAAAAATATTGACAGAATTTTTGCTTGTATTTTCAATGATTTGCGTAACTTGCACCCCTCTCAAATCAGCTAAAACCTCAGCTATTTTTAATAGCTCTTTTGGGCTATTTCTACCTTGTGTTCCTATCCATTCCGGGGGAATATCTGGGGCATCCGTCTCCAATACAATCGCTTCTATACCTACCGCTTGGGCTAATTCCCTAATTTTGAGCGCGCGTGTATAGGTCATAGCACCACCAAAGCCTAATTTAAAGCCCATGTTTACAAACATCTCAGCTTGCTGCAAACTGCCGTTAAACGCATGCGCAATACCACCACGTACTTGGTAACGCCGTAAATGCTTTAACACATCATCAATTGCACGCCGTACGTGCAAAATCACGGGCAAATCAAATTCACGCGCAATTTTTAACTGTTCGGTAAAAAAGTAGCTTTGCGTTTCGGCATTGTGTTTGGTCACAAAAAAATCTAAGCCAATCTCACCTACCGCAAGTAATTTGTTGGGTTCGCTCAACTGTTGTGCAATTAACTGGTGCAAAGCGTGCATATCACTCGGTTTGGCGGCATCAATATACATAGGGTGCCAGCCCAGCGCGTACCAGCATTGCGGATACTGCTTAGACAGTGAAATCACGGTTTGAAAATTACTGGTGCATACTGCAGGCACCACAATAGCAGCAATGCCTTGTGCAATGCTCGCCTGCACTTCCGCATCACGGTCAGCATTAAATTCAGGCGCATCCAAGTGGCAGTGCGTATCAATCAACATACTGCTAACTTCCAGGATAATTAGGCAATGCCCGTATGCGGATATCCGCACCCAGTTGCCGAATATCCGTAATGGTCAAATCCACCGCTTGTGACATATGCGTGAGACTAGGCATAGCCAGCATATTCTGCGCTTGTCCACCCATAAGTTTTGGTGCGTAATAGAGTAATAATTCATTCACCAACTCTTGTGACATCAGCGCGCCGTTTAAACTTTGCCCAGCCTCTACCATCACCTCATTCATTTGCAACTGCGCTAAGTGCCTTAACAGCGTACTAAGGCACACTCGCCCATGCGCATCAGGGGCTTGTAACAGTGCAACGCCTCGATGTAGCCATTCAGCAGCGCGCTGCTGATTATCCGTAGCATACGCAATCAAGCATGCGCCATCTTGAGCGATACGCGCATCCAGCGGCATACGTAGCTGACTATCCACCACTACTCGTAAGGGCTGGCGTGCATCCGGCGTTGTTCGCACTGTGAGTTGAGGGTTATCGGCAAGCACAGTGCCGATACCCGTCAAGATGGCACAAGATTGTGCTCGCCAGTATTGCACATCTAGCCGTGCAGCTTCAGATGTAATCCACTGACTATGCCCGTTTTCCATGGCGGTTTTACCGTCTAAACTGGCCGCAATTTTGCAACGCACCCAAGGCAATTGTTTTGCCATGCGAGAAATGAATCCGGGATTAAGCGCTTTTGCTTGCGCCTCCATTAAGCCATGCTGTGTTTCAACACCATGTGCTTGCAAATAAGCTAAGCCTTTGCCGGCCACCAATGGGTTGGGGTCTACCATGGCCGCAACCACTTTGGTTACTCCGGCTTCAAGGAGTGCATCTGCACAAGGTGGAGTGCGTCCATGATGACTGCAAGGCTCTAACGTGACATAGGCTGTCGCCCCCCGCGCAAGCGCACCGGCCTGTCGCAAGGCGTAGACTTCGGCATGCGGCTCCCCTGCCTTCAGGTGCGCACCTTCACCTACTATTTGTTGCTGATTAACAATGACACAGCCAACGCGTGGGTTGGGTGTTGTGGTATATAAGCCGCGCGCTGACAATTGCAACGCACGCTGCATATATTGATGATCAAGTGCAGAAAACATACCGCATTGTAATGGGCGGCATGGAGATTACACAATAAAGAAAATACGGATTAGGCATGCTTGAGAAGCAATAGTGCTAACTATGTACAAGCGCAAGCTGGAGGCTGTGTGGAAATAGGCTAGTGAGAGGAAATACGAGAGTGCATCAAGCGATTATTCTCATCAAAGAAAATACGCAGCGCATGATACACATGCATACATTTACCCAAATCGTATTCAATAGCGTTGCTATCTTCCAAGCTAGGGCGGCCCAACAACGCCATCACTGCTTCACGCTGTGCGCCTTTGATTAAGATATTCTCTTTCAAATCATAGGCCATATCGCCGCGTTTACATTCTTGCTCCAGTGTAGCGGCGCTCTGCATCCATCTGGTTTGATCAAACTTCTCGCTACCAAATACCGCTTGGTCTTTAAATGCCCACCAAGTAAAAAAAACAATCGTTAGCAACAGCGTGAATACAGCCAATGCAATTGAAGCAGCGTTAATCAGTTTCATCCGGTTATCCTTATCTCAAACGCTATGGTTGATTTATTTTTTCTTGCGCGGCACGTCTAAATCACGAATCACATCGTGGAAATCATCCACATCTGAAAAGCTACGGTACACCGACGCAAATCGGATATAAGCCACTTTATCCATCAACTTTAGCTCTTGCATCACGCTTTCGCCCAAATCGCGTGCTGGTATCTCGCGCTCGCCCAAGCTTAAAATTTTTTGCACGATATGGTCCAGCGCTCTATCCACATACTCCGTCGGCACTGGACGCTTGTGTAACGCACGCGTAAAAGACAATCGTAATTTGTCACGATTGAACTCCTCACGCGTACCGTTATGCTTCACCACTTGCGGCATGTGCAATTCAGCCGTTTCATACGTGGTAAATCGCTTGTCACAAGCGCTACAGCGACGACGACGACGTATCGAATCTCCTTCGTCATTGATACGGGAATCAATGACTTGGGTATCGTCATCACCACAAAACGGGCATTTCAATTGTTAAGCTCCGTATACCGGAAAACGGCTAGTTAACGCATGTACTTTCGCTTTTACTACAGCAATCACTGCCTCAGAAGTTGGATTATCCAATACATCTGCAATCAAGTGCGCCACTTGCTCTGCCTCAGCTTCTTTAAAACCACGGGTAGTAATGGCCGGCGAACCGATACGGATACCAGAAGTCACGAATGGGCTTTCTGGGTCATTTGGAATTGCATTCTTGTTTACCGTAATATGCGCTTGACCCAAGTAAGCATCCGCTGCTTTTCCGGTTAAGCCTTTCGGGCGTAAATCCACCAAGAACACATGCGACTCAGTGCGGCCAGAAATAATACGCAACCCACGTGCAGCCAATGTTTTAGCCATGGTGTCCGCATTTTTAAGCACTTGCGCTTGATAGGCTTTAAACTCAGGCTGCTGCGCTTCCAAGAAAGCTGTCGCTTTACCCGCAATGACGTGCATCAAAGGACCACCTTGTAAGCTTGGGAATACATTCGAGTTCAGCATTTTTTCATATTCAGCTTTGGCCAAAATAATGCCGCCGCGTGGGCCACGCAACGTTTTGTGCGTAGTAGAAGTCACAAAGTCAGCATGCGGCACTGGGTTAGGATACACCCCCGCTGCAATCAAACCTGAATAGTGCGCCATGTCTACCATGAAATAAGCGCCAACTTTTTTAGCAATCGCAGCCATGCGTTCCCAATCAAAACGCAACGCATAGGCTGACGCACCACCAATCAACAGCTTTGGTTTCGCTTCTATGGCAATACGCTCCATCTCATCGTAGTCAATTTCTTCTTTATCATTGAGGCCATACGCCACAATATTAAATAACTTGCCCGAAAGATTGGCAGGAGAGCCGTGCGTCAAATGGCCGCCATGACCTAAGTTCATGCCCATCACTGTATCGCCTGGTTTTAAAATTGAGAAATACACGGCTTGGTTTGCTTGAGAACCAGAGTGTGGTTGCACGTTGGCGTATTCCGCGCCATAAAGTTGCTTTAGACGATCAATGGCTAACTGTTCCACCTGATCTACAAACTCACAACCACCGTAAAAACGTTTGCCTGGATAGCCTTCTGCATATTTATTAGTCAATTGAGAGCCCTGTGCTTCCATCACCGCTGGGCTGGTGTAGTTTTCAGAGGCAATCAGCTCAATATGCTGATCTTGACGGACGACTTCGTCTTCAATCATCTTGGCCAACGAAGGATCTGCGATTTTTAAATTGCGAGAAGTGCTAAACATGAGAGGTTATCCATAAAGCTGTAAATTTAAAGGTGTGATTTTAACATGATGTATATAGTGCATAAACACTCATGCTTACATTATGTTTAAGAGCCATATGCACCATTTTGGTTCATCTGACCCAGATTGGATGTTGCTACAACCACGTAAAAACGTATCCAAATCCTATCAACCAACCTAACCAATTGAATTTAATCAATTAAATTAATTGGCACACCTCTTGCTAATTACTAAACAAGCGCATATCTCCAAAATCGCTCCCCCTAGCCCAACATTCGTGTTGGGCATTTTTTTGCCTATTTTGGCGATAGCTGGCCCGTTATGGCTACTTACCTCGGCATATTAAGCAGGCTATAATCGCACTTATTGTTTAATCCTAGGAAGCAGCATGAAATGGACCGACAGTCAGCGTATAGCTGAAGCGCTTTACGACAAACATCCCGATATAGATCCTAAAACAATCCGCTTTACTGATCTAATGGAGTGGACATTGGCACTAGAGGGATTTGATGACCTGCCAGCCCACTGCGGTGAAAAGATTTTAGAAGCCATTCAACTTGCTTGGATAGACGAAGCAGAATAGCGCATGTTTGAAGCACTTTTCTTGCTATTTGTGAAGCACTTTGTATGTGATTTCCCATTGCAAACTTCGCCATGGATGTATCGCAACAAAGGCATTTACATGCATCCCGGTGGCATAGCTCACTCTGCAGTTCATGCCATTGGCACATGGTTAGTGCTCGCTTATTTTATTGGCGCTCAGGCCTGGCTATATGCTTTGCTCGATTTTATCGTGCACTACCACATTGATTGGGCCAAGCTACAACTCAATAAGCGCTTTGGCCTGCGCCCCGACAACAGCAATTGGTTCTGGATCCTGCTAGGTCTTGATCAACTTGCGCACCATATTACTTATTTTGTGATTGTTTACTATGCATTCAACTATCAATTTACCTAAAGAAATTTTCAAAGCTTATGACATTCGTGGCATCGTTGGTAAAACCTTAACACCAGAAATTGTCGAGCGTATTGGCCATGCATTAGGCTCGGAAGCTAAACACCGCGGGCAGTCAGAGATTTGCATAGGCTACGATGGCAGACTATCTGGACCAGAGTTAGCAGACGCTTTATCTGTTGGCATTCGCAAAGCCGGCATTGATGTGGTGAACTTAGGCATGGTCGCCACGCCAATGGTGTATTTTGCGGCGCATTTTCTCAATACACAATGCGGCGTCATGGTCACCGGCAGCCACAACCCGCCGGATTACAACGGCTTAAAAATGGTGCTGGCTGGAGAAACACTCTCTAACGACGCGATTCAAGGCTTAAAAGCGCGTATTGAAAATAATCAACTGACTTACGGTGAGGGCTTAGAACGTAAGTACAGTATTGCGGATGACTATATTCAAACGATTAAGGCGGATATCAATCTCACCCGTCCATTAAAAATCGCCGTAGATTGTGGGAATGGCGTGGCTGGTGCATTTGCTAAATCACTGTACAACGCCATTGGATGTAGCGTAGATGAACTATTCTGTGAAGTAGATGGACACTTCCCAAATCATCACCCAGATCCATCAGTGCCAGAGAATTTAGAAGACCTGATTAATATACTCAAAACCAGCCGTGCGGAAATTGGGTTAGCATTTGATGGCGATGGCGATCGTTTGGGTGTGGTGACTAAAGACGGAAAAATTATTTATCCGGACCGCCAACTGATGCTATTTGCTGAAGATGTATTGGCTAACAACCCGAATGCCAGCATCATTTTCGATGTGAAATCCACGCGTAATTTAACACCGTGGATTCAAGAAAAAGGTGGGCAGGCCGTGATGTGGAAAACAGGCCACTCCCTAGTTAAATCTAAAATCAAAGAAATTGACGCGGCACTGGCTGGCGAGATGAGTGGGCATGTGTTTTTTAATGACCACAAACAAGGAAAAAAGCGCTGGTACGGGTTTGATGACGGCTTGTACTCAGGTGCGCGGTTGCTTGAAATTTTAAGCCGCTTTCCTAACCCATCGGAAATTCTGAACAAGTTGCCCGATAGCGTTAGTACACCTGAGCAGCATATTCATATGAATGAAGGCGAACCACACGCTTTGATTCGTACCTTGCAGAAAACTGCCAATTTTCAGGGCGCTAATGAAGTTATTACTATTGATGGCTTACGCGTGGAATATCCAGATGGTTTTGGCTTGATGCGTCCTTCGAACACGACTCCCGTGATTGTGCTCCGCTTTGAAGCTGATAACGAAGCAGCACTCCATCGTATACAAGCACAATTCAAAGAAATCATCTGGGAAGCCGCACCGCACGTAGCTATTCCATTCTAACGCATGTCCAAGCACACCCTGATTATTGTATGTATTTGGGTTGCGCTGGCGAGTGTGGTCTATTACTTAGTGGAACGCATTCAACAGCCTAATACTTTACAAACATTGGGAAGCGACCATACCGTGGTATTAAAACGCGGGCTAGATGGTCACTACCGCGCCGAAGCGTTGATTAACGGTGAAAAAGTTGATGTATTGGTAGATACAGGTGCTACTGGCGTGGCTATCTCACAAGCCGTAGCCGACAAACTCAATTTAAAAAGTCTAACCGCAGTTCGCACCAATACCGCCAATGGCACCACCGTAGGCTACATGGTTCGACTTTCCTCGGTTAAGCTCGGCGGTGTAGAGGCCAATAATGTATCAGCCATGATTGCTCCAGGACTGGAAGGTGATGCATTGCTCGGCATGAGCTTTTTAGCGCGCATGGACGTGCGCTTGTTCAAAGGTGAAATGACCATACGCCAAGTTGAATAACATCAACAAAAACAACCCATTGTTTTATATAGATAAATTTATTTATGTAAGTATTCCTCACATCGTGTGACTAATGGTGGCTAGCTAGCCACTTATAAATAGTTTTATTACACACTTTAATTGAGGAGTATTACATGAACACACATTTCAAACTAGCAGCACTCATTGCATCTACCTTACTTGTTGTAACTACACAAGCAATCGCAGCCGAACCTATGTTGAGTACAGGTGGTTACGCCACACAGTTACAAAAACTAGAAATGATGAAAATGCTCGATGCAGACGGTAATCATATGGTGACTTTGGCTGAGTCTGATGCATACTACAACAGTATTTTTGATGCATTAAACAAAGATAATGACGACTCGTTGGATGCCAAAGAGTGGGCTGGTACCAACAGCAAAACCAAGATAGACCTAGCAACAGGCGGTTACACTCGCGAGCTCCGCTCCATGAAAATGATGAAGCTAATGGATACGGACGCTAACCATTTAGTTACCCGTGAAGAGTTCTTAGATCATCATCGTGCTATCTTTAACAAACTGGACATGTCTGCTGACCAACAAATTGATGCGCAAGAATGGGTAGCAAAAGTATTTGGTGGTAAGTAGTTTGAGCCCACTTGAAATCATAGTGCGCACTGACAACACACTATGATTATAGAAAAGGCCAGCATCAGCTGGCCTTTTTTTGTACTTGCTACGAATAAAGTTTCTCTTAATTACTGCGCTAACTCAGCTGCATCTACCACCACTTTATACAATTGCAGTTCTTGCTGGGTTTTGACTGTATCGCCTACCGCCACCTGACTACGCTTGCCCGGTGCAACGCCATTAATAATCATGGGACGGCTCTGAGCGACGGGTCGACCGGTTTTAGCATCGTACTTAATCATGCGTACTTGTACCCTACCAATCGGTACGTTTGTTGCATTCTGCACTGCAGCGTATACATTGCCGTTATTGTCCGCCACTGGTCCGGACTGAATATACTTGGCCGGATTACGCGGCAAATCGATGCGCACCGCGCGCGCATTGGCTTCTTTGCCAATATCCGAATTCGAACCTGCTGCCGTTTGGTAATGCTTCAGTGCTGCATCGGTTTCCCCGCGCCCTTCTGCAATCTGCCCAAGCAATGCATGACCAGGCGCAGTAGGCAACAACGCATTTGCACGGTTTAAAAATGGCTCAGCCTCAGCTTTTTTCCCCATATTAAACAAAGCAATACCGCTTTGGATATGCGGCTTAAAATAATCCGGCTGCATTTTAATGGCCTTGTCGTAGTAGCTTAAAGCCTCTTGTGGCTTTTTCTGAGTCAGCGCAATATCGCCTAGCAATTCCTGAAATCGGGCCTCTCTCGGCTCACCGGCAATCGCCTGATTTACTAATTTAGTCGCGGCGGCTGTATCACCTTTTTTTAGCGCAAGCAAAGCATCGTCATAAGCTTTATAAGCAGCACGCGTGGCTTTTACCTTCCCTACCTTTTGCGCATAACTTTCCTTACCCCAATCACCTCCTGCACCCAACTTGGCAAGCGTTTCTTTGTTGGCGTCCACGCGTTCTTGAGAGGGTGGATGACTAGCAAATAAACCAGTAATGAAATCAGTTTGCTTACCTTCGCTCAAGCGTACAAAAGTTTCTTGCAAAGTCACGGCTGCGGTTGGGTCATAGCCTGCTTTCTTCATATATTGCATGCCGTATAAGTCAGACTCAGACTCTGCATCACGACCATACTTGCTGGTTGCTAACTGTGCCCCTACTTGCGCTCCACCAACAATCAAATTGCCATAATTACTATTTTGCGCGCCTATGCCCACCGCAATCATTGCGCCTTGCATCAATATGCCGCGCTCCATGCTTTTGGCACCATGCCTTGCAGCGGCATGCACAATTTCGTGCCCCATCACCGCCGCCAATTCGGCCTCACTATTCAGCTCATACAACAAACCACGATTGAACGCGATTTTGCCGCCAGGCATGGCCCAAGCATTGGGGATTGAATCATTCAACACCACAAACTCATAGGGTAAATCCGGGCGATCAGAGACTGCTGCTAAACGCTTACCCACACTTTGTACATACGCGGTTAGTTCAGGGTCAATCACATAATCCCCGCCTTGCGATTGACGTGCAGGCGAGTAGTTTTGTGTACCGATTGAGATTTCCTGTGCTTGTGACACAAACTGAAACTCCGTTTTTTTAGTCACCGGATTAGTGCCACAAGCTGTGACCGTGACCACGGCCCATAAGCATAGCCATTTGCATGTGTATTTCATGATATTCCCCTTATGCACTTACTTCCCCTATGTACACATACGTCACGATTAAGTAATCACAGTAGGAGCATTTCGCCCAGTATTTTCTACCAATTGGGATAGCGTGAGCGCCAATTGAATCATTTCTGCCAGCGCTACTTGCGCATCTAAATGATGCTGCTTCACATCTGGCTCATACGCCTCAAGATAAATGCGGATGGTCGCTCCATCCGTTCCGGTACCCGATAATCTGAATACAATTCTTGAACCACATTGAAATAGAACGCGTATCCCTTGCCCATGGCTGACAGAACCATCCACCGGATCCGTGTAACTGAAATCATCACAGGTAGCCACGGTATATCGGCCAAACACTCGACTAGGCAATGTATCGAATTGCGCTTTCAAATGTGCCATTACCGCGTTGGCTTGCTCGGTCGGGATGCCTTCGTAATCGTGGCGCGAATACACGTTACGGCCATATTCTGCCCAATGTGCCTTCACAATGGCCTCCACGCTTTGTTTGCGCGCTGCCACAATATTAAGCCAACACAATACCGCCCATAGGCCGTCTTTTTCACGCACATGGTTAGAACCAGTGCCGAAGCTTTCTTCGCCACACAACGTTACTTTGTCTGCATCCATTAAATTGCCAAAAAACTTCCAACCAGTAGGTGTTTCATAGCAATCAATATTCATTTTTTGAGCAACACGATCCACGGCACCACTTGTCGGCATTGAACGCGCTACCCCTGCCAAACCACTTTTGTAGGCAGGGATTAAGTGAGCGTTCGCCGCAATAATCGCCAAACTATCGGATGGCGTGACAAAAAAACCTTTGCCTAAAATCATGTTGCGATCCCCATCCCCATCCGATGCAGCAGCAAAATCGGGCGCATTGGAACCATAGACAATTTTTACCAGTTCTTCCGCATAGGTTAAGTTAGGATCCGGGTGGCCACCACCAAAGGTTTCGGATACCTGACAATTCATTAAGCTAGTGGCAGGCGCACCTAAACGTTGCGTAAAAATCTCTTGTGCATAAGGCCCAGTCACTGCATGCATGCCATCAAACTTAATGCTAAAACTACTAGCAAATAATGCGCGAATCGCAGCAAAATCAAACATGCTTTCCATCAAATCGGCGTAATCACGTACCGGGTCAATCACTTCAACACTAAAGCTATCCAATTGGGTCAATCCCAATTGGTTCAGATTTATAGCTGGCAAATCCACTAATTGATACTGCTGAATAGCTTTGGAAATGGAAAAGATAGCTTCGGTAATTTTTTCAGGTGCTGGTCCGCCATTAGGCGTGTTGTACTTAATACCAAAATCATCATCAGGACCGCCAGGATTGTGGCTCGCAGAGAGGATAATGCCGCCTAATGTTTGATATTTACGAATGACATGTGATGCAGCTGGTGTAGACAAAATACCGCCTCTTCCCACCAATACTTTTGAAAATCCATTGGCCGCCGCCATTTTAATAATGGTTTGAATTGCTTGTGCGTTGTAGTAGCGGCCATCTCCTCCCAGCGTTAGCACAGCACCAGCAGGAATCTCCAATGAATCAAAAATACTTTGTACAAAGTTTTCTAAATAATGCGCCTGCTGAAAAACCTTCACTTTTTTGCGCAAACCCGAAGTACCAGGTTTTTGGTCTAAAAAAGGTGTAGTACTGATAAGACTGACTTGCATGCGGTTTCCTAAGATGGATAATTAATTAGAATATAAATCAAGTAGGTGTGAATCTCAATGCGTTCAATGGCATTTAACAATTAATCATTAGGGTAGCCAATCACACTCAAGAAAAACTTCATCAAACCATAAGCTGTCCATGACAATAATCGCTTAATACGGCTCTCATGCGCCCAGGCATCTGACGTGATGTGATAAGCATGTGCAATGGATGTCACAATTTCTTGCTTTAGTTCAGCAGCAAATTGCGTATCTAGCACAATGACGTTTGCCTCCAACGATAACAATAGACTAAAAGGATCAATGTTCGATGACCCAACCGTGGCCCAATCACCATCTATTACCGCCACCTTACTGTGCATAAAACTTTTTCGATACTCGTATATTTCCACACCCGCACGTAAAAAATAGGGGTAAAACGCATGCGTGGCAAACATCAAAAAATACTCTTTTCGACCTTGTAGCAATAGTTTGACGCTGACACCGCGTTTTGCGGCTGCAACCAGTGCATGTCTAAATCGCTTTCCTGGTAAAAAATAGGCATTTGCAATTAAAATTTCCGACGTTGCCTGATTAATCGCATCCAGATATGCAATTTCAATATCACGCCTATGCAGCACATTATTTCGGATGACATACGCTGCCTTCATTCCCTTCGTCTTTACTTGCGTAATCGCTTGCCTCTTATCATCATCCGCATGCTGTTTAACACGCTGCAAGTTTAACCAAGCCATGCTACGCCACAGTTGGTTGACACTCTCGACCATATCCATCACCAATGGTCCTGTGATCTGTAGCGCATAATCTACGCGGGGAGGGATTTGATTGAACACGTGCTGATCATCAATGATATTGATACCCCCAACAAAGCCAATCTGATTGTCAATCACGGCAACCTTGCGATGTAGGCGCCGCAAACGTCTTTTTTTGAGTGTCCATGGCGAAATCTTCGGTCGATAAAACATGACCTGCACACCTGCCTGCTCCAAAGTGCTGACATAGTTTTTTGGCAACTCCTTACTACCGAAACCATCCAATAACAGATTGACCTCCACCCCATTGCGAGCGGCTTGCATAAGCGCCTTTCCAATTGTGAGCCCTGTTTCATCCAACGCATAAATATAGGTTTGTAAATACACCACCCGTTTAGCTGACAAAATGGCAGACGCTAGTGTAGGGAAATACTCTGCACCATTGCGCAATAGCATAATCTGATTACCCTCAGTGATTCTCATGAACGTCTCACTAACTTCGCCGAGAGCATGGCATGGTCAGACACCTTCATAAACTGTGGTCCTGCATGCACTTCTGTATGCTGAATATCAAACCCTCTCACATAGATACGGTCCATTTTGAGCACAGGCAACCAAGCTGGGAAGCTTCGTGCATGTTTACCGGTGTGATGCTCAAACACCTCGCTAACATGCAGTTGCTTTGCAAATTCATGACTTGCTCGCAGCCTCCAATCATTAAAATCTCCCGCAATAATCATTGGTGCATTGATTGGCACATGACGATTAACGTAATCGACCACCCATTGCATCTGCTGACGACGCCAATGCGCCAACAATCCAAAATGGACACATATTGCATGCAAAGGGACGTTCCAGTTAGCGATATTAATCTCACAATGCAGCATGCCACGTTGCTCTAGGCGGTGCGCGGAAATGTTTTGATTGATAGATTTAGATATCGGAAATTTGGAAAGCAGAGCATTACCGTGATGCCCAGCAGGATAGACAGCATTCTTACCGTACGCATAGTCAGGCCAAAGCTGGTCTGTTAAATATTCTAGCTGGCCGGATTTTGCTGAGATAGCAATATGTTGGTCGGACTTAAAGTGCAGTTCTTGTACTTCTTGCAGAAAAATAATATCTGCATGTAACTTTCTCAGCAAATCTCGCTGCTGCTGCAAGGCAAATCGCACATTAAAATGAGTAAAACCCTTATGTATATTGAAGGTAGCAACATGCAAGGTGCGATGCGACATGAACCAAACCCAATCGTCTGTGATATTTACACAAATGAATCTAATCAATAAACATTGAGTGTATCAACTTTTAAAAGCATTCACCTACGAATATGCAAACTGAAAATGATTTCTTATCAACAAGCGGTTTCACCCATCGTTGCATCCTTCATTAAATGATAAGTCTGTGAACCACGTTATTACTCACCTCTGCCTCAATATTGGTTTGACCGTCATCTTCCCACAATATGATAGCGATGCTACCACTAGCAATATCAGTATCAACGTTTTCCAACTTAAGCACACCATCTACATAGCAACGCATGATGCTATCCACCACGTCAATTCTGACGTGATATTGTTTATCTAAAGCTATGGGGTAATCAATAGAAGCAATATTATTGGTCCATTGCCCATGGACTTTTTTATCGAAGAATATTTTGTTATCTTCAAATCGATAGCGGTATCTGTTATCGAAATCTAAATTTCTAAAATTAAATGCAAACTCTCTGAATTCACTCTTTCGCTTAATATCGAACTCCCATGAATAATTCACCCACTGATGTCGATTGGGATCGATGGAAATATAATCCCAATCATCTGCTGTTACATCCAAGTGATTGAAATAAATATGTTTGTTATCAAATCTAAGATTTTTATCAGACTGGTAGGTTTCATCTAGCAACCAAGCACTCCCATCCAAATCTAAAAACAATAATTCACCTTTCTTCACGCTTGGAAAGTCTACAACCCGTTGACCAGATGGTTGATGTGTTAAGGAAACAAGCAATTTTGGATAGGATATATATAACAACCCAGTAACCACCAACATAATCAGCACGAAAATGGCTATTCTTTTTCTTTTATTATTCATAAGATTGGTCGCTTGAGATTGGTAGATAACTTGTTAAATTAGATTAAACGCGTCGTTATCACCCTAGGCTTGTAATGTGACCTAAATATGAAAGGATGATTATTTGCAAATTCAATGCAACGCTGAATCAATAACTACGTAAGTAGTATTGGTAAGATAGACGTAAAAAAACCAGCTTATAGCTGGCTTGTTTATTCTGTAAGTTATTGATTCAATTGGTCGGGACGGTGTGATTCGAACACACGACCCCTTGCACCCCATGCAAGTACGCTACCAGGCTGCGCTACGCCCCGATCCTGACTGAAACTTCAGTGGCAGCATTATAAATCAAAAACCGTGCGGAGCCGAAAGTAGAGTCAATAAATTTATTGCAGCTATGCGCGCAATAGCTGTATCACTTGGCGTATTTGGGCACGCACTTGTGCCAAATCTACTGTATCACCCAATTCTGTTGTCATCGACTTAACGGCTTCAATGACTGGTGAGGCTGGAGTAGGCGCATCGGTAGACTCTTGTCCGTCTAGTCGATTACGCGCACCACTAATGGTAAAGCCTTGCTCATATAACAATTCACGTATTTTACGGATGAGCAACACTTCATGATGTTGGTAGTAACGACGATTACCACGACGTTTTACTGGTTTGAGCTGTGTGAATTCTTGTTCCCAATAACGTAGTACATGGGGTTTGACACCGCATAACTCACTGACCTCACCAATTGTAAAGTAACGCTTGGCGGGTATGGGTGGCAACTGCACTTTGGGAGATTCTTCAACCATATTTGCTCACTTTAAGTTATTGATTTGCGTAATGCTCTTCTACTTTACTTTTCAACTTTTGGCTTGCATGAAACGTCACAACGCGTCTGGCAGTAATCGGTATTTCTTCACCTGTTTTAGGGTTGCGGCCAGGGCGCTCGGATTTTTTACGTAATTCAAAATTACCAAAACCGGATAATTTGACACTGTCGCCTGCTTCTAATGCGGTACGGACTTCTTCAAAAAACGCTTCTACCATGTCTTTAGCTTCGCGTTTGTTGAGCCCTACTTGCTCAAATAACAAATCGGCTAAATCTGCTTTAGTTAATGTCATGCAACTCCCCTCACTACTTTTTACTTAATTTTTGATGGACAGTGTACTCAGTTACGTAACTCGGCACCAAATTGATTTTCGAGTATTTTTAACAACTTTGCCATTGCGGCTTCTGCTTCGGTGTCGACCAAAGTTTTATGAGTATCTTGTATAAGTACAAGAAATGCAAGGCTTTTTTTGTTTTCCGCGATGCCTTTTCCCTGGTAAACATCAAACAATTGTATCTGTTGCAACAATGGAATTTGCGCTGATTTAACTGCTTGAACTATCGCTTCTACCTGTACCGTGGCATCCACAATCACCGCAATATCACGACGCACACCTAAAAATTTAGAGACCTCTTGGTAAGTCGGTACGGTGCTAGACAATAAAGCTTCTACATTTAACTCAAACAAGAACGTTGCTTTAGGTAAATTGTAATGTTGCTGCCATTTTGGGTGCAGCTTGCCAAACCAGCCCTGCGCTTGTCCGTTGATGTAGATGCGCGCGGTTTGCCCCGGATGCAATGCAGCGTGCGTCTCCACGCGGTACTCCGCTTGTTGCTTAGTTAGCATATCTACTGTGGCTTTTACATCGTAAAAATCCACTTCACGCTTACCAGCAGCCCATTGTTCAGGCTGGAAGTCACCATAAAACAAACCGGCCAATTTTTGCTGCTCTGAGTAACCCTGTACTGCCGCATGATAGCTGCTACCAACTTCAAATAATAAAGCACGGTCTTGTTTGCGGTTTAAGTTGTAACTTAATACATCCAATAAGCCACCCCATAACCCACTGCGCATCACACTCATATTGCTAGCTATCGGGTTTTTAAGTGGTATCGGCGACGCATTACCTAGCAAATCGCGCTCCCATGCTTCTTCTACAAAGCTATAGGTCACAACCTCTTGATAGCCTTGTGATTGCATTGCATCGCGCAAAGCAGCCACATTCAAGCGTCTTTCTGATTGCTCTAGCATAGCCAAATTAGCATGTGGCGTAATTGCTGGAATTTTATCGTAGCCATACAAACGGGCAATCTCTTCAATCAAGTCTTCTTCTCGTGCAATATCAAAACGATAGGTTGGCGCTTGTACAGAAAATACTTGATCTAGCTCGGTAAATACAAAGCCCAATTGAGTCAGCAACTGCCCCACAGTCGCATAGGGAATATCAATACCTAGCACCGATTGCAAACGTGCATAGCGCAGCCTGACTTGATTGCGTACTGGCAGGGTTGCCACCGATTGCGTGACTGTGCCAGCTTGGCCGCCACAAATAGAGAGCACCAATTCTGTAGCGCGCTCCAATGCATCGGCTGTATTGCCAAAATCTACACCGCGCTCAAAGCGATAAGACGAATCTGTACTCAACCCAATACGGCGCGCTTTTCCGGCAATTGCATCTGGGGTAAAAAACGCACTTTCTAGAAAGATAGCCGTAGTGGTATCAGTGACCGAAGTAGGTTCACCACCCATGATACCGGCCAGTGCAATCGCCCCGCTACTATCGGCAATCACTAAATCATCTGTTGCCAGTTCTACCGTATTGCCATTGAGCAACTGTAACTGCTCACCCGATTGCGCGAAACGTACTGACACAGTGCCTTGCAGCTTATCTAGGTCGAATGCATGCATAGGTTGACCCAACTCAAGCAGGACATAATTGGTGATATCGACCAAGGCGCTAATGCTACGGATACCGCTACGCTCTAGGCGGCGTACCATCCAATCCGGAGATTTTACTTGGGCATTGACTTGGGTAATCACTCGCCCATAGTAGGCGGGACAAGCATCTGTCGCTTGCACTTGCACTGCAACACTTTTCTCGCTGGTCACATGTGCAGGCTGGGGTGTGGGCACACTTAATGGTGCGCCTGTCATCGCGACTACATCACGTGCAATGCCCAAGATACTTAAACAATCTGCACGGTTTGGCGTAAGTTTTAAGGTAATCAGCGCATCATTTAAGTCCAGATAATCGCGAATATCCGCACCCACTGGCGCATCTGCTGGCAATTCAAGCAAACCAGTCGCTTCTGCCGCCAAGCCCAACTCTTTGGATGAGCACATCATGCCAGATGACTCCACACCACGCACTTTAGCCTGCTTGATAGAAATGCCGGGCAATTCAGCTCCAACCAAAGCGCATGGAGCTTTGAGACCGGCACGTGCATTGCTGGCACCACAGACAATTTGTAACACTGCTGTACCTACATTAACTTGGCAAACTTGCAATCGGTCCGCATCAGGATGTTTAACGGCAGACACAATCTCACCTACCACAATTTTCTCAAAGACAGGCGCGACAGGAACCAAATCTTCCACCTCAAGCCCGGTCATGGTGAGCGCATGGCTTAATGCTTGTGTATCAAGCGGTGGATTAACAAAGGTGCGTAACCAGTTTTCCGAAAATTGCATATAAATCTTTACTTAATAAATTGCTGCAAAAAGCGCAAATCGTTGTTAAAAAAGTGACGGAGGTCATTCACGCCATAACGCAACATAGCCAAGCGCTCAACGCCTAGCCCAAACGCGAATCCGCGATATTGCTCGCTATCAATATTCACATGTTTAAACACTTCTGGATGCACCATGCCACAGCCACCGATTTCCAGCCAACTACCATTCCAGCTCATGTCCATCTCCGCTGAGGGCTCAGTGAACGGAAAGAATGAAGGTCTAAAGCGCACAGTCAGATCATCACGCTCAAAGAATTTTTGCAGAAAATCTTGCACCACGCCTTTTAAATTGGCAAAGCTGATATCCTCATCCACCCATAAACCTTCTACTTGGTGAAACATTGGAGAGTGCGTAGCATCAGAGTCCACACGATACACACGACCAGGTGCAATGATTTTTAGAGGTGGTTGTTGATTTTGCATGTAATGCACTTGCACCGGGGAGGTATGAGTACGCAACACATGTGATTCATCGACATAAAACGTGTCATGCATCGCACGAGCTGGATGATTTTCCGGGATATTCAATGCGGTAAAGTTATAAAAATCAGTCTCAATTTCCGGACCATTGGCTACATCAAAGCCAATAGAATGGAATAACTGTTCTATGCGTTGCAGTGTTAAGGTCACTGGATGCAAACCGCCGCGTGATTGCGCACGTGCCGGCAACGTGATGTCTAATGACTCATTAGCCAGCTGTTGTGCCTGCGCCGCATCAAGAATCGCCTCACGACGCGCATTGAGCGCTTGCTCAATCGCTTGCTTAACTACATTAATGGCTGCACCTGCAGCCGGACGCTCTTCTGCACTGAGCTTACCCAAGCCTTTGAGTGCATCAGTTAACAAACCGGTTTTGCCCAAATACTTTGCTTTTGCATTTTCAAGCGCAGGTAATGCATCACATGCAATAAAATCTGTTTGCGCTTCTGCGATTAAATGATTTAAATCTGACATGTTTGGGTTTGCACTCAATCAAAAAATTATCGGTAAATCATGCTCAAATATCTAGATTTCGAATTTAGATTGGCATGAATAAAAAAAGAGGCCGCAGCCTCTTTTTTTATTTGGTTTGTTTAGGCGTTTAAACCAGTTTTGGCCAACTCAACAAACTTAGCAAATGCAGCCTTATCAAATACAGCTAAGTCTGCTAAGACTTTGCGATCGACTTCAATGGAAGCTTTTTTCAAGCCATTCATGAAACGGCTGTAAGTTAAACCTAACTCACGCGCACCTGCATTAATACGTGCAATCCATAATGTACGGAACTGACGTTTTTTCTGACGACGGTCACGGTAAGCGTATTGACCAGCCTTCATTACCGCCTGCTTAGCAACACGGTAAACGTTTTTACGACGACCGCGGTAACCTTTGGCAGCTTTTAATACTTTTTTGTGTCTTGCGCGAGCGATGACACCACGTTTTACTCTAGGCATATCAGTCTCCTTATTGTGTTGGCATCATTGCGCGAACGCGTTTGACGTCAGTTGCTGAGATGATTGAAGTACCACGTAATTTACGTTTTTGCTTCGTCGTTTTTTTCGTCAAGATATGACGTAAGTGCGAATGGGTACGTTTGACTTTACCATTCCCTAAGAACTTAAAGCGCTTTTTGGCGCTGCTCTTGGTTTTCATTTTTGGCATTTTTTTCTCCTTAAGAGTTTAATTAAGAGTGCTTGGGCATGCCTTTTCGCCTTATCACTCAGAAACTTACTGCGCACACCAATATTGGAGTGTGCCGCATTATATCCGTAAAACTTATTCTGCTTTATCTGCTTTCTTAGCAGGTACTTTTTTCGCCGGAGCTAGCACCATCACCATTTGACGGCCTTCCATTTTCGGAAACTGCTCAACTATTGCATGTTCTTGCAAGTCTGCTTCTACACGTTTTAACAAAGCCAAACCAAACTCTTGGTGCGTAATCTCGCGGCCTCTAAAACGCAAAGTGATCTTTGCTTTGTCGCCTTCGCCCAAAAAGCGAATGATGTTACGTACTTTAATGTTGTAATCGCCATCGTCAGTACCTGGGCGAAACTTTACTTCTTTAATTTGTACTTGCTTCTGTTTTAGCTTTTGCTCGTGCTGGCGTTTGCTTTCGGCATATTTAAATTTGCCGTAGTCCATCAACCTACATACAGGGGGCGATGCATTTGGCGCAATTTCGACCAAATCAATATCAACCTCTTCTGCTTTGGCAAAAGCTTCTCTTAAG
Source organism: Betaproteobacteria bacterium Ga0077540 (assembly GCA_001464125.1). Classification (GTDB taxonomy): domain Bacteria; phylum Pseudomonadota; class Gammaproteobacteria; order Burkholderiales; family Methylophilaceae; genus Methylophilus. The sequence goes on along the minus strand of LNEP01000001.1, from coordinate 110,705 downwards.
CTAACTATGCCAAGTGGTTCACCATCCACACCAATCAAACGTATTTCCGGCGATGTAATGTCACCGTTAATACGTGTATCTTTATCCTGAGCTATAACTATCCCCTAAACAAATAAATTAAGCCGTGCGCCAGACGATTTAAACTTTGGCTGCTATCTCTGCTTGAATGCGCTCTATAAACGCTTCCAGAGACATTGAACCTAAGTCTTCACCTTTTCTGGTTCTCACGGCTACCTGTCCATTTTGCATTTCACGCTCACCTGCAACTAGCAAGTAAGGCATTTTTTGCAAACTATGTTCTCGTATTTTATAGGTAATCTTCTCATTTCTCAAGTCAAAATCGCATCTAACGCCATTTTTCTTCAATTTTTCAACTACTTGGCGAATATAATCGGCTTGGCCGTCTGAAATATTCAATACCATTGCTTGCACCGGCGCCAACCAAACAGGCATGGCACCTGCGTAGTTCTCAATTAAGATACCTAAAAAACGCTCCATGGAGCCCACAATGGCGCGATGGAGCATAATTGGGCGTTGACGTGAGTTGTCTTCTGCCACATATTCCGCTCCTAAACGCTCAGGCAAATTCGGGTCAAGCTGAATGGTACCGCATTGCCACAATCGTCCCAGCGAGTCCTTAAGGGTAAACTCAATTTTAGGCCCATAAAATGCACCCTCACCCGGCTGTAAATCGTAACTTAAACCATTGGCTTTAATCGCATTGGCGAGCGCTGCTTCCGCCATGTCCCAAGCTTCTTCTGTGCCCACACGTTTTTCCGGACGGGTAGACAATTTCACAATCACATCTTTAAAGCCAAAGTCGGTATACACCTCATAAAGCATTTTAATAAACGTCGCCACTTCGTCTTCCACTTGATTTTCGGCACAGAAAATGTGCGCGTCATCTTGCGTAAAGCCACGCACTCGCATGAGGCCATGCAATGATCCGGAAGGCTCGTTACGATGACAAGAGCCAAACTCAGCCAAACGTAAAGGCAAATCACGGTAGCTGTGCAAGCTGCTATTGAAAATTTGGATGTGTCCAGGGCAGTTCATCGGCTTCACTGCGTAATCTCGGCTTTCGGACTTGGTGACAAACATATTGTCACGGTAGTTTTGCCAATGCCCAGATTTTTCCCATAGCGTTTTATCCAACACAGTTGGGGTTCGTACCTCTTGGTAATCGTATTCCTTAAATTTGGCACGCATGTACTGCTCTACCTCTTGCCAGATCACCCAGCCACGTGGATGCCAGAACACCATGCCCGGGGCATCATCCTGCATATGAAAGTAATCTAATTGCTTACCCAGTTTGCGGTGATCACGCTTTTCTGCCTCTTCCAATTGGAACAGATAAGCATCTAGCTCTTCTTTATTACGCCAAGCAGTGCCGTAGACGCGCTGAAGCATCTCATTATTGCTGTCACCACGCCAATAAGCACCAGCCAACTTCATCAATTTGAATGCTTTAAGTTTGCCAGTATTCGGCACGTGCGGGCCGCGGCATAAATCAGTAAAGTTACCTTCAGAGTACAAAGAAACGTCTTCACCTGCTGGAATTGAGGCAATAATCTCCGCTTTGTAATGTTCATTGATACTTTTGAAATAAGCTACGGCCTCATCACGCGGCAAAACCTTACGCGTCACAGGCTCATCTTTTTTTGCCAGCTCCAGCATTTTCTTCTCAATTGCCAATAAGTCATCAGGTGTAAATGGGCGCTTGTAGCTAAAATCATAATAGAAGCCATTATCAATGACTGGTCCAATCGTGACTTGCGCATCTGGGAACAACTCTTTCACCGCATACGCCAACAGGTGCGCAGTGGAGTGGCGGATAATGTCTAAACCTTCAGGATTTTTATCGGTGATAATCGCCAAATCTACATCTTGATCAATCAGATAGCTGGTATCCACGATTTGATCGCCCACCTTGCCAGCCAGTGCTGCTTTTGCCAAGCCAGCGCCGATATTCATGGCAACATCGGCCACGGTTACGGGCTGATCAAATTGTCTTACAGAACCATCTGGCAAACGAATATTAGGCATAACACGTCCGAAATCTATCTGAATTAAAAGCACAAACAATAAAAGCCGTTAATTATAACGGCTTTTGTAAATTAATTTGGTAGGCAGTAGCAGATTCGAACTGCTGACCCCTTGGATGTCGACCAAGTGCTCTAACCAACTGAGCTAACCGCCTATATTCTTAATTAATTAAGAGGTGCGAATTCTAGCTGATTATGCAGGTAGGCGCAAACCTAGCCTGCTATAATTTTGCCATGCAAATTGAAACCAATATCAGCAAGAATGATGAAGCTATCATTTCGTGCATTGCCGAACAAGGGTATGTCGTTATCGATGATTATTTTAACGGTGACATCATTGCATCTCTTGGCAATTTAGCTAAATCCAAGTTTAACAAACAAGAAATGACTCAAGCCCGCACTGGCAAACAAGCTCAAACCAATGCAAGCATCAGGGGCGACAGCATCCACTGGCTAGATGAGAACAACAATGAACTCGTCATACAGCAATATTTTTTGCAAATGCAGCATTTAAAAACTCTAATGAATCGGCATTTTTATATGGGATTAGCATCGCTAGAAACACATTTAGCTATCTACCCAGCAGGTGCTGTGTATAAAAAGCATCTAGATCAGTTTAGCGTAACTCATGCAAATACATTTAACACTAGAAAACTCAGCTCTATTCTGTATTTAAATGAAGACTGGCTACCCCAACATGGTGGTGAGTTAAAGCTTTACATCAACGAAACGGAGTGGCTAGACATTCTCCCTAAAGGCGGAAGATTGGTGCTATTTTTATCTGCTGAATTTTGGCACGAGGTATTGCCAGCCACACGCGAACGCCTAAGCCTAACGGGTTGGTTTAGAACGCGCGAGCAACAACCAATTAATGGCTGAACACGTGCTGATACAAACTTGGACTTGCATAGCCATCCTGAGGTAACTGATATTTTGCCTGATACATGCGCACAGCCTCTTGGGTTTTTAACCCCGGAAAGCCGTCGGGTGGTCCTGCAGGGAAGCCCAGCTCATTTAAGCGGCTTTGCAGCGCCCACATCTCATTAAAACTTAAAGCTTCAGTTTCAACATTATCCTCAATAGCAATATCGGCCACCCCAACCAATTGCTCAGAAAGATGCGCTACGGCCAGCGCATAGTTGACCGAGCGGTTCCAATCCATAATCACATCAAAATTGCTAAACACCATTAGTGCAGGCCCACGCCAACCCTGCGGTAGTAAGATAGCAGCGTTGTTTAAGTGATCAAGATGTGAGGGTACGTGAACACCCAACTGCTGCCAATCTTTAACACTGCGACGTAAAGTGAGCTGCGCTTGACTGACATCAAAGCCCTCAGGCAAACTCACTTGCACCATGACCGGCTCATTAGCATGCCACCCTGCTTTCGCCAGATAATTAGCAGCGGAGTTAAAAGCATCTGGCAATGATTTCCATATGTTAATACGCCCGTCTTTATCAGCATCTACCCCATATTGCATAAAGGTAGTGGGCATAAATTGCATGTGCCCCATTGCCCCAGCCCAAGAGCCACGCATTTTTTGAATCGTATTGTGGCGCGCATCGACGATGCGCATCATATTAAACAGTTGATTACGAAAAAACACAGCGCGCCGTCCTTCGTAAGCTAAAGTCATCAATGCAGATGGCAAATCAATATCACCCTGAAAGCTTCCATAATTGGTTTCCATACCCCAAAATGAGACCAAAATATGTTTAGGAACCCCATACTCGGACTCCACATCATCGAGTAGCGGCTGGTACTGCAAAAGTAAATCACGCCCCCGAGCTATGACGTCAGGTGTGACACGTCGCTCTAGATAACTCAAAAAAGTCGATATAAATTCTGGCTGAGAGCGATCCAACTGAATCACACGAGGCAATATCTTTGCCTGCTTAAATGTCGCCTCTACTGTCTGTTTAGATATGCCTTCACGCAGGGAGTCTGCTTTAAGCTCTTGCAACCACTCCTGAAAGTTTTGCTGCTCCCCTGCATTCGCCTGCTCAGCAAGCATCAGCAAAAATACTAATAACCAAATCCGCATACCGCTACACCAGTTCTGAGTACCCAATCTTGTAGTTAGGATACTTTAATTGATATCCAGTTTCCAGCATCCGACTATTAGATAATCGCTTACCTTGACTAGGTGGTTCTGTAGACTCTATTTGATAAGGCAACTGCATACTGCTTGCTAGCCAGCGCAATACATCATAGTGCGCAGTGGGCATTGAGTCAGTCACAATAAAGAGCGGATGTATGGTATGACCATTAGCAACTGTATTTACTAGATGAGCGATAAAGCCTGCGGCATCATCACGATGGATACGATTCGTCCATTGATTCTTGGCCGGCCAGCGCGATTGGACTTTAGCCAAATTGAGTAAATATAACCGTCCGGGTCCGTAAATGCCGGATAAACGCAATACCGTACCAGCACAAGGCAAATCCGCAAGCAGCTGCTCTGCTTCTAATAAACGCTCACCACCAAAATCCGCAGCTATTGCTGGCACAGATTCATCGATTAATATATCCGCATGCTGACCATACACACGCGTGCTGGAGACAAAAAACACATGTTTTAATTGCGGCCCAACTTGCGATTGGAGCACGTTACGCAATCCATCCACATAATGTTGAGCATAATTTTCATCTGTTTGCGCCGTAGCAGCTACGCAATACACAATCACTTCAGCATGCATCTGCGCTAAGGTGTCCGGTACAGTGACATCCGCTTGTATCGTCTGCATGCCCAATGGTAGCGCACGCATGCTTTTACGCACCCCTACTACTTCATGCCCAGCTTGATGCAGTCGCACGGCAATCTCGGTGCCTAAATCACCGCAACCTACTAACAGTACACTAGCCATGTTGTGATAAATATTTTTCAGCAAACATCATGGCGACAATGGTTTTACCATCGGTAATCTCACCATTGAGTATCATCTCCATACAGCGTGGCAGGCTCATCTCAAAAACCTTCAGCGCCTCATCCACATCACGTTGATGCTGCCCCAAAGTGAGACCGCGCGCTAAATACATATGAATCACCTCATTAGAGTAACCAATACATGGATGCTGTAAGCCAAGTTTCACCCATTGTTTGGCAGCGTAACCGGTCTCCTCTAGCAACTCGCGCTGACCTGTGTTCAAAATAGTTTCGTTCGGGTCAATCTTACCGGCTGGCAATTCGACAAACACTTGATGCAAAGGGTAGCGGAACTGCCGCTCAAAGATGATATTGCCATTATCGAGCAAGGGCACCACCACAACTGCGCCCGGATGCAGTACAAATTCGCGTTGGCTTTGATGCCCGTTCGCTAACCTTACCAGGTCACGCTTCACTGTCAGCATGCCACCCGAGGCAATGGTCTCGGAGCTAATGGTATGCTCTACTAAATCGATGTTGTTGGCTGTCATTTAAATCGATGCTATCTTAAAAGTATCGCACTGCTGAATATCTCCAGTAGACAAGCCCTGATTGAACCAGCGCATCCGCTGCTCAGAAGTGCCGTGGGTAAAGCTATCTGGCACAGCATAGCCCTGCGCCTGTTTCTGCAATGCATCATCCCCGATGGCTGCTGCCGCAGTCATGGCTTCTTCCACATCTCCCGCTTCTAAAATGCGGTTCTCACCATCGGCATGATTCGCCCAAACGCCTGCATAGCAGTCAGCTTGCAACTCCAAACGCACAGAATACTGATTGGCCTCCGCTTCATTACGGGCTGACTGGCGTGCACGCTGCACTTGCTCGGAGGTGCCCATCAGATTTTGAATATGATGCCCCACCTCATGCGCAATCACGTAGGCTTGGGCAAAATCCCCAGGCGCGTGAAAACGATTTTTCATCTCTTGATAGAAACTTAAATCGATATACACTTTTTGATCGGCTGGGCAATAAAATGGCCCCATCGCAGCTTGCCCAGCGCCGCAAGCTGTAGAAGTCTGGCCTGTGAACAACACCAACTTGGGTGCAGGGTACTGATGCCCGGATTGTTGAAACACTGTACCCCATGTTTCCTCCGTACTCCCCAACACTTTGGCCACAAATACTGCCATCGGGTCATCTTTGGGAATCGGCTGCGCTTCTGTCACTTCCGTTTGTTGTAGCCCTTGTCCAACATTGAGCACCACCGCTGGATCCACTCCAAAATACATGGCTACTAAGGCAAGTACGATGGTGCCCACACCAATACCTTTACGACCTATACCGCCCCCACCACTGCGGCGATCCTCAACATTGCTACTTTCCTCTTGATCATCTAAACGCATGCTTATGCTCCCTGCTTAATTATTTGCCATCAACGCATCAAAACAATTTGCCAAATACCCAATTGACCAACAATCCCGCCACATACCCAAGCACTAAAACAGGGAGCACCATCAGCTCTTTTTTCCAATCTAAAATCTGAAATTTTTTTAAATAAAACAAAATGAGCGGGATGGTTGAGAGGGCGCTGCAAGCCACAGCCCAAACCAGCCCCTCAAACCCATAAAAATAATACATGCTAAAACCAAAAGTATATAGGCAAACTAAGTTTACAAAAGTTAAGCCACTCTGCAGTTTGGGTTTACCCATAGCTAAAAAACACTCTCCAGCTAAACGATATCTCACCTCAAACAAGCAAATGCTCATAATTTGCAAAATCCAGCCCACTGACTGGTAACGATTGTCGTACAGAATTTGTACCACGGTGTCCGCTGTCACAAATAAGAAACTAAATGTAAAAAGTAACACAACATCAAACGGCAAACGTAATTTATAAAACACATTGCCTAAATTACTGGGATTATCACGAAAAGTTTCACACAAAGCAGGAAACCCAATAGTGTGTATCATGGAACCGACTAATTGCACAACAGCACCCACCAACAAGCCTGCGATCGCAAAATAACCCAGCGACTCGGCGTCTACCAACGCGCCAAGCATCAACTTATCGCTACTCATTACTAAAAAACCCATAATCGATGAAATGAATATCCATTTACCAAAATGAAAAATCTCATCGGAAACAGATTTATCAAAGTAAAAATGGTTACGCTTACCTTCGATGATAAAGTAGCTCATGACAGTATTCGAAAATGTCGCCACTAATGACCCCACCACCAATGCCCAAACATCTGGTCGTACAAATGCCCATATCAACATCGCAAAAAAGCCTATTACCTGACTAATTAGCGTAATGGTCACATTTAACTTAAGTGTCAAGTTACGGTTGCCGAGACTGACTTTGGTCGGTTCGTAACCATATATCATAGAATTGAGCCCAATTAGAGCAACAATGTATGGGAATTGTGCGTCGTTATAAACACTATCGACTGGCAATAATTGCCACTCGCTTAATAGGAAAAAAATAATCGAAACAATTATTGAAAATAACCATATCAACCACCCTCTGATAACTTGCATCGTCCAAACTGTATTTACAAATTGATCATCAGATCGTTTGTTTTGAATCAAGATTTGCTTAAGACCAATATCCGAAAGAAGGTTAAGCCCTAAAATAAAAATACCCGCAAGCGCCATCAGCCCAAACATGTCTGGTGCAAGCAACCTTGTCATAATCAAGTTACTCACAAACCTTAATATTTGGCTTAAAGCATTTCCGCTAAATATGAACATACCGGATTTTATGACGCGATGCTTAAGAGAATTTGAATGCATATTGTATTGATATCAAGTAGTTAATGACTATATTCTAAAGTAAAGAGACATCAATCTATCAACTTAATTAAAAATATTAAAAAAACAACGTAACTTACTAATTTTTGTAATATTTTGTAACAAAAAAGTTTATAAAAATTTCAATTTTGGGGTTGACAGAATCATAACACCATATAAAATACGAGTCATAAGAAGATAGTAGTTGTAATAACCAACATACAAAATATTCAGAGAATCAAGGGATAACAAGAAAGTTTAAATGTTGGAGTAACCCAAAATGAATATTCATTATTCAGCAAAAGCATTTGCCTCCCCGCTGCTTTTGTTAGTTCTAGCAGGCGTATGCAGCAATGCATTATCAGATGTTTACCGTTGGCGTGATAACAAAGGCGTCATGCAATATTCGGATGTTCCACCTGCTTCATTAACAAAAAACAGAAAATCCGAATCGCTTTTACTTAAAATCATTAAAGATGAAAATCTATGTGCTAATCCTGAATTAAAAAATTCAGCGGCAAAAAAAAGCACCCCTGTTGAACTAAATCTTCTATTTAATCAAGTAAATACATCACTAGCGCAAAAAAGCTCTGGTTCAACTACAACGCAAAATAGTTCAGTTTTGACACAAATTGCCAATGCCACTTCTTCAGCACAAAAAAACGCACTTATGTCACAACTTTCAGGAGCTAGTACAGCGCAAAAAAATGCAGTTCTAGACCAGTTTGCAGATGCTAGTACAGCGCAAAAAAATGCAGTTTTAGCACAACTTGCAAATGCGACTCCGGCACAAAAAAGTGCATTAATGCAACAATTTTCAAATACAAGTACAGCAAAACAAAGTGCAGCTCTTGCACAAATTGTAAGTGCACTGAGTGGTCAAACTTCTGGCTTTACACCTATCGCTTCTAGCACAAGCCCTAGCACCCCATCTGGTGTTTCTGTAGCACCAATTGGAAATCAGCCATCCACAGGTACTACAACTGGTTCTACCTCAGGTACTACAACTGGTTCTACCTCAGGTACAACGACTGGTTCTACCTCAGGTACTACAACTGGTTCTACCTCAGGTACTACAACTGGTTCTACCTCAGGTACTACGACTGGTTCTACCTCAGGCACTACAACTGGTTCTACCACAACAACAGCCTCTACTAAACCGCCTAAAGTAGCTGTTGGTTGTAATGGTAACGGTGAGCAATGCACAATTCCAGCAGGCATCACTGCAAAAGTATGGTTTGGTGTGCATACAAAATGGACCACCAAAGAGAATGTATCTGGCAGTATTGGCTGTAACGCTAATGTAATGGGTGACCCAAAATCCGGTGCTTATAACCGTTGTTTCTACGTGGATAACAAACTGTTGGCAAAAAACCTTGACCCACAAGGCCAAAACTTAATGCCAGCTGTTAATAAAACGCTAACGCCGAAACCAGCCGTGGGCTTTTCTACACCTATGATTAAAGCTGCAGCGATTCCAAAATCTCAGTCATTTCCATACGCTGGGGCATTCCGTATTAGCTGTGAATACTCCCACATGAGCAATGACGATCCAATTGTATTCCCTGGCGTGCCCAACGCGACACACCATCATACATTCTTTGGTAGCACTGCGGTCAACGCATACAGCACCAATGAAACTTTGCGTAATGCTGGAAACAGCACTTGCGCGGGTGGTATTTTGAACCGTTCAGGATATTGGATGCCAAGTTTAATTAACTCAAGCACTGGTGCTCCGGCGAAACCAACCTTTATCGTGGTTTACTACAAAGCAGCAGATGATAAAAGTGGAGCATACATCAAAGCTCCACCAGCAGGCTTACGTATGATTGCAGGTAATCCTAAGCCGCTCGCGGTTGCCGATGCTGAAGGTGGTTTCTTCTGCCAAGACCAAACGCAAGTCATGAACCCTGCTAACTGGGGCATCATGTGGCAAGGTAATCACATTAAGCAATCTTGTGGCGGTTCTAATCAAATGTTACGTATGATTGTAAGCTTCCCATCATGTTGGGATGGTAAAAATCTGGACAGTCCTGATCACAAATCTCACATGGCTTACTCATGTGGAGATGAGTGTGAGAATGCTCAAGGGATTGTTACCAAATCAGCAAACTCATGCCCAGCAAGCCATCCGATTGCCATTCCATCTATCGCAATTAATGCCGACTTCTTTGGTTTAGACCCGAATGCTAAATATCGTTTGGCTAGTGATAACTACAGTACTGCGTACCCAGGTGGTTATTCTCTACATGCTGACTGGATGAACGGTTGGGATGAATCAATCATTAACCGTGTAGTCAAAAACTGCTTTAACAATCCTAAAGACTGCGGCGGTCCAAACTTAGGCGATGGTGAAACACTGTATGGAGTAAACGTAAACTAAGTACTGACTACTGATTGATAGTTATCTTGTAACAAAAAAGCCATGACAAATGTCATGGCTTTTTTGTTTACATTTCAACTAAATAGCTTTATTGAAGTTCAATGAATGGTTGAATCAATCAATCTATAACGATTGAGCACTACAATGGATCTAATCATTAAATGCGTTGATAAAGCTAATAAACAAAACGATTAAAAACCTTATCGCTTAACCCATAAGGTTTTATATATAAACCCTGGAAATGCAAAAACCAAGAATAAGCTGAATGTGACTGTATAAAACTCCCAGCCTTGCTTACTCATTTGACCATAAACTGAATACTCCGCATAGGCTGTAAGGGCTCCTGTAAGCGAATAAAGCACTATCAGCTCAAATAAACACCAAGCTAAGCTCTTCCTTTCAGCTTTTAAGGGCACAATGTAGAACAGTCTTTCAGAGAACCATGGCAGATTAGCCACAATAAATGAAAGGAGAAGAAGAGTAAGTTGTACAGTCATCATGTAATTGTGCTGATAGTTACAACGTTTTATTGCAGACTAGTGACAATAGACAAGCCACAGAGATTCATCAGCGTTTGTGGTAATAACCCAATCAGCAAAAGTGCTAAAGCGTTAATGCTGAGTACAAATTGCATATCTACTGGTGCACTAATAGGGTCAAGAGCTAGAGGTTCGTCAAAATACATTAACTTAACGATGCGTAGATAGTAAAAAGCACCGATAACTGCCATTAACACTGCAAGTACAACCGGCCATGTAAATCCAGCTTGCCAAGCTGCTTGTAACACTGTGAATTTTGCGTAGAAGCCAATGGTGGGTGGAATGCCTGCCATGCTAAACATAGTAATCAGCATCAAAAATGCTGCCCACGGACTGCGTTGATTTAGGCCTTTAAGGTCATCCAGTTTGTCCGCTTCAAAACCTTTGCGCGATAGCAACAAGATCATACCGAAACCTGCCAAAGTCATCAGTACATAAGCCGAGATATAAAACATACTTGAAGCAAAACCATTGAGGTTTGCGCTCATTAAGCCAAACAGCAGAAAGCCAATATGTGAGATCGTGGAATACGCTAACATGCGTTTTAAATTGGTTTGCGCAATAGCACTTAAGTTACCAATGATAATGGATAGCAAGGCCATGATTAGCAACATGTCTTGCCAATCTGCCGCAAGTGGGTATAAGCCCTGCGCTAATAAACGAATGGTGATAGCGAATGCTGCAAACTTTGGCACAGAGCCGATCAGCAATGTAATAGAGGTTGGAGAGCCTTGATATACGTCCGGTACCCACATTTGGAATGGTACGGCACCAAATTTAAATGCTAAGCCCGCCACCACAAATACCAAGCCCATGATAAGCACTGGATTATGTAGGCCGATGTTTGAAATTTCAGCAGCGATTTCTGTAATATTTAAACTTCCGGTCATGCCATAGACCATGCTCATGCCATACAGCAACATGCCAGATGCTAAAGCACCTAGTACAAAATACTTCATAGCAGCTTCAGAAGCACGGGGATTGTCACGATCAAACGCCACCAGGGAATATAAACATAAAGATAGCAACTCTAAACCCATATAAATGCTGAGCATATTCTGACCGGAGATCATAACCATCATGCCCAGCATTGAAAATAAGACCATGGCGTAATACTCGCCGCGGAACATATTGCGTTGCTTTTGGTATTGGCGTGTGTAGACCAACATGATGGAAGTACCCAGATAAGTCATGAGTTTGAGTACATCACCTAAGCTATCGTCCACGAACATATCATTAAATGCATAACTGACACCGAGTGTGTGGGTTTGGAACGTGAACAGCGCTGCTGCAAACAAGGTAAACTGCGCCAGACCATAAATCACAAAACGGTTTTGCGGTTTGATAAATAAATCTACCAGCAAAATAAACATGGCCATGCCGAGCACTGTCAGTTCGGGCAGCACGTTAAGAAAATCGTATTGAAAGTTTTCCATCGTTAAATACTTGCTGCAGGTGCACTGCTTAAAATCGGTAATTTACTGGTTTGCATATGCGTTAAGAACTCTGCACTGGTAGCTTGCAACATGGCTGTAATCGGCTCAGGATATACGCCGAACCCAATGACTAATAGTGCAAGCGTTGCCAAAATAAGAAATTCTCTTCTATTAATATCAGTTAACTCAGCCACATGCGCATTGGCCACAGCGCCATAAAATACGCGCTTGGTCATCCACAAGGTATAAGCTGCACCAAAAATTAGTGTGGTGGCAGCTAAGAACGCTACCCAAAAGTTAAATTTAACTGCAGCTAAGATCACCATAAACTCGCCCACAAAGCCTGAGGTGCCAGGCAGACCACTATTCGCCATGGCAAATAACACGGCAAACGCGGCGAATATTGGCATGGTATTCACGACACCGCCGTAATCGGCAATCTGGCGGCTATGCATACGGTCATACAATACGCCCACACACAAGAACATTGCGCTAGAAATAAAGCCGTGTGAAATCATTTGTACGACCGCCCCTTCTAGCCCTAGCTGACTGAACATAAAGAAACCAAGTGTGACGAAGCCCATATGTGAAATAGAAGAGTAAGCAATCAACTTTTTCATGTCTTTTTGGACCAACGCCACAAGTGCAATATACACAATCGCAATCAAGGACAATGTCACCATGGTATTAGCAAAATAGTGTGCTGCATCCGGAGCAATGGGCATGGCAAAGCGTAAGAAGCTATAGCCACCTAACTTCAGCGCAATAGCTGCTAATACCACTGAGCCGCCGGTAGGCGCTTCCACGTGGGCATCCGGTAACCATGTATGTACTGGCCACATTGGAATTTTGACTGCAAACGCCATAAAGAATGCGACGAATATCCAAATTTGTGCAGACATGGTGATAGGCAAAGCATAGTAATCAGTGAGCGCAAAACTACCGGTTTGATGGTAGAGGTAGATAAACGCCACCAACATTAGCAGTGAGCCTAACAGGGTATATAAGAAGAATTTAATGGTGGCGTATACACGGTTTGGCCCACCCCAAATGCCAATCACTAAAAACATTGGGATCAACATCGCTTCCCAGAATACATAGTAGAGAATGGCGTCCAGTGCACTAAACACGCCAATCATTAGCCCACTCATAATTAGGAATGCAGCCATGTATTGCGCAACACTTTTGGTAATCACTTCCCAAGCAGCAATCACAACGATTACCGTGGTGAAACTGGTCAATAAAATTAAAGGTACGGAAAAGCCGTCTGCACCTAAGTGGTAATGAATATTAAAAGCAGGAATCCAAGTGGTACTTTCCTGAAATTGGAACGTACCGATAGGCAGCTGAAATTTTGTATAGAGTGGGACAGTTACTAAAAAGCTAACGATGGCGCCCACCAAGGCGACCCAGCGTGTGCGTTGAAGATTTTGATCGTTACCTAGCAATAGAACAATCACGCCAGCCAAGATAGGTAGCCAGATGGCAAAGCTGAGTATGTGTTGATGGAATAAATTCATGTGCAACTTTTTAGTTGATTTTAATAAAGAAGGTCAAAAACAAAAACACGCCAATAATCATCGCAAACGCATAATGATAAATAAGGCCAGATTGTAAATGACGCACTTTGCTCGATATTTTTGCAACTAAATTGGCAGTGCCATTCACCATAGCGCCGTCAATTAGTTGTACATCACCAATTTGCCATAACTTACCGCCGATTAAACGTGAGCCACCGGCAAACACACGTTCATTAAAGCTATCAAACCCATATTTATTATCCAGCACTCGATAAATCAAATGGCATTTACGCTTAATTGCAGCAGGAATATCCGGGCGCTTCATGTAAAAGTACCATGACAGCAATACGCCAGATGCGGCTAAAGCAAATGGCAGCGTCAAGAAGCCGTGCAATGCCATGCCAGCCGGGCTGTGCAGTAGCTCATGATAGTGATGCGCCAAATGTTGCATGGCCGGATGCGCTTGCGCATCCACAAAAATCACATGATTGAAAAAGTCACCAAATAGCATAGACTCAATAGCTAAATAGCCAACGAATACGGATGGAATAGAAAGCAACACTAATGGAATAGTCACAACCCAACCTGATTCGTGTGGATTGTCGGTAGGGGATAATCCATGATGATGACCGTGGTCATCTGCATGTTCATCGTGGTGTGCCTGGGCATCTTGGTGTACTTCGCGCCACTTTTCTTTGCCATGAAACACTAAGAAGTACAATCTGAATGAGTAAAATGCAGTGACGAATACGCCTGCCAACACCGCAAAATAGGCAAAGCCACTACCTGTGATGTGGGAAAACTTCACGGCCTCAATAATGCTGTCTTTGGAATAGAAACCGGCAAAAAAGGGAGTGCCGATAAGAGCCAACGACCCAATCAGAGATGTAATCCATGTAATCGGCATGTATTTTTTCAAATTACCCATATTGCGGATATCTTGGTCGTGGTGCATGCCCATGATGACAGAACCTGCGGCTAAGAATAATAGCGCCTTGAAAAATGCATGCGTCATCAAATGGAAAATAGCGACCGAATATGCTGAGGCGCCCAACGCTACAGTCATATAGCCTAATTGTGATAAGGTTGAATAAGCGACTACTCGCTTGATGTCGTTCTGGATAATGCCCAAGAAACCCATGAACAGAGCGGTAATCGCGCCAATAACCATGACTGTTGAAAGCGCTGTGGTAGACAACTCGAATAACGGTGACATGCGTGCAACCATAAAGATACCAGCGGTTACCATGGTGGCAGCGTGAATCAATGCAGATATTGGAGTTGGGCCCTCCATAGAATCTGGCAACCATACATGTAACGGTACTTGTGCAGATTTACCCATTGCGCCAACAAATAGCAATAAGCATGTAACTGTCATCAGCGACCAATCAACATTCGGCACAATTTGTACTTGGACGTCTTTAAGTCTAGGCGCGGATTCGAAAACTGCTGCGTAATCTAAACTTCCAAAGTGATACAACACCATGCCTATACCTAACAGAAAACCAAAGTCACCCACACGATTGACCAAAAACGCCTTTAGGTTGGCATAAATTGCAGTAGGTCGGGTATACCAAAAACCAATCAATAAGTAAGACACCAAGCCAACGGCTTCCCATCCGAAGAACAGTTGCATGAAGTTATTACTCATCACCAACATCAGCATGGAGAAAGTAAACAATGAGATATAACTAAAGAAACGGCTATACCCTGGATCTTCATGCATATAGCCAATGGTATAGATATGCACCATCAACGATACAAAAGTCACGACTACCATCATCATGGCAGTAAGGTTATCAATCAGGAACCCCACCTCAAAACGGAACGCACCTGAGGTCAGCCACTGGTAAACCGTTTCATTTAGAGTAAAACCATGCAACGTTTGATTAAGTACATAAGTGGAAAGCATAAATGCAATACCAACCCCTGCAATCGTCAGAATATGTGCGAAATGCCTTGGTAATTTGCGACCAAATAAACCAATCACTGTGGCCGCTATAAGAGGCAACATAGGAATTAGCAATAAAATTTTTGACATACTCATATAGATTATTAACCGTTTAGATGGCCTAAGTCGTCCACATTGATGGTGCGTAAATTACGGAACAATACAACCAAAATGGCCAAGCCGATTGCAGATTCTGCGGCTGCTACCGTCAAAATAAAAAACACAAATACCTGCCCTGCAATATCGTTCAGGTAATGAGAGAACGCAATAAAATTCAAATTGACGGCTAATAGCATGAGCTCAATTGCCATCAATAAAATAATCACGTTTTTACGGTTGAGGAAAATGCCAACCACACTGATAGCAAACATCAGCGCCCCTAAGATAAGGTAATGCGACAAACCGACCATTATTGTTTCCCCTCTGCTGGCGTATCTATGGCTACAGACTCAGCTATTGGCTGCTCCACCTCAGCCGCCATACTTACGATGCGCAGGCGGTCTTGTTTACGCACTTTTACCTGCTCTGCCGGATTCATGGATTTGTTGTCTTGGCGGTCACGCAAGGTCAATACAATCGCAGCTACAATCGCAACCAATAAGACTACAGAGGCCAACTCAAATGGCAACAAATAGTCGGTGTATAGCACACTCCCTAATTCTGCTGTGTTGCTGTAGCCAGCAGGCTTAGTCACTGCGTGCGTAGGACTGAAATATTTTCCACCTAGCACCATCGCCATTTCCACTACCATCAGCACACCAATAAAACCTGCCATGGGTAGATACTCCCAAAAGCCTTCACGTAATTTATCTACGTTAATGTCTAACATCATCACTACAAACAGGAATAACACCATGACCGCACCAACGTATACCAGCACAAGCGCTATACCCAAAAACTCTGCTTCTAATAGTAGCCAAATACCAGCAGCTGTAAAGAAAGCCAACACCAAGAATAGTGCCGCGTGTACCGGGTTGCGTGTGGTAATCACACGCAGGCCTGCAAACAACAAGATGGCCGCAAGTGTATAAAATACAATATCAGTAAAAACCATGGCGATTACCTAAACACCTTATCTTGCGCACGATCTGCGGCAATTTGTTGCTCGTATTTATCGCCAACAGCTAGCAGCATTTCTTTGGTGTATAGCAAATCACCACGTTGCTCGCCGTGATAATCAAACACACGAGTTTCTACAATGCTGTCAACCGGACAAGATTCTTCACACAAACCGCAGAAAATACATTTGGTTAAATCGATATCATAACGTGTGGTTCTACGCGTATTATCTTCACGCTGTTCCGACTCAATGGTAATCGCCATAGCTGGGCACACGGCCTCGCATAACTTACAAGCAATGCAGCGCTCTTCACCATTAGGATAGCGTCGTAATGCATGTAGCCCTCTAAAACGGTTCGATTGTGGTGTGCGCTCTTCAGGATATTGAATGGTAATTTTACGTGCAAAGAAATAACGACCTGTGAGCGCCATGCCTTTCAGCAGCTCCCAGAGCATCAAACTTCCCAGTGTGTGTTTAATGTTTTTTAGCATAATTAATGGAACAAATAACCATAAGAGGTTTGCATCATGGCACCAACGAAAATAATCCAAACCAAGGTAATTGGAATAAATATTTTCCAGCCCAGACGCATGATTTGGTCATAGCGGTAGCGCGGGAATGTAGCACGGAACCACAAGAACAAGAATAATAAAAATGCTACTTTGGCTAATAGCCATAAGAAGCTATCCGGTATAAAGGGTACGGGAGATAGCCAGCCACCCAAGAACATCAATGCTGCCAACATGGAGACCAAAATCATATTGGCATATTCGGCCAAGAAGAATACTGCAAACGCCATACCGGAATATTCAACGTGGAAGCCAGCCACAATCTCGGACTCACCCTCGGCAACGTCGAACGGTGCGCGGTTGGTTTCTGCCACCGCACTAATAAAATACACGACAAACAAGGGAAACAACGGGACAAAGTACCAATGCCAGAAACCGCCGGCCTGACCCAACACAATCTTTCCTAAATTCAATGAGTTAGCACACATGAGCACGCCCACAAGTGTGAAACCCATGGCAATCTCATATGACACGATTTGCGCCGCCGAGCGTAGCGATCCCAAAAAAGCATATTTGGAGTTTGATGCCCAGCCTGCGATGATTACACCATATACTGCCACCGATGTCATGGCCAATATGTAAAGCAGGCCAGCATCGATGTCCGCTAACACCATGGTGGCATCAAAAGGCACAACGGCCCAAGCAGCAAATGCTGGTGCGATGGCCAATACTGGCCCCAAAAAAAACAGGCCTTTATTTGAAGCGGTAGGTAAGATGATTTCTTTGAACAACAACTTCAAGCCATCTGCAACCGGTTGCAACAAGCCCCAATAACCTACACGGTTAGGGCCAATACGCACCTGCATGTAACCAATCACTTTGCGTTCAGCAAGTGTTAAATAAGCCACAGCTACCATCAAAGGCAAAACGATGGCTACAATTTTGATTAAAGTCCATGTGACCGTTTGGATTGGGGCCCAATACTCACCAAACAATTCAGCTAAAAACATCATCGTTACATCGCTTCCATGATAGTGGTCTCATACGGCTTGTAGTGTTCTTCTGTTGTTTTCTCGATAGTAATATCTCCCATCAAGTCACCTAGACCAGTCGTTAACTCATGCGAAGCAGCAACACGCACACAGCCTTTTGCCACATGATTATCTAATTTTACTTTGAGCACTGCACTGCCTCTATCTTGTCGTGCAAGTACAATGTCCCCTTCCAGCAATCCCAATAACGCCATTTGTTCGGCGCACATTCTTGCCATGGGGCGAATATTGTATTTGGTTTTTTGCAATGGTGATGAACGACGCACTATCGGGTCTGACTCATATTGCGGTACTTCGCCAATACGTTGCAAGCCATCTTTCTTGATGTTGATTTGAATTTCAACTAACTCTTTTAGGTTGTTATTCAAACTACGCCACACCACTGCTGAAGGCTTTTCGCTATTAAAAATAGCATTCTTTACTTCATCACTGCTATTAAATTCAAAACCTTCCAGACCGAGTGTATTAGCCAATACGCGCAACACCTTCCACCCTGGACGGCAGTCTCCTAGCGGTTTGGTCACCGCTTGAAAACTTTGAACACGCCCTTCCATACTCATAAAAGTACCTGAGGTTTCTGTAAACGGCGCTATCGGCAACAACACGTCCGCATTTTCCAGCGCAGATGATTTGTACGCAGTCAGTGCCACCACACATTCTGCTTTGGCCATTGCCGCTTTTGCAAGCGCAGCATGCTGGCAATCGAGTTCTGGTTCTATATTGAGCAATAGATAAGCTTTTCTTGGCACTTCTAGCATGGCACGGGCATGCATACCTGTCGGGCTTGGCATCACACCCATCAGATGCATGCCGGTGCTGTTGGCTGCTGCAGGCAAAATACCGCCTTTTGCACCCGAGATACCAGCAATTGCCTCAGCCATGCTGTACATCTCGGTAAAACGTGGATCACTTAAGCCCATGTTGCCGATAAAAATACCGACTTTTGGCGCTATTAACACTACATCTTCACTGATACCAGCCAAGCTCTCTGCAATGGCTTGTGTATTGGGACGGACACGAATTTCTTCCAGCAAGTTGTTGAGGGATGGCGGCAAGCATAATGAAAGCTTTTGCAGCCCAGACATCGCTTTTAGGATTTGCCCCAGCACATTCACCATATCGTTCGGGCGAACAATCACTTTGTGCGCCACATCCATAAGAGGATTATTATCTAGGGGGCTTACAATGCAAAGCTCCGCGCCATTAGCCACTGCCTTGCGGAAGCGTTGCGCTAATAAAGGATGTTCGTTTCTAATATTTGAACCGATTAGCAAAATGCGATCAAGTTCTTCGATCTCTTGAATATTGCAGCCCATCCAAGGCGTACCGACGCGCTTGCCATCTAGCCTAAAATCCGTTTGACGTAAACGATAGTCCACGTTGCCACAACCCAAACTATTAGCTAATTTCTTAATCAAATAGCCTTCTTCCATGGTGCTATTAGGCGACACCAAGACACCCAATGCATCTGCGCCGTGTTCAGTAGTAATATCTTTCAACTGACCTGCGGCAAACTCCAGTGCAGTTTTCCAATCAGTTTCCTGCCACTGGCCGTTGTGCTTAATCATTGGCACTTTCAGGCGATCAGGGCTATTTAAACCTTCATATGAGTAGCGGTCTCGATCTGATAACCAGCACTCATTAATCGACTCTTTTTCACGCGGCAACACACGCATCACTTTGTTGTCTTTGACGTGAACTTCAATATGCGAACCTAGGCCATCATGAGGCGCGATGGATGGACGGCGGGTCAATTCCCAACTACGTGCGGAATACCTGAACGGCTTATTGGTTAATGCACCTACTGGGCACAAATCAATAATATTGCCACTCAACTCGGAATTCACTGATTTGTCCACATATGCTGTGATTTCAGCATGCTCACCGCGGCCGACTAAACCCAGCTCTTGCATTCCGCCCACTTCTTTTAAGAAGCGAACGCAACGCGTACATTGAATACAGCGCGTCATATCGGTGCTAATCAATGGCCCGATATTTTTGTTAAACACCACACGTTTTTCTTCAGCATAACGAGAGCCACTAGCACCATAAGCTACTGCGATATCCTGTAAATCGCACTCACCACCTTGATCACAGATAGGACAATCTAACGGGTGATTAATCAACAAAAATTCCATTACACTTTGCTGCGCTTCAACCGCGGCCTTACTGCGCGTGTAAATCTTCATACCGTCTGCCACTGGTGTGGCGCAGGCTGGTAATGGTTTATTGAATTTTTCAACTTGCACCAAACACATACGGCAGTTGGCTGCCACAGACAATTTTTTGTGGTAGCAAAAACGTGGGATAGCAATACCAGCCGCATCCGCAGCATCAATAATCGTGCTGCCGTGCTCGACTTCTAGTGGTTTGCCATCTATTTCAATATTTAACATATTTTATTTACCGTCAATCATCGACTTACCATGCTGAATGTAGTACTCAAACTCTGGCCTAAAATGCTTAATAAAACTCAGTACGGGTGTTGCCGCAGCGTCTCCCAAAGCACAGATAGTACGGCCCGAAATATTGTTGCTAACGTCTGTCAACAAGTCCAAATCTTCCATCTTACCTTTACCATCCACAATGCGAGAAATCACGCGGTACACCCAACCTGTACCCTCACGACATGGGGTACATTGGCCGCAACTTTCCTCGTAAAAAAAGTAGCTCAAGCGCTTCAAGGTTTTGACCATGCAAGTAGTTTCATCCATCACAATCATGGAACCTGCGCCTAAACTGGAGCCTGCTTTACTTAAGCCATCATAATCCATGGTGGCATCCATAATCGCACTGGCAGGCATGACTGCTGTAGATGGCCCACCAGGAATCACCGCTTTGAGCTTACGGCCTTTCCAGACACCTCCTGACATCGCGAGTAGCTCAGCAAATGGTGTACCCATTTTAATTTCATAATTACCAGGTTTTTCCACATGGCCAGACACTGAGAACAACTTAGTGCCGCCTGAGTTTCGCACACCCAAATCAGCAAACGCTTGTCCGCCATGCTGCAATATCCATGGGATAGACGCATAGCTTTCTGTGTTGTTCACATTAGTAGGTTTACCAAACACCCCATAGCTTGCAGGAAACGGCGGTTTAAAACGTGGCTGACCTTTTTTGCCTTCGATGGACTCAATCAGCGCAGTCTCTTCGCCGCAAATATAGGCACCGTAACCATGTACTGCATATAAATCAAAACTAAAATTGGTGCCAAACAAGTTTTCACCGATATAACCTGCCTTGCGTGCATCAGCCAATGCTTGCTCAAAGGTTTCGTAATCTTGCCAAATCTCACCATGGATGTAGTTATATCCCACGCGGGCACCTAAGGTATAAGCTGCAATCGCCATACCTTCGATTAACTGATGCGGGTTGTAGCGAATAATATCGCGGTCTTTGAATGTACCAGGCTCACCTTCATCGGTATTGCATACGAGGTATTTGGTACCATCGTAATAGCGTGGCATAAAGCTCCATTTAAGGCCAGTTGGGAAGCCCGCACCGCCACGTCCACGCAAATTAGAAATCTTGACTTGATTAATAATCTCAGTCGCTTTGACTTTCTCAGTCACGATACGCTTAAGTTGCGTATACCCACCCAGTTTCTCGTATGTTTCAAGCGATGCTGGATTTTTCTCGGTCAGCGTTCTGAGTGTCAACAATGTCTGATATTTCAAATCAGTCATCACGGGTTTATTGGCTGATTTTTTAGTCGCAACCATTATGGAAGCTCCTTCAAAATATCATCTACTTTTTCCGGCGTTAGAAATTCATGCATCTGCGTATTGTTAATATGTAGCAATGGTGCACCGCCACAACAACCCATACACTCACCCTCTTTCAGGCAAAATTTACCATCAGGCGTCACTTCATTGAAACCTACACCTAATTTGGCTTGCAAATGATCCACAATGCCATCTGCATCCCGAAGCATGCACGAAATATTGGTACATACCGTGATTTTGTATTTACCGACAGGATTTAAATCGTACATGTTATAAAACGTTGCTACTTCCATGGCGGCAATTTCAGGAATACGCAGATACTCTGCCACTTCCGTAATGCTTTCTTTAGATAACCAGCCACGTTCTGTTTGCACAATACGTAGGGCGGACATCACCGCTGCCCTGCGTTGATCGACAGGGTATTTGGTTAACTCGTAATCTATTTTTTGTATGGCTTCTTTACTTAACATAAGCTATCGATCTATCTCACCAAACACAATATCTTGCGTACCAATAATGGCCACGAGGTCGGCAATCATATGCCCTTTGGTCATTTCATCTAACGCTGCCAAATGTGGGAACCCCGGTGCACGGATTTTTAAACGATAAGGTTTGTTAGCGCCGTCAGAAATCATATAAATACCAAACTCACCTTTAGGATGCTCTACAGCTGCATAAGCCTCACCTGCTGGCACATGAAAGCCCTCGGTAAACAGTTTAAAGTGGTGAATCATGTCTTCCATATTGGTCTTCATGCCTTCACGGTTTGGTGGTGCCACTTTATTATCGTCCGTAATTACCGGGCCAGGATTTTTGCGTAACCAATCAATACACTGCTTGATGATACGGTTAGATTGCCTAAACTCTTCCATACGCACCAGATAGCGGTCATAGCAGTCACCATTCACGCCAACAGGAATATCAAAATCCAGATTCGCATATACTTCATACGGTTGCTTTTTGCGTAAATCCCAAGCAATACCAGAGCCACGTAACATTGGCCCTGTCATGCCCAATGCCAATGCACGTTCCGGCGTAACTACACCGATGCCGACCGTACGCTGCTTCCAGATACGGTTATCGGTCAACAATGTTTCATATTCGTCAATGTAAGCAGGAAAGCGATTGGTGAAGTCTTCGATAAAATCCAGCACTGAACCCTGACGATTCTCATTCAGTTTTTTAATCTCATCAGCACTTCTAAACTTAGTGGTTTCGTGCTGAGGCATCTTATTGGGTAAATCACGATAGACACCACCCGGACGATAATAGGCCGCATGCATACGCGCACCAGAAACGGCCTCGTATACATCAAACAAGTCTTCGCGCTCACGGAAGGCATACAAGAAAACCGTCATCGCGCCTACATCCAGTGCGTGCGCGCCTAACCAAAGCAAGTGATTAAGTACACGGGTGATTTCATCAAACATGACGCGGATGTATTGTGCACGAACTGGCACCTCCAGCCCCAACATCTTCTCAATCGCCATCACATAGGCATGTTCATTGGCCATCATAGAGACGTAGTCTAAACGGTCCATGTACGGCACACTTTGCAAATAAGTACGGTTTTCAGCCAGTTTTTCAGTTGCGCGATGCAACAGACCAATATGTGGATCTGCACGCTGAATCACTTCACCGTCTAACTCCAATACCAAACGCAATACGCCGTGTGCCGCAGGGTGTTGCGGCCCAAAATTCATCGTATAGTTTCTAATTTCAGCCATGATGGAATCCTTCATCACGAATAACTCGCGGTACGTTATTACGTAACTCTATTGACACAGGCTGATACACTACGCGCTGCTGCACTGGATCGTAGCGCATTTCAACATTACCTATCATAGGGAAATCTTTACGGAATGGATGGCCGACAAAGCCATAGTCTGTTAGTAAACGACGTAAGTCAGGATGGTTCTCGAACATCATGCCATACAAGTCAAACGCTTCGCGTTCAAACCAGTTAGCCACCGGCCAAACATCAATTAACGTAGGAAAAACCGGAAAATCATCATCCGAGGCAAAGATACGTAAACGTACACGCTGATTTAATGAAACTGAAAGCAGGTGAAGCACCACTGCAAAGCGCGGACCCTGCCACAGCCCGTCACCGTATTCAGAATAATCTACACCACATAAGTCAATTAATTGCTCGAATTTCAACTCAGCATGCTCACGCAACTTATAACAAGTAGCCATCATATCCGCGCACTTCACTTCAATTGTGACTTCGCCTTGCGCAACCACATGCTTGGTGAGCATATCGCCAAGCGCCAGTTTAATTTGTGCTGAGAGTTGTTCTAATTTTGCAGACATGAATAATTGAGTTTCCAATAGTCAGTTTATCGAGCGATGGTATTGGTTCTTTTAATTTTCTTTTGGAGCTGAATGATCCCGTAAAGAAGCGCTTCTGCCGTGGGTGGACAACCCGGCACATAGACATCGACTGGTACAATCCGGTCACAACCGCGTACCACGGAATAGGAATAGTGGTAATAACCACCGCCGTTGGCACAACTACCCATAGAAATCACCCAACGCGGTTCGGCCATTTGGTCATACACTTTACGTAAAGCTGGCGCCATTTTGTTGACCAAAGTGCCAGCTACAATCATGACATCTGACTGGCGTGGGCTAGGACGAAAAACAATGCCGAAGCGGTCTAAGTCATAGCGGGAGGCACCAGCATGCATCATCTCTACCGCACAGCAGGCCAAACCAAAAGTCATCGGCCACATAGATCCAGTACGCGTGTAATTAATCACGGTATCCAGGGTAGTGGTGACAAAGCCTTTTTCTAAAACACCTTCAATACTCATACGTCACCAGCCTTAACGCAAATACCAAGCGATGCAAGCACTAAGCGAGAAAGTTTAAAAATAGCTAATCCCATTCCAGCGCGCCCTTTTTCCACTCATAGATAAAGCCCACTACCAAGACAAACAAAAATAGCATCATTGCCCAAAAGCCGAATAGACCAATTTCTTGAATCACTACAGCCCAAGGAAATAAAAATGCAATCTCCAAATCAAACAGGATAAATAAAATAGCGACCAGATAATAGCGCACGTCAAACTTCATGCGCGCATCTTCAAACGCTTCAAAGCCACATTCGTAAGGGGAGTTTTTTTCTGAATCTGGCCGATGAGGAGAGACCAGCTTACCAAGGATGAGTGGACCCAAGCCGACAGCCAAACCCACTAAAACAAACATCAAAATAGGAAAATAGTTTTCTAGCACTGGTCAGCCCTAAGCTCGTTTACATCCATCGTTACCATTATTAGTGGAATACTCAAACATCCACACTACTGACTATCAACTTAAATTTTGATTCAAATTTCAATTCAAAAAAATTATTGAGATTTAAATCTTTTGGTGCCGTCGGCGAGACTCGAACTCGCATGACTTTCGTCACTACCCCCTCAAGATAGCGTGTCTACCAATTTCACCACGACGGCAATTACACCACTTAACTTCAGCTAACATTAACTTCAGTTAGATTAGTTTGGAATATCCTTTGGCGCATTTTCAGTCGCAGGCACATCCACTTTAGCAGCATCCACTGCTGGAACTGCCTGTGAGGCCGGTGCCGACGTTGCTTTAACCACGCTACCACTGCCCGAGCGATGACTTGCCATGAACGCTAAGGTTAAACTGGTGACAAAGAAAATGGCCACAAACACTGCCGTCAATTTGCTTAGCACGTTAGAGGACCCTGATACGCCGAACAAGCTACCAGATGCGCCACTACCAAATGCTGCACCCATATCGGCACCCTTACCGTGTTGCAACAACACCAAGCCAATCACTGCCGCTGCAGCAAGGATATGCACAATTAATATAATTTTTTCCATAGTATTTTCTAGAATTTACAGTAAGGATTATTCAGCCATTGCTTCACTAACATCCTCGGCCGCCTGACATATTTTGACAAATTCTTGCGCTTGAAGAGAGCACTTACCTACCAAGCCCCCATCAATGCCGTTCACAGAGAATAATTGTACCGCATTTTGCGGGTTTACGCTTCCCCCATACAGTATTTTTAAGGTGTTATCGATGCTGGCATCTGATTGCAAAAGCTTATTGCGGATAAATGCATGCATCGCTTTTGCTTGCTCTGGTGTGGCTGCCAAGCGCGTACCAATCGCCCAAATAGGCTCATATGAAATAATAGTATGTGCGAATACACCTGCACCAAACTTACGAATGATGGTATCCAGCTGTTTGCCCACCACCATTTCCATCACACCAGCTTCACGCTCTATTAAGGTCTCACCCACACACAGTACCGGGGTTAATCCATACTCTTTAGCCACCTTAAACTTGTCAGCGATGTTTTCGTCGGATTCGCAATAAGCGGTGCTGCGCTCAGAATGGCCAATAATGACGTATTGCGCTCCAAAATCTACCAACATTTCTGCACTGACCTCACCAGTATAGGCACCACGCTCATATTTACCCATATTCTGCGCGCCCCAAGCAATGGCAGTATCACCCAGCAATTGCTGCGCTTGCGCCAAGTAAGGGTAAGGCACACATACCACCACCTGCGTTTGAATTAACTGCGAGAGTTCAGCGATATATTCACGTAATAACTGCTCGTTTTGCTTGAGGCTACCATGCATTTTCCAATTGGCAATGACGGTTTTCGTGTATGTAGGTTGTTGTGAATGCGGCGACAATGGAAGACCAGTTAACGATTAAGCAGCATGAATTTTACGCCTAGCCCACCTAAGCGGCAATAACATTTTCCAGTGCCGCGCTTAAAAAAGCCCTCACCAGATATGAAGAGGGCCGGCATAAAAAAACTATCGTTATTTATCCATTTAGCGCAGGATAGTCTATGTAACCTTTTTCAGTACCACCATAGAAAGTATTGCTATCCGCCTCGTTTAGCGGTGCATCTTGTTTAAACCGCTCTACCAGATCAGGATTTGCAATAAAGGGTACGCCATAAGCAATTACATCGGCGTGTCCACTCTGTACTGCAGCGTTACCACGTGCTTTGTCATAGCTTAAGTTAGCCATATACGCACCCTTGAATAACTTGCGGAAAGCCACGAAATCAAACGGGTCGGATTCCCCACCGCCGTGAATGCCACCTTCAACTGCGTGTAAGTAAGCCAAACCAAATTGATTGAGCGCATCAGCCACATAGTTAAAGATGGCTTGTGGCTGACTGTCCTTCATGTCATTAAACGGATTAACGGGTGACAAACGTACGCCAACTTTGTCTGCACCGATGACATCTACAACGGCATGCGTCACTTCCATCAATAATCGCGCACGATTTTCATGACTACCTCCGTATTGATCAGTGCGTTGATTGGTGCCATCGCGTAAGAACTGATCAAGCAAATAACCATTGGCTGCATGAATTTCCACGCCATCAAAGCCAGCAGCGATGGCGCACTTGGTGGCATGCACATAGTCTTGCACGATAGCTGACAATTCACTGACTTCTAACGCGCGTGGTGTCACATAATCAACCAACCCTTCATAGGTAAATGCTTTACCTGCCGGTTTAATCGCTGAAGGCGCAACAGGCAAGACGTTATTGGGCAGCAAGCTTGGGTGAGAAATACGCCCCACATGCCAGAGTTGAATCACAATCTTGCCGCCTTTGGCATGCACGGCCTCGGTAATTTTTTTCCAGCCAGCTACTTGCGCATCTGTATAAATTCCAGGCAAGGCGGGGTAACCATGCGCCATTGGTGAAATTGGCGTTGCCTCAGTCACGATCAAACCTGCGCTGGCACGCTGCTCGTAATATGTCACATTCATTGCTTGTGGTACCGCGCCCTCTCCGGCGCGATTGCGCGTCAACGGTGCCATTACAATACGGTTTTTAAGCGAAATACTGCCTAATGTTACCGGTGAAAATAAGTCTTTAGCCATGTCTATCCTCTATTCAATATTAAATTTATCTAATACGTTATTTGGCTTTTACGCCTTCAATCAGCAGTGTCACCTCAATGTCATCACCGACTGGGCTGTTTGGTTTTTGCATCCATGTAAAGCCATAATCGGAGGCCTTGATGGTTGTGTGTCCCTCAAAACCGGAACGCTGACCACCCCAAGGATCCGCCCCAAAACCTAACACTTTAAATGGAATGGCAATTTCCTTGGTCACACCATGCAATGTAAACTGCCCCGTCATGACACCTTCGGTGGCATTTTTGGCTTCTACTTTTGTGCTAACAAAGGTGATTTCACCGAACTTTGCAGCATCCAAATAGTCAGGCTTTTGGATATGTTCATCACGTTTGGCGTGACGTGTGCTGATACTAGCCACGGCAATTTTGGCATTCACACTGGAATTAGCCAGATTCTCGCGGTCTATCTTAATCACACCGGTGACATCGTTAAAGCTGCCTGTCGTCTTGGCGACCACATGGCGAATACTAAAATTTGCAAAACTATGGCCTGCGTCGATATTGTAGGTTTCTGTTGCTGCATAAGCATTTGCTGCTACAAAAAAACCCAATGCTAATACTAATTTCTTCATTTCATCACTCCTTATTTATTATTAAATTCTTGATTACTTAATCAAACTGACAAGTGCATATTCAATCAACATGGCATACTGCAACCGAAAACACTGGCATCCGCATGGCGTAAAAGTTCAAACACCACTGTCTCAACTTCACTCATTCTGTGGATAGTCATTATGCTATTCAGGCTACTGTAATGGCGTATCCGCCAACTCCGGCAAATCAAATAGCAACAACTCGCTTTCCAACTGCGCTTGAATCTCTAATTTTTGTTCAGCTGATATCATGGCTGCATCTCCAGCAGTCAAGACTTGTCCATTCAGCGTTAACTGCCCTCTTGCTACATGCAAATAAGCACAACGCTCTGGCTGAAGTACATATTCAAGCGCATTATTTTCTTGCAGTATGGTTGCCCATAATTCCACATCTTGATGAATCATTAATGAATCTGAACGCGCATCGGGAGAGGCAATTAAACACCATCTGTTGCGTTTTCTAGCATCCGATATATGTTTATCTTCATAACTGGGGGGCAAGCCGATCTGCGCAGGAATCAACCAGATTTGTAGTAAATGCACCTCATTATCGGCGGAGGCATTGGTTTCACTATGCCGGACACCTGTCCCAGCCGTCATCCGTTGCACATCACCAGCGGCAATGACAGAGCCATTTCCCATGCTATCTTGATGCCTAAGCTCACCCGCCAACATATACGTAATAATCTCCATATCACGGTGCGGGTGCATACCAAAGCCTGTGCCACCGGCTACTTTATCTTCATTAATCACACGCAAAACCGAATACTGCATATGCGCGGGGTCAAAGTATTCTGAAAATGAAAATGAGTGGTAACTATCTAACCAGCCGTGGTTAGCATGCCCACGGTCTTGTGATTTTCTAAGGGTTATCATATAGTCTTACCAACCTTTCTTATTCAATATGATTGAATTTTTGAAAGCATGATAGCCATAGAAAAAGTTTATGAATAGCGAATTATTTTGCTAATGTCATTCAAAAAATATGAACAACTATTTGACTGAAATATTTGCATGCTCAAATTATCCATAGACGCTTTGGAGGTGATTGATGCGATTGCGCGCAAAGGTAGTTTTGCGGCAGCCGCAGAATCTTTATACCGCGTGCCGTCAGCCATCACCTACACTATACGCAAGCTAGAGGAAGACCTTGGCGTCGCGATTTTTGACCGCAGTGGCCACCGTGCCAATCTAACCGAAGCCGGTGCGGAACTGCTGAAAGAAGGGCGCCATCTATTGGATGCCGCGCATGCGCTAGAGTCTCGTGTTAAACGAGTTGCCACTGGTGTTGAGACGGATTTAGGTATCGCCATCAGTGATTTGTTTACGCATCATGCTCTGTTCCGTGTGTTAGAGGAGTTTTACACACAAGGATTTGGCACACGAGTAAAAATTATGCGGGAAGTGTTTGGCGGCAGTTGGGATGCTCTACTTTCAGGCAGAGCAGATATTTCCATAGGTGCCCCCGGCGAGGCACCACCTGGCGGTGGTTTCAGTACCAAGCTATTGGGTAATTTGGAGTTCGTATTTGCAGTGGCGCCACACCATCCATTAGCAACGTTGCCAGAACCTTTGGACAATCAAGCAATTATTCAACACCGCGCAGTGGCCGCTGCCGATAGCTCGCGCAACTTACCACCCCGCACCTCAGGCATTCTTTCCGGCCAAGATGTGTTGACCGTACCCGACATGCAAAGCAAGCTGGAAGCACAAATCGCTGGACTGGGGGTTGGTTACCTACCAATCCACCTTGCAAGACAACATAGCCGCTTAGGCACACTCATTATCAAAGAAGTGGCCGAGCCGAAAACGCTGGCGCCCAGTTTTTTAGCTTGGTCAAACCAAAGAAACACGCAAATGGGCAAAGCACAACAATGGATGTTGAAACAACTCTCTCAATTAACACTAGATGAACTGCTCATGTAATGCCAAAATACACGGACATTTGATGAGGATATCGCATGACGCAAGATCAATTGCCTGAGGAGTTTTCTACCGTTAACAATGTAGCCATTAAGGCCATGCTATGGCTCAATGGTTTTGCACACGTCATTATTGGATTGGCGCTTGCCGTTTCTATCTTGATGTTTACCTGGCTGTTTTTTATTGATGTCAAAGAGGCTGCTTACGCACACAATCTGGTACATGGCTTTCTGCATGCGCTAGGCACACTGATGTTGCTGTGGGCGGTATCTGCCCTTATTTCAGCTGAAATCCGCTATTTACGCGGACACAAGCTACTGGTGGAGACATTTATCGAAGTGGTTTTGGTCATGTTCTTGCGCAAATTGATTGTGATTCCGGTACAAGAGGCCTCACCCACCTATCAAGAAATTAGCATCTGGCTAGGTGGTGCCTTTGTGATTGGGTTAGTGTATGTGTTGGTGCGCTGGGCTGACAGACAGCCTAACAGACCCGAATGAGTGACGAATTATTTATGCGCGAGGCCATTGCGCTCGCGGCACAGGCTGCTCAGCAACAAGAAGTGCCTGTAGGTGCAGTCGTGGTGAAAAATGGCGAGATTATTGGCCGAGGTAGTAATGCGCCGATAGCTTTGCATGACCCCAGTGCACATGCAGAAATGTTGGCATTGCGTGACGCCGCAAAACGCATTGGCAATTATCGCCTGGTGGACTGCACCCTTTATGTTACGCTGGAGCCTTGTGCTATGTGTGCCGGCGCCATACAACATGCTCGGATAGCAAGGCTGGTCTATGGTGCGGCCGACCCTAAGACAGGTGCCTGCGGCAGCGTCGTTGACTTAATGAATGAACCCAAGCTTAACCATCATACGCAAGTTATCTCTGGCGTATTAGCAGAGGACTGTAGTCACATGCTGAGTGCTTTTTTTAAGGCGCGGCGTTTGAGCAAAAGCGCTCAATAAACCAAACTTCTAAGCAATAAAAAACCCGCCGAAGCGGGTTTTATTATTCACAACAATGAGTTAGTCGTTGTTACCAAATGACATCAAGATGCTCAACAAGTTAGCAAAGATGTTGTAGATGCTAATGTAGAGTGACAAAGTTGCCATTACGTAGTTGGTTTCGCCACCACGTACGATGCTGTTTACTTCATACAAAATAAAACCTGATGAAATTAAAATCACCACGCCTGAGATAGCTAAAGCCAAGGCTGGGATTTGGAAGAACATATTAGCCACGATAGCAACTAAGGCCAACACCATACCAATCATCAGGAATTTACCCATATTGCTTAAATCACGTTTGGTAGTGGTTGCAATACCTGCCATGGTTAAGAAAATTAATCCAGTACCACCAGCGGCTAAGCCAACCAATTGTGCACCATCACGCAAATGCAATGCGTGTTGTAACAATGGGCCTAACATGATGCCCAACAAGAATGTGTAAGCCAAGAGCAAGACAATGCCCATGCTGTTGTTACGGTTTGCGGTAATGGCCATTTGCATACCGATTGTGACCAACATAAACGCACCAAACGCCATAAATGGGTGCTGCGCAATAATACTGAAATTGATTCCCATGCCGATAAAGGCGCCGATGACGGTGGGAATCATGGTTAAACCAAGCAAAGCATATGTGTTGCGCAACACTTTATTTTGCGTTGTGGATAAACTACCCTCGCGACCTAATACTTGCATATTGTCTGACATTACTTTTCCTTTGATCAAAAATTGCCAAATAGCAACATAGTTAAGATAACGACTAACGTTAAAAGTTTCAAGTGAATTTTTGTGACAAAGTGTTGAAATTACTGGCTTAGGCGAACAAATCACCCTCTTTCTGCCCCACCATCGCCACCCGTTTCACGGCGTCTACATAAACATTACTTTCACGCAATTGCGTCATGTTATGTGGATGATGCGCACCGTGCATGCGTGCTAAGCGCGCAATGCTCTGTGCAGACATCTTCCATTCCAACTTGCTCAATAGCTCATCGGCTAAATCAGGACGATTGCACAGTAGCACCATATCACACCCGGCATTGAGGGCTGCCAAACTGCGCGTGGTCACATCGCCACCCACCGTTGCGCCTTCCATGCTGAGGTCATCACTAAAAATGACACCGTTAAAGCCTAAACGCTCACGTAGCACTTTTTGTAACCATTTGCTTGAGAAGCCAGCAGGTTTATCGTCCACTTTAGGGTAAATCACATGGGCGGGCATAATCGCTGCCAAACCTTCATCAATCATTTGCCTAAATGGCTGCATGTCGTTTTGTGCAATTTGGTCAAACTCGCGTTCATCCACCGGAATACTCACATGGGAATCGGCCACTACAAAGCCGTGGCCTGGGAAATGCTTACCCACTGCGGCCATACCGCCTTTTTTTAGACCTTGCATCAAACTAAAGGCCAACTCGTTAATGGCTTGCGGGTCACGGTGAAATGCACGGTTACCAATCACCAAGCTATCGCCGTAGTCCATGTCCAACACAGGAGTAAAACTAAAATCAACGCCATGTGCTCGCAGCTCTGCCGCCAATACAAACCCGGCCTCTACGGCAAGCTCACGCGCTTTTCTGGGTTGCTTATCCCAAATGTGCCCAAACTCACGCATGGGCGGGATTTTAGTGAACCCATCTCTAAAGCGTTGTACACGCCCACCTTCATGGTCTACTGCAATTAACAACGGTGGTTGGCGTACCGCATGAATACTTGCGGTTAACGCCTTCAGTTGTTCACAATCGGTAAAGTTACGCGCAAACAAAATCACGCCCCCTACCAATGGATGTTGTAATCGACGAACATCCTCGGCAGTTAACTCTGTACCGACGACATCCAACATGACTGGGCCTAAACTCATGAGTGTTCTTTCAAATTAAAACCACTAAAAATCAGCGCTCATTTTAGCTGAAAGTCTTTATTTAATAATTATTTAATGTGTACTGGCTAAACTTGTAGGAATTTTCTGATGTCTATTTAAGAAATCAAGCAATGTTGCACGCAAACAAAAGTCTGTTTAATCACATCCATTGCAACCTAAATTGGAGATTTAAATGAGTCTGCATGTGATTTCTGGTCATTTAACGCAGTTAAAAGGCAAAACCAAAACAACTTTGGGCATACTCATGCGCGACCATCAATTATTGTCATCTGGCAGAAAAGACTTGATTGTGGGCGAACTTCAAATCAAATATAAATTGGGGATGGATGAAAAGGAAATGATTAAAGAGTGGGATCTAAGCTAATCCCTCTCTATTCAATTTATATTTGAAAAATACTATTAACTTAGACTTTTAGACGATAAAGCGAAGTTATTTCTTTAACGCGTGCCGGATATAGCGGGTCCGAGTGGTCACTGGATTTGGCATGTTTAGGGGCAATAGTTAACTGCTCGACTATGTTAAGGCCTGCTTCGGCAATCCATTGTAACAATGCATCTGGAGCACGCAAACCCAAATTCTCCGCCAAATCAGACATTACCAACCATGCTTCGCCATTTGGATTCAGATGCGTTTTTACACCGGACAAAAACGCTCTTAACATCGCGCTGTTGGGGTCATAAATGGCATGCTCTATGGGTGCATTGGCTTTGGCTGGAATCCAAGGTGGATTGCATACAATCAAATCTGCCTTGCCCTCTGGAAATAAATCAGCTTGCTGTAACTTAATGTATTGCGCCATACCCAACTGTTGCACATTGGCGGTGGCGCATTGAATAGCACGTTCACTATTGTCAGTCGCAATTACTTGTTTGATGCCGCGATTGACCAAAATAGCGGCAATCACCCCTGTACCAGTGCCAATATCAAAAGCGATAGAAGGGTTATTGAGTGGTGCTTGATTGATTAAATCCAGATACTCTCCGCGCACTGGGGAATAGACGCCGTAATGGGCATGGATATTCGCTTGTAGCGCCTCGATATACACCCCTTTTTTGCGCCACTCGTGTGCCCCTATCATGCCCAACAACTCTCGCAGTGAAAGGATGATGGTGTTAGGCAATTTATCTCGCTTCTCATCCAACACCAATGCGCCCAGCACTGCCTCTTTTACTTCTGGCGCGCGTTTTAAATCACACTTACCGTGCTTGAGTTCAATTAACAATTTATTGGTAATGCTTGCACGCTGGATTTGTCTTGCGCGATGTTGATGAAAGGCTTCCAGCATAGTGGCGGTAGGTTTGATTGGCTTGCGATCAACGCGTCGCGTCATGGCTTGCAGTAATTGTTTGGCGTTTTGAAAATCACCTCTGTACAACAAAGCCGTGCCTTCGCATGCCAGCTTATAAGCTTCGTCAGCTTTAGTCTCGTCATTGGCAATCACAATTTTTTTGGGCGTTGCCAAAGCAGCTTCTGAGTGCCAACTAGCTTGGCGCTCTTGATTATTTTCTTGCCAACTGACTGCTTGATAATGATTCAACCGAACTCCTGACGAAATATGTTTTGCGTAAGGATGAGATTGTACAGGCTAAGTGCTACTCCACCTAAGTGAATAGCGATGTGAAGACTTAACGAACAGCATCTAATTTGAATGGATTAAAATCGGTATGCCTGTCGTAATAATCTTCGTTTTCTGCGCGCTTTAAAAACGCCACTACCCAATATACCAGTGGCGTGAAAGCCACTTCCACCAAAATCTTGGCAATAATTTGTGCACCTGTCACTAAGGGGATTTTATCGTTGGGGATAATGCCAGTGTTCCAAAACGCTAACGGAACAAACAAGATGGTATCGACCGCCTCGCCAAATACGGTGCTGGTGATGGTACGTTGCCATAAGTGCTTGCCAGCGGCAATAATTTTCATTTTGGCCATGATGTAGCTGTTGACAAACTCCCCCACCGCAAAGGCCACCAAGCCCGCCAGGGCAATGCGCCAAGTGCTACCAAACGCTACTTCGTACTCATGTTGATTCTGCCAAAACGGCGCAGGTGGCAAAGCCACTATCATCCAAGCCATGACACTGGCAAAGGCCAAACCGGCAAAGCCTGCCCAAATAACACGTCTGCTGGCTGCGTAACCATAGACTTCGGTCAAAATATCACCAAAGATAAATGAAATGGGGAAAAACAACACCCCCGCCCCAAAAGTGAGTGTGCCCAACAACGGCGCATCTATTTGTGTGACCTTGGCCGGGCCAATCAGATTGGAACACACCAAGACACAGACAAACGCTGCCATAATCAGGTCGTAGTAGCGGTATTGCTTTGTCATGATCACCCCTTGTTGAACGTGCTTTTCAAGATTACTGCGTCGATCGAACGTCTAATCGATCACGCAGATAATCCCCTCCCAAATTAATTCCCAAAATCAAACTCATCAGGCTCAAGCCCACAATCAATACATAATGTGGTGCCACCAGCATATAGCGCACACCATCACGCAACATAGCACCCCACGATGCATTAGGCGCCTGAATGCCCAAGCCCAAAAATGACAGACTAGCCTCGGCAATCATAATACTGGCCAAGCTATAGGTCGCCTCTACCATCAATAGAGAAGAGAGCAATGGCAATATATGACGCCACATGAGTCGAAACGCGCTTGCCCCAAGTGACTCAGCTGCCAACACATGTTGCCGATGTCGCAGGCTTAAAGTTTGTCCACGCGTGAGTCTGGCATAACTTACCCATCCTGTGAGGCACAATGCGAACACTAAGTTCAACATGCCTGGTCCTAATACAGCCGCAAAAGCAATGGCCAACAAAATGCCAGGAAAGGCCAAAAACACGTCTGTCACCTGCATGAGCAAACGGTCTAATCGACCACCATAAAACCCAGCCAACAGCCCAATGGTCACGCCTACCGCCATATTGACAATGGTGACGACGATGGCGACCAAAAAGGAAATTTCGGCACCGCGAAGCACGCGCGCCAATATATCGCGCCCCAAATCGTCACTACCAAACCAGTATTGGATGGAAGGTGCGGATAAAATATGTTGTAAATCAATAGCATTGCCATGCACATCTAACAGACGTGCCAACAGCACTGCCCCCAGCCAAAATACCAATATAGTGATTGCAAATGTCTTGGCCATCAGGCATGCCTCATGCGTGGATCTGCCACTTGATACAACAAATCAGTCACTAAATTAATGAGCACATAGCTTAAAGACACAATCAACACACAGGCTTGCGTCACTGGGTAATCCCGTTTTTCAATACTTTCCACCAACAAACGGCCGATGCCATCCCAACTAAAAATGGTCTCGGTAATCACTGTGCCAGCCAATAAGCTGCCCATTTGCAAACCTACAATCGTAATGATGGGCAACAACGCTGCCCGCAAAGCATGGCGCAGAATCACAGCGCGCTCACTCAACCCTTTGGCACGGGCGGTGCGGATGTAGTCATCATTTAACACCTCCAGCAAACTGGTGCGCGTCATGCGTGTGAGAATGGCACTCAAACCAAACCCCAAGGTGAGTGCGGGCAAGACGATTGCGCCGGGAGAATCCATACCACTCACCGGCAACCACCCAAGCCATACGGCAAACAGAAGCATGAGCAATGGCCCCAGCCAAAAAGCGGGCATGGCTGAAAAGCGAACACTGATGATGGTGATGACAAAATCTTGCCAATGTCCAGCATGTAAGGCTGCATAAATCCCCATGGGCACCCCTATCATCAAGCCCAAAGCAAGGGCTACAACAGCGAGTTTGACGGTGGCAGGATAACGCTCTTTGATGAGCACACTGATGGGGATTTTGGTATGAATCGAGCGCCCTAGATCACCATGTGCCAGTTTATTGAAGTACTGCCCAAACTGAATCATCAGTGGCTGATTCAACCCTAACTCTTCACGCAAGGCTGCGCTATCTGCGACACTGGCAGACTCGCCTAACATAACCTCTACTGGGTCGCCCGGCACCACGTGTATCAATAAAAACGTCAACAGCACCACCCCAAATACAACCGGGATGACTGAAAGCAGCCTTGAAATTAGATGCTTAAGATTCATTACCGGGCTTGGTCTTGTGCGAGCTCACGGTTGAGTGATTTTGTACAGTAATTAGTGTGCATGAATGATCACCGGCGTCCCCACGGACACTAAATCGAATAATTCAATAATATCGGCATTGCGCATCCGGATGCAGCCATGGGAACCCACTTGCCCCATTGCGGTGGTATCTGGTGTGCCGTGAATATAAATATAGCGTTGCATTGTGTCCACATTGCCCAGCCTATTTTTGCCCACCTCTTGACCACTGAGCCACAAAATTCTAGTCAAAATCCAATCACGATTTGGAAATTGTGCCATCAGTTCTGGCGTACAAATTTCACCTGTGGGTCTGCGCCCCACAAACACGGTATTGGCTGGTGCATCCTTACCAATCTTAGCGCGAATAATATGTGCACCTAATGGCGTACAACCACTGTCTTTTTCACAACCTACCCCATTGGCAGCGGTAGAAACTACATATTGCGCTAAAAGGACATGATCCTGATTTAGCAGGCTGAGCGTCTGATTTTTAATGGAAATTTCGATATGCATGGTGATTTGCATTTTACGGCATTATGAAGCCATACAATAGGCAAGACGCTAAAATCACACAGGCTAGCTGGCAAGCATCATGGCTGGGTGTACACTGGAGGCTGTTAATTGGTGGTCCCAGCATTATATAAAGGAACTCTATGCGTCATTTTGAATTTCATAAATCACACCGGATTGGTTGGTTACGCGCCGCCGTGCTGGGTGCTAACGACGGCATTGTCTCTACCGCTAGCTTGATGATTGGTGTGGCGGCTGCACACGCCAACACATCCACCATTATGCTGACAGGATTGGCAGGCTTGGTGGCAGGTGCAATGTCAATGGCTGCCGGAGAGTATGTATCTGTGAGCTCACAAGCCGATACAGAATCTTCAGACCTCGCCAAGGAGACGGCAGAGCTGATGAATGAACCCGAGAGTGAGCTAAAAGAGCTGACAGGCATTTATATGGCGCGTGGTTTGAACGCTGATTTGGCACACCAAGTAGCGACTGCTTTAACTGCGCATGATGCGCTTGCTGCGCATGCGCGCGATGAGTTAGGTATCTCTGAGATTGTAGCTGCCAAACCTTTGTTGGCGGCAGTGGCTTCTGCTGGGACATTTGCAGTGGGTGCAGCATTACCGCTACTGGTTGCTGTAATGACACCTCAGCCATACATTATTTACACAGTTGCAGCACTGTCGCTGGTGTTTCTGGCAGCGCTTGGTGGACTTGCCGCCAAGGCAGGTGGTGCAAGCTTGTTCACTGGCGCTACCAGAGTTGCGTTTTGGGGCGCATTGGCCATGCTCATCACGGCTTTGGTGGGCAGGCTGTTTGGTGTGGCTGTCGCCTAGCTTATTCTAAAGTGGCTAAACCATCCCAATTGCCATCAGGCTGTGGCTGATAGCGTTTCACCGGTTGACGATATGCAGCAAACTGTCCCTCATACCATAAGGGGATATAAGGCAGTTGCTGGTGGATACGTGTGGTTGCCGCAGGCCAATTCTCCTCATGTAAAAGTGCATCTAAAGCTGCATCCTGATACCGTCCGCGATTAAACCCTTGTGGGGGTGCAAAATCACTACCAAAGGCCTTGAGATAAATTTCAGGCGTCTTAATGCCCACCCAAGTCAACCCATAGAGCTGAAACTGCCCTTGCTTCACATCCTCAAAAAACGTACCCCAATCCAAACTACGAATCTCCAGATCAATGCCCGCTGGCGCCATTTGCGCCTGCAAAATGGTGGCAAAGCGCACGCGTTGTGCATCTGTAGAGGTTTTATAAATGAGCTTGAGCGGCAACTTTACACCTGACGCCTGCAACAACTGCTTTGCGTACAATGGTCGATAGGCGTAAGGCGCCAGTGCGGCATTGCCTGCATAATGCTCAGGTGGCAGAATCGCACCCGCCAATCTTGTGCTATCCACCATCACCTGCCGCACAATCGCAGGTCGGTCAATCGCATGTGCAATCGCCCTCCTAACATTACGCTCCCGCAATATTGGGTCTTGCATATTGACCCCTAAATACGAAAAGTTGGTGCCTTTATTGGTGTTAACTGTGATGTCTGGCTTGGATTGCAGATAGTTCACTAACTCTGGCGGCAAATCACCTTGTAGCACATCCACTTCTCCCCGCACCAGTTTAAGCACGCGTACTGTTGGGTCTTTTACTTCGGTGAATACAAGCTGCTGACCATCACGCACACGCACCAAGGTGAGCGCGCTTTGCCAACGCACAAACTTCATGGGGCCACTACCCACTGGCGCACGTGAAAAATCATGGTTTGTTGCAATCAATTGTTGCGGCAAGATGCCGATGATGAGCTTTTCAACAAAATGCCTATCCGCTTTGCTCAAGAAAAAGCTCAATGTTTTAGCATCATGCACTTCAATTTTTTGAATATGTGCAAACTCAGCACGATGTGGTGCATCGCGCAGCGCTAACAGGCTCTCATAAGTGGCCTTAATATCGTGCGCTGTTAATGCTTGACCATGATGGAACTCAGCGGATTGATTTAAAGTAAACCGATATTGCTGAGGCGAGAGTACCTGCCAATTAGCCAACCCTGGCACAGCTTGGTAGCGATCATCGAATTCCACCAACCGCTGGTAAAGCAAGCGGTTGAGGCGTTCTGAAGTGGCATCGGTTGCGTAGCGCGGATCCAAATTTAATGGTGCCTGTGCAATCGCCATACGGATGATGGGCGTATCTGCTTGCTTGGAAGTTGGCGAGCAGCCCAATATCAGGCTGCTTAATATGATGAAAAAAATAGACACGCGCTTCATGAGTGTCATTTTACTTGATATTGCTGGTACTGCGTTTTTGGACTGATTGCCGATGGCATCGTGCCATCAAGTCAACCTCGCTAATTCCTATAAAAAATCGTGTAGCGGTATTTCCATTTGCATCGCCAATTCTTCAGATGCCTTTATTCCTTGTGCAAGCAGATGATCCGCTTTCACAGGGCCTAATAATTCACAAATTGCCACGTAAGCAAAATTGATTAATTGGCGCATTACCGTAAGCTCGTAACTCACTGGCAAGGTGCTGGTTTTTTTATCTAACAGATCACGCAAATATGCTTTCCTTAACTCATCTAAACGCAAACTGGGAAACTGATTCAAGATAAAAATGCGCACATTCAAACTTTCTTTTTCGCCCATTAATTTCAGCAAGTTAGCTAAAAAATGCACAAATAGAATGGTAGTATCATCACATATTTTTTGTGTAGGGCTTTGATCAGCAAAATCGTCCAGACCAAGTGAAAAAGGGTCTGGCAACAAAGCATGCTCTGGTGAATCTAGCGCTTTAAAAATTGAGCTGAGTATATTGGTGCGTTGCGCACGCAATGTTTTGTCTTGACAACATTCGGACAAAAACTCAGCAAAAGCAAATTTTGGTTTATCTGAATATTTGATTTGCCACAAATGGATGGCCTCTAAAAGGCTTGCATCATCAAAATAGGGACGCAAGCCAGTATAAATAGCTCTGCGTCGCAATATTAAATCCATGACCCGTTCCTTATCACTTGTATTTGCGGTTCTCGCCTGTTGATGCATCGTTATAGTTTTTCCAGCGATTTCAAATTATCTGAACTATAAGCAGAGACGTGACTAAATTCCGGATAACCGATTTCACCATGTTCGGTGATGTCCAAGCCGCGTTGTTCATGCATAGCGCTGACGCGCAAGCCTGTGGTTTTTGAGATTAGCCAGTACATCAGAAACGCACTGGCAAACACCCAAATAAATGCAACAACAATTCCAATTAATTGCACCATGACTTGATGCGGATTGAACATATTGCCAATTAAAAACAAGCCCGCCGCCAACGTGCCCCATGCGCCGCATATGCCATGTACAGAAACTGCACCGACCACATCATCCAAGCGCATGCGCTCAATTAACATCACGCCTAACACCGAAAGTGCACCGCCTATAGCGCCAGTGAGTACTGCGTAAGGTAACGCCATGCTGGCACAGCCTGCAGTAATCGACACTAACCCTGCAATACTGCCGTTGACGGCATTGGTCATCAGTGCCGGTTTGCTCAGCAAATAGCTTAACAACAATGCACCCACCGCCCCTGCTGCACCTGCCATGTGCGTATTCAGTAAGATATGCCCAAGATTTGTGCCCGCAGCCAAGGTGCTGCCACCATTAAAACCAAACCAGCCAAACCATAATAAAAAGCCACCTATCGTCACATAACCTAAATTGTGGCCAGGTAAATCGCGCACCTCGCCATTGGCCCCAAAGCGTCCTAATCTTGGACCCAGTAACATAATCGCTGCCAACGCACACCAACCGCCTACAGAATGAACAACGGTAGAACCTGCAAAATCAATAAAGCCCATTTGCTTTAGCCAGCCGTGATCGTTCCAAGCCCACCCTCCAAAAATTGGATAAATCAAAGCAGTGATGCCACAAGTCCCTATTAAATACGCTACGTAATTGGTGCGCTCTGCCATTGCCCCACTGACGATGGTGGCTGCAGTAGCCGCAAACATTATCTGAAAAAACAATAGGTTAAAGTCCCAATCAGGCGCCTTAGCCAGACCAAAAAGATCAGTCCCTATCCAACCTGTTGGGCTATCGCCAAACATCAGGCCGTAACCCAGCAGCCAAAACAATAGAGAACCTACGCAGATATCCATGTAATTTTTCATCATCACATTCACTGCATTTTTCGATCTGGCCATGCCGGATTCCAATAGCGCAAAACCCGGTTGCATCAAAAATACCATCGCCCCTGCAATCAATACCCATAGGGTATTGATTACTTTCTCATCGACTGTTTCTGCCATTCCAACGATAGGAAACAACACTCCGATGCCACATAATGTTATTGCTATTTTTTTAGATAAACGCATATCTGCTTCTTAATCATTGAATGAGAGATTGTAAACACTAGGCTGTATTAGCAATTAGCGCGCCAAGATATGACAAAGCCTATGGCTTGTCGTATGATGCCTAACGCAACACTTCTTAAATGTTATAAGGGGATAACAAGATGAACGGAATACTTCAATTAGTGGGTAGACTGATGTTGGCGTTAATTTTTGTGTTGGCGGGGATAGGTAAAATATCTGATCCAGCCGGAACTGCAGGCTATATGCAAGCGATGGGCGTACCTACACTATTACTTTGGCCAACCATTGCATTAGAATTATTGGGCGGCTTGGCGATTGCAGTTGGATTTAAAACCCGTTATGCAGCCCTTGCACTAGCCGGATTCTCAGTATTGGCTGCGATTATTTTCCACAGCAACTTTTCAGATCAAATCCAATCCGTTCTGTTCTTGAAAAACATTGCGATGGCGGGTGGTTTAATTCTGCTAGCTGTGGGTGGAAAAACGGCTTACAGCATGGATAAATAACAATAAAGCTATTGATTAAATAATATTAGCCGCAAAGATAAAGTTAAACTTCCTTTCAACATAACGATGTGAATAAAACCTAAGTGACTCAAGCAAACTTGTATTGAATACGCTTGATTTTAAATGTTTTTTTGCATCGTTATGAATACACATTCAATCCACCATAGAGCTTTATCTACTATTTTGCATTTTATTCTTGATAATATGATGATCATCATATATGATGAGCATCATGAAAAGTATAACCTTAAAAAAAGATAGTTCTGGACGTAAAGAAACCACGCATGCACGAATTGTAGAGACGGCAGCCAGAGCCATTCGCAGAAGTGGATACAACGGTACTGGCGTTGCCGACATTATGAAAGAGGCAGGCCTGACACATGGTGGTTTTTACGCACATTTTTCATCAAGAGATGACATGTTAGCTGAAGCGGCAGATCATGCTGGAGCAGAGACAATCGCTATTGTGGAGCAAGTGTTAGCTGAATATCCTGAACAACAACGCTTATGTGCGCTAATGAATGTTTATTTATCGGATGCGCATACAGCCAATATTGAAAAGGGCTGCTCATTTGCAGCGCTGGGTTCGGAAATGCATCGACAAGCACCCGAAGTGAGAGCAGCATCTACAGAGCGTATCAAAGAGTTGATTCGTTTGATTGAAGGTCAACTAACCAATCAAACACAAACCAGCGCTCATGATGAGGCGTTACTGACCATCTCCACAATGGTTGGAACACTGATGTTAGCACGCGCTGTAAATGACCCTGAACTATCTGCAGCATTCAGACAAGCGGCGCTTAAGCATTACGCTCCCAAGGATCATTAATTTTTGGCTGGTAAGGCATCGGCTTTTTTTCACATAAAATATGATGGTCATCATATTTTAAGCGGCAACCCATTAAACTAGGATAACACTATGAAAGCTCTCGTTTTAGAACGTTATGGCAAAGCGAATCAGCTGGCCTTTAAAGACCTCCCCCGCCCTACAATTCAGCCTCGCCAAATACTGGTTAAAGTGCATGCGGTAGGCCTCAACCCAATTGACACGATGATTCCAAAAGGTGATTTCAAACCCATCCTTAAGTTTCAACTACCTGCCGTTATGGGCAGTGATTTGGCTGGTGTGGTGGTCGAAGTTGGCAATCAAGTAACGCGTTTTAAGGTGGGAGATTCGGTATATGCCAGTGTGTTCGATTTAGGAACCGGATCACTCGCTGAATACACCTTGGTTCCAGAAAGTGCAGCCGCGCATAAGCCTGAAAAACTCAATTTCATAGAGGCGGCTTCTATCCCAATGGTGGGGCTGACGTCATGGCAAGCACTGAAGGAACGCGCAAGTATCAAACTAGGGCAGAAAGTATTTATACCTGCTGGTTCTGGCGGCATAGGCACATTCGCAATTCAGTTAGCCAAACACTTAGGTGCCAAAGTGGCCACCACCACAAGCACTCGCAACATAGCGTTTGTAAAACGACTGGGGGCCGATGAAGTGATTGATTACAAAACGCAAGCCTTCGAGAAACTACTGCAAGGATACGATGCTGTACTTGGAACGACAAGAGGGGACGGCATTGAAAAAGCGCTGCAAATTCTAAAACCAAATAGTCGTGTCGTGTCTTTGATTGGTCCTCCAGATGCAGCGTTTGCAAGGCAACGAGGGATGAATATTTTTATGAGGCTAGTCTTTGGCTTACTCAGTAACAAGATTATCCGGCTCGCTAAAAAACGCGATATCGAATATTCGTTCTTGTTCGTGCAACCAAACGGTCAGCAATTAGCAGAAATTGGCAAGATTATCGACGATGGTCAGATTCAACCAGTGATAGACAGAGTATTTCCATTTGACCAGACCCTACAAGCTTTAGCATACCTAGAGGAAGGTCGTGCCAAGGGTAAGGTAGTTGTTCAATTAATTG
The DNA here is from genome assembly GCA_001464125.1 of Betaproteobacteria bacterium Ga0077540. Lineage (GTDB taxonomy): Bacteria > Pseudomonadota > Gammaproteobacteria > Burkholderiales > Methylophilaceae > Methylophilus. Next base: position 66,095 of record LNEP01000001.1, on the reverse strand, counting down.
AAAGCAAGTAATTCCATTTTAGTATCGACAAAGGAGAAGGATAATGAACAGTAAAATTGCCATTGTGACAGGAGCATCATCAGGCATCGGTGAGGCCACAGCAGTGATGCTAACAAATGCAGGATATACCGTTTACGGCACCAGCCGAAAAGGTGGGCAATATAGCCACCACCCATTCAAGATGATAGCTTTAGATGTGGGTAGCGAAGAGTCTATTGAGGCGGCCTTAAAAGGGATCATTGATAAAGAAGGCCGCATTGACCTTGTTGTGAATAACGCAGGTTTTGGCGTAGCGGCCGGAGGGGCAGAAGAAAGCTCCATGGCACAAACCCAACAGATCTTTGATACTAATTTTTTTGGAGTTGTACGCGTGATTCAAGCTGTAGTGCCTTATATGCGTAAACAAGGACAAGGACGTATCATTAACATAGGCTCCATTCTGGGCTTGATACCGGCGCCTTACATGGCGACTTACGCTGCAACCAAGCATGCTGTTGAAGGTTATTCAGAATCGTTAGATCATGAACTGCGTACCAGAGGCATACGCGTGTCTGTGATTGAACCCGCCTACACAAAAACCAACTTTGAAGCCAATGCACCAGAATTGGACAGTCCAATCGAAGAATATGCGGTAGCGCGAAAAGCATTAGCAAAAATCATGAAAGCAGCCGTGGAAGGTGGAGATGATCCAAAAATAGTAGCTAAGACAGTATTAAAAGCGGCCAATGACAAACACCCAAAACTGCGTTATACCGCAGGAAAGTTAGCAACTCGTTTGAGCCTACTAAGAAGATTCGCCCCTGCTGCAATGATGGACAAGGGCATTCGCCAAGAGATGAAATTGGATATTCTTGAAAAAATTGCGGGATAACGCGTTAGGAGCATCATGCACTTATCTTTTTATTTGCTCGCCATGATCACAGCCAGTCTCTTTGGAATATTGGCAGCAGTATGGCTATTTGCCCCATCACGATTTCTGTCTGCATGGAATCTAGATAACTCGACTTCAGCTGGGCTAGTGGGTAGGCGCGCTGGTGCTCTTTATACAGGCGTAGCAGCAATGTTCTTTTTTGCAAGAAACGCTGAACCCTCGGCCACGCTCAATGCACTCATTGATGGGCTGATTGTCACTTGCGTGTTGCTGGCCATCCTAGGCTTGTATGAGTTTATAAAGGGCAACGCAAACAAAAGCATCTTGGGCGCAGTCGTGATAGAAATGCTGTTGTGTGTCATGTTTTTGCAGGTTTGATGGGCAACTGATCTGGTTGGTGGGTAAATTTCAAATATAGAAGTTACTCCACTAATCAGCCAATTACGCCAACTTTTGCGCTCAAATAGTGAGTTATGTTTTCAAATTGAGCGCTATTCGTTGCGCGTAAATAAAGCGATTGATTCAACATGCGCAGTGTGTGGAAACATATTAATGACACCTGCAGATGCCAAGGTATAGCCTTTTTCACTCACTAACACACCAGCATCTCGAGCCAAGGTAGCGGGATTACATGACACGTACACAATACGTTTGGGCGCGCTGTCGGGCGTAATGGCTTTCACCAATTCAAACGCGCCATCACGCGGTGGATCCACCAGCCATTTATCAAAACGGCCCAGCTCGCTTAAGCTTGATTCGGTCATTTTAAATAAATCGGCCACCCCAAATTTTACGTGCTTGATTTTATTCAACTGCGCACTTTCGTTTGCGCGCTCTACCAAATTGGCCAAGCCTTCCAAACCCAGCACCTGCGCACCACTACGCGCAATGGGTAAGGTAAAGTTACCAATTCCGCAGAAGAAATCAGCAATCGTTTCATTCGCTTTGGGGGACAACAATTGCATGGCACGTCGTATCATTACCTGATTAATTTGCGGATTGACCTGCGTAAACTCGTTGGGTTTAAACGGATAAGTTAAATCGAACTCCGGTAGATTGTATTGCAACTGCGCACCATTTATCGGGTAAAACGGCATGATGGTGTCTGGGCCTTTGGTTTGCGTCCATATCTGAACATGATGCGCATCGGCAAACGCTTTGAGCAATTGCTCATCCTGCGTGGTTAAACCAGCCATGATGCGAAAAATCAACACTATCACTGGTTGTGTATCCACATTGTCCGCTTCACCTACCGCCAACTCAATTTGAGGAATCTTATCACGCAGGCTTAGCTGCAAAATCATGTCTTGCAAAGGCTGAATTAATGCAGATACTTGCGGCACCAACACCTCGCAACTATTCATATCAGAGACAAAGCGGGTAGCTTTTTCATTAAAGCCCACCAAGACGCGCTGCTTTTTCTCTACGTATTTCACGCTCAAACGCGCCTTATGGCGGTAGCCCCATGTAGGGCCATACAATGGCGGCAACATATTGACCGGTTTCACTTTGCCAATATGCTTGAAATCATTTTCCAACAAACGCTGTTTTGCCGCGACTTGTGCGGCAAAATCTAAATGCTGTAATTTACAGCCGCCACACACGCCAAAATGTGGGCACTGTGGTTTAACACGCTGATTGCTTTGCTTGAGGACCTGCACCACATTGGCGACTTCAAAAGTTTGTTTCACATGATGCGATTGATAAGTAACGCGTTCTTGCGGCAACGCACCATCGATAAAAATGGTTTTACCATCCACATGGGCGACACCTCGCCCTTCTTGATCTAGCGATTCGATAAATGCCGATTGAATAGGTTGTGGGGCTAACTGGCGGGATTGATGACGGTTTCTTCTCATAGTCGCTATTTTAGCCGATACAGGCGTAGAATGATGCTTACTGCTTATGAAAAAGTCGCTATGAAATACAGTACTAATTTCATCACCAAACTATGTGGTTGCATTTTGATGCTCACCAGTTTTTACGCGTCTGCTGATGCTGTGAGTATCAAAAAATCGGCACAGGGTGTTCCCTATATCACAGGTGGCATTAGCGCTGATGAAGTTGATGCCATGCGTCCATACATTACTCAATTTAGTCTACGGGTGATTTTTTCCGAAGGGGCCAGTGGGCGCTCTATCACCGATGTGAACGTCAACCTTTATGATACTGAAGGTAAGCTGGTATTCAGACTAGTAGGCGCACAGCCACAATTACTATTGGATATTCCAGCTGGCACCTACACTATCTTGGCTAGCTATAACGGCGACAAACAACGCCATAAATTCACTATTGGTAGCAACGAGCATAAAAAAATCATCTTAAACTGGAAGAACCTGGTAGATGAAGATGTTGCCGATACGGTAGATGCTGCTGAATAACGCCATATTAACAGCTAATCTTGCACATAAAACCTTTTAAAATCATAGCACTATGGGTTTACGCCTATTTTCATTAGTGCGAATGAGCTATTGCGCGCTATCCCCCATATAGGTAATGTATGTTTTAAATTAGTACAACATGTTTGGGGGTACACCATGAGCGCACGCGCACAAAGAAATAAACGAGCAAAAAAATTAAAATACATGCTATTTGCCATACTTGGCTTGCTTTCCTTTATTGCCTATACCATGCAGCACAATGCATCCAAATTTTCAGACATCGATCAAATCGCGCAATCTAGCCAAGCTAGGTCTAAAGCACATCAACCTCAGGATGTGATTGCTCCATTTACACAACGCTGGCAGCAAGCCCAAACTGATATCGAAAATTACCTGATGGATGATGGCTTTGAGAAAACACGTTACTTCTTTGAAGGTTACAACGTTGCCTCCAATGATGAGTTTGTGTTGCCAACGGAAGAAACTGGCGCAGGTAATCCTAAAGAAAATCACATCCAGAATTTAAACGACGTAGTAGTAGCTGATATGGTACCTACAGGCTACTCAACTGGTGGTTCTGCTGCTGGTGGTGGAGGCGTTGGGGGTGTTGGCGGGGGCGGGGCTGGCGGTGGACGTGACAACAACCGTACACAATATGTAGCCAAAGAAAATGTAGAGGAAGGTGGCAATGGAGACAATACAGGCAACAACCCTTCCAATGGTGATGCAAACGGTGGTGGTTCTTCTAATGGTGGCGTATCTGCTGTGCCACTACCATCGGCTATCTGGTTATTAGGCTCTGCCTTTATCGGATTTATCGGCTTGCGTCGCAAACAATCGGTGCTGTAAATCTTCAGGACAAGCGTGGGAAAACACTACTTCCACGCTTGTAAAAATTCATGCCAGTGCTGACCTGAATAGCCAGTCAATGTATCACGCACTAACCTAATCTCCGCATTGTATTCGTCTTGGCTTAAGTGGCCGCGCATTAGCTGAAAGCGCAAAAACACTAAATATGTATTTGCAACATCGGTCTCGCAATAATTACGTATCGCCTCAATCTCTCCCGCTTGATAAGCCCCCCACACCTTACTGCCATCCATTCCCAACTTACCGGGGAAACCGCATAACTGCGCAATTTCATCCAAAGGCGCATTGGCGCGCGCATTAAACATGGCCAGTACGTCCATTAAATCTAAATGGCGCATATGGTAACGGCTGATGTAGTTATTCCATTTAAAGTCTTTGTCATCCTCGCCCATATCCCAATAGCGCGGCGCTTGTATCTGATTCACCATCGCGCGGTAATGCAGCACGGGCAAATCAAAACCACCGCCATTCCATGAGACGATTTGTGGCGTATATTTTTCTATCCCATCAAAAAAACGTTGAATGATTTCAGCTTCGGTTGCTTGCACATCGCCCAGCGTCCACACTCTAAACTGATTGCCCTCGCGCAGCGCGCAAGAAATAGCACATACACGATGCTGATGAAGTGGCAGAAAATCACTGCCGTTGTGCTGTCTGCGTTGATGAAAGGCAATATTGGCAACTTCTTGTGAAGTCACGCTAGCGGGTAGATTGTATAAAATGCGAAGACCATCCGTATCTGGGATGGTCTCGATATCGAAAATTAGGGTGGGCATAATCATGCCCGATAGCTTACACCAAAAGCATCAGCTTGGCCTATGCTAAGCATCACCGACATTTACAAACTAACGCTTGTGATGGTTTGATTACGCGAACTCGACTTCGCGCTCTATTGTTTCTTCAGTGATTGTTTGCATCATATCCGCTTGCATTCTGTGCAAACGAATAATGGCTTTGATTTCATCATTCTCAAACATCAACAGCCCGTAAGCGACTGGCTCGCCACCCTCTAACGGTGTGAACTTGCCAAAACCAAACTGCTGATTGCGAATAACCTGCCAAGCACCTTTGGGTTCTGCAAACTCAGGTCGTGCAAAATGGTGAGCGATTTGTGAAGAAGTCATGCTATTCAATGCATAACGGCTATCAGCCGACATCACTGTCCAACAATACTCATCGGTGACACTGGTGTGTTGTAGTTGCAGCAAACACCACTCATCTTTTGCATAGGTCAGCTGAATCACACTTTGAATCGTGTCTTCATAATGATTCATCACATAGAAAACACCCTGATCATCCAAGGTGATGGCTTTGCCGTAGGCGGGAAGTACAAAAAGATTACTTGGCATCACAACACTCCCTTTACTTTTGAGAAGTTGAGTTAAGTGTATGTGAATGAGCCTTGATTTAAAACGTGAAATAACTACGCATTATCGGTTCAATTTGCGAGACTCGCTAATGCAAAATGCAATTCAATGGCTAGGTGTTGCCAGTTTTAAACCGATAATTCCGATAATAATCAATAACAAACTGAGTAACCGCCCCCAATTAGCAGACTCATTAAATAATACGATGCCTAATATTGCGGTGCCTACTGCACCCACGCCCACCCAGACCGCATAAGCAGTGCCCACTGGTAAGGATTTCATCGCCAACCCAAGCAGGCCAACGCTGATGACCATCGCTGTCACCGTGCCTACGGTAGGCCATAGCTTGGTAAACCCATCGGTGTATTTCAAACCAATCGCCCAAACTATCTCAAACAAACCCGCCAATACCAATATCAACCAATTCATTGCTTGTTGTTATCTTTCTTGAAATTAAGTAATGCTATTTTTTGAGCCATGCGCCATCTCTTTGATAGAACCAACCGGCCTGTGCTTTATCAATCCAGCGCCCGGCAAAAGTGCTTTGAATCTCGCCCTGCCATTCCGGGTGACCATTGGCGGCTGCAATTTCTTTATAAAGTCTGGCGCGATCACTATTCTCATCTTTGACCAAACCAGCTAGCCCACCGCGTTGCGACAACGGCACTGCGCTGGCATCTTTCACTGCAATAAAGCCATCCTGCGTAAGGCCAATAGCACCCGATGCGTAAAACGTCTGCATCTGCGCATGGCGTGTTTGCATGCTGGTTTTAATAGCAGCAATCGCGGGGGTGTTAGCTTCTAAATCCGCTGCGGCTTGTAGTAAACCAGCACTACTTATAAACATCACAACACCCATAAGACTTGTCAGTAGTAATTTCTTCATATCAACTCCTTAAGGTGCGGGTGTAGTGGCTGTTGATTCAGCAGGCGAGCTTGTTGTGCCCTGCTGTTCTTGTTTTAATTGCCACACCTCATCAATAATTTTATCCGCCGCTTTTTCTGCCGCCGCCGCCGGAAAGTAGATATTAATGGTGACACAAGCGGGCAGCGCTAGTGCACCCGCCAGAGCTAATCCTATTACCCAATATTTCATTTTATTTCCTTTTGAATCGGTTTACTTAATATCGTAGCTGTTTACATCTCAGCCTATTTTACGACGGCTTTGGTATTGTTGTCGGTGATACGTTGCATTCTTGCCAGCAAATCTTTCCAGCTCACATATTGCGTATACCCGTTCACATTGACCGAAGGCGCACCTTTTCCTTTAACGATGACGAACCCGGTAGGCGTTGACTCTACGCCACCCATTTTGCAGATATCCTGCCTTAATTGGCAGCTTAAGCCAATTTTTTCGTAATTAAACTCTTTAAAGAACCGCAAAAAAGTACGCTGTAGCGCAGCTGCCGTGCCCTCACCACCCAATGCTGTGATATTCTCAACCGCACGTTGCGAGACCTTTTTCAAGTGTTTGCCATCGGCTGTCTGGATAATCGCATCCATAGACACCGGTTTCCAATTTTCTAGTCGCAAGTCTTTAACATCTCCTTCCAACTTGCCCTCAATCGAGCCAAAGTTAAAAGTGCGCGTCAGATCGCCCAAATCAATATCACGCATTTTAAGGTTTGCGTACAGCTTGGGCGCCACGCCAATCGGACGCTCGATATGCAAATCGGACATCGCCACCATGCCATTAAACATATTAAATTGCATCTGACCGTCCATATTAAGCTGTTCGTTGGCATAGGTAATCAGCGGAATCTGGCCATCAATTTGGCCTTTCATTTCCGGCCAACCCAGCGCTTTACTAAAGCTATTCATGCTGATGGGCTGTAGTTGCATTTGCAAATGCCAGACCATGCCATTACCTATCCATGCGGCGGATACATCTTGAAACTGTAGCGCACCATCCAAAATCGGCAGTGTCAGTTGCGGTGTCGTAATCGCATAGCGATTCACTCCGGCTTGGAGATGGGTCAGTCCTAATGGCATATTGAGCAAATGGCCTCGCTCATAGGCCAGAAATATGTTTTTAATTTGGTTGTAATCCCAAGGAATATGCGCATTCAGGTTGGTAAAACCAAACTTGCCATTCAAATCTTCGATATTGGCGTTTTCAATATTGAGCTCAAAATTTTGCGGTTGCAAATCTTTGACCTCAAACTCCCAGTCTGCCTTACCAGATACTCGCAAATTACCAAACACGGATTTCTGGGCCATCGGCTGAATAAAGGTTTGATATAACCCGGTAAAATCTAAGTTATGCGCACTCACCTTAATATCGTTAAACGCTTTGGTTTGCACATTAATATCGGCACTGGCCGATAGCTGACCTACGCCATTGATGTGCAAATTAGCTTGCTGAATATTGAGCATGGGCGCTTGATAAGTGCCAGCAATATCAAAAGTGCTGCCAGCTTTACCAAAATAAAAAGGTTGCCAAAACAGCTCTCCCTCTTGCCAATCAAACAAGCCTTTCCAGTACCATTTGGATTGAATTTGTTGTGCATTGAGTACCAATTTAGCAGTGAGTTTTTCGCCGGCATGAAGACCTGAGGCATCGCTAAATTTGGCTTGTTTAAATAGAATATTGGCTTCTAGCCCTTTGGGTTGCGGCACAAAATCAATAGTAAACGGGACATGGGTGCGTTCGCTTTGATACAAGCCATGGTCGCAGTGCCAGTTTGCATTTTGCTTGCGCTCAGGAATCAAACAGTCGAGCTTGAACTTACCCCATTGTGCATCAGTAATGGGCTTGATTTCAGCTTCAAAAGTCAAACTCGGTTGGGGATTGATACTGCGGTAATCCAGATAAATACTGGGGTTACGGGCATCAAACTGCGGTGTGACAATTTGCCGTGCTTTAACCAGCAAGGTGGTGTTGGCCTTTAAATCCAATAAAATATGGGCCTCGTCCAGCCTTACGTTGCCATATTGCAGTGTTTTTGCATCGACAACTGCTTGATCATTGCCAGTCAACTCTAGACTGACTCTAGCATCAGTCAGTATAGCTTCGTCATAAGCAATACTATCTGCAGTGATGCTCACCCCAGTGAGCGCATGCGCATTTGCACACCACAATACGCCAATAAGGGCTACACGCCACATAACTACCCCGGGAATACTCCTGTCGAGAGATATCTGTCTCCACGGTCGCAGACAATGCTCACTATCACCGCATTATTCACTTCTTTGGAAAGTTGTAGTGCGCTATATAACGCACCACCACTTGAAATACCGGCAAAGATACCCTCTTCCATCGCTAGCTTGCGCGTCATATTTTCCGCATTTTTCTGATTGACATAGCGCAGTGCATCTACACGTTTGGGATCATATATCTTAGGTAGGTACTCTTCAGGCCATTTACGAATACCTGGAATTTGCGAACCCTCTTCCGGCTGCACACCGATAATTTGAATGTTAGGGTTTTGCTCTTTTAAATAGCGTGAGGTACCCATAATCGTGCCGGTCGTCCCCATGCTAGACACAAAGTGTGTGACTTGGCCCTTGGTATCACGCCAGATTTCTGGGCCTGTGCCCTCGTAATGCGCTTGCGGATTATCCATATTACCAAACTGATCAAGCACAACCCCTTCGCCTTCGGCTTGCAACTTCATCGCCACATCGCGCGCCAGTTCCATGCTGCCATCTTTTGGGGTCAGCACTAATTCCGCACCATAGGCTTTCATGCTCTGTCGACGCTCCACGCTTTGGTTTTCTGGCATCACCAACACCATTTTATAGCCACGCATAGCAGCTACCATGGCAAGTGCAATGCCGGTATTACCACTGGTTGCCTCAATCAGCGTATCACCAGGCTTAATATCACCGCGCGCTTCTGCACGTTTAATCATGCTATAGGCTGGGCGGTCTTTCACTGAGCCAGCAGGATTATTACCTTCCAGCTTAAGTAGAATGGTGTTGCTTTTATTCGGATTCATCCGTTGTAAAGCCACCAAAGGGGTATTACCTACAAAATCATCTAATGTTTTAAAATCAAGTGTTTTTATGTTCATTTCTTTATCACAAATCTGGCCAACAAAGTTACCACTGCAACAATGACGGGCCCAATAAACACGCCATAATACAGCGCATGGGCAATACTTGAATTACGCCCGGCATCAGCATAGGCATGCCAAAACGTAAACGGGTTAAACCAACCATAGAGCAAGCAACCCACAATAAACATTACAAATGCGATTCCACCCAGCTTAAGACTCGCAAGCCAGCTTCTTAACTCTGTTTCTTGCGTGGCAATTTCATCTTTGTTTGGTTCGCTCATACCTTGCTGCTTTTCAATAACCAAACAGCGTATGCCGCAAAGCCTACAAAACAGATCAATGCCAATTGTGGCAGGGTTAATCCAAGCAATGTCCAATCAATCGCAGCACAATCGCCAGTACCGCGGAACAGCAATTTAAACGCTTTTTCCAGCGGGAAGTTTTCGAACATATAGTCGAACCCCACCCCACAATCGGCAATCATGCTTTCTTTATTAGCTTGCAAATACCAGTGGCGGATGGCCACGCCTGCGCCACCTAGGGCTGTTAGCACTTGCAATAGTGCGAATACTTTTTTCAACACGTGAGCAGGCGGAATAAACGCGGCAATCAAAAACAGCACACCCAAGCTCATAAAAACGATACGTTGCGAAATACACAACGGACATGGCTCCAAGTGATAAGTCGTCTGTACCACCAACGCCAAAATAACTATGGCAAAACAGCTAGCAAACCCCAGCAGATAGCCAGATTTACCTTGTAAACAACGGGATAGACAGGATGACATGATGTGGTCTTTCTTGCATGAATACGGTTTAACAAAACGAAATTGTAATGGATAATAACGCCTATGGCAGTTTCTGACAGCGCTCCACAACAAAAAATCCTCACCGTAAGTGAATTGAACCGCCTTGCGCGCGAGATTCTTGAAATGAGCTTCCCGCTATTTTGGGTATCCGGTGAGATCTCCAACTTCACACGAGCGGCTTCAGGGCACTGGTACTTTTCACTCAAAGATGCAGGCGCACAAGTGCGCTGCGTGATGTTTAAAGGTCGTAACAGTTACGTGGATTTTGTACCGCGCGAAGGCGACAAGATTGAAGCTCGCGCTACCGTCACTTTATATGAAGCCAGAGGTGACTTTCAGCTGACCGTAGAATTTGTTCAAAAAGCTGGCTTGGGCACTTTATTTGAAGCATTTGAGCGACTTAAAAAGTCATTGAGCGCCGAAGGGTTATTTGAGGCCTCAACAAAACGCCCTATCCCTGCGTTTCCAAAAACCATTGGTATTGTTACCTCTGCCGATGCAGCAGCGCTGCGTGATGTCCTCACAACTTTAAAGCGACGTAACCCCAGCGTGCCTGTCATTATCTATCCAACACCTGTGCAAGGCAAAGGCGCGGCGGCACGCATTGCTGAAGCGATTAACATTGCCAACCAGCGCGCTGAAGTGGATACACTAATTGTGTGCCGCGGCGGTGGCAGCTTGGAAGACTTATGGTCATTTAATGAAGAAATCGTTGCCAGAGCCGTTTATCAGAGCCAAATTCCAGTGATTAGCGGTGTGGGACATGAAACTGATTTCACCATCTGCGATTTTGTGGCAGATTTACGTGCTGCAACGCCCACAGCAGCAGCCGAATTGGCCTGCAGTGATATTAGCGCACTGCAAAACAACTTACGCCAAATCGCCAAATCCATGGTGCAACGGATGGACAGACTTATCCATACGCATGCACAGCGCTTGGATTATCTGGCAAAACGACTGGTCTCACCCACGCAAAAAATTCAATCGTTTAGCAATCATCTACATCAGATAACATTAAGACTGCAGGCTGGTATTGAAAAGCAGCTACACTTTCATCGCAACCAATTAAATGCAAGCGCTGACCGCTTACGACTGCTTAACCCCAATGAAGTACTGAACAGAGGTTATGCGATTGTGAAAGATATGGAAGAAAACATTATCACTGATAGCCAGCAAGTGCGTGATGGTCAGCATATTAAGATTACCTTTGCGCATGGCACAACAGATGCAAAAGTGACAAAACCGACTGCTAACCACTAAATTAGGTGCACACTCGTAAAATATTCGTGCGTAAACATCAACATCAGCATCATTTTTAGTGTGCTGACTGCCTAAAATGTTTATCATTAGCGTTTAGATATTCAGCAAGTCTCATATTTGCTTCATATGCAGAATCAACATATCGCCAAACAACCGCTGCACGTTCTATCACTAGCTGCCTTAGGTGTCGTTTTTGGCGACATTGGCACCAGTCCACTCTACACCATGAAAGAAGTGTTTGCAGTAGGCCACCACCCAGTGGCACTCACTGTAGGCAATGTCTATGGCATATTGTCATTGATTACCTGGGCGTTAATCCTGATTGTTTCCATCAAATATGTCGCTTTTATCATGCGTGCGGATAACCGTGGTGAAGGCGGCATCATGGCATTATTAGCCTTAGCCAGTCGCAACTCAGAAAACAACCCATTAAAACAACGTAAAATCATGATGTTAGGCATCTTAGGTGCATGTATGTTTTATGCAGACGGCATGATTACACCGGCCATTTCAGTGTTATCTGCCGTTGAGGGACTTGAAGTAGCTGCGCCAAGTTTGCACAGCTTGATTGTTCCCATCACTCTAGTTGTACTGCTTGGTCTGTTCTGGACGCAAAGCAAGGGCACAGCCGTGGTAGGCGCTTTTTTCGGCCCTATCATGCTGCTCTGGTTTGGTACTTTGGGCGTGCTCGGCCTTATCAACATACTGCATGACCCAACGATTCTTAACGCGCTCAAGCCTGTGTACGCGATTCAATTTTTCTCGAGTCAGCCTTGGATTGCTTTCGTAGCACTCGGTGCTGTAGTGCTGGCTGTCACTGGTGCAGAAGCGTTGTATGCTGATATGGGTCACTTCGGACGCTTACCTATTCGATTGGCGTGGTTTGGCTTTGTATTACCAGCGTTGCTACTTAATTACTTTGGCCAAGGTGCTTTGATTTTGCACGATGCTCAATCCATACAAAATCCGTTTTATCACTTAGCGCCAGAATGGGCATTGTTTCCCTTAATTATTTTAGCCACACTTGCCACCGTAATTGCCTCGCAAGCCGTTATTACAGGCGCTTTCTCCGTGTCACGCCAAGCATTACAACTGGGTTACTTACCACGCATGCACGTCACGCACACATCAGCTAGTGAGCAAGGACAAGTCTACATGCCAAGAGTCAACTGGGGTCTTATGATAGCGGTCATGGTGCTTGTTGTGAGCTTTGGCAGCTCTGGTGATTTGGCCGCAGCCTATGGCATTGCTGTGACAGGTGATATGGTGATTACAACGTTGCTTGCAGCCATTGTATTTCATGAAATATGGGGCTGGAGTAAACTTAAAACAGGGCTAATCGTCAGCTTATTTTTGGTAGTTGATTTAGCATTTTTTGGCGCGAATGTATTGAAAATACCCGATGGCGGCTGGGTACCATTGATTATTGGCACTATCATTTTTGTGCTGATGCTGACATGGAAAACGGGAAGAAGACTACTCTATACCCGCTTGAAATCGGAATCTATGGACTTGGTCCCCTTTATTAATGCCATTGGCGCACACCCGCCCGCCCGTGTTGCAGGCTTTGGAATGTTTATGACGCCCAATCCAGAAGGTGTTCCACACGCACTACTGCACAACCTCAAACACAATAAGGTATTGCATGAAAAAGTCATTATCCTCACAGTACGTTTTACTGACTTCCCTCATACCAATCCGCAAGAACGTGTCACTGTAGAAGCCATGCCATTTGAGTTTTATCGGGTCTTGGTGAATTATGGCTTCAAAGACGAACCGGATTTACCCAGAGATTTACTGCTTTGCAGCCAACTCGGTTTGGAGTTAGACACCATGGACACCTCCTTTTTTATCGGCAAAGAAATTTTGTTGGCAAGAGAGAAAACAGAAATGTCTATATGGCGTAAAAAGATTTTTATTGCCATGTTCCGTACTGCGGAGACCATTACCAACCAATTTAAACTACCACCTAACCGCGTAGTCGAACTGGGAACACAGGTCAAAATTTAAGTTCTAAGGCATGATTCAACCAAAACAAACTTGATGCGTTAATGCCATCACAACAATAATGTTTGAGGAGAACCCATGAAAATACTACGCGCCATATTTATTTCCACTTTGGTATTAAACCTTGCTGCCTGTGCCACCACCACTAAAGACAGCGTTTCCGGGGTCAAACGTTCGCAATTTATGTTATTGCCTGCCAGCAGCATTGATACCATGTCTGCGCAAGCCTACACGCAAACACTCAAAGAAGCTGAAGGCAAAAAGACACTTAATGTGGACAAAGTAATGCTAGAACGTGTGCGTCGCATTTCTAATCGCTTGATTGCGCAAGTGGGCGTGTTCCGCCCCGATGCTGTGAATTGGAAATGGGAAGTGAATGTAGAGAAAAACGATCAACTCAACGCCTACTGCATGCCTGGCGGCAAAATCATGGTGCTCTCTGGCTTGATTGAAAAAATCAATGCTACGGACGACGAATTAGGCGCGGTGATTGGCCACGAGATTGCGCATGCCTTGCGTGAGCATGGCCGTGAACGTATGTCACAAGCTTATGTACAACAGTTTGGTTTGCAAGCACTGGCTGCCTTGGCGTCTGGTTCGGCAGCTGGTGGCGCAGCGGTACAAGCCGCAGGTGCTGGCTCACAATTATTTTTTGCACTACCTAATGGACGTGAGCAAGAACGTGAGGCCGACAAAATGGGCTTAGAGCTGGCCGCCCGTGCCGGCTACAACCCGGATGCCGCAGTGACCTTATGGCAAAAAATGAGTGCGCAATCGAAAGACGCACCACCTGAATTTTTTAGTACACACCCGGCAAGTGAAAATAGAATTGCTGATTTGAAAGCCTTAGCGCCTAAAGTAAGGCCGCTATATGAGGCAGCAAAAGCCGGCAAATAAACAACTACCCATCAAAACTTTTAAAGCGCACCTTATAACAGTGGTGCGCTTTTTTGTTTTATTTTGCAGCACTTCTATGTCGCTTATACTGAAACTTTGGGCGTACTGCCAAATTAGTTTAAAATGCTATTTTTTGATGCGCGAGACTGTCGCGCAACTGATTATCACAATTCCAACCATCGATTAAGAGAACATTATGGATTCACGTCAAAGTATTATTGAGGCAGCATTTGAAGACCGCGCCAATATCAACCCTACCAACGCCACTGTCGAGATCAAGTCTACTGTGGCTTCTATTTTGGCCGATTTAGACGCTGGCAAACTACGCGTGGCCTCACGTGTTGGTGATACCCAACAGTGGGAAACTCATCAATGGTTAAAGAAGGCGGTATTGCTCTCTTTTCGTCTAGAAGACAATGTATTGTTGGATGGCGGTTGCACTAAATACTTTGATAAAGTACCTCCAAAATTTGCAGATTACACAGAAGAAGACTTTAAAGCGGGTGGTTTCCGTGTGGTGCCCAATGCCATCGTGCGTCGTGGCTCATTTATTGGTAAAAATGCAGTATTGATGCCTTCATACGTCAACATTGGCGCTTACGTGGGTGAAGGTACCATGGTAGACACATGGGCGACTGTCGGCTCATGCGCACAAATTGGCAAGAACGTACACTTGTCAGGTGGCGTAGGCATTGGCGGCGTATTAGAACCAGTACAAGCTGGCCCAACCATCATCGGTGATAACTGTTTTATCGGCGCACGCTCAGAAGTAGTTGAGGGTGTGATTGTAGAAGATAACTGCGTAATCTCGATGGGTGTATACATTGGTCAATCCACCAAAATTTATGACCGTGAAACCGGCGAAGTATTCTACGGTCGCGTGCCAGCAGGTTCTGTGGTGGTATCAGGTAACTTACCATCTAAAGACGGTAGCTACAGCCTATACTGTGCAGTGATAGTGAAAAAAGTGGATGCAAAAACGCTAGGTAAAGTGGGAATTAATGAGCTGTTGCGCGGCATTTAGTTAAACTCAAATCCGTAGTAAAACAAAAGGGAGGCTACATGCCTCCCTTTCTGCTTTCAGGCACCATTATACTGTTGGAATATCGTCGCCTTTGAAGCAATACCTTCAACCAATCCCCCACATTTCATCCAGTTAATAGGTTCACTAATACCATACATA
Source organism: Betaproteobacteria bacterium Ga0077540 (assembly GCA_001464125.1). GTDB lineage: Bacteria > Pseudomonadota > Gammaproteobacteria > Burkholderiales > Methylophilaceae > Methylophilus. The sequence continues at coordinate 50,450 of LNEP01000001.1, read as the reverse complement.
CAGCAGCTATTTGGCAGAGTCTATTAGACTAGTAGCCGCTTCAGGGGTTGAATAATCAGACTTGGCACACCATTTGCTTACTAGCAATAACTTTAACAAAAACAAAACAAGCACATCAGAAATGTTTTCAGAATTTAGTAGTTCTATCATGCTGATTTCGCTTATGGCCGGGGCCTTGGCCTGTTTTGCTACGTTTGGATTTGTGGCATCGCTTTACCGTGCAAGTCCTGACAAATACAGCAAGCTGTTAATCGTCTACTCATTACTGGTAGGGTTAGGCCTGTTCGCGATTCACTTTATGAACATGCGCGCATTCAACCATAGCTATATGAATGAGCTCTCGTACTTCTACTTGTTACTGGCTTTTGGTTTCGCCACTTCGGTAGGTTATTCCGTGTTACATACCGCTAACAAGCTGACGCTACCTCTCTACTCACTCATATTATCCGGCTTGCAAGCAGGGCTATCTGGGTATGGGATTTTTATCTTCTTTTCCAAAGCAATGCTGGAAAATCAGTATGAAATTTTATTGTTACCCTCATTATTGGCGATTGCGATTGCGGTCGGCGTAGGCATTTTAAGCATCATCACCTATTACTGGCTCAAAAGTTACGATGGTGCTCACCGCTACTCTGTGCGCGCATTCTTCTCAATTTTAATTTCAATTGGAATTCTATCAACGCATTTGGCGTTTAATACGTGCCTGGGGTCTGTCAATACATATGGGGCTGACAGCAACATCCTAAACTCTAGCTTCATCACGATGCTGTTTGCAATGGTGCTTATTTTTGTGTTCTTGACTGCATTTATTGTGGTGGTGTTCTATGACAAATTAAACCCTAACATCGTCAAACGAATCAATTTCAGAAATACCACATCTGTCACCAATCCGTTAGATTCATTTGACCCATTGACCAAACTGCCAAATCGCAATGCGCTCAATCAACATCTAAAATTAGCGGCTAAGCGTTGTGATCGTCTAGGCGACAGCATGGCACTAGCCTATATAGACCTCGACCACTTTAAGCCTGTCAATGACACGTTTGGTCATCACGTTGGAGACTTGTTATTGGTCGAAGTTGCTGAGCGGTTCAATTCAGCAATCCGCAATTGTGATTATATTGCCCGCGCCGGTGGTGACGAGTTTGTGGCCATTTTGGGCGAAATAAATGCGCATGAAAGTATTGTCGCTGTAGTACAACGTATTATTGATGCGGTAAAAGAACCATTTTTTATTGAGGGTCACCTGATTGAGATTTCATGCTCAGTAGGCGTAGCCATTTATCCACGTGATGGCAATTTGGAAAAACTCAAAGTGAGTGCGGATGCCGCCATGTATAAGGCCAAAGAAAATGGCCGCAATCAATTTAGATTTTATGACGCAGAAATTGAACAAGCTTCTGATGAAATGCAAAAAATCAGAAAAGAATTACTGGATGCCATTGAAAAAGAAGAGTTTACGCTTCACTTTCAGCCAAAAATTGTATCTAAGACTCATGCACCAGCTGGCGCAGAAGCATTATTGCGTTGGAACCATCCAAGCAAAGGTTTGCTCACACCAATCTATTTTATTGAAGCGGCCGAGCGCTTTGGTTTTATAGACAGAATTAACAATTGGGTGCTGACTGAGGCATGTAAAACAATCAACATGGCACACAGCAATGGCATTCAATTAAGTTTATCGGTCAACCTGTCTCGCCAACAGTTTCGCAATGCGCAATTGGTAGACCACATCAAATCTGTGATGGAAGTTTACCAAGTACCGCCGCAAAATCTTATTTTTGAGATTTCTGAAACGCATGCGATTCACAATCAAAACCAGTTTAAAAAACTACTATCTAAATTTAAGTTTGCTCACCTAAAAGTTTCGATTGATGACTTTGGTTTGCACCCATTTAGCCTCACTTACCTACAAAATCTAGAAGTGAGTGAAGTAAAGTTAGATAAATCGTTTACTTCTGGTGTAGCCAAATATGGTTCTGCATTGGCAATCGTTGATGCTGTGGTGAAACTTGCGCACGCACTGAATCTGACCGTGGTGGCCGAGGGTGTGGAGTCTGAAGACCAGCGCCTAGCATTGCTAACAACAGGTTGTGACCAGTTACAAGGCTACTACTTCTCAAAACCTGTTCCAGCCGAACAGTTGTTTGCTATTTACCATAAACTGAACGCGCACTATAGCCATTCTGGCGAGTTTTCCATCAGTGACTACCTTGATCTAGAGGCTTACTCAGAAGAAGTCTAGTCTGTTCTGCTTTACTCCCTGTTAAAATAACAGATTGATTTGAGGGAGTGATAATGAAACTGTACGGCATATCAAATTGCAATACCGTCAAGAAAGCGCGCGATTGGTTAACAGCGCATCAGATTGCGTATGAATTTCACGACTTTAAGAAACAAGGTATTTCGGAACAGCAACTCCAAAGCTGGCTAACGCAATTACCAGAATCCAAGTTAATTAACCGCGCTGGCCTTACATGGCGTGGTTTAGATGAGCATACCAAGCAAAGCATCGTAGACAATGCTTCTGCAATTACTCTCATGATGGCAAAAACCTCCGTCATCAAACGCCCAATCCTAGAAAAAGACAGTAAAATTATCGCTTTAGGATTTTCAGAAACCGAATACAGCGCATTACTCAAATAATGCGTTGCCCAGAAGAGAGACTTCACGATGTCAAACACGCTAGACCTTGCGATTGACTTATTAAAACGCCAATCCAATACCCCTGAAGATGCAGGTTGTCAGGAGTTGATGATTTCGCGTCTTGAGCCACTAGGCTTTAAGATTGAGCGTATGCGGTTTGGCAATGTAGATAATTTCTACGCACGCCGTGGTACCACAGCACCACTGATTGTATTTGCCGGCCATACCGATGTTGTCCCCACTGGGCCCTTGGATAAATGGCACACTCCACCATTTGAACCCACCATCAAAGATGGCATGCTGTACGCACGTGGCGCAGCTGATATGAAAACCTCATTGGCGGCTTTTATCACCAGCATTGAAGAGTTTGTTGCGGAAAATCCCAACCACCCTGGTTCTATTGGCTTGCTGATTACTTCGGACGAAGAAGGCGTGGCGGTTGATGGGACTGTGAAAGTAGTGGACGCATTAAAAGCGCGTGGTGAGCATTTTGATTACTGCATCGTGGGTGAACCCACCAGCAATAAACTCGTCGGCGATATGATTAAAAATGGCCGCCGTGGCTCACTCTCTGCTAAGTTGACAGTAAAAGGGGTACAAGGTCATATCGCTTACCCGCACCTTGTCAAAAATCCTATCCACTTAGTTGCACCCGCCATCAAGGACATGGTGGAAACTGTATGGGACAAAGGCAACGAATACTTCCCACCCACCAGCTGGCAAATCAGCAATATGAACGGTGGCACTGGCGCTACCAATGTAGTGCCTGGCGAAGTGGAAATTCTATTTAACTTTAGATACTGTCCTGAATTTAACAGTGCTGGAAGCACCGATGCCAATCTGAGAGAACGTGTACATGCCATTTTAGATAAGCACCAGCTAGATTACGATTTGGAATGGGAACATTCTCCCAGCTACATTACACCGCGTGGCAATTTGGTAGAAGCCATTTCCGAAGCGATTCAAGAAGCCTATAAAGTCGAGCCCGAACTGTCTACCACCGGAGGCACCTCAGATGGCCGTTTTATTGCCGATATTTGCAAGCAAGTCATAGAATTTGGTCCGCTGAATGCCACGATTCACAAACTGAATGAATGCGTTGGCGTGGCTGATATTGAGCCACTTAAAGACACTTACAAACTGACCATGAAAAAACTACTTAAATGAACGCTGCATTGACTGCCACACAAGCTTTAACCACCATCCGCGATTGGATACGCTACACCGTCAGCCAGTTTGAGCAATCGGAACTCTTTTTCGGTCATGGCACAGACAATAGCTATGACGAGGCGGTTTGGCTCATCATGAGCGCGCTCCACTTACCACACGATACCTTGGAAAACTTTCTGGATGCCAAACTGACCGAACCAGAACGCAAACACCTGCATCATTTGGTTGAGCAGCGTATTACCAAGCGTGTGCCTACCGCTTATTTGGTGCGAGAAGCATGGTTACGCGGCTTTAAATTCTATGTGGATGAACGCGTGATTGTGCCGCGCTCATTCATCGCTGAACTACTAGATGATGGCTTCCAACCGTGGATTGAATTTCCGGAGATGGTGGAATCCGTAGCCGACATTTGCACAGGCAGCGGCTGTTTAGGTATTTTGCTGGCGAATACCTTTCCCAATGCAGAGGTGGATGTGGTCGACATTTCACCAGATGCGATTGCCGTGGCCAATATCAACATTGCAAACTATGGTCTGCAAGAACAGGTACATGCGATTCAGTCCGACATGTTTAGCGCACTGGCAGGTAAAACTTACGATGTGATTATTAGCAACCCCCCGTATGTCGATGCACCGAGCATGGCAGAATTGCCAGCAGAGTATCGCAATGAACCACAGCTAGCACTGGGCAGTGGCACTGCTGGCTTGGATCACACACACACGCTATTGCGGGAGGCCGCACAGCATTTAAATGACAACGGGATTTTGGTGGTGGAAATTGGCCACAACCGTGATGCCTTGCTTGATGCATACCCTCATTTGCCGTTTACATGGCTAGAGGTGGCTTCAGGCAATCAGTTTGTGTTTCTACTTACTAAAGCAGAACTGCTGGGAACAGCCTAGCCGCGGCCGCGGTTCCGGTCACTTTTCTTCTGCATGGCAGGCGCTGCCAAATCAGTCGATTGTCGAATACGACGATTGACTGGTTTTTTACTAATGGATTTTTTAGCACCGTTTCTAGCATCATCAGCCCCACGGCTACCTGAATCCTTACCATAAGCACCCCTGCTTAAAGGCTTGCCTGCTTCACGAGTTGCTCCAGAACGCGGTTGCCCTTCGGCATCCAACTCGCGCGGAACACGATTCAACACACTGCCGCGCTGTTTACGCACTTTAGGTACAAATACGGTGGTGGCTTTGTCTTTTTCACGCTGACTGAGCTGCTTAAGCGGCGCTTTGGGGATAGGTAACCCAGCCCACTCCAAAAGCTCTACCACTTGCTTCTGCTCTAGTTTTAACATGCTGCCGCGCTTAACACGTGGCGGTAAATTCACAGGGCCAAAACGTACGCGCATTAATCGGCTTACAGGCAACTGAAACGCTTCAAACAGGCGACGTACCTCACGGTTACGGCCTTCACGGATGATGACCTGATACCAGTGATTAGCACCCTCGCCGCCTTGGGCAATAATGCGGTCAAAGCTGGCAGGGCCGTCTTCTAATTCAACACCGTGTGTCAACATCGCGATTTGGTCTTCGGTCAACTCGCCAAATACGCGCACCGCGTATTCACGTTCCACTTCATAACGCGGATGCATAAAACGATTGGCTAACTCGCCGGAATTGGTAAAAATCAACAAGCCGCTAGTATTGATATCTAAACGGCCAATCGCAATCCACTTACCTTGTTTGATGCGCGGCAATTTATCAAATACAGTAGCACGACCTTCTGGGTCGTCCTGACTCACAATTTCACCTTCCGGCTTATGGTAAATCAGCACTTGCGGCAGTTCGGCTTCAAATGGCAATCGCAATGGACGGCCATCCACACGCACCACATCATGCGCTGTCACGCCTGTGCCAACTTGTGCAGTTTGACCATTAATCGTCACGCGACCAGTGGCAATCAACTCTTCCATATCTCGGCGTGAACCCAAACCGGCTAATGCCAATAGCTTATGTAGCCGTTGTGTATGTTGCGGCACTGCTACACCATCAGCATCCAGTTCAACTGGTGCAGGTTGAGGTGCTTTTCGAGTGGTATCGCGTTGTTGTTTAAAAGGACGTGCCATATGAAAACTCTACTTTGATTAGCACTCTATTTTACAGCAGTTGCAATTGAAGCTTACGATTATTTATTAAGGCTTACGCGTGTGCGTACTTTAACTGTAGTTGCACTTGCTGCTGGCCTTGATAATCATTGATTTGCAATTGATATACCGCATGCACTTGCTCCGGCAATAAGGTCGCCTGATTAAAGTAAATCGCCTCGTAGCGCCATTCCCCTTTTTGCAATTGCAGTTTCAAATGTTTTTCGCCCAGAACACGCTGGCTGACCACACGAAATTGATCATAAAACATGGGGGGTGGAAAGCCTTGCCCCCACACTTGCTTTTCCAGCAAACTAGCGGTTTCGAGCGTTATGTCATCTGTCGTCAAAGCGCCATCGGTTTCAATCGCCTCTTGCAAGTCTTCAAGCGTGATATAACTGCGCACCGCCGTCTCAAACGCCTGCTGAAACAATTGAAAATCTGCTTCACCTATGGTTAAACCAGCAGCCATGGCGTGTCCACCAAACTTAATTATCAAAGTCGGGTGCTGCTTAGTCACGTAATCCAGCGCGTCGCGCAAATGCAAACCGGGAATAGATCGGCCTGAGCCTTTCAGCAAGCCATCACCAGCTGAAGCAAAGGCGATCACCGGGCGATGATATTGCTCTTTGATGCGGGATGCCAAAATACCTATCACACCTTGATGCCATTCTGGCTGATAAATGCTGAGGGTAAAGCGGTCTGCAACCGTGACTTCTTCTAAATCAGCCAAGGCCTCTTGCTGCATACCTGCTTCAATTTGACGGCGCTCAACGTTGAGTGCTTGCAACTGCTGTGCGTATGGCATCGCTTCGTGCATACTTTCGGCCAACAAACAGCGAATGCCCAAGGTCATATCATCCAAGCGACCAGCAGCATTTAAGCGCGGCCCAACGTAAAAGCCTAAATCCTGCGCGGTGACTTTACGGCTATCGCGCCCAGCACATTGTAATATCGCAAGAATGCCAGGGCAGCAAGCGCCAGCGCGTATGCGTCGCAAACCTTGCTCCACCAAAATGCGATTGTTACGGTCGAGTTTTACCAAATCGGCAACTGTGCCTAACGCTACCAAATCCAGCAATTCTGCCAATGGATAGGGTTGTGATGCATCCATTTGATCTTGTGCAATTAATTCAGCTCGCAGTGCAAGTAACACATAAAACATGACACCCACACCTGCTAGGTGCTTACTTGGAAAATCACAGCCACGTTGATTCGGGTTCACAATACAAGTAGCCTCTGGCGTGACGTCTGCGGGCAAGTGATGATCGGTAATTAACACCTGAATGCCCAAGGCATTGGCTCTTGCCACGCCATCCACACTGGCAATACCATTATCTACAGTCAATATCACTTCAGGCGAAAATTGCTGTGCTAAATTGACGATTTCTGGTGTTAAACCATAGCCGTACTCAAAGCGGTTGGGCACTAAAAAATCTACCTGAGCACCCATACCGCGCAAGCCTTTTACAGCTACTGCTGTTGCCGTTGCGCCATCCGCATCATAATCTCCTACCACTAAAATCTTGCGTTGCTGCGTAATACACTCAACTAGTTGCTGGGCCATCCAGTTACTATTGAGCAATTGGTCTGGTGGAATTAAATGCTTCAGCCCACTGTTGATCTCATGCTGTGCGCTAACACCACGTGCCACGAGCAATTGCGCCAGTAAAGGATGCATGCCAGCGGACGTTAACTGCATCACCTGTGGCGTTGAATAGGTACGTGTTCGAATGATTTTTGACATACAGTTGCGCTAGTATTTTGCCTGTTTTGAAAGCGTTGTAAGAATTGACTCAAAAGAGCTGGGCTTTCGCCAAAATTTCCAGCAATCAAGGGGCATAAGCGATACTTGCAACGTACTGTTTACTATCGGAAAATGCGCTGTCATTTGTTGTATTTTTCTAGCTCGAACTGCATTGTATATGTCATCCCATGACACGCTATTGGTATGATCGAATAACATGATTGCATCTTTAGCACCTGCATTGATAGCGCCCGATATATCTGCAAAATATGGAAGTTTATATGTCTCTGAAATGGCTTTTGTCAGTGCGTTCTGACCGATAAGCACTGTATTTTGCTGGGGCAAGACCATATCGACCTGCTCAAAAGCACTATTTCTAGAGAACCAAATACTGTTTATTTCCAACACTCCTTGCTGAGAGCGTCTTAGATTGAGTGGGTGCTCATGTAATAGCATCTGTACCTGATTAATGATTTGGCGCAGCTTGCTGGCATCTTGCCCTTGAGGCATCCACGCTTGAATATTTTGATGTAACGCTGTCTGCACAGACGCTGTTGTTAGCTGCCAAGCGCTGGAAGTTTTTAAATACCAATACTGTTGTGTGCTACTTGGGATAAGTGTGAGGCCGTCTTCTATAAAAAAGTTGTTTAAGTGGGCGGTCAGGCTCAAGTACTCTTCACCAGAGAGTTTAAGCAAACTGTCTAGTGCAAACGAATCGCGCTGTAATGACAAATGCACTGGTTGGGCTAGCAGTAGGTTGTGGCTACCGACATCTTGCACTCCTCCTCTTATGGTTTCAGGCTCCCCCGCCCATAACAATCTTGCCAAAGGCCAGTCTGGCTGCGGCAATATCCCTAATTGACGCATCCAGATATCGTCTGTTGTTTCTGCCACAATCTGCGCATTACCGAATCTTAAAATTTGGTTTTGACCCGAATGGGGAGTATCTTTTGCCTGACTTCCTAAGTATGCTAGCTCAAAGATAGATAAGTTCATGATTATTAAGTGTTCGGTATGGAAAATAAGCGATGCAACAGAAGTGCCACCAACAGACATTATTGTATAATGCATCAGCCTATTGCTATTGAATATTTACCCTCTAAAAATATAGATTTTAAAGGCAACATCGTCAATCAAGCTTGAGTACCCACACTCGAGAGTATAAGCCTATGAAACCATACACATTATTGAGTTTGTGTTTGTTGCTGTGTAGTAGCCTTGTCTACGCAGAGGTGTCACCTATCCAAGTTGCTCAGTTATCTGAAGACGACTATTTGGGGGAGGTGCCACAAATACTCACCATTGCTAGGCTACGCCAAGCACCTCCCGATACGCCTTCTGCTTCCACTATTATTGACCGTGAAACTATCCGTGCAGCTGGCATTATTGATTTACCAGAAGTGTTTAGGCTAGTACCAGGCTTTTATGTGGGCACCAATGCTGGGTTTATTCAAAACACCAACCATGTCGTCAGTTACCACGGGCTGACCGATGCTTACTCTAGAAGTATGCAAGTGATGATTGATGGTCGGGCGATTTACCAACCACTTTATGGTGGTGTGCAGTGGAGTGAAATCCCCATCACCATCAACGATATTGAGCGGATTGAAGTCACACGCGGACCTAACGCAGCTAGCTATGGCGCCAATGCGTTCTTAGGCACCATCAACATCATCACTCAAACACCTACTGGCGCCACAGGTAATCGGGTGTCAGTCAATCACGGCAATGGTCGCAACGAAGCGTTTTACCACCGCTCTGGCAAGCTTAACGACCTGAACTATCAGGTCAGCGCTGGTTATCGCGAGGATGATGGCCTAAGTAATCGTGCTGACTTCAAACGTACCAACCTCATTAACGCACGCGCCAATTTAAAACTATCCGATATTCATGATGTGGATTTTCAGCTTGGGTATGCCGAGGGCAAACGTGAGGAAGGCGATACCGAATCCGATGCTTTTATCTTTCTGCCAAGAACACATGGCATTAGCAATCATTTTGAGCGGATTAAATGGAACATGCACCTTTCACCTAAATATGATTTTTATGTGCAAGCGTTTCACACACGTGATAACAGCGATGATGTTGTTCCTACAGCAGCCGTTACCTCACCTCTACCAATTAGTGCGCAAAGTTTCAGAAACCCCTACGAATTTGATCGATACGATATAGAAACGCAATTATCAGCCATATTATCTGATGACTTCCAATATGCAGTGGGTGGCAGCGTCCGCCGTGACAAATTGTATTCCCCGTTTTGGTTAGGCACCAATCGGGTTCAGAACTTTGATTTGAGACGGCTCTTTGCTCAAGCACAATACGACATGCACCCCAAATTGACACTCAATGGTGGGTTCATGCTTGAGGATAATGACTTTACCAATACTGACTTTTCACCCAGAGCCAGTATGAATATTCACATCACGCCCAACCAAACCATACGGATTGGTTATTCGGAGGCCTTTCGCACGCCCAGTTATTTGGAAGAAAAGTTTCGTGGTGGAGTACTCATTGCAGCACCTGGTATAGACCCGATTTTACTTCAACGTTTCTTTAATGAAGGTAATCTCAAGCCAGAAAAAATACAATCACGCGAAGTCAGCTATGTAGCCAAATGGCAAAACATCTCTATTGATGCCAAGTTTTTTAATGACACCATTAGCAATTACATCACAGAATTTGATAATGAGAATTTTGTTCAACCGCCCAACACTACCCCATCAGGCTTAGATGTAGGGACGTTTCGTAATCAGGGCTCAATAGATATCCAAGGCTTTGAGACGCAAATTCAGTTGATGTTTAGCCAGGACACCAAACTGTTGGTCAATTATGCCCACATCAAAAATTTTCCTAACAATGTGAAAGCCAACGAAGTTGATGACTTGATAGACGCGACACCTAGAGACATGTCGAGCTTTTTACTGACGCACCGTTTTAACTCAGATTGGGACGCCAGTTTTTCTGGCTATTACAACTCCCCTGTTAGGGCGCTCGGCGATGGCAACCCAGTTGATAGCAATCATCGCTTTGATGCGCGAGTTGCCAAGCGCTTTAGATGGAACGCCTGTGATGGGGAGATTTCACTCAACATTCAAAATTTAACTGATCGCCATGAAAAAGAGTTTGCAGACTACAACGTGCTGCGCCGTCGTGCCTTTGTGAACATAAGGCTGGATTTCTAGCCATGGTGTTGATGCAGTCTTTTTTCAAATCCATCAGTTCACGATTGCGAGCACAACTAAGCGTATTGCTATGCCTAAGCATACTGTCATGCGAGGCCTTTGCATGGAGCAATGTCACGATTCTCACCACCAATGACACACCTGCAGTTAGCGAGTTTGTTAAGCAACTCAAGCTAGAAATCAACGAACAAAGTGGCATCAAAGTCAATCTCTCCAAAAGTGATAGCGGCTTATCTATTAATATCCCCAAAGACACGCTGGTCATTGCTGTGGGCACCCAAGCCTTAACTTATGCGGGCAATCTTGATGAAAGTACACCTGTTATTGGTGTACTTGTACCAAAATCTAGTTATGAAAGCATTCTAAAAGACAGCAACCGTAATCCAGAGCATTTCTCTGCCATTTATTTGGACCAACCATTTAACCGTCAGCTTTCATTGATAAAAGCTATTTTCCCTCATTTATACTCGATTGGCGTGTTACTTGGGCCTGTTTCGCAGTTTCAAAGCAATGATTTACAAAGTGCTGCAAAAAAATTGAATATCGACGTCAACATTCGCCTAGTGAATAAAGCGGATGAGTTGCAATTTAACTTAGAAAAACTCATGCAAGTGAAGCGGTTATTACTAGCGATACCTGACCCGCTCATTTATACACGTGAAACTGCACAGACCATACTACTCACCACCTATCGCCATCAGGTGCCTGTCATCGGATTTTCACAGTCCTATGCTAAATCTGGGGCCATTGCGGCCGTATTTAGCAGCCCTAAGCAATATGCAGTAGAAATTGCCAGCACCATCAAACAACTGCCTAAGGATCAAGTCATATTGCCCCTTGCCAGAGCTGCCAATCAATTTTCAATCGAAATAAACCGACAAGTGGCGCGTTCGCTTGATATACAAATTGCAGATGATGCGTTGATTTATCAGCAAATTTTAAAGGACGAAAGATGAACTTCTTTAATAAGCTAGGGATTAAAGCAAGGATGATGCTGCTGACTGTAGTCCCGACATTTGCAATCACGCTGTTTTTGACTGCATACTCCATCTCCAAAAGCATCAACACATTAAACGAATCTTTAAGCGATCGCGGCAGAATTATCTCTACACAAGTGGCACCGGCTAGCGAATATGGCGTGCTATCAGGCAACATCAATTTCCTGCAAACACTGATTCAGCAAACCATCTCGCGTGAAGATGACATCATTTCCATCCTCATTACAGATAGCGCCGGTTTTAGGCTAGCAGTCAGCGGCCAGATACCTTATCAAGTCACGCCTAACCTCAGTAATGATTTATCCGTCAAAGAAATTAACCAGTCTGAGTACATCGTTTCTAATGCCCCCATCATCCGTAACAAAGTCGAAATCGATGACTTTTACGATGGCACCAACAATATGATAGAAGCCAATAAACGTGCTGAAGTCGTCGGGCAAGTCTATGTGGCCTTAAGCAAAGACCGCATTCGCGCCACTAAAAAATCCATGATATGGAAAAGCTTATTGTTAGGTTTTATAGGCTTTTTAGTCAGCAGTTTGTTGGCTTATCGGCTTGGGCGCAGCATTACCAACCCTATTGTCTCCATGGCGGAATCTGTTAAAAACTTGGGAGCAGGCCACCTAAACCTGCGCGTGGATGAAGATGCCGCCGGCGAAATTAAAACGCTTCAATTGGGCCTGAACACCATGGCCAATCATATTCAACTGGCGCATGATAGTCTGCAAGACCGTGTGCACGATGCAACGCGTATGTTGCGACATCAAGCGCAGCATGATGCACTTACTGGCTTGGTCAACCGTCAAGAATTTGAACGCAGACTTAATGTAGCGCTGAATGACGTCAAAATCAGCAATGCGCAGCATATTTTCTGCTACATGGATTTAGACCAATTTAAAGTAGTGAACGATACCTGTGGTCACCGTGCCGGGGATGAGTTACTGAGACAGATTAGCCTGATATTAAGCCAGCGCGTGCGGGAAGAAGATACCTTTGCGCGCTTAGGTGGCGATGAGTTTGGGTTACTTCTGACCAATTGTGATATCCAAAATGCACTGCTGATTGCTGAGGAAATGCGCTCGATGGTCGAAGACTTTAGATTTGTGCATGACAACCGCATGTTTAAAATCGGCGTCAGTATCGGCATGGTGGAAATCACTTCCGACATGCAAGATTTGGGGGATATTACCAGTTACGCAGATGCAGCTTGTTATGCCGCTAAAGATAATGGCCGGAACCAAATTCACTTATTCAGACATCACGATGATGATTTGGCCAGACGTCATGTGGAGATGGAGTGGGTATCACGCATCAATTCCGCCATGGATGACAACCGCTTTTGCTTGTATTGCCAGCCGATTCTGCCGCTACAAGATGACAACAACAATATCTTTTACGAGATTCTCATTCGCAAGATTGATGTCGATGGCTCCATTATTTTACCCATGGCGTTTATCCCCTCGGCTGAGCGTTACCACCTGATGTCCAATATTGACCGCTGGGTCATTAATAAAACATTCTCAATCTACCACCAACTGATCAACACCAATGAACAGCACGACTTCTTGCTGACCATTAATCTGTCGGGCATGTCGTTGAGCGATAAAGGCTTGCTCAGCTACATCAAAGACCAGTTTGAGTTATACAAAGTCCCGCCGACTAAAATATGTTTCGAGATTACCGAAACCTCGGCCATTATTAACCTCACCAACACGATTTCGTTGATGGAAGATTTGAAAGCCTACGGCTGTAAATTCTTACTCGATGACTTTGGTAGTGGCATGTCATCCTTTGCTTATCTCAAGAACTTGCCAGTAGATTTCTTAAAAATGGATGGTGGCTTTGTCAAAGACATTACCCGTAATGAAATTGATTTGGCCATGGCTAAATCCATTCAAAGCATTGCCGAAGCCATGAAAATCAAAACCATCGCTGAGTTTGTAGAAGATGCAGAAACCATGAAACTACTGAAAAAAATGGGTGTGGATTATGGCCAAGGCTTTTACTTAAGTAGCCCAATGCCGATTGAGGCAGCGCTTGGCAACTTCAGACAACTGAGTTTGCTGCAACAACCTTAACTATTGCCCAAGAAAAAAGCCGTACTTTGCAGAACGGCTTTTTGACTTAAGGCATGATCTAAATCATCAATCATGCATTACCAGTATTGGCGGTCACGATGTTTGCGATGGCCTGGAGGGCGATTATCGTTATCCCATCTTGATGGTGTGTACACCACATTAGTCACGCGACCACCAGGCCTTACCGCCACATTCACCGGAATAAATCTGCCCGGGTCACGCTCTGTCACAGTTGTATATTGACGGCCATTGTATTCATAATTCACCAAGTAACCGGTAGTGATGGATTCCCAACGGTCTACGGTCACACAACGCTCAACCGGTCTCGTTTCAACACGCTCACGGCCATAACCCGCATCACGGTTATCATAACGATCACCTACAATCGCACCTAAGCCTGCACCCACGGCGGCTGTAGCAATACGGCCACTACCACCACCAAAACGGCTACCAATCAAACCACCGGCAATACCGCCAACAATGGCACCGGTATTAGAACGACGTGGTGCTTCGTAATAGCTCTCACGCACATATTCGGTACGACATTCTTGTGCTGGGCTATTCACACGCTCAATTTGGGGTGTTACAGAAAGCACACGCGCACGATCTTCATATTCGTGGTCAGCCAACGCTGGTAAAGAAACAGACGCTGCTAACAAACCTAACCATACACTGTGATGCAATTTAACGCTCATGTTTATCTCCTCTGAGTAATCTGCATTATTGGGCAGATAAGCACATAACGAGTTAGCCATATTGGTTGACGACAGACAAATGTGAAGAATATGTATTTCATGAAAATCATGAGAGACCACTTAACCCACAATTTGGCTGTGTGACTAAAGTTACTGTGGGTAAATTTGCCAAGCCTATACTGCATTCACCTGCTAATAAAAGCGGGACATTTAAGGAGCATAAGATGCGACACATCACGTACATCACAGGATTAGCAGGTCTATTATTTTCAACCTTATTAACGGCTGGCGAGTTTGGCGACCATTGCACCACCGGATTATCCAAAGGCGCCATGATAAAAACCAAATGTGATATCAACACACTCTATCAAGGCAAAACCTATTGCTTTGGCAGTGCATCTGCTAAAGATACGTTCTTACTGGCGCCCGATGAAGTGATTTCCAAAGCCGCCACTTTTTATGCAAAAAACACAGAACCGGAACGTGAAAAAATTTCACAAGCCGATGCCATCAAACAAATTGAGAGTAAACAATGTGATTTGAGCAACAAAGATGCGGGTTATCTGATTTTTAATGGGTTGGACTTACGTCACTGCAATATGCAAAATGTTAGCTTTTTTGGCGCAGAGCTCAAAGGGGCTGATTTAAGTGGCGCTAATTTGTCAGGCGCGTATTTGAATTTAGCACGATTAGAAAACGCCAACTTCACTGGCGCAAATTTGAGTAACGCCATTATCTTTCAAGCTATTTTCAGTAAAACCAACTTCAGCAAAGCCAATTTAACCAATGCGAGAATGATAGGCACCTTAGGCAATGTAGATATGCATGATGCCAATATTGCAAACGGCCGCTTTGGTTTGGATATGGGTAATCAACCCATGGGGCAAATGAAATTTGATTCTGTGGGTGGTAACTTTGCTGGTGCAAACTTTGAAGGCGCAGACCTGAACATTGCCGCGTTTTCTTTTGGCGATTTACGCGGTGCTAACTTACGCAATACCAATCTTTTCCGTGGTGACCTCAACAAAGCCGACTTAACAGGTGCTGATTTAACTGGGGCTAATTTAACCGATGCAGAAATTGATGGTGCGATTTTTAAAGATGTGAAAGGTTT
Organism: Betaproteobacteria bacterium Ga0077540; assembly: GCA_001464125.1. GTDB lineage: Bacteria > Pseudomonadota > Gammaproteobacteria > Burkholderiales > Methylophilaceae > Methylophilus. The sequence goes on along the minus strand of LNEP01000001.1, from coordinate 34,731 downwards.
GGCAACGGTCAAAGGCTTTGCAACGGCAAAAGGCAAATGCATTGATTGCCTAGTTGTTGCCACACCCACCTCATCAACTGAGCCAACCAAAGCTGCCGAGTTACATGCACAAACGTGCATGATGCATAAGCAACATTAATGATTAGCGATTTTTAGTAACTGTGCGCGGTCTTGAATATCCACTTGACCGCGCCCCATCGAAATCCAATGTTTCTGTTCAAAGCGTTTTAGCTGTCGACTCACCACTTCGCGCGCGGTGCCTAATTCATCGGCAATTTGCTGGTGAGTTCTTGCTACATTATTGGTTCCAGCGTCCAGCAGCAGTTTGGCCAAGCGTGCATCCAGCGTATGAAACGCCACTTCGTCCAACAGCACAATCAAATCACTAATCAGTGCACCATAGTTAGCCATAACAAAGGTTCTAAACACTTTGGAGTCAATCATCATTTGGTTGAACACGGCAGCGGGGATAATCACGTCTCGAATCGCCTCTTCAACGATGGTTGAAGCTGGATAGTTACTATTGCCTAACAAACATGTGGTGGTAATCACGCATGTTTCACCGGCATTGACACGGTATAACAAAATTTCACGACCACTGGCAGACATTTTATACACACGAGATTGACCTGCTAGGCGCATAACATAAGCACCACAAGCCCCCCCTTCTCGGTAGCCTATGGTTCCAATAGGGGCTTCCACAATACGTGCATGCTGCGCAAGTAAAGTTTTTGCGGATTGCTCCAGACCTTCCAACTCAGGGAACAGGCTTAACCACTCCAGCGAAATTGGTGCACTTTGCATCGTCATCTCCTATGATTGACGTGCATTGTAACGCTAAAAATTCAGCTTGTGCACTCACTATGTGTGTCTGAAATAACGCTAGCCTTGCAACGCGGTATCTTCATCAACACCACATTTTCGGTTGGCTGGTACGGCAATATCTATCATCTTGGGTTTAGGCAAATTAAGTTGTTGCATGATATCAATGAATGCTTCACGACTTTTACCTGCCAAACGTGCATTGATGGTTTTTTCCTGTCCAATACAACTCACACGCCTGCCTTGATAATCATGCCCAGGGTAAACCAGTGTCTCATCCGCTAACGTAAACAAACGTTTAGTAATGCTCTCGTATAGCGTACCAGCATCGCCCCCTTGAAAATCCGTACGACCACATCCGTTAATCAGCAAAGCATCTCCAGTAAATACTCTGTCTTGCCATAAGTAAGAGACACTACCTGCGGTATGGCCAGGCGTGGCAATCACCTTAATGATTTGCTGCCCTAGCATTAATTCATCGCCGTCATTCAGCTGTAAATCTGCACTGGTCGCCCCGCACTGTTGACTCACGGCAGTTTGTATCCCCAGCATTTGCCTAAGCTTGCCGCTGGCAGTGACATGGTCGGCGTGGACATGCGTTTCTAAAGCAAACTTGAGCTTGACACCTAACTGCTTCAATAGGTCTACATAAATGTGTAATTGGCTGTCCACAGGATCGATCAAAGCAGCCTCTTTGCTTAACTCATCTACAATTAGATAGGTAAATGTAGATGACTCTGTATCAAACAATTGCTTAAACATATAAACTCCGATTAAAATATTGAAATACATTATATATTAAAATATAATATAAAAACATTAATCATGACAACAACTACTATTACACAACCGCAAATTAATTTTGATGAACTGCGTGCCTCAGCAGATACCGCTTGTGGCCTGCTACGCGCCATGGCCAATACAGATAGGCTGATGTTGCTGTGTCAGCTTTCACTTGGCGAAAAATCCGTTGGCGAGCTAGAAGCACAGTTGGGGATACACCAGCCCACCTTATCTCAACAACTGACGGTGCTACGTGAAGCAAACTTAGTTGCAACGCGCCGCGAAGGAAAAAGCATTATTTACAGCATTTCAAGCCAAGCAGCCATGGCTGTCATGCAGGTATTGCATCAACAAATTTGCACTCAATATACAAACGCTTAATTTTTTAAGGAACACGACCATGGCATTGAGTATTACCAAAATTACCGATGATTACAGCACTGCACCGCAGATTACGCCCAACGATATTGCGGAGATTGCACAACTGGGTTTTAAAACCATCATCAATAATCGTCCTGATTTAGAAGGGGGTGCTGAACAACCCACCAGCAGCGCGATTGCAGAAGCAGCCAAGCAACACGGCATACACTATATATACATGCCGGTGGTGCCTAACCAAATTCAAGACAGCCAAGTGGAAACATTTAGCCTAGCCATGTCTGGTGCGCCAAAGCCAGTATTAGGCTTTTGTAGAACCGGCAACCGTGCATCGCAAATGTTTACTCGTGCTAATGCAAAATCAGCCAATCAAGCTAACAACCCATTCCAGGCCATGTGTGCATGGATGAAAAGTAAGTGCTTGATTACGAGATTTGTACGTTGGGTGAAGGCCAAATACGAATAACAATCGTTTTATAATGAATGCTACCCATCACCAATAGAAAGCACCCATGGAAGTTCTGACCAATTCATTTGATATCGTTATTGTGGGCGGTGGCTCGGCAGGTTGTGGTGTAGCGGCCAGCCTATTAAAGCGCTCACCCAATGCTTCTATCGCTATTATCGAGCCGTCCACGCAACATTATTACCAACCCGCATGGACATTAGTAGGTGCTGGGGAGTTTGACGCAAGTAACTCGGTTAAAGATATGGCCAACTGCATTCCCAAGGGATCCACTTGGTTAAAGGCCGCAGTAACTGCGTTTGAGCCTGATAACAATCTTGTAATGACAGACAACTTGGGTGCAGTGCAATATCAATATCTCATCGTTTGCCCTGGCCTAAGCTTAAATTGGGATGCCATCAAAGGCCTCAAAGAGTCGTTGGGTATGTATGGCGTGACCTCTAACTATCGTGTCGATTTAGCGCCTTATACTTGGCAGTTGGTTAAAAAATTTAGATCCGGTACCGCGCTTTTCACGCAACCGCCCATGCCTATCAAATGTGCAGGCGCGCCACAAAAAGCCATGTATCTGTCTTGTTCACATTGGGAAAATAACAATACGCTTGGCGGTATTAATGTCGAGTTTCACAATGCCGGCGGCGTGCTGTTTGGCGTCAAAGACTATGTGGAACCACTCATGCAATATGTAAAGCGCTATGGCGCGCACCTTAATTTCAACAGCACATTAGTTGAAGTTGATGGCCCCAAAAAAACCGCCACCTTCCAAATCAAAGATGCGGAAGGCAACATATCAATTCAGAGCAAGAAATTTGATATGCTACATGTGGTACCACCACAAACCGCCCCTGTTTTCATCAAAACCAGCCCGCTCGCCAATGCAGATGGCTGGGTAGAGGTCAACCAGCACTCACTGCAACATGTACGCTACCCCAATATATTTGGGTTAGGTGATGTGACTTCCACCCCCAACGCCAAAACCCTTGCGGCAGTGCGTAAACAAGTGGTGATTGTGGCGGAGAACTTGCTAGCTCTTAAAGCCGGCCAGCCATTACCCTCGCGCTACGATGGCTACGGCTCTTGCCCACTCACAGTAGAAAAGGGAAAAATCATTCTTGCCGAGTTTGGCTATGGCGGCAAACTGGTGCCCACATTCAATTGGGATTCCACCAAACCAAGATGGTCAGCATGGCTATTAAAGAAATACGTTTTACCCTTTGTTTATTGGCGCCTGATGCTTAAGGGGCGTGAATGGCTGGCACGTTGTGGCGCTTGCGGCTAAGCCAATAACGGTTGATAAAACGCATGAATGAAATCACTCTGATTAGTGCTGGCTTAGGCTTAATTGTTGGCTTAGTACTCGCACTCACCGGTGCGGGTGGCACCATACTCGCCATCCCACTGCTTATGTTTAGCCTAGGCCTACCCGTTCAGCAAGCAGCTCCTATTGCGCTCTTGGCAATTTTGGTTGCATCCGCGATAGGTGCGTTTCAAGGTCTCAGCAAAGGCATAGTGCGTTATAAAGCAGCCATGCTGATCGCATTACTAGGGGTTCTTTGTGCGCCACTTGGCGTGATGCTAGCGCACTGGCTACCGCGGCCAATGCTTAATGGTCTATTTGCTGGTATTTTGATTGCAGTTGCCATGCGTAGTTGGAAAAACGCGCAGAGCGGAGAAGAAGGCAATAGCAGCGCTCCCCCACCAGCCTGCACCATCAACCCCGCAACATCACGATTGTTTTGGACTGCACCTTGCACCAGAAGCTTGATTGCGACTGGCGGACTGGCTGGATTACTTTCTGGATTGCTAGGCGTAGGTGGTGGTTTTGTAGTGGTGCCCAGCTTACAACGCGTGAGTAATTTCACGCATCAGACCATCGTTGCCACGACGTTGGCCGCCATAGCACTTATCTCGCTTAGCAGTCTCTCATCTTACCTGGCTCAATCAAGCATTCAATGGCATATTGCACTGCCATTTATGGTCAGCACTATATTGGTGATGCTGATATTGTCATCGCTACGCGATAAAATCCCCAATGCAGTCAGCCAAAAAGGATTCGCATTACTTTGTGTTATTGCAGCCATCTATTTGGCAGCAAATGCTGTACAAATTTAACATTCACTATAGATACGCATCAGCCAAGAAGTAACAGTTTGTAAAACTGTGCAGTCATGCCGCGCTTTAAAAGAAAATACCATAATTTACTTTTAGCTGAAGATGTAGAATTTTAAGAGAAAATAGCGGCATTTTATATTAATTTTAATGATATTTAACTGCACGGAAGTCTTGTATAAGATCCATGTGAACACTAGCAAATCCTATTCCAAACCAGTCTTAAGTCACTGTTTTAACTTGACCAAATGGCATAAAAAAGCCACACTTACACCTAAGAACAACCCAATTCACGTTAAGTAGCTACCCCATTTAATACATTACACGCCTAGCAACTACAAGCCCTTGATTCAAGGCACTTGTTTCAGGCTTTTGTTATAAACGCGCACATTGCGCGATGGAGAAATCTCACGCATGGCAACAAACCCAAGCAACAACTTACAAGAAACAGATCCATTAGAAACGCAAGAGTGGTTAGATGCTCTCACCTCCGTCATTGAGACAGAGGGCACCGAGCGTGCTCACTTTTTGCTGGAGGCTATGATTGACAAAGCCCGTCGCTCTGGCAGCAACCTGCCGTATAACGCGACAACAGCGTATGTAAATACCATTCCAACCCACTTACAAGCCAAACTGCCAGGCGATCCAGAAATGGAACGCCGTGTACGCGCACTTGTACGCTGGAATGCGATCATGACGGTATTGCGTGCTAATGAAAAATCGCCAGGCGTAGGTGGTCATATTGCTAGTTTCCAGTCCGCCGCTACCTTGTACGATACCGGCTTTAACTATTTTTTCCGCGCAGCTAACGAAAACTTTGGTGGCGACTGTGTGTATTTTCAGGGCCACTCATCCCCTGGCGTATATGCGCGCGCTTTTTTAGAAGGCCGCATTAACGAAGAACAAATGGATAATTTCCGCCAAGAGACCGGTGGCAATGGCTTATCCAGTTACCCGCACCCTTGGTTAATGCCAGATTTTTGGCAGTTCCCAACCGTTTCCATGGGTTTAGGCCCATTGGCAGGCATTTATCAAGCACGCTTTTTAAAGTACATCCATGACCGCGGTATTGCAGACACCTCAGACCGCAAAGTATGGGTGTTCTGTGGCGACGGCGAGATGGACGAACCTGAGTCATTAGGCGCGATCTCTTTGGCTTCACGTGAAAAATTAGACAACCTGATTTTTGTGATTAACTGTAACTTGCAGCGCTTAGATGGTCCTGTACGTGGCAACGGCAAAATTATTCAAGAATTAGAGTCCGATTTCCGTGGCTCTGGCTGGAACGTGCTCAAAGTCATTTGGGGTTCTTACTGGGATCCGCTGTTAGCGATGGATAAAGACGGCATCCTCAAAAAACGCATGGAAGAGTGCGTGGATGGCGAATACCAAAACTTTAAACAAAAAGGTGGCGCGTACACTCGCGAGCATTTCTTTGGCAAATATCCAGAGCTTAAAGAAATGGTGGCAGCGATGTCCGACCAAGACATTTGGCGCCTTAACCGCGGCGGTCACGACCCACACAAAGTGTTTGCAGCCTACCACGCTGCCGTAAACCACAAAGGCCAACCCACTGTCATTTTAGCCAAAACCGTAAAGGGTTATGGCATGGGTGAAGCCGGCGAAGGTCAAAATACTACACACCAGCAAAAGAGCATGGATATTGAGTCACTGAAAAAATTCCGTGACCGCTTTGACTTACCATTGACAGATGAACAAGTGGAGAACTTATCCTTCTACAAGCCGGCCGATGACAGCCCTGAAATGAAGTATATGGCGGAACGCCGTGCAGCGATGGGCGGCTTTGTGCCGCAGCGTCGCCGCAAGGGTAACGAACTGACCGTGCCAGAGCTTTCTGCTTTTGAGAATATGTTAGGCGCAACAGGTGAACGTGAAATCTCCACCACGATGGCATTTGTTCGCATCTTGTCAACATTAGTGCGCGACAAACAAATTGGGAAATATGTGGTGCCGATTGTGCCAGATGAGGCACGTACCTTTGGTATGGAAGGCATGTTCCGTCAATTGGGCATCTACTCTTCCGTTGGCCAGTTATACGAACCACAAGACTCTGACCAAGTGATGTACTACAAGGAATCCAAAGACGGTCAGATTTTAGAAGAAGGTATTAACGAAGCTGGCTCCTTTGCTAGCTGGTTAGCCGCTGCTACGTCTTACAGCGTGACCGGTACGCAAATGATTCCATTTTACATTTACTACTCGATGTTTGGCTTCCAACGCATTGGCGACTTTGCATGGGCTGCTGGTGACTCACGTGCACGTGGTTTCTTGTTAGGCGCTACGGCTGGCCGTACCACTTTGAATGGCGAGGGCCTGCAACATGAAGATGGCCATAGTCACCTGATGTCTGCCACCATTCCAAACTGTATTTCTTACGACCCAACGTTTGCTTACGAGCTAGCGGTGATTATTCAGGAAGGTTTGCGCCGCATGGTGCAAAACCAAGAGGATGTGTATTACTACATCACTTTGATGAATGAGAATTACAGCCACCCTGCTATGCCAGAAGGCAGTGCCGAAGGCATCCTCAAAGGCATGTACAGCTTTAGTAAATCCAAAGCCAAAGGTCCAAAAGTACAACTGATGGGTTCTGGCGTGATTCTGCGTGAAGTGATTGCAGCCGCCGAATTACTAGAAAAAGACTGGGGCGTGTCTGCCGATATCTGGAGTGTGACTAGCTTTACTGAGTTACGTCGCGAAGGGATTGACGCCGAGCGCCACAACTTATTGAATCCAGAAGCAAAACCTAGACTCAGCTATGTTACAAAATGTCTAGAAAAAGCAGAAGGCCCTGTGATTGCTTCTACCGATTACATGCGCTCATTTGCCGACCAAATTCGCAATTTCGTACCACAGCGCTTTGTGACTTTGGGTACAGATGGCTACGGCCGTTCTGATTCTCGTGAAGCATTGCGCGACTTTTTTGAAGTGGATCGCTATCACGTGGTGTTGGCTGCACTGAAGGCATTGGCTGATGATGGCAAATTACCAGTAAGCAAAGCAGCTGAAGCCATTAAGAAATATAAGATTAATGTTAACCGCCCTAATCCGAGCACTATTTAGTGTGTTGATAGCGGATTTAATTTAGGAAACGATTCAACATGGCAATTAAAGAAGTATTAGTCCCGGATATCGGTAATTTTGATAGCGTGGATGTGATTGAAGTATTGGTCAAAGCAGGTGACACCATCGCTAAAGAAGACTCCCTGATCACAGTGGAGTCTGATAAAGCCTCGATGGATATCCCCTCCTCGCTTGCTGGGGTAGTTAAAGAAGTCAACATCAAAGTGGGCGATAAAACCAAACAAGGCGCGCTCATTTTAACCGTAGACACTTCGGCAGAAGCGGCACCAGCGGAAAAACCGGCAGCGCAACCCACTGCAACACCAGTAGTCTCTACAGTGAAAGTGGATGAAAAGCCAGTGGTGATTCCAGAGCCGAGCCACCCTGTCGCAGAGCCACCCGCTGTAATTCAACCCAAAGCCACACCAAATCCAGTGGCGGCTTCTAGCGTAGCAGCAGACGGAAAACTAGCCCACGCCAGCCCATCAGTACGTAAATTTGCGCGCGAACTGGGTGTGAATTTATCATTGGTAAAAGCTTCAGGCCCAAAAAACCGCATATTACAAACTGACGTACAAGCCTTTGTTAAAGGTGAGTTGGCAAAACCACGTACCGAAACCATAGGTGGTGGTTTATCTACACTACCAATGCCAGTCATTGATTTCAGCCAGTTTGGTGAGATTGAAACCAAACCATTATCACGCATTAAGAAACTGTCAGGCGCTAACTTACATCGCAACTGGGTCACAGCTCCGCATGTCACACAGTTTGATGAGGCCGACATTACCGATTTGGAAGATTTTAGAAAATCCATGTTGGCCGATGCAGAAAAACGCGGCGTGAAACTCACATTACTGGCATTCCTGATGAAAGCAGTGGTCAATGCCTTACGCACTTACCCTAACTTTAATGCATCGCTCTCCCCTGAAGGCGATAGCCTAATCTTGAAACAGTACTACCACGTGGGCTTTGCATGCGACACACCTGATGGTTTGGTGGTCCCTGTGGTACGTAACGTGAATCAAAAAGACGTGATGGATATTGCCCGCGATTTAGCAGAGCTATCTGCCAAAGCCCGTGAGCGCAAGCTTAAAGTAGAAGAAATGCAAGGCGGTTGCTTTACTATTTCTAGCTTAGGTGGGATCGGCGGTACCATGTTCACGCCGATCATCAACTGCCCAGAAGTCGCTATTTTAGGTGTTTCACGTGCCTCTATGCAGCCTGTGTATAACGCTGATATTAAAGGCTTTGAGCCACGTTTAGTGATGCCGTTGTCTTTGTCCTACGATCACCGCGTGATTGATGGTGCAGATGGCGCACGCTTTACGAGCCACTTACGCATGATGCTGAGCGATGTAAGAAGATTGTTGCTCTAACAAACAGCTTCCAGCTTCATCCATAAAGGCGCTTTGAGCGCCTTTATTTTTTTACATCACTGATTCAGTTGCGATATATCAATTGAGATTTTCAGCAAGCTTTGTATACTTTGATCAACACTTAATTGGTTAAGCTGCCATGCAAATTGCTAATCCCACACGCAAACCCTCAGGCCAGCGCTTTTCGTTGTTTCAATTAGGCTTTAGGCCATTCTTTCTAGGTGGCAGTGTGTTTTCAATCATCTCGATTGCTACATGGTTACTTGTATTAGCTGGCTATACCAAATCAACATCTCATATTTCAGCCAGTCAGTGGCATGCACACGAGATGCTATACGGCTATGGCATGGCTATCATAGCGGGCTTTTTGCTCACGGCAGTTAGAAACTGGACTAATCTGCCTACACCAACAAAACTGCCACTAGCTCTGCTGTTTAGCAGTTGGCTACTAGCAAGACTCATCAATTTATTGCCAGACCACGCTTTCACTCTACTCGCCATGTGCCTAGATATCGGGTTTGGCTTGTGGTTGGTAGCCGCAGTCGCTATGCCCATTATCAAATCCAAACAGTGGGCACAGTTGGCCGTGGTTACCAAGCTAACGCTGCTGCTCACCGGCAACTTACTGTTTTATCTAGGCGCTTTAAAAGTATTTGCATCAGGCGTGATGCTCTCGCAATGGATAGCCATTGTGCTCATGCTCAGTTTAATTTTAATGATCGGGCGCAGAGTCATTCCCTTTTTTATTGAGCGCGGCGTGGGCTACCCCATCAAACTTAAGCAATCCAAATGGGTAGACATCAGCATCATGCTTGCATTTATAGGTTGGCTAGTCAGCTTGCTAGCCACCTTGCCCATGCTTGGTGCAATCAGTTGCGCGCTCATCTTTATACTCAATAGCTACCGCCTAGCTTATTGGCATACATCCGGCATCTGGAAAGTACCGTTGCTGTGGAGCCTATACAGTGCCATGTGGCTGATTAATATTGGATTTTTATTCACAGCACTACAAACAATCCTTGCCTATCCTTATACCTGGGGACTACATGTATTCACCATAGGCGGCATTGGTTTGATGACAGTGGCCATGATGGCAAGAGTGAGTTTAGGTCATACTGGACGAGATATACGCAACCCACCCAACATAGTGTCATGGATATTTGGCTTGATTATAGCCGCAGTCATTTTCCGTGTGTTTTTGCCTATGTGGATGCCAGATTTGTATCAAACTTGGTTGGTAATCTCGGGCATTATTTGGTGTCTGGCGCTTATGCTATTTGTGATGACCTATGCAGCCATTCTAATTAAGCCACGTGTTGATGGGTTGGATGGTTAAGCGCTAAATCTTCTATAAAAACATGAGCTAACCAGTAAGACTCAGACCTGAGACCCGCCGTTTTAATGCTAAAATAACATCAGTTATTTTGATATAAAGGTTCACATGAGTCAGTTAGTAGAAGTGTTAGTGCCAGATATCGGCAACTTTGACAGCGTTGATGTTATTGAGGTGCACATTAAAGCTGGCGACACAATCGCCAAAGAGGATTCGCTCATTACGGTTGAGTCTGATAAAGCTTCAATGGACATCCCCTCATCACATGCAGGTACGGTGAAAGAAGTCAAAATTGCAGTAGGCGATAAAGTTGCCAAGGGTACATTAATTCTATTGCTAGAAGCAGAAGCCGCTGCTACTGCGCCCGCCGAAGCTAAAACACAAGCCCCTACCGCTGCCCCAGTAGCAGCAACGCCAACACCTGCTGTTGCTCCAACGCCTGCAGTTGCAACTGGCAGCAATGACATCTCTACACAGCTAGTAGTCCTTGGCTCTGGCCCTGGTGGCTATACCGCAGCTTTCCGTGCTGCCGATTTAGGCTTAAAGGTTGTATTGATTGAACGCTACTCAACGCTTGGCGGAGTGTGTTTAAACGTAGGATGTATTCCATCTAAAGCCCTGCTACACACAGCCAAGGTCATTACCGAAGCGGAAGAAACTGCGCATCACGGCGTATCGTTTGGCAAACCCAATGTAGATTTAGATCAACTGCGCAATTGGAAAGCCAATGATGTAGTGGGTAAGCTCACTGGTGGTTTATCAGCAATGGCCAAACAACGTGGCGTGTCCGTAATACAAGGCGTAGGTAAGTTCACCAGCTCGCACCAAGTTGAAGTCACCGCAGCCGATGGCAAAGTGACTTCTGTAGGGTTTGAAAACGCCATTATCGCGGCTGGCTCACAAGCCACAAAATTCCCCGGTGCACCAGACGATGAGCGCATTATGGACTCAACTGGCGCCTTGGCCTTGGCCGATGTACCAAAACGCTTACTGGTGATTGGTGGCGGCATTATCGGCTTAGAAATGGGCACCGTGTATGACGCATTAGGTTCAAAAGTGAGCGTAGTGGAGTTTATGGATGGCCTGATTACTGGTTGCGACCGTGATTTGGTGCGTCCATTGCAAAAACGCATGGAGAAACGCTTTGAGAGCATCATGCTGTCTACCAAAGTGGCCAAAATGGAGGCTAAACCAGATGGCATTCATGTGAGCTTTGAAGGTGAAGATGCGCCTAAAGAGCCACAAATTTACGACCGCGTATTGGTTTCAATTGGTCGTCGCCCCAATGGCAAACTGATTGGTGCTGAAAATGCTGGTGTTGCGGTGGATGACCGTGGCTTTATTGCCGTAGATAAACAAATGCGCACCAATGTACCGCACATTTTTGCGATTGGCGATATCGTCGGCCAGCCTATGTTGGCGCACAAAGCCACGCATGAGGGCAAAGTAGCAGCGGAAGTGATTGCTGGGCATAAAACAGAGTTTGTGGCTTCTGTGATTCCATCCGTGGCCTATACCGATCCAGAAATTGCATGGGTGGGAATGACAGAAACCGAAGCCAAAGCTAAAGGTATTGAGATTGAAAAAGCTAGCTTCCCATGGGCAGCCAGCGGACGTGCAATTTCTGTCGCACGTACTGAGGGCACCACCAAGCTGATATTCGACAAAGAAACGCATCGTGTGATTGGTGCTGGCATTGTAGGTGTGAATGCAGGTGAATTATTAGCCGAAGCGGTTTTAGCGATTGAAATGGGTGCAGATGCCCATGATTTAGGGTTGACCATACATGCGCACCCAACACTGTCTGAGACTGTTTGCTTTGCGGCTGAAGTCAAAGAAGGCACGATTACCGACATGTTGCCCCCTAAAAAGCGTTAATGATTGATGAGTAACCAAGACTTAATAAGAGGTCTGCAAAAGTTACTCCCAACAGACAGGGTCTTTACCGACCCTGTCGATTGTTTTGCCTACGCTTACGACAACTCGCGCAACTACCACAGCCCAATCGCTGTGGTGTTTCCGCTCAATGCAGGAGAAGTCTCTAGTGTCATCCAACTATGTAATCAATTCAAAATCCCAGTAATTCCACGTGGCCGCGGCACTGGCACAGCAGGCGGTAGCGTGCCAGAGATTGGTGGTGTAGTCATGTCACTCGAACGCATGACTAATATCATCAGTGTCGACGGTGATAATCGCATGGCGATTGTCGAACCTGGTGTGCTCAACCAAACGTTGCAAGACGCTGTTAAATCCGCTGGCTTTTTCTGGCCACCTGATCCATCTAGCGCCGCGTATTGCAGCATTGGTGGCAACTTGGCTACCTGTGCTGCTGGGCCACATGCCGTTAAATATGGCGTGACGCGCGACCATGTGCTGGGGTTAAAAGCAGTAACAGGCAAAGGCGATATTATTCGTACTGGCTGTTATACCAGCAAAGGCGTGGTCGGCTATGACCTCACCCGCTTGATTATTGGCTCCGAAGGCACTTTAGCAGTAGTGACAGAAGCCACATTAAAACTCACCCCCTTACCCAAACATACAGGTGGACTTACCGCAGAGTTTGTTGATACCTATAGTTGTGCAAAAGCCATTGCCGCCATTATGGCGCAACCTTATACACCTAGCGCCTTAGAGTTTTTGGATAACGGTGCACTCAATCTTATCCGCAACAAACACAAAAACCTGTTGCCAGAAAACGCCAAGGCTTACCTAATGATTGAGGTGGATGGCAGCCAACAAGAGATTATCGAAGCCACTGAAGCCATATTACAAGCCTGCCAAGTAGAAGGCTTGATTGAAGCCAAACCAGCGCACGACACCAAAGCATTATGGGCGGCTCGCAAAGCGCTTTCACCGCTGCTGAAAGACATCGCCCCTAAAAAGATTAACGAAGACATTGCAGTACCCGTTTCACACCTACCAGAGTTGCTGACAGGCTTAGAAAAATTGAGCGCGCAATATCAAATCAGCAATGTCAATTTTGGGCACGCAGGCAATGGCAATATCCATGTCAATTTATTAGTAAACCCTGATAATCCGGAAGAAATGCAGCGTGCTTATGCCTGTTTGGATGAAGTGTTTAGCTTGGTACTTTCATTACAGGGCACACTCTCTGGCGAGCATGGCGTAGGCATGGCAAAGCGCCCATTTGTATCGCGCGAGATTGATGCGGTGACGATGCAACTGATGAAACAGGTCAAACTGACATTTGACCCGAATAATATTCTCAACCCCGGCAAATTATTTCCGGCAGATAGCGCTGATTAAACGCTAGGTACTCGGGCAAGCAGCCTCTTTAATCGCGGTACCAGGAAAGTCTGGCTGATTCTTTTTAAGTTGCCCCAATAGAGTATGCGTCACACCCTGCAACACCAGTGTGGAGTGGCCATTCCCTTGGTTGCGTACAGACTTCACCACCTCACGTACGCCGCGGTGACGTAGATCATTCACTAAGTTAGTCGCCAATTGCTCGTCTCTAAACACACCAAACGAGATGGCATTACGCCATTTTGGCTCTTGAACTACAAAAAAATCCTCAATGCCTAAGGTTTTAAGCTCTTCTGCTTTTTCCTGCGCAGCAGCATCGCTCGGCAAAGGCGGTTTATATACCCAATAGCGCACTGCCTCTTGTGAGGATTGCTGTACCACTTGGTGTTTAATGGATAATGCATTCACTACGGTTACCACATCGTTCAGCTTAGCAGGCTCAAAAATTCCCCACTCGTAACAGGCGGTCGCCTCATTCGCCACTGGTGCGGCTGTAGATGCTGGGGTAGCGCTGACTACTTCTTGCCGCTTAGGCATGGTTTCCACTTCGGCAGGTGTCAGCACTTTCATTTTTTCCGGCTGTATATCTGGCTTAATCGCGGATGGCTGAGGAGGGGCAATCACATCAATATTAAAATAAACAAACGCCAGTACATTGACCACTAGCAAACCCCACGCTAACACTCTCATGCCACTTCTCTTTCCATGCACATCAATCCACGTAAAACCAAATTATCCACAATAATCGTCTTTTCTGCCAAATCGGCTGGCAAATGTTTTATCAGCATTTCTGCATCCCCTCCACTCAGCAAAATAGCTGGCACTTGCAGATCCAATGCTTGCAACAATTGCCACTGCCGCTGAATGGCGCCAATCACTGCAATCAAACAGCCAGTGTGCATGGCGTCCTGCGTATTGGTGGGGAAATCCATCACGCTACCCTCGCCCACACTCAGCTGCGCTGTATTATTTGCCAATGTACGCAACATCACCCCCACGCCCGGCATAATTAGCCCACCCATAAAATTAGCGTGATTAGCGCTTTTAGGCACACTCAATGCATCAATCGTCACGGCAGTCCCTGCATTTATCACCAAACAACTCGCTTTTTGTTTATCGTAAGCGGCAATCAGCGATAACCACCTATCCACCCCCAAGGTTTCAGGGTAATCGTAACCATTGCGTACACCACAGGCTTCTTGAGCAGTCTGCACCATGGTCACGGGCACTTCTATAGCTTGCATCACATTCGTTAAGGTTTGTGCCATCGCCTCACCCGCTACGTTGGCAATGCTCACCTTATGCACCACTTCAGCTAGGCTAGCAATGGTAGAACTAGCAACATCTTGATTCAAACAGACGTCAATTTCTGTCAACATGTGGTTATTTTCTGCTAACACCCATTTTGTACGGGTATTCCCCACATCCACCAATAAAATCATGATGCACTCCTCAAACTAATTTCACCCGCAGAAAAGCGCTGCAACCCAAAAGCGGTTTCTACCAATAAAATACCATCCTCGGCCACACCCTTCACGATGCCTGCTGTCTCGGTACCATTGGGCATTAACATACGCACAGCCTGCTGTTGATAAGCATGATAGCTTAACCACTCATCGCGTAAACCCAAGAAACCTTGCTGTTCAAACAGTTGCAAGCAATCACTCATATGCTTAAGCGCCAAGCCCAATATTTTACTAGGGCTCATCGGCACACCGCTCAAACTCGCTACATCTGTGGCTGGTTGGTCTATGCTATCCAGTATCGATTTTGGCAAGTTTAAATTAATCCCCACGCCAATCACCGCGGCACTGGGTCCCTCCATATCGCCTTGTAGCTCAATCAAAATGCCAGCTAACTTTTTGCCATTCACTAATACATCATTCGGCCATTTCAATTGCACCTCAGACAGGCCCAATTGATGAAAGGTACGAATCAACGCCACACCCACTGCCAAACTTAAACCGGACAGCGCAAAAGCGCCACATTGGAAGCGCCACAGCAGTGAAAACGTGAGGCTCGCTCCCAGTTGCGACACCCAAGTGCGGCCACGTCTGCCCTTGCCTTGCGTTTGCATATGCGCTGCCACGCACGTAACATGCGCCGCGCCTTTGGCCGCTTGTTGCATCAAATAGGTATTGGTAGAAGTCACCTCATCCAAAATGAGTACTTTAAACCACTCACGCTGCTCGCCAATGGCTTGCAGCACTTGCGGGTGATCCAGCCATTCCACAGGATGCGGCAGCTTATAACCACGCCCACGTACCGAGAACAAAGCAATACCCAACGATTGTGCATGCGCCAACGCATTAAAAATCGTAGCGCGCGATACATTGAAATGCTGCGCCAGCACCTCGCCAGAATGGAACTGTCCATCGGCCAAGCGCTGTAAAATTGGGAAAGTAAGTTTGCTCATAGTGAATGACAGAAGTGTAGCACAGCGCTTCTGCGTAAATTATGGCAGCGGCATCCAATCTAATGCTGATTTTATTTAATGCATGCCTGCATGGGTGTAAAATAGTTAAAAATTTAACTAGAACTCATTATGTCAGCAGAAAAAGAAAACATCCCGTCCGGCTCCAACTTCATCCGAGGCATTATCGAGCGCGATTTAGCAGAAAACAAATTTGCCACCAAAAAATGGGCGGGTAGTCCCGGTGGCGCTGACCATCAAAAAGCTGGCCAAGTAGACGTTGCAAAAATTCGCACACGCTTCCCGCCCGAGCCCAATGGCTATTTGCATATCGGCCACGCTAAATCCATTTTTTTAAACTTTGGTTTAGCACGTGATTACGAAGGCATTTGCCATTTGCGCTTTGATGACACCAACCCAGAAAAAGAAAGCCAAGAATACGTAGACAGCATTTCTGAGATGGTGAGCTGGTTAGGGTTTGACTGGGAAAACGGCAATGAAAATAACCTCTACTTTGCCTCAGATTATTTTGATTTTATGTACCAATCTGCCGAAGCGCTGATTACACATGGCCATGCTTATGTGGACTCTCAAACCGCAGATGAGATGCGTATTAACCGTGGCACCCTGACTGAGGCTGGCAAAGACTCGCCTTACCGCAACCGCAGTGTGGAAGAAAACATAACGCTGTTCCGCGAAATGCGCGATGGCAAACATGCTGATGGTAGCTTGGTACTGCGCGCCAAAATTGACATGGCATCGCCCAACATCAATATGCGTGACCCTGCCATTTACCGTATCCGCCGTGCGCATCATCACAACACGGGCGATACATGGTGCATTTACCCCATGTACACCTTTGCACACCCGATTGAAGATGCGCTGGAGCAAATCACCCACTCGATTTGCACGTTGGAGTTTGAAGACCAACGCCCATTCTACGATTGGCTGATGGAACGCTTGGTGGAAGCTGGTTTACTTGCTAACCCAGTGCCGCACCAATACGAATTTGCACGTTTAAACCTTACCTATGTGGTGCTCTCTAAACGTAAACTGATTCAACTGGTAGAAGAAAAACACGTAAGCGGCTGGGATGACCCACGCTTGCCTACGCTGGCAGGTGCGCGCCGCCGTGGTTACACCCCAGCAGGCTTTAAATTATTTACCGACCGCATTGGGGTGAGCAAGGCAGACTCATGGATTGAATACACCATACTAGAAGACTGCATGCGCGAAGTGCTGAATATAGATGCAGAGCGCCGCATTGCCGTACTTGACCCGATTAAACTGGTGATTGATAACTACCCAGAAGGCCAGAGTGAGGATTGCTTTGCACCTAACCACCCTCTCAAACCAGAGCTAGGCAAACGCACCGTACAACTCTCCAAAGAACTATGGATTGAGCGCGAAGACTTTATGGAAGAGCCATCTAAAGGCTATTTCAGGCTATTCCCCGGCAATATGGTGCGCCTGCGTTATGGCTATGTGGTTAAATGCACGGGCTGTGAAAAAGACGCGCAAGGCAATGTAACCGTGGTGCATTGCGAATACCTACCAGACACCAAATCCGGCACACCGGGCTCCGATAGCGTCAAGGTCAAAGGCAATATCCACTGGGTAAGCGCCGCGCACGCGTACGAAGCCGACATTAGAATGTACGACCGCTTGTTTAAAGACCCGCACCCAGGCAGTGGAGACAAAGACTTTTTGGAGGATATCAATCCAAACTCCGTCACCACCATTACCGCGCAATTAGAGGCTGGCTTAAAAGAAGCCAAACCCGCTGAGAGCTTTCAATTTGAACGCCATGGCTACTTTGTGGCTGATAGAAAAGATAGCGTGGCAGGCAAGCCAGTGTTTAATAGAACGGTGACATTGAGGGATGCTTGGCAGAAGTAAATTATTTAACAGCTATATAGAAACCGAAAAAATAAAAGGAAATATACGAGCATATTATGACTAAAGTTTTCCGCTCAATAAGCGAACCTATTAGAACTGGTCCTACATGGGAAGAAATGTGGAAAGATAAAGATAATGGTTTAATCATTAGTTGGGAAACTGGAAGAAAGAAAAGCTTAGAAAACCCAGAACTAGCAAAAAAATGCTTGAATAATGAGCTCCCCGTTTTACCTTGGAGGGGTGGTTTAGAAAAAGCAATAAAAGGCGAAAAACTTGGTTCTCTGTTTTATCTTGCAATGTGGCAAGGTTTACGATTCGAAGATTTAAATATTGATTCTGAACAAGATGTTTCTCTGGTTTGCTCAAGAACAAACGTGAAAGTAGTTTTTACACAACACTTATTGAGTTTAGAAGCGCAAAATGAGGAATAATAAAAATGAATTTTGTAGCGATTGATGTAGAAACTGCTAATTCGAAAAGGGCAATCTGCCAAATAGGTATTGCTAAATTTTCTAATGGCATATTGGTTGATGAATGGGTTTCATACATAAATCCAGAAGCCGAATTTGAACCTATGTGCATCTATAAACATAAAATTCGCGAACAAGATGTAATAAATGAGCCTAAATTTTACGAGGTTTTTGATAAGTTGTGCTACTTTATGGAAGGAGCAGTATGTGTTTACCATAGTGGTAGTGGCTTTGATAAAGATGCAATTGAAAAAGCATTCAAAAAGTATAACCTTCAGTTGAATATTGTTAATTGGATTGATACCTGCAATATAGCTAAAAATATTTGGCCTGAATATGATAATCATAAGCTATCAACTTTATGTGAAAAAATTGGGTTTCAGTTTAAACATCATCACGCATTGGAAGATGCGAAAGCATGTGCGCAAATATTATTAGAAGCAATTAAAGAGTCAAACTTACATTTTGATGATTTAATAGAGAAAACCTATCAACCAAATCTGAAAAAAAAATCCCAACAAAGTGAAAAGATTATTTCAAAAGGGGCTTTAGGAAGCGCTCTTAATGGTGAAGTCGTCTTATTTACTGGTACATTACCAAGCATGAGTGAGGATACAGCTAAAAATTTGGCGGTAAACTATGGGGCAGATTTAGCACCTGGCATTTCAAAAAAAGTGACTTTATTGATTGCTGGCTCACAAGACCCTAAGAAACTTAAAGGTAAACCAAATAGTAATAGTTATTTAACTGCTGAAAAGTATATTACTGAGGGTCATAAAATTCGAATACTAAATGAAAGTGAGTTTCTGGCGCTGATTAACAAATCCTAAAGCTCCTCAGAATTTATGGTTAAGTCTTTAACACTCAGCAAAGCCTACCGCCTCCTAAACCACGGCCCCACCACGCTGATTACTTCTTCCCACAACAACAAACATAATATTATGGCGGCGGCATGGGCATGCGCCCTAGATTTTGATCCACCAAAAGTAACGGTGGTGATTGATAAAAACACGTATACGCGTGAATTGATTGAAGCATCTGGCACGTTTGCCATTAACCTGCCCTGTGTGGCGCAGAAAAACATGGTAAAGCAGGTAGGTTCTTGCTCCGGGCGCGATATGACCACTGATAAATTTGCGCAATATAATATCTCCACTTTTGCTGCCCAACAGATAAGCGCGCCGCTGGTGGAAGGCTGTGTGGCTTGGCTGGAATGTAAAATCATCCCCGAGCCGCATAACCAAAACACCTATGATTTATTTATTGCAGAAGTCATCGCCGCCTATGCAGACGAACGCGTATTTAGTGATGGGCGTTGGCATTTTGAGGGTTACGACGACCTACGTACCATCCACCATGTTGCTGGTGGTGCATTTTTTGCCACGGGTGAATCAGTCCAAGCGATCTAAAGCATTCGGGCTAGCCAGACCGATTAATTTTAGTTAGGCTATCACCATGAAAAAATCACGCTCCCATAAGCTTAAAAAGCTCTCTAAAAAAATCGGCATGCCGCCTGGCTCATTGGTCTATATCGGCAACACAGAGGCTACTGTTACCAACAAGCCGCGTATTTCTAAAATGGTGTACACCGCTGATACGCTGGAAGAGTGTGTGCTTACTGAAGAGGATTTAGCTAACTTTATCCCCGACCCCAGTAAAAAGCTGTGGCTGAATATGCATGGCGTGCATGATATTAATTTGGTGAAGCGCATGGGGGAGCACTTTAACCTGCACCCCTTGGTGTTGGAGGATATTTTAAACACCGAGCAGCGCCCGAAAGTGGATGAGTTTGATGGCTATCTATTTTTAGAAACGCGCCATTTTTATTACGATGTTGAGACTATGTCGGCTAGTTCTGAGCAAATTAGCATGGTGCTGGGTGAGAACTTTTTGCTGACGTTTCAAGAGCGTTCAACCGGTGCATTTGAGCCCGTGCGTGAGCGCCTGCGTGCCAGTAAGGCGCAGATTCGCGCGCTGGGTGTGGATTACTTAGCCTATGCGTTGCTTGATAGCGTGGTGGACAGATATTTTCATGTGCTAGAAGGCGTGAGCGAAGCCAGCGAGAATTTGGAACAGCAGATTTTAACGCGCCCCAGCAATTCTGATTTACAAAATATTCATCAACTTAAGCATGTGAGTATTGAGTTACGGCGCGCGGTGTGGCCGTTGCGCGAAGTGCTGAATGTATTGATTAGAAACGAGAAAGGCTTGTTTAAACCTGCCACACTGCCCTACTTGCGAGATGTGTACGACCACACCATTAGCTTTATTGAATCGCTGGAATCGATTCGCGATTCATTAGTGGGCATGATGGATATTTACATGGCGAGCATGAGCCAGCGCGTGAATTTAGAATTGCGTGCGTTGACTGTGGTAACCATGTTATTTATGCCGGCCACACTCATTACTGGCGTATTTGGGATGAACTTTGACTATATGCCTTGGCTAAAACACCATGATGGGTTTTGGTGGGCGATGGGCTTGATGTTTAGCATTGCCAACATCATGTTGCTGATTTTTTGGCGCAGACAGTGGGTCAACAAAAGCATTTTTTCTGCCG
This sequence comes from Betaproteobacteria bacterium Ga0077540, assembly GCA_001464125.1. Taxonomy (GTDB): domain Bacteria; phylum Pseudomonadota; class Gammaproteobacteria; order Burkholderiales; family Methylophilaceae; genus Methylophilus. The sequence continues at coordinate 13,771 of LNEP01000001.1, read as the reverse complement.
ACGAGCACAATAAGTAGCCACGCACTTAAAGATTACTCTTTAATCAACTGCGCATATTTCTGGCGTATCTTGGCCGCTTTAGGCGCCGCTACTGCTAAGCAGTAAGGCTGACTTGGGTTCTTAGCAAAATAATATTGGTGATAGTCCTCGGCTGGGTAAAAGGTAGTGGCAGGCACCACCTCTGTCACAATCGGCGCGTTATAGATATGCCTCTCGTCAAACTCTTGAATAATCTGCTTGGCACTCTCACGCTGCGCATCATCCAAATAAAAAACGGCTGAGCGATATTGCGTACCAATGTCATTGCCTTGGCGGTTTGGGGTGGTGGGATCGTGCGCTACCAAAAATACTTCTAACAATTGGCCATAGCTAATTTCGGCAGCGTTGTAGTGAATCTCAATCGCCTCGGCATGCCCGGTATCACCATTGCATATATCTTTGTAGGTTGGGTTTAAAGTATGGCCACCAATATAGCCAGATACCACTTTGCTAACGCCTTTTAACTGTGTAAATACGGGTTCTGTACACCAAAAACAACCGCCTGCAAAAATTGCAATTTGTTCGTTGTTCATTCCCAATCTCCCTTAAAAACGCTTGCGCGAATCTTGTAAAACAAGACTAAAATATCACCTTTATCACAAGGAGTTTACTATGCATATTAAACAATGGATTGCGCGTTTGGTTCTACTTTCTTTTGTGTTGCCGTTTATTCCTGTAAGCCAAGCGGCACCGCCACCTTGGGCACCGGCGCACGGCTGGCGCAAAAAACATGACCCTTATTATGTGGGCTATTCTGGCAGACAATGGGGGCGCGATTACGGCATTATCAGCGGTGAATGTAACTGGCAAGCTGTAGGTACCGTATTAGGTGGCGTGGTGGGTGGCGCAGTCGGCGCATCTGTCGCTAAAGGCGACCAAAAAGTGATTGCGGTAATTTTAGGTAGCGTAATTGGGGCTGTGATTGGCAACCAAGTAGGTAAACAAATTGACGACAACGACCGTGGTTGTATTGGTCACGCGTTAGAGTTGGCACACGATCGTCAAACTGTGCGTTGGATGAACCCAAACACTGGCCTGAACTATCGCGTAACTCCACTCTCAGGCTTTACCCAAGGTGGCAAAAAATGCCGTGATTACAATGTGTATATCAGTGGCAAAGGCAGAGATGATTCTTTTAGCGAGCGCGCTTGCATGACTGGCAATGGCACATGGAAAGCTATTTAAGGTAGTGATATCAGATTGCTAAACGCGCTATATGTTGATTTCAACTCTTACTTTGCTTCTGTAGAACAGCAATTACAGCCAGAGCTACGCGGCAAACCTATTGGCATACTGGCAGTGATGGCAGAAACGACTTGCTGCATTGCTGCCAGTTATGAGGCCAAAGCCTTTGGTATTAAAACCGGTACAGGTGTGCGCGATGCACGCAAGCTGTGCAAAGACATTATCTTTGTGGAGGCGCGCCCTCCTCTGTATGTAGAGCATCACCATAAGCTCATTGAGATTGTGGAAAGCTGTACCCACGTTGAAAAAGTCTTATCTATCGACGAGATGGTGTGTAAGTTGACTGGCAGCCAACGCGTCAAAGAAAACGCGCTCAAACTTGCCGCGAACATCAAGCAAGCCGTTTACAAACAATACCCGCACATTTTGTGTTCCATTGGCATTGCACCCAATACTTTCTTGGCTAAAACAGCATCCAACATGCAAAAACCAGATGGCTGTGTGGTGATTGAAGCGTGCGACATTCCGCACAAATTATTCGCATTGAAATTGCGAGATTTGAATGGCATTGGTCGCCAAATGGAAGAGCGGCTCAAGCGCTATAAAATCACAACTGTTGAGCAATTGTATGCACTCAACCGCGATCAATTAAGAAGCGCCTGGGGCAGTATAGAAGGCGAACGTTATTACGACAAGCTGCGTGGTATAGAGCCCTTCTACGTAAAAAATGCACGTAGCAGCTTGGGGCATTCGCATGTGCTTCCACCAGAACAGCGTAACCTCGCAGGCGCTAAAGCGGTATTACATCGTTTGCTACAAAAAGCGGCGATGCGTATGCGTAGTTACGGATTACTCACCACGCGCATTAGCATCAAAGTAAAGCTACGCAATCAACCAAGCTTTTATAATGAGAGCGCTATTTCTGCTACAGATAGCACACTCACGCTTATTCAAGCCTTAGAGACATTATGGCTAGCATTGCCTATGCACGGCGTTGAGCCAATTGCGGTAGGTGTTAACTTTAGTGGCCTCACCAATGCCGATGAAGCTGCCTATGATTTATTTGCGCCCAAACCAACAGACACCGAGAAAAAGCTGAACAAAGCGTTGGATGTGCTGAATTTAAAATATGGGAAAAACACGGTGTATTTTGCAGGCGCGCATCATGCACTAAAAGACGCGCCGATGCGTATTGCCTTTAACCACATTCCCAATATGACGATTGAAGATGATGATTAATTAATCGCAGCGGCTGAGTGGCTCAGTATCTTTGCCGCGGCGCAAGTCATCATTCACCCTACGCATACTTAAGTCTTTGGAATATTCACCACGGGTAAGCATTCCAGTGGGCTTACCAAAAGACAAATCCGCAGTGTATGCACCGCGCGATAAATCGTCTCTTTTTTTACTAAATGACAACTCTTGGGTATAGGCACCGTGGCTCAACACATCATCATAGCGGCGCATAGATAGATTGTTTGTGTAATCACCACGGGAAAGTGGCACATTGATTTTACTGAAGGTCAGTTCATTGCGCTGTTGCGTAAAACTCAAGTCATCTATTCTGCGGATCATAGACAAATCATCAATGATCGAACCGCGGCTTAGAAAGTCTTGTGGGCAATTATTATTACATGATGCACAAGTCGCGCAACTTAATGAGTCTGCATCCTGCGCGAAGACAGGCGCGTGCAACAGTGTTGTTATCCATAAAAAAACAATCAGCCGCATCAAATAACCTCCAATTGACATGGGTTGACTATACCGCCCAACTTTTACAAATTCAAGCCATAGGCATGTATGGAAAGGGGTGTAATTAAAATAGCTGAAATGTTGTGGATATTTTGCTGGTGCCCGGGGCCGGAATCGAACCGGCACGACCGTAAAGTCGAGAGATTTTAAGTCTGTTGGTTCTGCTATCAACAGACTTAAAGTGTATAAGTAATATTTAATTGGTACCTAACAGCTCCGCTCCCAATAAAATTAGGGATTTTTTCCCTTCTTTTCAAAAGCACTTGATTTATCTATACCGATCATTAATTAATAGCATCTTCAATGACGATTAGATACGGACAATGACATGATGCTATTTCGCGGCTTAAACGTTTATTTGATAGCGTTTCTTGCGATAGGCTCTGGCATAAGTAGCGCGCTTGCTAACGAGTCTAATACGAATCCACTGCAAGGCACTTGGGAATGGGTCAACATCAAAAACAGTTGCGTAGAAATCTATATCTTTGGCATTGAGCAATCAGGCCATATTACGAGCGGAGAGGAAACTTCTATCGCACGTTATGAGATTGCAGACAAACCCACCGACAATGGATTTTACAAGGTCAAGCTGTCTATTGTGAAAGATAACGGCGGTAAAGATTGCGGTGAAAGCTACGAGGACAACACTGGGGACGTATACAATAAATTCGTGATGTTTCATCCTTCAGGCAACCAATATGTTTCTTGCGACTCAGAAGATATTAAGGATTGCGTGGGACCATTCAAACGTATTCAATAGTATCCATGTCAGGAGCCATGCGTTGAAATATCGCTGCATACCACTGGTACTTGCCTGTATGACCAAAGTGCATGCAGAAACCATTGATACGAATCCAAGCCCAAAAAATCAAGAAGTCATTGATTTTAGTTTGCAAATCGATGCACGTAAAAACCAAAGCCATCACGCCTTATTCTCGGCAATGCCTACAGGCATTCGTGTCCCCGAAATCCCTTACCAAAAAGCACTTGCAGAGTATGTGTGGCACAAAAGAAATAAGTACGAGATTGGCTATTCGGATGAGTTCAAAATTACCGGATTAGTGCTGTCTAAACGCCACTACCTTGCGGATGAACGCGCCGACATTGCGCCATACGACATGGTGGTGGGCTGGGGGCCAATGTCAGATCCCAGCATTATTAAAGACATTAATGTCAGACAAAACAATCGTTTTTACTATTGGAATGTCAGTGAGTTCCCGCTACCGCGTAAAGAGTTGGAGCTCAACAGTACCAACTTACACCTAGTGCCGAATACAGAAGAAATAGCGAATGCAATCGCCAACGTAAAAAAAGGCGATGTGGTTGAACTGGTGGGCTATTTAGTAGATATTAAAGATGCGGACGGGTTTATTTGGGCCACCTCTAGAGTGCGCAATGATAGCGGTGATGGCGCCTGCGAGATTGTGTTGGTAGAGCGCATACGCGTACAACACGATTAAGTTTGCGGGAAAATACGATGCCAAAACCAAGCGGTTAAAAACAGCACCATGCTAGCCAGCGCAAATAGCCAACTGGCATCACGTTCTGCAAGCGCGGATTTCTGAAACTTGGTATTGTTCAATGCGCGCACCGCTTGTTGTGGCTGTTGAATATAGATTAAATCAAACTGACTCGCCTCTGCAATTGCTTTTAAAAACGGCTTATTAAGCGCTGACAAATGTTCACCGACTTCCTCCAGTACACCAACGGCAGCCCGCTCACCTGGCTGTAGCGCTTTTACGTAAGCCAATAAATTAGGGTGATTGCCTTCTATGACGGCCTCTTCTGGCGTCCAGTAGCCTACAATTTGTTGTCGATCATTCAATTTAGGCACAGGTTGCAAGGCTTCGCCGCCCACACCTACCAACAACCCGTTTACCTTGCCCTTGATATTCAGCAAGTCTGAAACTCTTGGCGCACTATGGTGTGGCATTTCGTCACCATCGGTAATCATGACCATATTCAATTTGCGTTTCTGCGCTTCTTTCATGCCCATGACCAGCGCTCTGACCACCCAAGAATCCCCTACCCAGCGCATTTTGGTCTCTAGCCTAGCCACGACTTGTTCAATCGCAGGAAAATGCCGGCAAACTTCTAGTGGTTCAAACAGCACAACTGACTCATCCCCTGCAAACAAGGCAATTGAAACCTTAGAGCCACAAGGCAAACTGGTCATGGATTCTCTTACGGTCTCTTTTGCTAAATGCAAACGCGAGGTGTGTGGACGCGGATAATCCACATCCTGCACATTCATGCTTTCACTGATATCAATCACAAATAGCGTGTCTTGTACTTGGCTGTGCATTTGTGTAGTGGGCGATGTCCACACAGGCAACAACGCGGCTGCCGCCAGTAACAGACATAACGTACCGTTTCCCCATGCGTGGATTATCCAGCGACGCATATGCACCAAAGTTTTTCGCAAAGACCGTTGTTTGAGCACTTGACTTGTCAAACGCATTACGGCAAACCTCTGCGCTTGTTGTCCCGCATCATGGCTGTGCCGTTGCGCTTAAATGGCTGTAGCGTCACGCCATCGGTCTCAGCTTCCCAGCCTTGCGTACGTTTTTCTGGGCTAAGTCTATCTAACAACTCTAAATTAAACCTTGCCGCATGCATGTCTGGCCTAATACGCAACGCCCCTTTATAAGCCTCTCTCGCCAACTCAATATGTGCCACTGCCTGCTGGTGAGCGCCACCATTGGCAATATTCGCTGCAGCGATTGCACTATCAAAATACAGATTGCCCACGTACCCGAATGTCTGGATTGTCTGAAGCTTCTGCAATCATGAGTGATTTGATGGCTTGTGTTGGCTGCCCATTTTTGGCTTGCAAATACCCAATGCTATACGCCTTTTGCGTCTCATGCAGTGCAATCGGCTGCTTTACTATGGTGTGATGTTGATAGGCAATATTCAGTTGGCGCGCTTGCCACCATGCGTGCGCACAAACAAGTGCCGCCAAAAAACTCAATACAGCAGCAACTGCTAGTACAGTCTGCGAATGCTTAATCCAAAACCGTTGTTGATGGTGTGTGATATGCATACCTCGTTACCTAGACTTGCCAGAGGGAGATGATTGCCAGACAACGATTTCTTGCTGTTTAATCCACACCAGTAGCCCCATCAATACAATCGCAAGCATATATAAGTAGTGGGCGTAGTGTTTTCTTGGCAGACGATACTCGTAGCGTGTGGGTTGATTGGTTGCGTTGCTGACCGCCTGAATTGCTTTGTTCAGGCCTTGTTCGCTATCGACCTCAAAGGCCTGATACGGCATGCCCAATTGCGAAAATACTTGATGCATCGAAGCCATTTGCTGCCGCGCAGCATAAGCCATATCTTGAGCCGTGATGATTTCATTATCCCCAGCGATGACTGTGTCTAGTATGCTTTGCTCACGCTCCCCTCTCACATAAATCCACATCAATTTGGCGCGCTGGCGAATAAACGCTTGCTTCAATATCTCTTGATCTTCGCCCTCTATCACGGCGTCACCATCCGAGACCAATAGAATTAATCTTGATGCAGTATAAGGACGGCCTTCAAAATAATCTAAAGCCAAGGCAAGTGCACGACCAAGCGCGGTAAACCCTGTGCTTTGGCTTTGTGCGCTCAATAATGCGGCCTCTGCTAATGCGCGATCTGAAGACAAGGATGCGACACTGATGGGAGATGCATTAAATGCCACAATGCCAAAAGTGTCTGCGGGGCGCTGCTGCATGAACTTTAATAATACTGCGCGCGCTGCTTCAATCTTGCTTAAAAAATGCGCATCAGACTCGCCAGCCTCTGCTGACTGTCGATTGTAATCTCGCCCCTTTAACCCCTCAGACATACTGCCGCTGCGGTCTAGCACGACTACAATTTCTGCCCCAAGCCCAATACGGCTTTCTGTACCGCCTTCTGTGAACGGTGCTGCAGCCGCAATCACTAAGCTAATGATGACCAATGCAGCGATTGCTCGGATTGCCCAACGCACATTGAGTGAAGCTACATCTTTGGGCCAATTCATCAAACTTGGGTAGCTAAATTGTTTGACACCATGCGAGAGTAGCGGCAATACAGCCAAGGGCAGCAACCATAACAACTCTGGTTTTAAAAAATGTAATGGACTCATTTCAGTATGAGCGCGTGTTGCGTGGGTAAAGGTGACGCTTTTCTTAAAAACAAACGCTCTGCAATGGCAGCCTTCGCAATCCAATCTAGCGTAAGCTCTTTTGATACTGCACCTTGGCTAAGGCTTAAAGGCTGGTCACCATACATTGCGCGCCAACATACGGCAAAGCATTGCTCCACCTCGGGTTGATAAGGTAGCAAATAAGGGGCTTGATTGAACAGTTGAGTCAAATTAGACGGGAACAAACTTTCGCCTGCAGTTGCATTAAGGTCATGGTAAATAGCTTGCAACGCTTTGGCATCGATAGTCTGTACAGTTTGGTGGCGCATTGACTTTGCCAGCTTTGCAATTGGGCCTGGATTTTTTGACCAAGGCAACCAGTCTTTTAGCCACATCCAACACAAGGTCAACAGCACACCCAAAGTGCTGAACACTATCAGTCCAATCAATGGCGTCTGCGTATTGAATGCGAGTGGTGGCAAATCATTTTGTCGTTTTGTTTCTGCTAGCGGATAGGGGAAGACTGGAGAGTAATAAAAAGACTGCGCAGGGATAAGTATCTCTTGTGCAGGTTTTGCTTTTGTTTTTAACACCAATGCAGGCGTTTTAAGTGCTTGGGCAATCTCTACCGTGGCAAAAATCTGCCAAGTCAGAAACAACTGTACCGTGTCACCTTGTTGCTTGTAGCTTAATGTTGATAAATCTAACCATGGTTTCACATAGCCGGTGAGCGGCAAACTTTCTTCATCTAAATCGGCGTCCTTAGGCAAGGTAAAGGTGATTGTCTGATGAATAAAATCCCCCAAGTGATAGCCACTGTCTCGCATGGCCACTTCTACGTTAAACGGGGATGCAGTGTTACCAAACGCAGTGTAAGGCAACCATACCATCAGACAAAGATAATAGAAGCGCCTCATGTGTGGCGCTCCATAAAGTAATGCGTTAAAGCCAGCGGATTAAATTGGCCGTGCACTAAAAATGGTTTGTAGCCATACAAGCGACTGAGTTGCTGCAACATTTGCTGATGCTGCAATCGTTTGTGTGCTAACGATTGGATAAGCCCTGCACGCATCCATACAAATCTGGATTGCCCAGTTTCTGCATCTTGCAAAATCGCCATGCCTTGTTTAGGCGCTTGCGTAACTTCAAATGGATCTTCTAACACGATAGGAATCACATCGTGATGATTCAGTTTTTTAAACATGGTTTTGATATCGCTTTCTGACCATCCAAAGTCGGAGACCAAAAACACTAAACTACGCTTTCTGGGGAGTTGCGATGTGACGTGGATTAAGCCATCTATACGATGGCCTTGCGGCTGGATGTGATGAAAACGTTGTTGTATCCAATGCCATGCCGAGCGATTCAGTCTGGGCGGCAACGTACCTTCTCGTATCAACGACTGGTGAGCCACATACAGGCCAAATGCATCGCCAGTGCGATAAGCAGACAGTGCCAATTGTGCAGCAATGTCTTGCGCGACCTGCCAACGATTGACTGCTCCCACATAGCCCATAGAGGCAGAAGCATCTACCAGCACAATTAATTTAAGTGCGGTATTTAGATAGGTGTCCCTCACGTATAGGCGTTCAAATGGATCGCGTAAGCTCGCCCTCAAATCTAAGCGCCTTGGGTCTGGATAATCGCGCAACAGCGCCAACGCACGCAGGTGATCACCAATGCCCGCAGACAAGCCGCGCATGGCACCTGATTGATGCCCCGTTGGTTTCCATTGAATGCGATAGTCAATCCACTGTTGCTTCATGTGCACACTTCGACTAGGCCGTTGGCACTTGCCTTAATATGGCTTGCGTGTAGGCTTTTGCTAGCCAACTTCTTTGTAATTCATAAATAGGCGAGAAAAATACACGATGCGCAACCACCTGATGAAATACGGCAGCAATGTCTTCAGGCGTTAAGTTTAAACGTCCATCTAACCAAGCAGACACTTTGGCAGCACGTACCAGCATGCTACTGCCTCGAGGCCCCATGCCTGCTAGCATCAAATCGTCCATATCCACATCTGGCAACACAACACCATAATCTTGAGGTCGATGGGTCGCTTTGCGTAAATGCTCCACATAGTCTTGCGCCGATGCGTTTGCCGTAACACTTTGTTGCAGCTGGCTGGCAAATGCGGTTAGCGCTTTAAAATCCAACAATCCTGGACTCACACCATGAATTAACGTATCGGTATCGTGAAAGCGTGTATCAAATGTCAGCGCTTTATGCACTTCACTATCATTGCTTGGTGCAATTTCAATTTCCATTAAAAAGCGGTCGCGAGCTGCGCCTGGCAATTCAAATGTCTCATCACGTTCTACCGCGTTTCGGTCTGCAAATACTTGCAAATGGGGAAAGTAATGTTCTTGATTAAACGCACTGACACTGCGCTCCGCCATCACACGTAACAACAAAGAATGCACTTGCGGTCTGGCACGATTAATCTCATTAAAAAAGAAGACAGATAAGTTTTCACCTTGCGCCACAATGGGGCCGCGCTCTACTTTAGGTTTGCCTTCAGGATCAATATAGGTGTGATAAATCAAATCCTGTGGCATTAAATCGATTGTGCCCTCCACCCGTTGATAGCCGCCACCCAACCCTCTTGCTGCGGCACGTAATAAAGTTGTTTTGCCCACGCCCACATTGCCTTCCAGCAACACATGCCCTTTAGAAAACATGGCAATCAATAGCAGTCGAATCGCGGGAGATAAACCTAAGATGATTTGATTGAGCTCTTTTTCTAGCATCAGCGCACGGTTGCGCCAATCGATTAATACTTGATCTGAGTTCATGGTGATGGATGTCGAATGGGTGAGGTATACAAAGCTGTATTGAACAGACTTTTTGAATGGTGGGATAGGGAAAATATCCCGACCAATAGACTAAATTAAGGCTGTTTACCAATCACAAATGACTGATGAAACACTTTGCCCTCGTTATCCTTGGCCTCTACCAATAACTCCGCTGAATCAATACTTGTTAATGCAAAGCGCATGTAAGGGTTTGCGCTAATACCGGGCCCTAACTCCGCCTGTAAAAACGCCTGTTGATTCAACTGAAATGCTAGGTGATTGATATACCAAGCCTTTGCATAATAGCCTTGCGTCGTTCTTTCAAAACCAGTACGCATAGGGTGCTTAATATAAAACGAGATTTCGGGCAAAGCAGGCGCTGCTAGCCAATGCGGCTGTACCTTCATCTCACCCGAAGTTGCACGCAGCATGGCTTCATCTGCCGTGAGACCTCCACCACATCCACCGCCTGGCGTTTTAATGGGGACAGCATGCATGAATAAATGCCCTTGGCTATCTTCTACAATCACACGAAATTGGCTATTACTTTCTAAACGAATACGTGTAGCGAGCTTGAATTGACGGACTGGTTGCTGAGGGGAAAAAGTGGCGGTGTGCACAATTGGATTTGCGTCTGTAAAAAGATAGATACGCGCGATGTGCACATTGTGCACATCTGGAATATCTATCTGTATCGCCACAGGGACGACAGCCGCATCTTCGGCTTGTAGAGGCGCCTCTATCTGAATATAGGCTGGATTCAGTTGTACTGTTCTGCCTGCAAAAAAAGTCTGTTGTATGACTGGCCAATGATCCATCACTGGCGCGCCGATTACCTCAGGAATATGTGAAAAATAGAGAAGCGCAATCACACTACTCTTGAGCACCTTAGCTATGTTAAGCACTTGATTTGACTTAATTGCCATTGATTCAGCAGAACAGAAGTAATGCACTGCACTACTTCTGACTGACTGTCTGTTAGCATTTATTGAATGACAACGCCCCATGGCAATTGCCCAACAGGGATTTCTTTGATGACTTTTAATGTTGCGGTATCGATAGCAGATACGCTATTGCTTCGACCATTTGCGACGTATAACTTTTTACCATCAGGCGTGAGCGCCATATTCCATGGACGCTTGCCCACTGGAATTGTTGCGGTCACTTTGTTGCTAGCTGTGTCAATCACACTAATATTGTGATCACCGCCATTACTGACATAGACGCGGCTGCCATCATGCGACACCTTGATGCCATTGGAGCGTAAACCAACAGGAATGCGATGCAATATAGCCCAATCGCCTACGGAGACTACTTCGACTAAGTTGGCCGCTTCATTAGCAATATAGGCTAGCTTTCCGTCAGGTGAAAACCCAATGCCTCTTGGGTGTTTAGTCGCTTTAATTAGGTGAACGGATTTGTGTGTCGCAACGTCAATGACATCCACATCGCCGCTTTCTTCATTGCTTGCTAACAACCATTTGCCCTCAGGAGAATACTCACAATGCTCAGGATTTCGCCCTTGTGTATTTGTGGTATGGGCGAGTTTAGAGGTGGCTAAATCCACAAACGACACCGCATTTTCTTCCTCTAAACATGCTGCTAGCGTTTTACCATCTGGAGAAATGCTAATCCCTTCGGGTTCATCGCCAACTTTGACTAAGCTTTCTTGTTTCTGCGTTTCTAAATTCACAATAGCGACTGCATTTTTATCTCTGACGACTACATAAAGTTTCTTACCATCGGGCTGAATAGCAACAGCCTGAATTTTTTTGCCAAACCGGCCCTTGTTGGGTAGTTGGTAAATCACTTTATCTGTCTCTGTATCAATCACAGAAACATTGCCATCTTTTTCGTTAGGCACATACGCCAGTGGTGCGGCATACAATGTTGAAACGAAGGCGGTGGATACGATGGCTGAAAGCGCCATTGGTAGAAATGCTTTATTCATATATCTCCTTGTGCAGCTAATGGTGATGCTAAAAAAAAACTAGGCGGTGAATGTGCCTAGTTTTTAGTGTTTGCGAACTTTATTGTTTTAATCTCGAATGAGCACTGTCAGTATCAAACGTTTCTCCCGTGATGGATACTCCAAAACTCACAGAAATGACTGGGATTTATTCCCGAATAGCTTACCCATCGCGGCTGCATCGTACAGCGCATTAATCGCCTTATTGGCAGCAGGATTATCTGCCCCAGGTGGCGCTTCCATGGTGTTCGCTTTGTTATAAAAGCGCGCGGTCAAACTGACAATCGATTGGTTGGAGGTAGCGCCTTGTTTCACGAACACCACGGTTCGGTAGTTACTCACAGCAATCGTGCTTTCAGGTGTATCCACCATTTTGTAATCCAACTTCATCTCAGCGTCATTCACCTCACGCAACTTTTCTAAAAATGCCGTGCCATCTTTGAGTGTCACCAGCCGATGCAACATTTCTTTGCCACTATCGGCATCGGCTTTTGTCTCCGTTTTTACACTCACCACATCTGGATGCCATTGTTGAATCGCGCCAAAGTCTTTGAGCAAGGTCCATACTTTTGCTGGTGCAGCGTTTACTTCAAATTCTTTGACGACCTTTTGACCACTTGGCCCATGTGCGATAGCGCTTATTGGCAACATCATGAGCATAGCTAAACTTATCCATATTTTTTTCATATCTACTTCCTATTTTTATTCAAATTCAGTCAGCAATATTTACTGTGCCTCGATGACTTTTTTAAGGTTAGGCAACCCTGCGTCATAAACGCCTTCAATTGCCTTCACCGCCGTTGCATTGTCTTCACCCGCTGGCGCATCCACTTTGTTTGCTTTATTGTAGAAACGGCCTGTCCAAGTCACCGTTGTTTCGCCCGCATTGGGGCCCGCTTTCACCACCATATTGGCGCGATAACCACTGACGGGCAACACACCTTCTACAATGCGATATTCCAACTTCATTTCCTCGTCAGAATTGATCGTCTGCTTTTCTAACAAAGTACCGCCACCTTTGAGCGTAAGCGTGCGATGCAACAATACTGTGCCAGTCTCATCTGCTTTGGTTTCTGTGGTGGTGCTTTCTACAACAGGATGCCATTGGTGAATCGCGCCAAACTCTTTCACCACGGCCCATACTTTGGCCGCATCTGCTTTAATCACTACTTCACGAATCACCTTTTGTTGACTAGGCGCATTGGCCGCTGAAAGCGTTAACGGTAAAAAACAAGCGGCAAATATTAATTGAGAGAGAAAACGCATACATACTCCTGTTTTGAAAAAATACTTGAAAAGAATTATTGAATTGAAGGTGTTGCAATAAAAGCTCCAAAAGCACGCGATTGTGATCCCGTAGGGATGCTTTTAATCACTTGATTTGTTTTGGCATCAATCACAGTCAGTGCGTTATCCATCCAACTGGCTACATACACACGTTGATGCTGGTGGTCGTAAGCAATGCCTTCTGGCGTGCCACCCACCTTGATAACGTGCTTCACTTGATAGGTTTTAGCATCAATCACAGAAACCGTGTCCTCATGGGTGTTGGTCACGTAGAGGGTTGAGCCATCCGAATTGGTGGTCACACAATAAGGGTGCTCACCGACTGGCACTGTGGCGATGACGACATCCCGTTTTACATCAATAACAGAGACTGAATTGCTCTCCACATTGACCACATACACAAACTGGCCGTTACCAGATAGCGCCACACCAAATGGATGCTTGCCAACATTGATTTTGTTCACAATCTTGTGGGTGCGTGTATCAATCACACCCACATCATTGCTATCACGATTGGCCACATGACCTATGCTGTCAATCAAAGAGTCGAACGGGTTAAGCCGCAAGCAATTTTTTATAGTATTGCTGCGTAAAAGTAGCAGGCGATAAATATCCTAATCT